>NZ_JACHMN010000003.1:1200000-2400000 GCF_014204945.1 Allocatelliglobosispora scoriae
CGGGCGATCGAGCGCGGCCTGCGCTGACCGGGCTCCGGTGGGGGTGCCGACCCTTCGGCACCCCCACCGGTTCACGCCGGTGCGTTGTCGGTGAGGAACCTCGTGATGGCGGTGCGCAGCGCCTCGTCGCCCATGCCCGGCAGGACCAGGTAGACGCCGTGCTCGCTGTCGCTCGGCACGATCACCAGCTGCTTCACCGTGGTGGCCGGCGTTGCGGCGTAGAAGCTCTGCGCCGCCCGGACGAAGTCGGCCGACTCGTTCTCCCCGGCGGCGTAGAGCACCGGCACCGTCATCTTCTTCGCACTCGGCAGGCCGTCGACCCCGCTGAACGTCTCCGGCGCCGAGATGCTGACCACCGCGGCGAGCCCCGCGACGGACGGCGCCGCGGCCACCGAGGCCGTCGCACCCATCGAGGCCCCCATCAGGACGATCTTCGTCGCCCCATCCTGGACCAGGAAGGCCGCGGCCACCCGGACCTGTTCGGCGAGCCCGGCCGAGGCGGTCGGGGAGACGCCGAAGCCGGCGAAGTCGAAGACGAGCGCGCGGTAGCCGCGATCGCTGAGCTCCGTGGCGTTGGCGATCCACTGGCAGGAGTCGCCGCCGTTCATGTGGGCCAGCACGATCCCGGTGTTACCGGTGCCGAGCACGATCCCGTAGAGATCGGCGCCGATCTCCTTTCCGAAGTGGACCCGGCGGCCGGGGGCGGCCTGCTCCTCGCAGCCGGCGCCCGCGACGGGACCGGAGGGGGACGGCGACGCCGCCGGAGTGGAACCGCTGCAGGCGGCGAGAGCCAGGCACCCGGCGAGGACTGCGAGGGGAGCGGAGAAATGACGCAACATACGGTCGTGACGCGAAAGGCCGCCCGCCCGGTTGCCAGGTGGAGACGGCGTCCGTGGCCCATCTCGGGCCTTGCGGACGGGTTTGAGGAGGCTCCGTTCCGGCTATGCTCCCGCAGTGACCGACTGGCAGATGATCCTGGACACGAAGTTCGCCGTTCCCCGGGATCGGCCGATCGGCGAGCTGGTGGCGCAGCTGGTGCCGATGCTCCGCTCGCCCGATCCCGTGATCCGGGACCGGTTCGGCTACTCCATCCTCTCGACCTGGATCGCCCGCGGGGAGCTCGACGCCTACCTCGGCCAGCTCGGCGATGCCATGGCCGCCCGGTTCGGCGATCCCGAGATCCAGGCACGGACGTTCGCCCCGCTGATCCTCGCCGAGGTCATCGGCCGGGGTCGCTTCGAGCAGACCTGGCTGTCGGCGTTCGAGCGCTGGTACCGCACCGAGACCGACCTGCGCGGGCTCGATCCCCGGCTCGGCTGGTTGCACGCCGTCGCGCACGGTGCGGACCTGCTCGGCGCCTTCGGCGCCGCGGAGCAGCTCACCGCCGCCGACCTCACCGGGCTGCTCGACCTCGCCACGGTGCGGCTGCTGACGCGGACCACCCACGTCTTCGACGCCTGGGAGGACGACCGGCTCGCCGACGCGATCGCCCGGGTGCTGTCGCGGCTGGAGCTGAGCCGGGAGCAGGCGGTGGAGTGGCTGGCGCCGGTCGCGGCCGACTTCACCCGCCGGGACTGGTCCGTGCCGGTGCCCGCCCACGCGGTGAACACCATGCACACGCTGCGGATGCTCTACCTGCTGATCGACCGGGGATTCCGGCTGCCGGGCGTGGAGGGCGAGCCGATCCAGGTCTGGCACCGCGAGGCGATCCTGGAGGCCCTGCTCGACGTCCTGCGCCTGACGAGCCGCCACCTCGGCTGACCGGCCCCGGGCGGCGTCACGTCCGCCGGGCCGCTGTCACGTTTTGCAGCAAAGCGTGGCTTCGCGCAGCGATGTGGCCACGCTTTGCTGCAAAACGTGACGATGTCAGCCGGTGCGGAGGCGGTGCAGGCGCAGCGCCAACTGGACCTCCAGCGCGCGCTCGGGGCGCTGCCAGTCGGGCCCGAGGAGCTGGCCGACGCGGTCGAGGCGCTGGGTGACCGTGTTGACGTGGACGTGGAGCTGCTCGGCGGCGCGGGCGAGGCTGCCCCCGGCGCCGAAATAGCACTCCAGCGTGTGGATCAGCGCCGTGCCCCGCCGCGCGTCGTAGTCGACGACCGGCCCGATCGTGCCGCCGAGGAAGCGCAGCACGTCGCGGTCGCCGCCCGCCGTCACCGCGCCGAGCAGCAGCCCGACGAAGCCCAGCTCCGCCGTCGAGGCGCCCTCGCCCGCGCGGCCGAGCGCGATGAGGGCGGTCACGCACCGGTCCGCCTCGACGTAGGCGGCGGCGAGGGCGGCGGGCGAGGAGGCGGGCCCGGACGAGCCCGCCGTCACCGGCCGGCCGACGACCCGGCCGAGCTCCTTCGCCACGGCGCGGGCCGCGGTCCCGGCGTCGCTGCCGGGCAGCATCAGCACGATCCGGCCGTCGCGGGCCGCCGCGAGCCCGGCCCGGGTCGCGGCGTAGGTCGCCGCCCACGACGCCGACCGCTGCCGCGCCGGTCCGGTGCCGGCCTCGTCGTCGCCGACGACCACGATCACGTGCGGTGCGTCGAGGTCGAGGCCGAGCCGCTTCGCCCGCGCACGCAGCGCGTCCGCGTCCCGGTCCGGGCGCGAAATAAGATCATCGAGCAATTCGCCGCGTACGCGTCCCTCGGCCTCGGCGACGTTGCGGCGGAAGAGCAGCAGCAGTGCGGTGACGAGGGCCGCCCGTTCGAGGATCTGCTGGTCGGCGTCGGCGAGTTCGCGCTCGGGCCGCAGCACCAGGGCACCGAGGTTCTCCGCGCCCGCCACCACGGCCGAATACCACAGCGGGGGCGAACCGGCGCTGATCCTCCTGATCGCCCGCCCCTCGGCCCGGGAGGCCGACAGCGCCTCGGCGACGGCGGACGAATCCGGCTCGGCGATCTCGCCGACCATGGTGAGGCGGCGGCCGTCCGCGTCGAGCACGAGCAGGGCGCCGCCGAGGACCTCGGTGACGGCCGCGGCGACGTCCTCGACCCCGCCGCCGCGCAGCACGAGGGAGGTCATCCGGTCGTGGGCAGCCGCCGCGCGCTCCACGGACGAGCTGTGGGCCCGAATGACGGCGTTGGCGGCCGAGAGCTCGTCCAGCGCCGTTTGCGTCTCAGCGAGCAATCTAGCGGTGTCTATGGCGACGGCGGCGTGCGCGCCGAGGGAGACGAGCAGCGCCACCTCCTCCCGCGCGAACGGGCGGGCCGATCGGTTGGCCGCGAAGAGTACGCCGATCACCCGCGCACCGAGCCGCAGCGGTACGCCGAGGATGGCGACGAGCCCCTCCTCGCGTACCCCCTCGTCGATGTCCCCCAGGTGGCGGAAGCGCTCGTCCTCGCCGTAATTGGCGGTGGCGTAGGGCGTGCCGGTCTCCGCGACCAGACCGCCCAGGCCGGCCCCGAGCGGGAGCCGGAGCCGCTGGAAGCGGGCGGAGATCGACCCGTCGGTGACCCGCATGTAGGTGTCGCCGGTCTCGGGGTCGTTGAGGGTGAGGTAGGCGACGTCGGTGCCGAGCAGGCTGCGCGAGCGGTGCACGATCGCCCGCAGCACCCCGTCGAGATCGCGCAGCCCGGCCAGGTCGCTGGCGGTGTCGAAGAGCCCGGAGAGTTCGAGCTCGCGGCGGCGGCGGCGCTCCAGCAGGGCGCGGACCCGCAGCGCCACCACCTTCGCGTCGTCGAGGTCGGCGAGCTGCTCGGCGCTGAGCCCCTGCGCGCGGGCACCGACGAGCGGGCCCTCGAACTCGACCGGCGCGGCCTCCCGCTCCAGCAGTTCCAGCAGCTCCGTCAATGCCGACATGCGGAGCATTCTTAATGAGCGGTCCATCCGCCGTCCATCGCGATGGACGCGCCCGTGATGAAAGCCGCCGCCGGTGTGCACAGGTACGCCATCAGTTCGGCCACCTCGTCCGGTTCGATCAGCCGTTTGATGGCCGAACGGACGAGCATGATCTTCTCGATCACCTCGGTCTCGGGGATCCCGTGCGCCGTCGCCTGATCCGCGATCTGCCCCTCCACCAGCGGCGTCCGGACGTAGGACGGGTTGATGCAGTTCACCGTCACCCCGTGCGGCGCCGCCTCCAGGGCCACGGTCTTCGACAACCCCTCCAGTCCGTGCTTGGCGGAGACGTAGGCCGACTTGAAGGGCGAGGCCCGCAGCCCGTGTACCGAGGAGATGTTGACGATCCGGCCCCAGCCGTTGGCGTACATGTGGGGTAGCGCGTGCCGGATGAGCAGGAACGGGGCGTGCAGCATCACCCGCTGGATGTAGGCGAAGCGATCCGGCGGGAACGCCTCGACCGGCGCCACGTGCTGCAGCCCGGCGTTGTTGACGACGATGTCGATCGCGGCCGGGATCGCGTCGAGCGCGTCGGCGTCGGCGTCGGCGAGGTCCACGGTGATCGCCACCCCGCCGGTCTCGGCCGCCACCCGGCTCGCCGTTTCGGTGTCGCGGTCCACCACCAGCACCGTCGCACCCGCGGCGGCCAGCCTCAGGGCGCAGGCCCGGCCGATCCCGCTGCCCGCACCGGTCACCAGCGCGGTCCGGCCGGACAGGGCCAGCCGTACCACCGGCGTTGTCGTCGTCATGGCGCTTGAAGTTACGAGCGGATGACTGCCGGGCACATGGGCGCCGGACACATAACTGCGGGGGGCGCTGTGTGGAGATGCTGAAGTGTCACACCGCTGCCGTAGGGTTTCGTGAATGCTGCGGGTGCTCGGTGTGGACCCTGGATTGACCAGGTGCGGGGTGGGGATCGTCGAGGGGGTTCCCGGGCGTCCGTGCACGATGGTGCACTACGAGGTGGTCCACAGTGACCCCGACGAGGAGCTGGCCCATCGGCTGCTGCGCCTTGACCGCCGCTTCGCCGAGCTGATCACGGAGTTCGCCCCGGCGAGCGTCGCCGTCGAGCGGGTCTTCGCGCAGAACAACGTCGGCACCGTCATGGGCACCGCCCAGGCCGGCGCGATCGCGATCGTCGCCGGTGCCCGGGCCGGGCTGCCCGTCACGCTCTACACGCCGAGCGAGGTCAAGGCGGCCGTCACCGGCTCCGGCTCGGCCGACAAGGCCCAGGTGACACTGATGGTCACGCGGCTGCTGAAGCTGGCGGCCCCGCCCCGCCCCGCCGATGCCGCCGACGCGCTGGCCCTGGCGATCTGCCACGTCTGGCGCGGTGGCACCCGGGACAAGCTCGCCGCCGCGCTCAAGGCCGCTCGGCGCTGACCGGCATCCGGCACCGGCGGGGCTCTGCGGCGGACGCGGGCGGGCGTATTACTGTGTCGTACACGTGTGCTGGGAGGGGTTCGACATGATCGCGAGCGTGGCGGGGCAGGTCACCTCGATCGGCGCCGAGAGTGCCGTCGTCGAGGTCGGCGGGGTGGGGCTGGCCGTCCACTGCACGCCCGGCACGCTCGCCTCGCTCCGGCTCGGCGCACCGGCCCGGCTCTCGACCAGCCTCATCGTCCGCGAGGACTCGCTCACCCTCTACGGCTTCCCCGACGACGCCGAGCGCAGCCTCTTCGAGGTGCTGCAGACCGTCAGCGGTGTGGGCCCCCGGGTCGCGCAGGCCGTGCTCGCGGTGCACCCGCCCGACGTGGTGCGCACCGCCATCGCCTCCGGCGACGTCTCGACCCTGACCCGGGTGCCCGGCATCGGCAAGAAGGGCGCGGAGCGGATCATCCTGGAGCTCCGCGACAAGATCGGCCCGGTGGTGCCGGGTGCCCTGGCTACCGGGGTGCCCCGGCAGATGGCCTGGCAGGACCAGGTGCGCCAGGGACTCGTCGGGCTGGGCTGGACCCCCAGCCAGGCCGATTCGGCGATCTCCGCCGTGGCTGAGGGCATCGACGGGCCCACGCCGCCCGTCCCCGACCTGCTGCGGCAGGCGATCAAGCTGCTGGGTAAGGCACGATGACCGCCGAGTCCCTCGTCAACCCGATCGCGACCGCCGAGGAGCGCGACGCCGAGGCGTCGGTGCGGCCCAAGCGGCTCGCCGAGTTCGTCGCCCAGGAGCGGGTCCGCGAGCAGCTCGAAGTGCTGCTGCACAGCGCGCTGCGCCGCGGCACGCCGCCCGATCACATCCTCTTCTCCGGCTCGCCCGGTCTCGGCAAGACCACCCTCGCCATGATCGTCGCGGCGGAGCTCGGCGGCGGGCTGCGGATGACCTCGGGCCCCGCGATCGAGCGCTCCGGCGACCTCGCCGCCGTGCTGACCAGCCTCCAGGCCGGCGATGTGCTCTTCATCGACGAGATCCACCGCATCGCCAAGCCGGCCGAGGAGCTGCTCTACTCCGCGATGGAGGACTTCCGGGTCGACGTCATCGTCGGCAAGGGTCCGGGCGCCACCGCCATCCCGCTCGACGTGGAGCCGTTCACGCTGGTCGGGGCCACGACCCGGTCGGGGCTGCTGACGGGTCCGATGCGGGACCGGTTCGGGTTCGTCGGGCACCTCGAGTTCTATTCGGGGCACGAGCTCGCGGCGCTGCTGATGCGCTCGGCGCGGATTCTCGGCGTCCCGGTGGAGCAGGACGGGATCGTCGAGATCGCCGGGCGGTCGCGGGGCACACCACGCATCGCCAACCGGCTGCTGCGCCGGGTTCGCGACTTCGCCGAGCTGCGGGCCGACGGGGTGGTGACGCTCGCGACGGCGCAGGCGGCGCTCAAGGTCTACGACGTCGACGCCATCGGGCTGGACCGGCTCGACAAGGCGGTCCTGATGGCACTCGTCTCGTCGTTCGGCGGCGGGCCGGTCGGGGTCTCGACGCTCGCCGTCGCGGTGGGGGAGCAGCCGGACACCGTCGCCGAGGTCTGCGAGCCCTTCCTGGT
Source organism: Allocatelliglobosispora scoriae (assembly GCF_014204945.1). Classification (NCBI taxonomy): domain Bacteria; kingdom Bacillati; phylum Actinomycetota; class Actinomycetes; order Micromonosporales; family Micromonosporaceae; genus Allocatelliglobosispora; species Allocatelliglobosispora scoriae. The sequence goes on from NZ_JACHMN010000003.1 coordinate 1,206,804, forward strand.
CAGGGCAGGTCTGCTCGCGCGTACGCCGCGGGGTCGGGTGGCGACGCCGGCAGCGTGGCGGCACCTCGGGCTGATCCCGCCACCGAGCGCAAATGGTATCTTTTCGGGCGGCGTCGGAGCGGCGCCCGACCTGTTCACCGCCGACGACGAGGCCGACGATCGTCCGTGACCGGACTGTGATCTGTGCCGGGATGTGGAGATCCCCGGCGAACCGACTAGACTCGCCGCGGTCCGAACGGACGAACACGAATGCCACCGCCGGTGATTTTCATGTCACGGTGGGGTGAGATCGGAAGGTCCCCGACGTGAATATTGCGGAAGCAGCCCAGGGCGGCGGCTCGTACATGACGCTGCTGTTCTTCGCAGCCATGGCGTTGCTCATGTATTTCATGATCATCCGGCCGAACAACAAGCGGCGCCGCGAGGCCGCGGAGCTGCAGAACAGCGTCTCCGCCGGTGACAAGGTGATCACCGTGGTCGGTCTGCACGGTACAGTCGTCGCCGTGGACAGCGAGGCCGGCACGGTCACGCTGGAGATCGCTCCCGGTGTCAACACCGTCCACGAGCGCGCGGCGATCGGCCGGGTCATCAAGGCCGAGAACGCCGAGGAAGCTCCCGCCGTCGAAGCGACCGCGACCAGCGCCGAAGACGTGGTTCAACCCGGTCGTTGACCGGTGATCATTTAATCCACCGCGACGTGCCACACCCTCACGTTCCGACGTAGGGTGTGGCGCACGCCTCTCACCCCGTGCTCCCACACGGTTTGACCCAAGGAGACAAGACAGCCGTGGCACCACCTCAGGGACAGATGCGCCCCGGGCGGCAACTCGCCGTGCTCGGGGCCATTTTCGTCGTCCTCTACGCCATCGTTTTCCTCGGCGGCACGGGCAGCTTTCAGGACAGGTTGAAGCCGCAGCTCGGCCTCGACCTGGTGGGCGGCACGCGAGTGACGCTGCAGGCCGTGACGTCTGACGGCAGCCAGATCGACCCGCAGAAGCTCGAGGAGGCCCGACAGATCATCGAGGATCGGGTCAACGGCAAGGGCGTCAGCGAAGCCGAAGTCGTCACCGACGGCTCGGACAACATCGTGATCTCGGTGCCCGGCCAGAACAACGACTCGGTGAAGGACGTCGGCCAGCCGGCCAAGATGCTCTTCCGCAAGGTCATCAACATCACCAACGGTGGCGGCATGGCCCCGCCGTCGACCGCGTCGCCGAGCCCCTCGGTCAGCGGCTCGGCCAAGCCCAGCGCCTCCGGCTCCGCGAAGCCGAGCGTTTCGGGCTCGGCCAAGCCGAGTGCGACGCCGTCCGCGGGCGGCAGCGGTGGTGGCGGTGCGGCAGCGTCGGCCACGCCGACCCCGACGCCCACGCCCACCCCGAGTGCCAGCGCCCCCGCCGCCGCCGTGGGCAAGGTGCCGACGCTCGACGAGGTCAAGGCGAAGGTCGGTGCCACCGCGTGGAACGCGGCGAGCGCCCTCACCGCCGTCGGCGACCCGACCGCCAACCCCGAGATCGGGCTCACCCTGGCGCCGTTCAGCAAGCTCACCGGCCCCGAGGTCGGTGTGCTGCCGGTGACGATGCAGTTCAACGTGCCGCAGATCAACTGCGAGCAGCTCGACAAGCGCTTCGCGGGCTCGATCGACGATCCGAAGAAGCAGGCTGTCGCCTGCCAGTCGGGTGGCAAGTACCTGCTCGACGTCGCCAAGGTCGAGGGCATCGACATCGACAGCGCGAGCCCGCAGCTGGCCCAGAACGGCCAGTGGGAGGTCGCGCTGAACTTCACCAGCGACGGCACCAGCAAGTGGACCAAGCTCACCGGTGAGGCGTTCCGCAACGACGTCGACCCGAAGTGCGAGCAGGCAGCCCTCGGCGACCAGGGCAAGTGCCTCGTCGCGGTCGTCCTCGACAACACCGTCATCTCGGCACCGCAGATCCTCGGTGTGCTGAGCAGCCAGTCCTCGATCAGCGGCAGCTTCAACTCCGCGAGCGCGCAGGACCTGGCGAACAAGCTCAACTTCGGTGCCCTGCCGCTGTCGTTCGTGTCGCGTGACTCCCAGTCGATCACGGCGACGCTCGGCAGCGAGCACCTCAAGGCGGGTCTGCTCGCGGCCGGTATCGGCATGCTGCTCGTCGCGATCTACGCGTTCTTCTACTACCGCCTCCTGGGCTCGGTCATCTTCCTCTCGCTGATCCTGTCGGGTCTGCTCGTCTTCGGCGCCCTCGTGGTGCTGGGTCGGGAGATGGGCTTCACCCTCACCCTGGCGGGTATCGCCGGCTTCATCGTCTCCCTCGGTGTGGCCGCCGACTCCTTCGTCATCTACTTCGAGAGACTCAAGGACGAGATCCGCGAGGGTCGGACGCCGCGCAGTGCGGTGCCCCGGGCCTGGCAGCGGGCGCGCAAGACGATCCTCACCGCCAACGCGGTCTCGATCATGGCGGCCGTCGTGCTCTACCTGGTCTCCAGCGGTCCGGTGAAGGGCTTCGCCTTCGCGCTGGGCCTGGCGACGGTCCTCGACCTCGTGGTGGTCTTCCTCTTCCGTCACCCGATCATGACCATGTTCGCCAGCACCAAGGCCTTCCTCTCGCCGAAGGTCAGTGGTTTGGGTCGAGTGCTGCACCAGCGCAATACTGATGACGATGAGTCCGTCGGCACCCGCCGCATGCGGACCAAGGAGGCCTGACAATGAGCAACACGGGTCTTGCGACTCGCCTCTACCGGGGCGAGGCCGGTCTCAACATCGTCGGCAAGCGGCGGATCTGGTTCTCGGTCGCCGGCGTCCTGCTGGTGGCAGCGATCCTGAGCCTGACGCTGGTGGGCTTCACCGCCGGCATCGAGTTCGAGGGCGGCAACGAGTTCCAGGTGCCGGCCTCGGTCGGCAGTGTCACCCAGGCGGAGGACGCCGTCGGCAAGGCGGTCACCGCGGTCTCCGCGTCCGACGCCGAGCCGGGGCACGTCGTCTCCTCGCAGCGGGTGGGTGACTCGATCTACTCGATCCGCACCTCGACGCTCACGACGGAGCAGACACTCGCGGCGAAGCAGCAGATCGCCACGGCGCTGGGAATCCCGGCCGACCAGATCGGTGAGAGCACCGTCTCGCCGTCCTTCGGTGGGCAGGTCACCCGGCAGGCCATCATCGGTCTCGTCGTCTTCCTGCTGGTGGTGACGGTCTTCCTGGTGTTCCGTTTCGAGTGGCGGATGGCGGTGGCGGCGCTCGCGTCGCTCGCCTTCGACCTGCTCGCGACGGCGACCGTCTACGCGCTGGTCGGGTTCGAGGTGACGCCGTCGACCGTCATCGGCTTCCTGACGATCCTCGGCTTCGCGCTCTACGACGTCGTCGTCGTCTTCGACAAGGTCCAGGAGAACACCCGGGGCATCACCGGCAGTGCGACCCAGACCTATGCGGAGGCGGCAAACCTCGCCGTCAACCAGACCCTGATGCGCTCCATCAACACCGGTCTGGTCGCCCTGCTCCCCGTCGGCGGCCTGCTCTTCATCGGCGCCGGTCTGCTCGGTGCGGGCACCCTGAAGGACCTCGGTCTGGTGCTCTTCATCGGTATGGGCACCGCGGTCTACTCCTCGATCTTCTTCGCGACCCCGGTCCTCGTGGCGCTCAAGTCGATCGAGCCGAAGATCGCCAACCACACCCAGCGGGTGCTGGCCCGCCGGGCCGGCCTCGCGGCGAAGGCGGCCGAGCCGGCCACCGCCGTCGCGCAGCCCGTGGGTGAGCCGGTCGCGGCCGGTGCGCCGAAGCCGGGCGCCAAGCCCGCTCGCCGCCCGTCCAACACGCGGCCGTCGGCACCGAAGCGTCGCTGACACAGCACGTGTCAAGGGGCCCGCTCACCTCGGTGAGCGGGCCCCTTACGCTTACCCGGTGACTGACGAGCTGACTGGCGACAGCGGACCCGGGGTGGCGGCCCTCGTGGCGAGCCGCGTCGTGGACGTGCCCGATTTCCCCAAGCCCGGGATCCTCTTCAAGGACCTCACGCCGCTCTTCGCGGACGGCCCGGTCTTCCGCCAGGTGATCGATGTGATCATCGCCCATCACGGCGGCCGTGGCGGGTTCGACGTCGTGGTCGGTGTCGAGGCGCGCGGGTTCGTCATCGCCGCCGCCCTCGCCTACGCCTCGGGTGTCGGGGTCGTGCCGGTCCGCAAGGCGGGCAAGCTGCCCCGGGTGGCCCACTCCGCCACCTACGACCTGGAGTACGGCACGGCGACCCTGGAGATCAGCGAGGGTGCCTTCACCCCCGGCCAGCGGGTGCTCGTCGTCGACGACGTCCTCGCCACGGGCGGCACCGCCGAGGCGACCCTGGACCTGGTCGCCCGGGCCGGCGGGGTCGTCTGCGGCTTCACCGTCCTGATGGAGCTGGCCTTCCTCGCCGGGCGCGACCGGCTCCCCGGCTGCGACGTCCACGCGCTGATGACCGTCTGACCGAACGGATGGGTCCGCGCGCTCGGCCGTTCGGTAGTCAAGACCTGGCCGCAGGGTAGGATGGGTTCCTGCCCCGTCGGTCGCGTCGAGCGGCGACGCCTACCGGTCGGGTCGGGAGGAGCGGCTGGTGTCCACCGATCCCGTCGAGTCCCCGGAGGCCGTCAACGGCGTGGTGCCCGCATCGGGCAGCCGCACGGCGACGGTCACCCCTGGAGTCGTCCTGCCCGGCGAGGAGCCGAGCGGCGACATCAGCGGCGGACTCGGCCTGCTCAACGGGGCTCCGTCCGGGCGTCGTGTGCGGGCGAGACTCACCCGCTTCAACGCGCCCTGGCAATCGACGCTCATCAGCGAGGAGCTCACCCCGCTGATCAGCCTGCACCGCAACAGCCACCCGAGGGCCGACATCCGCCTGCTCCAGCGGGCCTATGACACGGCCCGGCAGTGGCACGAGGGGCAGTATCGCAAGTCCGGCGACCCCTACATCACGCACCCGATCGCGGTGGCGAACATCCTCGCCCAGCTCGGCATGGACACCACCACGCTGGTGGCCGCCCTGCTGCACGACACGATCGAGGACACCGACTACACGCTTGAGGGGATCAAGGCCGACTTCGGCGACAGCGTCGCGCTCCTCGTCGACGGCGTGACCAAGCTCGACAAGGTCAAGCTCGGCGACTCGGCCAAGGCCGAGACGATCCGCAAGATGGTCGTCGCCACCGCCAAGGACCCCCGGGTCCTCGTGATCAAGCTCGCCGACCGGCTGCACAACATGCGCACCATCAACTTCCTGCCGCCCGCCAAGCGGGAGCAGAAGTCGAAGGAGACGCTGGAGATCCTGGCGCCGCTCGCGCACCGCCTCGGCATGAACACGATCAAGTGGGAGCTGGAGGACCTCGCCTTCGGGCAGCTCTTCCCGAAGCGCTTCGACGAGATCAAGCGCCTCATCGACGAGCACCAGCCGCAGCGGGAGGCCCTGCTGCGCCAGGTGACCCAGAAGGTCAACGTCGATCTGCGCGCTTCCAAGATCAAGGCCGATGTGACCGGTCGGCCGAAGCACCTCTACTCGGTCTACCAGAAGATGATCGTGCGAGGTCGCGACTTCAACGACATCTATGACTTGATCGGCGTTCGCATCCTGGTCGAGACGGTCCGCGACTGCTATGCGGCGCTCGGTGTGATCCACGCCAACTGGCAGCCGGTGCCGGGGCGGTTCAAGGACTACATCGCGATGCCGAAGTTCAACATGTACCAGTCCCTGCACACCACCGTGATCGGCCCGACGGGCAAGCCGGTGGAGATGCAGATCCGCACCAACGCCATGCACCGCACCGCGGAGTACGGCATCGCGGCGCACTGGAAATACAAGGAGATCAAGAACGCGACGGTCGTCGGACCGCCGGCCCACATCGACGAGATGACCTGGCTGCGGCAGCTGCTCGACTGGCAGCGGGAGGCGAGCGACCCGAGCGAGTTCCTCGACGCCCTGCGCTTCGACCTGTCGAGCCAGGAGGTCTACGTCTTCACGCCCAAGGGCGACGTGCGGGCGCTGCCGGTCGGGTCCACCCCGGTGGACTTCGCCTACGCGGTGCACACCGACGTGGGTGCCCGGTGCATCGGCGCGCGGGTCAACAGCAAGCTCGTGCCGCTGGAGTCGGTGCTCTCCAACGGCGACGTGGTGGAGATCTTCACCTCCAAGTCGGAGAACGCCGGGCCCACCCAGGACTGGCTGGGCTTCGTCAAGTCGCCGCGGGCGCGTACCAAGATCAGGCAGTATTTCAAGAAGGAGCGCCGCGAGGAGGCGATCGAGGCCGGCAAGGAGCTGCTGACCAAGGCGATGCGCCGGGAGGGCCTGCCGCTCAAGCGGCTGCTCACCTCGGATGCGCTGATGGCGGTCGCCCGCGATCTGCACCTGTCGGACCTGGAGTCGCTCTACGCCGCCGTCGGTGAGAGCCACGTCTCGGCCCAGTCGGTCGTCTCGAAGCTCGTCGCCGGTTACGGCGGCGAGGAGGGGGCGATCGAGGACATCGCCGAGACCGCCGTCGCGACCCGGCCGCCGCGGTCGCGACAGTCCGGGCAGGACCCGGGTGTCGTCGTGGTCGGCGTCTCCGATGTCTGGATCAAGCTGGCCCGCTGCTGCACCCCGGTCCCCGGCGACGAGGTCTTCGGCTTCGTCACCCGGTCCGGCGGGGTCAGCGTGCACCGCGAGGACTGCGCCAACACCGCCGACCTGCGCCTGCAGCCGGAGCGGATCGTCCAGGTGAGCTGGAAGCCCACGGCGGGCTCCACCTTCCTCGTCGCGATCCAGGTCGAGGCGCTCGACCGGCACAAGCTGCTGGCCGACGTGACCCGGGCCCTCTCGGAGGAGCGGGTCAACATCCTCTCCGCCGTGGTGACGACGACGCGGGACCGGGTCGCGGTGAGCCGGTTCAGCTTCGAGATGGCCGATCCGAAGCACCTCGGGCACCTGCTCAACGCCGTCCGCAAGGTCGACGGCGTCTTCGACGCCTACCGGGTGACCAGCGGAGCCTAGCCAGGCGACAGCGAGCATGCGAAAAGGGCCCCACCGTCGCGGTGGGGCCCTTTTCGGGGCTTACTGGTGGGTTGGTCAGGCCTTGACCGGAGCGACCGTCACCGTCTTGATGACGACCGGGGTCTTCGGCTTGCCGTCGCCGGTGGCCTTGCCGTCCTCGCCGACCGCACCCGCGGCGATCACCTTGTCGAGGATGTCCAGGCCCTTGGTGATCTTGCCGAGGACCGTGTAGTTGGCCGGCAGGTTCGCCTCGGGGATGTCCTGGTCGATGAGGAAGAACTGGCTGCCCGTCGAGGCCGGCTGACCGGTGTTGGCCATCGCCACCGTGCCCCGCTCGTAGGTCGGGTTCTTGCCGGTCGGCAGGTTCTCCTCGGCGAACTTGTAGGTCGGGCCGCTCGCGCCCGGCTCCTTGCCCACGCCGCCACACTGAAGGATCTTGAAGCCCTCGGTCACCATGCGGTGGCAGCTCGAGTTGTCGAAGAACTTCTTCGACGCGAGGTGCGCGTAGCTGGCGGCGGTGCACGGCGCGTGGGTCACGTCCATCTCGACCTCGATGACGCCGAGGCTGGTGGTGATGGTCATGAGCTGCGTGCCGGCGCGGGGGACCTCGGTCGGCGGAGCGCCGACGTCCTTGAGGTTGGGGTTCTGCGCGACATCATCCGGAACCCACTGGCAGCCCGACGGCGCGGCGGCGCTCGGCGCGGCTGCGGGGGACTTCTCACCGCCGGTCAGCGCGGCGATGCCCCAGATCGTCAGGCCGACGACGAGGAGCAGGCCGACTCCGCCACCGATGAAGGCGTTGCGCTTGCGGCGCTGCTGTGCGGCTTCGAGCCGTTCGGCCATCTGCTGCTCGAGCCGGGCTCGTGCCGCGGCGCGCTGGCGTTGTTCCCTGACGGGCGTCATGATCGTGTTCCTCCGGAGTGTCAGGACTTGGTGCTGGGCGTGGCGGCTGGGGTGCTGCTCGGCGTCGTCGCGGGCGGCTGCTCGGTCCCGGGGACCACGGCGACCGTCTGGATCTTGACGTCGGACTTGGGCTTCGTGTCCTCACCGCTGGCATTCGCCACCGTACCGGCTGCAGCGATCTTCGAGATGATGTCGAGACCACCGCTGACCTGGCCGACGAGGGAGTACTTCCCCATCTCGACCTTGGAATCCTTGTAGAAGATGATGAACTGGCTGCCGCTCACGTTGGGCAGCATCGCGACGGTGCCGGCCTTGAGCGTGACCGTGCCGGCGTCGGCCGAGGCGCTCGGGCTGGGGCTCGCGGCCGGGTCGGCCGGCGGGATCGTGAGCTCGTTGGCGAACGTGTAGCTGGGCCCGCCCTTGCCGGACGCGCTCGGGTCGCCGCAGCGCAGCGAGTAGACATCCTTGGCGTGCTGGAGCTCGAAGCACGACGTGTTGTCGTAGAACTGCTTGCCCGCCAGGTAGCCGATGCTCGCCGCCGCGCAGGGGGAGTTGGCCTGGTCGAGGGCGACCTGCACGGCGCCCGTGCTCAGCGTCAGGGTCATCGCGGCGGTGCCGGTCTCGGCGAGGCCGCTCGTCGCCGGCGCGCCGACCGGCTTGAGGTCGGTGTTGGCCTCGGTGTTCTGCTCCTGCCACACGCACTGCACCGGGGCTGCCGCCGGCTCGGGCTTGGCGTCGAACCCGCCAAGCAACCAGGTGGCACCGAGGCCCACCAGGATCACGGAGAGCCCGGCTCCGACGCCGGCGCGAATCCGGCGGTTGCGCCGGGTCACATCGGCTCGTCGAGCAAGCTGCCGGTCGAGCTTTTCGCGCGCTAATTTGCGCGCCCGCGTCCTGCTGGAAGCCACGAGAGCTCCCTCCCTCATCTTCGCACCGCTAGGGGCACCATCACGTTTGAGACAACGATGCATTTTTGTGGCGCGGTTCACCGCGACACAATGCAAGGCGTCCGAGCGAGTGTACGAGGCGTCACTGAGAAAAGCAGGTGCCCGGGGGCGACAATCTGATCGACCTATGCGACATCCGCCACCTGACGCGCCGGATATCCGCTTCTGCCCGGTCGGTACGCTGTGCACATGTTGGTGGCCGGGTTCCCCGCGGATGCATTCGGGACGAATTGTTACGTGGTCGCGCCCGGCCCCGGTGAGCAGTGCGTCGTGATCGATCCGGGCATCGGTGTCGTGGAGCGCCTCGACGACCTGCTCGCCGAGCACCGCCTGCACCCCGCCGCGGTCCTGCTGACCCACGGCCACCTGGACCACACCTTCTCGGTCGCGCCGGTCTGCGGTGCCCGGGGGATCACCGCCTACATCCACCCGGACGACCGGGAGCTGCTCGCGGACCCCTCCAAGGCCCTCTCGATGGACCTGACAGCTCTCTTCGCCGGTCGGCTCACCTTCACCGAGCCCGACGACGTCGCGCCGCTCACCGACGGGCTGACGCTCGCCCTGGCCGGTCTCGAGATCACCGTCGACCACGCACCGGGCCATACCGGCGGGTCGGTGCTGCTGCGGATGCCCGGCGACGACGAGCCCCTGTGCTTCAGCGGGGACGTGCTCTTCGCGGGCTCGATCGGGCGCACCGACCTGCCTGGCGGCAGCATGGATCAGATGACGTCGAGCCTGCGGAGCAAGGTCCTCACCCTCGACGACGCGACGATCGTGCTGCCTGGCCACGGCCCGGCGACAACCATCGGGCGCGAGCGCACGACCAATCCCTACCTTCGGGAAGCCGGTCGGCCCGCCGCCCCTCGCGGTCTCTGACAGACCGTTCGCGACTTTTCAGCACGATTCAAGGAGCAACACGTCATGAGTAAGCCCATGCCCATCTCCGGCTTCCCGGAGTGGCTGCCCGGCAACCGCATCATCGAGCAGCAGTTCCTCGACCGGATCCGGCGTACGTTCGAGCTGCACGGCTTCGCCCCGATCGAGACGCGCGCCGTCGAGCCGTTGGAGACCTTGCTCAGCAAGGGTGAGACCTCCAAGGAGGTCTACCTGCTGCGCCGCCTGCAGGCCGAGGCGGAGGAGCCGCGGGGTGCGAGCGATGCGCAGCTCGGGCTGCACTTCGACCTGACCGTGCCGTTCGCCCGCTACGTGCTGGAAAATGCGGGCAAGCTCGCCTTCCCGTTCCGGCGCTACCAGATCCAGAAGGTCTGGCGCGGCGAGCGGCCGCAGGAGGGGCGCTACCGCGAGTTCATCCAGGCCGACATCGACATCGTGGACCGCGACACCCTGCCGGCGCACTACGAGGCCGAGCTGCCGCTCGTCATCGGGGACGCCTTCGCGGCCCTGCCGCTGCCGCCGATCCGCATCCAGGTCAACAACCGCAAGGTGCTGGAGGGCTTCTACCGGGGGCTCGGCATCGCCGACCCGGAGGCGGTGATGCGCGCGGTCGACAAGCTCGACAAGATCGGCCCCGCCAAGGTGATCGCGGAACTGGCCGGAGCGGGTGTCACGGAGGCGCAGGCGAAGGCGTGCCTCGCCCTCGCCGAGATCTCGGCGGCCGACGCCTCGTTCGCCGACGAGGTGGCGAAGCTCGGTGTCAGCCACCCGCTGCTCGATGAGGGCCTCGGCGAACTCGTCGCCGTGGTCGAGGCGGCGCGGGCGCACTCGCCCGGTTTGTGCGTTGCTGAGCTGAAGATCGCCCGAGGACTGGACTACTACACCGGGACGGTCTATGAAACGCAGCTGATCGGCTATGAGCGTTTCGGCTCCGTCTGCTCGGGCGGGCGCTACGACAACCTCGCGTCGGCCGGCACCGACCGCTTCCCGGGCGTGGGTCTTTCGATCGGCCTGAGCCGGCTGCTGGGACTGCTCTTCGGCCGGGACGCGCTGGCAGTGTCGCGGCCGACGCCGACGTGTGTGCTGATCGCGCTGCCGTCCGAAGAGGACAGATCGGGCGCGATGCGCACCGCTGCGGCACTGCGCGCACGGGGCATCGCGGTGGAGGTGTCGCCCTCCGCGGCTAAGTTTGGAAAGCAAATTAAGTACGCCGAACGGCGCGGCATCCCGTACGTTTGGTTCCCGGCAAATGCCGAAACGGGTGACACGGTGAAAGACATTCGGTCAGGTGTTCAGGAGGATGCAGCTCCCGCGACCTGGGCACCCCCCACGGCGGACCTATTTCCTGCGATCTCCACTACTTTCAATAAAGAAACCTAAGGATTAACCTGAGGCGGTATCGGTGTCGACGACCGGTCGCGCTGCGGTCCAGCACCGCTGCCGGCGTCGGCACTCCTCTGTGCGGGGGAGACACGCCTCATGGCCACGAACGTGAAGACCGAACAGCACCTGGCGACGCTCGCCGACGCCGTGCTGCAACCAGGATTCGTCGGCACCTCGCCGCCGGACTGGCTGCGCCGACGGCTGGCAGCCGGCCTCGGCGGGGTGGCCCTCTTCTCACGCAACATCGCCGATCCGGAGCAGCTCGCCGGTCTCACCCGGGAGCTGCGCGCCGAGAACCCCGGCGTGGTGATCGCCGTCGACGAGGAGTCCGGCGACGTGACCCGGCTCGACGTGCAGACGGGCAGCACCCGGCCCGGCAACCACGCGCTCGGCGCCGTCGACGACCTGGCGCTCACCGAGGCGGTCGCGGCCGACATCGGCGCCCAGCTCGCCGCCGCCGGGATCACCCTCAACTACGCGCCGACCTCGGACGTCAACTCCAACCCGGACAACCCGGTGATCGGCGTGCGCTCCTTCGGCGCCGACCCGGAGCTGGTCGCCCGGCACACCGCCGCGTGGGTCCGCGGGCTGCAGTCGGCGGGGGTCGCCGCCTGCGCCAAGCACTTCCCCGGCCACGGCGACACCGCCGTCGACTCGCACCACGGGCTGCCGATCGTGCTGGCCTCGACCGACCGGCTCACCGAGGTCGAGCTCGTGCCCTTCCGGGCCGCGATCGCCGCCGGGACCAGGGCGATCATGACCGCGCACCTGCTGCTGCCGGCGCTGGACCCGGCCCTGCCGGCCACGCTCAGCCCGCGAGTGCTGGTCAAGCTGCTCCGCGAGGAGCTCGGCTACACCGGCCTCGTCATCACCGACGGCATCGAGATGGCCTCCATCAAGGCCGAGTTCGGCCTCGCCGGTGCCACCGTGCGCGCCATCGCCGCCGGTGCCGACGCGGTCTGCGTGGGCGGTGACACCGCCGACGAGGAGGCCGCGCTGATGCTCCGCGACGCGCTGGTCGCCGCGGTCCTGGAGGGCGTGCTCCCGGAGGAGCGCCTCGCCGAGGCGGCCGGCCGGGTCGCGGCGCTCGCCGAGTGGACCGCAGCCCAGGCGGCCAACCGCCAGGCCGCCGCGCTGCGCTGGGGCAGCGGTGAGGTCGGCCTCGCCGCCGCCCGCCGCGCGGTCCGGGTCACCGGGCAGATCAAACCCCTGACGACGGGCGCGCACGTCGTCGAGCTCGCGACCACGGTCAACATGGCCATCGACGCGGGTACGCCGTGGGGCGTCGGCGCACCGCTCGCAGCCCTGCTCCCGGGCACCACCGTCGAGCGGGTGGATTCGGTGGGGGCGGCCAACGGCTCCCTCCCGCATGCTCTGCAGACGGCCGACGGCAGGCCGCTCGTGCTCGTCGTACGCGACGCGCATCGGCATGAGTGGATGGCGCGGACGCTGGCGGTCGTTCTGGCCCGGCGCCCGGACACGATCGTGGTGGAGATGGGTGTGCCGACCGGGGAACCGCTCGGCGCGGTGCACCTGGCGACGCACGGCGCCGCGCAGGTGTGTGGCCGGGCGGCGGCGGAGCTCCTGACCGGGATGCGAGAATAGGGCCCTGTCGTAGCCGTTTCTTTCATCCGGGAGCAACTCGTGATCCGCACGCACAACGCCGGCATCCTGCGCGCAACGCACGTCGGTGAGGTGGTGACGCTCGCGGGCTGGGTGGCCCGTCGGCGTGATCACGGTGGCGTGACCTTCATCGATCTCCGCGACGCCAGCGGCGTCGCCCAGATCGTCTTCCGCGACGAAGACACGGCGCACTCGTTGCGCAACGAGTTCTGCGTCAAGGTCGTCGGCACGGTCTCGGCCCGCCCGGCCGGAAATGAAAACCCGGAGCTGCCCACGGGCGCCGTCGAGGTGATCGTCACCGAGCTGGAGGTCCTCTCCACCGCGGCGCCGCTGCCGCTGCCGATCGACGACAACATCGAGGCCGGCGACGACATCCGCCTGCGCTACCGCTACCTCGACCTGCGCCGCAGCGGCCCGGCGAGCGCGCTGCGGCTGCGCTCGCGGGCCAACCAGATCGCCCGCGAGGTGCTGCATGCCCGCGACTTCAACGAGATCGAGACCCCCACGCTGACGCGATCCACCCCCGAGGGGGCACGCGACTTCCTGGTGCCGGTCCGGCTCCAGCCCGGCAGCTGGTACGCGTTGCCCCAGTCCCCGCAGCTGTTCAAGCAGCTGCTGATGGTGGCCGGCATGGAGCGCTACTACCAGATCGCCCGCTGCTACCGCGACGAGGACTTCCGCGCCGACCGGCAGCCCGAGTTCACCCAGCTCGACATCGAGATGTCCTTCGTGACCCAGGACGACATCATCGAGCTCGGCGAGGAGCTCGTCCGCAAGCTGTGGAGCGAGCTCGCCGGGCACGAGATCCCGGCCGGTCCGATCCGGCGGATCACCTGGACCGAGTCGATGGAGCGCTACGGCTCCGACAAGCCCGACCTGCGCTACGGTGTCGAGCTCGTCGAGCTGACCGAGTTCCTGGCGGGCACCGAGTTCCGGGTCTTCCAGGCGCCCTACGTCGGTGCCGTCGTGATGCCGGGCGGTGCGGCGCAGACCCGCAAGGAGCTCGACGGCTGGCAGGACTGGGCCAAGGCGCGCGGCGCCCGCGGCCTCGCCTACCTGCTCATCGACGCCGAGACCGGCGAGCCCAAGGGACCGGTCGCGAAGAACCTCGCCGAGGCGCACCTGAGCGGTCTCGCCGACGCGGTCGGTGCCAAGCCGGGCGACGCGATCTTCTTCGCCGCCGGTGAGCGCCGCGCGTCGCAGGAGCTGCTCGGCGCGGCCCGGATCGAGATCGCGAAGCGGTCCGACCTGGTCGACGAGTCCGCGTGGGCGTTCTGCTGGGTCGTCGATGCGCCGATGTTCGAGCCCGCCACCGACGACGCGGGCAAGCAGCTCGGCTGGACCGCTGTGCACCACCCCTTCACCTCGCCCAACTCGGAGTGGATGGACACCTTCGAGTCGGCCCCCGACCGCGCCCTGGCCTATGCGTACGACATCGTCTGCAACGGCAACGAGATCGGCGGCGGCTCGGTGCGTATCCACCGGGGCGACGTGCAGTCGCGGGTCTTCTCGCTGCTGGGCATCTCGACCGAGGAGGCGAAGGACAAGTTCGGCTTCCTCCTCGACGCCTTCCAGTACGGTCCGCCGCCGCACGCCGGCATCGCCTTCGGCTGGGACCGGGTCTGCATGCTGCTCGCGGGGGAGACCTCGATCCGGGAGGTCATCGCCTTCCCGAAGACCCGGGGCGGCTTCGACCCGCTGACCGGCGCGCCGACGCCGATCACGTCACAGCAGCGGCTGGAGGCCGGCGTCGACGGCAAGCCGAAGCCGGTCGCGATCTCCTGATCCCGTTCTGCTCTCAGCCAGGTGGCACCTCGTGCGCTGCCTGGCTGAATCTATTTCTGCCCGCCACCGGTTATTGCGATCATGACCTCTCATTGCTTAGCATTTTCGCGGCGGCACGAGCCGCCTGCGCGAGGTGCCCCTCTCACCGCGAGCAATCGCACACCTCATTGAAGGAGCACTGGCAGTGACAGCAGTGGCAGAGTCGGGCGTGGCGGTCGCGGTGCGACCCATCCTCGAGGGCATGGCCGATCTGGAGCAGGTCAATCCGATCAGCGTGCTCGCGGGCGCGGTTCTGGACCTGGATTCGCGATCGATGGCGGCCGCCTACCCGGGCGGCGTCGAGAAGCAGGTCGGCAACCTGGCGATCGCGTCCAACGACATGCGGCGGACGCTCGTCGAGCACGGCGAGAGGATCGATTACCTGGGGAGAAAGGTAGCTGATCAGGGGACGCGAGTGTCCAACCTGGAGACCGCTGTCGCGGGCCTGTCCGGCAAGGTCAGCAGTCTGGAGACCAAGGTAGACAGCCTGGAGACCAAGGTCGGCAGCCTGGAGACCAAGGTCGACGGCGTCTGCGACCGGATGGACACGCTCGAGGGCAGGTTCGATGAGTTCGAGCGGAAGGTCGATCTCCGGTTCGAGCGGTTCGAAAAGCTGATGGCCGCGGGATTTGAGCGGCTCGCCACGCAGATCGGCGAGCGCGAGGTCTCGGGCAGGCAGCGCCGCCGCTGACCGGACGCGATCGCGCTGTCTCCGGCGAACGACCCTCTCCGCTCAGGTGCGAGAGGGTCGTTCACCGGAGACAGCGCGATCAGGGCGGAGTGTCGGTGCCCACGGGCATGATGCGCGGGTGACCATCGACAGCCGCATCAACCCCCCGCAGACCGGCGACGAGCGCGCGATGCTCGTCGCGTTCCTGGACTACCAGCGGGCCACGCTGGAGCTGAAATGCGCCGGACTCACCGACGACCAGCTCCGCGAGCTGAGCACCCCGCCGTCGCAGATCTCGCTGCTCGGCCTGCTGCGGCACATGGCCGACGTGGAGACCTGGTGGTTCGGCATCCGCTTCGCCAAGCTGGACCTGCCGTCGATCTTCGATCCACTGGAGGTCAACGCCGATTTCGAGGAGCTCGACTCCATGCCGCCCGCCGAGGTGCTGGCGGTCTTCCGGGCCAACTGTGCGCGTTCCCGCGAGATCGTCGCAGCGGCGGCATCTCTCGAGGACCTCGGCATGCGCGGTGACGGCAGCCCGGCGAGCCTGCGCTGGATCATCCTGCACATGATCGAGGAATATGCCCGCCACAACGGCCATGCCGACCTCGTGCGGGAGCGCGTCGACGGCGCCACCGGCGCGTAGTACCTGAGTATCCGGCCGAGCCCGCGTGAGTAGGTCAGCTCTGCCGCCGCACCGCATCGGCCGAGGACGATACGGGCATGCCACTGGGTAAGGAAGAAGAAGCCGCGCTGCAGCGGCTCGTCACAGAGGGTCAGCTGACCGTGGAACAGGCCGGCGCCGTCCGGCATGCCTTCGCCGCCGCACCGGTCAAGCAGTTCGGCTGGCTGGCCGAAGCGGGTGGCTATGCCGGAGGCGCCCTGATGGCCGTCGGTGCGCTGCTGCTCCTGGGCACCGCCTGGGACGACCTGGGGCACCTCGCCAAGGTCGCCATCCTGGTGGGCGTCGCCGCCGTCATGGCGGTCGCGGCCGTCGCCTTCGCCGGAGCAGCGGGCCTGCGCGCGACGACCGGAGCGCGGGGCCGGGCCGCGAGCGGGCTGCTGGCCCTGGTGTCCGTCCCGCTCGCAGCCGCGGTGCTGGTCGCGGCAGATTCTCAGGTCGATGTGCACCAGCCGACCTACGCGATGCTGGCCGGGCTGGGCGCGTCGATCGTCGCCCTGCTGGTGCGGTCCAGCCCGTTCAGCGTCGTCTGCGCCGGGCTGTGGAGCGCCGCCGCGGTCAGCGTCACGATGGTCGACCTGGCTGGTGCCGAAGCACTCGGCACCGGACTCGCGCTCGTCGCGGCCGGGGCGGTCTGGATCGTGCTCAGCTTCGCCTCGCTGATCACCCCGCGACCGCTGGGACTGCTCGTCGGCGGCGCGCTCGCCATCGTCGGTGGGCAGGCGCCGCTGTTCGGTTCCGCTCCCAACATCTGGGGGTACGGGTTGACGGCCGCGACGGCAGCCGCCTGCTTCCTGCTCTACCGCAGCACCCGGGCGACGGTGATGCTGTTCGGCGCGGTCCTCGGGGTCACCCTCGCCGTACCGGAGCTGGTCTATGACGTCACCGACGGCGGGCTGAGCCCGGCCGTCATCGTCCTGATCACCGGCGTGGTGCTGGTCCTGGCGAGCCTGCTGGCACTGCGACTGCGGTCCACGGCGCCGGTCCCGGAGGAGGCCGGCACCGCTC
Source organism: Allocatelliglobosispora scoriae (assembly GCF_014204945.1). Lineage (NCBI taxonomy): Bacteria > Bacillati > Actinomycetota > Actinomycetes > Micromonosporales > Micromonosporaceae > Allocatelliglobosispora > Allocatelliglobosispora scoriae. Next base: position 1,223,697 of record NZ_JACHMN010000003.1, read on the forward strand.
CGTGACGGCGACGGCCGCCGTGGACTCCACGGCGGCCGTCGTTCGGCGGGGTGTTACGGGGTCGTGCAGGTGTAGCCGGTCGGCAGGCTCGTGTCGCCGTTGGGGCGGCTCGCCTGCAGGCCGAAGGAGGTCGACGCCCCCGGTGCCAGCGTGCCGTTCCAGGAGATGCTCTTGGCGGTGACGACCTGTCCGCTGGTGGTGAAGGTCGCGTTCCAGGAGCCGGTCAGGGCGTGACCCGCCGGGAGCGTGACGGTGACGGTCCAGCTCGTGATGGTGGCGGTGCCGGTGTTGGTGACGGTCACCGGCTGCAGCACGTAGCCGTTGCTCCAGGTGCTCTGCGCGGTGCCGGTCGCAGTGCAGCCGCCACCGCCGCCGCCCGAGGAGGTCATCACGCTGAGCGTGCTGGAGACCGCCGATAGGTTGCCCGCGGCGTCCTTGGCCCGGACCTGGTAGCGGTAGGTGGTCGACGCCGTCAGGCCGGTGTTGGTGAACGATGTCGTGGTCGAGGAACCGACCACGGCGAAGGAGCCGCCGCTGGCACCGGGGGCGCGCAGGATGTCGTATCCGGTGACGCCGACGTTGTCGGTCGAGGCGGTCCAGCCCAGCGTGGTGCTGGTGCTCGTGGTGCCGGAGGTCGTGAGGCCCGTCGGCGCGCTCGGCGCAGTCGTGTCGCCGCCACCGCTGGACGTGGTGACGGTGACCGTGCTGGAGACCGCCGAGACGTTGCCCGCGGCGTCCTTGGCCCGGACCTGGTAGCGGTACGCCGTCGCCGCCGTCAGGCCGGTGTTGGTGAACGACGTGGTGGTCGAGGAACCGACCACGGCGAAGGAGCCGCCGGAGGTGCCCGGGGCGCGCAGGATGTCGTATCCGGTGACGCCGACGTTGTCGGTGGAGGCGGTCCAGCCCAGCGTGGTGCTGGTGCTCGTGGTGCCCGACGCGGCGAGGCCCGACGGCGTGCTCGGCGGGGTGGTGTCGGGGGTGGTGCCGCCATAGATCGTGGCCTGGGTGGAGGTGGTGCTCAGGCCGTTGGCGCCGGTGATGTATCGGTTGCCCCACGAGCTGCGCTGCGCCGGGTTGAAGCTCGTCACGAGGTCGAGGTACTCGACCCCGCCGCCGTTGCCGCTCCACGACCAGGCCATGTTGCCGATCCCGGCGGCCTGGGTCGCCGAGAGGATCGTGTCCTCGTCGGGGTTGCCGTCGGAGTGCATGTCGCCGAACTCGCAGACGCACAGCGCCAGGTTGCGGCTGGTGAAGGAGCTGATGTAGGCGGTGACCTCGGCCGCGGTGTCGAAGACGCCGTACATGTGGATGCTGAAGATGGTGTTGCCGGTGGTGTCCGCCGCGAGCACGCTCGGTGCGGTGTCACGCATGGTGAAACCCCAGTCCTGGCCCCAGTTCGGCGCGTCCACCATGATCGTGTGCTGGAAACCCGCGGTACGCAGGCGCTGGATCGCGCTCGACGTGGCGCTGGTCCAGTTGGGGGTGACGGCGTTGTTGCCGAACGGCTCGTTGCCGATGTTGAGGATGACGTAGTTCTCCTGGCCGGTCAGCGCGCTCTGGATGCTGATCCAGTAGTTCACCGCCGTGTCCAGCGAGACGGAGCCGCTCTGTTCGCCGAAGCCGGTCGTGTCGTGGTTCTCCAGTACGCAGATCAGCTTGTTGGCCTTGCACAGGCTGATCACGTTGCTGACGTCGGCGGCGGTGTTGGCGGTCCAACGGCCACCGCTGAGCACCACGCGGACGGCATTGGCCCCGGCCGCCTTGATGTCGGCGAAGGAGTTGGTCTGGCTCGGGTACCACGTGTGGGCGTGGTTGATCCCCCGCAGCTTCAGCGGTGTGCCATTGGCCTCGACCAGCTTTCCGTTGGTGACGCGGATGCCGACTGCGGCGTGCGCGGGCTCGGCGAACAGGAGCATGGACATGATGAGTGTGACCACCGCGGTGGCGGCGATCGCGATGCGTTGTTTCATTTCCTACCTCGGACAAGAGCCCCGGTGAAGGGGGACACCAAGGGGCGTAACAGATGTGCGCCCCGATGACCGTGCTCAAGCCCGTCCCGGCGATAGCCTAAGCGATGACGTTCATCAACACAACCGGTTAAGTTGAGGTCCGCGAAGTGCCCGCCGTTCGCAGACGCCGCCCGACTAATCCGCCAATGCCGCGCGGGGCGAATCAGGGTTTACTTACTGGCGTGAGTTGGTCGATCCTTGCCACCCCGCTCCACTCCGTCCAGCCGGACGTCCTCGAGTGGGCGGCGAGCGCGAGCGCCTCTTTCGGCGTACCCGGACAGTTGCCGCCGCCGCACCCCCTGCCGGTGGTGGCGGAGGTTTTGACCGCCTTCCGCAAGGCCGGGTGCCACGGCACGCCCTGGTTCCGGGTCGACGGCCTCGGTGCGGGGTTCGAGCTCGCCAGCGGCGGCGGGCTGGACCTCGGCGAGGTCACGCTGCAGGCGCCCGACTGGGAGGACCAGGAGGCGCCGCTCACACCCGAGAGCGAGGTGGGCAGCGTCGGGTTCCGGGACCCGGAGAGCACCGCGGCGCTCTACGCCATCTGCGCGCTCGCCCAGATCGCGGGCGCGATGCTCGTCTTCGACACCGACTGCGAGCGCGTCATCGTGGTCTGGCCCGGCGACAGCCCGGTCTCGCTCGCCGAGCACTGGCCCTGGTAGAGCGCCTGTCTCAGCTGATCCGGATCGAGCTGCGGGTCAGCTCACCCGCGTAGCCGAGGCGGCGGTAGAACCGCAGCGCGCCGTCGTTGTCGGACATCACGCCGAGCGACGCCATGCCGAACTCCGCGATCAGCCGCCGGGTCAGCGCCGAGGTGAGCGCCGCGCCGAAGCCGCCGCCCTGCCGGTCCGAGGCGACCGCGATGGCGGAGATGTGCCCGATCATGTCGACGCTGCGGTCACCCGCGACCGCCACCAGCCTGCCGCCGTGCCGGATGCCGTGCCAGGTCCGGATCCGCGGATCGCCGGGTCGGCTGGTGCTGTGCGGCAGCGCGTCGGCGATCACCGCGAGGATCTCGTCGTGGTCGGCCTCGGTCAGCGCGACCACGTCCGCCTCGCCGGGGTGCGGCGGCGGTTCGTCGGCGGTCCAGAGGAAATCCCAGTCGTCCTGCTCCAGGACCGTGAGGGTGGCGGCGAGCTGCGCGCGCGGGCTCCGGGGCAGGTGCATCCACCGGATGCCGTCCAGCAACCCGACATGGTCGAGCTGGGCGATCAGCATCGCCACCGGCCCGGCCTCGCCGCCGAGGGAGGCGATGATCGGCCCCCAGGGACCGACCGCGCGCCAGACCAGGCCGTCACCGGCGCGCCACGCGGTGACCTGACCGCCGCTGGAGGTGAGCAGGGCGTAGGGGTGCCGGTCGGTCGCGTCGAGCAACTCGGCACGGCCGTGGAGGTAAGGCGTCGGGCCGATCACGGGGAAAACGGTACCGTGGGGCCCGTGAGCGGACGATCGGGCGCCAGGCCCGCGGCGGGTGGTGGCCGGTGGGTCGATGTCGACCCGCCCCGGTTGACCCGCTGGCTGGACGGGTTCGTGCAGCGGCACGGCTCGCCCGAGACCGAGTCCGGGCTGGTGATCACGGGTGCCGACGGCGTCACCGCCGAGCTGACACCGCCGCCGGGGGTCGGCCCGGTCGCGACGATCGACGAGCTCATCGCCGCCGCGAAGCTGCCGCACCGGATCGGGCTGCTGCTGGCCCGGCGGGGTGCGATGGCGGTCGGCGTCGCGTTCGGGGACGAGATCGAGGTCTCCAAGGTGGAGACCTTCTACGTGCAGGGGCGCACGGCGGCGGGCGGCTGGTCGCAGCAGCGCTACGCCCGGCGCCGGGACAACCAGGCGACCGCGGCGACGGAGAAGGCCGCCGACATCGTGGCCCGGGTGCTGCTGCCGTCGGTGACGAGGATCACGGCGCTCGTCTGCGGCGGCGACCGCCCGATGATCGACGCCATCCTCGCCGACCGGCGCCTCGCCCCGCTGCTGGAGCACCGCGACGAGCGCTTCCTGGAGGTGGCCGAGCCGCGCTTCGCCGTGCTCGAGGAGGCGGCCAAGGCCGCCCGCAACACCCGCATCCGCCTGAGCGACTGACCCCGGTCCCCGGTTTGCAGCAAGGCGTGGCCTCCCGACAGGGAATGGCCACGCCTTGCTGCAAACCGGGGACCGGGACCGGACCTCAGCTGAACGTGTTGCACTGCTTCGGGTCGCCGGTGGTGTAGCCCTGGCGGAACCACTGCTGGCGCTGCGCGGCACTGCCGTGGGTGAAGCCGTCCTCGTTGATCGAGCCGCCGGCCTTCTTCTGGATCGTGTCGTCGCCGACCGCCGCCGCCGCGTTGAGCGCCTCGTCGAGGTCCTTGGTGGTGATGTTGGTGAAGAACGGTACGCCGGTGTCGCTCGTCGTCGACGTCGCCGACTTCGCCCAGACACCGGCGTAGCAGTCGGCCTGCAACTCCATCGCGACCGAGTACCTGTTGGCGTTGCGGGGGTCGCGCTGCTGGGCCCGCCGCACCTCCGCCTCGGTGCCGAGCAGGGTCTGCACGTGGTGCCCGTACTCGTGGGCGAGGACATAGGCCTGGGCGAACTGCCCCGGTGCGCCGAAGCGCCGGGCCAGCTCGTCATAGAAGCTGAGGTCGATGTAGACCCGGTTGTCGCCGGGGCAGTAGAACGGCCCGACACCGGAGGTGGCCGCACCGCAGGCGGTGTTGACGGAGCCGCTGAAGTAGCGCGTCGGCACGACCTGGTAGGGCTTGCCGAAGTTCTGCGGCAGCGACTTCTGCCAGTAGGCCTGGATCGAGTTGATGTAGGCGAGGTTGCGGCAGGCCGGGTCGTCGAAGCGCTTGGGGTTGTCCTTCGAGCAGGTCACGGCGAGCGCGGAGTTGTTGGCGGACGCCTGCGGGGCCGTGCCGCCGCCGAGCCCGCCCAGGTCGCCGAGGCTGTTGAGCCCGCCGCCGCGCAGCAGGCAGAAGCCGCCGACGCAGCAGATGACGAGGATGAGGACCAGGCCGAGCTTGCCGCCCTTGCCGCCTTTGAGGAACATCGGCAGCAGGCTGCCGAGGCATCCGAGCGCGGCGCCACCGCCGCCGGGCAGCCCGCCCCCGCCGCCACCGCCCCCGCCGAGGCCGGGGAACATGCCACCGCCCCCACCTCCGCCGCCGCCACCGGCGCCGCGAAGGTCCTCGACCTGGCTCGGGTCCAGGTCGGCGTTCTCATTGAGTGACATGGGGCCTCTCCTGCGCCGGTGATCAGCAGAACCACAGCGTAAGCCCCACCCGCCGCAGGGGATGACAAATCGGGTAGCGTTGCTCACGTTGATCATGCTGGGTTGAAAATCAGTACGGCGCGCCAAGTACGCTAGTTGCATCATGATTACCGCAACCGGGCTCGAGCTGCGCGCCGGCAGCCGCATCCTGCTCTCCGAAGCCACCCTCCGGGTGCAGCCCGGTGACAGGATCGGCCTTGTCGGCCGTAATGGCGCGGGCAAGACCACGATGCTGAAGTCGCTCTCCGGCGAGGGCACGCCCTATACGGGCCAGATCGAGCGCAAGGGCCCGGTGGGCTACCTGCCGCAGGACCCGCGGACCGGCGACCTCGATGTCACCGCCCGGGACCGGGTGCTCTCGGCACGGGGCCTGGACAAGCTGATGGCCGAGATGCAGTCGCTGGAGAGCAAGATGGCCTCCGACGACAAGGCGATCCGCCGCTACGGCCAGCTTGAGGACCAGTTCGCCTCGCTCGGTGGATACGCCGCCGAGGCCGAGGCCGCTCGGATCTGTGCCAACCTCGGCCTGCCCGACCGGGTGCTCGCCCAGACGATCGGCACCCTCTCCGGCGGCCAGCGCCGCCGGGTGGAGCTGGCCCGGATCCTCTTCCGCGACTCCGGCGACGCGGGCATCCTGCTCCTCGACGAGCCCACCAACCACCTCGACGCCGACTCGATCAACTGGCTGCGCGGCTTCCTCGCCGGGCACAAGGGCGGGCTGATCGTGATCTCCCACGACGCCGGCCTGCTGGAATCGGTCGTCAACAAGGTGTGGTTCCTCGACGCCAACCGCGCTGTGATCGACACCTACAACGTCGGCTGGAAGACCTACCTGGAGCAGCGGCAGACCGACGAGCGCCGCCGCACTCGGGAGCGCGCCAACGCCGAGAAGAAGGCCGGCGCCCTGATGGCCCAGGCCGACAAGCTGCGGGCCAAGGCGACCAAGACCGTCGCCGCGCAGAACATGGCCCGCCGCGCCGGCCAGCTGCTGTCCGGACTGGAGGAGGTGCGCGCCTCCGACAAGGTGGCGAAGGTGCGCTTCCCCAACCCCGCGCCCTGCGGCAAGACCCCGCTCACCGCGACCGGCCTCTCGAAATACTACGGCTCGCTGGAGATCTTCAGCGGCGTCGACGTCGCCGTCGACAAGGGCTCGCGGGTGGCGATCCTCGGCCTCAACGGCGCGGGCAAGACCACGCTGCTGCGGATGCTCGCCGGTGTGCTGGAGTCCGACACCGGCTCGGTCAACGCGGGCCACGGCCTGCGGGTCGGCTACTACGCCCAGGAGCACGAGCAGCTGGAGATGGATCGCACGATCCTCGACCACATGCGCTCGGCGGCCGCCGATCAGACCGACACCGACCTGCGCAAGATCCTCGGTGCCTTCCTCTTCAGCGGCGACGACGTCGACAAGCCGGCCGGGGTGCTCTCCGGCGGCGAGAAGACCCGGCTCGCGCTCGCCACGCTCGTCTGCTCCGGCGCCAACGTGCTGCTCCTGGACGAGCCCACCAACAACCTCGACCCGGTCAGCCGCGAGCAGGTGCTCGACGCGATCGCCCGTTACCCCGGCGCGATCGTGCTCGTCACCCACGATCCGGGCGCGGTCACCGCGCTCAAGCCCGACCGCGCCATCCTGCTCCCGGACGGTGTCGAGGACGCCTGGAGCGACGACCTGCTCGAACTGGTCGAGCTCGCCTAGGTCGGCACTCCACGATCGCCGCAACTCGTGAAGAGTTGCGGCGATCTTCGTTGCGGCGATCGCCGGTCGCGGCGAGCTCGGGGCGGCCGTCGTCAGGGCTGGTCGCCGTCGAGCGCCGCGCGCAGCATCGACCGGGCCGACCAGCGCATCATCCGCGCGGCGTCCGCGCGGTCCAACCCCGCGATGTCGGTAAGCCAGATCAGCGCCTCGATCCCGGTGGCGGACCGGATCGCCACCGCGAGGCGCTGGACGTCGACGTCCGGACGGCTCTCGCGCAGCGGTGCCAGCGCGTCGGCGATCCAGCCGATGGCCCGGCCCTGCCGCAGCAGCGGTCGCTCGCCCCCGCTCTCCTCCAGCGTCAGCCGCAGCGAGGTGCGCAGCTGCGGCTCCCACTCGACCGTGATGTCGGTGAAGCGCCGCATCACGATCTCCAGCCGGTCCGCCGCGTCGGCGGGTGCGTCGGCGTCGAGCAGCGACTCCTCGTCGATCTGCGGGTGCGCGGCGAGCAGGAGGCTGCGCTGGCTGGGGAAGTAGCGGTACGCCGTGGTGCGCGAGATGTCGGCCGCGGCGGCAGCCTCCTCGACGGTCGGCGTCACGCCCTGCGCGAGCAGCCTCCTGGTGGCGGTGACCAGGGCGTCCCGGGTGCGCCCCTTCTGCTGTCGGCGGCCGGTCTGCTCATATGGTACGTCGATGCCCATCATGGTATCGTAGTCCCATGAACGAGACGCCGCACGACCCGGTCGTCACCGACCCGCAGCTCTACCACCTGCTCTTCGAGAACGACCGGGTTCGCGTCCTGGAATATCGCGACCGCCCCGGTGACCGGACCTCGCCGCACCGCCACCCCGACAGCGTCATGGTCACCCTCAGCTCCTTCCAGCGCCGGGTCTCGTCGGGCGGCCGGCAGGTCGACATCGAGCTCGGTGCGGGCGAGGCCCGCTGGGTCGGCGCGCAGGAGCACACCGGGGAGAACACGGGCGACACCGAGACCCGCTGCGTCTTCGTCGAGCTGAAGGGCGAGCCGCTCGCCGGGGCCGCCCAGCTCGGCCCCAGCGGCCACTGATCAGACGCATGATCGCCGCAACTCTTCAAGAGTTGCGGCGATCGTGGGTCAGGGTCGGCGCCTACTCCGGGAGCGGGAAGGAGGACTCGCGGCTCGTGCCGCCGACCCGGCCGAAGCTCGCGATCAGCCTCCCCGCCTCGATGCGCCAGTAGCCCACCGGATCGCCGCTCGCAACGGTGTAGGTCCGCAGCTCGTGCCACCCGTCCGGCGCCCGTTCGAAGGCGACGAGCGTGTTCCACGGCTCCACATAGGTCTCCGGCGAGGAGCCGCCCGGCGGGGTCGGCGGAGCGCAACCGATCGCCAGCAGCAGCACGATCCGCGGTGTCCGGCCGGCCGGGATGAAGTGCGGACCCGCGCCGTGCGTGTTGGCCCCGCTGACGTTGTAGGCCCGGTCGGAGTCGACCTGGAATCCGGCGGAGTCGAAGGAGAGCCGGCCGGGGACCTGGGGCGCGAGCCCGCCGGCGCAGGGCAGCGCGCTCGTGACGTGCAGCGGCATCGTGGTCGTGGGATAGATCAGGGGGTACGCCGGAGCCGGCCCCCGCGCCGTGACCCGGTCGCCGGTCAGCGAGAAGGTGTCCACCTGCCCGAGCGGGTTGCCCCCGTCATCCTCGCCCACGTGCAGGATCCCCCCGGCGATCCACGTGCTGGTGAACAGCGCGCCCAGGTGCCCGGCCCAGCCGCGTTCGCGCAGCTCGCCGTCGGCCTCGCGGCCCACGATGAGCAGCCGTCCCCGGCCGTCGCCGGAGTCCTCCTCGTTGTTGAAGCAGGTGACCCAGAGGACCGCTTCGGCCCGGCCGTCGCCGTTGAGATCGCCGACGAGGACCCGCGACGGCTCGAATACCGCTTTCGGAAAGGTGCTCGGGCCGGTGGCGGGACCGTCACCGGTTCTGGTGAACCGGATCAGTCCGCGGGGGCAGCTGCGCTCGGCGGAGACGAGCCGGATCGAGACGGCGGACCAGTCGCGGGTGGCGAGCGGATCCCCGGTCGGCCGGGGGTCCAGGGGCAGCGGCTGCGGTGCGACGGGCCCGGTCGGCGCGGGGGTCGGCGACACGGACGGGGACGGCGTGATCGGCGGCAGCGGATTCTGCCGGATCGGCAGCAGTTGGCTCGCCACGACGAGCAGCACGACCAGCACCGCGACGACGGCGCCCGCGGCTCGGCGTACCCGCCGCTGGTGTTCTGCCTTTGCCCTGACCTCGACGGCCGGTGGCGCGGTGACCCGCGACCCGACCTCGGCCCGCATCTCGGCGCCGAGCGTCGTGGCGAGGCCGGCGCGCCCGCGGCTGAGCCACGACTTCACCGTGCCCTCGGCGGCGGACATCTCCCGGGCCACCTCGCTGACGGGCAGGTCCATCAGGTGGTGCAGGACGATCGCGCGGCGCTGGTTCTCGGGCAGGGTGCGCAGCGCCGCGACGAGCGCGACATGGTCGGGCTCCGGCGGGGGAGCGTCGTCGGCGCGCTGTCGGAGCAGGTACGCCGTCGCGACCCGCAGGTGCCGCCACCGCGATCGGGCCAGGTTGAGCGCGACGTGGCGGACCCAGGCGACCGGCTGATCGTAGGTGCTCACCGAGGCCCAGCGCTGCCAGGCGCGGCTGAACGCCTCCTGGGTCAGGTCCTGTGCCCCGGCGAGGTCACCGGTGTAGGCGTATGTCAGCGCCACCGTGTCGGCGAAGTGCGCACTGTAGAACGTGTCGAAGTCCCGTGGCTCCATGCGCCTCTCACTCCTCGGGCCGCGCGTCGGTTGCGCGGTCAGCGCGGCAATTTCACCGTGCTCTGACGGCTCGTGTCGTTCGCGTCCCGGAACACGATGGTCAGCCCGGTGCCTCCCGCGCCGAGCCACCAGTCGTGCACCTGGTAGCCACGGGGGTTCGGATAGGCCGTGACCTCGTGCCAGCCGTCCGCGGCCCGCGCGAAGGCGAGGAGGGTCTCGCGTGGCGTCGAGCCGTCCTTGCCGGTGGGCGCGCAGCCCACATCGAGCAGCAGGAGGTGGCGCGACGACGGTCCGACGACGATGTGCGGCCCGACCTGGAAGGCCTCCAGCTTCCCCAGGCTGAAGGTGCGGTCGCCGCGGACCGCCTGCCCGGCGCTGTCGAGGTCGAGCCGACCCGGTGCCAGCGCCGGGAGCCCGCCGCCGCACGCCAGCGCGCTGGTGATGTGCAGGGGCAGGGATCCGGTGGGGGAGACCGGCGGGAAGGCGGGCGCGAGACCGGTGTAGGTGACGCCGCCGGTGGTGAGGGCATAGGTCTGCACCTGCCCGATCCGGTAGTCCGCGGTGGCGTATGCCGAGCGCTCCACGACGTGCAGCACACCACCGGCGACCCAGTAGGCGGACAGGTGCGCGCTCTGGTTCGGACGCGTGGCCCAGCCCCGTTCGCGCAGCTCGCCGTTGGTCTGGCGGCTGACGATCAGCAGCCGGCCGGTGCTGTCGCCGCCGTGGTCCGCGGCGAGGGCGCAGTAGACGTGCAGCACGGCCTCGGCGCGGCCGTCGCCGTCGAGATCGCGGACGAGGACCCGGTCCGGCTGGAAGCTGGCCCGGGGGAAGCGGTCGACCCGGCTGCTGGTGCCCAGGCCCGCGATCTTCGAGCGGGAGAAGCGGACCGCCCCGCGCGGGCAGGACGGGTCGGAGACGAGCCGCAGCGTGACGGTCGACCAGTCGAGCCTGGTGAGCGGATCACCCGAGGGGGCGCGATCGACCGGCGTCGGCAGCGGCACCGCGGGTCCGCTCGGCTGCGGTGGGGGTGGCGACAGTGGCGATGCGGACGCGCTCGGCACCTGCGAGCCGGGTGATGCCGACGCCGGCAGGGATTGCGGGGTCGTCGGCTGGCAGGCCGCGGTGAGCAGCGACGCCGTCACCGCCGCCGCGATGGCACCACCGATCCGTCGCCGTGCTGATGACCGGGACTGCTGATGTGTTGTCATGCGGTGCTCACGCCACTGCCGGGACAACGGTTGCAGCGCATGACGGTGATCTCACGCGGACCCTCGGACGGGCCGGTTCCGTTGCGGCGCCGCCTCACCACGGCGTTGCGAGCACCGCCTCCACGACGATCGCGGTGAGCGCGCCGACGGCGGTGAGCAGCAGCGGCGTGGGCGGGATCGGTCCACCCCGCTCCTCGGGCGCGGTCGCGGCGACGCAGAGCCAGGCGAAGTAGGGCAGCCACGCGTGCTCCACGCCGCCCCGGGCGAGCCCCGCGACGATGGAGAAGACCACCGCGACCCCGGCCCCGACCAGGAACGGCCAGCCGGGCGTGGTGCGCGACTTGCGCAGGCTCGCCACCAGCCCCGGTCCGGCGGCGAGCAGCAGCGCGACGATGCTGATCGCGGCCCACGCCAACGCCGGGCGGGCCGGTTCGACCCTCGTGGTGAAGTCCAGGTGGGCGCTGGTGAGGCCGTCCATCCAGGAGAATCCGACGAGCCAGACGGTGATGACGGGGATGAGCGCGCCGATGCCGCTGGCGATGTTGAGTGCGGCCCGCCGACGCGCGAAGTAGAGGCAGACGATGCTGAGCCCGAGCCACGCCGCGGCGTAGGAGAAGAGCGCCGCCGTCCCGAGCAGCATCCCGGCGAGGACCGCCCAACCGCCTGCCCGCCAAGCGCGGGCGCGGCTCGCCCGGCCGCCCGCCACGATCATCGCGGCCACGATGGTGGCGACGACCGCGTCCATCGAGACCGCGAGCCAGACCGCGGAGGTGGCGAGGATCAGCAGCGGTGCGGCTCGCCGCGCGGCCGTCTCACCGCAGGCATCCTTGAAAGCCATGAGCGTCAGGGGTACGGCGAGGGCGCCGATCGCCGTGAAGACCAACCCCAGGGCGAGGTGGTCGGTGAGGCCCGCCTTCTGCACCAGCCAGAGCAGCAGCACCGGTGCGGGCGGGTGGCCCCGGGTGGCGATGGAGTGCTCACCGGCACGTTCGGTGAAATGCCGCAAGTAGCCCAAAGGGTCGTCACCCACAGCGGTGACATCGGAGAGGTAGCTCTCGGGGTCGAGCAGCGCCCGGGTGAACCCGCTGGAACCGTCCACGATGGCCAGTGCGGCCGCCCAACTCAGCATTCCGAGATAAGAACTCGCTAGTAAGGCTCCGAAGCGCGCACGTTCAAACCATCCTCGATACGCAATGGTAAGGACTGTAAGCGCTACCAGTACTGCCAATACGGAGGCGTACCCGATCTCAACTCGATAACGGCCGAGAAATGGAGCGCTCGCCGTTCCAAGTCGCAGTCCCGCTTTCACTGCCCAGAGGGTCAGTAATGAACCCACGATGACCAGCGCCAACCAGGTCAGTAGGTCGGCGTGCTCGCGTCTGCGCGCATTCTTGCTCTCATCGGTCACCACGGCGCATCAGGGTATCGGGTTGCTGACAGTGCCGTGCGTGTCGGTTGGCGGGAACTTGATATCTAGCGCATGATCGTTCGAGGCGGTCTAATAGATGAGACCGCAGAACCGCACCTTCTCCGGACGTGAGGGATTCACGATGGCAGCCACCGGCACAGCTACCACCACCGAAAAGGGTCGCCGGATCGTCGGGACCGAGCGGCAGACGCTCGCCAAGGACCTTGTCAAGCGCTACACCTCTGGTGAGAGCATCCGCGCGCTGGCCTCAACGACCGGCCGCTCGTATGGCTTCATTCACCGAGTGCTGACTGAGTCGGGCGTCCAGCTGCGCCAGCGCGGCGGCGCTCGTCGTCGCAAGAAGGCCTAGGTTCCGACACTGATGACCGTGCCACCCGACGTGCGTCCGGCCGGAGAAAATGTGCCGGCCGGAGTACGGCTTGAGCTGGACGGCGCGATCGCGACCGTCACGCTGGACAGACCCGAGGTTCTCAACGCGCAGACGCCAGCGATGTGGGCGCGTTTGAGTGAGATCGACGCCGCACTCACCGGAGACGTCCGGGTCGTGGTGCTTCGCGGCGAGGGACGTTCTTTCTCCGCCGGTCTCGACCTCGCCAGTGCTCAAGAGCAACTCGGCGCGCTCGCAGTTATCCCGCCGGACCAGGCTGAGGACCGCATCGCCGGGTTTCAGCGTGCCTTCTCCTGGCTCCGGCGGCCCGACCTGATCACGATCGCAGCCGTTCACGGCCACGCGATCGGGGCGGGCTTCCAACTCGCACTCGCCTGCGACCTGCGGGTCATGGCGGACACCGCGACATTCAAGATGGCCGAGATAACGCTCGGCCTCGTGCCCGACCTCACCGGCACCAAGCGCCTCGTCGAGCTCGTCGGCTATGCCCGCGCGCTGGAGATCTGCGCGACGGGCCGCAGCATCCGGGCCGAGGAGGCCGAGCGGATCGGGCTCGCGGCGGTGGTCGTACCCGCCGAGGAGCTCGACGCGGCCGCGCGCGACCTGGCGGCGGCCCTGCTCGCCGGCCCTCGCAACGCGGTCATCGAGATCAAGGCGCTGCTGCTCGGAGCCTCCGGGCGGACCTACGCCGAGCAGGAGCTGGCCGAGCGCCAGGCCCAGGTGCGGCGCATCCGCGACCTCGCGGGCCTAGGTGAATAAGGCGTTACGGAATTAACTCCTTACGCTAGAGGTTGTCGAAGCCGAGACGGCTCGGCAAGCGACGACAGCGTGGAGGATGCCCGTGAGCATGGGTGGAATGGGTGGCGGCGGCGGCAACATGATGCGCTCGATGCGCGATGCCGACAAGGTCAAGCAACATCAACTCACCCGTGGCACGTTCCGACGGATCATGCGGTTCGCCCGGCCCTACCGGCACGACATCTCGGTCTTCCTCGTCACGATCGTGCTGGCCGCCGTCATCGGCGTCGCCACACCGGTCCTCGCGGGGCATGTCATCGATGCCATCACCAGCGGCAAGCCGGAGTCCGGCGGCACCGTGGTGCGCCTCGCGGTCTGGATCGCCGCGCTCGCCGTGGCGAACGCGCTGCTCTCGCTCGCCCAGCGGTGGTATTCGGCGAAGATCGGCGAGGGCATCATCTACGACCTGCGCAGCCAGGTCTACGACCACGTGCAGCGGATGCCGCTGCAGTTCTTCACCCGTACCCAGACCGGAGCGCTCGTCTCCCGGCTCAACAACGACGTGCTCGGCGCGCAGCGCGCCTTCACCTCGACACTCTCCGGGGTGGTGAGCAACGCGATCCAGCTCGTGCTGACCGCGGCGGTGATGTTCAGCCTGTCGTGGCAGGTCACCGTGATCTCGCTGGTGCTGCTGCCCATCTTCATCCTGCCCGCCCGCCGGGTCGGCACGAAGCTGGCGGCGATCACCCGGGAGTCCTACCAGCTCGACGCGACGATGAACGCGACGATGACCGAGCGCTTCGGCGTCGCGGGCGCGCTGCTGGTGAAGCTCTTCGGCAAGCCGGAGACCGAGGCCGGGCGCTTCGCCGACCGGGCGGCCCGGGTGCGCGACATCGGCATCCGCTCCGCGATGTATTCGCGGACGTTCTTCGTCGCGATGCTGCTCGTCGCCTCGCTCGCCCAGGCCGTCGTCTACGGCCTGGGCGGCTGGTACGCCGTGAACGGCCAGATCTCCGCCGGAACCGTCGTGACCCTGGCGATGCTGCTGCTGCGCCTCTACGGCCCGCTGACGGAGCTCTCGAACGTGCGCGTGGACACGATGAGCGCCATGGTGAGCTTCGACCGGGTCTTCGAGATCCTGGACCTGCCGCCCTCGATCGACGAGCGCCCCGACGCGGTGGCGATCCCGAAGGGCACCGCCCGGGTGGAGTTCCGCGACGTGCGCTTCCGCTACCCGGCCGCGAGCGAGGTCTCCCTGGCGTCGCTGGAGGACGTGGCGACGCTGGACCGCACGACGAACGCGCCGGTGCTGCGCGGCGTCTCCTTCACCGTGGAGCCGGGCCAGCTCGTCGCCCTCGTCGGGCCCTCGGGCGCCGGCAAGTCGACGACGTCGATGCTGGTGAGCCGGGTCTACGACGTGACCGACGGATCGGTGCTCGTCGGCGACGTCGATGTCCGCGACGCGACGCTGGACTCGCTGCGCGACGCGATCGGCGTCGTGACCCAGGACGCGCACCTCTTCCACGAGTCGATCGCGGAGAACCTGCGCTACGCCAAGCCCGACGCCACCGACGACGAGATCTGGTCGGCACTGCGCGGTGCCCAGGTCGAGGAGCTGATCCGGGCGCTGCCCGACGGCCTCTCCACTGTGGTGGGTGAGCGCGGGTACCGCTTCTCCGGCGGCGAGAAGCAGCGGATCGCGATCGCCCGGCTGCTGCTCAAGGCGCCGTCGATCGTGATCCTCGACGAGGCGACGGCGCACCTGGACTCGGAGAGCGAGGCGGCGGTGCAGCGGGCGCTCGCGGTGGCGCTGGCCGGGCGGACCGCGCTGGTCATCGCGCACCGGCTCTCGACCGTCCGGGAGGCCGATCAGATCCTCGTCCTCGACGGCGGCCAGATCGTCGAGCGCGGCACCCACGAGCAGCTCTACGCCCAGGGCGGCCTCTACGCCGATCTCTACCGCACCCAGTTCGCGGTCGCCGAACCCCGCTAGGAGCACATGCGAAAGGCGCCGGAGCAGCTCCGGCGCCTTTTCGCTGAGTGGTGGATCAGGCCTGGCGGATCGCCTCGGCCTCGATCTCAATCTTGATCTTCTTGCCGACGAGAACGCCACCGGTCTCGAGTGCGACGTTCCAGGTCAGGCCGAACTCCTCGCGGTCGATCTCGGTGCTGGCGCTGAAGCCGATGAGCTCCTGGCCCCACGGGTTCTTCTCGACGCCCTCGAACTCGACCTTGAGCTGGACCGGCTTGGTCACGTCCTTGACGGTGAGGTCGCCGGTGAGGGTGAACTCGTTGCCGTTGACGTCGCTCACGCCGGTGCTGCGGAAGGTGAGGGTCGGGAACTTCTCGACCTCGAGGAAGTCGCCGCTGCGCAGGTGCGCGTCGCGGTCGGCCGCCCCGGTGCTGATGCTCTCGGCCTGCAGGACCGCGGTGACGGTCGTCTGCAGCGGGTCCTCGGCGACGACGATCGTCGCGGTCGCCTGCGCGAACTCGCCGCGCACCTTGCTGACCATCATGTGGCGGGCGATGAAGCCGACGCGCTTGTGGTTGGCGTCCATCTCGTAGGTGCCCGCGGCGGGGATGGTCAGGCCGTTCCAGGTGCGGGTGGTGGGCTCGGTTGCGCTGGTCATCTCAGGTTCCCCTAAAGTCTGTGAACAAGCAATTGTTGACCGCTCAACTATAACGCACCGGCGGCGAAAGTGAAGTGACCCGGCTCACCCATCCGGGAGCGTGTCGGTTCCGAATGACCCACGTGGCTCCCTTCGGCAAACCTCGACGCGTGGCGGTCATCGGCGGCGGTGTCGCCGGTCTCACTGCTGCCTACCTGCTTCAACGCGAATACGACGTGACCATCTTCGAAGCCGGCGATCGGCTCGGCGGGCACGCGCACACCCATGACGTCGCCTCCGGCGGGCACAGCGTCGCCGTCGACTCGGGCTTCATCGTCTTCAACGAGCGGACCTACCCCATGCTCATCCGCCTGCTCGACGAGCTCGGGGTGGCGAGCCAGGAGACCGAGATGAGCCTGTCGGTGATGTGCCGCGGCTGCGGGCTGGAGTACGCGGGTGCCCGCAAGCTCCCCGGCCTCTTCGCCCGCCCGGCCAACGCCGCCGACCCCCGCTTCCTGCGCCTGCTCGCCCAGGTGCCGGTCTTCCACCGGGAGGCGCGGGCGCTGCTCGACCGGCCCGAGACGGAGACCGAGCCCACCCTCGGGGAGTTCCTCGCGGCGGGGCGCTACACCGACTACTTCATCCAGCACTTCGCCGTGCCGCTCGTCTCGGCGGTGTGGTCCTGCGGCACCCAGGCGGTCGCCGACTACCCGGCCCGCTACCTCTTCTCCTTCCTCGCCAACCACGGCATGCTCTCGGTCGGCGGCTCACCGACGTGGCGAACGGTCACCGGCGGCTCGCGTACCTATGTGGACCTCGTCGCGAAGCGGCTCGCCGCGGTGCACACGAGTACGCCGGTGCGGGCGGTGGCGCGTACCGCCGACGGGGTGAGCGTGCGCGACGACGCCGACGAGATCGCCGTCTTCGACGCGGCCGTGATCGCGACCCACGCCGACCAGGCGCTGGCGCTGCTCGCCGACCCGTCGGCCACCGAGCGCGAGGTGCTGGGCGCCTTCACCTACTCGCTGAACCCGACCGTGCTGCACACCGACACCGGGGTGCTGCCGCGGCGGGCCAATGCGCGGGCGAGCTGGAACCACCTGATGCCGTCCTGCCACCCGCAGCCGGGCGGGGTGAAGGTCAGCTACCACATGAACCGGCTGCAGCGGCTCGACGCCGCCGACGACTTCATCGTCACGCTCAACCCCGGCGACGAGGTGGACCCCGCGAAGGTGCTCGCCTCGATGGTCTACGAGCACCCGATCTACACGCCCGCCTCGCTCGCCGCGCAGCGGCGGCTGCCGGAGCTGACGACATCGACGATCGCCTTCGCCGGTGCCTACCATGGATGGGGCTTCCACGAGGACGGCTGCCGCTCGGGCGTGGCGGCCGCGCGAGCGCTGGGGGTGCAGTGGTGACCAGGGCAGGGTTGGCGTCGAGCGCGCTCTACGAGTCGGTCGTCTCCCATGTCCGCGGCACCCCGCTGCGCCACGCCTTCCGCTACGCCACCTATCAGTGGCTCGTCGACCTGGACCGGATGCCGGTGCTGCCGTGGGCGCTGCGGCCGCTGGCCCGGTTCACCGCCGCCGACCACCTCGGCGACCCCGCTCGCGACATCCGGGCCAACGTCGAGGAGTTCGCCCGGCTGCGCGGCGTGGAGCTGCGCGGTGGGCGCATCCTGATGCTGGCCCAGGCCCGGGTGTTCGGATACGTCTTCAACCCGCTCACCGTCTTCTGGTGCTTCGACGAGGCCGGCGAGCTCGCCTGCGTCCTCGCCGAGGTGCACAACACCTACGGCGAGCGGCACTGCTATCTGCTGACGCCGGGTGGGGACGACCGTTACGCCACCGGCAAGGAGTTCTACGTTTCCCCGTTCTTCGCCGTCGAGGGTGAATATGAGATGCGGCTCCCGGCGCCGGACGAACGGCTACGCTTAATGATCAAGTTGGCACACCACGGCAAGCAGGTATTCGTCGCCACCCTGACGGGGCGGCGACGCGCCGCCACGTCCGGCGCCCTGCTCCGGCTGGCCCTGCGCCACCCCCTCAGCCCGCTGCTGGCCAGCGCGCGGATTCGCTATCAGGGAATCCGTCTCTACCTACGCCGGCTGCCGGTCGTTGCTCGGCAACCCCACAAAACACAGGAAGGTGTCCGGTGACCACCAGTCCCCCCATGGTCGACAAGGCTCGCTGGCCGGATGTCGCGGCGGTGCCCCGGAGCAGGTTCCGGGCCTCGGTCGCGGCCCTGCTGGTCCGCCGCGTCGCCGCCCGGCTGCCGCTGCGGGTGCAGTACCCGGACGGCCGCATCGTCGGCTCCACTCCCGACAGTCCCATCCTGCGGGTCCGCGATGAGCAGGCCTTCCACCGCCGCCTCGGTACGGCCGGGCTCGTCGGCTTCGGTGAGGCCTACCAGGCGGGCGACTGGGAGACCGACGACCTGCCCGCCCTGCTCGCGGTCTTCGCCGACAACGTCGAGCGGATCGTGCCGTCGAGCCTGCAGTGGCTGCGCCATTTCCATGGCGCCCGCTTCCCGGCCGAGGAGACGAACACGCTCGACGGTGCGAAGCGCAACATCCACCGCCACTACGACCTCTCCAACGAGCTCTTCTCGCTCTTCCTCGACGACACGATGACCTACTCCGCGGCGCTGTTCGACTCGCCGCTGCGCGGCGGCGAGGTGCCGAGCTTCGACCGGCTCGCCGACGCCCAGCGCCGCAAGATCGATCGACTGCTGGACCAGACCGGCGTCACCGACGGCAGCCGGGTCCTGGAGATCGGCACCGGCTGGGGCGAGCTCGCGATCCGCGCCGCGCAGCGGGGAGCGACCGTGCACACGGTGACGCTCTCCGCCGAGCAGCGGGCGCTCGCGATCGAGCGGGCCGAGCGGGCCGGTGTCGCCGACCGGATCACCGTCGAGCTGCGGGACTACCGGGAGATCGCCGGTGAGCGCGCGTACGACGCGATCCTCAGCGTCGAGATGATCGAGGCGGTGGGGGAGCGCTACTGGCCGACCTACTTCGCCACCCTGGACCGGCTGCTCGCCCCGGGCGGGCGGATCGGCATCCAGGCGATCACGATGCCGCACGACCGGATGCGGGCCTCCCGCAAGTCCTACACGTGGATGCACAAGTACGTCTTCCCCGGCGGCCTGATCCCGTCGCTGCCCGCGATCGAGAAGATCCTGGCCCGGCACACCGGGCTGCGGGTCGCCGACCGGTTCGCCTTCGGCGAGCACTACGCCGAGACGCTGCGGCTGTGGCGGGAACGCTTCACCGCCAACGCCTCCCAGGTCACCCGGGCCGGTTTCGACTCGACCTTCGGGCGCACCTGGAAGCTCTACCTCGCCTACTGCGAGGCGGGCTTCTCCACCGGCTACCTCAACGTCTACCAACTCGTGATGGAGCCGGCCCGATGAGCGGCGCGGCGGGACTGCTCGCGACGGTCGTCGGCGGTGTCGTCGGTGGCGAGCCGCCGATCCGGCTGCGGGCCTGGGACGGCACCGAGAGCGGTCCGGCCGGCGGTCCGGTGCTCGTCGTCAACGATCCGCAGGCGCTGCGGCGGCTCCTCTGGCAGCCCAACGAGCTCGGCCTGGCCCAGGCGTATGTCACCAAGGAGATCGACGTCGAGGGCGACATCGAGCTCGCCCTGCGGACCGTGTGGCGCTTCGCCCGCACCTCCCTGCCGGACGGGGTGCGGGTCGGCGTACCCCAGCGGATGCGCGCGCTGACCACGGCGATCAAGCTCGGGGCTTTCGGCCTGCCCCCGGCGCCGCCGGAGGTGCAGGCGCAGCTCGACGGCGACCTGCACAGCCGGGAGCGGGACCGGGCGGCGATCGCGCACCACTACGACCTGTCCAACGAGTTCTACGCGCTGCTGCTCGACGAGACGATGGCCTACTCCTGCGCCTACTTCACCGCGGACGGGATGAGCCTCGCCGACGCGCAGCGGGCCAAGCTGGACCTCATCTGCACCAAGCTGGGCCTGAAGCCCGGCATGCGCCTGCTCGACGTCGGCTGCGGCTGGGGCTCGCTCACGGCGCACGCTGCCGAGCACTACGGCGTCGAGGTCGTCGCGGTCACCCTCGCGGCCCAGCAGCACGCCTTCGTCACCGCGCGCGTCGCGGCCGCGGGCCTCGACCACCTCGTCCAGGTACGCCTGAGCGACTACCGCGACATCGCCGACACCGGATTCGACGCGGTCGCCACCGTGGAGATGGGCGAGCACGTCGGCGAGGACAAGTACCCGGCGTTCATCCGGGGGCTGCGCGACAAGCTCCAGCCCGGCGGACGCCTGCTGGTGCAGCAGATGTCGCGGGGCGCCAACCGTCCCGGCGGCGGTGCCTTCATCGAGTCCTACATCGCGCCGGACATGCACATGCGCCCCGTCGGCGAGACGGTCGCCATGATCGAGCGGGCGGGCCTGGAGGTGCGGCACGTGGAGGCGCTGCGCGAGCACTACACGCGGACGGCGCGGGCGTGGCTCGCCACCCTGGAGGAGCGCTGGGACGCCGTCGTCGACCTCGTCGGCGAGCCCACCGCGCGGGTCTGGCGGCTCTACCTCGTCGGCGGCGCGCTCGCCTTCGAGGAGCGCCGCATGGGCGTCGACCAGATCCTGGCGGTCCGCGATGCCTGACCTCGGCGCCGTCGGCGTCAACCTGATCTACGCGGCGATGGCCGCGCTCACCGTCGTGATGATCACCTTCATCATCGGCACCGTGATCGACAAGCACCGCGTCGTCGACATCGCCTGGGGCATCGGCTTCGCCGCGATCGCGGTCACCACCTTCGTCCTCTCCTCGGGGCACGGCGACACCACTCGCCGGCTCGTCGTCATGGGCGCCACCGTGGCGTGGGGGCTGCGCCTCGCCGGGCACATCGCCTGGCGGGCCCGGGGCCACGGCGAGGACCCGCGCTACGAGCAGATGCTGTCGCGGGCCAAGGGCAGCCGGACCGCCTACGCGCTGCGGATGGTCTACCTGCTGCAGGGCCTGAGCATGTGGTTCATCTCGCTGCCGGTCCAGATCGCGCAGTATGACCCCGATCCGCCGAACTGGCTCTTCTGGGTCGGCGTCGCGATCTGGGCGGTCGGGCTCTTCTTCGAGGCCGTCGGCGACTATCAGCTGGTCCGCTTCACCGGCAACCCGGCCAACAAGGGCGAGGTGCTGGACTCGGGACTGTGGCGCTACTCCCGGCACCCCAACTACTTCGGCGACGCGACCGTCTGGTGGGGGCTCTACCTCATGGCCGCGAGCGGCGGCTGGCTCGGCGCGGCGACGATCCTGTCCCCGCTGGCGATGAACTGGCTGCTGGCGAAGAAGACCGGCAAGCCGCTGCTGGAGAAGGACATGGCCAACCGCAGGCCGGGCTATGCCGACTACGTCGCGCGTACCAGCGGCTTCTTCCCCTGGCCACCGAAGCGTTCGGCCTGACCCGGCCCGGGATCGGCTCCAGATCGGCCACATGATCGGCGCAACTCTTCCAGAGTTGCGCCGATCATGTGCTGAGCTGGCACTACTGCTGGCCGGTTTCGGCCATCAGGTCCCGGGTGATCTGCGGGGCGTCGATGCCGGTCAGGCCCTTCGCGGTGAACCAGGTCGCCACGTTGAGCACGTCGCGCTCCATGAAGCGCCGGCCCTGCGGGTTGGCCACCACGTCCACGATCTGCGGGAGATCGATGACGACCAACCGCCCCTCGTGGACGAGGATGTTGTAGGCGGAGAGGTCGCCGTGGGCGTACCCGGAGCGGGCCAGGACCCGCAGCGCCAGCAGGAGCTGCTCCCACAGGTCCTCGAGCTCCTTCACATCGGCGCGCACCGCGGCGAGCCGGGGTGCGGCCACCCCGTCGGGAGTGCCGATGAACTCCTGCAGGATCTCGGTGCCGAGGATCTGCACCGGGTAGGGCGTGAACGGCTCGATCTCCAGCTGCAGAGCCGTCTCCCAGAGCCGGCACAGCGCGCCGAACTCCGCACCGGCCCAGGTCGCGGCGATCGCCTCCTTGCCGAAGGCGCTGCGGCTCGCCATGGCGCGGTTGGTCCGGGACTCCTTGACCCGGCGCCCCTCCAGGTAGCCCGCGTCGCGGTGGAAGAGCCGGTGGTCGTGGCTGCGGTAACGCTTCGCCGCGAGCAGGCATCCCCGGTCGGTGCCGGGGACCTCGCGGGAGAGCAGGAAGACGTCGGCTTCCTTGCCGGTCTTGAGGATGCCGCGCTCCACGTCGACCGCGGCGAGCTCGGTGATGAGCCAGTCGGGGTGCGGCAGCGGACCGCGTTCGGTCGGGGAGGACAGGTCCCACGTCGACCAACGGTCACCGTGCTCGGGACCGTCGTTGGCGGTGGTGTCGTCCTCGTGTTCTTCGTCGAAGAACTTCTCGAAGGTCAGGCTTGCGTCGTCGTCGTCAAAACGGCTACGGCGGTTGTTGCGCACTGCGGGGTCTCCAAAGCTTGAGTGGAAGAGAAAGTAGGCATGGTGAACACGGCAAAGACACGCATCACGGCTCAACCTCCTCTGACACTCACGCCGGACCCAGTGCGGCCGGACTCGCAAAGCCTAACGGGCTCCTCCCGGACCCCGTCAAGTGATTAATTGCTGCGCTTCTCCAAGAGCCCTTGGCTTGTGGTCAGGCGGCGACGAACTCCAGGCGGTTGCCGTGGCAGTCCTCGGTGTGGAAGCGGCGGACGCCCGGCACCTCGTCCTCGCCCCAGACGACCGGCAGGTTCAGCGAGGTCAGCCGCGCCGCCAGGGCGTCGAGGTCGGCCCAGACGAAGGCGGGGTGGGCCTTGCGGGCGGGCCGGAAGTCGTCCTCGACGCCGAGGTGCAGCTCGCCGCCGCCGGGGCTGACGAACCAGCAGCCGCCCCGGATCGCGAGCGCCGGCGGCTTGCGCTTCTCGGTCATCCCCAGCACCCCGACGTAGTACGCCCGCAGGGCGTCCTCGCTGCCCCGAGGGCACGCGACCTGTACGTGATGGATCATGCCCACATCGTGGCACGGAGTTGCGCGGTTAACAAGACGGACGTACGGTTTGGAAGATGCGCGGAGCTTAGTTCGCCCTAACCCGGCGGACCGAGCGGCTGTGCGAAAGACTGACTTCCAAAAGAAGACTGACTGTTAAGGAGTGCGACGGTGGCCAGCCTCGACACCTTCGGTGCCAAGAGCCAGCTCGACGTCGGCGACGCGAGCTACGAGATTTTCACGATCGACAAGGTCGAGGGCCATCAGCGCCTGCCATACAGCCTGAAGATCCTGCTGGAGAACCTGCTGCGGACCGAGGACGGCGCCAACATCACGGCCGACCACATCCGGGCGCTGGGCGGCTGGGACCCCGCCGCCGAGCCGAGCGTGGAGATCCAGTTCACCCCGGCCCGGGTGCTGATGCAGGACTTCACCGGCGTGCCCTGCGTCGTCGACCTCGCCACGATGCGCGAGGCGATCAAGGACCTCGGCGGCGACCCCGCCAAGGTCAACCCGCTCGCCCCGGCCGAGCTCGTCATCGACCACTCGGTCATCGCCGACATCTTCGGCCGGGCCGACGCGTTCGAGCGCAACGTCGAGTTCGAGTACGGGCGCAACCAGGAGCGCTACCAGTTCCTGCGCTGGGGCCAGACCGCCTTCGACGAGTTCAAGGTCGTGCCGCCCGGCACCGGCATCGTGCACCAGGTCAACATCGAGCACCTGGCCCGCGTGGTGATGCCCCGCAACGGGCAGGCCTACCCGGACACGGTGGTCGGCACCGACTCGCACACCACCATGGTCAACGGCATCGGCGTGCTGGGCTGGGGCGTCGGCGGCATCGAGGCCGAGGCCGCGATGCTCGGGCAGCCGGTCAGCATGCTGATCCCGCGCGTGGTCGGCTTCAAGCTGCACGGTGAGCTGCCCAGCGGTGCCACCGCGACCGACCTGGTGCTCACCATCACCCAGCAGCTGCGCAAGCACGGCGTCGTCGGCAAGTTCGTCGAGTTCTACGGCCCCGGCGTCACCGCCGTGCCGCTCGCCAACCGGGCCACGATCGGCAACATGAGCCCCGAGTTCGGCTCCACCTGCGCGATCTTCCCGATCGACACCCAGACGATCGACTACATGCGCCTGACCGGTCGCCCGGCCGAGCAGCTCGCCCTCGTCGAGGCCTACGCCAAGCGTCAGGGCCTGTGGCACGACCCGTCGGTCGAGCCGGAGTTCTCGGAGTACCTGGAGCTCGACCTCAGCACCGTCGTGCCGTCGATCGCCGGACCGAAGCGCCCGCAGGACCGGGTCGCGCTCACCGACGCGAAGACCGCGTTCCGGGGCGCGCTGCCGGATTACGTCGTCGCCGACGCCACCGACGAGGAGGGCGAGGAGAGCTTCCCCGCCTCCGACCCGCCGGCCTCCAACTCGCGGACCTCCAACGGGCGCGTGGCGAAGCCGACCGCCGTCACGCTGGCCGACGGCACCTCCTTCGAGCTGGACCACGGCGCGGTCGTGATCGCCTCGATCACCTCCTGCACCAACACGTCCAACCCGCAGGTCATGATCGGTGCGGCGCTGCTGGCCAAGAAGGCCGTCGAGCGCGGGCTGACCCGCAAGCCGTGGGTCAAGACCACGCTCGCGCCCGGCTCGCAGGTCGTCACGGACTACTACAACAAGGCGGGCCTCACGCCCTACCTGGAGAAGCTCGGGTTCCACCTGGTCGGCTACGGCTGCACCACGTGCATCGGCAACTCCGGCCCGCTCTTCGACGAGATCAGCGCCGCCGTCAACGAGGCCGACCTCGCGGTCGTCTCGGTGCTGTCGGGCAACCGCAACTTCGAGGGCCGGATCAACCCGGACGTCAAGATGAACTACCTGGCGTCGCCGCCGCTCGTCGTCGCCTACGCGATCGCCGGGACGATGGACATCGACCTGTCCCGCGACCCGCTGGGCTATGACTCCTCGGGCAACCCGGTGCACCTCGCCGACATCTGGCCGAGCCCGGCCGAGGTCGAGGCGACGATCGCCGAGGCGATCACGTCCGACATGTTCAGCAAGGGCTACGTCGACGTCTTCCGCGGTGACGAGCGCTGGCGCTCGCTGCCGACGCCCGCCGGCGACACCTTCGCCTGGGCCGGTGACTCGACCTACGTGCGCAAGCCCCCGTACTTCGAGGGCATGGCACACCAGCCGTCGCCGGTCACCGACATCGCCGGTGCCCGGGTGCTGGCGAAGCTCGGCGACTCGGTGACGACCGACCACATCAGCCCGGCCGGTTCGATCAAGGCGGACTCGCCCGCCGGTCGCTACCTCGCCGAGCACGGCGTGGACAAGCGCGACTTCAACTCCTACGGCTCGCGCCGGGGCAACCACGAGGTCATGATCCGGGGCACCTTCGCCAACATCCGCCTGCGCAACCAGGTGGCGCCGGGCACCGAGGGCGGCTTCACCCGCGACTTCACGGTCGAGGGCGCGCCGGTGTCGAGCATCTACGACGCGAGCCAGAACTACCAGGCCGCGGGGATCCCGCTGGTGATCTACGCGGGCAAGGAGTACGGCTCGGGCTCCTCGCGGGACTGGGCGGCGAAGGGCACGATGCTGCTCGGCGTCCGCGCGGTCATCGCCGAGTCCTACGAGCGCATCCACCGCTCCAACCTGATCGGCATGGGCGTCCTGCCGCTGCAGTACCCGGCCGGCCAGACCGCCGAGACGCTGGGGCTCACCGGTGACGAGACGATCTCGATCACGGGCGTGGAGCAGCTCAACGAGGGTGTCACGCCGAAGACGGTTCGCGTGCAGGCCGGGGATGTCGAGTTCGACGCCGTCGTCCGCATCGACACGCCCGGCGAGGCGGACTACTACCGCCACGGCGGCATCCTGCAGTACGTGTTGCGGAAGATGATCGAAAGCTAGTTCACTCTCCCTATGAGGGAGACGTTGACGGTGGCGGCGGTCCAGGCCTATGCGGAACCCGGGGACATCCCGGGCAACACGGCCAGGGCCGCCGCTCTCGTGTCGGAGGCCGCCGACGCGGGTGCGGAACTCGTGGTGCTGCCGGAGCTCTTCCTCTCGGCGTACCAGCTGGATCTGCTCGCTCTTGATCCGGCCGGGACCGACGTGACGCCGCAGGACGCGCGCCTGGACCCGCTGCGGGCCGTCGCGCGCGACCGGGCCGCGGTCGTCGTCATCGGCGCGGCGGTACGCCGACCGGACGGCTCGCGCACCTGCTCCGCCCTCGTGGTGGACCGGGCGGGCGAGGTGCGCGACGCATACGCCAAGCAGAACCTCTGCGGCGCACAGGAGCAGGCGCTCTTCGCGGCCGGGACCAGCGGTGCCACCCTGCACCTGGACGGCTGGCGCTTCGGCCTGGGGGTCTGTTACGACGGCTGCTTCCCGGAGCACGCCCGCGCGGCGACGGAGGACGACGTGCACGGGCTGCTCTACCCGTCGGCCTATGTCCGAGGGTCGGAACACCGACGTGACATCTATTACCCGGCGCGGGCTCTGGACAACACGAGTTACGTCGTCTTCGCCAACCCGGTCGGCGGTGCCGAGCCGTGGTCGTTCAACGGTGGTGCGGCGATCTTCGATCCCGAGGGGCGGACGCTGGCGAAAGGTCCACTCGACGGCGACCGGGTCGTGACGGCGGTGCTGACGCTGGAGCAGCTGGCATTCACGCGAACCGGGCATCCCATGGTGCGGGACCGTCCACGGGACGCCGGTGGCGCCCGGGACAGGTGGGACGGATGAGGCGCCGCGCTCCCACCCGCGGGTCCGGCGCGGCACCTCGGTGGCCAATCGCATGCCATTCAAATCGCCGCCGGGACTTTCGGATCGTGTCGATCGTCACGTAGTGTGCCCGCGTGCCCCTGCTACTCCTCGATCTCGACAACACGCTCATCGACCGTCTGGGGGCGTTTCGGGCGTGGGGTAGCCGCTTTCTGGCCGAAATCGGGGCGCCCGACTATGACATCGACTGGTTGCTCGACCTCGACGCCGACGGGCTGACGTCGCGCTGGGACGTGGCCGAGGGCATTCGGCAACGCTATGACCTGCTTGTCTCCATTGTGGACCTTGTGGAGGAGCTGTACCAGGGCGCCATCGAATACACCAAGCTCGACCCGATGGTCGGTGCCGCGCTGCGGATCGCCGAGGACGCCGGTTGGGTGCCCTTCATCGTCACCAACGGTGACGTTCGGCAACAGGAGGCGAAGATCCGGCGTACCGGACTCGACCGCTTCGTGCTCGATTGGGTGATCTCCGAGGAGGTCGACTGCCGCAAGCCCAATCCGCGCATCTTCGAGATCGCCGCGGAGCGGGCCCGGATGCGGCTGCGCGGCGCCTGGGTGATCGGGGAGAGCCCCGAGGCCGACATCGGCGGTGCGGCGGGCCTGGGCCTGCCGAGCATCTGGATCCGCCGCGGGCGCGAGTGGCGCGAGCCGAGGTTCGCCCCGACCCGCGCCGTCAACGGCGTCATCCAGGCGGTCGCCGCCGTGATGGCCGCAGCGCCTCGGCGTTAGCCGTCACGTTCTGCAGCAAAGCGTGGCCTCGCGGAGCGAAATGGCCACGGTTTGCTGCAGAACGTGACTCGGGAGGTCACCGGGTGGCGATCGCCGCGTGCATCTCCCAGACCAGGACCTCAGCGTCGGCGGTCGCGGTCACCTTCTGGCCGCCGGTGGCGGTGAAGCGGACCGAGTCGCCCTCGGTGAGGGCTCCGGCGCCCTCCAGGGTCACGGCGCCGCGAGCCACGAAGAGGTGCAGGTAGGGCGCCTCGGGCAGCTCGGCGGTCCCGCCCGGCTGCAGGCGGGCCACGTGCAGTGCCGCGTGCCGGTTCTTGATCCGGATCGCCGCCGCGCCGTCGTGCTTCGCCATGCCGGACGCGACCGTCACCAGCCCGCCGCGCAGCAGCTCGTCGTCGATCTCGAGCTGCTCATAGCCGGGGGTGATCCCGTCGCTGTCGGGCACCACCCACATCTGGACGAAGTGCACCGGGTCGCGGTGCTGCTCGCCGCCGAGGCGCCAGGAGTCGTTCTTCTCCGAGTGCAGGATGCCCTTGCCCGCGCTCATCCGCTGGGCCAGGCCCGGGTAGATCACCCCGGAGTGCCCGGTGGAGTCCTGGTGCACGAGCGAGCCGCGCAGGACCCAGGTGACGATCTCCATGTCGCGGTGCGGGTGGGTCTCGAAGCCCGCGCCGGGTGAGACGACATCGTCGTTGTTGACCAGCAGCAGCCCGTGGTGGGTGTTGCGCGGGTCGTAATGGCGGCCGAAGGAGAAGGAGTGCTTCGAGTCCAGCCAGGAGATGCGGGTCTTGCCGCGCTCGTCGGCGTAGCGGATGTCGGTGCGGCTCTTCGCGGGTGCGACGGTCGAGAGTTTCACGATCCGTACAAGGTTGTTGTTGGTTCAACTATTCCCGAACGGGGTCGGTGAGTTGACCAAGCCGTACGTACGGATTGCATCACGACGCGTGACCTGGGAAGATCTTCGGTGTGCCCAGGGTGAGCCAGGATCAGCTCGACGCGCGGCGGCAGGAGATCCTCGGTGCCGCTCGCGCGTGCTTCGCCCGCTTCGGCTACGAGGGCGCCACGGTCCGCCGTCTCGAAGAGGCTACCGGGCTGTCCCGGGGCGCCATCTTCCACCACTTCCGCGACAAGGACTCCCTCTTCCTCGCCGTCGCCGAGGACGACGCCGCCGAGATGGTCGCCACGGTCGCCCGCGACGGCCTCGTGCAGGTCATGCGGGACCTCTTGGCGCACGCCGCCGACCCCGGCGCGGCCGGCTGGCTCGGCACCCAGCTGGAGGTGTCGCGGCGGCTGCGGACCGACCCCGCCTTCGCCGAGCGCTGGTCGGCACGGGTCACCGCGATCGAGGCCGCCACCGCCGAGCGGCTGCAGCGCAAGCGCGAGGCCGGGCTGCTCCGCGACGACGTGCCGGTCGAGGACCTGATGCGCTTCCTGGAGCTCGCCTACGACGGGCTCGTGCTGCACCTGGCGATGGGCCGTCCCGCCGGTGACCTGGGTCCGGTGCTCGACCTCGTCGAGGAGACCGTCCGCCGCCGCTAGAGCGCCCGTCGGATCGGCACCGCTCGCCCATCCACCGCCCTCGCCACCGGACCGGTCGGTTCGGGTCGGCCGATCCGGCCGATGATCCCCGCGCATCAGGTGAATGCGCGTCCGTGAGCGGTCGTGGCGGGTTCCCGCCCGCTGCTCTGTCCGTCAGAAACGGCCAACGACACCGAGAGGCGTGTCGTCATCTCCGGCGGACAGGGCACACGACATGTGGCGGTGGCGGGACAGTGATTTCTGAGCGAACGAGTCCGGGAGGCCGAATCTCGGACGGCGGCAGGCCGGCCCCGGCCCGGCGACGGATGCTGCGACTGTCGAGTGTGGTCGCGGTGGGGGTGCTCGCCCTGACGGGCGGGGTCGCGGCACCGGCTGCGGCTGCTCCGGGCGCGGTCGCCGCGCGACTGGCGGTCGGAGACGACACACAGCCGGTCCGGATCGTCATCGCGGTCGACGAGTCCGGCAGCCTGGCCCCGGCCGACGTGCTGCGCGAGCGGGAGGCCGCGACGATCATCGCGCTGGGCGAGCTGTCGCCCAAGTCGTCGATCACCATCTTCGGTTTCGGCAGCTCCACCGGTGGCGGCCGGGCGGTCGACGCCCGGCAGTGCATGCTGAAGCCGGACGCACCGGCGGCGGACCGCGACGCCATGGCCGCCTGCATCCGCGAGCAGATCAACCGGCGGACCGAGGCCGAGGGGCACGACACCGATTTCGTCGCCGCGCTCAGCCAGGGCATCACGCTGCTCAAGGGGTTCACCGACGACGCGCCGCGCGTGCTGCTGCTGATGACCGACGGGAAGCTCAACGTCGCCAACGACAGCGCCTACGGCTCCGACGCCGACTCGCGCCGCCGAGCCGCCGAGGCGCTGCTCACCGATGAGGTGCTGCCGAGCGCCCTCGCCAACAAGATCCAGATCTGGCCGCTCGGCTTCGGTACGGACATCGACGCCGACATGCTGAAGTCCTTCGCCGCGGGCGGGGCGAAGGCGAGCTGCGCCGGTGTCGCCCGGCCCGATCCGGTCTTCACCCCCGTCCCGGACAAGGCGGCGCTGGTCCAGGCGATGCTCGACGTCTCCGCCACCGCCCGCTGCGCCGTCGCCGAACCCGGGGTCAACGGCGAGCTGCCCGCCGGCGGCGAGGTCGACCTCACCGTGGAGATCCCGCTGATCGCCACCGACGGCTCGATCAGCGTGGTGAAGGGCGACCCCTCGGTCAAGGTGACCTACTTCGACCCGCAGGACAAGCAGGTCAAGGACGGCGACAACGTCGACAGGTCCTCCTTCACCCTCTCCGGCCACAGCGGTGCGATCGAGTCGATGCGCATCCGCAATCCCCGGCCCGGCCGCTGGCGGGTGCACCTGGCCGGCTCCGCCTCCGTCGCCAAGCAGGTGGTCAGCGCCAGCGTGCTGTGGCAGGGCGTCCTGAAGTCGGTCATCTACCCCGACCCGCCGAGCCCGGCCGCCGGTTCGCGCTTCTCCGTGAAGATGCGCCCGCAGACCCGGGAGGATGTCGAGATCACCAACGCGTCCGCCCTCGCCGGACTCACCTTCGAGGCCCACCTCAAGGGCGGTGGCGTCGACCAGACGATCCAGCTCCACGACGACGGTCAGGAGCCGGACCGGCAGGCCGGAGACGCCTACTACGGCGGCAGCTTCGCCCTGCCGGCCAACGCCTCGGGAACCCTCACGCTCGCCGGCATCGCCAAGGGCCCGGGTGTCGCCACCGACCGGCACGAGATCTCGATCGAGATCGCCACCGGGCCGCCGGTGATCCGCGCGACGGTCGTCGTGGACTCCACCACCGTCTACCCGGGAGAGTCGGTCACCGGCAAGGTCCTGCTCGCCAACGACGGTGCCGCCGCACCGATCCGGCTGGAACTGGCGAGCCTCAAGCAGAGCGGGTCGGCCACGCTGACGCCGGCCGGCACGACCGCGGCCCCCGGTTCGAGCGAGATCGCCTTCACCGTCGCCGTCGGCAAGGACGCCGAGCTGGGCCCGCTCGGCGGCGCGATCCAGGTCATCGGCGCCGATGGCAAGCCGATCCAGGCCGAACCGCTGGCCGTGATCGTGGTCGCGGTCCCCACCTTCTGGGATCGGTGGTGGTGGGCGATCGTCGCCGTGGCCGCGCTCGTCCTGCTCGCCCTCGCCTGGCTCGGCATCAAGCTGATCATGGCTCGGCGGGAGCGGGGAGTCGGCGGGCTCGTCCTCAAGCTCTACGAGAACGGCCACGAGCGCAAGCCCACGATCGCGCCCGGCCCGGCACAGGCGCAGGCGGAGGAGTTCGAATTCGACATCCGGGTGCCCGATGACGGGGGAGTGCCGTCGCTGCAGACGGTCTCGCCCGGCACCAACCGCTACCGGCTGCGCCGCGCCGGTGCCGGGAAGGTCGCGCTGCGCGTACCCACGGAGGAGACCTTGACCTTTCCCCTGGGACAGCAGACCGGCCTGCCGCACGTGACGGGATTGTGGCTGCTGGTGGAGGACGTCGGACGCGGTTCCGATGACGAGACAACGGTTCCCCCGCCACCGCCGTCCGGCTCTGTCGACCTTGATCTCTGAGTGACTGAGAGGAGTCATCCCGATGCATCTGTATCACCCTGTGATGTTCGTGGGGCTGGGCGGCACCGGCTGCCGGATCGGCGCCGAGCTCGAACGCCGGCTCCGTGAGGAGCTCTGCGGTGCCGACGGCCTCAAGCTGCACGGCCCCGACTTCAACCTGCAGGAGTTGCAGGCCTTCCAGCTCCCGTCCTGCCTGCAGTTCCTCTACGCCGACCTCAGCGAGGACGAGATGGCGCGGCTGCGCCGGCGCTCCGTGCCCAACGAGGAGTACGCCGATGTCGCCAGCCGCAACGCCTACTACGCCTACGACCTGCTGCCGCAGTTCAACAGCTACCCCGAGGTGGCGAAGAACCTGCGCGTACGGGTCCGCGACCAGGTCCGCGACTGGCTGCCCTCGGCGGAGCACGAGCCGATGGTGACCCCGCTGCGCGTCGGTGCCGGGCAGCTGCCGACGGTCGGCCGGGCGGCGCTCTTCGAGACGGTCTCCGGCGGCATCGACATCGCCCGCCGCCCGATCACCGACGCGATCGGGAAGATCAAGAATTCCGCTGGCGAGCTGCGCAAGCTCAACCGCGACCTCACCGCGCGGATGGAGCCGATCGACGTCTTCGTCGCCTTCTCTGTGGCGGGCGGCACCGGCGCCGGCATCTTCTACGACTACCTTCACATCATCGAGTCGGCCTTCGCCAAGGAGCACCTCAAGGCCAACGTCTACCCGCTGGTGCTGATGCCGTCCGCCTTCGACGAGGGCAAGGGCGGCGGCCTCTACGCGGCGCTCAACGCCGGCCGGGCGCTGCTCGACCTCTTCCGGCTCATCGACGATGTCAACGTCGACCAGCGCAGCCACGGCGAGCTCGTGCCCAACCGCGACCGGGGCGGGCTGCACGTGACCTACCCCGACGAGGTCATCGAGATGACGCTCGGCTCGGCGCAGACCGCGTTCCTCTTCAGCAAGAGCGCCGGGATCGACCGCGACGACCTGCACCGCTCCGTCGTCGCGCTGATCCTCTCCCTCGTCGGTCTGGAGCAGCCGAAGTCGAGCCAGTCCGGCGGCGGCGACCAGTCCTTCGCGGCGAGCTTCATCAACAGCTCGATCAACCGGCAGGCCCTCGCCCGGACCAAGATCGGCAGCCAGGCGGTCTCCACCAGCCTCGTCGGCTCGCTCACCGTGCCCTTCGACGACCTCGCCGACATGTTCGCCGGCCGGCTGCTCGCCCGGGGCGTCCGCGAGCTGCTGCCCGCGCCGCCCGGCCGGGCCGAGTCCAACCGGGACCACATCAAGAACTTCTTCATGGGCGCCAACGTCGGCGCGATCTGGGAACGGGCGGCAGCGCCCTTCCAGGACCCCGCCGCCGTCAAGGGCGCCACCGAGATCATGCGTACGCTGCAGCAGCGGCTCAAGCGGATGGCGGAGGGGCTCGACAGCCTCGACCAGGACCTGGTCCGGCGTACTCCGGATCTCGCGAAGGACTTCAACCCGAGCGAGGGCGGGCTGCGGGTCCTCGGCGACATCGACGTCTTCCGGCTCAAGCGCGTCGTCTGCGGCGATCCCGCCCTCACCGAGGACATCGACCAGCGCGGCGTCGAGGGCGTGATGGAGATCCGGCGTACGCCGCCGACCCCGGCCAACAAGGACCTCGGCGTCAACCCGCCGCCGCTGACCGCGGTGAAGAACCGGATCTTCAAAAAGGCCCACTTCTCCGACCCGGTGGTGCGATCGGCGATCGAGCAGCAGAACGAGTGGTACCGCTACCGCACCAACCGCTGCTGGCACGCCGCCTGGAACGAGCACCGGGGACGCTGGCACGGCCAGCTCGACCGCTTCGTACGCCACCTGCGCGCCCTCGTCGACGAACTCGCCGACCACGAGAACAACAGCGAGGAGGTCTTCTCGCGGCGGGCCGACGAGCTCTACCGGACGCGGGTCGGCGTCACCTACCTGCTGCCTCCCCGGACGGAGCTGGAGCACACCTACGAGCTGATGCTGCGCCGCCTGGTGGCCGGTTTCGCCGCGAAGCGGTTGCGCCCCAACGCCACCGAGGGTGAGATCGTCGCGGCGATGCTCGGCCCGGACGGCTGGCGCGAGGCCCTCTCGGCCAGCCTCACCACCGGCCAGGGCCCCGAATACGGCGTCCGCATCATCCTCGCCCGCCTCAAGCAGGAGGTCGTCAAGATCCTCCGGGACGGCGGCGACGGCGACGGTCCGCTCCTGCCGCACATGCGCCACCTGCTCTCCAGTGCCGCGAAGCGGACCCGGGACGTACCGGTCGCCGAGTCCGACGTGCAGTCCTTCGTCGCCACGCTGTCCGGGATGATCCCCGCGGCGTTCGTACCGGAGGGCACCGGCAGGCTCAGCGTGCTCGTCGTCTACCCCGCCGACACCGGGGACGCCGAGACCGAGCGGTTCCTCGCCGAGACGCTGCGCCTGCCGCAGGGCAAGAACATCGTGCCGACGCAGTTCCAGTGGGCGGAGCCCGAGGCGATCACCGTCGTCTTCGTCCGCTCCGGGATGGGCGTCACCGAGGTGAGCGAGCTGCGCAGCGTCCTGCGGACGTGGGCCGACGCGGTGAAGGCGCCCAAGAGCGACTACTACCTGCCGTGGCGGCAGCGGCTCGGCTTCGACCAGGACTGGCTCGCCACGACCGAGGCGCACCGCATCCAGATCCTCCAGCGCATGCTGGCGGCGATGTGGAACGGGCAGTTCGCCGTCACCGGCGACCGGGACTCGCCCGAGTCGGTCCGCATCTCGCTCGACGCGGGCGACTCCGGGTCGGAGAAGATGCGGCTCGACCTCACCCCGTTCGGCGCGTCGTCGTCGTGGGGGAGCCTGCTGCGCGCGTACGAGGAGTGGACGCTCGCCGACGGCAGCGAGGTCCGGCTGAACTTCTGCGGTGAGCTGATGGAGTCCATGCCCAACGGATTCTCCGGCCGCCTCACCGATCCCGACCCGCTCTATCTCCACTTCGTCAACACGCTGGCGGGCCGCGAGATCAAGGTGCTCTCGGAGATGCGCGAGCGGATGCCGGCCAGCAGCCGGCGCCGCTGCGAGCAGCTCATCTCCTTCTGGGAGTCGACGGTCACGTCGGCCCGCGACCGGACCTTCCTCGGCGAGGCGCCCAACGGCGATTCGCTCCGGGAGCTGGAATACACCTGCGACCTGCGGGGCGGCCGGGCGGGAGAGGTGCGATGACCGTCCACGCCGGACCGGGCCTCGGGCACACCGACGGCGACGGGCGGGTGCCGGTCGTCGACCTGCGCCACGACTACGCGGACCTGCTCACCTTCGCGCACTTCAACGACTACGTGCGGGACCGTGCCGTCGCCACCATGCACCCCGACCGGATCGGTGACGGGCTCGACCTGAGCCGGCTCGTCATCATCGACGACGCGGGCTCGCTCTTCGACCACAGCGCCGCGCTGGCCATGATCCTCAACTCGGCCGCCGTGAAGCAGGTCATCTGCGTGGCGATCGGGATGGCGGTGCCGGCGGAACAGATCGCGGTCGTCGTGCCGTCGATCCTGCGTACCGAGCTCACCGCGGTGCTCTGGGTCGGCGACAAGCAGGGCATCTCCTGGATCCCCGGCAGCGGCCCCGACACGATCATCCGTCCGACGGCCGCGCCGATCGGTGGCGGCGACCCCGTGCCGCTGCGTGATCTGATCGAGGCGCTGACGGCGCCCGAGGTCTTCAGCCAGGTGATGGTCCGCGTGGGCCAGGCGCCGACGCAAGTGGCGGTGCCCGGCGTACGCCTGGTCTCCAGCCGCCTCGACGAGAGCGTGCTGACCCTGGTGCAGACCAGGGTGCTGACGGAGCTGACCTCGGGTGCCGTACGCCTCGCGGCGGACCCGGACGGTGCCGCCGCCGACGCGGAGCTCACCGCGGTGCTCAAGAACTTCGTGCCACCGGACCCGACCGTGCCCGGCGGACGCCTCGGCGCCGCCCGGTCCGCGGCGGCGACCGCGATCACCGAGGTCGAGCAGCTGATCCGCCGGTCCGGACGGCCGTGGGGGCTGCTCTCCTCGCGGCGCGGCACCACGATGCCGATGCTCTTCCGGCAGGCGGTGACCGCGCTGGAGAACTACCGCCTGACGCTCGCCGCGGTCTTCCTCGCCGCCGACGCCGGCACCGACGAGCAGCGGCGGACGAAGCTGCGCGCGGAGGGGATCGTGCTCGCCGACGCGCCCGTCACGCAGCCGTCGGCGATCCCCGACGTACGCCGGCTCGTGCAGCTCTCCGTCGAGTCGGGCCGCCCGATCGAGCAGACGGTACGCCAGCTCTACGACGCGGCCACCTGGCTGCTCCCGATGGGCAGCGCGGCCCGCGTGCCGCAGACCGAGCAGGCCTGCCCGCCGGCGGCGATGAAGCGGCTCGCCGGGCCGCCCCCGATGCCCGCCGGCTTCGGCAATCCGGTGGTCCTGCTGCTGACGCTGATCGCACCGCTGCTCGCGGGAGTCTGGGCGCCGGCCAGCATGGTCACCACGCCGCTGGCGGTGCTGCTGCTGGTGCTGGGCGCGGTGGCGGTGCGGCGCAAGCGGTTCAGCCTCGGCCAGACCTCCGCCAGCCTCGGTGCCGACATCCTCACGGTCGCGGCCGTCGCGGCCGTCGCCGCGCTCGGCGCAGCCGTGGCCCTGGTCCTCTCGGCCACCGATCTCGTCTCGGTCCCCGAGGATATGCGCAACTCGCTGCCGGAGGGGGTCGCGTGGGCGCTCGTCGGCACCGGCCTGCTGCTGGCGCTGCTCACCCCGCTGCTCTGGTGGTCGCTGCTGGTCCGCGCCTGGCGACGGGAACTGCCCGTGCACGACCTGCGCGGGGCCGAGAGCAGGCTCGACGCCGTCTGGCGGGAGGCGTCGGCGGAGTGGGTCCTCACCGACGCCCGGCACCAGGCCTCCGACACCGTCCGGGCGCTCGCCAGCTCCCTCGACGCGACCAGCGGTGCGATGACCGCGCACGCCCAGCAGCTCAGCCAGGACGTGTCGGCGCAGGACACGCTCGCCTCGCCCGAGGCCGAGCTGACCGGCGTCACGATCGGGGCGGTCGGTGCGGTCGTCCGGCACGACCTGACCGGGCTGGTGCTGATGGTGATGACCGATCGCTGGGCCGAGGCGCGCGACCACTACCTCGACGGCATGGCCGACCGGGCCGACCGGCAGGCCCGGGAGCGGCTCGCCGAATACCACGCCTACGTCGGGCGCTGGGGCATCCAGGATCCGCCGCCGGGGTGGCTCGTCCGGTCCGAACGCGAGCAGCTCACGCTCGCGTGGTGGCGCGATGTCAGCCACCTCCGCCAGGCGGTCGCGGTCAGCCGGCCCGTCCGGCAGCTCTGCTCGGACAGCCAGGTCCAGATGCTCAGCCGGGAGGTCTCGACGGCGAGCGGGACACTGCGGTTCGCACCGCGTACGGCGAGGATGGCCCTCACCGACAACCTGGGCGAACCGGTCGAGCGCAGCCGGAGCTTCGGCGAGGGCGACGTGATCTGGACCGAGTCCGGTACCGCCGCCGGCGTGCTCAACATCGTGCCCCTGCGGGCGGGCGTCTCCTACGCCCAGCTCGAGGAGGCCGGCGGCCAGGGTGAGCGGCGGGACATCGCATGAGCCGCGTGACCGTGGCCGAGGTCGACTTCGGTACGCATGCCGCCCGGGCCGTGCTGATGCTTCTCCTGCTGGGCATCACCGTGAGCGCCATGGCGATGACGATCCAGGCACTTCGACGTGGCAACCGCGGAGGCGGACGTGTATAACCCGATGGACGACTCATCGGTCCTCTTCACCACGGTGGACGGCGACGAGGTCGAGTGGGGTGTGAGCGCGGGGCCGGACCTCGAGTCCGGCGGCGACCACCGCGACGGCGGCATGCGCTCGCGCTCCCTGACGACCGAGAGCGGTCAGCGGATCTTCCAGCGCCGGATCACGGGCAGCACCGAGTCCCGCGACCGGGCGGCGCTGGAGCTGCGGCTGGAGAGCGAGATCTGTGCGGGGCTGCGGTTGCAGCGCCGCTACGAACCCGCCGACTACCCCCGGATGCTTCCCAAGATCATCGGGTACGCCGTGGATCGCGGCGAGCCGTTCGTGCTCTGGCATCCGTCGGCCGGCCGACCACTGCGCGACGTGGCCGGGCGCCTGCTCGTCGCCGATCTCGAGCAGGTCATCGTCGACCTCTTCAGCGGCCTCGCCTGCCTCGCCGACTGCGGGATCGTGCACCGGGGCATCACGCCCGACACGATCCGGTGGACCGGTGACCGCGCGGTCTTCGACGGCTTCGCCATGGCGGCGCTGGAGAAGGAGCCCCGCTCGCCGATCGGCAGCCTGCCCTGGGCCTCGCCCGAGCAGCGGTCGGGCAGCGGGCACGTCGAGCGGCGCGACGACATCTGGAGCGCGGCGGTCGTGCTGAGCTATCTCATCTCCGGCCAGCAGGCCACCGCGGCGAACCCGCCACAGCCGGCGCAGCTCGGACCGAAATACGGCCAGCTCCTCGCCGACACGCTCGCACCGCGCGGCTCGATGCGGCCGGACGCCCTCACGGTGCTGTCCCGGCTCTCCATCGAGCCGCCCCGCAACGCGGTCCGGCCGGTCGACGGCGCGATGGCGGCGGGAGCGCAGCGCTTCCTCGATGTCGTCACGGACAAGCGGCACCGCACGGAGGCGGCACCGGCCGCGCGCGGTCAGAGCTCCGCCGGAGAGCGGCCGGTGAAGCGGAGCTGGTGGCGATCGGCACCGCCGCCCCCGCCCCCGCCGCAGCGGGCGCGCTCGGAGTTCGTGCCGCGCCGCTGCTACATGTGCCTCGACACGGTCGAGTGGCAGCCGACCGACCTCTTCATCCGGGACAACGCCACCGGGACCTACCAGGCGCTGCCGCTCACCGGTGTGACCGACGTGAGCAAGCGCGAGGAGGCGATGCGGCACGCCTTCAAGCGCTGCCCCAACCCGTCCAAGGACGCCGAGCCGCACTACCTGCCGGTGCAGTATCTGCGCAGCGACCGGCCGATCAGCGTCGGCATCGTCGGACAGAGCCTCGCCGGCAAGTCGCACCTGCTCGCGGGCATCATGCGGGAGATCGAGGACGAGGGGCTCGCGTCCTTCGGCATCAACACCGGCGCCGTCGACATCGCCGCCCACGACCAGTTCCGGCAGAACCGGGTGGTGCGCCTCTACGACGACCGCAGGACGCTGGAGCACACGCAGGCGAGCGACTCGGCGGCGAACTTCGCCGACGGCGTCATGCTCTATGTCGCGGGCGCCGTGCACCCGCTGATGTTCTTCGACGTCGCCGGTGAGCTGTTCCTGCCCGGCAACCACCAGCAGCGGCCGCGCGCCACGCAGTTCCTCGCGGCCGTGGACGCGCTGATCTTCGTGGTCAACGCCGCGCCCAAGCCCAACGAGGAGAAGGACACCACCTTCGGTGCCGTGCTGGACCGGCTGAGCTACCGGCAGGGCCCGGACGGGCTGCTGGACGTGCCGTCGGCGATCGTCATCTCCCAGAGCGACAAGCTGCGCTTCACCGAGCCGATCGATCAGTGGATCCGGCTGCGGGACCGGGGCAAACACCAGATCGACCGGGACCGCATCGTCGCGGAGAGCCGGGACGGCTACGCCTTCCTGCACGGCCAGAACCGGGTGCCGCTGCTCACCCCCTTCAGCCGCAGTCGCCGCTGCACGCTGCACTTCGTCTCCGCCACCGGCGGCGGCCACGACGACGCGGGCGAGTTCCGTTTCGGCGCCCGTCCGCAGCGCTGCCTCGATCCGCTGCTCTCGCTGCTGGTGATGACCGGCGTCCTGCCCGGCTGGACGCAGTCGGAGGCGTCCTGATGTCCGCCGCGAGGGAGCCGGACCGTCCCGTACACATGATCGTTTTCGGCTGGCGCCGAATCGGCGGCCGACAGGGCATGGGGTCGATCGCCAGCACCATGTCGTCCACCGAGACCGAGCAGTGGCAGCACCGGCTGCTCAGCCGGGTGACGCTGCCCCAGCGGGATCGCAACCCCAGCACCTGCTATCTGCGCTTCGACGACGACGCGGTGCTGCTGCTGCGGCAGCCGGCGCGGGCGGAGGGCCGCGACACGGCGCGGACGGTGGCGCTGATCGGCCCGCCATCGGAGATCACCTTCAGGCGGGCGGTCGCCCTGCGCGCCCTCGACGATCCGCCCGACTGGGGTGGCGGACCCTGGCCGGAGTTCCCGCCGGGCACGATCGCGGACAGCGACACCGGGGTGGAGCGGTCGGCGGTCGATGCGGGCGAGCTGGTCGCGCTCGTCGACCACATCCTGAGCGATCCGGGGGCCAGCTTCACCATCAAGCTGCACAACACCGATGCGCGAGCGCTGCTCTGGGCGGCGCAGCAGTGTGTCGGGCGGCTCGACCGGACACTGTGGACCTTCTCCACCAGCGAGACGCAGACCGCCGATGCGGCGCTGCCGCAGTTCGTCTTCACCTCGGCGCCACCGGAATTCTCCGGCTTCGCGAGCAGCCGCAGGTGGCTCGACCTCGGTGATCCGCCGCCGCGCTCCGAGGGCGACCAGGCCCGAGCGCTGAGGGCCGTCCGCCACTGGCTGCGCAGTGGTTGGGAGCCCGACGACGAGTCTGGAAAAAGTCCGGCCTGGATGGAGCCGGTGGCTGCGCCCGCGCGGGTGGAGCCTGCCGAGGCTGCGGAGCAGGCGCCGCCCACCGTCGTGACGCCGCCGGATGCCACGTCGCCGGATGCCGTGACGGCGGATGCCATCACGACGGGCCGGGGGAGCCCGTGGCTGGAGATCTCGGCCGAC
Source organism: Allocatelliglobosispora scoriae (assembly GCF_014204945.1). Classification (NCBI taxonomy): domain Bacteria; kingdom Bacillati; phylum Actinomycetota; class Actinomycetes; order Micromonosporales; family Micromonosporaceae; genus Allocatelliglobosispora; species Allocatelliglobosispora scoriae. The sequence continues at coordinate 1,264,103 of NZ_JACHMN010000003.1, forward strand.
CCGCTGCCCACGGAGCCGGAGTTCGAGGCCGTTACCGGTCGCACCCCCGCGGCGCAGCCGGAGCCGCCCGCCGACAAGCAACCTGAGCTGCCCGCCGACGACCTGACTTCCGGGCCGAGCCATGCCGAGCTGCCCGAGCCGACCCCCCTGTCCGACCCGACCCGCCTGCCGGAGCTACCGGACCTGCCCGACCTGCCCGTCCTGCCCGAGCTCTCGCTTCCGGCCGGCCCGCTCGGGCAGGCCGAACCACCCGAGCAGACAGAGCGGCTCGAGCAGACAGAACGGCCAGAGCAGGCAGACCGGCTCGAGCCGGTCGCATCCGCCGAGCCGGTCGCATCCGCGGAACCGGTCGCATCCGCGGAACCGGTCCCGTCGGCGGCACCGACACGGCCGGTGCAGGCGCCTGCACCGGCGTCCGAGCGCTGGGACCCACCGGCCCGGGTGCCGACCCTGGACGAACCGACGTCGAGGCCGATTCAGGTGATGCCCTCCGGGCTGTCGCCCTATGAGGACGCCGAGGGGATCCGTCGGCGCCAGCGCAAGACCGAGGCGGATCACCTCCCCGACGGTGTCCAGTGGTGGGAACGGGACGAGTACACCGTGGTGCTCGCCCTGGTCGTCACCTTCTCGGTCATCATCCTCGCGGGGCTCGCATGGATTGGCGGATCGTCCCAATGACCAGTGCTCCCATCCGGTCCGGTGCCTCGACCGCGCTGGACTTCACCGCCGCGCTGCTGCAGGGTGCGCTCTGCCTGGTGGTGGCGCTCGTCTGGACCATCGCCGGAGGTCGGCTGTCCCCGCCCTGGTGGTCGTGGTGGTCCTGGTGGCTGACACCGCTGATGGTCCTGCTCAGCGTGCTGGTGCTGCTGCTCTTCGCGTCGTCGCGCGGGGCGGAGGTCCGCAACGGCGGCGGCGCCTACGAGCTGCGCGGGATCCTGATCATGGTGTGCTCGCTGGCCCAGGTCGGCTTCCTGCTGCGCGAGAACGACGAGGGGATGGCGCTGCGGGAGTTCGCCCTCTTCACCCTGGGAACCGCCGCGTTCGTCGGGGCGGACCAGCTCGGTGCCCGGATCGTCGGTGCGTGGCGCCGCCACTGGGCATACATCTTCCTCGGTGTCGCACTCGCCGCCGTCGGCGCGCTCTTCCTCTCCCAGGGCTATGTGGGCACGATCGGCGGCACCGTCCTCGGTGCCGCACCGGCGCCGATCGTGTCGGCGGCGACCGTGGGCTTCCTCGCCGCGTGGCTCGGCCAGCCCGAGTCGCCCAGACCGCCGCTGCTGGTGCAGCTCTACGCGGTGACCTTCCCGAGCCTGGCGCTGTTCGCCTTCACCGCCGACCTCGGTGCCGGGGTGGTGATGTTCGTCGGCTGCGCGACCGTGCTTGTCGTCGCGCACTTCACCACCTGGTCCTCGGCGCAGAAGCCGTGGCCGAGGCTGGGCCGGGCGGTCGCGGTGGTGCTGGGCGGCGTCGCGGTGTTAGCGGTCGGTGCGCTGATCATGGTCAAGGCGCTGCCGAACGGGAAGTTCTCGGCGGTGGCGGGCCCACCCGGCGCGGATCTGCTCGGCTCCCCGATCGAGCTGCACCGGACGGCGGAACTGCTCGGCGACGGTCGCTTCCTGCTGGTGCTGATCGTCCTGGTGCTCGTCGTGCAGCTCGTGGTCCTGGCGAGCCGGACGGTCCGCAACGCCCGCCCGGCGACGGTGAGCACCTTCCCGATGCTGCTCGTCGTGGGCATCGCCGCACAGGTCATCGTGGCGTTCCTGGCACCGGTCCTGGGCGTCCTCGACAGCGACCTGCCGGTTCCGATGAGCATGGGCGCCCTGCCCGTCGCGGCCGACGGCGCGAGCTTCCTGCTCACGATGGTCTGCGTCGGCCTGGCGTTCGGAGTGGGGAGCCGGGAGCCGGACCTCCGCTCATAGCGGGCAGCCGGCAGCGGGCCCGGCCGGGCCCGCTGCCCGTGCGGTCAGCGCCCGCCGATCCACCCGAGGTAGGGCCGTGATCCGATGCGCAGCTCGTCGGCGGTGCGGATCAGATCGGTACGGGTCGCCGTGCCCGCCCGATCGGTGGTGACCCACAGGTGTATCCGGTCGGGCAGCCACATCTCCAGCGCGGTCGCGGTGCCGTCGTCGCCGACGTCGATGAGGCCGGCCGTACCGCGAACGGTCACGGAACGGGCGTTCGGACCGGTCACCCGGCTGGTCTCCCTGCCATAGCGCACCCAGAGGCGGCCGGGCAGCATGAGGTCCTGGGACCAGCCGCCGCCGGGGTCGGCATGGGTACGCACCACCACGTCCTTCCACTTCTCCGCCGGCAGCCAGCCGAAGGAGGGCAGCCAGCCGAAGGCGAGGGCGGACTCGACCGTCGCCGCGCCGGGATCGTCGACGACGGACTCGGCGACCCGCAGCGCGGTGGCGAGCGCGTCGACCACCTCGTGGGTGACCACCTGGAGCGTGATCCCCGGCCGGGGCTGCCAGGCGACCGTGGTGACCCCGGCGACCTGGCCGGCCAGCGCGGGGCGGCCGTTGACGGCGACCTGCTCCGGCTGGCTGCCGAGGTCGCCGATGAAGGCGGCACCCAGGGGTCCGTCGGGCGCGACCAGCACCGCGACGTTGGGCGGCACCGTGTTCGGGTTGTGGGTGGCGGGATCGATCGGCGCGGACCAGCGCCGTTGCTGGTAGGCGGGGTCGCTGCGGTCGAGTGTCGCGTCCCGGCCGCTCTCGACGAAGCCGTCGGGCAGCCAGGTCGGCCGGTAGCGCAGCGCGATCCTGGTGTTGCCCGGCCGGACCGCCGGTTCGCGTGCCGGTGGCGGCAGCGGCGAGCCGGGCGCGGTCCGCGCCCGGCTGCCCGGGTGCAGCGTGCCGGGCAGGCCGCCGCGCGACCCGAGCAGCGCCGCGGGCACCGCCACCCCGGCGGCGACCGCGCCACCGGCGAGCAGCATCGTCCGCCGCTGGCGGCGCAGGACCGCTCCCCGGGCCAGCCCGGCGCGCAGCGTCTCCGGTGCCGGTGCCCGCCGGGCGAGGTCGGTGAGGGCGAGCCGGATCTGGTCTTCGTCAAGCATGGATGCGTCCTCCGATGGGTTCGGGCAGCAGCACGTCGTCGGCTGCGGCGGTGCCGTCAGCGAGCGCGGCTCGCAGGGTGGCGATGGCACGGGAGCTGTGGCTGCGGACGGTACTGATCCGGCAGTCGAGCAGCACCGCGATCTCCGGGTCGGTGAGGTCCTCATAGAAGCGCAGCACGATCACCGCGCGCTGCCGGGGCGGCAGGGTGGCGATCAGCCCGACCAGCGTCCGGCGTTCGACGACGGCACCGGTGGGGTCCGTCGTCGGCAGTGCCTCGGGCGGGGGCAGGCTGACCCAGCGGTTGGCGAGCCTGCGGCGCCACGACAGGAACTCGTTGAGGACCATGCGCTTGACGTACGCCTCGGGCTGGTCCAGCGCGGTGATCCGGCGCCAGCGGGACTGTGCCCGGAGCAGCACGTTCTGCACGATGTCCTGGGCGAGGTGCGGATCGCAGGTGAGCACGGTGGCGTAGCGCAGCAGAGCGGCGAGTCGGGTGGCGAGGAATTCGTCGTATGTCACGGGCGGCTCCTTCAATGGTCACCACTCCAACGCGGCGGGCGGCCCGTCTGTTGAGCCCGGCACCGCTTCAATATCCCGCGGCGAGCCCGTCGGCGCGGGGCTCGGAGCCCGCGACGTAGCCGCCCGCGGGCAGCCGCCAGATCGCCTGTCCCATCCCGAAGTCCGAGGGGTCGTCGGTGACGGTGACGGCGTGCCCGCGCCGCCGCAGGTCGGCGACGGCCGCGGCGGGGAAGTCCGACTCCACGGTCACGTTCCGGCCGGCGTGCCAGTACCAGCGGGGTCGGGCCAGGGCCGCCTGCGGGTCGAGCCCGTCGTCGAGGGTGGCGCTGATGAGCTGCACGTGCCCCTGCGGCTGCATGTGGCCGCCCATCACGCCGAAGGGGCCGACCGGCTCGCCGTCGCGGCTGAGGAAGCCGGGGATGATGGTGTGGAAGGGCCGCTTGCCGCCCGCCGCGACGTTGGGGTGCGCCGGGTCGAGGCTGAACCCGGCGCCCCGGTTCTGCAGGCCGAAGCCGTAACCGGGAAGCACCACATAGGACCCGAACCCCAGGTAGGTCGACTGGATCAGCGAGACCATCATGCCGTCGCCGTCGGCCGCGGCGAGGTAGACGGTGCCGCCGCGCATCGGGTCGCCGGGTCCGGGCTCGCCGGCCACCTCGGTGATGAGCGCCCGCCGGGCCGCCACATAGGACGGATCGAGCAGGTCCGGCGTGGGGGTGCGCGGGTCGGCGACGTAGGCGTGCGCGTCGGCGAAGCCCAGCTTCATCGCCTCGATCTGGCGGTGCGGGTCGGTGCCGGTAAAGCCGTCGAGCAGGGCGAACGCCTGCAGCGCCGCGACGCCCTGCCCGTTGGGCGGCAGCTCGTGCACGGTGTGGCCGCGGTAGTCCGCGCTCATCGGGGCCACCCAGTCGCCCTCGTGGGCGGCGAGGTCGTCGCCGGTGAGCAGGCCGCCCGTCGCCGCCGCGAAGCGGTCCAGCGCGTCGGCCACCTCGCCGGTGTAAAAGGCGGCGCAGCGCGTACCGGATAGGAGGCGCAACGTGCGCGCGGCGCCGGAGTTGCGGACGATCTCACCGGGACGCGGCGCGCGGCCGAAGACCTCCGCCCAGCCCGCGCAGGCCGGGTCGTCGATCTCCGCGAACGCGCGCACCGAGCGCGCCCACGACCGGCTCAGGCCGGCCGCCGCGGTGAATCCGTGCTCGGCGTATCCGATCGCGTCGGCGAAGAGCCGCTCGAAGGGCACCCGGCCGAAGCGGGCGTGCAGGTCGCGCCAGCCCGCGGGCGCGCCGGGCACGGTCACGGGCAGCCAGCCGCGCGGTGGCGGCGCCGACTCCGCCGCACCCTGCGCGCCACCCAGGGCACCCGTCGGCGTCCCGCCACCCGCGACCATCCGCTCCAGCGTCAGCGCGGCGGGGGAGCGCCCGGATCCGTTGTATCCGTGCAGCTGTGCACCGTCCCAGACGAGGGCGAAGAGATCGCCGCCGATGTCGTTGGAACCGGGCTGCACCACGGTGAGCGTGATCGCGGCGGCGACGGCCGCGTCGACGGCGGAGCCGCCCTCGCGGAGCACGGCGAGACCGGCCTGGGCGGCGAGCGGCTGGCTGGTGGCGACGACGCCGCGCGGGGCGTAGACGGGTGTGCGCATGTGCTCATCCTGCCGGGTGTCGCCGGTGCCCGGCAGGATGATTCAGCACCTCCCGCTACGGCAGCGGGGGGAGTGGTGGCAGCCCTGGTGCGGGCAGGCCCGGCACGGGTGGCACCGGCAGGCCCGGCACTCCCGGCACGGGCAGATCGGGTACTCCCGGGAGATCGGGGAGACCGGGTGCACCACCCGGCAGCACTCCACCGAGGAGTGAGCCGATGGTGGAGAGCAGGTCACCGATCGCGGAGAGCAGGGCGTTGACCAGATCCATGGGGGACTCCTGTCGTCTGTGGACAACGGAAAGGACGGCCGCCTCAGACCAGTATCTGGCTATTAGTGAAGTAAGTCCATATCCGCGCACTTTTGGGCCCAATCTGCGCGGATCTTGCTGTCCCTGCTGTAAACACGTCATGTCTTGCAAGCTCTTGCGGAAACATTTCAGTTACCCGTATGTTCTGTCTCACACTGCCCTCCTTGGATCAAAGAAGGCCTTCGATGAGTTTCAGAACGCGCCCGGCGCGGAGATACCGAACCTTCCTCGTCACCCTCCTCGCCGCGCTGACGATCGCCACGCCGGTCGTCGCGCTCCAGGCCGTGCGGGACGACGAACCGACACAGTGGGTCGACGCAGGCAGCACCTACTGGCGTGACGAGCCGGGCGCCGCCGCGCTCGCCGCCACCGCGCCGCAGGCGAAGCGTGCCGAGCAGTTCTACTTCGTCCTGCCGGACCGGTTCGCCAACGGCGACACCGGCAACGACAAGGGAGGCCGGACGGGCGACCGGCTCAAGACGGGCTACGACCCGACCGACAAGGGCTTCTACCACGGTGGCGACCTCGCGGGTGTGATCGACAAGCTCGACTACATCGAGGGGTTGGGCACCACCGCGATCTGGCTCGCGCCGGTCTTCGCCAACCGGCCGGTGCAGGGCACGGGCGCCGACGTCAGCGCGGGCTACCACGGTTACTGGATCGAGGACTTCACCAGGGTCGACCCGCACTTCGGCACCAACGCCGACCTGAAGAAGCTGGTCAAGCTCGCGCACTCGCGCGGCATCAAGATCTTCCTCGACGTGATCGTCAACCACACCGCCGACGTGATCCGGTACGAGGAGAACCGGTACTCCTACGTGGAGAAGAAGGACTCGCCCTACACCGATGTCAAGGGACGGGCCTTCGACGACGCCGACTTCGCCGACGGCACCCGGGACTTCCCGGCCGTCGACGCCGCGAGCGGGCCCTACACGCCGGTCTTCGCCACGGGTGCGGACAAGAGGGTGAAGGTGCCGTCGTGGCTCAACGACCCGGCGATGTACCACAACCGCGGCAACTCCTCCTTCGCCGGTGAGAACTCGACCTACGGCGACTTCTTCGGCCTCGACGACCTGTGGACCGAGCGGCCCGAGGTGGTCGAGGGCATGACGAAGATCTACCAGGACTGGATCACCAGCACCGGGATCGACGGCTACCGGCTCGACACCGCCAAGCACGTCGACATGGACTTCTGGCCGCAGTTCGCCAAGGGCATCGCCCAGGCGGCCGAGCGCGCCCACAAGCCCGACTTCTTCATGTTCGGCGAGGTCTACTCCGCCGACGCGTCGATCACCTCCAGCTACGTCCGGCAGGGCGGGCTGCAGGCCACGCTCGACTTCGGCTTCCAGGCCGCTGCGCAGGGCTTCGTCACCGGCGGCAGCGGCCAGGGTCTCGCCGACCTCTACGCCACCGACCCGCTCTACACCACCCGCGGCACCGACGCCGGTGACCTGCCGACCTTCCTCGGCAACCACGACATGGGCCGCATCGGCAGCGCGATCTTGAAATACAGCATCGTCAACGGCGGCGGCGAGCAGGACGCGCTGGAGCGGGACCGGCTCGCGCACGAGCTGATGTTCCTCACCCGCGGCCAGCCGGTCGTCTACTCCGGCGACGAGCAGGGCTTCACCGGCCCCGGCGGCGACAAGGACGCCCGGCAGGACATGTTCGCCAGCCGGGTCGCCGATTACCTCGACGACGACCTGCTCGGCACCGACCGCACCCACGCGGTCGACAACTTCAACACCGCGCACCCGCTCTACCGCTCCATCGCCGCGCTGGGCGACCTGCGCGCCGCCCACCCGGGTCTGCGCGACGGCACCCAGACGACGAGGTACGCCGGTGACGGCGTCTTCGCCTTCTCGCGCCTCGACGCCGCCCAGCGGGTCGAGTACGTCGTCGCCGCGAACAGCGGCACCGGCGAGAAGACGGTCACCGTGGACACCTTCACGCCGGGCGCCGCCTTCGGCAGGCTCTACCCGACCGCCGGTGCCGGTCCGGTGGCGGGCGCCGACGGCAAGCTCACGATCACGATCCCGGCCCTGACCACGATCGCCTGGAAGGCCGGGCAGCAGGTCCCGGGTGCGGCCGCGCCGACGATCTCCATCGCGTCCCCGGCCGCCGGTGCCGCCGTCGCCACCCAGGCCGCGATCACCGCCACCGTCACCGGTGCTCCCAGCTCGACGGTGACCTTCGCCGCCAAGGTCGGCAGCGGCCCCTGGAAGACGCTCGGCACCGCGACTCGGGCGCCCTACACGGTGCACCACGACCTGGCCGGGCTCGCCGGGAAGACGGCGGTGCAATATAAGGCCGTCGTGAAGGACCCGCAGGGCCGGACCGCGACCGCGACGACGAACATCACCGTCGCCACTCCGGTCCAGGGCGCGCAGCGCGACTATGTGCTCGTGCACTACCAGCGTCCGGCCGGGGACTACGACGGCTGGGGTGTCTACAACTGGGGGGACTCGGACGCGTCGTCGCAGCACCCGTGGCCGACCGGCCAGCCCTTCGCCGGACGCGACTCCTACGGCGCCTTCGCCTGGGTGAAGGTGAAGCCGGGCGCGACGAACGTCGGCTTCCTCGTCGTCAACGGCGCCGGGCAGAAGGATGTCGAGTCCGACCGCAGCATCGACCCGAGCCGCACCGGCGAGATCTGGCTGAAGCAGGGCGACGCCACGATCTACCCGTCGCAGGCGGCCGCGGCCGGCTATGTCGACGTGCACTACCACCGGCCGGACGGCGACTACGCCGGGTGGGGCCTGCACCTGTGGGGTGACGGGCTCGGCGCCGGTGCGGGCACCGACTGGGGCTCGCCGCGCCAGCCGGACGGCACGGACGCGTTCGGCGCCTTCTGGAGGGTGCCGGTCGGCGACGCGACGAAGCCGATCAACTTCATCGTCCACAGTGGTGACAACAAGGACCCCAACGGCGACCTCACCGTCGACATGACCGTCGGCTCGGCCTGGGTCAACGGTGGCAGCTCGACGGTCCACCCGACGAAGGCCGCCGCGACCAACACCGCTGTGCTGCACTACCGGCGTGAGGACGGCGACTACGCGGGCTGGGGCCTGCACCTGTGGGACGGCAACGCCAACCCGGTCGAGTGGGGCAGCCCGCTGCTGCCGTCGAGCATCGACGCCTACGGCGCCACCTATGTCGTGCCGCTCGTCGAGGGTGCGACCGGCGTCAACTACATCGTCCACAGGGGAGACGCCAAGGACCTCCCCAACGACCAGCGGCTCGATGTCACCAAGAAGGGCTACGAGGTCTGGCTGCTCGCCGGGGTGGAGAAGGCACTCCGCCCGCTGGAGGCGGCCGCCGCCCGGGACATCGACCTGACGCACTCCAGCGCGCAGTGGATCGACCGTTCGACGATCGCCTGGGCGAAGCCCGACAACGACGGCAAGGTCTACGACCTCGTCGTCTCGGCGAACGGCAACGTCTCCGTCGTCGACGGCAAGCTCGCCGGTGACTTCACCACGATCCGGCTCTCGGCCGGGGCCAACGGGCTCACCGACCGGCAGCGGATCGCGCATCCGGAGCTCTGGGCCTACCAGGCCTTCCAGCTCGGCACCGCCGACCTCCGGGTGATCCGGGACGCGCTGCGGGGTCGGCTGATCGTGGCGGAGAGCGATCACCTGGGCAACCTGCTCTCGGCGACCGGGGTGCAGACTCCCGGCGTACTCGACGATGTCTATGCCGGTGCCACCGCGGCCCGGCTGGGACCGGTCTTCGCGGCCGGGCGCCCGACGCTCTCGCTCTGGGCACCCACCGCGACCGGCGTGGAGCTGCAGCTCTTCGACTCGCCGGCCGCGACCGCGACGGCCGTGCCGATGACCCGCGACGACGCGACCGGCGTCTGGCGTGCCGTCGGCGGCAGCTCCTGGAAGGGGAAGTACTACCGCTTCAGGGTCACCGCCTACCAGCCCGCGACCAGGCAGTTCGTCACCGCGAGCGTCACCGACCCCTACTCGGTCTCGCTCGCCGCGAACTCCACCCACAGCCAGATCGTCGACCTCGCCGACCCGGCCCTCGCGCCGGCCGGGTGGGACAGCCTGCGCAAGCCGCGCGTCACGGGCCGTCCGCAGATTCAGGAGTTGTCGGTACGCGACTTCTCGATCTCCGACACCACGGTCGCTGCGGCGCAGCGGGGCACCTACGGCGCCTTCACCACCCCGGCCACCGACGGCATGACGGAGCTGAAGAAGCTGGCCGATGCGGGTGTCACCCACCTGCACCTGCTGCCGACCTTCGACTTCGCCACGGCGCCGGAGCGGCGGGCCGACCAGGCCGTGCCCGCCTGCGACCTGCCCGCGATGCCGCCGTCCGGCGAGGGCCAGCAGGCCTGCGTCGCGGCTGTCGCCGAGACCGACGGCTACAACTGGGGTTACGACCCGCTGCACTACACCGTGCCCGAGGGCGGCTACGCGGTGAACCCGGACGGCAGTGCCCGGATCACCGAGTACCGCCAGATGGTGCAGGGCATCAACAAGGCGGGCCTGCGGGTCGTGCTCGACGTCGTCTACAACCACACCTCGGCCTCGGGCACCGACCCGAAGTCGGTGCTGGACCAGGTCGTGCCCGGCTATTACCACCGGCTCCTCGCCGACGGCACGGTCGCGACCTCGACCTGCTGCGCCAACACCGCACCCGAGCACGCGATGATGGGCAAGCTCGTCGTCGACTCGATGGTCACCTGGGCCAAGCGCTACAAGGTCGACGGATTCCGCTTCGACCTGATGGGCCACCACCCGAAGGCCAACATCCTCGCCGTCCGGGCCGCGCTCGACGCGCTCACCCTCGACCGCGACGGCGTCGACGGCAGATCCATCCTCATGTACGGCGAGGGCTGGAACTTCGGCGAGGTCGCGAACGACGCGCGCTTCGTGCAGGCAACCCAGACCAACATGGCGGGTACGGGCATCGGCACCTTCACCGACCGCCTGCGCGACGCCGTCCGGGGCGGTGGCCCCTTCGACGACAACCCGCGGATCCAGGGTTTCGCGTCGGGCCTCTACACCGACTCCAACGGCGACCCGGTCAACGGCACCGCGGCGGCCCAGAAGGCGTCGCTGCTGCACCAGCAGGACCTGATCAAGCTGGGTCTCGCCGGGAACCTGGCCGGTTACCGCTTCACCGACTCGACCGGCGCCTCGGTGCTCGGGTCGCAGGTCACCTACAACGGGTCGCCCGCCGGCTACACCGCCTCGCCGAGCGAAGCGGTGACCTATGTGGACGCCCACGACAACGAGATCCTCTACGACACGCTCGCCTACAAGCTGCCGCAGTCGACCTCGGCGACGGACCGGGCGCGGATGCAGGTGGTGGCGCTGTCGACCGTCGTCCTCTCGCAGGGCACGGGGTTCGTCACGGCCGGGTCGTCCCGGCTGCGGTCCAAGTCGCTGGACAAGAACTCCTACAACTCCGGTGACTGGTTCAACGCCATCCGCTGGGACTGCGCGACGGGCAACGGGTTCGGGCTCGGCGTGCCGCCGTCGCCGGACAACACGTCCCGGTGGCCCTACGCCAAGCCGCTGCTCGCCGACCCGGCACTCGTCGCCGGGTGCGCTCCGGTCGAGCTCGCCGACGCGCGCTTCGCCGAATTGCTGAAGGTGCGGGCCTCCTCACCGCTGTTCAGCCTGCGCAGCGCCGCCGACGTGCAGCAGGCGGTGTCGTTCCCGCTCTCGGGGACGAGCGAGACGCCGGGCGTGATCACGATGATGCTGCGCGGCAACGGGCAGACGATCGTGGTCGTCATCAACGCGTCGCCTGACGCCGCGTCGCAGACCGTCGGCGCGCTGGCCGGCAAGTCGATGGCGCTGCACCCGGTGCTGCGGAGCTCCGCCGACCCGGTGCTGGCCGGGTCGGCGTATGTCAAGGGAACCGGCACCTTCACGGTGCCGGGCCGCTCCGTGGCGGTCTTCGTCTCCTGACCGGGCGTGGTGACGGCGGGCCGGGCGCTGCTGCGTCCGGCCCGCCGTGCCTGCGCTGCTAGAGCCGGCGGATCGCCTCGGAGTTGAGGCGGGAGCCGATGGTGCGCTCCACGATCCGCTCGATGAGCTCGTCGCGGGTGCCGCTGCCGAGCGCGCTCATGTCGAGTGCGGCCGCGAGCTCCCGCAGGCTCGCCAGGCTGAACGCGTGCAGCAGAGCGGCACCGTCCTCCCGGGCACTCATGCCGCGCAGCGCGGTGACGGTGTCGGTCGCGCCGCCGACCGGGGCCGCCGCCATCATGGCGGCGAACCGGCCGGGCTGCAGCGCGTGCATCACCTCGGCGGTGAGCTGCCGCAGCTCGTCGGCGGCCGGGGAGTTGGCGCGCTCCCGCAACACCGCTGGTACGCCACGCGGCGTGCCCTGGGCGAAGAGCGTCGCCGCCTCGCGGACCGCGGTGGGGAAGACCGGCAGGCCGAGCGCCCGGACACTGCTCATCGCGTCGGCGTGGGCGGCGATGGGGCGCTGGTACATGAGCTGGATCATCGTGAACGCGACCCCGGCGATGTCGGGCTTGATGATCCCGGGGCGTCCGATGTCGGGGAAGCGCCGCGCGTCGGCGTTGTAGTCCTCGATCAGCTTGTCGACGCTGCCGTAGAGGTAGTCGATGCCGAGCGTCGAGAGGAAGTCGGCCTTCGCCGGGATGATGAGCTGGTCGCTGGCGATGATCGCGGACTGCGTGACGATGTTGAAGGTCGGCGGGCAGTCGATCAGGATCAGGTCGTAGTCGGGCAGGTCGCGGTGGTGCAGCTGCTCGGCGAGCGCACCCCGGATGCGGAAGAGTCCCGCGTCGCGCTCCTCGTCGGTGCCGCGCAGCCCGCGGGCGAGGTCGAGGTCGATGTTGATCAGGCCGAGGTGCGACGCGATCAGGTCCAGCCGGCCGTCCTCGGCATCGGCGATATAGGAGTTCACCGGCTGCGGCGTGATGATGAGCTCGCTCAGCGAGATCCCCGGGCCGTCGCCGCGCAGGCTGTCGAACCAGCGCTTGACCGTCCGCGCCTCGCGCAGATCCCGGCGCCACTCCTCGGGGTCGACGAAGCTGAAGGTGAGACTCGTCTGCGGATCGAGATCGATCAGCAGGACCCGCATGCCCCGGCGAGCCAGTTCGGCACCGAGGTTCGCGGTGATCGTCGTCTTGCCGACGCCGCCCTTGTAATTGATTACGGATACGACCTGCATGTGCTTGACCTCCCCGCTGAGCAGGCTAAACCCGTATCCACCTGATCGTCACCGCCCGACAAGGCGCAACGTGTCCGCCATCGGGCGTGATACCTCGGCGTGATGTCGCTGTCGTCAGACCGCGAGGACGGTGACGGCGCCGGTCAGCGGCAGTGGCGGATCCACCACCGTGATGAAGTCGTAGCGCAGGTGGGTGCTGCTCGCGGCGAGCAGACTGATCGAATTGGAGCCGTAGGGCCGGTCCTCGGCGACCGTGAGCCGCCGGACGATCGCCGCCGGACCGGCCGGATCAAGGTCCGGCAGTGCCAGCAGGTCGAGCCAACTCCGCCAGGCCCGCTCCGGCGGCTGATCCGGCTGCGGCTCCGGGCGGGATGCCCGCGCCAGCAGCGCTCGCAGCCGCTCCACCCGAGGCTGCGTCGGGTCGAGACCGGCGTTGGCGACGATCGTCGTGCCAGGGCTGATCGAGATCTGGGTAATCTCCGTGCCGTTCCAGCCGACGAGCCGAGCGCCGCTGTCGTTCGCGACGCCGTCTCCTGGTAGGGGCAGGTCGAGCAGGTAGAACGGGGCGAAGCCGCTGAGGTCGCGGGGGAGCGGCTCGCCCGCGACCGCCGTCAGCGGCAGCGAGCCCCGGGACAGCCGTCCCGAGCCGGGTGCCCCGCTGTGACTGTTGAGGACACAGGCGATCCGGGGTGCGGCCGGGTCGACCGCGAGCCAGGTCCCCCCGGAGAGCAGATCCCGACCGCCCAGGACACCGGGACGATCGGGCCAGTGCTCGGCGGGCGGCAGCCAGGGCCGGTCCAGCATCTCGTCCCGGATCGCCAGGACGAGCAGCGGGAATTCGGCCTCGGGCTCGATGCTGGCGACGACGATGCACATGATCCCAGTGTGCGGGTGCGGCCGTCAGGCTGCTGCGCGGGCCGCTGCCTTCGCCTGGAGGGTGGCGCGGCGCTCCTCGAACTTGGCGGCATAGCCGTCGAGGTCGGTGAGGAAGTCGGCGAGCTGCTGGCGGGCCTTCTCGCCCTCGCCGTCGAGACCCTCGATCTCGAAGATCCGCAGGTTGCGCAGCACCGGCTGCAGCACCTCGTCGTGGTGGATCCGCAGGTCGTAGATGCCGGCCATCGCCATCTGCACGGACTTGCGGCCGAAGTTCTCGATGCCGTGGCCCGGCATCTGGAAGTCGGAGACGACATCGGTGATGGCGCGCATCGCCTCGTTGGGCGCGATCTGCAGCGCCGCGGTGAGCAGGTTGCGGTAGAAGACCATGTGCAGGTTCTCGTCCGCCGCGATCTTGGCGAGGAGCTGGTCGCAGAGGGGGTCGCCGCTGTAGCGGCCGGTGTTGCGGTGCGAGATCCGGGTCGCCAGCTCCTGGAACGAGACGTAGGCGATGGAGTGCATCGCCTCCATCGAGTGGTCGGAGGTGAACCCGGCCGTCATGTGGACCATGCGGGCGCGTTCGAGGGCGATGGGGTCGACGGCGCGGGTGACGGTGAGGTAGTCGCGGATGGCGACGCCGTGTCGTCCTTCTTCGGCGGTCCAGCGGTGGACCCAGGTGCCCCAGGCGCCGTCGCGGCCGAAGAGGGCGGCGATTTCGTGGTGGTAGCTGGGGAGGTTGTCCTCGGTGAGGAGGTTGACGATGAGGGAGGTGCGGGCGACGTCGCTGAGCGTGGACTGGTCGGGGGTCCAGGCGGTGCCGCCGAGGACGCCGTCGAAGTCGGTGCCCCGGCTCCACGGGATGTACTCGTGGGGGAACCACTCCTTGGCGATCGCCAGGTGCCGGTTGAGGTTGGCCTCGACGACGGGCTCAAGCTGGTAGAGCAGATCAGTCTGTGAGATCACGGCGAGCTCCCGAAGCTAAGGCTACGGTTACGTCACCGTAGGTTTCTCGTTTCAGCGTACCTGCTCGCGGGGGATGCACGAAGGACGAGAGGTTACCGGCGGGGAACCGGATCTTCGGCGCGAGAGGGCTTGATCTGCGTCTTCGGGTGCGGATCATCGCCCCCCTCACGCCATGGGACCAACTCTTGAAGAGTTGCGACGATCTTGGCGTCGTGGGCGGGCCGTGGTGGCTCTGGCTGGTGTGATGTCACGCCCGCTGCAGCTCGATGAGGAGCTCCCGCATCTGGCCCAGCGCCGGGTGCTCCGTCTGCTCGGCCAGGGCGATGGCCCGAACCAGGAACTCGACGGCATCACCCGGCCGCCCCATCCTCGCCATCAGGGCGGCCATGTTGAAGCACATCATCGCCTCGGAACCGCGATCCCCCAGGATGCGGACGATGTCGATCACCTCGTCCAGCGCGGCCTTCGCCCCGGCGAGATCGCCTCGCATGAATCGAATTCCACCGATGTTGTTCAGGGTGGCCGCTTCGCCGGCCCGGTCGCCGATCTCCCGCTGGATGGGCTGCGCCTGCTCGAAGTAGGCCAGCGCCCGCCGCTCGTCGGCCAGCCCGGCGTACGCCATGCCGATGTTGTTCAGGGTGACCGCTTCGCCGGGGCGGTCGCCGGCGTCCCGTTGGACGGGTAGTGCCTGCTCGTAGTAGGCCAGTGCGTGCTGCGGGTCGCCCAGCCCGTCGTATATGCCGCCGATGTTGTTGAGGATGATGGCTTCGCCGGCCCGGTCGCCGACGTCCCGCTTGAGGAGGAGCGCCTGCTCGTAATAGGCCAGGGCCTGCTGCGGGTCGCCGAGCCCGTCGTACGCGCCGCCGATGTTGTTCAGGGTGACCGCTTCGCCGGCCCGGTCGCCGATCTCCCGCTTGAGGGGGAGCGCCTGCTGGTAGTAGGCGAGCGCCTGCCGCCGGTCGCCCATCCGGTTGTGGACCATGCCGATGTTGTTCAGCGTGGCCGCTTCGATGGACGACTTGCCGACCTCTCGCGTGATCGGCAGCGCCTGCTGGTAGTAGGCGAGCGCCTGCCGCCGGTCGCCCAGTCCGTCGTACGCCATGCCGATGTTGTTCAGCGTGGCCGCTTCGCCGGCCCGGTCGCCGACCTCTCGCAGGATGGGCAGTGCCTGCTGGTAGTAGGCGAGCGCCTGCCGCCGGTCGCCCATCCCGTCGTGCACCATGCCGATGCTGCTCAGGGTGGCCGCCTCCCCGGCCCGGTCGCCGGCCTCCCGGATGATCGGCAGCGCTTGCCCGTAGCAGTCCAGTGCCTGTCGAGGACGGCCGGTGGACGACAGTGCCGAACCGAGGTCGTAGAACGCGCCGGCGTCCGGGCCCAACGTCAGCGTCGCCTGAGCCACCGCTGCCACGTCGGCGAACCGCGACCAGCGCATCCACACCCTGCCCACCCGATGCCCGGCATCCCGGGCGATCACCGGTTCCCGGCCCGCCACCGCCAGCCGATGCACCTCCGCCCACTGCGCGACCATCCCACCGGGCGAGCCACCCGCGAACCGGTCCACCTCACCACCGGTCGCGGCCGAGGCATTCGTCAACCCGAACTCCTCCCACCGCCTCGCACCGCCCGGCACGAGAATCAAGATCCGAATAGGACGGAAACACCGCAATCATCCCGCAGCCTCCAACGCCGCCGCAGCCGCCGACCAGACACTGCGCCATCCGCCCATGGGTTCGAGGGGCGGCCGTCACGGACGGCGGCGGTCCCGCCGGTACGCCCAGGCCTCGTGCCAGGTGTGCGGATAGACGCCGAGCAGGAAGTAGTCGCGGGTGCACCGGATCGGCGTTCCCCGGTGGTCGTGGTAGACGAGCCACAGCGGCAGCAGCGCGAAAACCGCGTAGTTGGCGGCGACCAGCGGCAGGTAGAGCGGCCCGAGCAGCCGCGCCTGCAGTATGTGCAGATCCTCGTGGCGCTCGGTCCGGGGACTGACCCCGGCGATGACGGTGCCGATGGTGGTGGCGTACCCGGGGATCGCCTGCTCGACGACGTTGACACGGGCGCTTCCGCGAGAGCGGGGGCGGTCGAGGCGATGCCCGGCGAGCAGGTTGCCCACGAGGAACGCTGCTCCGGCGGCCGTGTTGGGCAGGCTCCACGTGTGATCAAGGACGAAGAGCGCGACGCCGCGCGTCGATCGCGGATAGACCCCCGCCGTGGCGAGCGCCCAGGCGAAGGGCAGTGCGAAGCCGAGCGCGATGACGACGCCGGTCATGAGGCCCGCGTACCCGCCGAAAAGCCAGCCGACCAGGGCCGCGACGGCGGCATTGACCAGCGCGGACGCCGCGGCGGCGAGCATGAGCCGAGACTAGCGAATGGTTACGGGCGGCCGACCACCAATTGTGTCGAATTGGCGACCGTGAGTGATTCATTGCTCACGTCATCCATGCTGCAAGGCTCTGATCAGGCTCAATACATGAAGGCAGATGGGACAGGCAGATGGCGCAGCGGTGGTTGATCACAGGATGTTCCAGCGGGCTCGGCCGCGCGCTGGCGATCAAGCTGGCCGAGGCGGGTGAGAAGGTCATCGCGACGGCCCGCCGCCCCGAGACGATCGATGATCTGGCCCGGCGGTACTCGGGCACGCTCGTCACCGGGGCGCTCGACGTGCGCGAGCCGGCCCAGTGCCAGGCCGCCGTCGACCTCGCCGTCGACTGCTTCGGCGGGGTCGACGTGCTCGTCAACAACGCCGGGTACGGCCAGTTCGGCGCGGTGGAGGAGGTCTCCGACGCGGAGCTCGCAGCCCAGTTCGAGACGAACGTCTTCGGCCCGTGGCGGCTCACCCGGGCGGTCCTGCCGCTGTGGCGGGAGCAGGAGTCGGGGCACGCGATCTTCGTCTCGTCGCTCGCCGGGTTCATGCCGTTTCCGGGGCTCGCGGCATACACGTCGAGCAAGTTCGCGCTGGAAGGGCTGGCCGAGTCGCTGGCGGTGGAGGCGGCGCACCTCGGCGTACGGGTGACGATCATGCAGCCGGGCGGGTTCGCCACCGCCTATGGTGATTCGCTGGTCGAGCCCGACCGGCACGTCGTCGACTACGAACCGGCGATCAGCGGCATGCTCGTCGGCCTGCGCGGCATCCGCGACCTGCCCGCCATCAACGAGCCCGAACTCTTCGCCGAGGTGGTCCTGCGGGTGGCGAGAATGCAGCTGCCGCCGCTGCGGCTGCCCGTCGGGCCGGAGTCGGAGACCTACCTGAGCGCGGTCTACGCGGCCCGGCTGCAGGAGTTCGAGGCGATGACGAAAGCCGGGCACCACGTGGCGCGCTGAGGCGGGCGGGGTAACCTCGCTGGCGGCGGTCGGTAAGTGCCGGTCGCTGTTTGGAGGGAGCATCATGCTGGGACTCGAAGCGAAGTTGTCGAAGGCGTGGGAGGGCAAGTCTGCCCAGGACATCGCCGACGCGCCGGTGACGGCGATCCAGGGCGTGTCCGAGACGGACGCCAAGCACCTGCTGGAGGCGTTCGGCATCAAGACCGTCCGTGACCTCGGGACGAACAAGTTCTTCCGCTGGGCACAGGGCATCGCGGCACTCGCCGACTAGTAGTGGCTCTACATAAGACCTCTACATAAGACAGGGCGCGACTCGTGCGAGTCGCGCCCTGTGCTGTGTTGCCGTGTTGCCGGGTCGCTTCGCTCTCGCGCGCCCCTGTGCAACGTCTTCCTTCGTCGCTTCGCTCCTCAGTCCAGACGTCGCGGCGCGCTTCGCGAAGCTCCCGTGTTGCCGGGTCGCTTCGCTCTCGCGCGCCCCGGTGCAACGTCTTCCTTCGTCGCTTCGCTCCTCAGTCCAGACGTCGCGGCGCGCTTCGCGAAGCTCCCGTGTTGCCGGGTCGCTTCGCTCTCGCGCGCCCCGGTGCAACGTCTTCCTTCGTCGCTTCGCTCCTCAGTCCAGACGTCGCGGCGCGCTTCGCGAAGCTCTCGTACCTGGATGGATCTTTACGGCAGGCGCGGGCCCGCCTCGCGCTGGGCCCCGAGCCAGTTCTCCACCTCGGCGCTGGTGCGCGGGAGCCCGGCCGAGAGGTTGACGCACCCCTCGGCCGTGACCATGACATCGTCCTCGATCCGGACGCCGACGCCGCGCAGCTCGGCCGGGACGAGCTCGTCTTCGGCCTGGAAGTAGAGCCCCGGCTCGACGGTGAGGACATAGCCCTCGTCCAGCTCGCCGTCGCGGTATGCCTCGTTGCGGGCATTGGCGCAGTCGTGCACATCGAGGCCGAGCATGTGGCCGAAGCCGTGCAGGGTCCACCGGCGGTAGATCATCGAGTCCTTCTCCATCGCCTCGTCGACCGAGCACGGGAGGATGCCCAGGTCGGCGAGGCCCTCGGCGAGGACCCGCATGCACGTGGTGTGCACATCGGTGAACTTGACGCCCGGCTTGATGAAGTCCATGCCCGCCTGCTGCGAGGCGTGGACGATGTCGTAGACCTGCTTCTGCAGCGGCGTGAACCGCCCGCTCACCGGGATCGTCCGGGTGATGTCGGCGGTGTAGAGGTTGCGGTTCTCCACCCCCATGTCCATCAGCAGCAGCTTGCCGGGCTCGGTGCGCCCGTCGTTGCGGATCCAGTGCAGGATCGTCGCGTGCGCGTCGGAGCCGACGATCGACGTGTAGCCCACGTCGTTGCCGTCGTGACGCGCCCGCAGCCCGAAGACGCCCTCGATGAGGCGCTCCGAGACCGCGCGGTCGGCCGGGATGATCCGGGCGACATCCTCGAAGCCACGGGTGGTGGCGTCGATCGCGTCCTGGAGCTGGGCGATCTCCCAGGCGTCCTTGACGAGCTTGTGCTCGGAGATCGTCCAGGCGAGTTCGGCGTCGCGGTGGTTCTTGCCGTCCGCTTCGAGAACGGGCAGCACCGCCTTGTCGACCCGGGGGTCGAAGCCGCGCAGGACCCGGGTGCGGTTGGGCGCGAGCCCGGCCAGCACCCCCGGCAGGTCCGCGAGGTTGGCGGTGGCGACGCCCAGCTCGGTCGACTTCTCGCTGAGCGTGTGCCGCCGGCCGATCCACAGCTCGCCGTAGAGGCGGTCGGTGAAGAACTCGTCCGTCGTCCGCGGCGAGCGCGGGCGCACGTAGAGCACGGCTTCGCCGTCGGGCCGGATGACCAGCACGCTCTCGGGGTCGAACTCACCCGTGAGCCAGAAGAAGTCGCTTCCTGGCCGATAGGTGTAGTTGGTGTCGTTTGCCCGAACCTGCTCGTGGCCGCTCGGGATGACCAGCGTGTCGCCAGGGAAGGTGGCGGCAAGCCGGGCCCGTCGGGCCGCGTGGTTCGGTGCGCCGGTGGTCAAGGTCACCGGTAGTTCGGTGTCGCGCCAGCCCGATCGCATGAACTGCACGAACTTCTCCGGGTACGCCGGATCGTGCGTTTGCTGGGCCTTGTCCTTCTCGGTGCCCGCGCCTGCTGCTTCTGGCTGCTCGGCCTCGGTCATTCGGATCCTCCCATCCGTAGTGCGGTGCACCGCGCCGTTGCGGCACACCTTCCCCGACGGTACTCCCGGGGACCGACAGCTCGTTGATCAACCCGGCTCGTCGATGGGCCAGATCGAGTGGCTCTCGATGAGCCACGGTGGGCGTCCTAACGATCCCGGGACGTGGAAGGATGGGCTCCATGTGTGGATTGCTTGCGTTCTTCAGTGCCTATGGCGAAGCTCACCAGCACAAGGCGGCCCTCGGTGAGGCCCTGGAGTGCATGCACCACCGAGGCCCGGATGAGACCGGCGTCGAGGTGGTCGGGCTGGACGCCGTCTTCGCGCACAAGCGCCTGTCGATCATCGATGTGGCGCTGTCGCACGAGCCGCTCGGTTACGACCACGGCCGCTACCTGCTCACCTTCAACGGCGAGATCTACAACTACCTGGAGCTGCGCGACCAGCTCGCCGCCGAGTTCGGCGCCCAGTTCGCCACCAACGGCGACGGTGAGGTGATCGTCGCGGGCTACCACTACTGGGGCGAGGCGATCCTCGACAAGCTGCGCGGGATGTTCTCCTTCGTCATCTGGGACCAGCAGGAGCGGGTGGCCTTCGGCGCCCGCGACCCCTTCGGCATCAAGCCGATGCACTACCTGGAGACCAACGACGGGCTCTACCTCGCGAGCGAGAAGAAGGCGCTGCTGCCCTTCGCCGACTCCGCCTCGCGCGGTGACGCGGGCATCGACACCGCCAACCTGTCGCACTACCTGACCCTGCAGTATGTCCCCGAGCCGCGGACCCTGCACAAGGGCATCTCGCGGATCGGTTCCGGCGAGTGCCTCACCTGGAGCCCGGGGGAGCGGGTCAAGACCCGCCGCTACTACCGCGCCGTCTTCCGGCCCACGCCGACCGACAACCCCGAGGCGCTCTACGCCCGGATCCGCGAGACGCTGCGCGAGAGCGTGCGCATGCACATGCGCTCCGACGTGCCCGTGGGCGCGTTCCTCTCCAGCGGCATCGACTCGACCGCCGTCGTGGCCCTGGCCCGGGAGTTCAACCCCAACATCCTGACCTTCACCGTGGGGTACGACGTAGCCGGCTACTCCGAGATCGACGTCGCGCAGGACTCGGCCCGGCACCTCGACGTGACGACGATCCCCACCAAGATCGGCGCCCAGGAGATGATGGACGCCCTTCCCAAGATCGTCTGGCACCTGGACGACCCGGTCGCCGACCCCGCGCTCGTCCCGCTCTACTTCGTCGCGAAGAAGGCCGCCGAGCACGTCACGGTGGTCCTCTCCGGTGAGGGCGCCGACGAGTTCTTCGGCGGCTACACGATCTATCGCGAGCCGCTGTCGCTCTCGATGGTCAACGATCTGCCCGACGGGCTGCAGAAGGGCCTGCGCGCGGTCTCCAAGGTGATCCCGCAGGGTGTCAAGGGCAAGAGCTTCCTGGAGCGCGGCACCACGCCGATCGAGGCCCGCTACTACGGCAACGCGCGGATCTTCAACGAGGCCGAGAAGCAGAAGCTGCTGCGGCGCTACGACCCCTCGGTGCGCTACACCGATGTCACCGCGCCGATCTATGCCGAGGTGCCCGACCTCGACGATGTCACCACGATGCAGTATGTCGACCTCTACACCTGGCTGCGCGGCGACATCCTGGTCAAGGCCGACCGCATGTCGATGGCGCACTCGCTCGAACTCCGGGTGCCCTTCCTCGACAAGGAGGTCTTCGATGTCGCCTCCATCGTGCCGGTCGACCTGAAGCTCCCGCCGCGCTCCGACGCCACGAAGTACGCCATGCGCCAGGCGCTGCAGACCGTCGTGCCCCCGGCGATCGTCAACCGCCGCAAGCTCGGCTTCCCGACCCCGACCCGGGTCTGGCTCGCCGGCGAGATGTACGACTGGGCCCGCAACATCTTCGCCACCTCCGGCGCGGGTGAGCTGCTGGACCTCAAGTACGCCGACCGGCTGCTCCAGGAGCACAAGGCGGGCGAGGCCGACCACAGCCGCAAGATCTGGACCGTGCTCGTCTTCTGCATCTGGCACGCGATCTTCGTGGCGAAGACTTTGGATCCAGGCATCAGTCGTAATCAATCGGCCTTGCTCACCAAGCCCGTTGTCGGTTCGATGGTGTCGTGACCTATGCGGTGATCCTCGGTGAGGCATTGATCGATCTGCTCTCGACCGCCGACGGCGCGCTGACCCCGGTGGTGGGCGGCGCGCCGTTCAACGTCGCGGTCGGGCTCGCCCGCCTCGGCACCCCTGCCCACCTGCTCACCGCCGTCGGCGGGGACACCTTCGGCGACCGGATCGTCGATTACGCGGCGGCGGCCGGGGTGGGGGTCGGCGGGATCGTCCGGGTGCCCGCGCCGACACCGCTCGCCGTGGCCACCTACACCGGCAGCGAGGCGTCCTTCGCCTTCTACGGGGACCCGCCGGCGTACGGGATGCTGGCCCCCACCGACCTCGACCCGGACCTGCTCGCGGGGGCGTCGGTGCTCTACTGCGGCTCGATCGCCCTGCTCGGCGCCGCGTCGCTGCGCGCCGCCCGGCACGCCTGGGCCACGCCGGGGCCGCTGCGGGCGTTCGACCCGAACGTGCGGCCCTTCCTGCTGCCCGACGCGCACGCCGCCGCCCGGCTCCGCGCGATCGTCGAGGAGTTCTCGGCCGGTGCCGACCTCGTCAAGCTCAGCCTCGCCGACGCGACCGCGCTCTACGGCCCGGTGCCGCCGAGCCGGGTGGCGCTGCGGTTGCTGGCGCTGGGGGCCGGGACCGTCGTCGTCACCCTCGGCGCGGCGGGAGCGATGATCTTCCGGCACCGCGACGACGCGGCGCCCCGGCCGGAGCGGATGGCGGTCGACTACATCCACAGCCGCGCCGAGAGCGTCTTCGGCCTGCCGGTGCACCCGGGACAGGTGATCGACACGACCGGCGCCGGTGACTCGGTCGTCGCCGCGCTGATGCACCGGATGCTCGCCGGGCTGCCGGACTCCGGCTCGTGGATCGAGGCGGTGGAGTTCGCGCTGCGGGTCTCGGCCCACGTCTGCGCCCGGCGCGGCGGCGCGGTGGCGATGCCGACCCTCGTCGAGCTGGCGGCGAGCTAGCTCAGATCAGCGCGTCGAGCTCGTCGTAGCCCCGGGCGACCGCGAGCGTCGCCTCGTGCCGCCCGGCGTCGCCCCAGCGGGTCAGCGCGGTGGCACCGGCGACCTTCTCCGGCGGCACGCCGTCGCCGTGCCCGTCGCGGATCAGCCAGGCCAGGTCGGCGAGCTCGTCGTGCTGCGCGGCGACGAAGTCCCGGCCCACCGGCGCGCCGTGGCCGGGGATCACCCGGGTGGCCGGTCCCAGCCCGTCCCGCAGGGCCGCGACCGTCGCCGGCCAGGCCATCGGGAACGCGTCGCCGAACCCGGGCGGCGCGCCCTCCTCGATCAGATCGCCCGCGATCACCAGGTCGGCGTCGGGCACGTCGACGACGAGGTCGCCCTCGGTGTGTCCGCGGCCCAGGTGGCGCAGCCCGATGACCCGACCGCCGATCGTCAGGGCCTGCGCACTGTGCACCAGGTGGTCGGGCGGGCGGATCGTGATCCGGGCGATCGCGTCGGCGAAGGCCGGATCCTCGCCGCGGAACTCCTCCCACCAGGATCGCTGCAGCGCCGTGCCCCGCTCCCGAAGGATCGCCGCCGCCCGCTCGTGCGCCCAGATCGGCGTGGGTGGCGGCGCGATCACCTCGTTGCCGAAGCAGTGGTCGAAGTGGTGGTGGGTGTTGACGACGACGAGCGGCGCCGTGGTGACCCGGCGGACGGCGTCGAGCAGCTCGGTGGCCTGATCGTCGGTGGAGAGGGTGTCGACCAGCAGCGCCTCGCCGTCGCCGACGACGAGGGTCACGTTGACCCGCAGCATCGGCTCGACCAGCACGAAGACCCGGTCGCTCAGCTCGGTGAAGGCGGTCATCAGGCGCCTCCGGTCGCCTTCTCCACGAATCGGTGCCGGTCGACGACGATCCGCTCGACCTGCCCGTCGGCGATGACGAGGTCCTCGTCGCGGACCGTCACGTCGAAGGTGAGCCTGCGCCCGTCGGACCTGGTCAGCAGGGCCTCCGCCACCACGAGCCGGCCCACCGGGGTGGGCGAGCGGTGGTCGAGCTGGACGTGGACACCCACGCTGGTGAACCCGGCCGGCAGGTGTGACGAGGTCGCGGCGACCGTGGCGGCCTCGGCGAGCGCGAGGACCCGGGGAGTGCCGAGCACGGGGACATCGCCCGAGCCCAGAGCCTGTGCGGTGTCGGCGTCGCCGACCAGCAGCTCGACCCGGGCGATCAGGCCGGGGGTCAGCCCGGCACCCTGTTCCATTCCTTCACCCTAGGGGTGCTTCGTCTTCGCGCGCTACTCTCTTCCGAATGGACTCCGACGGGCTGTTCGCGCTGGCCTCCGACGGCCCCTCGGCGGGCTCGGTGACGGCCGGTTTCGCGACGGCGGCGCCGGACGCCCCGCTCGCGGTGCGCATGCGCCCCGCCACGGTCGACGAGCTGATCGGCCAGGATCACCTGCTCGCGCCCGGTGCGCCGCTGCGCCGCCTGGTGAGCGGGGGCGCGCCGATGTCGGTGATCCTCTGGGGTCCGCCCGGCAGCGGCAAGACGACGATCGCCCACCTCGTCGCGTCGGCGACCGACCGGAAGTTCGTCGGCATGTCCGCGCTCAGCGCCGGGGTGAAGGATGTCCGCGCGGTGATCGACGCGGCCCGCCGGGAGCGGCGTTATGGCAGCTCAGCGACGGTTCTCTTCCTCGACGAGGTGCACCGCTTCTCCAAGACGCAGCAGGATTCGCTGCTCGCCGCCGTGGAGGACCGCACGATCACCCTACTGGCGGCGACGACGGAGAACCCGTACTTCTCGATCATCTCGCCGCTGCTCTCCCGGTGCGTGCTGCTCACGCTGCGCCCGCTCGGCGACGACGCGGTCCGCGCGCTGGTCCGGCGCGCGATCACCGACGAGCGCGGCCTGGGCGGTGCCGTCACGCTCGCCGAGGAGGCGCAGGACCATCTGGTACGCCTCGCCGGCGGCGACGTCCGCAAGGCGCTCACGGCGCTGGAGGCGGCGGCCGGATCCGCTCTGGCGCTGGACGCGGCCGAGATCGACCTCGACACCGTCGAGAAGGCGATCGACGTGGCGGCGCTGCGCTACGACCGGGCCGGCGACGGGCACTACGACGTGGTGAGCGCCTTCATCAAGAGCCTGCGCGGCTCCGATGTCGACGCGGCCCTGCACTACCTGGCCCGGATGCTCGTCGCCGGCGAGGACGCCCGCTTCATCGCCCGCCGGATGGTGATCTTCGCGTCGGAGGACATCGGGATGGCCGACCCGACCGCGCTCGGCGTGGCGACCGCCGCCGCGCAGGCCGTCGAGTTCGTCGGCCTGCCCGAGGTCCAGCTCAACCTCGCCCAGGCCGCGATCCACCTCGCCACGGCACCCAAGTCCAACGCCGTCACCACCGCCATCTTCGGCGCGATCGCCGATGTCCGGGCGGGCAAGGCCGGTGCCGTGCCGGCGCACCTGCGCGACGCCCACTACTCGGGTGCTTCGAGCATCGGCCACGGCAAGGGGTACCGCTACCCCCACGACGACCCCCGAGGTGTCGTCACTCAGCAGTACCCACCGGATGAGCTGAAGGGGGCGGAGTACTACCGTCCCACAGAGCACGGCGCCGAGCGCGCCGTGGCGGTTCGCCTGCCGAAGCTGCGCCACGTGATTCGCGGCGGAGCTGGGACGGCAGGCAACGGCGCGACGACACCACAGAATGGGGAGGGGCGCTGATGGCCCGGGATACGGACGGCGGCGGTCGAGACGGCCGGGGCCGACGCGGGGATCAGCCTGCTGACGAGGGCCGGGGCCGCCGTCGCGGCCGCAACGAGCCGGAGGAGGTTCCCGGTGAGGAGCTCGGCTGGCTCGACGACCTCCGCAGCGCCAAGGAGGCGAAGGGCGATCTCGGTCCCGGCGGGGCCGATGCCGCACCGCCGCCCGCCCGTCGGCCCCGCGCCGACGACGACGCCCCCCGCGAGCCCCGAGACGCCGGCACCCGTGGCGGTGCCGGGGATTCGCGCTGGGCGGATCTGCGCGGCGAGCCCGCGTCCGGTGCCGCTCCGGGCGCCCGGGAACCGGCACCCAGGGACGCGGCACCCCGGGACGCAGCTTCCCGAGACTCAGCACCCAGAGACGCGGCACCGAGGGAGTCGGCCCTCCGTGAGGGTGGGCGCGGACGCCGTCATGTCGACGAGCCGATCAGCGGGGCGCCGCATCCGCAGGACGCGCCGCCGCCACGGCGTACCCCCGATGAACCGCTCGTGGGCGGTCGGCGCTCGACCGAACCGACCGGCGGGACCCGACGAGCACCCGATGAGCCCCTCGGCGGCGCGCGGCGCGCGCCGGACGAGCCGATCGGCGGACCCCGGCGTGGTTCGGACGAGCTGCTCAGCGGCGGCAGGCGCGGCCTGGACGAGCCGTCGGCCCGTGGCCGGCGCGGTGACGACCGACGCGCCGACGACCGACGCGGCGATCTGGACCCGCCGCGGGGCGGCCGCCGTGGCGCCGTTCCCGAGGGCCGCAAACCGGACCCGCTGACCGATCCACTGGAGAAGCCGCTGCGCGGACCCGGCCGCCGCGCGGCATCGGCCGACCCGGTGAGCCGGGTCGAGCCGCCCCGCGCTGCCGAGCCGCGCGGAACCGAACCGCCCCCGCGCTCCGGTGGCGGTCCCGCTCGCCATGGCGGCCCCGAGCCGGAGGATCCGCTGCGTGCCGACGGTGCGCTGCGCCGGGCGAGCGGACGTTTCGTGCCGCTGGGCCCGCGCAGGCCCACCCGCCCGGTCGGCCCGGCCGTCCCCGAGTCGGGCAACGCCCGGCCGATCGACCCGGGTCCGCCGTCGGCAGGCGGCCGCCCGGGGGAGTCCCGGCGGGACCGCGATCCCCGGCGTGACGCCGAGCTCCGCCGCGACGCCGATCCGCGCCGTGATCCGGAGCTGCGCCGTGACGTCGATCCGCGCCGTGACGCCGACCCGCGAGCCGCCGATCCGAGGGTCGGCGATCCGCGTCGCGACCCGCAGCGGCCGCCCCGTGACGCGCGGCGACCGGCTCAGGATCCGCGTACCGAGCAGGCGATCCCCTTCTCCGGTGCACCCGGGGCCCCGCCGATGGGACCGCCGCCCAAGGGCGCACCGCTCGGTCCGCCGATGGGTCCGCCCGTCGGTCCGCCGCCCATGGGTGCGCCCGTGCTGGGTCCGCCGGTCATGGGCCCGCCCGTGCTGGGTCCGCCGGTGGGAGCGCCGATGAGCGCTCCGCTGGGTGCCCCGGTCGGACCGCCGCAGCGCATTCCCGTGGACGGACCGCCGCTGCGACCGGCCGACGGCACCGATGGATCCCGGCCCGATGCCGGGCCGCGCGGGAGCCGGGCCGGGCTGGCGGCCGGGGTGGACATGGTGCAGGGTGCCCGGTCGGAGCTGCGCAAGCAGATGCGCGAGCACCAGCGCCTGCGGATGTGGACGATGATCGCGGTCGTGGTGACGCTGCTCGGCGCCATCCCGCTCTACCTGATGATCCAGAGTGCGACCCGGGACCCGGTGTTCACGTCGCTGGATGCGCTCTCGGTGCCCGGCTGGGCGGCGGAGGCACCGGTCGACCAGGGCGACGGCAGCCGCTGGTGCATCATCGAGTGCCGTTACCGCGAGCGCGCGGTGCACTCGACCAAGGCGTTCGCCGAGACGTCGAAGGCGTACGAGTCGGCGCTGATCGGGGCCGGCTGGCGGAAGTGGACGCCGGAGGCCTGCCCGGAGCAGCCCGTACCGGGTGTCTACAGCTGCTGGCGCCGCGACGAGTTCACGCTGGACCTGTGGGTACGCCCACCGGCCTGCGCGGACAACCTGCTCTACAACCGCCCGACGGTCGGCCCGACGGCGAGCGAGGCCCCGGCGGACGGCATGACGCCGAACCCGAGCCCGTCGGCGGAGTGCACCGGATCGGACGTTCTGATCAAGGTGACCAACGCCATCGAGGACGGCCGGAAGGAGGGCCACGTCGAGCCGGTCAACCCTGACCTGGATCTGGAGATCGATCCGAGTCTGCTGCCGTCGGCCCCGGCGAGCCCGTAACGCACGATCACCCGCGTCGCCGCGACCGCAGGCACGACAACCGGTAAGGTCTCCCACGTCGGGCTGAGCTCCATTGCCGACCGGCGAGCTTTCGGGAGGGATGGCTGTGAACGGTGGACAGATCGCGGCGTTGATCGCCGCGGGTGCCTTCTTGATGCTGGTGATCGTGCTGGCGGTGCCGATCCTTCGGCTGCGCCACACCATCGACGCGGCGACGGACACACTGCGCGCCGTGCAGGTGCGTACCGGACCGCTGCTGGACAACGTCCACCTCACGGTGGACAACGTGAACACCGCGCTGAGCCAGGCACACGTGACGCTGGACGGCGTCAACGTGCAACTGGCCAAGGTGGACACGATGACGGCGCACGCCGCTTCGGCGACGGCGAACATCTCCAACCTCGTCACCGTCGTCTCGGCGGCGGCGGCGAACCCGCTGGTCAAGGCGGCGGCGTTCAGCTTCGGGCTGCGCCGGGCCAATGCGGCCCGCCGGGGTGCCGAGGAGGACCGCGAGGTCCGCTCCACGCTCAAGAGCCAGCGCAAGGCTCGGAAGGGTTGATCATGAAGCGTCTTCTCTGGCTGGGCGCCGGCCTAGCCGTCGGTGCCCTGGTCTTCCGCGCCGTGACCAAGAAGGCGCAGGCGTTCACCCCGGGCGGCATCGCCGACTCGCTCCGGCAAACCGGTGGCGGCGTGGCCGACTCTGTTCGAGACTTCATAGACGATGTGCGCGAGGGCATGGCCGACCGGGAGTACGAGATCCGGTCTTCCTTCGCCGATGGTGTCGCGCTGGATGACGACCAAGACCAGTCCTGGGCCCGTGGGGTCGGGGAACGCTTTTACCGCGAAGGGTGATTCACGGCAATGAGAACAGCGGAGATCAAGCGTCGATTCCTGGCCCACTTCGAGGCTCAGGGGCACACGGTCGTGCCCAGTGCCCCGTTGCCGGCCATCGACGACCCGAACCTGCTGTTCGTGAACGCCGGCATGGTGCAGTTCGTGCCCTATTTCCTGGGGCAGCAGCCGGCGCCGTGGAAGCGCGCGGTGAGCGTGCAGAAGTGCATCCGCACCCCGGACATCGACGAGGTCGGCAAGACGTCGCGGCACGGCACGTTCTTCCAGATGAACGGCAACTTCTCCTTCGGTGACTACTTCAAGGAGGAGGCGATCCCGCTCTCCTGGGATCTGATCACGAAGCCGGTCGCCGAGGGCGGCTTCGGGATCGACCCGGACAAGGTGTGGGCGACGGTCTACCTCGACGACGACGAGTCGATCGAGATCTGGCGCAAGACCGGGATGCCCCTGGAGCGGATCGTGCGCCGGGGCAAGGCCGACAACTTCTGGTCGATGGGCATCCCGGGCCCGTGCGGCCCGTGCTCGGAGATCTACGTGGACCGGGGTCCGTCCTACGGCCGCGAGGGCGGTCCGGAGGTCGACGAGGACCGCTACATGGAGATCTGGAACAACGTCTTCATGCAGTACGAGCGGGGTCCCGGCACCGACAAGGAGAATTACCCGATCCTGGGCGAGCTGCCGGCGAAGAACATCGACACCGGCATGGGCCTGGAGCGGATGGCCTCGATCATGCAGGGCGTCGACAACCTCTACGAGATCGACGAGGTCCGGCCGCTGATCGACAAGGCGTGCGAGCTGACCGGCAAGCGGTACAACGTGGCGCACACGACGACGGCGGCGCAGTCGCACCCCGACGACGTGAAGCTGCGGGTCATCGCCGACCATGTGCGGACCGCGCTGATGCTGATCGGCGACGGCGTGACCCCGGCCAACGACGGCCGCGGCTACGTGCTGCGCCGGATCATGCGCCGCTCGATCCGGGCGGTCCGGCTGCTCGGGTTCCACGAGCCGGTCCTGCCGCACCTGCTGCCGGTGGCGCGGGACGCGATGGCGCCGTCCTACCCCGAGCTGGCGACGGACTTCGAGCGCATCTCCCAGTACGCGTACGCCGAGGAGGCGACGTTCCTGGAGACGCTGAAGTCGGGCACCACGATCCTCGACGTCGCGATCGCGGACACGAAGAAGTCCGGCGGTGCCGCGCTGCCGGGCGACAAGGCGTTCCAGCTGCACGACACCTACGGCTTCCCGATCGACCTGACGCTGGAGATCGCCGCCGAGCAGGGCCTCACCGTCGACCAGGACGGGTTCCGGCGGCTCATGGCCGAGCAGCGGACCCGGGCCAAGGCCGACGCGCAGGCGCGCAAGACCGGCCACGCCGACCTCTCCGCCTACCGGGCGGCGCTCGACGACGGCGGCGCGGTCGAGTTCACCGGCTATGCCGAGGTCAGCCGCGAGTCCCGGGTGCGGGCGCTGCTCAGCTCGACCGGTGCCACCCTGCGCAGCGCGGGCGAGGGCGACGAGCTGGAGCTCGTGCTCGACTCGACCCCGTTCTACGCCGAGGGCGGCGGCCAGCAGGCCGACACCGGTGTCATCACGGTCGGCGGCGGCAAGGTCGAGGTCTACGACGTGCAGCAGCCCATGCCGGGCCTCTACGTGCACAAGGTGCGCGTCGTCTCCGGTGAGGTCCGCGCGGGTGAGGCCGGCTTCGCCGAGATCGACGTGCTGCGGCGCAAGGCGATCTCGCGGGCGCACACGGCGACGCACCTCGTGCACCAGACGATGCGGGCCTTCCTGGGCGAGACGGCGACGCAGGCGGGCTCGCTCAACGCGCCCGGCCGGCTGCGCTTCGACTTCAACACCCCCGGCGCGGTCCCGTCGAGCGTGCTGCACGACGTGGAGCAGCAGATCAACGAGGTGCTCCTGGAGGACCTGGAGGTCCGCGCGTTCATCACCTCGCAGGCCGAGGCGCGGGCGATGGGCGCGATGGCCCTCTTCGGCGAGAAGTACGGCGAGAAGGTCCGGGTCGTCGAGGTGGGTGACTACGCCCGCGAGCTCTGCGGCGGCACGCACACCGAGCGCTCCGGACAGCTCGGCCTCGTCAAGATCCTTTCGGAGTCGTCGATCGGTTCCGGCGTACGCCGGGTCGAAGCGCTCGTCGGCCTCGACGCCTTCCGCTACCTGGCGAAGGAGCACCTGCTCGTGTCGCGCCTGGCCGAGCTCTACCGGGTCCCCAACGAGCAGGTCGCCGACCGGGTGGAGCAGACCGTCACCCAGCTCGCCGACGCGGAGCGGGAGCTCGGCAAGCTGCGGGCCCAGATGGTCCTCGCCGGTGCGGGTGCGCTCGCGGCCGGTGCGCTGGACCTCGACGGCGTCGCCTACGTCGGCACGGAGGCGCCGGAGGGTGCCGCCGTCAACGACGTGCGCACGCTCGCCCAGGAGGTCCGGGGCCAGATCCCCGCCGACCGTCCGGCGGTCGTCGCGGTCGTCTCCCGGGCCAACGGCAAGGCGTCGCTCATCGTCGCGGTCAACGGCACGGGCAAGGCGCGCGGCCTGGACGCGGGTGCGCTCGTCAAGGGTGCCCTCTCGGGTCGCGGCGGCGGCAACGCCGACCTCGCCCAGGGCGGCGGTGTCCCGGCCGACGAGGCGCCGAAGCTGCTCGCCTCCGTCGAGCGGGCACTGCGGTCCGCCGCGTGATCCGAAACGTCTCCGCAGCGCCGCGCATCGCGCGGCGCTGCGGCGTCTCCGGACCTCCGCCGGGAGGCGCCCGGTGATCCGGGGGGTACGCCTCGGCATCGACGTCGGGACCGTCCGGATCGGTGTGGCGCGCTGTGATCCCGACGGCATTCTCGCGACCCCGGTGGTGACCGTCGCCCGGGAGCGCGAGGTCGAGCATGATCCGAGAAAGCCTCGCGCGGCGGAACCCGCGACCCCCGAAAATGCGCAATCTGGGCGAAAAATTCCATCCGATATGGCCGAGATCGCCCGTATTGCAGCTGAGCATGGCACCGTGGAGATCGTCGTTGGGCTCCCGGTGAACCTCGCCGGGATGGAGGGTCCGGCGGCAAAAAGTGTCCGGGAATATGCCCTGATTCTTGCCGATGTGGTCTCTCCTATACCGATAGTCCTGGCGGACGAGAGGATGTCAACCGTCGCGGCTAGCCGTAGGCTGTCCGATCGAGGCTTGAAGGGAAAGCGCAAGCGTGCGGTTGTCGATCAGGCGGCCGCCGTGGAGATCCTGCAGAGTTATCTCGATGGGCAGCGGAGGCGGGACTGATGATCGACGAGCTGGACCTCGGCTACGAGGACCACGATCGTGGTCGATCTCGTCATCGGCGTTCCTCGCAGCGGAGGTCGGCGGTGACGAAGAAGAAGCGCGGCGGTAAGAGCTGGCTGGCGCTCCTGCTGACGCTGCTGCTGCTCGGCGGCCTCGCGGGCGGCGTCTACATCGCCTACGACAAGGTCTCGTCGCTGTTCTCCACGCCCGACTACGACGGCTCGGGCACGGCGGAGACGGTCACGATCGAGGTCAAGCAGGGCGACTTCATCGCCGACATGGGCAACACGCTCTTCCGCGCCGACGTCGTCAAGAGCGCACAGGCCTTCGTCGACGCGGCGGAGGGCAACCCGGCCGCCGTCGGCATCCAGCCCGGGTTCTACAAGGTCAGCAAGCAGCAGAGCGCCGAGTCGGCCCTCGCCGCGCTCCTCGATGCCAAGAACCGACTGGTCAACAAGTTCACCGTGCCCGAGGGCATGATCACGCTCCAGGTCTATGACAAGCTCGCCAAGGAGTTCGGCTTCAAGCTCGCCGACGTCAAGGCGCTCGCGGCCGACCCGGTGAAGCTCGGCGTGCCGGAGTGGTGGTTCAACCGCAAGGACGGCAAGAAGTCGGCCCGCTCCCTGGAGGGCTTCCTCTTCCCGTCGACCTATGACTTCCCGCCCAACGTGACCGCCGAGCTCGCCCTCAAACTGATGGTGAAGCAGTTCCTCGACGTGACGACGAGGCTCGGTTTCGTCGACAAGGTGCAGGCCGAGCGGGGCATCTCGCCCTACGAGGCACTCGTCGCGGCCTCGATCGCGCAGGCCGAGGCGGTCAACGACAAGGACATGGGCCCAGTCGCCCGCGCCCTCTACAACCGCGTCTACGCCGGGAAATACGGCCCGTGCAAGTGTCTGCAGATCGACAGCGCGGTCAACTACTGGTTCCGCCTGCAGGGCAAGGAGCCTAAGGACTCCAACGACCTCTACCAGGCTGAGCTGCACGACAAGAAGAACCCCTACAACACCCACGTCGTGGACGGACTGCCGGTCGGACCGATCAGCAACCCGGGTGAGGCAGCCCTCAAGGGCGCGATGGACCCGCCGCCCTCCGACTATGTATTCTTCGTGACCATCGACAAGCAGGGCACCATGGGCTACGCCAAGGACGGCCAGTTGCAGACCCTCATCAACGAGGCCTGTAAGAACGGCGTCCTCCACGGCGACCTCTGCTGATCGGCGCCACCGCCGTCGCCGCGGAGCACTGCCGCGGAGTCACCCCCCGATAGGCACCGGAGGCGATTTTGATGATCGACGACCTGGACATCGAGTTCGATGACCATGATCGCGATCGGTCCCGGCACCGCCGCTCGGCGGACCGCCGCCCGTCAGGCCGCCGCCAGGACGACCGTGGTTACGGCGAGCCGGTCTACGACGACGACAGCCGTTACGACCAGCGGCGGCCGAAGGGCAAGTCCAAGGGCAAGAAAAAGAAGAAGAAGCGCGGCAAGAGCGGCCTCGCGCTGCTGCTGACCCTGCTGCTGCTCGGCGGCCTCGCGGGCGGCATCTACGTCGCCTATGACAAGGTCTCCAGCTTCTTCGTCACTCCCGACTACGACGGCGCCGGCAACGGCGAGAGCATCACGATCGAGATCAAGCAGGGCGAGTACATCGCCGACATGGCGAACACCCTCGTCAAGGCCGGTGTGATCAAGAGCGCCGCCGCCTTCATCGAGGCGGCCGAGGCGAACTCCGAGTCGACCGGCATTCAGCCGGGCTTCTACAAGGTCAGCAAGGAGATGAGCGGCGCGAGCGCCGTCACCGCCCTGCTCGACCTGAAGAACCGCATCGTCAAGGGCATCACGATCCCCGAGCACCTGATCTCGATCCAGATCTACGACAAGCTCTCCAAGGAGCTGGAGATCCCGGTCGCCGACTTCGTCGCGGCGGCGAAGGATCCGGTCAAGCTCGGCGTACCGGACTGGTGGTTCAAGCGCAACGACGGCAAGAAGTCGGCGATGGGCGTGGAGGGCTTCCTCTACCCGTCGACCTATGAGTTCCCGCCGAAGCCGACCGCCGAGACCGTGCTGAAGCAGATGATCGACAAGTTCCTCGACGTGACCGGCAAGATGAAGTTCGCCGACACGGTGCAGGCCAAGCTGGGCGGCGTCTCACCCTACGAGGCGCTGATCGTGGCGTCGATCGCGCAGGCCGAGTCCCTGGACGCCAAGGACCTCGGCCCGGTGGCCCGGGTCATGTTCAACCGGGTCTACAAGGACTTCCCCTGCAACTGCCTGCAGATCGACAGCGCGGTCAACTACTCGCTGCGCATCCGGGGCAAGATCCCGAAGGACTCCAACCAGATCCTGCGGTCCGAGCAGCACAACATGGCCGACCCGTACAACACCTTCGACGCGCCGAAATACTCCGGCCTGCCGATCGGCCCGATCGGGAATCCGGGCGAGGCCGCGCTGCGGGGCGCCATGGACCCGCCGAAGAACGACTACTTCTACTTCATGACGACCGATTCCAAGGGCACCATGGGGTACGCCAAGGACTGGGCCGGTCACTGCCGGAACTTCCAGACGGCCGTGAAGAACAAGATCCTCACCGGCCACTGCTGACGCGTTCGTTCGACACCGACGGCCGCCCGGGCACCCGCCGGGGCGGCCGTCGGTCGTCAGGCGCCGCTGCGAGAATGATCGCCATGGCGGACACGACCCTCCGGCGGGCGGCTGTGCTCGGTAAGCCGATCGCGCACTCGCTCTCCCCGGTGATCCACAACTCCGGCTACGCCGCGGCGGGGCTGACCGACTGGAGCTATGACCGCTTCGAGTGCGACGAGGCGGGGCTGCCCGCGTTCGTCGCCGCTCTCGACGAGTCGTGGGCGGGGCTCTCGCTCACGATGCCGCTCAAGGAGGCGGGCATGCTGGAGGCGGCCGAGATCTCGCCGGTCGCGACGGCCCTCGGCGCCTGCAACACCCTGCACCGCCGCCCCGACGGCTCCTGGTTCGCCGAGAACACCGACGCGCCGGGCATCGTCGACGCCCTCGCCTCGGCGGGCGTGACCGCCGTCGAGTCGGTCGCCGTGCTGGGTGCCGGTGGCACGGCGAGAGCCGCGATCGCCGCCGCCGCCCAGATCGCGAAGTCGGTGACCGCCTATGCCCGCAGGCCGGAGGCGATCGAGGAGCTGGCCCGGATCGCGGCGCTGCTCGGCATCCCGCTGACGGCGGGGGACTGGTCCTCGCTCGACGGGTGCGCCGGCGCCGACGCGGTGATCTCGACCCTCCCGGCCGGTGTCGCCGACGGTCTGCGCCCGGCGTGGCGGCCGGGGACCGTCGTCTTCGATGTCGTCTACAAGCCCTGGCCGACGCCGTTCGCGGCCGGTGCCGAGGCTGCGGGATGCCGGATCGTCTCGGGTCTGGACCTGCTGCTCTGCCAGGCGGTGCACCAGTTCGAGCTCTTCACGGGCGTCACCGCCCCGGTCGCCGAGATGCGCGAGGCGCTGCACGAGGCGGCCCGCAACCGCACCTGAGCGCGGTGCTCTCCAGCGCGGGTGATCACGTCGCTCTCCCCGAACCAGACGTGATCGTGGGGCGTGATCACGTCTGGTTCCCCGAAGTCGACGGGATCTCGCGGTGTGCGGGCCGGGAGACCGCCGCCCAGCACCGATCAGACCCGCGCGGTGACCGATGCGGGTGCCGAGGAGAGCTCGATCGCGCCTCGGACGAAGAGCACGGCGTAGGTGGTGGCGATCAGCACCACGGTCGCGATGACGGCGAAGGTGCTCAGCCCGATCTGATAGGCGAGCACCGGCGCCACCGCGAGCGCGATCGGCTCCAGCCCGAAGGTCGCCACCGACTCCAGCGCGAAGACCCGGCCCTGCACCTCGGCCGGGAACTCGCGCTGCAGCGCGGTGAACCAGAAGACGACGAAGACGCCGATCCCCGCCCAGGCGAGGAAGGCGGCGGCGCAGAAGACGGCGAGCGGGACCTGGAAGGCGAGGCAGAGCGGCAGCAGCGCCGACGGGGCGAGCGCGTTCATCGCCCACAGGCCGGGGCGTTTCGTGGTGACCCGCCCGGCGAGCGTCGACCCGGCGATCATGCCGATCGAGCCGGCCGCGCTGATCCAGCCGTAGGCCTCGATGCCGTAGCGCTCGGCACTGGCGACGGGCACGAGGGCGAAGTAGGGCGCGAAGACGAGGAAGACCTGCGCGGTGCCCTGGACCATGATCACCCAGGCCCAGGTGCGGCTGCGTACCTGGGCGATGCCCTCCCGGACCTCCGCGAAGAGCGAGGTGCGGACCGCCCCCGCGACCTGGGCGATGCGGGGCAGCCGGATCCAGAAGAGCGTGACGAGGCTGATCGCGAAGGTCGCCACGTCGATCATGAGCGCCCGCTGCGGGCCGACCGTGGCGACGAGCACGCCGCCGAGACCGGCGCCGACGGCGAGGCCGAGCTGGCCGGTCGCGGCGTCGAGCGAGTTGGCCTTCTGCCGCAGCTCCGCCGGGACGATCTGCGGCAGGGCGGCCCGGTGCGCCGGCTGGAACGCCGCGGTGCCCGCTCCGACCAGGGCGGCGGAGACGAGCAGCCCGGCGAGGTGGGTGGTGCCGCCGAAGACGAGGTAGCCGGTGATGCCGACCGCGCGGATCACGTCCGACCAGGCCATGACGGAGGTACGCGAGTAGCGGTCCGCGATCGCCCCGCCGAAGAGCAGCAGCAGGACGGCGAAGAGCGAGTCGACGGCGAGCACGATGCCGTAGGTGCGCCCGTCGTGCGCGGAGAGGATCAGCGCGGGCAGCGCCACGATCCGGATCCCGTTGCCGACGACACTGGTGATCTGACCGAGCCAGAACGCCCGATAGCGGGTGTCGCGCAGCAGCGTGAGCAGGGTCGGTTCAGTCACGTCCGAGGATCCTGCCCGGTGCGGGCGACCGCCCGCAAACCGATTACACCGAGTCCTGCCGGGGAAAGACCACTTCGCGGACGATCATCTGGATCGTGGCGTAGACGGGGATCGCCACCAGCACCCCGATCACGCCGAAGAGCGCGGCGCCGACGAGCGCCCCGACGATCGCGGCGAGGTTGGAGATCTGCACCGCCTTGCCCATCCGCCGCGGATAGATGATGTAGTTCTCCACCGCCTGGTAGGCGACGAAGAACGCGATCGTGATCAGCGCGAGCGTCAGCGACTGCGAGAGCGCGACGAGCACCACGACCGTCGACCCGAGAGTGGCTCCGACCTGCGGGATCAGGTCGAGCAGCGCCACGACGAGGGCGAGCAGCAGGGGATAGGGGATGCCGGTGAGCAGGCACCAGAGCAGGGCCGCCGATCCGGCGAAGGCGGCGATGGAGAGCGCGCCGACGATGTAGCCGCCGATCTTGTCCAGGGCGGCGTCGCCGAGGCGGCTCACCCGGTCCCGGCGCGACGCGGGGACGAAGTGGTAGGCGCCGGCCTTGAGATGGTCGAGGGCGGCGAGGACGAAGAGGGTGAGGATCAGCGTCGTGCCGCCGAGGAAGATCGCGCCGAGCAGGCTCGCGGCGCCGTTGACGAGCCCGGACGCCAGACCGGCGACGTGCTGCGGCGTCAGCAGCTCGGTGAGCCGGTCGTCGAGGTCGGTGGAGTCGCCGAGCCCGGTGAAGTAGGCGCTGTTCATGAGCTTGTCGACATAGCCGGGCACGGCGGCGAAGAAGGCACTCGCCTGCTCGGCGACGACCGGCACGACCAGGCCGAGGAAGCCGCAGGCGAGCAGGTTGCCGGCGATCACGACGAGGAGCACGGCGACACCCCGGCGCATCCCCCGGCGGGTCAGCGCGGCGACCGGCCGGTCCAGGCCGACGGCGAGGAAGAACGCGGCGAAGAGCATGACGAGGATCGTGCTGAGCTGCTTGACGCCGATGAGGGTGATGATCGCGACGAGGGCTCCGGCGGCGGCGGTCAGCCCGATCAGGAAGGGCGACCGGGTGAGTGGTCGCCCGCGCTCGCCGTACCCGTCCGCCATGACTGGAGCTTAAGCCAGTAAAGGTCCTTTTCGGGTCATAGCGGTCGTAACGACCAGGGCGAGGGAGGCAAAGCCGCACATCACCGCAGCCATGGGTACGCCGCTGGCCGCTCCGAACGCACCGACGAGCGGTGCGGCGAGCAGACCGATCGCCGACTGCATGGCGCCCATCAGCGCGGCGGCGGTCCCGGCGGTCGCGGGGTGCCGTTCGAGCCCGAGCGCGAACCCGTTCGGCATGATCATGCCGATGCAGGAGATGTAGAAGAAGAGCATCGGGATCACCAGCACCGCCGCGCTGAGCCCGGACCCGACGAGCGCCAGCGAGGTCGCGCCGAGCCCGGCGATGAGGGCCGAGAAGAGCAGCCGCCGGGGCGTGTGCCGCCCGACCAGCCGGGCGTTGAGCTGCCCCGCCAGCACCAGGCCGAGGGAGTTGATGCCGAAGATGAGGCCGTAGGTCTGCGGCGAGACCCCGAAGACGTCCTGCAGCACGAACGACGAGCTGGACAGGTAGGCGAAGAGCGCGGCGAAGGTGAGCCCGCCCGCGAGCGTGTAGCCGAGGAAGATCCGGTCGGTCGCGACCAGCCTCGCCCCCGCGGCGAACTCGCCGAAGCCGCCCGACCGCCGCCGCTCGACCGGCAGCGTCTCCGGCAGCCCGCGCCACGTCACCAGCAGCAGCGCGACGCCGAGACCGGTGAGGAAGACGAAGACGCCGCGCCAGCTCGTGAACTTCAGCAGCAGCGCGCCCAGGGTCGGCGCGAGGATCGGCGCGAGGCCGAAGACGAGCGACAGCCGGCTGAAGAAGCGGGCCGCCTCGTCGCCGGAGTAGAGGTCGCGGACGACGGAGCGGGCGAGCACCGTGCCGGCCCCGGCGGAGAGGCCCTGCACCAGCCTGATCACCGTCAGTGACTCCACGTTGGTCGCGAGCACGCACCCCAGCGAGGAGAGCGCGTAGGCGGCCGTCGCGATCATCGCGGGGCGCTTGCGGCCGTAGCGATCGCTGAGCGGACCGACGAAGAGGTTGCCGAAGGCCATGCCGACGAGGCAGGCGGTGAGGGTGAGCTGGATCGCCGAGGTGGTCGCGTCCAGGTCGCGGGCCATCTCCGGGAAGGACGGCAGGTACATGTCGAAGGAGAAGGCACCCACCGCCGTGAGGGCTCCCAGGACGAGCAGCATGCGGATTCGGCTAGGCGGGGCGATCACCTTCTGATCCAACACCCTGATCCGCCGGGCTGTCACGGAGTGTGAGCGCCATCGCAGCACCGCACCGTGGCGCCCAGATCCAGGGGTTCATCTGTACCACGTATTGGTCGTGACACACTGGGCGTCGTGCTGCGTTGGCTTACTGCGGGTGAATCGCATGGACCGTCCCTGACCGCGATGCTGGACGGCTGCCCGGCCGGTGTCGAGATCACGAGTGCCGAGATCGGCAATGACCTGGCCCGGCGCCGCCTCGGCTACGGCCGCGGTGCCCGGATGTCCTTCGAGCGGGACGTGGTGACGATCACCGGCGGTGTCCGGCACGGTCTCACCCTCGGCAGCCCGGTCGCGATCATCGTCGGCAACTCCGAGTGGCCCAAGTGGGAGACGGTCATGGCCGCCGACCCGGTCGACCCGGATGTCCTCGCCGCGCTCGCCCGCAACGCGCCGCTGACCCGCCCCCGGCCCGGCCACGCCGACCTCGCCGGGATGCAGAAGTTCGGGCACACCGACGCCCGGCCGATCCTGGAGCGCGCGAGCGCTCGCGAGACCGCCGCCCGCGTCGCCGTGGGTGCGGTGGCGAAGGCACTGCTCAGCCAGGGTCTCGGCATCGAGATCGTGTCGCATGTGGTGGAGCTGGGCCCGATCGCGGTCAAGCCGGGCCTCGTGCCCACGCCGGCCGACCGGGAGCGCATCGACGCCGACCCGCTGCGCTGCATGGATCCCGAGGCGAGCGCCGCCATGGTCGCCGAGGTCGACGCCGCGAAGCGGGACGCCGACACCCTCGGCGGCGTGGTCGAGGTGCTGGCCTACGGCGTACCCCCTGGTCTGGGGAGCCACACCCAGTGGGACCGCAAGCTCGACGCGCGGCTCGCCACCGCGCTCATGTCGATCCAGGCGATCAAGGGTGTCGAGATCGGCGACGCGTTCACGCAGGCCCGCTCGCGCGGGTCGAACGCGCATGACGAGATCTACCCGGGTACGGAGGGCGGCGGTGTCTTCCGCACCACCGACCGGGCCGGCGGCCTGGAGGGCGGCATCACCAACGGCCAACCGCTGCGGGTCCGCGCCGCGATGAAGCCGATCTCCTCGCTCAACCGCGCGCTCTCCACCGTGGACATCACGACCGGCGAGGCCGCGACCGCGATCAACCAGCGCTCCGACGTCTGCGCGGTCCCCGCCGCCGCGGTCGTCGCCGAGGCGATGGTCGCGCTGGTCCTGGCGGAGGCTGCGACGGAGAAGTTCGGCAGCGACTCGATCGCCGAGATCCGCCGCAACCTCGCCGGATACCTCGACGCGCTGGTGATCCGGTGAGCCCCCGAGCGGTCTTCGTCGGCGCACCGGGCAGCGGCAAGTCGACCGTCGGGCAGCTCGTCGCCGAGCGGCTCGGTGTCGGCTTCCGCGACAGCGACGCCGACATCGAGGCGCTGGCGGGCAAGCCGATCCCGGAGATCTTCATCGACGACGGCGAGCCGCACTTCCGGGCACTGGAGCGGGCGGCGGTCGCGGCCGCGCTCGCCGAGCACGACGGCGTGCTGTCGCTCGGCGGCGGCGCGATCCTCGCCGACGAGACGCGGGCGCTGCTCGCTGGGCACCAGGTCGTCTACCTCAACGTCTCGCTCAGCGACGCGGTCTCCCGGGTGGGGCTGGGGCCCGGCCGCCCGCTGCTGGCGGTCAATCCCCGCGCCACCCTGAAATACCTGCTCGACCAGCGGCGGCCGCTCTACGAGTCAGTGGCGGCGGTGACGGTGGCGACGGACGGTCGCACGCCCGAGTCGATCGCCGACGAGGTTGTCACCTTCTTGAAGTGATCAAGGGTTCCGTATGCTGCATCGGATGAACGAGACGGTGATCGGAGTCGGCGGCGATCTTCCCTATGACGTCGTCGTGTCGACCGACCCCTTCGCTGCGCTGCCCCAGATGGTGAAGGGTGCGAGCCGGGTCGCCGTGCTCTTCGCGCCCCCCGTCGCACCGCATGTCGCCAGGGTCGTCCGCACCCTCGCCGACGCCGGGGTCGGCGTCACGGTGATCGAGATCCCGGACGCCGAGGCGGGCAAGACGATCGAGACCGCGCAGCGGGCCTGGGCGCGCCTCGGCGAGGCCGGGTTCACCCGCAACGATGCCGTCGTCGGTGTCGGCGGCGGTGCCGCGACCGACCTGGCCGGCTTCGTCGCCGCCTGCTGGCTGCGCGGCGTGCGCTGGGTGCCGGTCGCGACGAGCGTCGCCGGGATGGTGGACGCCGCCGTCGGCGGCAAGACCGGTGTCAACATCGCGGCCGGCAAGAACCTCGTCGGCGCCTTCCACCCGCCGGCCGGGGTGCTCTGCGTCATCGGTGCGCTCACCACCCTGCCCGGTCCGCAGCTCCGCGCGGGCCTCGCCGAGGTGGTCAAGGGCGGCTTCATCGCCGATCCGCGCATCCTGGAGCTGATCGAGGCCGATCCGGCCGCGGCCGTCGACCCGACCGGGTCCGTGCTGCGCGAACTGGTCGAGCGGAAGGTACGCGTGAAGGCGCACGTCGTCTCCGAGGACCTGCGGGAATCCGGTCTGCGGGAGATCCTCAATTACGGACACACCCTCGGCCACGCCATCGAGAAGTCGGAGCGCTACCGGTGGCGCCACGGCGACGCGGTGTCCGTCGGGCTGATGTACGCGGCGATCCTCGGTCGGCGTACCGGCCGGGTGGATGTCGTGGACCGCATGCGCGCGATCCTGACATCGCTGGACCTGCCGGTGACCTACCGCCCGGACGCGTGGGAGCCGCTGCTCGCCGCGATGCGGGTCGACAAGAAGGCCCGCGGCGCCGCGCTGCGCTTCGTGCTGCTCAACGCCGTCGCCGCACCGGAGACGGTCCAGATCGACGACGAGGGCCTCCTGCGCGAGGCCTACGAGGAGCTGACCGGCCCGTGAAGGTTTTCGTGCTCAACGGTGTCAACCTGGGGCGCCTGGGCACCCGGCAGATCGACGTCTACGGCGTGACGACCTACGCGGCGCTCGTGGAGAGCTGCGTGGAGCTCGGTGCCGAGCTCGGGCTCGACGTGGAGTGCCGGCAGACCGACATCGAGGGCGAGATGGTCCGCTGGCTGCACGAGGCGGCCGACGAGCGGGCTGCGGTGGTGCTCAACCCGGCCGCGTGGACCCACTACTCGATCGCGCTGCGCGACGCGTGCGCCATGCTCAACGGCCCGCTGGTGGAGGTGCACATCTCCAACGTCCACGCGCGCGAGGAGTTCCGCAGGCACTCGGTCATCTCGGCCGTCGCGACGGGCGTCATCGCCGGTCTGGGCGTCGACGGCTACCTGCTCGCGCTGCGTCACATCGCCGCCCGGCTCGCTGCCGCCGAGTCCTGATCCCGGCGGCCGACGGACTCGGCCGGGCACATGACCTGCGCCACCTGTAAAGTCTTATGCACTGTTCTTTTTTAATTGATCTTTATGGGAGTCAGGCAGTGGCCACCACGAACGACCTCAAAAACGGCATGGTGCTCAATCTCGACAACGCGCTCTGGTCCGTCGTCGAGTTCCAGCACGTCAAGCCTGGTAAGGGACCGGCGTTCGTGCGCACGACCCTGAAGCACGTGCTCTCCGGCAAGGTGGTCGACAAGACCTTCAACGCGGGCACCAAGGTCGAAACCGCCAACGTCGACAAGCGCGACATGCAGTACCTCTACAAGGACGGCGAAGACTTCGTCTTCATGGACCTCGACACCTACGAGCAGATCCACGTGGGCGCCGTCACGCTCGGCGACAATGTGAACTACCTCCTGCCGGAGGCGGAGATCACGGTGGCGATGCACGAGGGCGTCCCGCTCTACGTCGAGCTGCCGACCAGCATCATGGTCGAGGTCACCTACACCGAGCCGGGCCTGCAGGGCGACCGCTCGACCGGTGGCAACAAGCCGGCCACCATCTCGACCGGCGCGACCGTCCAGGTTCCGCTCTTCATCACCACCGGTGAGAAGATCAAGGTCGACACCCGCGACGGCCGTTACCTCGGCCGCTCCTGATGGCTGAGGGCCCCAAGTCGCAGATGCCCGCCCGCCGCAAGGCGCGCAAGCGGGCACTCGACGTGCTCTACGAGTCCGATCTGCGCGACGCCAACATCCTCACCACGCTCGACGCGTACGTGGGGCGCATGGAGAACCCGAAGCCGGAACACCTGCCCTACGCGATCTCGCTGGTCGAGGGGGTGGCTCAGCACCTCGACCGGATCGACGAGCTGATCTCCAGCTATGCCGAGGGCTGGACGATCGAGCGGATGCCGGTCGTGGACCGCAACCTCGCCCGGATCGCCGTCTACGAGCTGCTCTACGTCGAGGAGATCGACGACCCGGTGGCGATCACCGAGGCGGTGGAGCTGGCCAAGGAGCTGTCGACCGACGACTCCCCGCGCTACCTCAACGGCATCCTGGGCCGCATCGCGGACTACGCGCACTGACCCGAGACAGCAGAGAGCGCCGGTACCCCAGGGGGCCGGCGCTCTCTGCTTGCGCTTGTCAGTTGCCGCCGCCGCCGCTGAAGAAGGCGCGCGGGTCGGCCACGAGGACGCCGAGCTCGCCGAGACGCTCCGTCAGCTCCGACGGAGACACGTCGTAGACGATGGCGAGCGCGCGCATGTCGTCCGCGCGGATCGACAGGATCCGGCCGTTGTAGTCACCGCGCTGCTGCTGGATGGCCCGGGCATAGCGGGCGACATAGCCCAGCTCGCTGGAGGTCGACTCGTAGAGCTTCTCCAGGTCGAGCACGATCTTGGTGGCGCGCTCCTCGCTCTGCTTCACCTCGGCGCCGTCGGGGAGCAGCTCCGAGACGGGTACGCGGTAGAAGTCGGCCAGTTCCGCCAGGCGCGACACGGTCACGGCGCGGTCGCCACGCTCGTAGGAGCCGACGACTACCGCCTTCCAGCGGCCGTTCGACTTCTCCTCGACACCCTGGAGCGAGAGGCCTTGCTGCGTCCGGATCGAGCGCAGTCGGGCGCCCAGGGACCTCGAGTACTCCGTCGACATCTGCACCCTCCCACAAATGGGGTTCTCCCCAGCGATCGCTACGGAGCGTGACGGTACGGGGGTTATGTCATGTGGTCAAGTGCTGGATGTCCACTTGGTGGAACGTGGTTGCCCGAACGGGCAGTTCACCCCTGCTCCGTGCAGCTCACGGCCGGGTTGGTAGGGTTGCCAAGATTGACAGCAGGATCCAGCAACAACGTCAATACCTTCAGACATCCTTTAACGACCCGTCCAGCGAGGCGGGGAAGGAGGTCAGCCTTGGGCTACCCAAATAAGATCATCCTGTCCGACGTTGACGTGCATCGCGTCGTGGACCGCATAGCTCACCAGATTCTGGAGAAGACCGACGGCGCAGCCGATGTCGTCTTACTCGGTGTAGCGACCCGGGGCGTCCCGCTGGCGCGGCGCCTCGCCGAGCGCATCCATGCCTTCGAGGGCCGCACGCTCCCCGTCGGCACCCTCGACATCACCCTCTACCGCGACGACCTGCGGCACCGGTCACCCCGTGCGCTCGGTCACACCG
Organism: Allocatelliglobosispora scoriae; assembly: GCF_014204945.1. NCBI lineage: Bacteria > Bacillati > Actinomycetota > Actinomycetes > Micromonosporales > Micromonosporaceae > Allocatelliglobosispora > Allocatelliglobosispora scoriae. The sequence continues at coordinate 1,309,040 of NZ_JACHMN010000003.1, forward strand.
AGATCCCGCCGGGCGGGCTGGACGGCCGCCGGGTGATCCTCGTCGACGACGTGCTCTTCTCCGGGCGCACGGTCCGGGCCGCGCTCGACGCGCTCAACGACCTGGGCCGGCCCGCCGTCGTCCAGCTCGCCGTCCTCGTCGACCGGGGCCACCGGCAGCTGCCGATCCGGGCCGACTACGTCGGCAAGAACATCCCGACCTCGCTCAGCGAGACCGTGAAGGTGCTGCTGGCCGAGATCGACGGGTGCGACGAGGTCCGGTTGATGGGCGCCGGCGCGAGCCCCGCCGGGCGCGCCGATGACACCGCCAAGGAGGCATCAGCGTGATCAAGCACCTGCTCTCCGCCGCCGACCTCGATGTGGCGACGGCGACCGAGATCCACGACACGGCGGTCGAGATGGCCACCGTCTCGGGGCGCGAGGTCAAGAAGCTGCCCACGCTGCGGGGCCGCACGGTGGTCAACCTCTTCTACGAGGACAGCACCCGGACGCGTACCTCCTTCGAGGTGGCCGCGAAGCGGCTCTCCGCCGATGTGATCAACTTCTCGGCGAAGGGCTCCAGCGTCGAGAAGGGCGAGAGCCTCAAGGACACGGCCTGGACCCTGCAGGCGATGGGGGCCGACGCCGTCGTCATCCGGCACCCGGCCTCGGGCGCGCCGCACCGGCTCACCGGCTGGGTCGACGGCAGCGTGCTCAACGCCGGTGACGGCACCCATGAGCACCCCACCCAGGCCCTGCTCGACACCTTCACCATGCGGCAGCGGCTGGGCCGGATCGCCGGGCTCAACGTCGCGATCGTCGGCGACGTGCTGCACAGCCGGGTGGCCCGCTCCAACACGCTGCTGCTGCACACCCTCGGTGCCAAGGTCACCCTGGTCGGCCCGCCGACCCTGGTGCCGGGCAACTTCGGCGCGCTCACCCCCGATGTCGCGATCAGCTACGACCTCGACGCGGTGCTGCCCGACGCCGACGTGGTGATGATGCTGCGGGTCCAGCAGGAGCGGATGGGCGCGGCCTTCTTCCCCTCGGCCCGCGAATACTCCCGCCGCTACGGCCTCGACGCGGCCCGGATGCGCCGGATGGCCGACCACGCCATCGTCATGCACCCCGGACCGATGAACCGGGGCGTCGAGATCACCTCGGAGGCGGCGGACTCGCCGCGCTCCACCATCGTCGAACAGGTCACCAACGGCGTCAGTGTGCGCATGGCCTGCCTCTATCTCATGCTCGGAGGACGCGCGTGACCGCCTACCTGCTCCAGGGCGTCAGCCTGCTCGGTGCCGCACCGGCCGACCTGCTCATCCGCGACGGCGTGATCGCCGCGGTCAAAGCTACGACTCTGGAAGAGTTGCGGCGATCGTTGACCGGCGACGAGCTGGTGGAGATCGACGCGACCGGCCTCGTCGCCCTGCCCGGCCTGGTGGATCTCCACACCCACCTGCGCGAACCCGGCCGGGAGGACGCCGAGACCGTGCACACCGGCTCGCGGGCCGCGGCGCTCGGCGGCTACACGGCCGTCTGCGCCATGGCGAACACCGCACCCGTCGCCGACACGGCCGGCGTCGTCGAGCAGGTCTTCCGCCTCGGGCGCGAGGCCGGGCTCGTCGACGTGCAGCCGATCGGCGCGGTCACGGTGGGCCTCGCCGGTGAGCGCCTCGCCGAACTCGGCGCGATGGCCGAGAGCGCGGCGACGGTGCGGATCTTCTCCGACGACGGCCACTGCGTGCACGACCCGCGCCTGATGCGCCGAGCGCTGGAGTATGTCAAGGCGTTCGACGGGGTCATCGCGCAGCACGCGGAGGAGCCCCGGCTCACCGAGGGCGCGCAGATGCACGAGGGCGAGGTCTCCGCGCGGCTCGGGCTGGGCGGCTGGCCCGCGGTCGCCGAGGAGGCGATCATCGCCCGCGACGTGCTGCTCGCCGAGCACGTCGGCGCGCGCCTGCACGTCTGCCACGTCTCCACCGCGGGCAGCGTCGAGATCATCCGCCGCGCGAAGGAGCGGGGGGTACGCGTGACCGCCGAGGTCACCCCGCACCATCTGCTGCTGACCCACGAGCTCGCCAGCAGCTACGACCCCGTCTACAAGGTCAACCCGCCGCTGCGGACCGACGCCGACGTGGCCGCCCTGCGGCAGGGCCTGATCGAGGGGGTCATCGACGTCGTCGCCACCGACCACGCCCCGCACGCCGCCCAGGACAAGGAGTGCGAGTGGGCCTACGCCCGCCCGGGCATGCTCGGCCTGGAGACGGCGCTGCCGATCGTGCTCGGCGTCCTGCGCGACGAGTGCGGCTCGGACAGCTGGGAGCTCATCGCCGACCGGATGTCGATCGCGCCGGCCCGGATCGCCGGGCTCGCCGAGCACGGCCGGCCCCTCACGGCGGGCTCGCCCGCCAACCTGACTCTGATCGATCCCGCCGCTCGGATCACCGTCGATCCGCACGCGCTGGCGAGTCTCTCCGCCAACACCCCCTACGCGGGGATGACGTTGCCGGGGCGGATCGTCGCCACGTTCCTGCGCGGTGTGCCGACTGTTCTCGACGGGAAGGTTTGCAAGTGACCAGCAAGGCGATATTGGTTCTCGAGGACGGCCGGACGTTCACCGGCGAGGCCTACGGCGCCGTGGGGGAGACCTTCGGCGAGGCGGTCTTCACCACCGGGATGACCGGCTACCAGGAGACGCTGACCGACCCGTCCTTCCACCGGCAGGTGGTCGTGCAGACGGCGCCGCACATCGGCAACACCGGCGTCAACGGTGAGGACGACGAGTCGGACCGGATCTGGGTCGCGGGCTACGTCGTGCGCGATCCCGCGCGTACCCCCTCGAATTGGCGCTCGACCGGGAGCCTCACCGACCGGCTGGAGCGCGACGGGGTGGTCGGCATCTCCGGGATCGACACCCGGGCACTCACCCGCCACCTGCGCGAACGCGGCTCGATGCGGGTCGGTGTCTCCAGTGTGGAGGACGACCCGCTGGCGCTGCGCGACCGCGTGCTGGCGCAGCCGCCGATGGTCGGCGCGGACCTCTCCGCCGAGGTGACGACCGCCGAGACCTACACGGTCGCCGCGGAGGGCGAGCACCGCTTCACCGTGGCGGCGCTGGATCTCGGCATCAAGCGCAACGTGGCCCGGCGGCTCGCCGCCCGGGGCGTGACCACGCACGTGCTGCCGGCGTCGTCCACCCTGGACGATCTGCTCGCGGTGAGCCCGGACGCGATCTTCTTCTCGCCCGGCCCCGGCGACCCGGCGACCGCCGACCACCCGGTGGCGCTCGCCCGCGAGGTGATGCGGCGGCGGATCCCGCTGTTCGGCATCTGCTTCGGCAGCCAGATCCTGGGCCGCGCCCTGGGTTTCGGCACCTACAAGCTCGGCTACGGCCACCGCGGTGTCAACCAGCCGGTGATGGACCGCACCACCGGCAAGGTCGAGGTGACCAGCCACAACCACGGCTTCGCCGTCGACGCCCCCTTGGATTCGGCGACCGAGACGGAGTTCGGTGCGGTCGAGGTGAGCCACGTCTGCCTCAACGACAACGTCGTCGAGGGCCTGCGCTGCCTCGACGTCCCCGCCTTCACCGTCCAGTACCACCCCGAGGCGGCGGCCGGCACGCACGACGCCGACTACCTCTTCGACCGCTTCGCAGACCTGATCGGAGCCCGCTGATGCCCAAGCGCGACGACATCCAGCATGTCCTGGTGATCGGCTCGGGTCCGATCGTCATCGGCCAGGCCTGCGAGTTCGACTACTCCGGCACCCAGGCCTGCCAGGTCCTGCGTGACGAAGGCATCCGCGTCAGCCTCGTCAACTCCAACCCCGCGACGATCATGACCGACCCCGAGTACGCCGACGCCACCTACATCGAGCCGATCACCACCGAGTTCCTCACCAAGGTGATCGAGCGCGAGCGCCCTGACGCGATCCTGCCGACGCTGGGCGGGCAGACGGCGCTCAACGCCGCCGTGGCCCTGCACGACGCGGGCATCCTCAAGCAGTACAACGTCGAGCTGATCGGCGCCAACATCGAGTCGATCAACCGGGGCGAGGACCGCCAGCTCTTCAAGGGCGTCGTCGCGACGGCGGCGGCGAAGATCGGCATGACCGGTCCGCTCGTGCCGCGCAGCCGGGTCTGCCACTCGATGGCGGAGGTCCGCGAGACCGTCGCCGACCTGGGCCTGCCGGTCGTCATCCGACCGAGCTTCACCATGGGCGGCCTCGGCTCCGGCATGGCGCACACCGACGCGCAGCTCGACCTCATCGCGGGTTCCGGCCTCGCCGCCTCCCCGGTGACCGAGGTTCTCATCGAGGAGAGCGTGCTCGGCTGGAAGGAGTATGAACTGGAGCTGATGCGCGACCGGCACGACAACGTGGTGGTCGTCTGCTCCATCGAGAACATCGACCCGATGGGCGTGCACACCGGCGACTCGGTGACCGTGGCCCCCGCGATGACGCTCACCGACCGCGAATACCAGGTCATGCGCGACCTCGGCATCGCCGTGCTGCGCGAGGTCGGCGTCGACACCGGCGGCTGCAACATCCAGTTCGCGATCGAGCCGTCGACCGGCCGGATCGTCGTCATCGAGATGAACCCCCGGGTCTCCCGGTCCAGCGCGCTGGCGAGCAAGGCGACCGGCTTCCCGATCGCGAAGATCGCGGCGAAGCTGGCGATCGGCTACACCCTGGACGAGATCGCCAACGACATCACCAAGGAGACCCCGGCGGCCTTCGAGCCGACGCTGGACTACGTCGTGGTGAAGATCCCGCGCTTCGCGTTCGAGAAGTTCCCCGGTGCCGACGCCGAGCTCACCACCACGATGAAGTCGGTCGGCGAGGCGATGAGCCTGGGCCGCACCTTCACCGAGGCGCTCGGCAAGGCGATGCGGTCGATGGAGACGAAGGCGTCGGGCTTCTGGACCACCGCCGACCTCTACACGGACAAGGAAGCGGCCCTGACCGCTCTCGCGGTGCCGCACGACGGGCGGCTCTACACCGTCGAGGCGGCGCTGCGCCACGGCGCCACGATCGACGAGGTGCACACGGCGTCGGGCGGCATCGACCCGTGGTTCATCGACCAGATCCTGTCGCTGGTGGAGCTGCGGACCGCGATCGTGGACGCGCCGGTGCTCGACGCCGACCTGATGCGCCGGGCCAAGCGGTCCGGCGTCTCCGACCGGCAGCTCGCGGCGCTACGGCCCGAGTTCGCGGGGGAGGACGGCGTCCGTTCGCTGCGGCAGCGCCTCGGCATCCGGCCGGTCTTCAAGACCGTCGACACGTGCGCGGCGGAGTTCCGGGCACTCACGCCCTACCACTACTCGACCTATGAGGAGGAGACCGAGGTCGCGCCGAGCGACCGGCCGAAGGTCATCATCCTCGGGTCGGGGCCGAACCGGATCGGCCAGGGCATCGAGTTCGACTACAGCTGTGTGCACGCCGTCATGGCGCTCCGCCCGCAGTACGAGACCGTCATGGTCAACTGCAACCCGGAGACGGTCTCGACCGACTACGACACCGCCGACCGGCTCTACTTCGAGCCGCTCACCTTCGAGGACGTGCTGGAGGTCTACCACTCCGAGCACAGCTCCGGCCTCGCCGCCGGCGGCCCCGGCGTCGTGGGCGTGATCGTGCAGCTCGGCGGGCAGACCCCGCTGGGGCTGGCGCAGCGGCTCAAGAACGCGGGCCTGCCGATCGTCGGCACCTCGCCGGAGTCGATCCACCTCGCCGAGGACCGGGGCGCCTTCGGCGCGCTGCTCGCCGAGGCGGGGCTGCGCGCACCGGCCCACGGCACCGCCACCAGCTACGACGAGGCGAAGAAGATCGCCGACGAGGTGGGCTACCCGGTGCTGGTCCGGCCGTCCTACGTGCTCGGCGGGCGCGGCATGGAGATCGTCTACGACGACGAGACGCTGCGGGGCTACATCACCCGGGCCACCGACATCTCGCCCGAGCACCCGGTGCTCGTCGACCGGTTCCTCGACGACGCGATCGAGATCGACGTCGACGCGCTCTGCGACTCCACCGGCGAGGTCTACATCGGCGGCGTGATGGAGCACATCGAGGAGGCGGGCATCCACAGTGGTGACTCGTCCTGCACGCTGCCGCCGATCACGCTCGGCGCCTCGCACCTCGCCGCGGTGCGGAGCTTCACCGAGAAGATCGCGCGCGGGATCGGCGTCCTGGGCCTGCTCAACATCCAGTTCGCCCTCAAGGACGACGCGCTCTACGTGCTCGAGGCCAACCCGAGGGCGTCGCGGACCGTCCCGTTCGTGTCGAAGGCAACCGCCGTACCGCTGGCGAAGGCGGCGGCCCGGATCATGCTCGGCGCGACCATCGCCGAGCTGCGGGCCGAGGGCATGCTGCTCACGACGGGTGACGGCGGGCTGCTGCCCGATCACGCGCCGGTCGCGGTGAAGGAGGCGGTGCTGCCCTTCAAGCGGTTCCGCACCCCGTCCGGCAAGGGCGTCGACTCGCTGCTCGGCCCGGAGATGAAGTCGACCGGCGAGGTGATGGGGATCGACATCGCCTTCGGCCAGGCCTTCGCGAAGTCGCAGGCGGCCGCGTACGGCTCGCTGCCGACGAGCGGCAAGATCTTCGTCTCGGTCGCCAACCGCGACAAGCGCGGCATGATCTTCCCGATCAAGCGCCTCGCCGACCTCGGCTTCACCATCGTCGCGACCGAGGGCACCGGCGAGGTGCTGCGCCGCCACGGGATCGACTGCGAGATCGTGCACAAGCACTACGAGCACCGCGACAAGCGCGACGCGGTGACGCTCATCCAGACCGGCGAGGTCAAGCTCGTCATCAACACGCCGCAGGGCTCGGGCGCCGGTGCCCGCTCCGACGGCTACGAGATCCGCTCGGCGGCGGTGAGCGCGGACATCCCGTGCATCACCACCGTCCCCGGCGCGGCGGCTGCGGTCATGGGCATCGAGGCCCTGATCCGCGGCGACATGACGGTTCGCCCCCTGCAGGAGCTGCACGTCGCTCTGCGACCGGAACTGGCGTAACTCTCCAGCGCTGGCACGAGCAGTGACCGAGCGAAGCGAGGGAGCCCCGCCGGGCGCGCCGGAGACAGCCTTCCAGCGCGCCCGCCGCGGGGTAAGTCAAGAAAGGCAAGACCTGTGAGCTTCTTTGAAAAGATCGTCCGACCGGTTCTCTTCCGGACCGGTGGCGGGGACGCGGAGACGGCCCACGAGGCCACCCTGCACCGCCTGTCGGGCATCGCGTCCAAGCCGAAGGCTCTCGACGCCTTGCGCAGCCGCTACGCGGTCGCCAAGCCGGTCACCGTCTTCGGCGTCGACTTCCCCAACCCCGTCGGCCTCGCCGCCGGCATGGACAAGAACGGTGTCGCCCTGCCCGCGTGGCCCGCGCTGGGCTTCGGCTTCACCGAGCTCGGCACGGTCACCGCGCGGCCGCAGCCGGGCAACGACAAGCCCCGCCTCTTCCGCGCCGTCGCGAGCGAGGCCGTCATCAACCGGATGGGCTTCAACAACGACGGCGCCGACGCGGTGGCCGAACGCCTCCGCGCGCTGCTCGGCACCCCCGCCGGGCGCCCCGGCACCATCGACAACCCGACCAACCTGATCCGCGACCGGGCCCCCGGCGAGCTGCCGCCGCTCGCGAGCGCGCTGGGCCTGCGCGCCCCGCTCGGCATCAGCATCGGCAAGTCCAAGGTGACGCCGCTCGACGATGCGATCGGCGACTACGTCTACAGCGCGCGGCTGCTGCGCCCGTTCGCGGACTACCTCGCGGTCAACGTCTCCTCGCCCAACACGCCCGGCCTGCGCGAGCTGCAGGACCGTCGGCACCTCACGGATCTGCTGGGCGAGCTCACCAAGATCGCGGCGGGTACGCCGGTCCTGGTCAAACTGGCACCCGACCTCACCGACACCGCCATCGCCGAGCTGCTCTCGGTCTGCGCCGCGCACAACGTCGCCGGGGTGATCGCGACCAACACCACGCTGTCGCGGGAGGGCCTCGACCCGGCGGACGCCGCGCTCGGCGCCGAGGCGGGCGGCCTGTCGGGCCGGCCGCTCACCGAGCGGGCCCGCAAGGTCGTCTCCTTCATCCACGCCGAGACGAGCGGCAAGCTGCCGATCATCGGTGTCGGCGGGGTCATGTCGTCCGACGACGCGGCCCGCCTCTTCGACGCCGGTGCCAGCCTGGTGCAGCTCTACACCGGATTCATCTACCACGGCCCGGGCCTGACCAGGGCCGTCGCTTCGTTGCCGGTGCGCTGATGAGCGCCGGCGCGGCGACCGGCTTCCCGCCGGGTGTGCCGGACGGGTCAGCCGGCGCGAGGAGTGCGGGGAGCACGGCGACCGGAGCCCCGCGGCGCGCGCCGGAAGGGCAGCTGGATCCTGAGCTCGTCCTGAAGCTGGACCGGGAGCACGTCTGGCACCCCTATGGCCCGATGCCCGGGATGCGGGACCCGCTCGTCGTCGCCTCGGCGGCGGGGGCGACCCTCACCCTCGCCGACGGCCGGGAGCTGGTCGACGGCATGTCGAGCTGGTGGGCGGCGATCCACGGATACCGCCACCCTGTGCTCGACGCCGCCGCCGTGGACCAGCTGGGCCGGATGAGCCACGTCATGTTCGGCGGGCTCACCCACGAACCGGCCGTCCGCCTGGCCCGCACGCTCGTCGAGATCACCCCGCCGGGACTGGAGCACGTCTTCCTCGCCGACTCGGGCTCGGTGAGCGTGGAGGTGGCGATCAAGATGTGCCTGCAGTACTGGCGGTCCGTCGGCCGCCCCGCCAAGCAGCGCCTGCTCACCTGGCGCGGCGGCTATCACGGCGACACGTTCCACCCGATGAGCGTCTGCGACCCCGAGGGCGGCATGCACCACCTGTGGGGCGGCGTGCTGCCCCGGCAGGTCTTCGCCCCGATCCCGCCGGTCGAGTTCGCACAGTCCTACGTGGACGACCTGGCGGCGACGCTGGCCGAGTGCGCCGACGAGGTGGCGGCGATCATCGTCGAGCCGGTGGTGCAGGGCGCGGGCGGGATGCGCTTCCACGACCCGGCGTACCTGCGGGCGCTGCGGGAGCTCTGCGACACCCACGACGTGCTGCTCGTCTTCGACGAGATCGCGACCGGCTTCGGGCGGACCGGGGAGCTCTTCGCCGCCGACCACGCGGGCGTGACGCCGGACGTGATGTGCCTGGGCAAGGCGCTGACCGGCGGCTACCTGACCCTCGCCGCGACGCTCTGCACGACGCGGGTGGCACAGGGCATCTCCCGGGGTGCCGTACCGGTGCTGGCTCACGGGCCGACCTTCATGGGCAACCCGCTCGCCTGTGCGGTCGCCAGCGCCTCCATCGAGCTGCTGCTCGCCGCACCGTGGCGGGCCACGGTGGCGGGGATCAGCGCCGGTCTGCGGGCCGGTCTGGAGCCGGCCAGGCGGCTGCCCGGCGTCCTTGACGTGCGCGTTCTCGGCGCGATCGGGGTGATCCAGCTCGATCACGAGGTGGAGATGGCGGCCGCGACCGCCGCAGCGGTGGACGCCGGTGTGTGGCTGCGCCCCTTCCGGGATCTGATCTATGCGATGCCGCCCTATGTCGTCACGCAGAGTGAGTTGGAGCGGATCACCGACGCGATGGTGGCGGCGGCGAAAGCGTGTCCGCCTAAACACCTGGTCAATCAAGTGAGTCGGAGAGAGGGATCTTGATGGAGGCCTTTGGTACGCGGCTGCACCGGGCGATGGCCGAACGGGGACCACTGTGTGTAGGGATCGATCCGCATCCGCAGTTGCTCGCCGCATGGGGGCTGCCAGACGACGTGAGCGGTCTCGAACGGTTCAGCCGAACGGTGGTTGATGCAATAGCCGATCGGGTGGCTGCGGTTAAACCTCAGTCCGCTTTCTTCGAGAGATTTGGCTCACATGGGGTGGCCATTCTTGAGTCAACTATCCGACAGCTGAAGGAGGCCGGAGCGCTTGTCATTCTCGATGTGAAGCGGGGAGACATCGGCTCGACGATGGCGGCGTATGCCTCGGCCTACCTTGAGCCATCGAGCCCGCTCTATGTTGACGCGATCACTGTCAGTCCCTTCCTCGGTGTCGGCTCGCTCGCTCCGGTCTTCGACACGGCGCACAAGCACGGTGGCGGAGCCTTCGTTCTGGCGCTCACCTCCAACCCCGAGGGGCCGCAGGTGCAGCACGCCAGGACGGTCGGCGGGCGAACGGTCGCTCAGGAGATCATCGACGAGATTTCCCAGCTCAACGGGGGTGTTGAACCGCTCGGTAGCATCGGTGCGGTGGTCGGTGCCACCATCGGTGACACCGGTCACGACCTCTCCCGGATGGGCGGCCCCTTCCTCGTGCCGGGGCTCGGTGCGCAGGGCGGACAGCCCGCGGATCTCGCCGCCGTCTTCGGGGATCGCATCGATGCCGTTCTTCCCTCTTACTCCCGTGAGGTGCTGGGTAGCGGGCCGAGCCCGGCCGGGTTGCGAGACGCAACCGAGCGGTCTCTCGATGCCTGCCGGGCGGCACTTGGTGAGCATCGCTAACCACCTCTTCCGCGTGACCCTTTCGTGATCAAGCGCGCCGACGTTGCTGAAAACAGCTCTGACCGCTAGTTTTTCGCCCGCTGGGCAACCACACGGTTCACCGGCGTACCGCACGTAACGCAAGTAACGCTCGCCGGCGACCCCCGCCGGCGTCGAACGGAACGAGCACCGGCCACCGGGCCGGTGCGTGGGACCTGAGGAGAACTGGTGCCGCTCCCCACATTGAGCCCTGAGCAGCGCGCCGCCGCGCTGGAGAAGGCCGCTGAGATCCGCAAGGCCCGTGCTGAGCTGAAAGGCGAGCTCAAGCAGGGCAAGACCACCCTGGCCGCGGTCCTGGACCGGGCCGAGGGCGACGATGTTGTCGGCAAGCTCAAGGTGTCTGCTGTGCTGCAGGCGCTGCCGGGCATCGGCAAGATCCGTGCCACCCAGATCATGGAGAAGCTGAAGATCGCCGACAGCCGCCGCCTGCGCGGCCTGGGCGACCAGCAGCGCAAGGCTCTCCTGGCGGAGTTCGCCAACTGAGGTTGGTCGTCGACCGATGAAACGACCGGGGCGCGAGGCGCTCCGGTCGTTTCATCGTTGTAAAGACTGGCGGCACGGAGTGTGAGATGTGCCGGGTACCCGCGACTTGATCATCCGGATTCGGTAGAAACTAACCGTGAGCATGGGCGACGCTGAGACGATGGATGACTTTCCGACCGACTCCGAGAACCGAGCTGTCCGACTGACCGTGCTCTCCGGCCCGTCGGGGGTGGGCAAGGACAGTGTCATCGAGTTGGTCAGGGCCAGGTCACCGTGGGTCTGGCTCTCCGTCTCGGTGACGACACGCCGCAAGCGCGACTACGAGGTCGACGGCGTGCACTACCACTTCGTCGACCGTTCGGGCTTCGAGCGACTCGTCGACGGCGGGCAGCTGCTGGAGTGGGCCGAGTTCGCGGGCAACCTCTATGGCACGCCGCGCGGGCCCGTCGAGGCCCGGCTCGCCAACGGCACCCCCGCCCTGCTGAAGATCGACATTCAGGGCGCGCGCCAGGTCAGGTCGACGATGCCCGACGCCCAGCTCGTCTTCCTCGCCCCGCCCAGCGTCGCCGAGCTCAAGCGCCGGCTCGTCGGCCGGGGCACCGACGACGAGGAGACGATCATCCGCCGGCTCAAGCACGCCGACGAGGAGCTCGCCTCCGAAGCGGAGTTCGACGTCACCGTGGTGAACGACTTCGTCGAAAGGGCTGCGGAAGAGTTGGTAGGATTGCTCGGTTCGCGCCTAGCGCCCGTCCGGGCGCGTTTGTGACGCGTTTTTAGATATCGCTAAGGATTGTGATCGTGGCCGCCACTGTCGCCAACCCAGAAGGCATCACCAACCCGCCGATCGACGAACTGCTCGAGAAGACCTCCTCGAAGTACGCTCTGGTGATCTTCGCCGCTAAGCGCGCGCGCCAGGTGAATGCCTACTACTCCCAGCTGGGCGAGGGTCTGCTGGAGTACGTCGGACCGCTGGTGGAGACGACGCCGCAGGAGAAGGCGCTCTCGATCGCCATGCGTGAGATCAACGCCGGTCTGCTCGTCGCCGAGCCCACCGAGGGTTAGAAACCCTCCCATGGCCGCCATCGTGCTCGGTGTCAGCGGTGGCATCGCCGCCTACAAGGCGTGTGAGCTGCTGCGGCTGCTGACCGAGTCTGGGCACCGCGTTCGCGTGGTGCCCACGGCGGCGGCCCTGAGGTTCGTGGGCGCGCCGACCTGGGAGGCGCTCTCGGGCCAGCCCGTTCAGCACGACGTCTTCACCAATGTGAGCGATGTTCCGCACGTGGCCCTGGGCCAGGGTGCCGACCTCGTCCTGGTGGCCCCCGCCACCGCCGACCTGCTCGCGAAGGCCGCACACGGCATCGCCGACGATCTGCTCACCAACACGCTGCTCACGGCGCGCTGCCCGGTCGTCTTCGCCCCGGCGATGCACACCGAGATGTGGGAGCACCCCGCCACCACCGACAACGTCGCGACGCTGCGGCGCCGGGGTGCCGTCGTGATCGATCCCGCCGTCGGGCGCCTCACCGGCGCCGACACCGGCCGGGGCCGCCTGCCCGATCCCGCCGAGATCTTCCGGATCGCCCGCCGGGTGCTCGCCCGGGGTTCGCTCACCCCCGACCTCGCCGGTCGCCACGTCGTCGTCACGGCGGGCGGCACCCGCGAGCCGCTGGACCCGGTGCGCTTCCTCGGCAACCGCTCCTCCGGCAAGCAGGGCTACGCCTTCGCGACCGCCGCCGTCGCCCGCGGTGCCAAGGTGACCCTGATCTCAGCGAACGTCTCGCTCGCCCCGCCCGCCGGGGTCGATCTGGTGCCCGTCGGCTCCACCGCCGAGCTGCGCGAGGCGACGCTGCTCGCCGCCGTGCGGGCCGACGCGGTGGTGATGGCCGCCGCACCGGCCGACTTCCGGCCCGCGACCGTCGCCGATCAGAAGATCAAGAAGGCGGCGGACGGCGTCACCCCCGTGATCGAGCTGGTCACCAACCCCGACATCGCCGCCGAGCTCGGCGCCGCCAAGCCGCCCGGCCAGGTGCTCGTCGCCTTCGCCGCCGAGACGCAGGACGCGCTGGCGCACGGCACCGAGAAGCTCCGCCGCAAGCGCGCGGACCTGATCGTGATCAACGAGGTCGGCGTCGACAAGGTCTTCGGCCACGACGACACCTCCGTCACCGTCCTGGATGCTGACGGATCAACGACACATCTCACCGACCGACCCAAGGATGAGGTCGCCGACGCCGTGTGGGATATCGTCGCCGAGCGCTGGAAACGGCAATGAGCCCTATTAACGCACGATTAAGCAGTGTCCTGCCCCGTGGAAAGCGGGCATGTTAGGTGGGTGCCACTGCTGGGAGCTGGCTACACTCCCCGCTAGTCGCATGAGCCGCGCACCGTCATAGAACACGAGATAACACCTAGGGAGTACCGTGGCACGCCGCCTCTTCACCTCTGAATCGGTCACTGAGGGCCACCCGGACAAGATCGCTGACCAGATCAGCGACGGCATCCTCGACGCCCTGATCGGCGCGGACCCGCGTAGCCGGGTCGCGGTCGAGACGCTGATCACCACCGGCCAGGTCCACGTCGCCGGTGAGGTCACCACGAGCGCGTACGCGGACATCGCCGCCATCGTGCGCGAGACGATCCTCGGCATCGGCTACGACTCGTCGAAGAAGGGCTTCGACGGCGCCTCGTGTGGCGTGAGTGTCTCCATCGGCTCGCAGTCGCCCGACATCGCGCAGGGCGTCAACACCGCGATCGAGCAGCGTGAGGGCGGTGCGGGCGACGCGCTGGACTCGCAGGGCGCCGGCGACCAGGGCATGATGTTCGGCTTCGCCTGCTCGGAGACCCCCGAGCTGATGCCGCTGCCGATCGCGCTCGCCCACCGCCTGGCCCGCCGCCTGACCGCCGCCCGCAAGGAGGGGATCATCCCCTACCTGCGTCCCGACGGTAAGACCCAGGTCACGATCGAGTACGACGGTCTCAAGCCGGTCCGGCTCAACACGGTCGTCGTCTCCTCGCAGCACGCGCCCGACATCTCGCTGGAGTCGCTGCTCACGCCCGACGTCCGCGAGCACGTCATCGCGCCCGAGCTGGAGGCGCTCGGCCTCGAGACCGACGGCTACAAGCTGCTCGTCAACCCGACCGGCCGTTTCGAGATCGGCGGCCCGATGGGCGACGCCGGCCTCACCGGTCGCAAGATCATCGTCGACACCTACGGCGGCTACGCCCGCCACGGTGGCGGCGCCTTCTCCGGCAAGGACCCGTCGAAGGTCGACCGCTCGGCCGCCTACGCGATGCGCTGGGTCGCCAAGAACGTCGTCGCCGCCGGTCTCGCCGAGCGTTGCGAGGTCCAGGTGGCCTACGCGATCGGCAAGGCACACCCGGTCAGCCTCTTCGTCGAGACCTTCGGCACGGAGACCGTCCCGGTCGCCCTGATCGAGAAGGCGATCAACGAGGTCTTCGACCTCCGCCCCGCCGCGATCATCCGTGACCTGGACCTGCTGCGCCCGATCTACCAGCAGACCGCCGCCTACGGCCACTTCGGCCGGGAGCTGCCCGACCTGACCTGGGAGCGCACCGACCGCGTCTCGCAGCTCAAGGGCGCCATCTCCTAGGTCACTGTGCGAACATCTGTTCGTGCCACCACGTAAGCGCCGCGACCGGCAGCCCGCAGCAGGGTTGCCGGTCGCTCGCGTCTGCGTGGACCTGCCGCTGCCGCACCTGGACCGGCTCTTCGACTACCTCGTCCCCGAGGACCTCGACGACGTCGCCCGGCCCGGCGTGCGGCTGAAGGTGCGCTTCTCCGGCCAGCTCGTCGACGCGTGGCTGCTGGAGCGGGTCGCCGACAGCGAGCACCCGAAGCTCGCCTACCTGGAGAAGGTCGTCTCCGGCGAGCCCGTGCTGAGCGCCGAGATCGCGCGGCTCGCCCGGGAGGTCGCCGACCGCTATGCCGGCAGTCTCGCCGATGTCCTGCGCCTCGCCGTCCCGCCCCGCCACGCGGCGGCCGAGAAACCCCCCAAGACACCAACTCTTGAAGAGTTGCCCCCATCCCCACCGGCGGACCCCGCGGACCCTGCAGAGCCCGCCGACCCGTCCCGTCACGTTTTGCAGCAAAGCGTGGCCTCCGACCCCCTCCAAGACCACGCTTTGCTGCAAAACGTGACGGGGACCGTGCCCGCGGGCCGGGCTGGCCGGGTCGGCGGTGCCGGCGGGGCGGGGTGGGGGCGGTACGCGGCGGGGGAGGCCTATCTGCGGGCGCTCGCCGACGGGCGGGCACCGCGGGCGGTGTGGTCGGCGGCGCCGGGGGAGGACTGGCCCGCGCGGCTGGCCGAGGCGATCGCGGTCACCGTCGAGAGTGGACGGGGTGCCGTCGCGGTCGTCGCCGATGCGCGGGACCTGGACCGGCTCGATGAGGCGCTGACCGTTCGGTTCGGCGGCGGCGACCGGCACGTGGCGTTGAGCGCGGCACTCGGTCCGGCGGAGCGGTACCGGCGGTTTCTCCGGGCCAGCCGCGGTGAGGTTTCTGCCGTCATCGGCAACCGGGCCTCGGCCTTCGCGCCGGTCGCCGCGCTCGGCTTCGTGGCGATCTGGGACGACGGCGACGACCTGCACTCGGAGCAGCGCTCTCCCTACCCGCACGCTCGGCAGACGCTGCTCAACCGGGCGCAGCTGGCGGAGGCGGCGGTGCTGGTGGCGGGCTTCACGCGTACCGCCGAGGGGCAACAGCTCGTGGAGTCGGGCTGGGCGCGCGAGATCAACCCGGGGCGCGACGAGGCCCGGCGGATCGTGGTGCAGACGGCCGACGACCGGCAGCTCGCCCGCGACCCGGCGGCGGTCTCGGCGCGGCTGCCGAGCGTGGCCTGGGAGGCGGCCCGGGAGTCGCTGCGGGCGGGCGCGCCGGTGCTGGTGCAGGTGCCCCGGCGCGGCTACCTGCCGAGCGTCGCCTGCCAGGACTGCCGGGAGCGGGCCCGCTGCCCGCACTGCGCCGGTCCGCTGGCCCTGACCAGCTCGCAGAGCATCGCCGAGTGCCGCTGGTGCGCTCGGCCCGCCGGTGGCTACACCTGTCCGCGCTGCGGCGGTCGGCGGTTGCGTGCCTCGGTGACCGGCGTCCGCCGCACCGCCGAGGAGATGGGCCGGGCGCTGCCCGGATACACGGTGCGCACGTCGGGGCGGGACGGCGTCCTGCCCACCGTCACGAACGAGCCCGCCCTGGTGCTGGCGACGCCGGGCGCGGAGCCGGTCGCCGAGGGCGGCTACGGTGCCGTGCTGCTCCTGGACACCTGGGCGCTGCTGACCCGGGCCGATCTGCGCGCGGGCGAGGAGGCGCTGCGGCGCTGGATGAACGCCGCAGCGCTGGCCCGCCCGGGGGGCCGGGTGATCGTCGTCGCCGACGGTTCGCTCGTCGTCGTGCAGGCCCTGATGCGCTGGGACGCGGCCTGGCTCGCCGCCCGTGAGCTGGCCGAACGCCGTGAGCTGGGCTTCCCGCCCGCAGCCCGCTTCGCCTCGCTGACCGGGACGCCCGCCGCCGTCGCCGAGCAGCTCGCGGCGACGCGCCTGCCGACCGGTGCGGACCTGCTCGGGCCGATCGAGCTGCCCGACGGCCAGGAGCGGATGCTCGTCCGGGTGACCCGCTCCCACGCTGCCGAGCTCGCCGCCGCGCTGCATGCGGCGGCCGGTGTCCGCAGCGCCCGCAAGGCACCCGACGCGGTCCGGGTGCAGATGGACCCGCTGGAACTCCTGTAACAACATTCACAAAAGATGTGCTGTTGCCAAAGACTTGCAACAGCGGCAGGATGATCGTCATGAACGTGGCGATGCACATCAGCAACGGCATCATCAACGGCCCGATCTCGCTGGTCTTCGGGCTGGTGGCCGTGTCTGCGATCACCTTCTGCCTGGTCCGGGCCCGCGGCGACCTCAACGACCGGCTGGCGCCGATGGCGGGCCTCGTGGCCGCGTTCATCTTCGCGGTGCAGATGCTCAACTTCCCAGTCCTGCCGGGCGTCAGCGGGCACCTCCTCGGCGGCGCCCTCGCCGCCACCCTCGTCGGCCCCTGGGTCGGCGTGCTCTGCGTCTCGGTCGTGCTGGTGGTGCAGGCGCTCGTCTTCGCCGACGGCGGCATCACCGCGCTCGGGCTCAACATCTTCAACATGGCGCTGCTCGGCACCGCCGTCGGCTACCTGATGGTGATCGCCCTGCTGAAGCTGCTGCCGCGGACCGCTGCGGGAGCGGGCTTCGCCGTCTTCATCGCCTCGGTCGTCAGCGTCACCCTCGCCTCGCAGGGCTTCGTGCTGGAGTATCTCCTCGGCGGCGGGGTCGACCTCACCATCGGCTACGGCAAGATCTCCGCCGTGATGGCCGGGGTGCACTCGCTCATCGGCATCGGTGAGGGGCTGATCGCGGCGGCGACCGTCACGACGGTCGCCAAGGTCCGGCCCGACCTCGTCTACGCGCTGCGCGGCCGAGCCCTGGACGCACCCGGTGCCGTGCGGGGCTCCGCCCGGCCGGTCGTCA
The DNA here is from genome assembly GCF_014204945.1 of Allocatelliglobosispora scoriae. Taxonomy (NCBI): domain Bacteria; kingdom Bacillati; phylum Actinomycetota; class Actinomycetes; order Micromonosporales; family Micromonosporaceae; genus Allocatelliglobosispora; species Allocatelliglobosispora scoriae. The sequence continues at coordinate 1,326,568 of NZ_JACHMN010000003.1, forward strand.
TCGCCGGGCTCGTCGCCGCGCTGGCGCTCGCGGGCGGGGTCAGCTACTTCGCCTCCTCGGCACCGGACGGGCTCGACGCCACCACGCTGCGCGGCTGCACGCTCAACGACGCGGGCGAGATCATCGGCGGCACCTGCATGGCCCAGTCGGCGCAGGACCACGAGTTCGGCGGCGGCTTCCTCGCCGATTACGGCATCAACGGGATCGACGGCACGGTCGGCATCGCCGGGGTGATCGGCGTGCTGCTCACCTTCGCCGTCGGCCTCGGCATCGCCTGGACGATCCGGCGCCGCCGGGCCCACGCGGCCCTGCCGAGCACCCCGGTCGGCGGCTGACGGATGGGAGCGGGGCACCTCCACCCGATGTTCGTGCACCGGCACTCGCCGGTGCACCACCTCGCACCCGAGGCGAAGGTGGTCGCGGCGGTGCTCTGCACCATCGTCGTGGTGGCGACCCCGCGGACGGCGCTCTGGGCGTTCGCGGGTTACGCCGTGCTCATCGCCGCCATCGCGGTGCTGGCGCGGATCCCGGCCGGGTGGCTGGCGCGGCGCAGCATGATCGAGCTGCCGTTCGTGCTGACGGCGGTGCTGCTGCCGTTCCTGACGGCCGGGCCGACGGTGCGGGTGCTCGGCATGGACCTGGCGGTCGACGGGCTCTGGGCGGGGTGGAACATCCTGGTGAAGGGTGCGCTGGGCGTACTCATCGCGTTGTTGCTCGCCGCGACCACCCTGCCGCGTGACCTGATCATCGGCCTGGACCGGCTGCGGGCCCCGACCGCGATCACCCAGATCGCCCTGTTCATGCTGCGCTACCTCGACGTGCTCGCCGACGAGGCGAAGCGGATGCGGATCGCGCGGATCTCGCGCCTCGACGACCCGCGCTTCCTGTGGCAGCTGCGCGGATTCGCGGCCGGGATCGGCACCCTCTTCCTGCGCGCCTTCGAGCGCGGCGAGCGCGTCTACCTCGCGATGAAGTCGCGCGGCTACACCGGCAGGATGCCCGCCGCGCTGCACGCCGACGGCACCGCGACGGCGCGGCAGTGGATGGCCGCGGCGATCCCGCCGGTCGCCGCCGCGGCGATCATGGTGTGCGGCAGGCTGTACGCATGACCGCGCTCCAGCTCACCGACGTCCGGTACGCCTACCCCGACGGCCACCGTGCCCTGCACGGGGTCGACCTGCAGATCGCCGAGGGCGAGCGGGTGGCGCTGCTCGGCCCCAACGGCGCGGGCAAGACCACGCTGGTGCTGCACCTCAACGGCATCCTGCCGACGCCCAACCTGCCCGGCGCCACCGGCACCGTGCGGATCGGCGACACCGTCGTCAACCCGCGCGACCGGGCCGGGCTCGCCGAGGTGCGCCGCCGGGTCGGCCTCGTCTTCCAGGACCCCGACGACCAGCTCTTCCTGCCGACCGTGCGGGAGGACGTCGCGTTCGGCCCGGCCAACCTGGGGCTCAAGGGCGCCGAGCTGGACGCGCGGGTCACCGAGGCGCTGGAGGCCGTCGGCATGACCGAGATGCGCGACCGCGCGCCGCACCACCTCTCGCTCGGGCAGCGACGGCGGGTGGCGGTCGCGACGGTGCTCGCGATGCGCCCCGACCTGCTCGTGCTCGACGAGCCATCGTCCAACATGGACCCGCAGGCGCGCCGGGAACTCGCCGAGATCCTGCTCGCGCTGCCGACGACGATGCTGATGGTCACCCACGACCTGCCCTACGCGCTGCAGCTCTGCCCGCGCTCGGTGATCCTCGACGGCGGCGTGGTGGTGGCCGACGGCCCGACCCGTGAGCTGCTCGCCGACCCGGAGCTGCTGGCGCGGCATCGGCTGGAACTCCCGTTCGGCTTCACGGTCACTGCCTGACCCTGTAGTCGTCTGACCCCTGCCGTTGCCTGGCCCCGGTCACGGTCGCTGCGTGCGGCCCCCCGGCGTGTTCCCTGAATTTTAATGCTGGACACGCCGACGGCCCTTGTCGATCCTGACCTTTGTTGCAGATTCTCCGGCGTGTCCAGCACTAAAATTCAGGGTGGGGGGCATGCACCCGGTGAGTCGGCTACGCGGCGTGAGGGCGGCGGGGCGATCAGTAGACTGACACCGTCGATCACCCGTGCAGAGGAGACCACCCCGTGACCGTCCAGCCCATCCGCTACTTCGGGGACCCGGTGCTGCGGACCCCCGCAGATCCGGTGACGACCTTTGACAAGGAGCTGCGGCGGCTGGTGAGGGACCTGACCGAGACGATGCAGGAGGCGGGCGGTGCGGGACTCGCCGCGCCGCAGCTCGGCGTCGGCTTGCGGGTCTTCACCTTCGACATCGACGACGTCGTCGGCCACCTCGTCAATCCGGTGCTGGAGTTCCCGGACGACGAGGAGCAGGACGGCCAGGAGGGGTGCCTGTCGCTGCCGGGGCTGTATTACGACACCAAGCGCCGGCAGAACGTCATCGCCCGAGGCTTCCACGAGTCCGGCGACCCCGTGCAGATCGTCGGCGCCGGCCTGATGTCGCGCTGCATCCAGCACGAGACCGACCACCTCGACGGCGTGATCTTCATCGACCGCCTCGACAACACCGGCCGCAAGCAGGCCCTCAAGGACATCCGCCGCGCCGAGTGGTACGACCCGACCAACACCCGGGTCAAGGTCAGTCCGCACGTGACCGGCCCGCTGGGGCTGGGCCTGTGAGAATCATCTTCGCGGGTACGCCGGAGGTCGCCCTCCCGTCGCTGGAGGCCGTCGCCGCCTCGGGCCACGAGCTGCTCGCCGTCGTGACCAGGCCCGACGCGCCGGCCGGCCGGGGTCGGCACGCTGCCCGGTCACCGGTCGCCGCCTGGGCCGACGAGCACGGGATCGAGGTCCTGACCCCGGCGAAGCCCCGCGACGAGGACTTCCTGGTCCGGCTCACCGAGCTCGACGTCGACTGCGTACCCGTCGTCGCCTACGGCGCGCTGGTGCCGCCGGTGGCGCTGGAGATCCCCGTGCACGGCTGGGTGAACCTGCACTTCTCGCTGCTGCCCGCGTGGCGCGGCGCGGCACCCGTGCAGCACGCCGTCTGGCACGGCGACGAGGTGACCGGCGCCTCGGTCTTCCAGCTCGAGGCCGGTCTCGACACCGGTCCGGTCTTCGGCACCCTGACCGAGGTGATCCGCCCGACCGACACCTCCGGCGACCTGCTCGCGCGGCTCGCGGTCGACGGTGCCGGGCTCCTCGTCGACGTGCTCAACGCGATCGAGGACGGTTCGGTCCGCGCGGTGGCGCAGCCCGCCGACGGGGTCAGCCTCGCCCCGAAGATCACCGTGGAGGACGCGGCGGTCCGCTGGGGCGACCCGGCGTTCGCCGTGGACCGGCGGGTGCGCGCGATGACCCCGTTCCCGGGGGCGTGGAGCACGTTCCGGGGTGAGCGGATCAAGCTCGGCCCCGTCTCGATCGTCCCCGACGGTCCCCGGCTCGAACCGGGTGACCTGCTGGTGGAGAAGACTCGGGTGCTCGCCGGGACGGCGACGGACCCCGTCGCGCTCGGTGAGGTGAGGGCGGCCGGCAAGAAGCCGATGTCCGCCGTGGACTGGGCGCGCGGTGTGCGGCCGACGTCAGGTGAACGCATGACAGGGGAACATCCAGCATGAGCGAACGACAGGGCGGCTTCCGCTCCGGCACGGCCCGCGAGCGCGGTGGCCGATCTGATCGGGGCGGAGGCGATCGGCCGAGGGGTGGACGTCCGCCCTTCGACCCGGCCCGGTCGGCAGCCTACGAGGCCCTGCTCGCCACGCACCGCGACGACGCGTACGCCAACATCGTCCTGCCCGCGCTGCTGCGCGACCGCGGAGTGACCGGCCGGGACGCGGCCTTCGCGACCGAGCTCACCTATGGCACGCTGCGCCACCTCGGCACCCTCGACGCGATCATCTCCGCCGCCGCCGACCGCGATGTCAGCCGGATCGACCCGCCCGCGCGGGACTCGCTGCGACTCGGCGCCTACCAGGTGCTCTTCACCCGGGTTCCGCCGCACGCCGCCGTCGCCGCGACCGTGGACATGGTGCATGCGGTCGCGCCGCAGGCGGCGGGCTTCGCCAACGCGGTGATGCGCCGCATCACGGAGCAGGACACCGACACCTGGATCGCCGAGGTCTCGCCGAAGGCCGAGGACGACGCGATCGGCCACCTCTCCATCAGCCTGAGCCATCCACAGTGGATCGTTCGGGCGTTCTCGGAGGCCCTCGGCGGCGACATGGGCGAGACGGCCCGGCTGCTCGCCGAGGACAACGAGCGCCCGCCGGTGCACCTGTGCGCCCGGCCCGGCCTCGAGGACGCCGTCGACCTCGCCGAGCAGGTCGGCGGTCTGCCCGGCGCCTTCTCCCCCTACGCCGTCTACCTGTCCGGCGGCTCGCCCGGCGACATCGAGGCGATCCGCGACGGCCGCGCGCACGTGCAGGACGAGGGCTCGCAGCTCGTCGCCGCGGCTCTCGCCGCCGCCCCGCTGGACGGCTCCGACGAGCGGTGGCTCGACCTCTGCGCCGGTCCCGGCGGCAAGGCCGGCCTGCTCGGGGCCCTCGCCGCCCTGCGCGGCGCGTCCGTCACCGCCGTCGAGATCGCCGAGCACCGGGCCCGCCTCGTCGAGCTCGCGACCCGGCGGCTGCCCGTCACCACGATCGTCGCCGACGGGCGCGATGTCGGCGACAACCCGGCCCTGCCCGAGGGCGGCTTCGACCGGGTCCTCGTCGACGCGCCCTGCTCGGGTCTCGGCTCGCTGCGGCGCCGCCCCGAGTCGCGCTGGCGCCGCAAGCCCAGCGACCTGCCGCCGCTCACCAAGCTGCAGCGGGAGCTGCTCGGCGCCGCGTTCCGGGCGGTCCGCCCCGGTGGCGTCGTCGCCTATGTCACCTGCTCGCCGCATGTCGTCGAGACGCAGGTCAGCGTCGTGGAGGCAGCCCGGCGCAGCTCGATCCAGATGGACTTCGTCGACGCCCGTGAGCTGCTGCCGCCGGGTATGCCCGGCCTCGGTGCCGGGCCGACGGTGCAGCTGTGGCCGCACCGGCATGGCACCGACGCCATGTTTCTGGCCGTGTTGAGAAGGGGTAACGAATGAGCGTGATCATCGCTCCCAGCCTGCTCGCCGCCGACTTCGCGCACCTCGCCGACGCGGCGGCCGCGGTGCACGGCGCGGCCGACTGGCTGCACGTGGACGTCATGGACAACCACTTCGTCCCCAACCTGACGATCGGGCTGCCCGTCGTCACCAGCCTGCGGCGCGCGACGGACCTGCCGTTCGACGTGCACCTGATGATCGAGGCGCCCGAGCGCTGGGCTCCGGGTTATGCCGAGGCGGGCGCCTACAACGTCACCTTCCACGCGGAGGCAGCCGAGGACCCGGTGGAGCTGGCGAAGACGCTGCGCGGACTGGGTGCCAAGGCCGGGTTGGCGATCGACAAGGACACGCTGCTCGACCCGTACCTGGATCTGCTGCCGCACTTCGACACGCTGCTGATCATGACGATCAAGGCCGGGTTCGGTGGCCAGGCGTTCGTACCGGAGCTGCTGGACAAGGTCCGCGCTGCTCGGCGGCACATCGCTTCGGGGCATCTGGACATTCGGCTGGAGGTGGACGGGGGAGTGTCGATGGACACCATCGCGGCTGCCGCTGAGGCCGGGGCGGATGCCTTCGTGGCCGGGACCGCTGTCTACGGTGCCGCGGATCCGGCTGCTGCCTGTCGTGCGCTGCGTGCTCTTGCTGAGTCGATCTGAGGTCGTCTGTGCTTGCGGTGGGGGTGGGGGGCGGGATCGACCCGCTCTGGGCGGTCAGGCTTGATCCCGACGCGGGTCGATCCCGCCCCCCACCCTGACCGGGGTCACGCTGTCAGGGTTTGTTGCGGCTTGACGGCTGGACGGGACCGTCGGGTTGGCGGATCTTGGGCAGTTCCGTGGTCGCTTTCGTGACTTCTCCTCCGGGGTGTCGGTTGCTTCTTGGGTCTTTGCTGCTGGTGGGGGCTTGATTCCTGAGATCGGGAATGGTCTTCGTCTGGTGCGGGGTCGGTCGTAGACTGTCGAGTCCCGGGTCTGTCGCGCAGCGTGACGGACAACCGGCCACAACGGACAGTGGGGCGGACTTGACGGCAGAGGGGTACGGCCCAACGCCTTCCGGTGGTGAGGCGGAAGTCATCCTCGTGGTGGATGACGATGCCGATATTGTGCGGTTTGTTCGGGTCAATTTGAAGCTGCAGGGGTTCGGGGTCGTGACCGCGGTGGACGCGGTGGAGGCGCTGGCGGCGATCGAGGAGCGGCGGCCCGACCTGGCGCTGATCGATCTGTCGATGCCGGGGATGGACGGGATCGAGCTGACGCGGCTGCTGCGGGCCGATCCGATGACGAGCGCGCTGCCGATCATCATGCTGACCGCGCGGGCCACCGTCGCCGACAAGGTGCTGGGGCTGACGGCGGGGGCCGATGACTACCTGGTCAAGCCGTTCGACACGCTGGAGCTGATCGCTCGCGTGCGGTCGACGCTGCGGCGCAACCGGGAGTTCCGGGAGGTGTCGCCGCTGACCGGGCTGCCGGGCAACAACCGGATCCTGCGCGAGATCACCGATCGGGTGCACAGCGGCGCCGACTACGCGGTCTGCTACTTCGACATCGACCGGTTCAAGAGCGTCAACGACGCATACGGGTTCGCGCGCGGCGACGAGTTCATCGCGGCGCTGGCCCGGTCGCTGCACCGGGCGGTCGCCGAGGCGGGGCTGCCACCGGCGTTCCTCGGCCACGTCGGCGGCGACGACTTCGTGCTCGTGCTCGCGCCGCACCAGGTGCGCCCGACCACGACCCGCGCGGTCACCCTCTTCGAGGCCGCCGCCGACGAGCTCTACGACCCGGTCGACGCGCAGCGCGGCTACCTGGAGATGGTCGACCGCCGCAACCAGAGCTACCGGGTCAACCTCGTCACGCTCTCCATCGGCGTCGCGCTCTCCACCAGCCGTCCCTTCGCCGATCCTCGAGAGGTGATCGCGGCCGCCTCGGAGATGAAGACCGTGGCGAAACGCCAACCGGGGTCCTACGTCGCGGTCGACAAGCGCTCCGATGTCGGCAGCGACTCGGGCGCCTACCCGACAGTTCCAGCACAGCGGCTCGCCGCCGCCGTGGAGCCCGCGCCCGTGGAGCAGCAGACCGACGTGTGATCTGGTGCGCCCGCCGCCGCCCCGCCCGTGGCGCGCCGCGCCGCTGAGAGAGGATGGTCGCTATGACGGAGGCCACCTCAGCAGAGCTCGCGGCGATGGCGCGCGCGATCGAACTCGCGGCGCGCGGGCTCGGCACGACCAGCCCCAATCCGGTCGTCGGCTGCGTGATCCTCAACGCGGCCGGCGAGGTCGTCGGAGAGGGCTTCCACGCCTACGCGGGAGGTCCGCACGCGGAGATCGTCGCGCTGGCCCAGGCGGGTGAGCGGGCCAAGGGCGGCACCGCGGTCGTCACCCTCGAACCCTGCAACCACACCGGCCGCACCGGCCCCTGCGCGCAGGCGCTGATCAACGCCGGGGTGATCCGGGTGGTCCTCGCGGTGAGCGATCCCAATCCGGCCGCGACGGGCGGTGCCGACACGCTGCGGGCCGCGGGGGTCCAGGTCATCACGGGGGTACGCGAGGCCGAGGCCACCAAGGGCAACATCGCGTGGCTCTCCGCCGTGCGCCGGGGGCGGCCCTATCTGATCTGGAAGTTCGCCTCCACCATCGACGGGCGTTCGGCGGCCGCCGACGGCACCAGCATGTGGATCACCTCCGAGGCGTCCCGGATGGACGTGCACGCGCTGCGCGGCACGGTCGACGCGATCATCGTGGGCGTGGGCACCGTGCTCGCCGACGACTCCCGCCTGACGGCTCGCAATCTGCGCGACGGCAGCCTCGCCATCCGGCAGCCGATGCGGGTCGTCGTCGACTCGGACGGGCGTACCCCCCTGGGGGCGAAGGTGCGCGACGGCGCGGCACCGACGTGGATCGCGACCGCGGCCGAGGTCGGCGTGGACGCGACCGGCAAGGTCGACCTGGTCGTGCTGATGACCGAGCTCTACGCGCGCGGCGTGCGATCCGCCCTGCTGGAGGGCGGTCCGACGCTCGCGGGCGCCTTCCTGTCGGCCGGGCTCGTCGACAAGATCGTCGGGTACATCGCCCCCAAACTGTTGGGCGCCGGTCCCGCCGCGCTTCTCGGCGCAGGTGTGAAGACAATCACTGACGCGATCGAACTTGATGTCACAGATGTTGACAAGGTTGGTCCCGATCTGCGAATCACCGCCGTGCCCAAGAGGGAGAATTGATCGTGTTTACCGGCATCATCGAGGAGCTCGGTGAGATCACGGAGCTGTCCTGGAAGGGCGAGGGCGCGGTCCTCGCGGTCCGCGGCCCGATCGTCGCCTCCGACGCCCGCCACGGCGACTCGATCGCCGTCAACGGGGTCTGCCTCACGGTGGTGACGACCGACGGCGAGTCCTTCACCGTCGACGTGATGAAGGAGTCCTTCGACCGCAGCAGCCTCGCCCAGCTCACCCCCGGCAGCCGGGTCAACCTGGAGCGCGCCGCCAAGGTCGGCGACCGGCTCGGCGGGCACATCGTGCAGGGCCACGTCGACGGCGTCGCCACGATCACCGCGCGCGAGCCGGGAGATCTGTGGGAGATCGTCCGGTTCACCCTCCCGCCCGACCTCGCTCGCTACGCGGTCGAGAAGGGCTCGATCACCGTCGACGGCATTTCGCTGACGATCACCGAAATCTCCGCGGACCACTTCTCCGTGAGCCTGATCCCGACCACACTGGAAGTCACGACGCTCGGCCGCAAAGCCGTCGGCGACCTCGTCAACATCGAGGTCGACGTGGTCGCGAAATATGTCGAACGCCTGGTCACGCCGCACACGGATCGACTTGCAGGGGGAGCCCGATGACATCCATGTCGACGATCGAGACCGCGATCGCGGACATCAAGGCCGGTCGGGCCGTCGTCGTCGTCGACGACGAGGACCGCGAGAACGAGGGCGACCTGATCTTCGCCGCCGAGCTCGCGACCCCGGAGCTGATGGCGTTCACCGTGCGCTACACCTCCGGCTTCATCTGCGCCCCGGTCACCGAGGAGGACGCCAACCGGCTGGAGCTGCCGCCGATGTGGCACACCAACCAGGACCGGCGCGGCACCGCCTACACGGTGACCGTGGACGCCCGGGAGGGCATCACCACCGGCATCTCCGCCGCCGAGCGGGCGCACACGATCCGGCTGCTCGCCGACCCCGCGACCAAGCCCAGCGACCTGTCGCGCCCCGGCCACGTCGTGCCGCTGCGGGCCAAGACCGGTGGCGTGCTGCGCCGCCCCGGGCACACCGAGGCCGCGATCGACCTCGCCGTGCTCGCCGGGCTGCGCCCCGCCGGTGTGCTCTGCGAGCTCGTCAACGACGACGGCACGATGATGCGCCTGCCGCAGCTCACGGCCTTCGCCGAGGAGCACGGGCTCGCCCTGATCTCCATCGCCGACCTGATCGAATACCGCCGCCGCACCGAGCGCATCGTCCAGCGCGTCGTCGCGGCGCGGCTCCCCACCGCCTTCGGCGTCTTCACCGCCGTCGGCTACCGGGCCACCCACGACGGCACGGAGAATATCGCCCTCGTGCTCGGCGCCGGTCCCGACGGCACCTTCGCCGACGGCGAGGACGTGCTGGTCCGGGTGCACTCCGAGTGCCTCACCGGCGATGTCTTCTCCTCGCTGCGCTGCGATTGCGGTCCGCAGCTGGAGGCGGCCCTGGAGCGCGTCGCCCAGGAGGGCAAGGGTGTTGTCCTCTACATGCGAGGACACGAGGGACGCGGCATCGGGCTGCTCCACAAGCTGCAGGCCTACCAGCTCCAGGACGGCGGGCGCGACACCGTCGACGCCAACCTCGACCTGGGCCTGCCCGCCGACGCCCGCGACTACGGCACCGGCGCGCAGATCCTGCACGACCTGGGCGTCCGCACGATGCGCCTGCTCACCAACAACCCGGCCAAGCGCGCGGGGCTGGAGGGCTACGGCCTGTCCGTCGTCGGCCGCGAAGCCCTGCCGATCCGGGAGCACCCGGAGAACCGCCGCTACCTGGAGACGAAGCGGGACCGGATGGGGCACCTGCTCGAGCTCGACGACCACACGGAAGGGGTGGCCTGATGGCCGGCCAAGGTGCACCTCAGCTGGAGCCCGTCGACGCGACCGGGCTCACCCTCGGCATCGTCGCGACCCGCTGGCACGCCGAGCTCGTCGAGCAGATGCTCGACCGGGCCCAGGCCGCCGCGAAGGCGTGCGGGGTCGAGCGGGTCACGGTCCTGCGGGTCGCGGGCTCCGTCGAGCTGCCCGTCGTGGCACAGGCCCTGGCCAGGGCGAATGACGCGGTCGTCGCGCTCGGCGTGGTGATCCGGGGCGAGACGGCCCACTTCGAATATGTGAGCCAGTCCGTCACCGACGGCCTGACCCGGATCGCGCTGGACCTGTCGACCCCGGTCGCGCACGGCGTGCTCACCGTCGACACGGTCGCCCAGGCGGTGGCCCGGGTCGGTCTGCCCGACTCGCCGGAGGACAAGGGCTGGGAGGCGGTCATCGCCGCCCTCGACGCCGCCCTCGCCATCCGCTCCGTCTGACCCGCGATCGCCGCAACCACGATCGCCGCAACTCTTCAAGAGTTGGTGCTTTGAGTCTTCTCAGCACCAACTCTTGAAGAGTTGCGACGCGTCGGGTGGTGTCGAGGGTGGCGCGGTTGGCGTACACATGAGGTGTCCTTTTGACCTGGAGGAGACGTCTGTGCGCGCCTACCCGCTCCGGTTTGCCGCTGCTGCCGCCCTTGCCCTGGGCCTGGCCGCCTGCACCCCGCCTGATCCGCTGCCCACCCCCGGCCAGCCGACCAGGGTGCCGTCCGCGGCGCCCTCGGTGGTCGAACCGCCCGAGCCCTCCTCGGGCACGGTCGCGCCCGGCAAGGCCTCGCTCGCGATCTACTACGTGGGCAACGACAAGACCAGGCTCGTGCTCTATCGCGAGTTCCACACGCTCGCCATCGACGAGGACTCGCCCGCGCCCCGGGCGAAGGCCGCCGTCGCGGAGATGCTGCGGCTGCGCAGCGCGGCGGACCGCGACTACTCGACGCCGTGGCCCACGAGCGCCCGGGTCGGCGACGTGACCGTCGACGGCGACACCGTCACCGTCGACCTCACCGGTGCGGCGACCGGCAGCGCCGGGGCCGAGGCCGCCGCGCAAGCCGTCCAGCAGCTCGTCTGGACCGTGACCGCGGCGACCGGCAAGCCCAACGTCGCGATCACGCTCGACGGGAAGCCCGCCGCCGAGCTCTGGGGCCACGTCGACATCTCGAAGCCGCAGCAGCGGGGCCGCGCCGCCGACGTGCTCGCGGCGGTCTGGCTGATCGACCCGCAGCAGGGCGCCAAGGTCGGCCGGACCTTCACCGTGCACCTCGCCGGGATCCTCTTCGAGGCGCAGGCACACCTGCGGATCACCAAGGGCGGCGAGGTCATCGCCGACCAGCCCGTGCTGCTCGGCGCGGGCGCACCCGCGCAGGGCTCGGCGAAGCTGACGATCACGCTGGAGCCGGGGACCTACGTCGTCGAGGCGTTCGAGATCTCGGCGCGGGACGGCAGCGTCCAGCACGTCGACAACCACACGATCACCGTCGGCTGACGGGAGGGGGTGCCGCCGGGGTGGCGGCACCCCCTCCGATCAGGCCGTGAGCAGTCGCTGCACCTCGGCGAACTGGTCGGCGGGGAGCGGGCCGAACGCCAGCGCTCCCGCGTTCTCCTCCACCTGCGCCACCGTGCGGAAACCCGGGATCGGCACCGTCACCTCGCTGCGGGTCCAGAGCCAGCCGAGCGCGCCCTGCACCAGGCTCCGCCCGTCGGCGGTGAGGGCACCGCGGATCGCGTCGACCCGGGCCAGCCATTCCGGTGCCCCGGCCCCGTTCCGGAAGTAGGCGAGCCAGTCGTAGCCCTGGCTGCGGACGTCGGCAGCGCCGACACTGCGGCCGTCGTGGTATTTGCCCGAGAGCAGCCCCATCGCGAGCGGACCGCGGTTGATGCTCGCCAGCCGCTGCTCCTCGCAGACCGCGATCACCGCCGCCGCGTCGTTCAGCACCGACATGTCGTGCTGGATCGCCGTGCACGCGGCACCCGCGGCGGCGAAGGCGGCGGCGCTGGCGGGGTCGTCGGTGCTCCACCCGTACGCCCGGATCACCCCCGCCTCGACCAGCTCCTCCAGCGTGCCGATCATGTCGAGCGCCTGCGGGACCGGCAGCCCGTTGAGGTGGAGCTGGTAAAGGTCGATGTAATCGGTGCCGAGCCGGCGCAGCGAGCCGTGCAGGCAGCTGCGGATATAGGCGAGGCTGCTGTCCTCGCCGGTCGCCTCGCGGGTCTTCTCGTCGAAGGTGTAGCCCCACTTCGTCGCGATCACGATGTCGTCGCGGGACCCGGCGACCGCCTGGCCGAGGAGGCGCTCGCTGTGCCCGGCGCCGTAGTTGGACGCGGTGTCGAAGAAGGTGATGCCGAGCTCCCGGGCCCGCTGGATCGCCCGGATCGACTCGGCGTCGTCGGTGGGCCCCCAGCCGTACTGGTCGGTGCCGCCCTGCAGCGGGCCGCCGATCGCCCAGCACCCCATGCCGAGCGCGCTGACCTCGATGCCGCTGCGGCCAAGAAGACGTGTCATGGCTCCCATGCTCCCCGCCGGACGCACGCGCGATCCAGCGGGGTGGCCCGTGATCGGCGCACCTCTTCACGAGTTGCGCCGATCACGACGGTGGCTCAGGCGGCCAGGAAGATCTCCCGGGCCAGGACGCCGATGTCGGCCTGGTCGGTGAAGAGCCCGTCGATCCCCGCCTTCAGGAACGTCACCTGCTCGTCGATCGCCCGACCGTAGTCGTTGGGCCCCGTGCCGACCCGGTAGTCGGCGGGCAGGAACTGGTTCTCCGCCCGGAACGTGTAGGGGTGCAGCACCAGCCCGGCCGCGTGCGCGTCGGCGACGAGCGGCGACGGCGTGCCCAGCGTCCCGTCCGGCAGCCGGGGGATGATCAGTCCCTTGTCCGGTCCGACACCGTTGACGACGCGGGCGAGGTCGGCGAGCCCGGCCGGCGACAGGTACTCCGCGTAGGTGCGGGTGTCGCCGAACGGCTTGCCCGCCGCCGATGCCAGGAAGACGAGCGGCACCCGCACCCGGTGCACACTGCGCAGGTCACGCAGGTTGACGGCCTCGAAGGACTGCACGAAGACCGGCGCGTCCCGGCGGTCGAGCCCGTGCCGCCGCAGCGACGCCACCAGCGGGGCCTCCAGCGGCAGGCCGACGCCCCGGAAATAGCTCGGGTGCTTCGTCTCGGGATAGACGCCGATCTCCCGGTGCAGCTCCTTGCTGAGGCGCTCGCGCAGGCGCAGCACCTCCTCGAAGGTCGGGATCTCGAAGAGGCCGTTGAAGAGGGTGTTGCGCTGGCGCACGGCGGGCAGCCGCTCCACGGCACGCAGCCGCTTCAGCTCGGCGAGCGTGAAGTCCTCGGTGAACCAGCCGGTCACGGTCACGCCGTCGATCACCTTGGTGACCCGGCGGTCGGCGAACTCGGCCCGGGAGGCCACGTCGGTCGTACCGGAGATCTCGTTCTCGTGCCGCGCGACCAGCACGTGGTCGGCGGTGGAGACGAGGTCGGGCTCGATGAAGTCGGCGCCCATCCGCGCCGCCAGCTCGTAGGAGGCGAGCGTGTGCTCCGGCCGGTAGCCGGAGGCACCGCGGTGGCCGATGACGAGCGGCTTGCGGTGGGGCTTGCGGCCGCCATCGGCCAGGGCGGGCTCTGCGGCGAGCATGACCGGAACGGTACCGGCCGTCAGCAGGCCCAGGCGCAGCAATGCGCGACGATCCGTCACGGCAACTCCTCGGGGGTCGGCCGGCGACCATCGCCGGCGGCTTCGAGCAGTTCAACCCACCCATGGGTACGCCACCCAAAGCCCCCGTATCCACCGGACGAACATCTCCTTTGGTGCGATGATGCTCTCTGGCACATCAATCGAATCGAGGGAGCATCCGATGGCTTCGCGGCTCAACCCGTATATCAGCTTCTCCGACAACGCCCGCCAGGCGATGGAGTTCTACCAGGGTGTCCTCGGCGGCACCCTCGTGGTGAACACGTTCGGGGATTTCGGATCGCCGGACCCGGCCGTGGCCGACAAGATCATGCACGCGATGCTGGAGACCGATGCCGGCTTCGCGCTGATGGCGTCGGACACCCCGCCCGGGATGGACTACAACCCCGGCACCAACATCACCGTGAGCCTCAGCGGCGACGACGCGGACGACCTGCGCGGCTACTGGGAGAAGCTCGCCGAGGGCGGCACGGTCTCGGTACCGCTGGAGAAGCAGGTGTGGGGCGACGAGTTCGGCCAGCTCACGGACAAGTTCGGCATTCCCTGGATGGTCAACATCACCGCCTCCTGAGGTATCCCAAGATCTGCGATCTTTCGCATTGTCGAGCACGATAGGCGCGGAGTGTCCCCAGATTCGCTGGAGATCACGCCATCTTGGGGGAAAACGGTGTGATCAAGGCCCTTGATCACACCGTTTTCCCCCAAGATGGCGTGATCACGAAGTGGGGGTCGGGGGGAATGCGCGCCCAGGCTCAATGATCGCGTCTGGTTCGGGGAAGCAGACGCGATCACCCACCAAGATCACGTCTGCTTCCCCGAACCAGACGCGATCACCGCCGAGGATGATCACCGATGGGTGAGAAAATGGAGTACGTGGCCGGCTACTCGGGGACTGCGCTCGCGGTGAAGCTCGGCGTCAAGCCGGGGCTCGCCGTGCTGGTCGACGGAGCGCCGGCCGGGTTCGCGCTGGGCGAGCCGCCCGGCACCGACATCGCCGCCACCGGCACCGGCCCGTTCGACATCGTGCTGTGTTTCTGCCCCGATCGTGCGCGGCTTGAGCAACGCTGGCCGGTGCTGCACCGGCTCACCACTCCCGCCGGGGCCCTCTGGATCGCCTGGCCGAAGCGGTCCAGCGGTGTCCCGACCGACCTCAACGAGACCATCGTTCGAGACTTCGCCCTGCTCAACGGCCGTGTCGATGTCAAGGTCTGCGCCATCGACGAGACCTGGTCCGGCCTGAAACATGTGATCAGGGTCGCTGACCGTTGAGGTCCACGTGCTGGACGCGCTGCCGGGGCCTTGAGGATCGTCCGGCACAATGTGGGACGTGAAGACCTTCGAGGAGCTCTTTGACGAGCTGAAGGCCAAGGCGGCTACCGGCGATCCCACCTCTGGGACCGTCGCCGCGCTCACGCGGGGTGTGCACTCGGTGGGCAAGAAGGTGGTCGAGGAGGCCGCCGAGTCGTGGATGGCGGCCGAGCATGAGGGGCCGGAGCGTGCGGCGGAGGAGATCTCCCAGCTGCTCTACCAGGCCCAGGTGCTCATGCTCGCCTGCGGACTTGAGCTGAAGGACGTCTACCGACATCTGTAGAGATCTCGCCCATATTGGTTTGATCTTGAAAGAGAGTCGCTTCATGCTGCGCGTCGCCATTCCCAACAAGGGCACCCTCTCGGGGCCCGCCGCACAGATGCTGCGCGAGGCCGGCTATCGCCAGCGCTCCGCAGACAAGGACCTGACCTGCCTCGATGTCGCCAATGATGTCGAGTTCTTCTATCTCCGCCCGCGCGACATCGCGACCTACGTCGGGTCGGGCGACCTCGATCTGGGCGTCACCGGCCAGGACCTGCTCGTCGACGGCGGCTCCACCGTGGAGGAGCTGCTCGAGCTCGGCTTCGGCGGTGCCACGTTCCACTTCGCCGGGCCGGTCGCCATGGCCGGGCTCGCCGGGGCCGATCTGACCGCCTACCTGTCCGGCCGCCGCATCGCCACCGCCTATCCCGGGGTGGTGGAGCGTCATCTCGCCGACCGCGAGATCAAGGCCGAGATCGTCAAGCTCGACGGTGCGGTGGAGAACGCGGTGCGCCTCGGCGTCGCCGACCTCATCGCCGACGTCGTCGAGACCGGTGCCACCCTGCGCCAGGCCGGGCTCGTCACGCTCGGCGAGCCGATCATGCGCTCGTCGGCGGTGCTGGTCAGCCGCGACACCGGCGAGGCACCGAGTGGTGCGGTCGCGCAGCTGCTGCGGCGGCTGCAGGGTGTGCTGGTGGCCCGGCGCTACGTCATGCTCGCCTATGACTGCCGGGCCGACCGGCTCGACGAGGCGGTCTCGCTGACGCCGGGGATCGAGTCGCCGACCGTCTCGCCCCTGCACCGCGAGGGCTGGGTCGCGGTGCAGGCGATGGTGCTCCGCACGGAGATCCACCGGATCATGGACGAGCTCTACGAGATCGGTGCGCGGGCCATCCTCGTCACCGACATCCACGCCTGCCGCATCTGAATCGACGCCTCCTCGCGGTTCACGCCGGTGCGTGGGCCGCGAGGAAGTCGGCGAACGCCGTGCGCGCCACCTCGTTGGTGCCGGGATTGATCAGCCGGACCCCGTGCCCGTTGTCGTTGACCAGGAC
Source organism: Allocatelliglobosispora scoriae (assembly GCF_014204945.1). Taxonomy (NCBI): domain Bacteria; kingdom Bacillati; phylum Actinomycetota; class Actinomycetes; order Micromonosporales; family Micromonosporaceae; genus Allocatelliglobosispora; species Allocatelliglobosispora scoriae. Next base: position 1,343,060 of record NZ_JACHMN010000003.1, read on the forward strand.
CAGCTTGCGGTCCGGGCTCTGGGTGGTGGCGTCGCTGAGCAGTTGCGCAGCCTCGGCGAAGCGGGCGTCGCCGGTGCCGCAGAGGTAGAGCACCGGCACGGTCAGCTTCGGCGCCGTGTTCAGCGCGCTCTCCAGCATCCCGCTCATCCCGAAGGGCGCCGACAGGCTGATCACCGCGGCGACCGGCGTCGTCACCTGGGTGGCTGCGACGAGCACCGCCGTACCCCCCATGGACGCGCCGACCAGCACGATCCCGGTGGCGCCGTCGGCGCGCAGGAAGTCGGCCGCCTCCACCGCGTCGGTCTCGAAGGGCCGCCCGGTCAGCCCCGACGACCCGTTGCCGTTGAAGTCGAAGGCGAGCACCCGGTAGCCCTTCGCGACGAGCTCCGTCGCCACCGCCGCGTAGTAGCAGAGGTCCGCCGACGCCTCGTGCGCCAGCACGACCCCGGTCCGGCCGGTGCCGAGCACGATGCCGCGCAGCTCGTGTCCGAACGCGACGGTCCGGCCCGCCGCCTGCACCGCCGGGCAGCCGGCCCCCGGCACGGGCACGGTCGACGACGGGCTCGGCTGGGCGGTGGGCTGGGCTCCGCACCCCACCAGGGCAAACCCCAAGATCATTCCTATCGTGGTACGCCGAAGCATGCTCACGCCTCTCGTGTCAGTTCATGTACGAGAAGAACGCAAGAAACCACCGAAGCGTTGTAAGAAAATCAGGACGGATTCGTGGACCGCATCAGCAGCAGCAATCGAAGCTCGGTGAACTCCATCGTGGACGCGATGGTGAACTCCTCGCGCAGCACGGCTGCCTTCCCCGACGGCAGCCCGGCGAAGGGGTCCCCGCCGATCGTGGTCGTGACGAACCACAGCCGCCGGATCTCGTCCGGCAGACAGGTGCGGGGTGCCGGGCACTCCGCGACCGCGTAATCGCCGCGCTCGGCAGCCGAGACCTCGGCGAACGGGTCGGGCAGCCACCTCGCCGTGGCGGGCAGGTGATAGGTGGTGCCGAGCCGTTCCCGCCAGGACGCGTCGGCATAGGCGAGCCCGTCCCCGGGCAGTGCCCGTTCGCCGATCACGACGGCGGCACCCCGGAAGTCCGGTGCCCAGCTCGGATCCCGCCGTACGCCCACCTGATCGACCACCCCCGGCAGCCCCACCACCAGCACGACCAGCACGACCAGCACCAGGCCCCCCGCCCGCCACCCCGTCACGTTTTGCAGCAAAGCGTGGCTTCGCGCAGCGAAATGGCCACGCTTTGCTGCAAAACGTGGCAGGGGCTTGGCGGCGGCCGAGGACTCGGCGGTCGGCAAGGGGCCGGCTGCGTCGGCGTGCTGAGGGCTGGGGAGCGGCGAGGTGCCGACGGGCAGCGAGGTGTGGAGGAGGAGGGAGGCGACGCCGGAGGCGGCGAGCAGGGCCCAGGCGGGCAGGGTGAAGAGCAGGTAGCGGGGCACGACGAGGTCGGCGAGCGGCGAGACGGCGAGCAGCAGCAGCGGGGGAGCGGCGGCCCAGATCAGCAGCGGGAAGAGGGTGTCTCGGTGCTCCCGCCAACCCCTGGCCGTGCCGAGCGCGGCGAGCAGGATCAGCCCGATCGCGACGGGGATCGAGGCGGTGAGGTCGGACAGGAGCATCAGCGCGGACAGCCAGGTCGTGTCGATCCAGGAGACCTGTTCGCGCTGGTCGAAGCTGTCCAGGGTGAGCGCGACACCCGGCACGAGCGCGATCGCGGTGGTGGCGAGCCAGGCGGCCGGGGCACGGCCGCCGCGGCGCCGCTGCCAGACCCAGGCGGCGTGGGCGAGCAGCAGCAGGGCGGCGACGAGGTGCAGCGACACGGTCACCGCGAGCGCGAACCCGTAGTCCGCCCAGCGCAGGGCCGTCGGCCGGTCGAGCACGCGCAGCAGGAGCAGCGTGGACAGGGCCGCCGCGGCGAGGACCAGGGCATAGGGGCGGGCTTCCTGGGCGTACCGGCTGATGGCTGGAATCACCGCGAAGAGCAGGCCGCCCGCGACGCCGCCGGTGACGCCCAGCAGGCGCCGCCCGAGCGCGGTGACGAGCGCGGCGGCGAGGACCATCGCGAGCAGGGACGGCAGGCGCAGCGCGACGGGTGACGTGCCGGTGATCGTGACCCAGCCGTGCATCAGGGCGTAGTAGGGCGCGAGCGTCAGGTCGTGCTGCGAGATGAGGCGGGTGAGGTCGGTGCCGGGCAGCGCCGTCGCCCACCAGGTGGCGAGCTCGTCCTGCCAGAGCTGGCGGGAGCTCAGACCGATGGCGCCGAGGACCGCGGTCAGGGCGGCCGGCGCGGCGAGCGCCAGGCGGTTCGCGCTCATCGATCTCTGCGACATCGTGACACGGTAGCGCTCCCACGGCGATGCCGTCGAGAGTGGAGCGCCCCGGTGACCTGGAGCGGTCACCGGGGCGCGCGGCCGAGCAGGATGGAGCTGTCAGAGCAGGTAGGAGTGGTTGCGCAGCTCCCGGTCGAGCGCCTCCAGCGGCTCGGCCTCCGCGCCCGGCGCCGCCTCCAGGGCGGCGATCAGGTCGGCCAGGCGCTGCTTGTCGGCGTCGACGACGAACGGCATGATCTTCTCGCGCGCCTTCCTGATCGACTCGCGGGCGGCGGGGGAGAGCGCCGGCCCGGTCGGGGCGCCCAGGCCGGACGCGCCGGTCGGCGAGTCCATCAGGCCGTCGACCCGGCGCCGCATCGCGGGCAGCTGCGAGCGGTCCTCGCCGGCGCCGAAGGCGAGCTCCTCGTCCATCATGATCTTGCCGCTGCGCTTGTCCTGCAGGCGGACGTGGAGGATGCCGTCGAGGTCGTACTCGTAGGTGATGTCGAACGCGGCGTCCTGCTTGAGCCGCTGTTCCGGCAGGTCGATCGACCAGTTCTTGATCACCACGTTGTCCTCGTGCTCGATGGGCTTCGTCGGGTCGCCCTCGATCACGTCGATGCTGATCTTCTCCTGGAAGTCCATCGCCGGCACGTAGCTGTCCGTCGCGCTCGCCGGGTACTTCGTGTTGCGCCGGATGAGCACGGCGAACTCGCCCGCCTTGGGCGACGTGTCGTTGTGCACGATCGTGCCGAGCGCGTGCTCCGTCCCGACGTGGAAGTCGAGATCGGTGATCGTGCCCTGGAGGATGCCCGCCGCGATCGCGGCGCCCTCGGCGATCGCGGTCATCGGGTCCACATCGGTGCTGAGGTCCGTGCCGACGATGTCGGTGATGAACTTCTGGATCACCGGCATCTTCGAGCTTCCGCCGACCATCACCAGGTGGTCGATGCGGCCCGGGCTCTCGCGCAGGCAGACGTCGAGCGGTTCCCTGGTCCGCTGGATCAGCGGCCGGATCGCCTCCTCGAACTGCGCCCGCGTCACGTCGACGAAACCCTGCTTCGATCCCGGCAGCGCCACCGGTACGGAGGTGAGCGTCGACAGCTTGATCTTCGCCAGCTCCAGCTCCAGCCGGAACAGGTTCAGGTCGTCCGTGCCCCAGTCGGCCGAGCCCGGGATCCGGGACAGGACCGAGCTGAGGAAGGCCGCGTCGACATCGAGGCCGCCGAGGCGCTGGATGCCCTTCGACGACTGCTCGATGAAGGTCCCCTCGAAGGACTGCAGGACGGTGACATCGAGCGTGCCGCCGCCCCAGTCGAAGACGAGGATGCGCTGGTTCTGCCCGATCGCCCGGGCGTGCGCCATCGCGGCGGCGGTGGGCTCGTTGATCAGCGCCATCACCTGGATGCCCGCGAGCCCCGCCGAGAGCTTGGTGCGGTAGCGGGCGAGGCCGCGGCTGTTGGCCGGGATCGTCACCACGGCGCGGTCGAGACGGGAGGTCAGGCCCATCGCGGCGGCACGCTGCTGGATGTGGCGGAAGAAGATGGCCGCGGCCTCCTCGACCTTCAGCTCGTTGCCGCCGATGGTGACCGTGTCGTCGGTGGCGAACAGCCGCTTGACCGCCTCCAGCCGGTTGCTGCTGGACCGCTTCGCCAGCCAGCCGAAGGTCGGGGTCGAGCCGTTGAAGCCGATCACCGAGGGCAGCACCCGGTCGAAGCCGGCCTCCGCCCACGCGGCCGGCGGCTCGTCCAGCGGGATCGCCTCGACCGAGGTCGCCGTGGTGCGGGCCAGGACGCTGTTGGTGGTGCCGAAGTCGATGCCGAACGCGTCGCTCACCGGTCCGCCTCCTCGTCCGTCGCGTGTGCCGCCACGGCTGAGCCGTTCACGGCCCGGTCGGCCGCCTTAGGCCGCTCCCCGGACGGGTCCGGCTCGTCCTCGGTGCGCTCGTCGGCGAGGTCCTCGGCCGCGTCGTCGGCGTCCGGCTCGGCGCGGTCCGCCGCGGCCTTCGCCTTCGCGGTCGGTGCCGGCCGCTCCGGCGCGGCGTGAGCCGGTGCCAGGCGCCGGGCGCGCCCGAGCCGGATCACCCGGCCGGTGAGGGAGTCGATGTACGCCGGTTCGATGATCTCGAACGCGCCGCCGCCATCGCTGACCAGGTCGAACAGGGTGCCGCGCTGGGGATGCCGGGGATCGGTGATGCGGGTGACCCCGGCCTGCTCGAACCACGAGTCGGTCAGCTTCTGCAGCTGCTCGACATCGGCCCCGTGTGCCAGCGCGGAGTCCAGCTGGACCAGTTGGGAGACGTGGGTGAGCCGTTCGGAGACCGCGTTGACCACCTGCTTGCGCAGGCCCTCGTAGGCATCGGCCGCGGCGACGGTCGACGGCTCCCGCACCATCAGGATCGTCTCCATCTTGTCGGCACGACGATCGAGCACGTCCAGCAGTTTCAGCACCTTGGCGAGCTGCGACCGCAGCTCGGCGCCTCTGGAAAACACGTCGGTTGTCCTCCCTAGTTCTTCGCGATGTGTGTCGATGAAAGGTGTGTACTACACCGGGGGCGGTGACAGCTGGCTCGCCCGGTGCACGACGAGGAAGCGCAGGTAGTCGTGTGCCGCGTCGGCACGCAGCGCGTCGAGGGCGCCCTGCGTGTCGCCGGGCCGGGGCGGCAGGAACTCGGGCAGCGGCGACAGTGCGCCCGCGCCGGTGATGGTGAAGGCCGACGGGTCGGCGGGGATCCGGTAGATGCCCATCTCCGCCTCGGGCAGCCGGATCCCCTCGTCCACCTGGTTCAGCGCCCAGGTGAGGTCGGTCATCTGCGCGCGTCCCTCGGCACCGAGCCGGCGGAGGACCCGGGCCTTGCGGGCGAAGGCGATGTTGGCCTCCTCGCGGGAGGACCCGAACGGGATGCCGAGGATGACATACGGATTGCGCTGGGCCACGATTGTCCTCACAGGAGAGAGCGCAGTCGGGCGGACTCGGCGGCCCACCTGTCGACACTGGACACGATCAGGTCGCGCTGTTCGGTGCTGGCCTCGCTGAGCGGCAGACCGGCCATGGCGTTCAGGTAGCCCCGGCAGCGGGCCACGTAGGTGTCGAACACGTCGAGGATCCGCTTCTCCTGCATGACGATCGCGTAGCGGTTCTGGACATCCCACCGCTCCCGCTGGATGAGCTGCTCCCAGGTCTCGCCGAAGAGGTCCCACGCCCGCTCGGTGGTGACGACGAAGGCGATCGCCGCGACGACGGCGCAGCGGCCCAGCTCCAGGGCGACCGCCTCGCGGAGCCCGTCGGGCAGCTCGCCCCGGCGCTCCCGGAATTTCCGCAGCGGTGCGAAGACCAGCCGCTGCTCGGCCTCGGTCGCCAGCTCGCCCTCGTCGTCGCTGATCCGGACGGCGACGTGGGTTCCCGCCTGCATCAGCAGGATCAGCTCGTCCTCGAGCGGCAGCACGCCGCCGGCGGTGAAGGCCTCGATGACGCCGACCAGCCCGGCCGCCTCGCCGAAGGGCACGTGCACCGCGTCCATCAGCATCTCGGTGAGCCAGGTCCGCTCACGGTCCACCCAGGACGGTCGGGGATTCATCCGGCAGAGGCCGACCAGCATCGTCGCCACGTCGATGAAGGTCTCCTGGTGCGAGTCCGACGTGGCGCGCGAGCGGAGGATGAAGTAGCGGATCGCGGCGGCCTGCCCGGCGTTCGCGGCGGCCGGTGCGGCGCCCGCGAGCCACTGCCGATCGTGAATGGCGCTGATGGTGAGGATGCTGTTGTGGAAGTCGTCGTCGGCCTGCGGGGTGGCGAGGGCCTCCCGCACGATCTCGGCGAGCGCGTCGGGGTAGTCCTGTGCCTCGGAGTCCTCGAGCCACACGGTGATCGCCCGGGAGACCGCCCCCTGGCGTACGCGGGGGTCGGTCGACAGCCGCATCGCCTGCGCCAGGTAGGGAAAGGCCGGGCGGCAGCTCTGCTCGCCCGCGACCAGGGCGGCGTTGACGACGAGCCCGGCGGTGAACCGTCCGGTGAGCGCCTCGTTGAGGACGCGCAGCGCCTCGCTCGGCCGTCCCAGCTGCCACTGCGCGAACGCCACCATGTTCAGCGCCTCGTCCTGCAGCGTCTCCAGGTTCGACGTCGCGGCGAGCTGGCGGCCGGTCGTGATCACGTCGGACCAGCGGGCCTCGAAGACCCTGCGCTGCATCGTGCACAGGTCGAGCCAGGCACCGAACTCCGGGTGGCCCCGGCGGACCTCGTCGCTGATCGTGACCTCGCCCCGGTAGGCGAGCTCGCGGATCAGCGGCCAGCAGGACGCGTCCGCGGCCACCTCGGCGGGCGCCTGCCGGCTCGCCTCGCTGCCGCCCTGCCGGATCACCTCGACCATCGCCAGGACGTGCCGGGCGGGGGCGCGCAGCCCGTCGCCGAGCGTGCCCGAGAGCCGGTATTCGCGCAGCGCCCGGTAGTGCGCCACCGCCGGGTCATCGGCGGGCAGGGCGGCGAGCCGCTCGTCGTCGGAGGTGTAGAAGTAGCGGCGGGCGAGCTCCGCGACGAAACCCACCTCCTGCAGTTCGGCCAGGTCGGCGGTGCCGGGATGCAGGCGGCTGCGCAAATACGCCGTCACCGGCGCCAGCCACGGCGCGGGGCCCTGGGCGATCCGCGTCAGCGCCTTGCGGGCGATGAGCTCGTCGAGCAGCGGGATCGGCAGCGTGGCGATGGCGTCGGGAGTCCCGTCCAGGGAGCTGCCCGCCATCCCCGCCACGTACGCGTCGAGCGTGCGGAGCGCCGCCGTCTGGGTCGGCGACGGGATCGGCAGCCGCTCGCCGTTCCTGATGGCGGCTGGCAGCGCCACCAGCGATCCCGTGGGCAGCGGCGAGCCGAGGTCGGTGAGCCGCTGGGCATAGGAGTTGGCGAGGTCGATGACGGTCGCCACCGGTGCCGGGGCGAACGCGGCGTGCATCGCCTGCGCGTCCGGGTCGAGGTCGACGAGGGGCTCCGCGACCCGCCGGGCCGAGGCGGTGTGCGCCGGGCTCGCCAGCAGCTTCGCCGCGTGGCGCTGCAGCAGCGGGATGCGGGCGGCGTAGCCGGTGGGGGGCAGCTTCTCCAGGAAGGTGAGCATCGTGGCGAGGTCGTCCTTGGACGAGGCGGACCACGCCCTGTACCACGCCGCCTCGGATGCCGTGAGCTGCAGGTGATCGAGCCAGCCGGCGGAGCCGAGCATCAACGAGTCGAGGGCCGCGGCGCGGCGGGCGCCGAGGCTCGCCACCGCGAACGTCGCGGCCGCCGCCTCGACCGGCTCGACCGGCCACTTGCCCTTGACGGTGTCGGCCTTGCGGGCGCTGCTCGCGATCCACAGCCGACCGGCCGCGCCGATGACCGCGGGACCGGGGACCGGCGCGGCGGTGTAGGCGTCGAACTGCGCGACCGGGATCGGGGTGATGGTGTCGGGCTTGACCAGCACCGAGACCGTCCCGCCCGCGTCGCCGATGGCGATGGCGTACTTGGTGAGCAGCCGGCCGCCGATGTTGACGACGCGGCCGATCCGCGGGCTGCCCGGGTCGGGGCGGGTGAGCGGGGTTGCGCATCGGCTGCAGGGATCACCGGCATTCGCATTGCCGCAGGCACGACACCACTCGCTCGACATTCAGTGCCCCTTCACTGTCAGTGCTCGGTTAGCTACCCGCTAGCCAACCTCATGGTGGTTCTGTCGGACAGCATCCGGATGGATGAACGTCTACGTCTGAGAGGATGGTGGTATCGGATGGTGCGTGACGATTGGCATCCGATCAAGCGGTACGCGACTCGTACACCGCATGGAATTCTGGCTCTATCGGACACTATGTACGGACGAAGGACCGGGTGACAGCCCAGAATGACGACGGAAGACGATCGCCCATCGGACACGGGCCTCGCCGACCCACCGGTTGCGGCGCCCGGCCGTCCGACCGCTGTCCGCCTCGGGGTCTGGTCGGACGGCCGCCCCACGGTCGGACTGGTGACCCCGTCGGCGCTCTACGTGGCGCTGCCGGGGATCGGGCTCGGCCAGACCGGTCGCGAGGCCTGGCACCGCATCGCCTCCCCGCAGGCGGCGGGCTCGCGGGACCTGGCCCTGGCCATCGGGCCGTCGCGGGGCACCATCGCCTGGTCGGACACGGGCGGGGTCCGCGCCGTGGGAATGACCCGCACGCCGGGCGGAGCCGCCGGTCTCGCCCTCGACGAGCCCCGGACGATCGTCCCCGCGGTCGGCACTGACCAGCCGCGGTACCCGCTCGTCGCGCTCGACGCCGACGGCGTCACCCTCGATCTCGTGTGGACCAGCGATCGGCGGACCCTGCGGCGGGGCGTGATCCGCCAGTGGCAGCCCGAGGTGACGGTGTCCGACCTCGCCGGGCTGTGCGAGCGCGGCGAGCGCCTGCGCAGCCTGGACGTGGCGCTCGCGACCGACCGGTCGGCGTGGCTGATGGTGCTGACCGATCGCGGGCGGGTCCTGCTGTCACATTGGAACCTCATGATCGACGATCTCTCGGCCTGGGTGGTCGTGGAGTCGCCGGTCGATCTCGCCGCCGCCGCGATCGTTCAGCTCGCCGCCGGACCGACCATCATCGCCGGTACGCCGGCCGGCCACCTGATCTCGGTCGACGCGCCGTCGGCCCACGCGGGTAGGGGTGAGTGGCGCAGCGTGGACCGACCGGTCGAGGTGCCGACCGCACCCGTCCGATCCCTCGCCGCTGCATCGGCCGGCGACGTCGCCTGGCTGGCCGTGGTGGAGGAGCACGCGACCTGGCTGGCCCGGCTCGACCGGATGGACGAGATCGCGACGGTGGGCCAGAGGCGGGAGCTGTGGCTGGGAGCCTGAGCCGCCGTCTCGCCGTTGAGGCACAATGGCGGGCGTGACGCAGACAGCAGCAGAGGTCGTCGAGGCACGCCCCCATCGCGTACGCGTCGTGGCCTGGATCGCCGCCGCCGCGATCCTGGCGGTCTTCACCGCCGTCGGCACCGCCCTGACCGGGTCGACCGGCGAGGACGGCGCGGCGGTCTTCCGCCCGGGCGACCAGGCGGCGATGGTGGGGCTCGGCATCTGCGGCGCCCTCGTCGCGCTCGCCTTCACCCGGCCCCGGGTGCGGGCCGACAGCCACGGGATCACCGTGCGAAACGTGTTCAGCGACACCCTGTTCCCCTGGTCGGTGGTGCGGGAGATCCGCTTCGACCGGGGTCACCCGTGGGCCAGCCTGGAGCTGGTCAACGACGACACCGTCTCGCTCCTCGCGGTGCAGGCGGCGGACAAGATGCACGCGGTCGTCGCGATCCAGGGGCTGCGGGCGCTGCACGCGGCGGCACAACCTGTGCCGGTCGAGGGCTGAGCGCACGTCCCGATTCGCGGCAGCTGATGACCAGCTGGTAAAGTAGCGGCGTCGACCGACCGCCCGCTCGCAGGAGCCGGGTGGTCAGACTAAGCGGAGCGCCTGCTCCCACCCATCCGCCCGCGGGCGGCGTGGGTCCGGTCGCCCACTTCACGGCTTCGCGGCCATGCTGTGGGACGTGCGCCGTGTGCGTAGCGTTTGACCGGTCGAGCGGGCCCAGGCTGCCACCCTAGCGGTGCAGATCCTGGGCCTTCTGCTTTCCGGGTCCCACGCCCACGGTCGACACGGACACTATCGAGGAGGCCACATCAGCGTCGAACCACGCATCAACGAGCAGATCCGGGCACGTGAGGTCCGACTGGTCGGTCCTGAGGGTGAGCAGGTGGGCATCGTCCCGCTGGAGCGCGCCCTGCAGTTGGCCGCAGATGTCGATCTGGATCTGGTCGAGGTTGCGCCGATGGCACGCCCGCCAGTCTGCAAGCTCATGGACTTCGGCAAGTTCAAGTACGAGAGCGCGCTCAAGGCCAGGGAAGCTCGGCGTAACCAGCAGCAGACGGTCATCAAGGAAATGAAGCTCCGGCCGAAGATCGATCCGCACGACTATGCGACCAAGAAGGGTCACGTGGTGCGGTTCCTGAAGCAGGGCGACAAGGTCAAGGTGACCATCATGTTCCGCGGTCGCGAGCAGAGCCGTCCGGAGCTGGGTTACCGGCTGCTGACCAGGCTCAGCGACGAGGTCGCGGAGCTGGGCGTGGTGGAGTCCGCGCCGAAGCAGGACGGCCGCAACATGATCATGGTGCTTGCTCCCACTCGCAAGCCCGTGCTCAAGCCCACCAAGGGTGATGAGGACGGCTACGAGGGCGGCGACGTCGATGAGACCGTGGCTGATGTGACCGACGAGGTCGTGCCCGAGGCGTAAGCCGCACGGCACGATTACCAATTCAGGGGAGAAACTTCGTAATGCCGAAGATGAAGAGCCACACCGGCATGGGCAAGCGGGTCAAGCAGACCGGCAGCGGCAAGTGGATCTCCGAGCAGGCTGGCAAGCGCCACCTGCTGGAGGGGAAGACTTCCCGCCGCACCCGCCGCCTGACGGGCACGGTCGAGGTCGCCAAGACCGAGATCAAGCGCATCAAGAAGCTGCTCGGCCGCTGACGCGGCAGCCACCCAATAGAGGAGACCGAACGAGATGGCACGCGTCAAGCGGGCAGTAAACGCCCAGAAGAAGCGCCGCACCGTCCTGGAGAGCGCAGCCGGTTACCGCGGCCAGCGCTCGCGCCTGTACCGCAAGGCCAAGGAGCAGATGCTGCACTCGATGCAGTATGCCTACCGGGACCGTCGTGACCGCAAGGGCGACTTCCGGCAGCTCTGGATCCAGCGCATCAACGCGGCTGCCCGCGCCAACGGCATGACCTACAACCGGCTCATCCAGGGTCTGAAGCTGGCCGAGATCGAGGTGGACCGCAAGATCCTCGCCGAGCTCGCGGTCAACGAGCCCACGGCGTTCGCCGCGCTGGTCGAGGCCGCCAAGGCCGCCGTCGCCACGCACCAGGCCGCCTGAGCAGTTGTCCAGTCAACAACCCGGGGTCGATCCGCCGTTCACCCGGCGGACCCCCCGGGTTGTTGCTGCTATCAAGCTGCAGAAACGCAAGGACCGCGAGCAGGTCGGCCGGTTCCTCGCCGAGGGGCCGCCCGCGGTCGCGTCGGCGTTGACCCACGGGTCGGTACGCGAGATCTTCGTCACCGCCGACCGCCACGCCGACTATGCCGACTCCGGTCCGCCGGTGTCGATCGTCACGGATGACGCGATGTCGGCGCTCGCCGAGACCGTCCACCCGCAGGGTGTGGTGGCGGTCTGCGACACCCTCGACGTGCCGCTGCGCACTGCGCTCGCCCGCGAGCCGAGGCTGGTCGCGGTCGCCGTCGAGATCAACGATCCGGGCAACGCGGGCACGATCCTGCGGACCGCCGACGCCGCCGGTGCCGAGGTGGTCGTCTTCGCCGGTGCCGCCGTCGACCCCTATAACGGCAAGTGCGTCCGGGCGAGTGCCGGGAGCCTCTTCCACGTCGACGTGGTGCGGGTGCCGGACCCCGTCGAGCTGCTCGACGAGCTGCGCGCGGCCGGGCTCCTGACGCTGGCCACCAGCGGTTACGCGGAGCACGACCTGGACGCGCTGCTCGATGCGGGGCGCCTCGGCGTACCCACCGCCTGGCTCTTCGGTTCGGAGGCCCACGGCCTGGCCGCGCCGGTGCTGGACCGGGCCGAACTGGGCGTGCGGGTGCCGATCCACGGGCGGGCGGAGAGCCTGAACCTGGCTGCGGCAGCGGCCGTTTGCCTGTACGCTTCAGCTCGTGCGCAGCGTTCTCCTCTTTAGCCAGCCCGCCGGTGTCGGCGGGCGGCTGAGCTGACGCACCTTCCTCTCCAGCCTCCTTTCGCGCCGGTGGGCCGCGGCCAAGCCGCATGACGCCCCGTCCGTAGACTGACCCGGTTGCCGCATCTGGAGATCCCATGACCTTTCGCACTGATCCATACGATCCCAAGCAGGCCGCCGCGCTGGACCCGTCCGCCCTGGACGAGGCAGTAGCGGAGGCGCGCAAGGCATTCGACGGAGCCACCGATCTCGACGCCCTGGCCCCGCTCAAGTCGCAGCACCTCGGCGATCGGGCCGCGGTGTCGCTGGCCCGACGCGAGATCGGTTCGCTGCCGCCGGCCGCGAAGGCCGACGCGGGCCAGCGTGTCAACGCCGCCCGCACCGCGATCAGCGAGGCGCTCGCCGCACGGCAGGAGATCCTCGCCGCCGAGCAGGCCGAACGCGTCCTGCACGAGGAGCGGGTCGATGTGACCCTGCCTGGTGGGCGGCGTCCGCGCGGCGCGCGGCACCCGCTCACCACCCTGATGGAGCGGGTGGGCGACCTCTTCGTCGGCATGGGCTACGAGATCGCCGAGGGCCCCGAGGTGGAGCTGGAGTGGGCCAACTTCGACGCGCTCAACATCCCCGCCGACCACCCCGCGCGCGGCCTGATGGACACCTTCTGGATCGCCGCGGCCGAGGCCGGTGCCACCGAGTCCGGCCTGGTGCTGCGGACGCACACCTCGCCGGTGCAGGCGCGCACGATGCTGCTGCGGCAGCCGCCGATCTATGTCATCGTGCCGGGCCGGGTCTACCGCACCGATGAGCTCGACGCGACGCACTCGCCGGTCTTCCACCAGTTCGAGGGGCTCGTCGTCGACAAGGGCATCACGATGGCCCACCTCAAGGGCACCCTGGACCACTTCGCCCGCAACATGTTCGGGCCGACCGCCCGGACCCGGTGGCGCCCGCACTACTTCCCCTTCACCGAGCCGTCGGCCGAGTTCGACGTGTGGTTCGAGGCGCACCGCGACGGACCGCAGTGGGTCGAGTGGGGCGGCTGCGGCATGGTCGACCCCAACGTGCTGCGCGCGTGCGGGATCGACCCGGAGGAATACTCGGGCTTCGCCTTCGGCATGGGCGTCGAGCGGACGCTGATGTTCCGCAACGGCCTGTCGGACATGCGGGAAATGATCGAGGGCGACGTGCGGTTCACCCGCGCATTCGGCATGGAGGTGCACTGAGATGCGGGTAGGACTCTCCTGGCTGCGGGAATTCGCGGCCCTGCCCGACGGCGTCACCGCCGCCGAGCTCGACCTCGCCCTGACCAACCTCGGCATCGAGGTCGAGTCCATCGTGGACCAGCGGACCACGGTGCAGGGCGAGCTCGTCGTCGGCAAGGTGCTCACGATCGAGGAGCTCACCGAGTTCAAGAAGCCGATCCGCTTCTGCACGGTCGACGTCGGTGCCGCCAACGGCACCGGCGAGCCGCAGGAGATCGTCTGCGGCGCCAGCAACTTCGCCGTCGGCGACCTCGTCGTGGTGATCCTGCCCGGCGGGGTGCTGCCGGGCGGGTTCGCCATCGGCGCGCGCAAGACCTACGGCCGCAACTCGCACGGCATGATCTGCTCGGCTCGCGAGCTGGCCCTCAGCGATGAGCACGAGGGCATCATCGTGCTCGACCCCGCTGTCGTCACCGCGGTTCCGGGCGACGACGCGCGGCCCGTCGTCGGCCTCGACGAGACGATCATCGAGGTCGAGATCACCCCGGACCGGGGCTACCAGATGTCGGTGCGCGGGCTCGCCCGCGAGCTGGCGCAGTCCTTCGGCGTCGCCTTCACCGACCCGGCGCTCACCATGTCGGCCGCCGGGACGATCGCGCCCGCCTGGGACGTGACCATCGTGGACCAGGCCGGGTGCGACCGCTTCTCCGCCCGGCTCGTGCGCGGGGTCGACCCGTCGGCGCCGACGCCGGTGTGGCTGCAGAAGCGCCTGGTCACGGCCGGGGTGCGCTCGATCGATCTCGCCGTCGACATCACCAACTACATCATGCTCGAGCTCGGCCAGCCGATGCACGCCTTCGACGCCGACCGGATCAGCGGCGGCCTCGTGGTGCGCCGCGCGGTCGCGGGGGAGCGACTCACCACACTGGACGGTGTGGCCCGGGTGCTCTCGCCCGAGGACATGGTGATCTGCGACGACACCGGACCGATCTCGCTCGCCGCGGTCATGGGCGGCGAGGTCTCCGAGGTCGTCCCCGGCACCACCACCAGCGTGCTCTTCGAGGCCGCGCACTGGGACGCCACGATGGTCGGGCGGACGGCGCGTCGCCACAAGCTCTTCAGCGAGGCGGCGAAGCGCTGGGAACGCGGCGTCGACCGCGAGCTCACCCTCGTCGCGATCGAGCGCGCCGTCGCGCTGCTGCTGCGCTTCGGCGGCGACGCCGCGGTCGCGGGCGACGAGGTGCTCGACCACGACTACCCGCTGCCCGGCACCACGATCACGATGGACGCGGGTCGGCCCACCCGGCTGATCGGCGTCGACTACAGCACCGAGCAGGTGCGCTCGCTGCTCACCGAGGTCGGCTGCGTCGTGCATGTCGAGGGCGACGAGCTCCGGGTCATCCCGCCGAGCTGGCGGCCCGACCTGCTGCGCCCCGCCGACCTCGTCGAGGAGGTCGTCCGGCTCGCCGGGGTCGACCAGGTGCCGAGCGTGCTGCCGGTCGCGCCTCCCGGCAACGGGCTCACCGCGTCGCAGCGCCGCAAGCGCTCCGTCGGCCGCGCGCTCGCCGAGCAGGGGTACGTCGAGGTGATCTCCTACCCGTTCGTCGCGGGATCGGCGCTCGCCTCGCTCGGCCTGCCCGACAACGCGGTGCGCCTCGCCAACCCGATCTCGGAGGAGGAGCCGCTGATGCGGACCAGCCTCCTGCCGCCGCTGCTCGGGGCGCTCAAGCGCAACCTCGGCCGGGGCCAGCGCGACATCGCCCTCTTCGAGCAGGGCCTCGTCTTCCACGCCGTCGACGCCGGTCCGCCGCCGCAGCTCAAGGTGCACGACCGGCCGTCGGACTCGGAGTGGGCGCTCGCCAACGAGTCGGTCCCGATCCAGCCGTGGCACGTCGCCGCGGTGCTCGCGGGCTCGCCGCTCGAACCGGCCGGCTGGTGGGGCCCCGGCCGCGCCGCCGACTGGTCCGACGCGGTCGAGGCCGCGCGGACGGTCCTGCTCGCCGCCGGTGTCGCGGCGACGGAGATCACGGTCGCTCCGGCGGCCGAGGCTCCGTTCCACCCCGGCCGGTGCGCGGCGGTCGCGGTCTCAGGGCACATCGTCGGGTGGGCCGGCGAGCTGCACCCCGTCGTCTGCGCCGAGTGGGACCTGCCGAAGCGGGGCCGGTGCGATGGAGCTCAACCTCGACGCGGTGCCGCTGCCGGGTGTCACCCCGCCGCCGGTGTTCTCCAACTTCCCGCCCGCCCTGATCGACGTGGCCCTGGTTCTGCCCTCGGCGACGGCGGCGGCCGAGGTGGAGGAGGCGCTGCGGTCGGGTGCCGGTCCGCTGCTGGAGTCGGTGCGCCTCTTCGACATCTACGAGGGTGCGCAGCTCGGCGACGGCGTGAAGTCCCTCGCCTACAAGCTGACCTTCCGTGCCCCCGACCGTACGTTGAAGGTCGAGGAAGCCGTCGCGGCCCGCGACTCGGCGGTGGCGGTGGCGGCGTCCCGTTTCGGCGCCACCCTGCGCGGCGCGTAACGACGTGGGTGGGCTGGCCAACCCCCAGCCCGCCCACCCCTTTCTCGGTCCGTTCCCAGCCACGCTTTGCTGCAAAGCGTGGCTGTTTTGCGCTGCGAGGCCACGGTTTGCTGCAAAGCGTGACGGGTGCGTCGGGGTTGGAAGAGCGCGACGACGAGGCGGGAGCTTGAGTCTGGCGTCTGGGTTGATCTTCGCTGTCCCGGCTGCGCGTCACGTTTTGCAGCAAAGCGGGCTTATTTCTCTGTGCGAGGCCACGTTTTGCTGCAAAGCGTGACGAGGGCTTCGCACGCTGCGGATCTCGCACACGCTGATCATGGAGTGTTGGCCCGCTCGCGCGTGGTGATCACACCGTTTTCCCCAAAGAAGGCCTGATCATGGACGTTGATCACACCTTCTTTGGGGAAAACGGTGTGATCATCGCGGGGGCGCTCGCCCGGTCGTGGAGATCACGTCTGATTCGGGGAACCAGACGTGATCGAGCGCGGTGATCACGTCTGATTCAGGGAACCCGACGTAATCAGTCCGGCCGTCAAGCTGACCTTGCGCACCCCGGGTTTTGGGGGCTGGGTGACCCACGTCGGGATCAAGCCTGACCGCCCAGAGTGGGTCACCCAGCCCCCAAAACCACCCAACAACAATCCAGTAGTGATCATGAGAGAGCAACGGCTAGCGTCCCCCAGCATGACCAACTCAGCCCTCATCGAGTCAGCGCTATCCCTGCTGACCAGCAAATACGTCTTCCCCGACGCAGCGGCCAAAGCCGCCGGAATCATCCGGGAACGTCAAGCCGCCGGTGACTACGACGGGCTCGGCGAGGCGGAGCTCGGCGAGCGCCTCACCGCACAGCTCTTCGAGGTCTGCGCCGACAAGCACCTGCGGGTACGCGTCCGCGACGCCGCCCTGCACGACTCGATGAGCGAGGCCGACGCGGATGCGGCCTGGCAGGAGTACCTGCGCGTCACCAATTACCGCATCGCGCGGGTGGAGCGGCTCGACGGCAACGTCGGGTACCTCGACCTGCGCGGGGTTCCCGATCCGTCGCTGGGCGGCAAGGCGATCGCGGCCGCGATGGAGCTGGTGTCGCAGACCGACGCACTCATCATCGACCTGCGGAAGAACCGCGGCGGCGATCCGGACGGCGTGGCCTTCTGGTGCAGTTACTTCTTCCCCGACGCCGAAACCCACCTGAACAGCATCTTCGAGCCGCAGACCGGGATCACCAAGCAGTTCTGGACGCTCGCCTTCCTGCCCGGCTCGCGCTACCTGGACCGGCCCGTCTATGTGCTGACCAGCGAATTCACCTTCTCCGCCGGGGAGGAGCTCTGCTATAACCTGCAGGCGCAGGGGCGGGCGACCCTGATCGGCCGGACGACGCGCGGCGGGGCGCACCCGACGGATGCCTTCCCGATCACGCCGACGCTGGAGATCACGGTGCCGGTGGCGCGGTCGATCAATCCGGTGACCGGGACCAACTGGGAGGGCACCGGGGTGACGCCCGACATCGATGTCGACGCCGAGGGGGCGTTCGACGTGGCGTACCAATTGGCGTTGAAGCATGTGGTTTCGACCGTGACGGGCGAACTCGTGCTGGACGAAGCGCGGGCCGCGCTGAACTGAATCCGTGGCAGGCTGGAGGGCATGGACCGCGACGATGATCTGGGGCTCTTCGGGCCCGGCTCGGTGACCTGGGCCGTGCACCGCGAGCCGATCCTGCTCCTCGCGGGCCTGCGCTCGCTCTACCTGCAGGCACTGCATCCCCGGGCGATGGCGGGTGTCGCGCAGAACACCGACTACCGCAACGACCCGTGGGGCCGGCTGTTCCGCACGGCGACCTACGTCGGCACCGTCGTCTTCGGCACGACGGCGCAGGCGGAGGCCGCCGGGCGGCGCCTGCGCACCCTGCACGCGCGGCTGCGCGCCACCGACCCGCTGACCGGCGAGGAGTTCCGCATCGACGAGCCGGAGCTGCTGCGCTGGGTGCACGTGGCGGAGGTGGAGTCGTTCATCAGCACCGCCAAGCGGGCGGGTGTGCCGCTGAGCGACGCGGACGTCGACGCCTACTACGACGAGCAGCGGCGCAGCGCGGCCCTGGTCGGGCTGGAGCCGGGCTCGGTGCCGGGCTCGGCGGCGGAGGTCGCCGACTACTACCGGGAGATCCTGCCGCAGCTGCGGATGACGAAGGAGGCGGCCGAGACGGCGCTCTTCCTCACCGCGCCGCCGATGCCGTGGAAGGTCGGTCCGGCGCTGCGGCTCGGGCTGGAGCTGGGGCCGCCCCGGTGGGCCTATTTCGGGCTGGCGGGCACGGCGCTGGGGCTGCTGCCGTCGTGGGCGCGGCGGCTCTACGGCGGGCTGGGGCTGCGGTCGGCGGAGGTCTCCGCGCAGCTCTCGGCTCGCGGGCTGCGGCTGGCGCTCGGCGCGGTGCCGCGGCGTTACCTGGAGGGGCCGATCTACACCGCGGCGATGGAGCGGGTCGCCCGCCTCGGCGCCGTTCAGGCGGTGTAGAGCGCAGCGAGCCGGTCCAGGGTCCTGGTGATCGCGGCACGGTTGCGGCGCGGGAAGGTGCTGAGGCTGATCACCAGGGGGTACTTCGCCGTGCTCCAGTCGAAGGTCTCGGTGACCTCGGTGTGGCCGTCGTCGACGGGCGTGAGCCGCCAGCGCCAGCGGTGGCCGTTGAAGTGGCGCCAGGCGATGAGGGTGCCCTCCTCGAACTCCACCACGGTGTTGAGGATCTTGTATTTGGCACCGATCTTCATGTCCATGCCGAACTTCATCCCCAACGCCAGCCGCCGCTGCGATCCGCGGGCGGCGACGACGGTGCCGGACCCGTCGATGGTCGGATGCTTCGCGGGATCGGCGAGCAGTTCGAAGATCTGGGCCGCGGGGGCGGGGATGATCCTGGTCTCGGAGATCTGTCGTCTGCTCACACCGACACCCTAGATCAGGATCACCCCGCCGCCGCGGTTCGAAGATCAGAAGGTGGGGACGCCCTTGCCCTTGGTGCCCTTGGCCGACTTCGACATGGTCTTCTTGTCGAGCCACAGGTAGCACCGGACGACCCGGTAACCGGCCTTCCACTGGTCGTCGGAGGCGGCCCGGGCGATGAAGGTGCCGGTACGGGTGTTCTTCATGCCCACGTACGCGTCGATCTTGGAGTAGCAGGCGTTGAAGAGCGGCCGGAACTGCGTGTCCTTCGTGGGGTAGGCCGCGAGGGTGGACCAGATCGAGCCGACGTACTCCGCGTTGTGCTTCGCGGTGCAGGCGACCACGACCTCCTTGACGATCAGGTCGTTCTTGTCGGAGGTCGTCTGGAGGCAGCCGATGAGCAGCTTCGGGTCCAGCGGGGCCTGCAGGCTGCCGGTGCGGGAGGTCGGGAGGTAGTCGTCGACATCCTTGACCTCGTTGAGGTCGCAGCGGAACCAGTGCGAGCCGCTCTTCCACGCGTTCTCGGTGGGGAGCACCAGGTAGAGCTCGAGCCGGGCGTCGGACCAGGGCCGGCCGACGAACGTCGTCGCCTCGCGGTCGCAGTCGCGCCAGGCCGGGAGGAGGCCCGGGTTGTCGGCCTTCGGCGGGACGGGGAGGCTCGCGACGGCACCCGAGAGCTGGCTGACATAGACGGTCTCGCCGTTGTGCTCACCGGTGCAGGCGACGGGGTGGGCGTTCCAGATCGCGGCCACCGGACCGGGGGTCGAGCTGTCACAGGTGCCGGCCGTCGGCAGGTAGGCGACGGCCGGCGGCAGGCTGCCCCAGTTGTCGGCCAGGTCGCCGTCGGTCCCGGCGGGCGGCCCGGACGTGCAGGCGGCGAGTGAACCCATTAAAATGATCATGCCAATACCGAGCTTGCGGCGCATCCCCGTGTCCTCCCAAGGTCCCAGTGCGCAGGGAGTCTAAACCGCGAGCAGCGTTCACGTCGCCTCGGTATCGACGCGGACCACGGCCGAGGTTTCGGTCCGCGACGAGCGGGTATGTCGGTCGGAATGAATGACCACGACCCGATCCTGCTGGGCGGACGCTTCCGGCTCGTCGAACGGCTCGGCGCCGGCGGCATGGCCGTCGTCTGGCGCGCCTATGACGAGGTGCTGCACCGCCGGGTCGCGGTCAAGGTCGTCTCGCCCGCCCTCGCCTCCCAGGAGCGCTTCCTGCGGCTGCTCCGCGTCGAGGCACGGGCCGCCGCGGGCCTGTCCCATCCGCACATCACCAGCGTCTACGACTACGGCGAGGAGCAGACCGCCGAGGGGATCCGGCCCTACGTCGTGATGGAACTGATCGACGGGGTGACCCTCGCGGCGGTGCTCGCCGAGCAGCCGGCCGGGCTGCCCTGGCCCACGGCGGTGGCGATCGCCGCCCAGGTCAGTGCCGGCCTCGCCGCTGCTCATGCGCGGGGCATCGTGCACCGCGACATCTCCTCGGCCAACGTGATGCTGGCGCCGGACGGCGTACGCATCCTGGACTTCGGCATCTCCGCGGTGACCGGGGCGTCCGACGGCGGCGACGAGCTGATGGGGACGGCGGACTTCGTCTCGCCGGAGCGGATCGCGGGCGAGGACGTCGCGCCCGCCGCCGACGTCTACGCCGTGGGAGTGCTGCTCTTCCGCTGCCTCACCGGGGAGCTGCCGTGGGCGCCGGGGACCGAGACGCAGCGCCTGCGCGACCATCTCTACCGGCCGCCGGCCGACCTGCCCCCGATCGACGGCCTGCCGCCGGAGATCGCCGAGCTGTGCCTGCGGTGCCTGGCGAAGCGGCCCGAGGACCGGCCGACCAGCGCCGAACTCGCCGCGCGGCTCGGCGCGCCCGCCGTCACGATGCCGGGTGCGGCCGTCGACGCGGACATCGACGGCCACACCCAGGTGCTGCAGATCTCGACCGGCAGGCTGGGCGAGACCACCGGGGCGCAGGCGACCGTGCCGGTGAACCGGCGCCGGACCAGCACCGCGGTGCTGGCCGGGACGGCCGCAGCGGTCGTCGTCGCGGGTGCGGTCGGCTGGGCGCTCACCCGCTCGACCGCGGCCGCGACGGCGCAGAGCGGTCCGCCGGACCGGAGCCTCGACGCCTGCGTGGTCACCTATGTCCAGCGGGTCGAGGCGGGCCGCCGCTTCGGCGCGAGCATGACGATCCAGTCCAACCGGGCCAGGCCCGCCTCGCAGTGGCGCCTCACCTTCCTGCTCGGCGGCGACCAGCGCCTCACCGGGCAGGCTCCGGCCCGCTTCAGCCAGCAGGACCGCCAGGTGGCGGTCTCCGCGCCCACCGCGCTCGACGGCACTCGCCCGGTGTCGCTGCGCCTCGTCGGCGACTACCGGACGGCGGCGGGCCCGCCTCGGAGCTTCGCCCTCGACGGGCAGACCTGCCAGAGCGTCGTCAGCGCCCCGTCGGCGACCGCCGCCGCCCGCAACACCGGCAACGATGACGATGACGATGAGCCGAAGGGTCCGAAGGGGCCCAAGGGACCGAAAGGGCCGAAGGGCAAGCCCTAACCCCCGACGTGTACGGCCGGCCGCCGCTCCAGGTCCCGCTCGGCCGTCCGCAGGATCTCCCGGGTCACCGGGGCGGTGTCGCCCTGCCCCAGCAGCAGGTAGCGCAGCAGGTGCGCGGCCGGGTTCCCCTCGGTCCACTGGAAGTAGCTGTGCGGGCGCAGCCCCGTGGAGTCCCGGACGCAGAGCAGGATCGCCGCGAGCGCGTTGGGGACGGCCGGGCTGGAAACCCGCAGCACCTGGTGTCCGGAGACGCTGACACCGCGTACCTCCAGGGTGTCGGTGAAGTCCGACGGGTCGTCGACGGTGACCTCGAGGAAGAGCACCGGGGCGTCGGCCGGGATCGGGTTGAAGCCGCGCTGCTCGCGCTCCTTCGCCCTGTACTCCAGCGCGTCGCCGGCCTGCCGCTTGTTGGCGATGATGTGCAGCTCGCCGCGCAGCTGCGCCTCGGAGATGAAGCGCAGGGCCGCCTTGTCGAAGGTGATCTCCTCGGCGCGCAGCTCGGTGGAGCGCAGCACCCGGGAGGTGAGCGACGCGACCACGATGCCCGCGATGAAGGCGGCCGAGATCGCGATTCCGTCCGGCTTCTCGATGACGTTGGCGAGCAGTGCGTAGACGAAGATCGCGGCGACGACGCCGAAGCCGATCGTGGCGAAGGTCTTGCGGTCGCGTCGGGCGGCGAGGGTCACCGCGACGGCGGCGGAGACCATCATCGCGAGGATGCCGGTGGCATAGGCCCCGGCCTGCGCGTCCACGTCGGCCCTGAAGATGATCGTGATCAGGAACGTGATCCCCGTGAAGATCAGCACCATCGGCCGGATCGCGCGGCCCCACTCCGGCGCCATGCCGTAGCCGGGGAGGTACCGGGGGACGATGTTGATGAGGCCCGCCATCGCCGAGGCGCCCGCGAACCACAGGATCAGGATCGAGCTCAGGTCATAGACGGTGCCGAAAGCCGTGCCGAGCAGCTCGTGGGCCACATAGGCGAGGGCCCGGCCGTTGGCCGCGCCACCGGGTTCGAATTCCTGCGGGGGTACGAGCACCGCCGCCACGAACGAGGTAGCGAGCAGGTAGACGCTCATCACCACGGCCGCCACGGTGAGCATCCTGCGGGTGTTGAGCACCCGGTGCCGCTGCCGTGCCTCCGTCGTCGCGCCGCTCGCCTTGATCAGCGGCATCATGCTGACCCCGGTCTCGAAGCCGGACAACCCCAGCACCAGCAGCGGGAACGCCAGCACCGCCGTCCACAGCACCGACCAGATGTCGCCCTGCCCGTGCAGCAGCGCGGTCTGCCAGCGGTCCAGCAGATCGGGGTGGCCGAAGGCGTAGACCAGCCCGTAGCCCGCGACCACGGCGTTGAGCAGCAGGTACGCCGCCACCAGCGGGATCGCCACACCGACCGCCTCGCTGAACCCGGCGAGGAAGACCGCGCCCAGGATCGCGAGCAGCACCAGCGTGACGAGGACCGGGTGCTCGCCGATGACGTCCGGGGTGAACGGGTTCTCGGCGATGTGCGCGGTCGCGTCCGCCGACGACAGGGTGATCGTGATGATCCAGGAGGTGGCGACGAAGCCGAGCAGGCCGAGGACGAAGAACTTGCCCCGCCAGAACGGCAGCGCCTTCTCCAGCATCGCCACCGAGCCCTGCCCGTGCGGGCTCTCGGCGGCGACCCTGCGGTACATCGGCAGCATGCCGAAGAGGGTCAGCACGACGATGAGCAGCGTGGCGAGAGGTGCGAGTGCCCCGGCGGCGAGCAGCGCGATGCCGGGCAGGTAGCTCAGCGTGCTGAAGTAGTCGACGCCGGCGAGGCACATCACCTTCCACCAGGGGTGCTGGTGTTCGGCGGTCTCGCGTACGCCCGGGCCGGTCACCGGCTCGACGCGGTGCCGCAGCAGCCAGCCGCCGAGCCCGCCGGCCCGGTGCGGGGCCGGTTCCGGCTCTGTGGCGGGTGCTTGCGTGGCCGAGGTGCTCATGGCCGGTCCTTCCGGGCGGTGGCGGGGTGGCGCTTGCATGATCGCGGGGCGACGGGGCACCAACCTGCCATACCCACGCAAGCCCCGCCGCTACCGGGTAGGCGGATCGACGCAGGTCACCCCTTGATCGCCGCAACTTTTCAAGAGTTGCGGCGATCTTGGCGAGATGACGCGGATGCCGGATGCGGTTCGGCGGCCTACGCTGTGGCGGTGACGCCTGGTGTGGCTTCCTCCCGTGCGGTGACCGGTGCGGCCGTCGTCGCGGCGCTGGTGATGTCCCTGGCCTGCGGCATCAAACCGGAGCGCTCGACCGTGAGCGACGGCCCGTCGGCGGCCGCCGTCTCCGCCGCGGCGGCGCCGGTCGCGAAGCTCGGCCAGACCATCACGCTCAGCGGCGGTCTCGGCGACAACCGGGTGGCGGTGACGGTCTTCAGCCTGACCACGCGTTCGTCGGCGGTCGACGCCGCCTGGGTCAAGCCCGCGAAGGGCGTCTTCGCCGTGGTGAAGGTCGAGATGAAGGTGGTCCGGGGCAAGACCCACGCGTGCTCGTGCGACTTCGCGCTCGTCGCCGCCGACGGATCCCTCTTCGAGCCGGTCTGGCCGATCGGTTTCGACGAGGCGATGCAGTCGGTCACCCTCAACACCGGCGAGAAGGTCGCCGGACTGGTCGTCTTCGACGTGCCGGCAGCGGCGGCGAAGTCCGCGACGATCCAGCTCCGCCCCGACTGGACCAACGACGTCCGCGGCCGCTGGCAGTCCTGACAAGATCGCCGCAACTCGTCAAGAGTCGGTCCTGAGGGCGCTCAGCGTTTGGGCCACTGCCACGGGGGTTCGTCGAGGATGCCCTGGTCGGCGACGGTGGTCTGGCCGAACTCCTTGACCAGCTCGATCAGGTGCGCGTCGGTGCCGTTCGCCGCCGCGCTCTGCTCCAGCGCCGCCGCGAACGGGCGCGAGTGCGTCACGACGACGACCTGGGTGTGCCGGGCGGCGGTGATGACCAGCTCGGCGAGCGGGCGCAGCAGCTCCGGGTGCAGGCTCGTCTCGGGTTCGTTGAGCACGAGCAGCGCGGGCGGGCGCGGGGTGAGCAGCGCCGCGATCCAGAGCAGGTAGCGCAGCGTGCCGTCGGAGAGCTCGGGTGCGCGCAGCGGCCGGAGCAGGCCGTGCTGGTGCAGCGTCAGCTCGAAGCGGCCGTCGGAGTTGCGGATCTCGACCTCGCTGCCGGGGAAGGCGCGCTCCACGGCGGCCTCCAGCGCCGCGCGGTCGCCGATCTCCAGGATCGTCTGCAGCGCCGCCGCGACGTCCGAGCCGTCATGGCTCAACACGGGGGTACGCGTGCCGATCTGCGCCGATCGCGCGGGCGCCCGGGCGTCGGTGCGGACGTGGTCGTAGAAGCGCCACGACCGCAGCGCCTCGCGCACCCGCAGGATGTCGGGTGCCCGCTGCGGGTCGGCGAGCTCGCTGAGCATGCTGTCGAAGGGCTGGACGAAGGAGTGCTTCTCCTGCCAGGAGCCGTCGGCGGAGCGGATCCGCACCACCGTGCCGCCCCGCTCGGTGAGCAGTGTCGCCGGGCGCAGGATCGGGCCGGTCCAGATCACCTCGCGTTTGATCTCCGGGTCGAGGTTGAAGGCGGAGTGGGTGCCGACGGGCATGCCCAGGTCGACGGCGTAGCCGAACTCGTCCCCGGCGAAGCCGAGCAGCAGCCGGGCCGGTCCGGTGCTGACGGTGCCCTGGACGGGGTGGCGCCCCTCCCGGACGGAGCGGCCGAGCTTCTCCGGCCCGGCCCACAGCGCCGACGGGAGGCCGCCCTCCTGGGCGAGTGCCGCGATGGCGCCGTTGCGGGAGGAGTCGGCGAGCAGGCGCAGCGCCCGGTAGAGGCTGGATTTCCCGCTGCCGTTGGCGCCGGTGACGATGTTGAGCCGGCCGAGCGGGACGATCAGGCGGCGCAGCGATCGGTAGTTCTCGACGGCGAGCGCGGTGATCACCGCCCGAGCGTAGCGGCAGCGACGGGGTCGGTAACGCCCGAACAACGCGAGATGAATGAAAACCTGAGGAGTTGCATGACGATACGACGCTTAGGTATGCTCGCCACTGCATAGACTTGCGAAGGGACGGGAACGATGGGTATTCGGACAGCGGTGGTGGGCGCGAGCGGCTACGCCGGCGGCGAACTGCTGCGCCTGCTCGCCGGGCACCCCGACCTCGACCTCGTGCTGGCCACGGCACACTCGCAGGCGGGTCGGCCCGTCGCCGGCGTACACCCCCATCTTGCGGGGTTGGACCTGGTGCTCGGCGCGACGGACCCGGCGGCCCTCGCCGAGACGGACCTGGTCTTCCTGGCCCTGCCCCACGGCGAGTCGGCGGCGATCGCCGCGCAGCTCCCCGACACCGTCAAGATCGTCGATCTCGGCGCGGACTTCCGGCTGATCGACCCGGCCCAGTGGGGGAGGTATTACGGCGGCGAGCACGCCGGGACCTGGACATACGGCCTGCCCGAGCTGCCCGGCCAGCGGCTGCGGGTCGCCGCGAGCGACCGGGTCGCCGCGACCGGCTGCTACGCCGTCGCCACGATCCTCGCGCTGGCACCGCTCGTCGCCGCCGGGCTGATCGAGGCCGAGGACGTGGTCGTCGTCGCCGCCTCCGGCACCTCCGGCGCGGGCAAGGCACCCAAGGCGCACCTGCTCGGCGCCGAGGTGATGGGCGACCTCACCCCCTACAAGGTGGGTGCGCACCAGCACGTCGCGGAGATCAAGCAGGCGACCGGAGCGGCTTCGATCTCCTTCACCCCGGTGCTGGCGCCGATGCCGCGCGGCATCCTCGCCACCGTCACCGGCCGCCCCGCCAACGCCGACATCACCGCCAACGTCGTGCGCGCCGTGCTCGCCGACGCATACGCCGACAGCCCGTTCGTGCACGTGCTCGCCGAGGGCCAGTGGCCGCACACCGCGGCGACCTTCGGCTCCAACTCGGCCCACCTGCAGACGGCCGTCGACATCGACAGCGGTCGCGTGATCGTGGTGAGCGCCATCGACAACCTCGGCAAGGGCGCGGCCGGCCAGGCCGTCCAGTGCGCCAACCTCATGCTCGGCCTGCCCGAGACCACCGGCCTGCCCGTCCACGGAGTGAGGTAACCATGAGCGTCACATCCCCCAAGGGATTCCGGGCGGCGGGGATCGCCGCCGGAATCAAGTCCTCCGGCAACCTCGACCTCGCCCTCGTCGTCAACGACGGTCCCGACGCGACCGCCGCCGGTGTCTTCACCGCCAACCGCGTCCAGGCCGCCCCGGTGCTCTGGAGCCGCCAGGTGCTCAAAGGCGGCGTGCTCAAGGCCGTCGTGCTCAACTCCGGCGGCGCCAACGCCTGCACCGGCCCGGCCGGATTCCAGGACACCCACGCCACGGCCGAGCACGTCGCCGCCGTGCTGCGCGGCCCCGGCGTCAAGCGGATGCTGCTCGGCGCGGGCGAGGTGGCCGTCTGCTCGACCGGCCTCATCGGCGAGCGGCTGCCCATGCCCAAGCTGCTCACCGGCGTCGAGCACGCCGCGCGGGCGCTCGCCAAGGACGGCGGTCCGGCCGCCGCGACCGCGATCATGACGACCGACTCGGTCGCCAAGAACACCGTCGTCACCGGCGAGGGCTGGAGCGTCGGCGGCATGGCGAAGGGCGCCGGCATGCTCTCGCCCGCGCTCGCCACGATGCTCGTCGTGCTCACCACCGACGCCGTCGCGGGATCGTCGCTGCTCGACACCGTGCTGCGGGAGGCGTGCCGGGTCACCTTCGACCGGCTCGACTCCGATGGCGCGATGTCCACCAACGACACCGTGCTGCTGCTCGCGAGCGGCGCCTCCGGCGTCGAGCCGACCGAGCAGGAGCTGACGGCCGCCGTCACCGCCGCCTGCCACGACCTCGCCCAGCAGCTCATGGCCGACGCCGAGGGCGCCACGAAGCACGTCGCGATCGAGGTCGTCGGGGCCGCGTCGGAGGCCGACGCGGTCGAGGTCGGCCGGTCGGTCGCCCGCAACAACCTGGTCAAGACCGCGCTGTTCGGCAACGACCCCAACTGGGGCCGCATCCTCGCCGCCGTCGGCACCACGGGCGCCGCCTTCGAGGCCGACGAGCTCGACGTGGCGATCAACGGCGTCTGGATCTGCCGCAACGGCGCCGCCGCCGAGGACCGGTCCAAGGTGGACCTGAGCGGCGAGCAGGTGGCGATCACGATCGCGCTCAACGCGGGCGACGCCGCGGCGACCGTCTGGACCAACGACCTGTCGCACGCCTACGTGCACGAGAACTCGGCGTACTCGTCATGACACTCTCGTTTCTGGAGGCTGTTCCCTTCCTCGCCGAGTTCGCGGGCGCCACGATCGTCGTGAAGTACGGCGGGCACGCCATGACCAGCCCCGAGCTGCGCAGCGGCTTCGCCGCCGACATGGTCGCGCTGCACCGGGCCGGGCTGCGGCCGGTCGTCGTGCACGGCGGCGGTCCGCAGATCTCGGCGATGCTGGACCGGGTCGGCATCGCCTCGGAGTTCACCGGCGGCCTGCGGGTCACCAGCCCCGAGGCGATGGAGATCGTCCGGATGGTGCTGATCGGCCAGGTCGGCTCCGACGTCGTCGCGGAGATCAACAAACAGGGCGGCCCCACCGCCGTCGGGCTCTCCGGTGCCGACGGGGGACTGCTCACCGCCGTGCGTCGGCCCGCCTACGTCGACGGGCTGCCGGTCGACATCGGGCAGGTCGGGGATGCCGGTGCGGTCGACCCGTCGATCGTCACCACGCTGCTCGACGCCGGGCACATCCCGGTGATCTCGACGGTGGCGCCGGACGCGGACGGCTCCCCCCACAATCTCAACGCCGACACCGCGGCCGCAGCCGTCGCGATCGCGCTGGGGGCGCGGAAACTGATCGTCCTCACCGACGTGGCCGGCCTCTACGCCGACTGGCCCGACACGGACAGCCTCATCTCCCGGCTCAGCGCCGAGGAGCTCGCGAAGCTGCTCCCCGACCTCTCCGCGGGCATGGTGCCCAAGATGGAGGCGTGCCTGCGCGCCGTCCAGGGCGGCGTCCCCGCGGCGCACGTGGTGGACGGGCGCGTTCCGCACTCCACCCTGCTGGAGATCTTCACCCACGACGGCTTCGGAACGATGGTGACCCCATGACCACCCTGCGGGACCGCTGGCAGCACTCCCTGATGGACAACTACGGCACACCGCCGCTGGCGCTCGTCGCGGGCGAAGGGTCGGTCGTCACCGACGCCGACGGCAAGTCCTACGTGGACTTCCTCGCCGGGATCGCGGTCAACGCCCTCGGCCACGGCCACCCCGCCGTCGTCAAGGCAGTCTCCGAGCAGATCGGCAAGCTCGGCCACGTCTCCAACCTCTACCTCGCCGAGCCGCCGATCGCGCTCGCCGAGCTGCTGCTCGCGCTCTCCGGCCGGGCCGGACGGGTCTTCTTCAGCAACTCCGGCGCCGAGGCGAACGAGGCCGCGTTCAAGCTCTCCCGGCTCACCGGCCGCACCCACGTCGTCGCCGCGCGCGGCGCCTTCCACGGCCGCACCATGGGCGCGCTCGCCCTCACCGGCCAGCCGTCGAAGACCGATCCCTTCCGGCCGCTGCCGGGCGACGTGACCCACGTGGAGTACGGGGACATCACCGCCCTGGCCGCCGCGATCACCACCGACACCGCGATGCTGATCCTCGAACCCGTCATGGGCGAGGGCGGCGTCGTGACCCCGCCGCCCGGCTACCTCGCCGCGGCTCGGGAGCTGACCGCGCGGCGAGGTGCGCTGCTCGTCCTCGACGAGGTGCAGACCGGTGTCGGCCGGACCGGCCACTGGTTCGCCCACCAGGCCGACGGCGTCACGCCCGACGTGATCACCCTCGCCAAGGGCCTCGGCGGCGGCCTGCCGATCGGCGCCACGATCGCCTTCGACCGCGCCGCCGAGCTCTTCACCCCGGGCAGCCACGGCACCACCTTCGGCGGCAACCCGATCTCCTGCGCCGCCGCCCTCGCCGTCCTGCGGACCATCGCGTCGGAGGGGCTCCTCGACCACGTGAAGCGGACCGGCGAGCGGCTGCGCGAGGGCATCGAGGCCCTCGGCCACCCGCTCGTCAGCCACGTCCGGGGCGCCGGGCTGCTGCTCGGCGTCGTGCTCACCGTACCGGCCGCACCGGGGCTCGCCGCAGCGCTGCGCGACGCCGGTTTCCTCGTCAACGCGGCCCAGCCCGACGTGATGCGCCTGGCCCCGCCCCTCATCATCACCGCCGAGCAGGTGGACGCGCTGCTCGCGGCCCTGCCGGCGGCGCTGGATTCCGCTGGAGCATCCCTGTGATCAAGCACTTCCTGCGTGACGACGACCTGTCCCCGGCCGAGCAGGACGCGGTGCTCTCGCTGGCGATCGAGATGAAGGCGGACCGGTTCGCCCACCGGCCGCTCGCCGGGCCGCACTCGGTCGCGGTCATCTTCGACAAGCCGTCGCTGCGGACCCGGCTCTCCTTCGAGGCGGGCATCGCCGACCTCGGCGGCAACGCGATCATCGTGGACAGCGCCGGCACTCACTTCGGCCGCGGCGAAGCCCTCCCGGACGCCGCGAAGGTGCTGTCGCGCTACTGCTCGGCGATCGTCTTCCGGACCTTCGGCGACGAGCGGATGGAGCAGCTCGCCGCCGGAGCCGACGTACCGGTGATCAACGCGTTGACCGACGGGCTGCACCCGTGCCAGCTCCTCGCCGACCTGATGACGGTCCGCGAGCGCTTCGGCAGCCTGGCCGGCCGCACCGTCGGCTATGTCGGTGACGCCGCCAACAACATGTCCCACTCCTGGCTGCTCGCGGGTGCCACCGCCGGGATGCACGTGCGGGTCGCCGGACCGGCCGGGTTCGACCCGGACCCGGCGATCGTCGAGCGCGCCTCGAAGATCGCCTCCGGGACCGGCGGCTCGGTCACGGTGCTGCGCTCGCCGCAGGAGGCGGTCGCGGGTGCGCAGGTCGTCGTCACCGACGCCTGGACCTCGATGGGCCAGGAGAACGACGGGCTGGACCGGCTCGGCCCGTTCTGGCCCTACCAGGTCAACACCGCCCTGCTCGGGGAAGCCGACCCGGCCGCGATCGTGCTGCACTGCCTGCCCGCGCACCGGGGCGAGGAGATCACGGACGAGGTTTTCGACGGCCCGGCGAGCGCGCTCTTCGATGAAGCGGAGAATCGTCTGCACGCCCAGAAGGCGCTGCTGACATACCTTCTCACCGTATCGGAGACGTCATCATGACCGCCCCGCTCACCCGTACCGCCCGCCACGCCCGCATCGTGGAGCTGATCCGCGACCGGCAGGTGAAGTCCCAGACCGAGCTCGCCGAGATCCTCTCCTCGGACGGGGTCCAGGTCACCCAGGCCACGCTCTCGCGGGACCTGGAGGAGCTCGGCGCGGTGAAGGTACGGGGACGCGACGGCGGTTCGGCGGTCTACCTCATCCCCGAGGACGGCAACCGGGCCCTGCGCCCGGCCGAGCAGGCACCGGCCCGGCTGGTCCGGCTCCTGCGGGAGCTGCTCGCGGGGACCGACCACAGCGGAAACATCGCGGTCCTGCGCACACCGCCGGGGGCCGCGCACTACCTCGCCAGCGCTATCGACCGCAGCGGCCTGCCCGACGTCGCGGGCACGATCGCGGGCGACGACACGATCTTCGTGGTGGCCCGGACGCCGACCGGTGGCGAGGTCCTCGCCGCCCGGCTGTCCAGCTGGGCCGGCACCGATGCGGAAGAGTCGTCGGCGGATGCCGACGGACCGGCAGCATGACCCACCCTCCAGGGCGCAACTCGTGAAGAGTTGGTGCTTCTCGCGCCCGCGCGACAAGAACGACTCTTCACGAGTTGCGCCCGTTCGCACCTGCACAGCACACGGCATCACGAGAGGTAAGACCACATGAAGCTCTGGGGTGGACGGTTCGCCGGCGGACCCGCCGAGGCACTGGCCCGGCTCAGCGTCAGCGTGCACTTCGACTGGCGGCTCGCGCCCTATGACCTGCTCGCGAGCAAGGCCCACGCGCGGGTGCTCGCCAACGCGGGCCTGCTCGACCCCGAGGAGCTCGGCGAGATGCTCGCCGCCCTCGACGACCTCGCCATCGCGGTGGAGACCGGCCAGTTCCGGCCGACCGTCGAGGACGAGGACGTGCACACCGCTCTCGAACGCGGCCTGCTGGAGCGCCTGGGCACCCTCGGCGGCAAGCTGCGTGCCGGGCGGTCCCGCAACGACCAGGTCGCCACGGACCTGCGCCTCTACCTGCGCGATCACGCACGGCGGCTGGCCGGGCAGATCGGCGAGCTCGCCGAGGCGCTGACCGAGCAGGCGGCCCGCCACGTCGACACCCCGGCGCCGGGCATGACGCACCTGCAGCACGCCCAACCCGTCGTCTTCGGCCATCAGCTGCTGGCGCACGTACAACCGCTGCTGCGCGACCTGGACCGGCTGCGCGACTGGGACGCCCGGACGGCCGTGAGCCCGCTCGGCTCGGGGGCCCTGGCCGGGTCGAGCCTGCCGCTGGACCCGGTCGCCGTCGCCAAGGAGCTGGGGTTCGACTCGGCCGCGCCCAACTCGATGGACGCCGTCGCCGACCGCGACTTCGTCGCGGAGTTCCTCTTCGTCACCGCGCTGCTCGGCGTGCACCTGTCCCGCCTCGGCGAGGAGGTCGTGCTCTGGACCTCGCAGGAGTTCGGCTGGGTCGTGCTCGACGACGCCTTCACCACCGGTTCGTCGATCATGCCGCAGAAGAAGAACGCCGACATCGCCGAGCTCGCCCGCGGCAAGGCCGGCCGGCTCATCGGCGGCCTCGTCACGGTGCTGACGATGCTCAAGGGCCTGCCGCTCGCCTACGACCGGGACATGCAGGAGGACAAGGAGCCCGTCTTCGACGCGCTCGACACCCTCGAACTGGTGCTGCCCGCGCTCGCCGGCATGATCTCGACGATGACGGTCCGGGTCGACGTGCTCGCCGCGAGCGCCCCGATCGGCTTCTCCCTCGCCACCGAGGTCGCGGACTGGCTGGTCCGCAAGGGGGTGCCGTTCCGGGAGGCGCACGAGATCACCGGTCAGCTGGTGGCGCTCTGCGCCGTCCGCGAATGCGAGCTGCACGAGGTGTCCGACGACGAACTCGCCACCGTCAGCGAGCACCTGGACCCGAGCGTGCGCCAGGTCCTCTCGGTGCGCTCCGCCCTGTCGGCCCGGATCACGCCCGGCTCCACGGGCCCCGGCCCGGTCGCCGACCAGCTCGCCGCGGTCACCGAGAGCCTCATCGGCTGGCATCGCTGGGCGACGGCGACCGTGGTGCCGCGCTGACCGGCTGCTGGAGCACATCGAGGACGGTCGGGGAGTAGGCGAGCAGTGCCACCCCGACCGCGATCAACCAGCCCGACGCGGCGAGCCCCGCGAGCGCGGCCGGGCTCGCCGGCGGCCGGGCGTCGAAGAGCACGGCGCCCCAGACCCAGCTCATCACCGGATCGGCGATGGTCATCGCGGTCAGCGCCGTCGGGAACGAACCGCTGGCGAACGCCTCCTGCACCAGCAGCGCCGCGATCAGCCCGGCGAGCCCGAGGCACGCCAGGGGCCAGTGCAGCAGCATCCCTCGCGCCAGGTCGTCGGTGACGATGACGGTGAAGGCCGCCGTGACGCTGAACCCCGTCCCCGCCGCGACCCCGACGAGCGCGGTCCGGGTCGGCGAGTGCCGCCGGGTCCGCGCCACCGCGACGAGCCCGGTCATCAGCAGCACGGCCGCGAGCGCCAGCACGGGCGCTGCGGTCGCCCGCTCCACCGTCTGCGGCACGCTGCCGCGCGTGGCGACGAGCGCGCCGATCCCGGCACAGACGCAGATCGTCCCGATCCAGTCGCGGGCGAGCGGTGCGCTGCCCGTCCGGGCCGTCGCGAGCGGCAGCGCAAACATGAGTTGTACGGCGAGCAGCGCCTGCACGATCGTGATGGACCCGAGGTGCAGCGCGGTCGCGTGGGCTGCGAATCCGAGCACGTTGCAGGCGAGCCCGGCGAGCCAGACCGGGCTGCGCAGCACCCGTCCGAGCAGCCCCAGCACCGGCAGCCACCCCGCGCCGTGCCCGGGCGGCCGGGCGAGGGCGACCCGGCGGGTGACCGAGTGCTGCAGGGCACCGGCGGTGGCGAAGAGCAGGGCCGCCAGCAGTCCCAGCGCGATGCTTGCGATCACGGGCGCAGCATGACCGGCCGGCGATAACGCAGCCGGTCATGCTCGTGAACGCGTTACAGCGCGCGGGTGTAGTCCCGGCGGTTGGTGAAGTTGTCATAGCCGCTGCGCAGGAACGCCCGCACCATGGCCGGGTTGCCCTTGTCGCAGTCGCCCCGGATCTCGTCGACCCCGGTCGCGGCGAGGATCCCGGTGCCGCGGGCGGCGACCGCGGTGGCGTAGCCGCGCCCGCGATGCCCCTGGGCGACCCCGACGAAACCGAGCACGGAGACGTTGGAGTTGGCCGCGGGCATGCTCACCGCCGCCGGCAGCCCGGCCTCGTCATAGCCGATCTCGAACCAGTGCGGCTCGTGCCGCATCTCCTCCATGTCGGCGAGGACCGTCTCGGCGGCCTTGCGCAGGCCGTGCTCGGCGATGTCGGCGCTGATCCAGCCGTCGGGGGTGTCGACGATCACCGTCTCCAGCAGGTCGACGAAGGCGTCCCGGCCGGTCTCGGTGATCGGCACCCAGCGCAGCCCGGACCTGTCCGCGGGCACCTCGCGGTCGCTGGTCCAGCGGAAGCGCATGCCGTCGCGGGCGAGGTGGAAGCCGGACGCGGTGAGCAGCGCGTCGCGGCCTTCGACGGTGGCGTGGTGCTGGGCCGGTGCTGCCGGGAAGTCGAGCGCGTAGCCCTGCCGGGTGGCGCCGTGCGCGGCGGCGAACTCGCCCGCGAAGGCGACGAGCGCCAGACCGGTCTCGTCGGGACCGGCCTCCAGCATCACGAGGTCCGTCGGCACGTCATGGCCGGGCCTGGTCCACAGGCAGACGCTCGCGACGGTCTGCCCGCCGTCGTCGGCGACGAAGCACCACTCGGGCCGACTGGTGGTCTTGGCGAAGAGGTCCTCCACCGCGGCGCGCGCGGCGAGGTTGCGTTCCTCGGTGGCGGCGGCCAGGTCGGTGAAGGTGGTGATCTCGTCGGGGCGGACAGGTCGGATAACGGTCACGCGGTGACTCCCATGATCTGTGGTCGGATGCCCGATCATGCCCCAGCGGGCCGACCGGACGCAGCCCGATTAATCGCCCAGGCCTGCGTCGACGCGCCCCCACGCGGACAGGGTGTGCAGCCGGTCGACCGTCACGCAGCCCTCGTTGTCGAGCTTCGCCCGGGCCCAGGCCCGCTCGTCGACGAAGGACCAGTCCCAGGTCAGCGGCCATGACCCGGTCGGCGACTGCCGGGAGATCCAGTAGTCCAGGTTGGCCTGGACGGCCGCCTCGTCCACGACGGCGGCGAGGAACGACCCTGGGGCCCGCACCACGTCGAGCGGCTGCAGCACATAGGCGGTCCAGTCGGCCGGGTCGCTCGCGACCAGCAGCGGGGCGGCGCGGAGCGCTTTCGCCTCGACCCGGGCCCGGGCCGGCTCCGGCAGGTGCCGGGCCGCCGCGAGCGCCAGCAGGCAGGGCAGGTCGTTCATCGGCAGCGCGTCGGGCGCCGACTCGACCCTGGCGAGCACCCGCTCGGTCAACTCCGCCAGCAGCGCGGCCGGAACCTGCTCCGCGTGCTCGTGCAGCACGCCGAGCAGGCTCGCGGTCGGGTTGATCCGCGACCCGTCGAAGGCCTCGTCGATCCCGGCATGCGTCCACCACGGCGCGTGCGGGGCGTCCTCCACCGCCGCCGGGACGATCGGCCACACCCAGCGCTCGCGGTCGAGGGTCGCCAGCAGGTAGTCCACCGCCCGACGGGCCATCGGCTCGTCGGCGGCGGCCCCGATCTCCCGCAGCACCGCGAAACCGTGCCAGGTCGCGATCGCCGACGAGGCGGCGCAGCGCAGGTCGGGCTCGAGCGCGTGCCCGAAGCCGCCGTCGTCGTTCTGGAAGGCGGCGAGCTCGCGGAGCACCCCGGCGGCCGAGCCGCCCTCGAAGAGGAAGCGGAACCGCTCCCGGTCCAGCGGCCGGGCCTGCTCGAAGAGGAAGGTCCTGGCCCGTGTGAAAGCATCCCCGCGCAGCAACATGCGAGCCATCGTGTCGGTGGGGTACGACAGAATGACCCGCATGGAGCTACCGTGGCTGTCCGCGCCCGCCGCCGACGTCCCCGCGACCGCCCGGACACTGCTCGGTTACACGCTCGCCGCCGAGGGGGTCCGGATCCGGATCACCGAGGTGGAGGCCTACGCGGGGACGGGGGAGGATCCCGCCTCGCACGCCCATCGGGGACCCACGCCGCGCAGCGCCGTCATGTTCGGCCCGGCCGGGCACGCCTACACCTACTTCATCTTCGGCGTGCACTGGTGCCTCAACATCGTCTGCGGACGGGAGGGTGAGGCGGCGGCGGTGCTGGTCCGGGCCGGTGCGGTCGTCGAGGGCGTGGAGCTGGCCCGGGCCCGGCGCGGCGGGGTGCGCGACCGCGACCTCGCCCGCGGACCCGCCAACCTGGTCGTGGCGCTGGGGATCGGCCCGTCCGCCAACGGCACGTCGCTGATCGACGGCAGCGGACCGATCGTGCTGGCGCCGCCACCGTCCCCCGTGGATCCCGCGTCGATCGAGGCGGGCCCGCGAGTCGGCGTCGCCGCAGCCCACGACGTGCCGTGGCGGTTCTGGATCGGCGGCGACCCGACGGTGAGCGCCTACCGCCGGCACGTGCCGCGACGCCGGACATAGACGTCGATTGCCATCCCCGGGACACCTGTGGTTGGCTGCCTGTTGGTCGGGGTGGACCACCGTGGCCGCTGCCCGGCACCGCTCGTCAGAATGGCACCGACCATGCTGAGTTCCCTGCCGCCCCGCCTCGCCGCACTCGCCCTGGTCGGCGGATCGGTGGTGCTGTGGCTGCTCGCCACCGTCATCGTCAAGCTCATCGTGCGGCCGCCGCGCCGGGCGCCGAAGCCCGTCCCGGCGACCCCGGATCTGCGCGACGAGCCACCCGCCGTGGTCAACCTGCTCCTGCACCGGGGCACGGTCACCGCCGACGCGGCCCGGGCGACCGTCCTCGACCTCGCCGCGCGGCGCATCCTGGAGCTCCACCAGCCCGGCAACGATCCCGGCCAGACCACCGTCTCGGTCCGCGACCAGCAGCCGCGCGGACTGCTCAGCTTCGAGTCCCGCGTCCTGGACCGGGTGAAGGCCGCTGCCGGTGAGGGACGGGTGCTCCTCTCCGAGCTGTCCCGGCGGCACGCGAGCGAGGGCGTGCGCTGGGGCAAGCAGTTCCAGCACGAGGTCCTCAAGCACGCCAAGCACCTCGGCCTCGTCGCGAAACCGCTGGAGGAGGCGGGCGGCCCGCTCGTCTTCCTGATCCTCTTCAGCGGCGTGCTCGGCTGCGTCGCCGGCACCGGCGTCTGGGGCGCCGTCTTCGGCGACCAGGGCGGCGAGCCGAGCAACTGGTCGATGATCGCGCTGCTGGGGACCTACGCGGTGGTTTTGCTGGCGTTCGTCGTCGGCGGCTTCGCGATCGTCGACGGTTACCGCGAGACGAAGGCCGGGCTCGCCGTGATCGCGCACTGGTCCGGGGTCGCGGCCTGGCTGCGCGGGCACGAGGCCTTCGCCGACCTCCCACCCGCCGGTGTCACCGTCTGGGACCGCTACCTGGCGCACGGCGTCGCGCTCGGCACGAATCCGCGGGCCGGCGAGCGCATCGATCTCGGCGTCGGCCGGGAGGACCTGGTGTGGGCGGTCCGCGACGGCCACCGGCGCCAGGTTCGCGTGATCTACCCGCGCTTCGTCACCCGCTACGGCCGCCGACCGACCACGATCATCGTCCTGTCGCTGTTACGGATCATCATCTGCGTCGCCGTGCTCATCCTGCTCCCGCCGCTGCCGGACGTGGTCCGCTGGACGGTGGTGGTCATCGCAGCCGTGATCGCGGCCGCCGCGCTCTACCGTTCGGTGCGGGCCCTGGGCGACCTGATCTCCCCGGTGACCGTGACGGGGGAGGTGCTCAGCCGCTCGCTCGTCATCGCCTACCAGGACGTCCCGGCCCGCTTCGTCTACCTCGTCGTCGACGACGGCCGCTCCGACCCGCTGCGGGCGTGGATCGGCCGCCTCAGCGAGATCAGTTTCAGCGAGGCGATGGCATACGGCCGCAGCGTGCAGGGCGGCGAGGCCGAGGAGGCGATGAAGGTGATGCCGGGTCGGCCGACGACCCTCGCCGACTGCGTGCCGGGGATGACCGTCCGCCTGCACGGCCACGCCTATGCCCGGCGCATCGTCGATCTGGAGATCGTCTGACGGCCGGCCGTGAATCCCGGGTGCGGGTGCCCCCGCCGATGCGGAACAATCGGCACGTGACTCATATCCTCGACGATCTGGCCTGGCGTGGTCTGCTGCAGGACTCGACCGGCCTCGACGACCTTCGCAAGCGGTTCGACGAGGGACCGGTCCGGTTCTATGTCGGCTTCGACCCGACCGGGGCCAGCCTGCACCTCGGCCACATGGTCCAGGCGCTCACCGCGCGGCGCCTCCAGCTCGCCGGGCACCGCCCGCTGCTGCTCGTCGGCGGCGCCACCGGCCAGATCGGCGATCCGCGCGAGGTGGGGGAGCGCATCCTCAACTCCACCGAGGTCGTCGCCGAGTGGGTCAACCGCATCCGCGAGCAGCTCCGCCCGTTCGTCACCTACGAGGGCGACAGCGCCGCGGAGCTCGTCAACAACCTCGACTGGACCGCGCCGATGTCGGCGATCGAATTCCTCCGCGACGTCGGCAAGCACTTCCCGGTGAGCAAGATGCTCGCCCGTGACGTGGTCAAGGCGCGGCTGGAGACCGGGATCAGCTTCACGGAGTTCGCCTACCAGCTGCTCCAGTCGCACGACTACTTCGAGCTCAACCAGCGCTACGGCTGCGAGCTGCAGTTCGGCGGCTCCGACCAGTGGGGCAACATCACCGCCGGTGTCGACTACGTCCGCCGCCGGGGAGCCGGGCCCGTCCACGCCTTCACCACCCCGCTGGTGACGAAGGCCGACGGCACCAAGTTCGGCAAGACCGAGGGCGCCTCGATCTGGCTCGACCCCGCGCTGACCAGCCCTTACGCGTTCTACCAGTTCTGGATCAACACCGATGACCGCGACGTCCACCGCTACCTGAAGTACTTCAGCTTCCGCGACCGCGCGGAGCTCGAGGCGCTGGAGGCGGCGAGTGCGGAGCGCCCGGCGGCCCGGGAGGCGCAGCGTGCGCTCGCGGAGGAGCTGACGACGCTGCTGCACGGCAAGGACGAGTGCGCGCAGGCGCTAGCCGCCTCGCAGGCCCTCTTCGGCCGGGGGTCGCTCGACGAGCTCTCCGCGTCGACGCTGGCTGCGGCGCTCAGCGAGGCGGGGCTCACGCAGATCACGAGCCTGCCCACGGTGGCGGAGCTCTTCCGCGACGCCGGACTGGCGTCCGGGCTCGGCGACGCGCGGCGGACGATCGGTGAGGGCGGTGCCTACGTCAACAACGAGCGCGTGACAGACGGTGACGCTGTGGTCGACGCGGCGACGCTGCTCCACGGTCGATACCTCGTCCTGCGCAAGGGTCGGAAGAACTTCGCAGGCGTTGAGCTGCAAAAATAGTTAGTCAACAATGGTGTGACGCGGCCCGCGTCCCCCCGATTTGCATCGGGCGACGCGGGCCGCGTAATGTTCTCCAAGTCAGAGCGACACGGACAAAGCGCCCCAAGCGGGTTAGCGAGGCCGAGCGATGACGAAGCTGCCGAGCGGTGCGGTACCCCGATGAAGGGCCCGCGAAACCGGTCGGGTAAGCTCTAGCGAAGTAGCCCCTGAAGCAACCGGATAACTTCCGGCGGTTGACGGTGCGTGTTTGTTTTTTGAGAACTCAACAGGGTGTTTGGTTTATGCCAGTGCCATTTATTGGTGGCCGACCTCGTCTGGTCACCGGATGGCAGTTAGTGCGTGACCGCATTGCTTACCGGCGTGTGGGCGCACAAGATTGCCAGTATCAAATATTCTTTTTGGAGAGTTTGATCCTGGCTCAGGACGAACGCTGGCGGCGTGCTTAACACATGCAAGTCGAACGGAAAGGCCCTTCGGGGTACTCGAGTGGCGAACGGGTGAGTAACACGTGAGTAACCTGCCCCCTTCTTTGGGATAACCGCCGGAAACGGTGGCTAATACCGAATATACACCTCTGGTCGCATGGTTGGTGGTGGAAAGTTTTTCGGTGGGGGATGGGCTCGCGGCCTATCAGCTTGTTGGTGGGGTGATGGCCTACCAAGGCTTTGACGGGTAGCCGGCCTGAGAGGGCGACCGGCCACACTGGGACTGAGACACGGCCCAGACTCCTACGGGAGGCAGCAGTGGGGAATATTGCACAATGGGCGGAAGCCTGATGCAGCGACGCCGCGTGAGGGATGACGGCCTTCGGGTTGTAAACCTCTTTCAGCAGGGACGAAGCGAGAGTGACGGTACCTGCAGAAGAAGCGCCGGCCAACTACGTGCCAGCAGCCGCGGTAAGACGTAGGGCGCGAGCGTTGTCCGGATTTATTGGGCGTAAAGAGCTCGTAGGCGGCTCGTTGCGTCCATCGTGAAAACTCAGGGCTTAACTCTGAGCTTGCGGTGGATACGGGCGGGCTAGAGTTCGGTAGGGGAGTCTGGAATTCCTGGTGTAGCGGTGAAATGCGCAGATATCAGGAGGAACACCGATGGCGAAGGCAGGACTCTGGGCCGATACTGACGCTGAGGAGCGAAAGCGTGGGGAGCAAACAGGATTAGATACCCTGGTAGTCCACGCTGTAAACGTTGGGAACTAGGTGTGGGGTGCCTCTCCGGTGTCCTGTGCCGCAGCTAACGCATTAAGTTCCCCGCCTGGGGAGTACGGCCGCAAGGCTAAAACTCAAAGGAATTGACGGGGGCCCGCACAAGCGGCGGAGCATGCGGATTAATTCGATGCAACGCGAAGAACCTTACCTGGGTTTGACATGCACTCAAAAGCCGCAGAGATGTGGTGTCCTTCGGGGGGGTGCACAGGTGGTGCATGGCTGTCGTCAGCTCGTGTCGTGAGATGTTGGGTTAAGTCCCGCAACGAGCGCAACCCTCGTTCCATGTTGCCAGCACGTTATGGTGGGGACTCATGGGAGACTGCCGGGGTCAACTCGGAGGAAGGTGGGGATGACGTCAAGTCATCATGCCCCTTATGTCCAGGGCTTCACGCATGCTACAATGGCCGGTACAATGGGTTGCGATACCGTGAGGTGGAGCGAATCCCAAAAAGCCGGTCTCAGTTCGGATCGGGGTCTGCAACTCGACCCCGTGAAGTCGGAGTCGCTAGTAATCGCAGATCAGCATTGCTGCGGTGAATACGTTCCCGGGCCTTGTACACACCGCCCGTCACGTCACGAAAGTCGGCAACACCCGAAGCCCATGGCCTAACCCCGCAAGGGGAGGGAGTGGTCGAAGGTGGGGCTGGCGATTGGGACGAAGTCGTAACAAGGTAGCCGTACCGGAAGGTGCGGCTGGATCACCTCCTTTCTAAGGAGCACCTCGACCCGAAAGGGTCGCAGGACCCGGGCTGCCTCGAATGCAGGCAGCGGGGCTCATTTGGCGGAGACACTGGCGAAAGTGACTGCCGGCAACGGCCTTGATGCTCGAGTAGGGTCGCGATTCCCTTGTGGACGCGGCATGGAAAAAGCGCTTGGTGCGGCTGGCGGATCGCGTATCAAACACCCTGTTGGGTCCTGAAGAAACAAGCACTGCCTGCGGGTGGGGTTTGGGTTTTCAGTTCCGATCATGATCTCGGTCAACATACCGGGGAGCTTGCTCCTGCTGGTGTCGACTGGGTGGGGTTGTGGTTGGTTGTTTGTTGAGATGTGGATAGTGGACGCGAGCATCGAGAACACGCCCGCACGTATGTGGTGGGTGTGGTTTTCTGTAGTTTCGTGATGATCGTTTTGGTTAAGTTGTTAAGGGCAAACGGTGGATGCCTTGGCACCAGGAGCCGATGAAGGACGTGGGAGGCCGCGATAGGCCTGGGGGAGCTGTCAACCGAGCTGTGATCCCAGGGTGTCCGAATGGGGGAACCCACCCGGAGTCATGTCCGGGTACCTGCACCTGAATTCATAGGGTGTATGGGGGGAACGCCGGGAAGTGAAACATCTCAGTACCGGCAGGAAGAGAAAACAATAGTGATTCCGTGAGTAGTGGCGAGCGAAAGCGGATGTAGCCTAAACCGGTGGCGTGTGATACCTGTCAGGGGTTGCGTCGCCGGGGTTGTGGGATTTCCATTGATTGTGCTGACACATGGTCGAGGAGTAAGAAAATCTAGGGTTAGCTGAATGGTCTGGGAAGGCCAGCCGTAGACGGTGAGAGCCCGGTAGGCGAAAATTCTAGGTCTCCTTTTGGTTGTTCCCGAGTAGCAGCGGACCCCTGTAATCTGCTGTGAATCTGCCAGGACCACCTGGTAAGGCTGAATACTCCCTGGTGACCGATAGTGCACGAGTACCGTGAGGGAAAGGTGAAAAGTACCCCGGGAGGGGAGTGAAATAGTACCTGAAACCGTTTGCCTACAATCCGTCGGAGCTGAGGACTTGTTCCGAGGTGACGGCGTGCCTTTTGAAGAATGAGCCTGCGAGTTAGTGGTGTGTGGCGAGGTTAACCCGTGTGGGGGAGCCGTAGCGAAAGCGAGTCCGAATAGGGCGTTTGAGTCGCATGCTCTAGACCCGAAGCGGAGTGATCTAGCCATGGGCAGGTTGAAGCGAAGGTAAGACTTCGTGGAGGACCGAACCCACCAATGTTGAAAAATTGGGGGATGACCTGTGGTTAGGGGTGAAAGGCCAATCAAACTCCGTGATAGCTGGTTCTCCCCGAAATGCATTTAGGTGCAGCGTCACGTGTTTCTTGCCGGAGGTAGAGCTACTGGATGGCCTAGGGGGCCCAAAAGCTTACCGAAGTCAGCTAAACTCCGAATGCCGGTAAGTGAGAGCGTGGCAGTGAGACTGCGGGGGATAAGCTTCGTAGTCGAGAGGGAAACAGCCCAGATCACCGGCTAAGGCCCCTAAGCGTGTGCTAAGTGGTAAAGGATGTGGGATTGCGCAGACAACCAGGAGGTTGGCTTAGAAGCAGCCACCCTTGAAAGAGTGCGTAATAGCTCACTGGTCAAGTGGTTCCGCGCCGACAATGTAGCGGGGCTCAAGCACACCGCCGAAGCCGTGGCATTCATACGTTAGCCCAGCCCGGACTCCTGAGGGACCCGGGTTCAGGTGTGTGGATGGGTAGGGGAGCGTCGTACGGCCGGGGAAGCGGCGGGGTGACCCAGCCGTGGAGGCCGTACGAGTGAGAATGCAGGCATGAGTAGCGAAAGCAGGGTGAGAAACCCTGCCGCCGGATGACCAAGGGTTCCAGGGCCAGGCTAATCCGCCCTGGGTGAGTCGGGACCTAAGGCGAGGCCGAGAGGCGTAGTCGATGGACAACGGGTTGATATTCCCGTACCCGCGAAGCAGCGCCCACGCCGAACTTCACTGTACTAACCTGTGACAATGGTTGATGCCTTCGGGTGGATGCCGGCGTTGCTGGGATCTTGGTGGTA
The DNA here is from genome assembly GCF_014204945.1 of Allocatelliglobosispora scoriae. Lineage (NCBI taxonomy): Bacteria > Bacillati > Actinomycetota > Actinomycetes > Micromonosporales > Micromonosporaceae > Allocatelliglobosispora > Allocatelliglobosispora scoriae. The sequence continues at coordinate 1,385,909 of NZ_JACHMN010000003.1, forward strand.
GTAGGTGAGCGATGGGGTGACGCAGGAAGGTAGCCATTCCCGGCCGGTGGTTGTGCCGGGGCAAGCGTGTAGCCCGTCCCATAGGCAAATCCGTGGGGCATGAAGGGTGAGGCGTGATGCGGAGCCGTATCAGGTGAAGATGGTGATCCTATGCTGCCGAGAAAAGCCTCTAGCGAGCTGTGAGCGGCCCGTACCCCAAACCGACACAGGTGGTCAGGTAGAGAATACCGAGGCGATCGGGCGAACTGTGGTTAAGGAACTCGGCAAATTGCCCCCGTAACTTCGGGAGAAGGGGGACCATTTCTGGTGACGGCACTTGCTGCCTGAGCTGGGGGTGGTCGCAGAGAGCAGGGGGAAGCGACTGTTTACTAAAAACACAGGTCCATGCGAAGTCGTAAGACGCTGTATATGGACTGACGCCTGCCCGGTGCTGGAACGTTAAGGGGACCTGTCAGCCCGTAAGGGTGAAGCGGAGAACTTAAGCGCCAGTAAACGGCGGTGGTAACTATAACCATCCTAAGGTAGCGAAATTCCTTGTCGGGTAAGTTCCGACCTGCACGAATGGCGTAACGACTTCCCCACTGTCTCAACCACAGGCCCGGCGAAATTGCAGTACGAGTAAAGATGCTCGTTACGCGCGGCAGGACGGAAAGACCCCGGGACCTTTACTATAGCTTGACATTGGTATTCGGATGAGATTGTGTAGGATAGGTGGGAGCCGGTGAAGCTGTGACGCCAGTCATGGTGGAGGCAATCTTGAAATACCACTCTGTCTGATTTGGGTATCTAACCTCGGACCGTGATCCGGTTCAGGGACAGTGTCTGGTGGGTAGTTTAACTGGGGCGGTTGCCTCCTAAAAGGTAACGGAGGCGCCCAAAGGTTCCCTCAGCCTGGTTGGCAATCAGGTGTTGAGTGCAAGTGCACAAGGGAGCTTGACTGTGAGACTGACGGGTCGAGCAGGGACGAAAGTCGGGACTAGTGATCCGGCACTGGCTTGTGGAAGCGGTGTCGCTCAACGGATAAAAGGTACCCCGGGGATAACAGGCTGATCTTCCCCAAGAGTCCATATCGACGGGATGGTTTGGCACCTCGATGTCGGCTCGTCGCATCCTGGGGCTGTAGCAGGTCCCAAGGGTTGGGCTGTTCGCCCATTAAAGCGGTACGCGAGCTGGGTTTAGAACGTCGTGAGACAGTTCGGTCCCTATCCGCCGTGCGCGTAGGAAACTTGAGAAGGGCTGTCCCTAGTACGAGAGGACCGGGACGGACGAACCTCTGGTGTGCCAGTTGTCCCGCCAGGGGCACGGCTGGTTAGCTACGTTCGGAAGGGATAACCGCTGAAAGCATCTAAGCGGGAAGCTCGCTTCGAGATGAGGTCTCCCACCGGGAAACCGGGTAAGGCCCCCAGCTAGACCACTGGGTTGATAGGCCAGAAATGTAAGCCCGGTAACGGGTTCAGTTGACTGGTACTAATAGGCCGAGGACTTAACCAACACGGTCATCAACGTGACCACAGAACACACACTCGATCACAGAACCGCGCAAGCGGAACACACATTCTGACGCGTCCACTAACCACATCACAGCACACAACCAGCTGTCCCGGACCGGGAAAGCACTGGTTGATAATGCTGATAGTGTTACGGCGGTCATGGCGGAGGGGAAACGCCCGGCAACATTCCGAACCCGGAAGCTAAGCCCTCCAGCGCCGATGGTACTGCACCGGGGACGGTGTGGGAGAGTAGGACACCGCCGGACAAAACGTTCCGTTAGGGGCCTGGCCGCCGGCCAGGCCCCTAACGTGTATCTCCGTACACGAAGGGCCGCCCCACCTGGGTCGGCCCTTTTGCGTGTGATCGCCGCGACCGGCGTACACAACAAGCGCAGCGACGGGCGGCGCCATGCCGCCAAGACGCCGGTCACCTACCGGCGAATGAGGAAGGATGTACCCGTGACGTCTTCTGCGAACGATAATCCGCGCTACGGCAGCGGAGATGGCGACCGTGAGAGCCGCGGTGGTTACCGTCGAGACAGCGGGGGTGGCTTCAAGGGCCGCGACGACCGAGCCGCCCGCGATTCGCGGAACGGGACGGGTGCCGGCGCGCCTGGATACGGCGACAGGGACAGCGCGCCCCGTCGCGATGACCATGGTGGTGCCCCCAGCGGCGACCGCGGTGGCTTCCGTGGCCGTGACGACCGTGGTGGCGCCCCGAGCGGCGGCGGCTACCGCCGTGACGATCGTGGTGGTGCGCCCGGCGGTGACCGTGGTGGCTACCGTGGCGGTTCCTCGTCCGGTGGGGACCGTCCGCCGTTCCGTCGTGACGACCGTGGTGGCGCCCCGAGCGGTGGCGGTTTCCGCGGCCGCGATGACCGTGGTGGTGCCCCGAGCGGCGGCGGCTTCCGCCGTGACGACCGTGGAGGAGCTCCGAGCGGTGACCGCGGCGGTTTCCGCCGCGACGACCGTGGTGGCTCCGCCGGTGGCGACCGTCCCCCCTTCCGCCGCGATGACCGCGGCGGTGCGCCCAGTGGTGACCGCGGCGGCTTCCGTCGCGATGATCGCGGTGGCTCGGCCGGTGGCGACCGTCCGCCGTTCCGTCGTGACGACCGCGGTGGCGCCCCGAGCGGTGGCGGTTTCCGCGGCCGCGATGACCGTGGTGGTGCCCCGAGCGGCGGCGGCTTCCGCCGTGACGACCGTGGCGGAGCTCCGAGCGGTGACCGCGGCGGTTTCCGCCGCGACGACCGTGGTGGCTCGGCCGGTGGCGACCGCCCCCCCTTCCGCCGCGATGACCGCGGTGGTGCCCCCAGCGGTGACCGCGGCGGCTTCCGTCGCGACGACCGCGGTGGCTCCGCTGGTGGTGACCGTCCGCCGTTCCGTCGTGACGACCGCGGTGGTGCCCCGAGCGGTGACCGTGGCGGCTTCCGTCGCGACGACCGCGGTGGCGCGCCGAGTGGCGACCGTGGCGGTTTCCGCCGCGACGACCGTGGTGGCTCGGCCGGTGGTGACCGTCCGCCGTTCCGTCGTGATGACCGTGGTGGTGCGCCGAGTGGTGACCGTGGCGGTTTCCGCCGCGACGACCGTGGCGGCTCCGCTGGTGGTGACCGTCCGCCGTTCCGTCGTGATGACCGCGGTGGTGCCCCGAGCGGCGACCGTGGCGGCTTCCGCCGCGACGACCGCGGTGGTGCCCCGACTGGTGATCGTCCGGCCTACCGTCGTGACGACCGCGGCGGTGCCCCGAGTGGTGACCGTGGCGGCTTCCGCCGCGACGATCGCGGTGGCTCCGCTGGTGGTGACCGTCCGCCGTTCCGTCGTGACGACCGTGGCGGCGCACCGGGTGGTGACCGTCCCCCGTTCCGTCGTGACGACCGCGGTGGTGCCCCGAGCGGGGACCGTCCGGCCTACCGCCGTGACGACCGTGGCGGCGCCCCGAGCGGTGACCGTCCGGCGTACCGCCGCGATGATCGTGGTGGCGCGCCCAGCGGCGACCGTGGCGGCTACGCGGGCCGTGACTCGGGCGATCGCGGTGGCTACGGCCAGCGCGACTCTCAGCCCCGCAGCGGCGGCTACGCCGACCGGCGCGACTCCGGCCGCGACGACCGTGGTGGCGACTCGTTCCGCGGCGGCGACGGTCCGGACCTGCCCAGCGACATCCGGGCGGAGGACCTCGACCAGGAGATCCGCGCCGAGCTGCTCACCCTCGCCCGGCCGGTGGCCGAGCGGGTCGCACGGCACCTCGTCGCGACCGGTCAGCTGATCGACGACGACGCGCCGCTGGCGCTGGAGCACGCGATCGCGGCCCGCCGCCTCGCCTCCCGCATCGCCTCGGTACGCGAGGCGGTCGGCCTGGCCGCCTACCGGGCTGCCGAGTGGCAGACGGCCATCTCGGAGCTGCGGACCTACCAGCGGATCACCGGCCGGCAAACGCACCTCGCCGTGCTGGCGGACTGCGAGCGCGCCCTCGGCCGGCCTGAGAAGGCGGTCGACATGTTCCGCCTCGCCGACCGGGAGAAGCTGAGCAAGGACGAGGCGATCGAGCTGCTCGTCGTCGCCGCCGGTGCCCGGGGTGACCTCGGCCAGAAGGACGCGGCCGTCGCGATGCTCCAGGTCCGCGAGCTCACCGCCGACGACAACGCCGCCTGGGCTCCCCGGCTGCGCTACGCCTACGCGGACGCGCTGCTGGACGCCGGTCGCCGTGAGGAGGCCCGGGAGTGGTTCTCCCGTGCCGCCGAGATCGACGAGGAGCAGGAGACGGACGCCGCTGAGCGTCTGCTCGAGCTCGACGGCGTGCAGATCGAGGGCGACGAGGAGGAAGAGGACTTCGAGGACGTCGAGCTGGACCAGCCCGCTGACGACCAGGATTCCGACGACGAAGACGACGACCGCGACGACGAAGACGACGATGACCGCGACGACGACGATGACCGCGACGACGACGCGGACGACGATGACGACGACCGCGACGATGACGCGGACGACGACGAGGACGACGCGGACGACGAGGACGAGGACGACGACGAATACGAGGATGACGACGAGGACGACGACGACGCGGATGACCGCGACGGCGATGTCCACGTCGACGGTCCCCGTGATGTCGTCGCGGCGGGCGAGTCGGACGAGCAGTCCTCCGGGTCGGCGGGCGACGACGCCCACCGATCGGGCGGCGATCGCCCCGCTGCGGCCTGACGGTGGCGGGGCGGCTGGTCGACGCGTACGACCTCGTGATTTTGGATCTTGATGGGGTGGTCTTCCTGATCGACACGCCGATTCCCGGCGCGGTCGAGACGGTGGCCGCGCTGCGGGAGTCCGGGATCGGGGTGGCGTTCGCGACCAACAACGCGTCCCGTCGCTCGGCGGAGGTCGCCGAGCTGCTGACGGGCATGGGCGTCGCGGCGGATCCGGCGGAGGTTCTCACCTCGGCCGGCGCCGCCGCGGCGGCCCTCGCGCAGCGCTGCGCGGCGGGCGACCCGGTGCTGGTGGTCGGTGCCGCCGCGCTCCGCGAGGAGGTGTCGGCCGCCGGCCTGCGCCCGGTGACGAGCGCGGACGACAAGCCGGTCGCGGTGGTCCAGGGCTACGGTCCGGAGGTCGGCTGGGCGCAGCTCACCGAGGCGTGCATCGCCGTGCGCGCGGGCGCCTTCTGGGTGGCGACCAACACCGACCGGACGCTGCCCAGCCCGCGCGGACCGTTGCCCGGCAACGGATCCCTCGTCGCGGTGCTCGTGACGGCGCTGGGGCGCCAGCCCGATCTCGTCGTCGGCAAGCCCCAGCCGGGACTCTTCCACGCGGCCGCCGCGCGCGTCGGCGCCGAGCGTCCGCTCGTGGTCGGCGACCGGCTCGACACCGACATCGCCGGTGCGGGACGGGCCGGCATGGAGAGTCTGCTGGTCCTGACCGGTGTGAGCACCAGGGCGGAACTGTCCACGGTGGTCGGTGCCGACCGCCCGACATATGTCGCCGACGATTTGACCGGCCTGTTGGCTCCGGCCGGTTCCGCATAGCGGTAGTTTGTACCGCAGTAGATCTTTAAGAGAGGCGGTGCATCACGATGACCGACGCGTGGCAGTCGTACCTCGAGATGGCGATGGGCCTGACCAAGACCTCCAAGAAGAAGGCGGAGAAGGCGGTCAAGGAGCTCGTCGGCAAGGGCAACGCGAAAGCCGGTGAGCTGCAGAACATGGCGGAGAGCCTGGTCGCGGCCGGTCTCGCCAACCGCGAGTCGCTCACCAAGCTCGTCGAGTCCGAACTCGACCGGGCGATGGGCAAGGTCGGCCTGGTCAAGGCCGAGGAGGTCGTCGAGCTCCGCAAGCGCGTCGCCGAGCTTGAGGCGAAGCTCGCCGCCGCGGCGCCCGCTGCGGCCGCGCCCGCCGAGCCAGCCGCTGCGGCTCCGGTCGCGAAGCCGGTGGTCGCCAAGAAGACCGTGGCGAAGAAGGTCGTCGCCCCCGCGAAGCCGGCCGCGACTGAGGCTCCGAAGGCGGAAGCTCCGAAGGCGGAGACTCCTGAGGCTGATGCCCCGAAGGCGGAAGCCCCGGCGAAGGCTGAGGCCCCGGCGGCCAAGGCCACCCCCGCGAAGTCCGCGGCCAAGAAGGCGCCCGCCAAGGCGGCGACCGCGTCGACTCCGGCGAAGTCGGCCAAGGCCGCGCCGACGAAGGCGGCACCGGCTGCGACGAAGGCCGCTGCGAAGAGCACGCCCGCCAAGAAGGCCCCGGCCAAGAAGGCGGCCGGTTCCCGATGACCCACCCCGCTCCGGCCGTGCCCACCCCGGCGCAGCTCGCACCGGGCGTCACCGGGCACCGCGCGGTCGACGCCGCGCTGCGATCCCTGGAAAATGCCGCCAGCCTGCCGCTGGTGGACCAGATCGCCGCCTACGACGCCGCGCACCGCACCCTGCGCGAGACCCTCTCGACCATCGACGAAGCCTGAGACCAGCCTGACTCATGGCACCACGACGGTTGCGTCTCGACGCCGAACTGGTCCGCCGTGGCCTCGCCCGCTCGCGCGAGCAGGCCGCCGCGCTGATCGAGGCGGGCCGGGTCGAGGTCAGGGGCCAGGCCGCCCGCAAGGCTGCGGCCATGGTCGACACCGCGGACGCCGTGCGCGTCACCGAACCCGTCGGTGACGAGTACGTCTCCCGCGGGGGTCACAAGCTCGCCGGTGCACTCGACGCGTTCGCCCGCGACGGCCTCACCGTCGCGGGACGGCGCTGCCTCGACGCCGGTGCGTCCACCGGCGGCTTCACCGACGTGCTCCTGCGCCGCGGCGCCGCGCGGGTCGTCGCCGTCGACGTGGGGTACGGGCAGCTCGCCTGGCCCCTGCGCACCGACGACCGGGTGGCGGTCCTGGAGCGGACCAACGTCCGCACGCTGACCCCCGAGATCATCGACGGTGTCGTCGAGCTGACCGTCGCCGACCTCTCCTTCATCTCGCTGCGTCTCGTCCTGCCCGCCCTCGCCGCCTGCACCGACGGGGATCTCGCCCTGATGGTCAAGCCGCAGTTCGAGGTCGGCAAGGAGCGGGTCGGGTCCGGTGGCGTGGTGCGGGACGCCGGTCTGCGTACCGACGCGGTGTTGTCCGTCGCGGCGGCCGGGCTCGCGCTGGGGCTCGGTGTGGCCGGCGTGGTCGCGTCGCCCCTGCCCGGGCCCTCCGGCAACGTGGAGTTCTTCCTCTGGTTCCGCCGGGGCGCGCCCGAAGCCGACCCCGAGCACGTGCGTGCCGTGGTCGAGGCCGGACCCGCGCCGGTATCGTCTGGTGACCCGGAGGGTTCATCCGATGATCCGGTCTCGTGAGGCGGAGGGCTGATGAGGCAAGCGCTGCTCGTGACCCACACCGGGCGCAAGGACATCACGGAGATCGCGCGGACGGTCGCGGGTGACCTGATCGATGCCGGTTTCCGGGTGCGGGTCGTCGCCGAGGAGGCCGCCGACCTCGACCTGCCCGGCGTCGTGCCGATCACCGGGCCGCAGGCCGCCGACGGGGTCGAGATCGTCATCGCCCTCGGCGGCGACGGCACCCTGCTGCGCGCGGCCGAGCTCGCCCGGCCCTGCGGGGCGCCGCTGCTCGGCATCAACCTCGGCAAGGTCGGCTTCCTCGCCGAGGCCGAGATCGGCGACCTGGACAAGGCGATGCGCGACGTCGTGCGGCGTTCCTACACGGTGGACGAGCGGCTCACCCTCGATGTCGTCGCCGAGCTCGGCGGGCGGGAGCTCGCCCGGTCGTTCGCGCTCAACGAGGTGAGCGTCGAGAAGGGCCGCGCCCGGATGCTCGAGGTGACGGTCGATGTGGACGGTCGGCCGCTGTCGCGGTACGGCTGCGACGGCGTCCTGTGCGCCACCCCGACCGGCTCGACGGCGTACGCGTTCTCGGCCGGCGGTCCCGTGGTCTGGCCCGAGGTCGAGGCGATCATCGTGGTCCCCAACAGTGCGCACGCGCTCTTCAGCAGGCCGCTCGTGACGGCGCCCACCTCGGTGATCGCGATCACCGTCGAACCGGTCGCGGCGGCCGCCCTGCTCTGCTGTGACGGGCGCCGGACGTGGGACCTGCCCGCCGGGTCCCGCGTGACGGTGCGCCGGGGTGAGCTGCCCGTACGGGTGGTGCGGCTGAGTCCGCGACCCTTCGCCGACCGGCTCGTGGCGAAGTTCGCCCTCCCCGTCGTCGGCTGGCGCGGCCAGGGCTGATCACTCGTGTACCCACAATTGTGGGTACACGAGTAGCATCGAGGTCGTGGATGACCGGGAGCCGTTGACCGTGCGTGAGGCCCTAGATCAACTATCGGGCATCCTGGAGGGCTTCCGGCAGGGCAATGCCGGTCCCGTGGCGATCGGGTCGCACCGGCGCAGGGAAGCCGTGCTGGTTCCGGCGGCGCTCTGGGATGCGCTCGCGGGAAGCCGCCGCGAAGCGGTCGATCAGACAGACGCGTCCCTTCGGCTGGAAGGGCTTTCGCGAAGCCATTCGGCACGTCTCATCAGCGACAGCTATATCCGCGGTGAGATCGACGTCGACGAGATGGTTCGACGGACCGTCCTGCTGCACGCGCGCCCGGACACCAACCTCGCATGACCTACGATCCCTACCTCGATCGCACTACCGGAATCCTCATCAACAAGCTCGGCATCACCGAGGACGGGCCGTTGCGCAGGGCGGCAGCGGACATCTCCGCCGCGAGGCTCGACGAGATCGCTGCCCGGCCGATCGCCGGCGGTTACGACCTTCCCCACCTGCAGCGATTCCATCGAAAGATCTATGGCGACATATTCCCGTGGGCAGGCGAGCTCCGTACTATTCCGATCTTCAAGGACACCGGATTCTGCCTGCCGCAGCACATCGTGAGCTACGCGGATTCGGAGTTCTCCAAGCTCAGGGCGGAGGATCATCTGCGAGGGCTTGGTGTGGCGGCGTTCGTCGATCGTCTGGCGTATTACCACGCCGAGATCAACGAGATTCATCCGTTCCGGGAGGGCAACGGACGTGCTCTGCGCGCGTTTCTCCGCCAACTCGCTCGCGAGGCGGACTATCGCCTGGACTGGACCGTCGTGAACCCTGAGGACAACCACGCTGCGGCGCTGGCCGCTCACGGCGGGGATCTAGAACCGTTGCAAGCCCTCTTGACCAGGGTGGTCAGGCCGCTCTGAACTCCCCGAATGTGGTAACCGCACAGCCCGGGCGCGCGAATGTCAGACGGTCGGACTAATGTCTGCACCTGTGCTGGAGGAGTTGCGCATCACCGGTCTAGGCGTCATCGAGGACACGACTCTCCCGTTTACCCGAGGGATGAACGTGATCACCGGTGAGACCGGTGCTGGAAAGACGATGGTGGTGACCGGGCTGGGCTTGCTGTTCGGTGGCCGAGCCGACGCCGGTCGGGTGCGTGCCGACCCTGGCCGAGCCACCGTCGAGGGGCGCCTGCGCCTCAATGCCGACACCGCCAAGGCCGTCGCGGCCCGGGTGATCGACGCGGGCGCCGAGCCCGACGACGACGGCACGCTCCTGCTGAGCCGCACGGTGACGATCGAGGGCCGTTCGCGCGCCCACGTCGGCGGCCGTTCGGTGCCGGTGTCGCTGCTCTCCGAGGTGGGGGAGCAGGTCGTCGCCGTCCACGGCCAGTCCGACCAGCTCCGGCTGCTGCGCCCGGCCGAGCAGCGCGGTTCGCTCGACCGGTTCGCCGGTCCGGACCATGAGAAGCTGCTCGCCCACTTCCGCGAGGTCCACACGGCCTGGCGCAAGGCTGAGGACGACCTCGCCGACCGCCGCCGCAACGCCCGCCAGCGCAACCAGGAGGCCGATCTCCTCAAGCTCGGCCTCGACGAGATCACCCGGGTCGACCCGCAGCTCGGCGAGGACGAGGAGCTGCGCAACGAGGCACAGCGCCTGGAGCACTCCGAGGGCCTGCGGACCGCCGCGAGCATCGCCCACCGGGCCATCGGCGGCGGCGCCGAGGCCGACGCGGAGGACGCGGGCAGCATGCTCTCGACCGCGCGCCGCACGCTGGAGGCGCAATCCACCGTCGACACCAAGCTCGGTGAGCTGGCGCTGCGGCTGGAGGAGGCGATCTCGCTCGTCGGTGACACGGCGGTCGAGCTCTCGGCCTATCTGGCGAGCCTCGACGCCGACCCGGCCAGGTTGCAGGAGATCTATGAGCGCCGGGCCGCGCTGCGCGCCCTGACGCGGAAATACGCCGACGATGTCGACGGTGTCATCGCCTGGGCCGAGCGGGCCAAGGAGCGCCTGACGCTGCTCGACGTCTCGGACGAGGCGATGGAGGAGCTCGACCGCGAGCGCCAGCGCCTCGCCACCGAGGTGGCGATCCTCGCTTCGGCGGTCCGGGCCGCCCGCGTCGCCGCGGCCGCTGCCTTCGCCGACAAGGTGACGGTCGAGCTGGCCGGGCTGGCGATGCCGCACGCGCGGATCGAGCTGGTCGTGGCGCCCCGCAAGGGTGCCGGTGGCGAGCCGACGCTCGTCGTCGACGGCGACGAGTGCGGCGTCGGTCCCGATGGTGCCGACGAGATCGAGATGCGCCTGATGGCGCACCCGGGCGCCCCGTCGCTGCCGCTGCAGCGCGGTGCCTCCGGTGGTGAGCTCTCGCGCGTCATGCTCGCGATCGAGGTCGTCTTCGCCGGTGCCGGTGGCCCGCCCACGCTCGTCTTCGACGAGGTCGACTCGGGCGTCGGCGGCACGGCGGCGGTGGAGATCGGTCGCCGCCTGGCCCGCCTGGCCCGCAGCCACCAAGTCCTCGTCGTCACCCACCTGCCCCAGGTGGCTGCCTTCGCCGACCGGCACCTCGTCGTCTCCAAGGACACCAGCGGCGCCTTCACCACCAGCGGCGTGCAGGTCGTCGAGGAGGGCCAGCGTGCCCGTGAGCTGGCCAGAATGCTCGCCGGTCTGCCCGACTCCGACCTGGGCATCGCGCACGCCGAGGAGCTGCTCTCGGTGGCCGCACGGGAGCGCTCAGCCTGACGGCCCGACCCGGCGGGCCGAGCGGGCGGGCGGCAGCGCCGACGGTCGGCCATGGTCGGGGTCGATGGCCGACCCCGACAGGTGGTGAACGATGGGCGATGTCTGGCGGGTGATGTGGCACACGTCGTGCCTGACTAGGTGGCACAGGGATGCCAATCGGGGACATGTGAGTCAGTTGTGACAACACCGTAAGCATGTCGAGTAGGCATGGTTACGCCGGTCATGCCAGGATGGCCACGATGCGTCTTCCCACCTTGCGCCGGACCCGGAGCGCCGAACCGGGCACGTTAACGGGCACCGCCCGCCTTGACAGGCGGACCAAGCGGCTAGCCGGTCGGTTGCGTGCGGGCGATCTCGCCGTGATCGACCATGTCGATATCGATCGTGTCGCGGCCGACTCGCTTGTCGCGGTCGGGGTGGCAGCGGTCCTCAACGCGAAACCCTCGATCTCGGGTCGCTATCCCAACCTGGGTCCGCAGGTGCTGGTCGAGGCGGGCATCCTCCTCCTCGACGACCTCGGCGAGGGGATCTTCCAGCAGGTGCGCGAGGGCGATCAGCTCCGCATCGAGGGCAACACCGTCTTCCTCGGCGACGAGCCGGTGGCGCACGGCGTCCGCCAGGACACCGAGTCCGTCGCCAAGGCGATGGTCGACGCCCGCGAGGGTCTCTCCGTGCAGTTGGAGGCGTTCGCCGCCAACACCATGGAATATCTCAAGCAGGAGCGGGAGCTGCTGCTCGACGGTGTCGGTGTGCCGGATGTCGTCACCGCGATCTCCGGTCGGCACTGCCTGATCGTGGTCCGGGGCTATGACTACAAGGCCGACCTCGACGTGCTGCGCCCCTATATCCGCGAGTTCAAACCGGTCCTGATCGGTGTGGACGGCGGTGCGGACGCGCTGGTCGAGGCGGGTTACACGCCCGACATGATCATCGGCGACATGGACTCGGTCTCCGACGACGTGCTGCGCTGCGGTGCCGAGGTGATCGTGCACGCCTACCCCGACGGGCGGGCGCCGGGCATGGCCCGGATGCACGAGCTCGGGGTGCCGGCGACGACCTTCCCGGCGGCGGCGACGAGCGAGGACATCGCGATGCTGCTCGCCGACGAGAAGGGCGCGTCCCTGATCGTGGCGGTCGGCACGCACGCGACGCTGGTCGAATTCCTCGACAAGGGCCGCGGCGGCATGGCGTCGACCTTCCTCACCCGGCTGCGGATCGGCGGCAAGCTCGTCGATGCCAAGGGGGTGAGCCGCCTCTACCGGCAGACGATCTCCGGTTCGTCGCTGCTGCTGCTGGTGCTCTCCGCCATCGCGGCGATGGGTGCCGCCGTGGCGGTCTCCACCATCGGCAAGGCCTACCTCGCTGTGGTCGCGGAGTGGTGGGACAATGTCATGTTCCAGTTGCAGAAGCTGTTCTAGTCGGTGCTGATAGCAGAGCGGGATTCCTGAACGTGATCAATTTCCGGTACCACGTGGTCTCACTGACGGCGGTTTTCCTCGCCCTCGCCATTGGCCTGGTGGTCGGCACTGCCGCGCTCAACGGTCCTGCGGCCGACTCGCTCAACGAGAGCATCTCGTCGATGCGTAAGACCAACAACCAGCTCCGCGAGCAGGTGCTCAATCTGGAGAACGAGGCCGGCCGCAAGGGCGACTACGTCATCGAGTCGGCGCCCTACGTGCTCGGCGGCAAGCTGACCGGGCACCGCCTGGCGGTCGTGTCCTTCTCGTCCGGCCGCGACTACGTCGAGGGCATCTCGGCGCAGCTCACGACCGCCGGTGCGAAGATCACCGCCACGGTGGCGCTGCAGGACAAGTTCACCGACCCGAAGAACAACGCCGAGCTGATGGACCTCGCCGACAACGCGCTGCCGCCGAGCCTGAGCGCGTCGACGCTGCCGGGCAACAGCGACGGCGTCGAGACGGCGAGCGCGCTGCTCGCGGCGGTGCTGCTGGACCGCACGCCGCCGCTGCCCGCCGCCGACATCCGCTCGGTCATCACCGCCTTCACCAAGGCCGGTTACCTGAGCGTCGAGGGCACGCTGACCGGCCCGGCCGAGGCCGCGGTCATGGTGTCGGGTGCGCCCTACGTCGACAGCGAGGCGAAGCGCAAGAACGACGCCGTCGTCACCACGGTCGAGCAGTTCGACAACGCCGGTCTCGTCACGGTCGCGGGCGCGCTCAGCGGCGACGGCAATGTGGTCTCGGCGGTCCGGGGCGACCCGCGGCTCGTCAAGACGATCTCCACTGTGGATGACGCGCCGACGGCGCAGGGTCAGGTGGTGACGGCGTTGACCGCGTGGGAGCAGCTCACGCAGGGCAAGGTCGGGCAGTACGGTGTCGGCGCGGGCGCTACCTCGCTGATGCCTAAACTCCCCTCATGAGTCTTTTCCGGAAGGTCGTGGTCGCCGGAGCGGGCGCCGGTCTCGCGGTCGGCGCGCTGCGCTGGCTGCAGGCGTCCCCGCGCGCCAAGGACCTGGAGCGCACCAACTTCCGGGGCCGCACGGTGACCCTCGCCGGTGGCCCGGCATACGCGGTCTCGGCCGCCGTCAGCAGCGCCATCGGTGCGCCCGACACGTCCAGTGCCGTCGCCGCCCTCAGCGTGGGCCTCAGCGCGGGCGCGGTCGGCCTCTATGACGACATCGTGGGCAACGACCCCGGCCAGCGGGTCAAGGGCTTCGCGGGCCACCTGGGCGCCCTGCGCGAGGGCAAGGTGACCAGCGGCCTGATCAAGGTGGCCGGGATCGGCGCGGCGGGGCTGCTCGCTTCGTCCCTGATCACCAAGGGCGGGCGTGGCGGCCTGCGGACGGCGGCGAGCGTGCTCGTCGGCGCCGGCGTCATCGCGGGCTCGGCCAACCTCGCCAACCTGCTCGATCTGCGCCCCGGCCGGGCGATCAAGGCCGGGCTCATCGTCGGCACCCCGCTGGTCGTGGGGGAGCACGGCGGCATGGCGGCGGGTCCGCTCGGCGCCGCAGCCGGGCTGGTGCGGTTCGACCTCGGAGAGGAGATCATGCTCGGCGACAGCGGCGCCAACGCCCTGGGGGCGCTGCTCGGCACCGCCTACGTGGCGCGCACCGGCCTGCTCGGCCGGCTCGTGGCACTCGCCGGTCTCGGCGCGCTCACGGCGGCGAGCGAGCGGGTCAGCTTCACCAAGGTCATCGAGGCGACACCGGGCCTGCGCGAGCTCGACGCGCTGGGCCGCCGGTCCGCCTGAGCCACCCCGGGATGTCAGGCAGGATCGGCCGGGCCGCGGCGCTCATCGCGGTCCTCACCATCGCGAGCCGCCTCGCCGGCTTTCTGCGTACGTTCGTGCTGGCCCGATCGGTCGGCGACACCGATCTCGGTGACGTCTACGTGCTCGCCAACACGATCCCGAACATCGTCTTCGAGATCGTCGTCGGCGGTGCCGCCGCGGCGATGGTGGTGCCGCTGCTGGCGGGCGCCGTCGCCGCCGACGACCGGGCGGCCGCGGGGCGGGTCACGTCGGCCCTGCTGACGTGGATGGCGGCGATCCTCGTCCCGCTCGCCGTGGTCGCGGCGGTCGCGGCGCCGCTGATCGTCGCGGCGGTCGCCGACGCGGGGGCCACGGCGCAGGAGCTGGACACCGCTACCCGGATGCTGCGGATCTTCGCGGTGCAGGTCCCGCTCTACGGCGTCGGGGTGGTGCTGACGGGGGTGCTCCAGGCGTACCGCCGATTCGCCTGGCCCGCCCTCGCGCCGCTGCTGTCGAGCGTGGTCGTGATCGGCGCCTACCTGCTCTTCGCGGCCGTCGACGGCCGCGCGCGCGGCCTCGACGGCGCGTCGGACCTCGGCATCGCGATCCTCGCCTACGGCACGACGCTCGGCGTCGTCGTCCTGAGCGGCTGCCTGATCCCGCCGGTGCTCGCGCTGCGCGTGCGGCTGCGGCCCACCTGGTCCTTCGACAACCCCTCGGCGGTACGCAGTCTCGCGCTCGCCGGTGCCGCGACGGTCGGTGCGCAGCAGGTGTCCCTGATCGTCGGCCTGAAACTGGCCCTGGCCGGACCCGCCGGGACGGCGCTGCTGTTCAACGTGGCGCAGACGGTCTACCTGCTGCCGTGGGCGATCCTGGCGGTGCCGCTCGCGACGGCCGCCTACCCGACGCTCGCGCTCGCCGTGGTCGGCGGCGACGAGGCGGGCTACCGGTCGACGCTGGCCCGCACCGCCCGCAGCGTGGTCCTGCTGAGCTGTCTCGGCCAGGCGCTGCTGGTGGGCGTCGCCGGCCCGGCGGCGGCCTTCCTCGTGGAGGACCGCGACGGCAACGTCGCCCGGCTCGCGGCGGGGATCGCGTCCTTCGCGCCCGGACTCGTCGGCTACGGCCTGATGGCGCTGCTCACCCGTGCCCTCTACGCCCGGCACCGCCAGCGCGACGCGGCGGTGGCGACGCTGATCGGCTGGGGCGTGGCGGCGGTGGCGATGCTCATCCTCGCGGCGGTGCTCCCGTCCGAGCAGCGTCTCGTCGCGATCGGCCTCGGCACGTCACTGGGGATGCTCGTCCTCGCCGGGGTGCTGCTCGGCAAGGTCGGTGGGCTGCCCGGGTTCTGGCGGGCCGCCGGTGCCGGTGAGCTCGCGGCGCTCGCGGGCGCGGTGGCAGGGATCCTGGTCGTCACGGCGCTGGGTCACGGGCCGGGCGGTGGAGGCGGGCCGGGCGCGTGGGTGGCTACCGTGACGGGTGGGCTACCGTCGGCGTGGCCCGCGTTGATCGCCGTCGGCGCGGTGGCGGCGCTCGCCGTCGCGGTGGTGTTTACCGTGGTGGCAGCTCTTATCGACGGTGGAGACACCCGGACAATGGCGTCGGGGGTGTGGTCGCGGTTGCGGCGCAAGGCGAGGGGGATGACTCGATGACCGGGCATGTAAGCCGGGGGGAGCGCAGCGAGGCTTCCGGTGCGGGGTCGCAGCTCGGCGCGGTGACGCTGGTCCTGGCGTCCAGCACCGGCGGGATCGGTCAGCACGTGGCCGCGCTCGCGGACGGGCTGGTCGCCGCGGGCTGCGCGGTCACCGTCTGCGGTCCGGCGACCACCGAGACCCGCTTCGGCTTCACCGCACGAGGCGCCACCTTCTACGCCGTGGAGATCCCGGCGAGCCCGACCCCGGGCGACCTGCGCGCGGTCCGCGTCCTGCGCCGCACCCTGGAACGCTCCCGTCCCGACATCGTGCACGCGCACGGACTGCGGGCCGGATTCACCGCCGCCGCGGCCCGCCCCGCCTGTCCGCTCGTGGTCACCTGGCACAACGCGCCGCTGCGCGGTGGCGTGCGGGGCGGCGTGCACGCGCTGCTCGAGCGCGTCGTCGCCCGGGCCGCCACGGTCACCCTCGGCGCCTCGGCCGACCTGGTCGACCGGGCGGTCGCCGCCGGTGCCCGCGACGCCCGCCTCGCCGAGGTCGCGGCACCCCTGCGGCACCAGTCGCGGCGCTCGCGCGGTGCGATCCGGGCCGGGCTCGGTGTCGCAGCCGACGCGCCGCTGATCCTCTCGGTCGGCCGCCTGCACGCGCAGAAGCGGTACGACGTGCTCGTCGCCACCGCCGCGAAGTGGCGCGGCTTGACACCGCAGCCGGTCGTCGCGATCGCCGGCAGCGGCCCCGCCTACCTCGACCTCGCCGCGCAGATCTCCGCCGAGCGCGCCCCCGTCCAACTGCTCGGCCACCGCGAGGACGTGCCCGATCTCATCGCCGCCGCCGACCTCGCCGTCGTCACCAGCGATTGGGAGGCCCGGCAGCTCTTCGCGCAGGAGGCCCTCGCCGGTGGCCTGCCGCTGGTCGCGACCCGGGTGGGTGGCCTGCCGGAGCTCGTCGGCGACGCGATGGCCGACGCCGACGGCGCCGCGATCCTCATCCCGCCCGCCGACCCGGTCGCCCTCGACGAGGCGGTCCGCAAGCTCATCGCCGATCCCGCCCTGCGCGCCGACCTCGCCGCGCGGGGCAAGCGCCGTGCCGCGACCTGGCCCGCCGCCGCCGAGATGGTGACGCAGACCCTCGCCCTCTACCGGGAGCTCGCCGACCGTGCGCCGGTCGCCTCCGGGTCGTCGTCCGAGCCGGAGACCGCGTGATCCGACTGATATCACCCTCCCGATGGGTGAGCAGCC
Organism: Allocatelliglobosispora scoriae; assembly: GCF_014204945.1. NCBI lineage: Bacteria > Bacillati > Actinomycetota > Actinomycetes > Micromonosporales > Micromonosporaceae > Allocatelliglobosispora > Allocatelliglobosispora scoriae. The sequence continues at coordinate 1,402,949 of NZ_JACHMN010000003.1, forward strand.
GCGCCGCGCCCCTCGTCACGGCCATCGTCATCGGACTCGTCGGCACGGTCGGCGCCACCATCCGTCCCGCCAGCGGGGCGCAGGAGCACATCGCCGTCGCCGACAACCGGGCGGATTACGTCATCATCGCGGGCGCACCGGGCCTGCGCTGGGAGGATGTCAGCCCCGAGGCGACGCCGACGCTGTGGCGCCTCGCCGAGCACGGCTCGATCGGCTCGATGTCGGTGCGCTCCGCCCGCGACACGACCTGCCCGGCCGACGGCTGGCTGACGCTCGGCGCGGGCAACTACGCCGCGCGCAGCTCGGAGACGGTCGTCGAGCGCTGCCCGCCGATGGATGTGACCATCACCCGTCCCGACAAGATCGGCGCGGTCCTGCCCGACCAGCGGCTCATCGTCGACCAGGCCCGCCGGGACCGGTGGGGCGCCGTCCCCGGCGCGCTCTCGGAGTCGGTGCGCTGCACCGTCGCCGTCGGCCCGGGCGGCGCGATCGCGGCGGCCCGGCAGACGAAGCTCACCGTCGAGGGCGTGCCCACCTTCGGGCGGGTCGACCGCTACGTGCCGCGGCTGCCCGCCGACTCCGCCGAGGGCGCCGAGCTGCTCTCCTCCTGCGTACTCAGCATCGTCGACCTCGGCACCGTCGACGCCGAGCCCGATCCGGCCCATCCGGCGGTCACCCCCGAGCAGGTCGCCGCCGCCCGTGCGGCGCAGGTCAAGGCGGTCGACGCCAACCTCGCCGCGCTGCTCGCCGCTCGCCCCGCCAAGTCGGCGATCGTGGTCGCCGGGCTCGCCGACACCAGCGTCGACCGGCGGCTGCACGTGGCGGTGATCGACGGACCCGGCTGGGATGGCGGGTGGCTCACCTCGTCGGAGACCGGCCGCGACGGCTATGTGCAGCTCATCGACGTGGCCCCGACCGTACTCGACGTGCTGCGCAAGACCGCGCCCGCGAAGCTGCTGCGGGGCTCGTCGATCGTCGCGGCCGCCGGGCGCCCCGATGACCTGGCGGTCGGAGTCGAGGTCCCGACCGACGCGGACCGGGAGGCGCGAGCGCAGCGCTCGGTCGGCGCGTGGTTCTTCGGCATCCTCGCCGGCCTGCAACTTCTGATCTTCGCCGTGGTCGGGTTCCTGATGCGGCGGGCCTACGTGCACGCCGGGATGCCCCGGCCGGCCGTGCCGCACAGCTGGTGGCGGTGGGGCGAGGTGGCGCTGGTCGCGGCGGCGCTGGCGATTCCGGTCGCGCTCGCCAGCGACGCGATCCCGTGGTGGCGCACCGGGCAGCCCGGCTGGGTCTTCGCCCTGATGGTCGGCGCGGGCACGGCCCTGGCGACCTTCATCGTCTGCCGGGTGCCGATCTACCGGCGTACGCTCGGCCCGGCCGGCCTCATCGGCGCCCTCGCCGCGCTCGTCGTCGGTGTCGACCTGCTCACCGGCGCGACACTCCAGCTCAACGGCGTGGCGGGTTACTCGGCGCTGGAGGGCGGCCGCTACTCCGGTCTCGGCACCGTGGGCCTCGGCGTCTTCATCGCCGGGGTGCTGCTCGCCGCCGGGTGCCTGGCCCAGATCGTCGCGCGCCGCTGGCGGCTGCCGCTCGTCGCCGCGATCGGCGGTCTCGGCGTGGTCGCCGTCGGCTCGCCCTACCTCGGCGCGGATGCGGGCGGCGCGGTCGCCCTGACGGCCGGTGTCTGCATCACCGCCGCCATCTGCACCGGCGGGTGGCTCACCTTCTCCCGGCTCGCCTGGGGCGTCGTGACGGGCCTCGCCGTGACCGGCCTCTTCGCGCTGCTCGACCTGCGGCGTGCCGAGGCCGACCGGGGCAGCCTCGGCCGGTTCCTCACCCAGATCTCCGACGGCACCGGCGGCCTCACCGTCAACCGGCTCGGCGTCTCCAACGTGGTGGCCTTCGCGACGAGCCCGCTCACGCTGCTCGCCATCGGCGCGGCGGTCTTCGTCTGGTCGGCGCTGCTGCGGCCGTGGGGCGGGCTGAAGCGGCTCTTCGGCGTCTACCCGGCGGTCCGGGCCTCGGTCGCCGGGATCGCCGTGGCGACCGTCATCGCCGGGCTGCTCGGGGGTGCCGCGCTCATCGTCGCGGGCTCGGCTGCCGCCACCTGCGTACCGCTGCTGGCACTCGGGGCGCTGCGGGTCCGCGAGCACGCCGAGGACCGTACCCCCGGGGCTCCGGAGACGACCGACGCGCCGGTGCTCGCCGGCGTGACCGTGAGCGGCGACGAGGCCGCGTCCGACAGTGACATGCAACACCCCAGGCAGATCCGGGACGTTTCGTGATCAGCAAAACCACAACGTGTTAGGGTCAAATCCCGTGGATCGCGCCAGACATATCTTCGTCACCGGAGGAGTTGCCTCCTCCCTCGGCAAGGGCCTAACCGCCTCCAGTCTCGGGAATCTTCTGACCGCACGCGGCTTACGCGTCGTGATGCAGAAGCTTGACCCCTACCTCAACGTCGACCCCGGCACGATGAATCCGTTCCAGCATGGCGAGGTCTTCGTCACCGAGGACGGCGCCGAGACGGACCTCGATGTCGGACACTACGAGCGGTTCCTCGACCGCGACCTGTCCGGCAAGGCCAACGTCACCACCGGCCAGATCTACTCGGCGGTCATCGCCAAGGAGCGCCGGGGAGAATATCTCGGCGACACGGTGCAGGTCATCCCGCACATCACCAACGAGATCAAGGCCCGGATCCGGGCGATGGCCGAGCCCGACGAGCACGGCCTGCGCCCCGATGTGGTGATCACCGAGGTCGGCGGCACCGTCGGCGACATCGAGTCGCTGCCCTTCCTGGAGGCGATCCGGCAGATCCGCCACGACGTGGGCCGGGACCGGGTCTTCTACCTGCACGTCTCGCTCGTGCCCTATCTCGCCGCCTCCGGCGAGCTCAAGACCAAGCCCACCCAGCACTCGGTCGCGTCGCTGCGCAACATCGGCATCCAGCCCGACGCGCTGGTGCTGCGGTCGGACCGCGACATCCCGCCGGCGATGAAGCGCAAGGTCGGGCTCTACTGCGACGTCGACGACGAGGCGGTCATCTCGACGCCCGACGCGCCGAGCATCTACGACATCCCCAAGGTGCTGCACCGCGAGGGGCTCGACGCCTATGTCGTGCGCCGCCTCGGGCTCTCCTTCCGGGACGTGGACTGGACCTCCTGGGACGACCTGCTGGACCGGGTGCACAACCCCGACCACGAGATCTCGGTCGCGCTGGTCGGCAAGTACATCGACCTGCCCGACGCCTATCTCTCGGTCACCGAGGCGATCCGGGCGGCCGGCTTCGGCCACCGCGCCCGGGTGAAGCTGACCTGGGTGCCCAGTGACGACTGCGGGACGCCGGAGGGCGCGGAGAAGGCGCTCGGCCAGGTCGACGGCGTCGTCATCCCCGGCGGCTTCGGCGTCCGGGGCATCGAGGGCAAGATCGGCGCGATCCGCTACGCCCGGGAGAACCGGATCCCGCTGCTGGGACTCTGCCTGGGCCTGCAGTGCATGACGATCGAGGTGGCCCGCAGCCTCGCCGGGATCGAGGGCGCCAACTCCTCGGAGTTCGCCGACCAGGTCACCGATCCGATCATCTCCACCATGGCCGACCAGGAGGAGATCGTCGCGGGCAAGGGCGACCTCGGCGGGACCATGCGGCTCGGTGCCTACCCGGCGAAGCTCGTGCCCGGCTCGCTCGTCGCCGAGGCCTACGGCACGACGACCGTCTCCGAGCGGCACCGGCACCGCTACGAGGTCAACAACTCCTACCGGGACGCGCTGACCGCCGCCGGGCTGCAGATCTCCGGCACGTCGCCGGACGGGCGTCTCGTCGAGTTCGTCGAGCTCGACCGGGAGCTGCACCCCTACTTCGTCGCCACCCAGGCGCACCCGGAGCTGAAGAGCCGGCCGACCAGGCCGCACCCGCTCTTCTCCGGTTTCGTGAAGGCGGCGATCGCGTACTCCACTCCCGCTGTGGCGGAACCGGCTTAGACTCCGTCGCTCTAGGATGGCCAGGTGACGCACACCTACCCTGTTCGCTCCACTAAGGAGCAGTTCCGCAACAACATGTTCCACATCGTCACCGACGAGGTGGAGATGTCCGACGGCGCCGTCCTGGCGCGCGATTACATGGTGCACGTCGGTGCGGTCGGGGTGGTGGCGCTCGATGACGAGGACCGGGTGGTGTTGGTACGCCAGTACCGCCACCCGGTCCGCCAGTTCCTCTGGGAGCTGCCCGCCGGGCTGATCGACGTCGCGGGGGAGGGGCTCGCCGAGGCGGCCCTGCGCGAGCTGACCGAGGAGGCGGACCTGATCGCCGAGTCGGTGATCCACCTGATCGACATCCACCCGACGCCGGGCTGCTCCAACGAGCGGATCCGGCTCTTCCTCGCCCGCAGCCTCACCGAGGTGCCGGTCGAGGAGCAGCACGAGCGGCACGGCGAGGAGATCGACATCGAGGTGCGCCGGGTCCCGCTGGCGCAGGCCGTCCAGATGATCTTTCGTGGCGAGATCACCAACGGGGCGGCGGTGGCCGGGATCCTCGCGGCTGCCAACCTCGTGCGGCTCGAAGAGTGAGCGAGCGGTCCTCGCGGCTTACAAACTGTCAATAGACATGGCTGGCGTCTGACGAAGTGTCGGGCTTTCGCGCTGCTCAGCGGTTTTAGACTCGGCGCCGCGGGGGAAATGTGAGAGTGGCAACGGTGCCACAACTCCCTCCCGCGGAGTCGAGGAAGGTGTCGGACGTGTTGGTCGGAATCCCCCGCGAGGTCAAGAACCACGAGTACCGGGTCGCGATCACGCCCGCCGGAGTGCACGAGCTGGTGCGCAACGGGCACGATGTCGTTATCGAGGCCGGAGCCGGCCGCGGCTCCTCGATCAGCGACGAGGAGTACGCCGTCGCCGGCGCGAAGATCCTCGGCACCGCCGACGAGGTCTGGGCCTCCGCCGACATGATCCTCAAGGTCAAGGAGCCGATCGCGGAGGAGTACCACCGCATGCGCGAGGGCCAGGTGCTCTTCACCTACCTCCACCTCGCCGCCTCCAAGCCATGCACCGACGCGCTCGTCGACCGCAAGGTCACCGGCATCGCCTACGAGACCGTCGAGGTGCCCGGCGGCCAGCTGCCGCTGCTCGCCCCGATGAGCGAGGTCGCCGGACGGCTCGCCCCGCAGGTCGGCTCGCACTACCTGCTGCGCGCCCAGGGCGGCCGGGGCATCCTCCCCGGCGGCGTCCCCGGCGTGCGGCCCGCGAAGGCGGTCGTCATCGGTGCCGGTGTCTCCGGCATGAACGCCGCCGTCATCGCGCAGGGCCTCGGCTACGAGGTGACGATCCTCGACCGCAGCGTCAACGCGCTGCGCAAGGCCGACCAGCAGTTCCACGGCCAGGTCCGCACGGTGATGTCCAACGCCTACGAGCTGGAGCGCGCCGTCCTCGAGGCCGACCTCGTCGTGGGCGCGGTCCTCGTGCCCGGTGCCAAGGCGCCGACGCTCGTCTCCAACGAGCTCGTCTCCCGGATGAAGCCCGGCAGTGTGCTCGTCGACATCTCGATCGACCAGGGCGGCTGCTTCGAGGACTCGCGGGCCACCACGCACGCGGATCCCGTCTACAAGGTCCACGGGTCGATCTTCTACTGCGTCGCGAACATGCCCGGCGCGGTGCCGTTCACCAGCACCTACGCGCTGACCAACGTCACGCTGCCCTACGCCGTCGAGCTCGCCAACCACGGCTGGCGCGACGCGCTGCGGCGGGACCCGGCCCTGGCGCTCGGCCTCAACACGCACGCGGGCGAGATCGTCTACGCCCCGGTCGCGGAGGCCCATGGCCGGCCGGTCCGCCCGCTGGAGGAGGTCCTGGCCTGAGCACGTCGTCGATCGGCGAGGTGATCGGGGCGTACCTCGATCACCTCGCCGTCGAGCGCGGGCTCGCGGGCAACACGCTGTCCGCGTACCGCCAGGATCTTCACCGGTACGCCGAGGCGCTCGCCCTCGCCGGAGTGACCTCGCTGCGCGAGGTGGCCGCGACCGATGTCGCCGACCACCTGGCCCGATTGCGTGCCGGGGACACCGATCGCCCCGCCCTGCGCGCCTCGTCGGCGGCGCGGGCCGTCTCCGCCGTCCGGGGCCTGCACCGCTTCGCCCTCGACGAGGGGCACACCGCGATCGACCCGGCCGCCGACCTGCGCCCGCCGACGCCGGCCCGCCGACTGCCCAAGGCGCTCGATCTCACCGATGTGGAGCGGCTGCTCGGCGCCGCCGACCCCGAACCCGGGCCGCGCCGCCTGCGCGACACGGCGCTGCTGGAATTCCTCTACGGCACCGGCGCGCGCATCTCCGAGGCGGTCGGCTGCGCGGTCGACGATGTCGACATCGACGCCGAGACCGTCCTGCTGCATGGCAAGGGCGGCAAATCCCGGCTCGTGCCGATCGGCGGCTATGCCCTCGCCGCCCTGGGTACCTACCTCGCCGACGGCCGCCCGGTCCTCGCCCGGGCCGGCCGGCGACCATCGCCGGCCGTCTTCCTCAACGCCCGCGGCGGTGGTCTGACCAGGCAGAGTGCCTGGCTCATCCTGCGGCAGACCGCCGAGCGGGCGGGCCTCGACGGCGAGGCGATCTCCCCGCACACGCTGCGCCACTCCTTCGCCACGCACCTGCTCGACGGCGGCGCCGATGTCCGCGTCGTGCAGGAGCTGCTGGGCCACGCCTCGGTCACGACCACGCAGATCTACACCCTGGTCACGGTGGACAGATTGAGAGAGGTCTACGCCCTGTCCCACCCCCGGGCGCGATAGAAGACACGCCAGGTGGTGTGACCGGCCACAGTGGGGGAAAGTGGCGTACAGTCGGGCGACGGCAGGTGTGGAGAAGGGCGCAGGACTCTAGACTGATCCCAGAGCCGTCGGGGAAGGGCGGAACATGTCAGGCGACAGGGCGGACTCGTGGACCTCGACTCTGCGCGCTCAGCAGTCCACTCTGGACCTGGGGGCGGACCTCGGTCCCGCCGATCCGTCTGCCTATACGGTGCGCAAAGAGATCCCCGAGCCGATGCCGACCGATCGGCACGGCCCGGCCCGGATCATCTCGATGGCCAACCAGAAGGGCGGCGTGGGTAAGACCACGACCACCATCAACCTGGGCGCCGCGCTCGCCGAATACGGCCGCAAGGTTCTCGTCGTGGACTTCGACCCGCAGGGCGCGCTCTCCGTCGGCCTCGGTGTCAACCCGCACACCCTCGACCTCTCGATCTACAACCTGCTGATGCAGGACGACATCGCGATCGAGGACGTCATCATCAAGACCGACGTCGCCGGTCTGCACCTGCTGCCCGCCAACATCGACCTCTCCGCGGCCGAGATCCAGCTCGTCAACGAGGTCGCCCGGGAGATGGCGCTGGCCCGGGTGCTGCGCGGCATCCGCAAGGAGTACGACTTCATCCTCATCGACTGCCAGCCGTCGCTGGGCCTGCTCGCGATCAACGCGCTGACGGTCAGCCACGGCGTGCTGATCCCGCTGGAGTGCGAGTTCTTCAGCCTCCGCGGTGTCGCGCTGCTGCTGGACACGATCGACAAGGTGCGCGAGCGGCTCAACTTCGATCTGGAGTTGGAGGGCATCCTCGCCACGATGTACGACTCTCGGACGACCCACTGCCGCCAGGTGCTCCAGCGGGTCGTCGAGGCGTTCGGCGACAAGGTCTACCAGACGGTGATCACCAAGACGGTGAAGTTCCCCGAGTCGACGGTGGCCGGGGCGCCGATCACGTCGCTGGACCCGGCGTCGTCGGGTGCCCGCAACTACCGGCAGCTGGCCCGCGAGGTCATCGCCCAGCAGGACGCCCGCTAACCGGTCCTGTGCGTTGCTCGCCGTCATGGCGACGGATGACGCACACGTTCACGGGCTCCTCACCTGAGGAGTCGGCTGACCCGGTCGCGTACGTGTTCCGGCTGGATCTCGGCGAGTGGCAGCCAGACGACATCGTGGACCTCCTCGGCCTGCAGGCGTACCTCTGCCTTCCCGATCACGGTGAACACATACCTGACGTCGAAGTGCCGGTGTCCGGGCTCGCCCTTGGCGTCGTTGGCGGGGATGGGGTGCACATCGATGTCGACCGGGGTCTCGTCCACAAGCGTCAGCCGATCGGCGGGGATTCCGATCTCCTCCTCGACCTCGCGGGCCGCGGCGCCGACGAGACTGGTGTCCTCGTCCTCCAGGTGCCCGCCGGGGCGCAGCCAGGCCTGCAGTACGTTGTGACGGATGTGGACCACCTGCTGAGCTGCGTTCACGACGACGGCCGAGCAGGTGACATGGCCGGTGAAAGTCTTCCGGGATGCGATGTCTGTGCCCTCGGCCAGCGCCGTGCACAGCGGCTCCAGGCGTGCTGCGTCGCCGGGGTGGCGATCCAGGTAGGCGGCGACCACCCGGGCGACCTGATCGGTGTGGATCATCGACGTACTCCTGTCGAAGACGGCGGTGCGGAGCTGCGATGATTATGGAGGAGACCTTCACCTGGCGGGTCGGCATATGGTGCGACCCGCCATGCCGCGTCGCCAGGCGGGAGACCATCACGGTCGTCATTTAGGATGAGTGCGATGCCAAGGGTTACGGTCTTCCGATGACCGCTGTCCCCGACCAGACGCTGACGCCCGAAGCCGCGGCGTCCGAGCCGGTCGTGGACGGCCGGTTCCGGGTGCGCCTGATCAACTTCGAGGGCCCGTTCGACCTGCTGCTCCAGCTCATCGGCAAGCACAAGCTCGATGTCACCGAGGTCGCCCTGCACACGGTGACCGACGACTTCATCGCCCACATCCGCTCCATGGGCGACGACTGGGACCTCGACGAGGCGAGCGAGTTCCTGGTGATCGCGGCGACCCTGCTCGACCTGAAGGCCGCGCGGCTCCTGCCCGCCGCCGAGGTCGAGGACGAGGAGGACCTGGAGCTGCTCTCCGCCCGGGACCTGCTCTTCGCCCGGCTCCTGCAGTACCGCGCCTTCAAACAGGCCGCCGCCTACCTCGCGGAGCTCGCCGAATCCGGGCAGCGCCGGTGGCCGCGCTCGGTGCAGCTGGAGCCGCGCTTCGCCGACGCGCTGCCCGACCTGGTGCTCGGCATCGGTCCGGAGCGCCTCGCCAAGATCGCCCTGCGGGTCTTCACCCCCAAGCCGCCGCCGGCTCTCGTCTCGGTCGCGCACATCCATCAGGTACGCGTCAGCGTGCCCGAGCACGCCGAGCGGATCCGGGAGCGGCTGCGCAAATACGGCAAGGCGACGTTCCTCGCCCTGACGGTCGACTGCGAGAGCACACTGGAGGTCGTAGCGCGCTTCCTGGCGCTGCTGGAGCTCTACCGGGCCGGACAGGTCACCTTCGAGCAGCCCGATGCGCTCGGCGAGCTGACCGTGATCTGGACCTACACGGAGGATGCTCCGCCGCCCGACTTCGAGATCGACACCTACGGCGACGACGACGCGGACACGGTCGGCATCGACGACGAGGCCGATTCGGACGATGAGGCCGACGACGTCACCGCAGCCGCCGAGCCGCTCGTGGCCGAGAGCACCGAAGAGAACGAGAGCGCAGGGGACGACGACCATGACACACCCTGAGGATTCCCTCGCCGAGCGCGCAGCCGCCTGGGTGCCGCCATGGCAGCGCGACCCCGAGCCCGTCGCGGCCGAGGAGCGCGCCTCCGCCGCCGAGACGCCGGAGGCCTCCGCCGCAACTCCCCCCGACGGTGCGATCCCCCCCGATGGCGCAACTCTTCAAGAGTTGGTCCCATCGGAGACGGGCGCCGAGCCTGCCGGGGACGAGGAGCCGCCGGTCCGTGCGGTGGTGGCCGAGCCGGAAGCTCCCATCGACGCAGAAGCTCACGCAGCCGATGTCGATGCAGACATCGACTCGGACGAGGACGCGCTGGTCGAGGAACCTGTCGACGCCGAGCCGCAGACCGACGAGCCGGTGGACGCGCTCGCCGTCCCGGCCGAGGCGATCGTGGACGACGAGCCGGAGGCTGCTACTGCCGAGCCGGATACCGCTGAGGACGGCTGGGACTGCATGGCTCCGGAGTCGGGCGAGCCGGACTCGGACTCGCCCGAGCAGGCGACCCCGGTCGCGGTGGAGCCGGAGCCGAGCACGGCGCAAGAGCCCGCCGCGCCGGTAGCAGTGGCGTCGGAGCCGAATACCAAGGCCGAGCCGGAGCTGTTGGACCTGGAGCTTCAGGATCCGGAGCTTCAGGACCTGGAGCTTCAGGACGCGGAGCTGCCGGACGCGGAGCTGCTGGACCCGGTCTCGCTGGAGACCGGCGAGGAAGCGTCCGACGAGGCCGACGCCATAACACCAACTCTTGAAGAGTTGCGCCAGGAGGACGAGCCCGAGCCGGAGCCCGCCGCCGAACCCGAGCCGGCGCCCGTGGCCGAAGCTCTCGAGCCCGTCGCCGAAACCGCCGAGCCGCTCGCCGAGGCTCTCGAGCCCGCCGCCGGAGCTGTCGAGGCTGAGCTGGAGTCCGACGCGATAACACCAACTCTTGAAGAGTTGCGCCTGGGGGAGACCGGCGCTGCGGACGCCGCGCTGGTGGCGGCCGCCGCGCAGATGGCGGACGCCGCGCAGATGGCGGCCGACGGGCAGCCGGATGCTGAGTCGGCGGAACCAGCGGCGGAGGCTGAGCCGGCTGCTGAGTCCGAGGCTGAACCGGCCGCTGAGTATGAGGATCAGTCGTCGGAACCGGCGGCGGGGGCTGGCGCTGAGGCTGAGCCGGCGGAACCAGCGGCTGAGGCTGGCGCTGAGTCTGAGTCTGAGTCTGGGGCGGGGGAGACCGGGACGCCGCAGGCGACGGTTCCCGCGCAGGCGGCGGGCGAGTCCAAGGCGTGGACCTTAGGAACAACTCTTGAAGAGTTGCGGCGGGAGGAGCAGCCCGCCACGACGGCGGAGCCCACGGCTGCGCTGGCCGCGGCGATCCCGTCGCAGCTCGCGGCGATGGACCCGGCCGAGCTGCGGTCCGCGCTGGAGGCGATCCTGCTCGTCGTCGACGAGCCCGTCGGCGAGGTCATGCTGGCCCAGGTCCTGGAGCAGCCCACCGACCGGGTCTTCGACGCCCTGATCCGGCTGGCCGAGTCCTACACCGCCGAGAACCGCGGCTTCGAGCTGCGCCGCGCCGCCGGTGGCTGGCGGCTCTACACCCGCGAGGCCTACGCGAGCTACGTCGAGCGCTTCATCCTCGACGGCCAGTCCGTCCGCCTGACCCAGGCCGCGCTGGAGACGCTCTCGGTCGTCGCCTACAAGCAGCCGGTGACCCGTTCGCGCATGTCGGCCATCCGAGGTGTCAACTGCGACGGCGTGGTGCGTACGCTGGTGAGCCGGGGCCTGATCGAGGAGTGCGGCGCGGAGCCCGATTCCGGTGCCCACCTCTACCGCACCACCGGCCTCTTCCTGGAGAAGCTGGGCCTCGACTCGCTCGACCAGCTGCCGCCGCTGGCGCCCTTCCTGCCTGACAACGTTGAGGAGCTCTCCGATGCATCCACGTGACACGAGCCCCTCCGACAGCACCGACACGCCCGGCGCCGAGACGACCGGCACCGACGCGCCGAAGGCGGAGAAGAAGTGGCAGCCCCCGAAGGGGGTCGGGAAGATCGCCGTCCGCCCCGGCGGCACAGGCCGCGACGACTCCTACCGCCCGGCGCGGTCGGAGCCGGGTCCGGCGAAGAAGGCGAAGAAGCCCTCGACCTACGACAACCCCAACGCGGAGCGGCTGCAGAAGGTGCTCGCCACGGCGGGGGTCGGTTCGCGGCGGGCCAGCGAGGAGCTGATCGCGGCGGGCCGGGTGACGGTCGACGGCCGGGTGGCGAAGCTCGGGGACCGGGCCGACCCGGCCACGGCGGAGATCCACGTCGACGGCGCCCGGGTGATCGTCGACACCCGCCTGGTCTACCTGGCGATGAACAAGCCCCGTGGCGTCGTCTCGACGATGGCCGACGAGCAGGGCCGCGAGGCGCTCGCCGACTATGTGACGGATCTGTCGATCCGGGTCTACCACGTGGGGCGGCTCGACGCGGACTCCGAGGGGCTGCTGCTGCTGACGAACGACGGCAAGTTGGCACACAAGCTCATGCACCCGTCGTTCGGCGTACCCAAGACGTATCTGGCCGAGGTGGACGGCCCGCTGCCCCGCGCGGTGGGCCGGGCCCTGCAGAGCGGGGTGGAGCTGGAGGACGGCCCGGCGCGGGTCGACAGCTTCAAGCTGATCGATGCCCTGGGTAAGTCGGCGCTGATCGAGATCACCCTGCACGAGGGGCGCAAGCACATCGTGCGGCGCATGCTGGAGGCCGTGGGGCACCCGGTGAATCGCCTGGTCAGGACCGCTATCGGGCCGATCAAGCTGGGTGACATCCGGCCGGGGCGCACCCGGCGGCTCAACCCGGCCGAGGTCGCGGCGCTCTTCAAGGCGGTCGAGCAGCACGACTCCGGCCAGCTGGACCGGGACATCGCGCGCAACGACCGGGACTTCGAGATCGACGATGATGTGGAGACTCCCGCCACTCGGTGACGCGTGGCGCTGCCCGACCGGGCAGAATAGGGGGTTGAGGATTTCAGGGACCGTTCGGCAGGGGAGTGACCGTGGTGGCTCGGTGTGTGGTGGCTGTTGACGGACCGTCCGGTTCGGGCAAGTCGACCGTGTCGCGCAGGCTCGCCGCCGCGCTCGGCGCCGCCTACCTCGACACGGGCGCGATGTACCGGGCGATCACCTGGGCGGTGCTGCGCTCGGGCGTCGACCTCGGCGATCCGGCCACGATCGCCAAGGTCGCGGGCGAGGTGGATCTGAGGATCGGCACGGACCCGGCGCATCCGCACTTCTCCGCCGACGGCGAGGACGTCGACGCGGCCATCCGCGGCCCCGAGGTCACCTCCGCCGTCTCCGCGGTCGCCGCGGTGCCGGCCGTCCGCGAGCTCCTCGTCAACCGGCAGCGCGACATCATCGCCGCGGCCGGTGCGATCGTGGTGGAGGGCCGCGACATCGGCCAGGTCGTGGCACCCGACGCCGACCTCAAGGTCTACCTGACCGCCTCCGCCCTGGAGCGGGCCCGCCGCCGCTCCAGCGAGCACGACACCGATGTCCAGGCCACGGCCGAGGCGCTGGCCCGCCGGGACCACCTGGACTCCACCCGCAAGATCGACCCCCTGCAGATCGCGCCCGACGCCGTCGTGCTCGACTCGACCGAACTGGGCATCGACGAGGTCGTTTCGACCATGATCGAGCTGCTCCGAGCTAAGGGAGTCGTTACTCCATGAACACAGAGTTGTCCGGCGACTGGGTCGAGCTGGCCGACGCCGCCGAAGAGGGCGTGCACGCCACCGCCTCGGTCGATGTCGCCGCTCCCGTGGTCGCCGTCGTCGGCCGTCCCAACGTCGGCAAGTCGACGCTGGTCAACCGCCTGATCGGCCGCCGCCAGGCGGTCGTGGAGGACAAGCCCGGCGTGACCCGGGACCGGGTCGCCTATGACGCGCAGTGGTCCGGCCGCCGCTTCACCGTCGTCGACACCGGCGGCTGGGAGCCCGACGCCAAGGACCGGGCGCTCGCCATCGCCCGGCAGGCCGAGGTCGCCGTCAACACCGCCGACGTGATCCTCTTCGTCGTCGACACCGTGGTCGGACCGACCGATGTGGACGAGGCCGCGGTGAAGATGCTGCGCCGCAGCAAGAAGCCGGTCATCCTGATCGCCAACAAGTGCGACAACCAGGCGATCGAGATGGAAGCCGTGGCGCTGTGGTCGCTCGGCCTCGGCCAGCCCTTCCCGCTCTCGGCGCTGCACGGCCGCGGCTCCGGCGACCTGCTCGACGCGATCCTCGCGGCGCTGCCCACCGCGCCGCCGATCGTCGAGTCCGGCCCGCGCGGCCCGCGCCGGGTGGCGCTCGTCGGCCGACCCAACGTCGGCAAGTCCAGCCTGCTCAACCGGGTCGCCGGTGAGGAGCGCTCGGTCGTCGACTCGGTCGCGGGCACCACGGTCGACCCCGTCGACTCGCTCGTCGAGCTCGGCGGCGAGGTCTGGCAGTTCGTCGACACCGCCGGGCTGCGCAAGCGGGCCGGCCAGGCGAGCGGCACGGAGTATTTCGCCAGCCTGCGGACCGCCGGTGCGATCGAGGCGGCCGAGGTCTCCGTCGTGCTCCTCGACGCCAGCGAGGTCATCAGCGAGCAGGACCAGCGCCTGCTGACGATGGTCAACGAGGCCGGGCGCGCGCTCGTGCTCGCCTTCAACAAGTGGGACCTCGTCGACACCGACCGGCGGTGGTATCTGGACAAGGAGATCGACCGGGAGCTGAAGCGGATTCCGTGGGCGATCCGGGTCAACATCTCCGCCGCGACCGGCCGCTCGATCGACCGGCTCGCGCCCGCGCTGCGGACGGCGCTGGCGAGCTGGGAGCAGCGCCTGCCCACCGGCAAGCTCAACGCCTGGCTCACCGCCCTGGTGCAGGCGACGCCGCACCCGGTGCGCGGTGGACGCGCTCCCCGGGTGCTCTTCGCGACCCAGGCGAGCACGCAGCCGCCGAAGTTCGTCATCTTCACCACCGGCCCGCTCGACCCCGGTTATGTCCGGTTCATCGAGCGCAAGCTGCGGGAGGAGTTCGGCTTCGAGGGCACGCCGATCGAGTTCTCGGTGCGGACGCGCCGCTCGGAGAAGGCCGCCGGCAACCGCTGATTCCCGGCGCCACGACCAGCTCTGACCCTACGATCGATGAGGGCATTTCGCCTTTTCTCGGACGGGGGTAGGTCATGGTTAGCCAGCAACAGATCATGCAGCTGCTACAGAATCCGCAGGTGCAGCAGATGGTGCAGGGCTTGTTGAAGCAGATGACGGGCGGCAAGTCGCCGGACGTCAGCCAGCTGCTCAACCAGCTCACCAGTAGCGGCCTCGGCGGCCAGGCGCAGTCGTGGGTCGGCACCGGTGACAACGAGCCGATCACCGGCGAGCAGCTGCAGGAGGCGCTCGGCACCGACGCCGTCACCCAGGTGGCGGAGAAGGCCGGCATCGCGCCGGAGGCCGCCGCCAACGAGCTGGCGAACGTCCTGCCAGGCCTCGTCGACACGCTGAGCCCCAACGGCGAGCTGCCCAACGCGCAGTCGCTGCAGGACCAGCTCACGAAGCTCTTCGGCACGCCGAGCGGGCCACAGTCCTAGGAACAGCACTGCGGGCCGGTACGCATCGCGTACCGGCCCGCAGTGTCCGCGCGCCCCGGTCTCCCGGCCCGGCGAGGAGTGGGTCCCGCCCCGGGCCGGGAGCCCTACTCCCCGGTCATCGCCGACCGCAGGCTGCGCGGGAGCATGTCGGTCCAGACCGACTCGATGTGTGCGAGGCACTCGTCCTTGCCGCCCTCGAACCCCTCCACCCGCCAGCCGTCGGGCAGCCCGCGGTCGGCGGGCCAGAGGGAGTACTGCTCCTCGTCGTTGAGGACGACGACGAACCGGCTCACGACTGCTCCGCCGCGCGCAGGCCCTCGACGAGGCCGGCCATCCCGCTCACCGTCGGCGTCTCGAAGAGGCTGCGCAGCGGCAGCTTCACCCCGACCGTCTTGCGGATCTGCGAGATGAGCTGCACCGCGATGAGCGAGTTGCCGCCGAGGTCGAAGAAGTCGTCCTCGGCACCGACGGAGTCGACCCCGAGCACGGCGCCCCAGACCGAGGCGAGCGACGACTCCAGCTCGGTACGGGGTGCGACGTAACCCTCGCGGTTCGTCGCACCGCCTGAGCCGCCCGTACCGGACCCGTCGAACTCGTCGGCCACCGTCTCCTGGGTGACGCTCGCGACGCCCGTGAAGACGCGCTGGAGGGACTGCGCGGTGATGACGATCTGGTGCCCCAGCCCCTGTGCGTCGACGCGGGCGAGGACCCGCCGGAACGCCTCGGCACCGTCGGCGCGGCTGATGCCGGTCTCGGTCGAGGCGGCCGTGTCGAGGCGCCCCGCGACGGTGACCCCGCCCTGCTGGACGGTCTCGGTCATCGCGGCGCGGTCGACCCGGCGCAGGGCGAAGTCGCTGATCGCCACGAGCTCACGCCCGGTCTCGTCATAGATGGTGATGTCGGCGGTGATGATCTCGCCGCTGGACTCGGCCCGGAAGCGCAGGTGGCTGTAGATCCGGGCGGGCAGCGAGTCGCGTACCAGCAGCTTGCCGTAGCCCATCGGCAGGTACTGGCCCTCACCGGCGCCGCGGGCGAAGGAGGTCGCCTCATCCAGCAGGGCCGGGTGCAGCACCCACCGGTCGAGCTCGGCGGCGACGTGCGCGGGCACCTCGAGCAGCGCGAGCTGCTCCTCGGCGCCCACGTCGACCCGGCGCAGGCTGCCCCAGCGGGAGCCGAAGGTGAGCAGGCCGGAGTGCGAGACGTCGTCGCCGCCGTCGATCTCGTGGGTGGCGAGCAGGCAGCGGGCCCGGATCGCGTCGATGTCGACCACCGGTGCGGCCGAGACCGGGACCCAGCCCGCGTTGCCCTGCACGTGGGTGGCGGTGGCTCCGGCGCTGACGCTGACGACCTGGAAGTCGGCACCGTCGGTGCCCTCGGCGAACTCGACCCGCACCTCGGCGCCGCCGCCGTCGGCGACGGACATCGGCTGCACGAAGACGACATCGCGCAGCTCCACCGCGGTTCCGTCGGCGCCGGGGCGGACGGCCGCGAAGGCGCTGCGGACGTTCTCCAGGTGCCCGGTGCCGGGCATGACCGGCACGCCCGCGATCCGGTGCTCGTCGAGGACCCAGTGGGTGTCCGGTGCGACGACGCCGCTGGCCCAGGCGAGCTGGTCGCCGTCGCCGCCGTGGCGTGCCGTGATCACCGGGTGGTCCACGACGCTGGCCCGGTCGCCGCGCTGCAGCGCCCGGAATGACGCCGGAGCGGCCACCTCGGCGGCCATGCCGACCTCCAGCCAGCCGCCCCAGTTCATCGAGGTGACCTGGGCGTTCCAGCCGTGGTCGCCGCGGGCGTAGGAGTCGAGGAAGTTGTTGGCGCCGCAGTAGTCGACCTGGCCGAAGCCGCCCGCGACCGCGGTCACCGAGGAGAAGAGCGCGACGAAGTCCAGCGGCAGGTCGCCGAAGGCCCGGTGCAGCGCGAGCGTGCCCGCGACCTTGGGCGCGAGCACCGCCTCGGCGACGGCCCGCTCCTTCACCTCGGCCATGCCCCCTCCCGGTACGCCGGCCGCGTGCACGATGCCGTCGAGCGTGCCGAACTCCTCGATGGCGAGCGTCCGGACCCGGCGGAGGTCGTCCGCGCTGTTCACGTCGGCGCCGAGGGCGAGCACCCGGCCACCGGCGGCCTCCATCCGGCCGATCGCCGCGATGGCCCGGCCGACGCGGTCGGCGGTGCCGTGCACGCGCAGGTGGTTCTGCCACTGCTCCCGCGGCGGCAGCCCGGACCGGGACAGCAGCACGAGGTTGGCGCGGTGCCGGACGGCGAGGTCCTCGGCGAGCGTGATGCCGAGTCCGCCGAGACCGCCGGTGATGAGGTAGGTCCCACCGTCGCGGAGGTTGGTGTCGGGTGCGGCGGGCAGCGTGACCGGCTCCCACTCCTGCACCCAGCGCCGGCCGCCGCGCAGCGCGACCGCCTTGTCCTGCGGCGCCCGGGAGACCTCGCCGAGCACGTCGGCGGTACGCCCGCCGGTGGTGGTGTCGATGTGCCGGACGGTGATCGCCGGGTTCTCCAGCGGTACGACCTTGGCGATGCCGACGACCGTCGCGTGCTCGGGGCGGGTGGCGTCGCCGCCGACCGCGTCCTGCGTACCGGCGGTCACGGCGTCGATGTGCACCGTGAGCTGGGCCGCCGCCGTCGCCTGCACGAGGTTGAGGAGGCTGAAGAAGCCCCGGTCCTGTGCCTGCCAGGCGAGATCCGGGTCCAGCCCGGCGGGCTCGCCGTCGAGCGCCCAGGCGTGCACGACCCGGCCGGGCATGCCGTCGGCCGCGAGCGCCGCGAGGAGCGCGTCGTAGTCGTCACGGGCACCGGGCCGGACGGTGTAGCCGCCGCCCGCGTCGTGGGCGAAGGCCGAGCCGGGCGAGACCTCGATGACCACGGCACCGGCCGAGCGCAGCCCGGCGGCGAGCTCGGAGCTGGCCGGGCCGTCCCGGAAGACGAGGCACCGCTCCGGCACCGCGTCGGCGGGTGTGGCGACGGCCTGCCGCCACGCCGGGACGGTGAACCACTGCTCGACGGGGCGGGGCCCGGTCGGCTCCGGCGCGTCCATGCTGATGTCGGCCATCGTCGGCTCGATCCAGTAGCGCTTGCGCTCGTAGGGGTAGGGCACGAGCGGAACGCGCAGGCCCGGCTCGCCGAAGGCGGCCTGGTCGACGGCGACGCCGGCGGTCCAGAGCTGCCCGACGGCGGCGTAGAGGGTCTGCAGATCGGTCTTGGACTCGCCCTGTCCGGGCAGGCTCTGGATCGGCGCCGTGGCCTCGCGCGGGGTGTGCATCCGGGCCAGGCCCGCGAGCTGCTTGCCGGGGCCGCACTCGACGAGCAGCCAGTCGCCGTCGGCGAGCAGCGCCGCGACGCAGTCGCCGAAGCGCACCGCGTCGCGCAGGTGCCGCGCCCAGTAGGACGGGTCGGTCGCCTCGGCCGGGCTGATCCAGCCGCCGGTCACGTTGGAGAGGAAGGCTGCCTGCGGCGCGTGCCGCTCGGCGGCGGCGACGAGGTCCCGGAACTCGCCCAGGATCGGCTCCATCATCGGCGAGTGGAACGCGTGCGAGGTGCGCAGCATCTTGCTGCCGACCCCCTCGGCGTCGAGCGCGACGGCGAAGTCCTCGATCAGCGAGGTGGCACCGGCGACGACGCAGGCACCCGGCCCGTTGACCGTGGCGATCGAGATCCCGTCGGGCAGCTTCGCCGCGAGCTCCGCCTCGTCGAGGCGCACCGCGAGCATCGAGCCGTTGGGCATCGACTGCATGAGCCGGCCACGGGCGGCGACGAGGCGGACCGCGTCGGGCAGGCTGAAGACCCCGGCCAGGGTGGCGGCGACGTATTCGCCGATGGAGTGGCCGATCATCGCTGCCGGGCGGACGCCCCACGCGGCCCAGAGCTGCGCCAGGGCGTACTCGATGATGAAGAGCGCGGGCTGGGTCAGCGCCGTCTGCGCGAGACGGGAGTCGGCGGCCGTGCGGGCCGCGGGGGTTTCGAACTCGTCGGTGAGCAGCAGCCCGCGCAGCTCCTCGGCGAGGTCGCCGCCGAGCACCCGCAGGCACTCGTCGACCGCCGCCGCGTAGACCGGCTCGGTGCGGTAGAGCTGCGCGCCCATCCCGGCGAACTGGGCGCCCTGGCCGGACAGGAGGAAGGCGACGCGCGGCACCCGGGCGGGCACGCTGCCGACGACCTTGCGCTTGCGGTCGGTGAGGGCCTTCGCCGCGTCGGTCGCGGTGGTCGCGACGACGACCGCGCGGTGCGGCAGCGCGCGACGACCGACCCGCAGGGTGTACGCCACATCGCCCAGCTCGGTCTCCGGATGCGCCGCGAGGTGCGTGGCGAGCCGGTCGGTGAGCGCGGTCAGCGCTGTCTCGGTGCGGGCCGAGATCTGCACCAGGTGCGACGGCCGGGGCTCCCGGTGCGGCCGCTCGACGGCGGGCGCCTGCTCCAGCACGACGTGGGCGTTGGTGCCGCCGATGCCGAAGGAGCTGACACCGGCCCGCAGCGGGTGCCCGTCGACGGGCTGCCACTTGGCGAGCGTCGCGTTGACATAGAACGGGCTCGTCTCCAGGCTGAGCTTCGGGTTGGGGCGCTCGAAGTGCAGGCTGGGCGGCAGGATGCCGTGCTCGATCGAGAGCACGGTCTTGATGATGCCGGCGATGCCGGCGACCGGGCCGAGGTGGCCGATGTTGGTCTTCACCGAGCCGAGGCCGCACCAGCCGATGTCCTCGCTGTGCTGGCGGAAGATGCTGGCGAGCGCGCCGACCTCGATCGGGTCGCCGAGCCCGGTGGCGGTGCCGTGGGTCTCGACGTAGGTGATGGTGCGCGGGTCCACGTCGGCGACGCCGAGGGCCTGGGTGACGACGGCCTGCTGCCCCTCCAGGCTCGGTGCGGAGAAGCCGACCTTGTTGGCGCCGTCGTTGTTGACGGCGCTGCCCCGGACGATGGCCCGGATGTGGTCGCCGTCGGCGATCGCGTCGGAGAGCCGCTTGAGCAGCACGACTCCGCCGCCGCTGCCCCACAGGGTGCCCTGCGCCGAGGCGTCGAAGGTGCGGGTGCGCCCGTCGGGCGACAGGATGCCGCCGTCGGTGAAGATGTAGCCGTGGCCGTGCGGCAGCTCGATCGAGGCGCCGCCGGTGAGGGCCATGTCGCACTCGCCGTTGCGCAGCGCCTCACACGCGATGTGGAAGGCGACGAGCGTCGTGGAGCAGGCGGTGTGCATGGTGAGGCTGGGGCCGCGCAGGTCGAGATTGTGCGACAGGTGCGTGGCGAGGTAGTCGGGGTGCGCCGCGGTGAGGATCGACAGCGACCCGGCCCCGCTCATCACGACGGCGTTGCGGCGCAGGTTGCGCCACTGGTATTCGTCGGCGCCGATGCCGCCGTAGACGCCGATCTCACCGGCGTAGCGGGCCGGGTCGTAGCCGGCGTCCTCGAGTGCGGTGTGGCCGAGCTCCAGGAAGAGCCGGTGCTGCGGGTCGCGCAGCTCCGCCTCGCGCTTGGTGAGGCCGAACAGCGCCGCGTCGAAGTTCTCCATGTCGTCGAGGACCGGCGCGGCCATGACGAAGTTGGGGTCGGCGAGTTCATGGTCGGGTACGCCGAAGGCGGACTGCTCCGCCGCGGTGAAGTGGCGTACGCAGTCGACCCCGTCGACCAGGTTGCGCCAGAACTGCCCGGCGGTGGGGGAAGAGGGGAACCGGCACGCCAGTCCGATCACGGCGATGGGTTCCACGTTTGCTTCCTCGAACATCAGTTGCTGCCCTCCTCAGGCGCGGCGCCGCCGGGGCGGGCCGTGGTGGTGCGACGGTTGCGATCACGGCGTGCGGCGATCCGCTGCGCCGCGCGGTCCAGGCCAGGACCGCGGTTGGCGCCGTCCAGATGGGCGCCGAGTGCTCGGATGTTGGGGTGGCGGAAGAGGTCGAGGATGTCGATCTCGCGGCTGAGCAGGCCACCGAGCCTGGTCTGCACCGCGACGATCGCGAGCGAGTGCCCGCCGACCTCGAAGAAGTTGTCGGTGACGCCCACCCTCGGCAGCGCGAGGATCTCGCGCCACACGGTCGCGATGACGCGCTCGGTCGGGGTGGTGGGCTCGTCGGCGGCACCGCTGCGCGGACGCGCCGAGGGCCGGGGGAGCGCGGCCCGGTCGACCTTGCCGTTCGCCGTCAGCGGCATCGCCGGGAGCAGGGTCAGGGACGACGGCATCGCGTACGCCGGAAGCAGCCGCCCCAGGTGCGTCCGCAGCGCCTCGACCGTCAACCCCGCACCGGCGGCGACCGCGTATGCCCGGACCACGACCTCCGCGTTCTCGGTGTCGGCGATCGCGGTGGCGGTGCGGACCTCCGGGTGCGCGAGCAGTGCCGAGGTCACCTCGCCGAGTTCGAGCCGGAATCCCCGGATCTTGACCTGGTCGTCGTCCCGCCCGGCGAGGACGACCTCGCCGTCGGGCCGGTAACGCCCCAGGTCCCCGGTGTCGTACATGCGATCCTCCTCGTCGCCCCCGTCGGGATCGGTCGCCCGGAAACGGCTCGCGGTGCGGTCATGGTCGAGGCGACCCTCGGTGGCGTAGCCGTGCGCCAGGTAGCGGCTGCGGATGACGAGCTCGCCGAGTTCGCCGACCCCGGCGGGCTGCCCGGCCGGGCCGAGCACGAGCAGCTGGGCGCCGTCGATGCCCCGGCCGACCGGGATCGCCCCGCTGTCGGCGGCGAGGTCGTCGGCGACCGGGTGGAAGCCCTGCGCCTGCGGTGTCTCCGTGGTGCCGTAGAGGTTGACGACCCGGGCACCGGGCGCGATCGCCCGCAACCGGACGACGTCGACCGCGGTGAGCTGGTCGCCGCCGGTCGCGACGAGCCGCACGCCGGGCAGTGCCGCGTCCGGGATCGCCGTGAGCAGCCGCAGCAGCTGCGGGGTCAGGTGCAGCACGGTGACACCCGCGTCGGCGAGCCAGCGGGTCAGCCGGACCGGGTCGCGCAGCAGGTCCTGCGGCGGCACGTGCAGGGTGGCGCCGAGCGCGAGCGGCAGGAAGACGTCGCGCAGCAGCGGATCGTGGGCGAGCCCGCCGAGCAGGGCGAACCGGTCGTCGGCACGCAGTCCGAGGGCGCCCGGAGCCCAGTCGACGTAGTGGGCCAGGGCCCGCTCACCGGTGAGCACCGCCTTCGGCTCCCCGGTCGTCCCGGAGGTGAAGGAGACGTAGCCCCGCTGCTCGGCCGGCACCAACTCTTCAAGAGTCGCGGCATTCGCGCCGCCGTTTAGCACCAACTCTTGAAGAGTTGGTGCCAAGGGGACCACGGGCAGGTGGGCGAGTTCGGCGGGCGGGACCGCGCCGGGGCAGGCGAGCAGCGCACAGCAGCCCGCCGCCCGGGCCTGCGCGGCGAGCCGGGCCGGTGGCAGGCTCGCGTCCAGCACCGCCCACTTCGCGCCGCTGGCGAGCGTACCGAGCAGGATCGCCGGGAGAGCCGTGTCGCGAGTGGCGAGGACTGCTATCGGCGTACCGGCCGGAATTCCGGCGGCGCGGATCGCGGCGCCGATGCCGGCCCGCACCGCGTGCAGCTCGCGGTGGGTGAGCTCGCCGCCGGTGCCGGTGATCGCCACGGTGTCCGATGTGGACGAAGCGGCGATCCGCTCGACGACGCCGGGGCCGGACCAGCGGGCCAGCGGCTGATCGGGGTGCGGCAGCGCGGCGGTGGCCGGGCGCAGCGAGGCGGCGCCGACGGGCCGGTCGGGCGCGGTGGCCAGCTCGCCGACGAGGTGCGGGTAGCCCGCGAGCAGCGCCTCGATCCGGTCGGCGTCGAAGAGGTCCGGGTTGAAGACCGCCTGGAGAGCGAAACCGCCCGCCTGCTCGGAGACGTAGAGCGTGAGGTCGAAGAGCGACCCGGGCAGGCCCGGCTGCACCGGCTCGGCCGTGACGCCGGTGAGGTGCAGGTGCGGCTCGGCGAAGTTGTACATGTTGAACAGCACCTGGACCAGCGGGTTGCGGCTGAGGTCCCGGTCCACCCCGAGGCTGCCGACGATCCGCTCCAGCGGCGTCTCGGCCTGGGCGAGGGACGCCATCACGGTGTCGCCGCAGGCCCGTACGTGGGTGGTGAAGTCCCGGCCGTCGTCGACGGTGAGCCGCAGCGGCACGGTGTCGACGCAGAAGCCGATCATCGGTTCGAAGGCCGGGTGCCGCCGGTCGGCGATGGGGGCGCCGATGATGAGGTCCCGCTGCCCGGTCAGCCGTCGCAGGTGCTGGGCGAAGGCCGCCAGCAGCACGGCGTAGGGCGTCGTGCCGAGGTGCACGGCGAGCTCGCGGACGGCGTCGGCGGTCGCGGTGGGGATCTCGGCACGGACCGCGCTGCCGGTGAAGGTCTGCACCGGCGGGCGGGCGTGATCGCGGGGCAGGTCCAGCACCGTCGGCGCTCCGCGCAGCCGCTCCGTCCACCAGGTCAGCGCGGTCTCGGAATCCGCGGCGTCCCGGTCGCGCAGCCAGCCGACGTAGTCGGCGAAGGTCGCCGGCAGCGGGTCGAGCACGGGCTCCGCGCCGGTGACCGCGATCGCGTAGGCCTCGCCGAGATCGCGGTAGAGCACCTCCTGCGACCAGCCGTCGAAGACCGCGTGGTGCACGGTGATCGCGAGCACGTGCTCGGTCTCGTCGAGCCGCAGCAGCCGCGCCCGCCACAGCGGACCCGCGGCGAGGTCGAAGCGCTCCAGCGCCACGCGTTCCAGTTGCTCGCGCAGGGTCGCCTCGTCGACGGGGACGACCGGCAGCGGCACCTCGGTGTCGGCCGGGTCGACGTGCACGTAGGGCACGCCGCCGGAGTCCGGGAAGCGCCACCGCAGCACCTCGTGCCGGGCCGCGACCGCCCGCAGCGCGACGGCGAGGGCATCGACGTCGATCGGCCCGTGCAGCCGCTCGGCGAGGGCGATGTTATAGGCCGGCGTCTCCTTGGCGAGCCGGTCCACGAACCACACCCGCCGCTGCGCCGCCGAGAGCACGGGCGGCTGGCCCGTGCGCAGCGGCGCCGTCCCGGTCTGCTCGGCCTTGGCGACCCGCGCGGCGAACCCGGCGAGGGTGCGCCCCTCGACGATCTCCTCGACGGTCACCGCCCGGCCGAGCTCCGCCCGCACCGCCGCGACCAGGCGCATCGCGAGCAGTGAGTGTCCGCCGCTGGCGAAGAAGTCGTCGTCGAGTCCCGGCTCGCGCACCCCGAGCACCCGGCTCCAGACCGTGGCCACCGCGCGCTCCATCGGGGAGTACGCCACCAGCCCCGCCGCCTCGGCCGGCACCGCGACCGGGGCGTTGGCGGCCCGCAGCGCGGCCATGTCGACCTTGCCGGAGTTGTTGAGCGGCAACGTGTCCAGCCGCACCACCCGGGTCGGCGTCATGTAGACCGGCAGCCGTTCGGTGCAGTAGTCGCGCAGCTCGATGAGGTCGGGAGCGGTCGCCGGGGCGAGGTAGGCGACGAGTTCGGGCAGCCCCGTCGCGCTCGGGCTCACATCCGTGATGGCCTGCGCCACGCCCGGGTGCCCGCGCAGCACGCTCTCGATCTCGCCCAGCTCGACCCGCTGCCCGGAGACCTTGACCTGCCGGTCGAGCCGCCCGAGGTAGATGATGCCGTGGTCGGGATCGCGGACGACGAGGTCGCCGGTGCGGTAGAGCCGGGAGCCGGGGACCCCGCTGAACGGGTCCGGGATGAACCGGTCGGCGGTGAGCGCCGGCCGCCCGAGGTAGCCCCGGGACACCTGCGGACCGCCGATGAGCAGCTCACCGGGTGTGCCGACGGGGCACTCCAGCATCTGTTCATCGAGGATGTAGGCGGCGCAGTCGGGCAGCGCGTGGCCGATCGGCACCGGCGTGTCCCAGGTCCCGGTCAGCTCCGCGCCGACCACGACGATGGTGGTCTCGGTCGGGCCGTACCAGTTGATGAATCGGCGCCCCGGCGGCGCGGACCAGCGTGCCACCTGCTCGGGGCCGGGCGACTCGCCGCCGGTGATCGCATGGGTGAAGCTGGGCAGCCGGTCCGGGTCGAGCAGCGGCAGCAGCGCCGGCGGCAGCAGGCCCCAGGTGACCTGGTGCTCCTCCATGAAGGTCTGCAGCCGGGTGGGGTCGATCTTGTCCCGCTCGGGTACGAGGGCCAGCGAACCGCCGCTGATGAGCGACGCGAAGGTGTCGAGGACCGAGACGTCCCAGCCGAGCGCCGCGAAGCCGACGCAGCGGGACCACTCGCCGAGGTCCAGCATCTCGACGGCCGTGGTGATGTAGGCGACCGCGTTCGCGTGCGTGACGACGACGCCCTTGGGCAGACCGGTCGAGCCCGACGTGTAGAGGACGTAGGCGGCGTTGCCCGGCCGGGCGCGGTTGACCGGCGCGGGTCCGGGCTCCCCGGCCGAGCTCGGCACCAGGATGAGCCCGTCGCCCGCGAGGGCCGCGGCACCGGCGTCGTCGACCACCGCGATGCTGATCCCGGCGTCGTCGATGACGAGCCGGTTGCGTGCGGGCGGGTGGGTCGGGTCCAGCGGCACGTAGGCACCGCCCGCCCGCTGGATGGCGAGCATCGCCACCACCATCGACGGATCGCGCCGGTGCGAGATGCCGACCCTGGAGTCGGGTCCGACGCCGTGCTGGACCAGCACCGCCGCGAGTGCGCTCGACCGGGCGTCGAGCTCGCCGTAGGTGAGGGTCTTCTCCCAGGTCCGCACGGCGAGCGCGTCCGGTCGGCGGCCGGCCTGCTCGACGAAGAGGTCGCAGATGAGGGTCATCGGCCCGGCTCCTTCGACATGCTCTGCGGTGCGCGAGCGGTGAGGCTCGAGTGCGGGTCGCGGACCTGGATCCGCAGCTCGGAGAAGTAGCCGCGTCCGGCGCTGTCGGGCACCCAGGCCTGGTCGGTGCCGGGCAGCATCTCGCTCACCGTGATCCGCACCCGGTCGCCGTGCGCGGTCCGCGTCCCCCGCAGCAGGGCGCACAGCGCACTGATGTAGGTCGGGCTCGTCAGGTCCACGTAGGTCGGTTTCGTCTCGGTGGCGACGGAGACGAAGACCTGGTCCGGCAGGCCGAGTGCGGCTCGCCAGCGGCGCGCGGCGAGGTACTGCTGCTCCTCGCCCTTGGCGTCGGCGAGCCCGGTCTCGGCGAGCGTGGTACGCCAGGTCTCGCGGGCCACCACCATCCGGTCGACCGTGATCCGGGGCGCGTGCCCGGTGCTCGCGACGAGCTTGAAGGAGCCCTGGGTATGGGCGTTGGTGATCACTTCGGCGAAGAGCTCGATCAGGGGCCACCGATGCCTACCGGCGTGGACGAAGAGGTCGCCGTCCTTCTCGCTCAGCGTCAGGGCGGTCACCGGCAGGAGCCGGTCGGGGTCGGCGCCGGGGGCGGGCGCGATGCCGAGCTGCACGTCGCTGTCGTTGTGCAGGCCCGCGCCGAGGCGGGGCGTGTTGCGCGGCCACGACAGCGGATAGAGCGGCAGCACCCGTTCGGGCCCGGCGTCGGCGAGCATCGCCGCGGCCAGCTCCGGCCGGTTGGGCGCCCAGAGCAGGAAGAGTTCGGAGTCGAGCGTGGTGAGCGCGGTGTGCAGCTCGCCGAGGACGACCGTGAAGTCGCCCCGCTCGATCGCCTCGACGCTCTCGGCACAGATGTGCAGGTCGGGGCTGTGCATCCGGGCCGCGGCCCAGGCCGGGCGCTCGGCCGGAAAGACGTCCTTGACGATGTCGGCGAGGTCGGCGCTGGCCAGCGTGACCTCGTGCGTCTCCGGGCCGAAGCGGTCCAGGCGGAACAGCTGCGCCCAGCGCCGGGTGAACTCGTCGGTGACCGCGTCGATGGGCCGGTCCACCGTGCCGAACAGGGTTCCCTGCGCCAGGTACCAGAACTGGCCGAAGGGCACGTCGGCGGAGCCGTGCTCGCGGGCGAGGTCGTCGTAGAGTTCCCGCAGCACGGCGAGGTAGGCGTCGGCGGTCGCCACGGTGAGCCACCGGGCAGCCTGCAGCATGATGGCGAGCGGGGCGGCGATCGCCGTCAGCACCGGCGCGCCGAAGCTCAGCTCCAGGTCGCGGTCGCACTCCTCGACGCAGAGGGTGCGACCGGCGTACATCTCGCCGGAGCGGCGCTGGGCGTCGCGGCCGGTGAGCTCGACGAAGATGCGGTCCAGCGCGTCGAGCGCCTCCTTCAGCGCCTCGGCATCACCGGCTGCGGCACCGACGGCTTCGCGGGCCGCGCGCAGCGTGGCGTAGCTCGCCAGGAGCTCCGCCCGGATCGACGGATCGCCGATGGCGCCGAGCTGCTCCGCGAGCGACTCCTCGGCGTGCAGCCGCATCGGCAGGTCGAGGTCCCAGCGGATCAGCTCGCGGTCGGCGAGCTGGCCGAGCAGGATCAGCGCGTCGTCGCTGTTGCGCAGCGGCGAGTCCGGGTCGTTCGCGGCGGAGCGGGCGATCTCGATCGCCGGCCGGCGGCCGTCGCAGCGCGACAGCAGCGAGGCCTCGGCCGCGGTGAGCGACACGGGCGCGTGGGCCGGGCGCAGGAGCTGCCGGCCGCGCAGGCTCAGCTGGGCGTGGAGGGACGGCCGCAGCCACTGGCGGACGCGGGGCTCCGAGGTGATCGCCGCGGCGAAGGCCGACAGCGCCCAGTGCTCCAGGAAGACCCGCCGGCCGCTGATGAGACCTGGTCCGGGCCGGGCGGTGACGGCGGGGCCGTCCGGGTCGAGTGTGATCCATTTCACCGGGCCGAAGAAGCCGATCGTCTCGTTCTTGGCGCAGTAGCGCTGCCAGTACTGGGCGATCGTCTCCTCCCGCTGGCGGCGCTTGGAGTTGCGCGGAGCGACGGCGCCCTGGTTGCGGACGCCGTCCACGGCGTGCATCGCGGTGCGGTTCTGCCAGGTCACGGCCTCGCGGAAGAGCGGATCGCCGGTGATCGCCCAGACCTCGGCGCTGACCCGGGCCACCGCCTCGGCGTAGGCGCGGGCGTAGGCCTCGCCGTCGGCGCCGCCGCCGAGGTGGGCGTCGGCGACCGCGGCGAGCTCGGGCGCGGCGAGCCGGTGCAGGCCGTCGGCCGGGAAGCCGGTGGTCCGCAGCAGCGCCGAGCGCCACACGCTCCACTCGGTGCCGGGCAGCGGGATGTGGTGGTCCGTGCCGCCGGGGTCGTTCGTGGTGTCGACGGGCACGGGGGTCTCGGCGGCCTCGGCGTCGGCCAGGTCGTCCTGCTCGTGGACGGCGCCGAGCAGGTCGGTGGTGATGAGCGCGGTCACGGTCGGCGCCTCGCTATGCAGGAAGAAGTGGCCGCCCGCGGTGCGGCGGAGTTGGAAGCCCACGCTGGTGTGCGCGGCCCAGCCCCGCATCAGGTCCGGCGGGACGGAGGCGTCGGCGAGGCCGCCGAAGCCGACGATGCGCACGGGCAGCGGCTCGCCCGGCGTGTAGCGGTAGTCGTCGATCCAGCGGAAGTCCGCGCGCAGCATCGGCAGCAGCAGCTCGCGCAGCTCGGGCACGTCCATCACCCCGGCCGGTACGCCACCGAGCTGCTCCAGTCCCTCGACGAACCCGTCGTCGGGCCGGTCGGCGATGCGCACGATCGGTTCGGTGAGGTCGGGCGGGCGGGCGGCGCCGACGTAGAAGCGCAGCGGCATCGGGCTGCCGAGGGCGCGCAGGGCGCGGATCACCTCGAAACCGAGCCGGGCTCCCATGCTGTGGCCATAGATAGCGTATGGTCGATCGATCCGACGCGCGATGGCGGCTGCGATCTCCTCGGCGTCGATCCGCAACGGCTCGGCGATCCTGGTCTCCCGGCCCGCGAGCTGGATCGGCTGCAGGTCGACGGCGGCCGGGAAGGCCTGTCGCCAGGACCGGAAGGCGCTGGCACCGCCACCGGCGAAGGGCAGGCAGAAGAGGATGACCTCGGCGTCGTGCCGGGTCGCGTTCGGGAAGAGCGGATCGGCACCACCGGGATGCGGGCGCGCGTCAGTCGGTTCCCGAAGGGGCATGGGATGAGCCTCCGTGCTCGTGATCCGCCATGCCGTCGGATCACGACGGCGAACGGAACGTTGTGCGGTGGCCGGAACACTAGTTCGCATGGAGTCGGTAGTGGAATGGAGTTCATCCACCGGGGCTGATCTAGTGGGAATCCCTTAACGCACAGTGAAAACGGGCAGATCACGGCGTGAACGGGTCAAAGATAGTGCGATGTATCAATGATCTTCCCGACCTATCTCCACGAATCACATTAAGTGGTACGGATCGATGAATGCGGTGAGTCACCATGGCTGTCAAATAGACGACAGCCACCGGGTTGACTGCATCACTGTTTCGCATGCCTCGATTGAGTGATGCATGGCGCTCTATGACTCAAGCATCTTTGTTCCCGGATAGCGAGCAACCGGGCGCTTTATGGTAATTATCTGTTTAAGGTGTTCTGCACGTTTCGTTAACCTGGACGACAGGAGCCGTTCGCCCGCCGCCGATAGGTTCACGAGCCGGTAGGCGGACTGAGGCCGTCAGGTAGGCTGGACTCTCTCCATCGATAGGACACACGTGCACCACGCCAATCACTTCTACGGACATGCTCACGTGCTCGCCCGCTACTGCGGTCTCGATCTCTCCGACGGGCAGGATCCGCCCAAGATCGAGGGGTACGTCCAGCACGGCTGGAACATCGGCGACGGTCTGGCACCGGGACACCCCTACGCGGAGCGCACCCCCATCTTCGCCTGGTCGGAACGGGTCCGCCGCACGGCGTGGTCGATGGGCAAGCGCAACGTGGTCGTGATCGGCGCGCCCTGGATCTACCTCCAGGAGGTGGAGCCGGAGCTGGGCGCGGTGCCCGAGGCCGAGCGCGAGGGCACGATCTACTACCCCTTCCACGGATGGGAGGGCGGGCACGTCAAGGGTGACCACGGCAAGCTGATCGAGCAGATCAAGGATGTCGAGACCGGTCCGGTGACGGTCTGCCTCTACTGGCAGGAGTACCGCACCCCGAAGGTCCGCCGCCGCTACGAGAACGCCGGCTTCCGGATCGTCAGCCACGGCTACCGGGGCCACTGGTGGAAGGACACCGACCCGCACTTCCTCACCAAGCAGCTCGTCGAGCTGCGGCGGCACCGCCGGATCGCCTCCAACCGGGTCAGCAGCGCCCTCTTCTACGGCATCGCGTCCGGCTGCGAACCGGCCGTCTACGGTAATCCGATGACCCTGCAGGGCGAGGACCCGGCCTACGGCGGCGTGCCCAGGATCCGGCGCCAGTGGCCGGAGTTGCACGGGGTCGCCCCCGACGTCGAGACGGCCCGGCAGCTCGCCGCCGCCGAGCTCGGCAAGGACTTTCGCTGTAGCCCGGAGGAACTGCGCCACCTGCTCGGGTGGGCGCGCACAACGGAGGTGGCACGATGAATGGTCAGGCCTCGACGGCACCCGAGTTGCTCGGCGCCGAGATGCTGTTCTGGTCGGCCGGTCCGGGCCCGATCCGCAGCGGCGTCGCACCGCGGCTGATCGCGCACACCGTCCCCGCCGGTTCCCGCGTGCTGCTCGCCGGCCCGGAGGACCAGGCCCTCATCGACGTGCTGGTCGAGCGCGGTGTCGACCTGACGGTCCTGATCCAGGCCTACGCCGACGGAGTCCAGGTCGTCGGCCGCAACACCGCCAACCCCGGCGTACACGTGATCGTCGGTGACGTCTCCCGGCTGCCGATCGGCGACGGCTTCGACGCCGTCATCGCGCTCGCCGGGCTCGACCGGCTGCTCACGGCGGAGGGCCGCGACCTGAGCTGGGCCGAGCTCTACCGGCTGCTCCGCTCGGCGCTGCGCCCCGAGGGCACGCTGCTGCTCGCCGTCGACAACCCGCTCGGCCTGCACCGGATGGTCGAGCTCCAGCCGTGGTACGCCGACCGTGACGACACCGCGTGGCGCCTGCCCGGCGTCTCCGAGCCCGGCCGCCCCCGGATCCTGTCCGAGCTGCGTTCGCTGCTCGCCGCCGACGGGCTCGCCATCACCGGGGAGTGGGGTGCCTACCCGCTGCCCGATCGGCCGACCGCGCTGGTCGCGACGGCGAGCCTCGACGCGCCCGGCGAGACCGTCGGTGCGATCGAGTCGGTGCTCGCCGACGCCTGCGCCACCGGGTTCGCCGGTGTCGAGCTGCTGCGCGATCCGTGGCCGCTCGCCTCCACGGCCCTGCACGCGGGTGCCGCGAGCGCGCTCGCCCCGGCGTGGTGGATCTGCGCCCGGGCCGGTGCCGCACCCGATGCCGCCCTGCCGGTGGTGCTCCTCGCCGACGAGCCGGTCGAACTCGTCGCCGACGATGCCGCCCTGCTGCGCCGCTCCGCCCCGACCTCGCCGTCCGCGCTCGGCTCGGTGCCGGCCCAGGCGACCGCTCTCGACCAGGGCGACGTCGTCCCGGCCGGGCGGCTGCTGCGCGAGGTGCTGATCGACGGCTGCCTGCGGCGGGACCTGCCGATGCTGCGGCGCACCCTGACGGCCTACGCGGACTGGCTCTACTCCTTCGCCGACGACCTCGGTGACCTGCCCGCCCCCTACGCGTACGCGATGCTCGACAACGTCGTGCTCCACGACGGCGCCTTCGCCGTGCTCAACCCCCGGCGCGGCTCCGTGCCGTCGCGGCCCGCGGTCGAGGTGCTCGCGACCGGGCTGCGCCGCTTCGCCTTCGAGCTGGAGACCGTGGGCTACGCCCACCCGTGGCCCTCGACGCTCGGCGTGGACGGCCTCACCGTGGTGCTCGGCGGTGCGTCCGGCCGGGACGTGGCGGAGACGCTGCTCCGCCTCGCGGAGGAGCCGTGGCTGCTGCCCGCCCAGGCGGTCGGGTCGGCGCCGAGCTTCCAGGAGCTGCGGGAGGCCAACGTGCGCCAGCGCGAGGAGATCGGCCGCCTCACCGAACGGCTCGCCTGGTCGGAGAAGATGCTCGGCTCCCGTGAGCACCACCTGGCGAAGGCGCAGCGCAAGCTGGAGCTGCTCAGCGGGTCGCTGACCTATCGCGCGGGCAAGCTCGCGGTGAAGCCGTTGCGCTGGGGCAAGCGGCAGGCGGGCCGGGTCATCCGGGCGGCCCGGGAGGATCCGCCGGCGCGCTGAGCTCCGATCCGCGCGCCGGGAGGTGGGTCTCCAGCGCGCGGATCAGCATCTGCATGCCGAAGGCGAAGCGCTCGTCGCCGTCGCCGCTGGTCAGGAAGTCGACGTTGGCGGTGAGGTGGGGGAACTCGCCGGGCGGCAGGTTGCGGTAGAACTCGGTGATCTGCCCGATCTCCTCGGCGAAGAACTCCTCGGCGGCCCTGCCCTCGTACCTGCCGCGCCACAGCGCGTTCTCGTAGGCGTCGGCGCTGATGTAGAGCGCGATCCGATCCACCGCGATCGCGGCGATCCGGGGTGGCACCCCGCCGACGAGCAGGATGCCGAGCATCGTCTCGGCGATGCGCAGGGCGTTGTAGCCGGTCGGCACGGTGGCGAGCCACGCCCGGGCGATGTCGCGGTGTGCGGCGAGGACGCGCACCGAATCGGCGGCGAGCTGGTGGAGCTGCTCGCGCCACAGCTCGGGGTCCGGCACCGGCAGCGGGATCTCGCCGATGACCCGCTCGCGGACGAGTTCGAGCAGGTCGTCCTTGTTGGCGACGTGGGCGTAGAGCGAGGCCGGTCCGGTGCCCAGCTCGTCGGCGACCCGGCGCATGCTCATCGCGTCCAGCCCCTCGGCGTCGAGGATCCCCATCGCCGCGTCGAGGATCTGCTCCCGGCTGAGCGGTTTGCGCGTCGGCGTACTGCGCCGCTGCTTGCGCCACGGCGGGGTGGGAATCTGCGTCATCGGGCACTCTCTGCTGCGGATCCGGGCTGTCTGACGGACATCGTACTTGTCGCGAACACCGTTCGATGGTAGAACAGTGTTCGTACATCACGAACACTGTTCGTCGCAGCTCGCGACGAATGTTCCGCGCGAGGGAGAGTTCCATGACCACCACCGCCACCACCCTGCCCGAGTCGCCCGCGCCGAGCGTGCCGGAGGACGGGCCGCCCGCCTATCGATGGCGCTGGGCCGCCCTGTTCGTCATCCTCGCGGTCGAGGTGATGGACCTGCTCGACGTGCTCGTCACCAACATCGCCGGACCGTCGATCCGCGCCGACCTCGGCGGATCGGCGAGCGTCATCCAGTGGCTCGGCGCGGGCTACACCCTCGCCATGGCGGTCGGGATGATCACCGGTGGCCGCCTCGGCGACCTCTACGGCCGCAAGCGGATGTTCCTCATCGGTGCGGCCGGCTTCGTCGCCGCCTCGGCGCTCTGCGCCCTCGCCCAGTCACCCGAGCTGCTCGTCGGCACCCGCGTCCTGCAGGGGCTCTTCGGCGCGGTCATGCTCCCGCAGGGGCTCGGCCTGATCAAGGAGATGTTCCCGCCGAAGGAGCTCGGTGCCGCGTTCGGCGCCTTCGGGCCGGTGATGGCCCTCTCCGCCGTCGGCGGCCCGATCCTCGCGGGCTGGCTCGTCGACGCCGACCTCTGGGGCACCGGCTGGCGGATGATCTTCCTGATCAACGTACCGCTGGGCCTCGCGGCACTCGTCGCCGCCGTCCGGTTCCTCCCCGAGTCGCGGGCCGACGGGGCCCTGCGGCTCGACCTCACCGGCGCCGGGCTCGTCTCCGCCGCCGCGGCACTGCTGATCTACCCCCTGGTGCAGGGCCGCGAGCTGGGCTGGCCACTGTGGACCTTCGGCCTCATCGCCGCATCCGTGCTGCTCTTCGCCGTCTTCGGCCGGCACCAGGTCCGGCGGCAGCGGGCCGGCCGGGACACCCTGGTGCTGCCGTCGCTCTTCCGCCGGCGGGCCTTCAGCGGCGGACTCATCGCGGGGCTCGCCTTCTTCGCCGGGATGATGGGCTTCAACCTCGTCTTCAGCCTCTACATCCAGGTCGGGCTGGGCTTCTCGCCCTTCAGGACGGGGCTCGCGAGCGTACCGTCGGCTCTCGGCATCATCGCCGGGTTCGGCATCGCCAGCGGTGGCGGCCTCGTCCAGCGGTTCGGGCGCCGCCTGCTGCAGGCCGGGATCGGCGTGATGGTGCTCGGCTGCGCCGGTTTCGCCGTCACCCTGCGGGTGGCCGGCACCGACCTCACCATCTGGCAGCTCGCGCCCGGGCTCGCCGTCTTCGGCATCGGGATGGGCCTGGTGATGGCTCCGTTCTTCGACATCATCCTGGCGGGCGTCGAGGAGGGTGAGAGCGGCTCGGCCTCCGGGCTGCTCAATGCGGTGCAGCAGTTCGGCGGCGCCCTCGGCCTCGCGGTCCTCGGCACGCTCTTCTTCGACCACATCGACTGGACACCGACCGGTGTCGATCCGGTGAGCTTCGCCGACGCCGTGCAGCTCGTCCTGATGGTCGAGATCGCGCTGCTCGCGGTCACCTTCCTGGTGTCCTTCGTGCTGCCCAAGTCTGCCCGGCCGGGCGAGGGCCACTGACCCGGCTGGTTGCCATCCTGAGAGCGGCGATGCGCGGAGCGCGCCGGGCTTCGGCGAGCCCGGTCCGAGCTCCGCGCATCGCCGAACCCGGTCACGTGATCGGCGGGGTGGCGCGCCGATCGGCGGCGCGTGGCAAGATCGCCGGAGAGGCCGTCCGTCAGCAGTGGCCGGCCCGATCGGCGAGGGAGCCCACGATGACCTATCCACCGCCGCGCTACCTCGGCGACTCCGGCGAGATCACCGCGACCTTCCGGTCGGTGGGGGAGCCGCCGGAGCTGACCTACCCGTCCGGCGGGACCGCGCACTATCTCGCGACGGGTGCGACGACCAAGGGGCAGTTCGGCCTCTACCGCTGGGAGATGCCGGCCGAGCCCAGCGGACCGGAGCCGCACTTCCACCGGTCGATCTCGGAGTCGTTCTATGTCCTCGCCGGCTCGGTGCGCATCTTCAACGGCGCACGCTGGATCGACACGGTGCCGGGCGACTTCGTCCACGTGCCCGAGGGCGGTGTGCACGGGTTCCGCAACGAGTCCGGCGAGCCCGCCTCTATGCTGATCCAGTTCTGCCCGGGCGCACCCCGGGAGGCCTACTTCGAGGACCTGCTGGGGCTGGTGGACAAGAGCGAGGAGGAGAAGGCCGAGTTCTTCCTCCGCCACGACACCTTCTGGGTCTGAAGGCGGCCGCCCGCGGATGACACCAACTCTTCACGAGTTGCGCCGATCGGGGCGTGGGGGTCGCCGGATCGGTGTCCACAGTGACTGTCAGACCGCCGACCCAACGCCCTGTCGATAGGCGCAAATGGGGGATCCGCACCATTCTCAGCGATTCATTCCCGCAGGTGGTGTGGCAGATAACATTGCTTCAGAACCGCTGGCGGCATTACCGTTCCGGACGTGACCCCCACCCCCGTTGTCACTCTCCGCGAACTGATCGCAGGAAACCTGCGGCGGCTCCGGGCGTCGACCACCAGCTCCACCGAAGACGTCGCCCGTTCCGCCCAGCGGCTCGGTCTCGACTGGACCGCCGCCTGGGTGCAGGCGGCCGAGCGGGGCCAGCGCGCGCTCACCTCCGAGCAGCTGCTCTCGCTGCCCCTGGTGCTCTCCGCCGCCCTCGGCCACCGCGTCAGCCTCTCCGACCTGCTGCTCGGTGACGAGCACGTGCGCATCGGCAAGGACGACAGCGAGCCGATCCCGGCCACCGCGATCCGCGAGGTCATCACCGCGCCCGCGTTCCGCCGCTCCTTCACCGGCCTCGTCGAGCGCGACTCCGACAGCCAGCGCCAGCTCAGCGCCGCCGCGCAGGCCGCGGAGAAGATCCGGGCCATCGCCCGCGCCAACCTCGGCGAGGTCGACATCCGCGTGCTCACCCGGGCCGAGACCGGCGCCAGCGACCTGGAGACCAAGCTCGCCAAGAAGCTCGGCGTGCCGGAGATCGTGGTCATCGCCGCGTCCGCGCTGCTCTGGGGCCGGTCGATGACCGAGGAGCGCCAGGAGCAGATGAAGCCGGGCGAGGACGGCAAGCCGCCGCTGATCACCGTCGTCACCAAGGCGCTCTCCGCCGCGGTCAGCGACCGCATCGCCGCCGCCGACGCCAATCGCGCCTGATCCGCGTCACCCGGCCGCCGTCAGCGCCGCAGCGCCGATCGGCCTGATCTCCCTCGCCGGTACGCCACAGGCATGCGCCCCGGCGACGGCGCCATAACGCGCGCTCGCCATGGCGGACGCGCCGCCGAGCCAGCCGAAGAGGAAGCCCGCCACGAACGCGTCACCGGCTCCGTTGGAGTCCACCGCCGGTGCCGGCAGCGGCGCGACCGGAACGTGGCGTACCCCCGGGTGGTCCGGGGTGAGCAGGTAGGCGCCCTCGGCGCCGGCCGTGGCGATCACCGCACGGGCCCGGCCGCGCATGAGGATCCGCCGCATCGCGGCCTCGTGGTCGTCGAGCGCCGTGGTGGAGAGGAAGACCAGGTCCGCGGCGTAGGCGAAGGCCTCGTGATAGGCGTCGACCCCGTCCCAGTCGTGCAGGTCCGTGGAGAGCGTGGCACCGGAGCCGAGCAGCTCGTCGATCGCGTGCGCGCCGGGATGGGTGATCGAGAGGTGCACGTGCCGGGCATCGGCGGCGAGCGGCCCGAGCACCGGGATGGGGAACCGCTCGTCGTCGACGCCCCGGCTGATGTCGTAGAGCGACAGGCGGCGCCCGGCCGGGTCGACGAGGTTGACCGCCCGCTTCGTGCCCGCCGCGCTGGTGATCGCGGTGAACGGCACGCCGTGCCGCTCGTGCAGCTCGCGCACGAGCCGGCCCTCGTGGTCGTCGCCGATCAGGTCGATCAGGTGCACCCGCAGCCCGAGGGCGTGCAGCCCCAGGGCCACGCCGTCGCCGGTCTGCCCGGCCCGCTGCTCGATCGCGGGCACCAGGTAGCTGTCGGCGTAGGGGAGTGGCAGCTCGGGTACGTAGACGATGGTGTCGACACCGGCACCGCCGATGACCAGGACGTCGAGAGAGCGCATGCGCGCCGCCTTCCGATGAGGAGTCGACGTTTCAGCCCGCGCAGCCGGTGACCGGCCGCCGAGGTCGCGACATGCGAGTGGTGCTGCGGCGATTCTGTGATCCTGAGTGCCCCGCTGTCAAGATCGGGCGGCCCACGCGGCGAGCAGCTCCGCCTCCCGCACCGGGTCCAGCCGCTTGTCGGAGGCGGGCGTCGGCGAGGCGAGCTCCGCCTCGTGCACCTCCCGGGCGCTCTGTCCCACCGGCCGGGGCGCGAGACCGGCGGCGCGGGCGGCCGACGGATCTGCCCGGTCCTGGTCGTAGTCGGCGACGTCGATGCTCCAGAACGGCAGCGCCTCGGCGTCGACGCCCGCGTCGAGCAGGAAGGCGGTGTCGACCCAGGTGATCGTGGTGCCCGGCGGTGCGACCGCGGCGGCGATCGCGCCGAGCAGGTCGGCGAAGGTGTGCGGCGGCGCCGGATGGGCGGCGTGGAACGTGCCCGTGCCCCCGGTCGTCGCCAGCAGCAGCATCCACTCCGCCATGTCGCGGGCGTCGATGACCTGCAGCGGCGCGTCCGGGGAGCCCGGTGCGAGCACCTCGCCACCGGCCGCGACCCGCCGGACCCACCAGGTGAAGCGCTCCAGGTGGTCGTGCGGACCCACCACATAGGTCGGCCGGACGATGGCGAGCCGGTCGCCGTGGGCGGCGGTGGCGGCGCGCTCGCAGAGCACCTTGAGGCCGCCGTAGGTCTCGCCCGTCACCTCCTCGACCGTCGGGTCGGCGAGCTCGATCAGCGGCGCGTCCTCGGCGAAGGGCGACGGCAGCGGCGCCTGGTAGACGGAGACCGACGAGACGAGGACGTGGTGCCCGCCCCGGCCGCCGAGCGCGTCGGCGAGGCTCGCCACCTGGCGCGGCAGGTAGGCGCTGACGTCGATCGTCGCGTCCCACGAACCGCCGGCGAGCCGGTCCAGGTCGGTGTTGCGGTCGCCGAGCACATGTGTGGCCTGCGGAAACAGGTCGGCGCCGGTGGTGCCCCGGTGGAACAGGGTCACGTCATGACCGGCGTCGAGGGCCGCCTGGGTCAGGTGCCGCCCGACGAACCGCGTGCCGCCCATGATGAGAATCCGCATGCGGCCGATGATGCCAGACCGGCCCGGCATCCCGACGCCGAACCGGCCGCCCACTCTCGCGAGGGACGGCCGGTCCGATGTAGACGCCTGCGGCTAGTCGATGCCGAGCGAGCGGCGGCGGTGGCGGTACTTCTCCCACAGCTCCAGCGGGACGAAGACCAGCGTCACGACGAGATCGGCCACGACCGCCCAGAGGATGACCTGGCCCGGCTCGAGGTGGCTGACACCGAGGCTCGCCTTCCACGTCGGGTCGAGTCCGAGCAGCGGGAATCCCTCCCAGAAGAGGAACCAGAGCAGCGGGCCGAGGGCCATCACGATCCCGTACGCCGTGAAGTGGCCGGCCTTGGAGAACAGGATGCCGAGCAGCACGGAGAGGATCAGGTAGACGACGACCGCGACGCGCTGACCCGACTCGTCGGGGAAGCGGCCGACGATGAAGTCCCACACCGCTTCGAGGGCGTCGAGGGCCTGCCGCCAGAAGACGGCGAGGAGAACGAGGACGGCAACGATGGCGATGGCGGTGACGACACCGCGCATGATCTTCGTGCCGCCACCTTCGCGAGTGGCCATAGGGGCGCCTCCTTTGTGTGTCTAGGCCGAGGGAGCCTGCCGAGGGGTTCGGCCTCCGTGAAGCGCACCGGCGCTCATCGCGCCACGCCGCTCCACGGCGCGAGCGCACAGATCATTGCACTGGCGTGCGACCGGGTGCGACCGCTAAGTGACCGCATCTGCCCCGACGATGAGCTGATTCGCGGCCACCGGCCACCGCCCCCCGCGCCATCACCGCATCGACCTGCGACAACGTCCCGACCGTCGGTTTTCCGATAGCGACGCGGAACACGACCCGCGGTGCTCCGCGTTCGCCCGGTGTATGGGGGTCTGTCTCGGTAGGGTCAGCGATGGGGTGGTGATCGCTGATGACGCATCGGGGTGGTGCCGAGCTCGGGCTGGCCAAGCGGGTCTGGGCGGAGGCGAAGCGGGACAACCTCGGCCTGCTCGCGGCCGGGGTGGCGTTCTACGCGCTGCTCGCGATCTTCCCGATGACGATCGCGCTCATCACGATCTACGGGCTCGTCGCCGATCCGTCGAAGGTGGTCGAGCAGATCGAGCCGATGACGAAGGCGATGCCGGCCGAGGCGGCGAAGCTCTTCACCGACCAGCTCACCGCCGTCGCCGGAGCGAGCAGCGGCAGCCTCACCCTCGGCCTGGTGATCAGCCTCGTCGCGGCTGTCTGGGCGGCGGCGGGCGGCATGTCGGCGCTGATCACGGGCATCAACGCCGTCAACGACCAGGAGGAGCAGCGGGGCTTCGTCAAGCTCAAGGGGCTCGCCCTCGGGCTCACCTTCGGCGGCCTCGTCGTCGCGGTCGCGGCACTGCTGCTCGTCGCGGTCTTCCCGGCGACGGTCGACCGGCTGCACCTGGGTACGGGTGGCCGGATCGGTGCCGAGGCGCTGCGCTGGATCGTGCTGGCGATGCTGATCGGGGTGGCACTGTCGATCTTCTACTGGGTCGGCCCGAGCACCCGGCCGAAGTGGCGCTGGCTCAGCACCGGTGCCGTGGTCGCGCTGGTCATCTGGGTGGTGGGCTCGGTGGCCTTCTCGTTCTACGTCAGCAACTTCGGCAGCTACAACAAGACCTACGGTGCGCTCGCCGCCGTCGTCATCCTGATGCTGTGGCTCTACCTCTCGGCGTACATCATCCTGCTGGGAGCCGAGGTGGACGCGGAGCGCGCGCGGTCAGCGCAGGATTAGCGCGACGGCCTCGGGGATGTCGGCGACCGTGTGGTCGGGGCGCGCCGCGCCGAGCGGCCACTCGCGGCCGGCGTGCAGCCAGATCGTGGCCAGGCCCGCCCCTCGGCCGCCCTCGATGTCGGCGGCGGCGTTGTCGCCGACCATCCAGCCGCCGCCGTCGGGATCCATCCCGCAGGCCGCGGCGCAGGCGGCGAAGATCCGCCGATCGGGTTTGACCGTCCCGAACTCGCCGGAGATCGTCCAGCCGTGCACCAGCGTGTCGAGTCCGGTCGAGCGCATCTTGGCGAGCTGGTTGGCGTGCCCGTTGGTGACGATGCCGATCCGCCAGCCCGCCTCCGCGAGCGCGAGCAGGGATTCCCGGGCGCCGGGGAAGGCCTCGATCAGGCCGGGCAGCGTGCGGCGGAAGTCGTCCAGCAGCTCCGGCACCGTCGCGGTGAGGCCGAAGCGCTCCCGGGCCGCGCCGAAGAGCCGTTCCTTGGGGCCGTAGCCGCCCTCGTCGAGCTCGACGAGCCACTCGGCGGTGCCCTCGGGGAGGGCGTGCTCGGCGACGAATGCCGCAGCCCAGCGGTGGAAGGCGCCGTCGCGGTCCACCAGCGTGTTGTCGAGGTCGAAGAGCGCGAGCCGCTGCATGCCGGTGACCTTACTCAGATCCCCTCCCTCGGAGGTAGTTCCTAGCGTCCTAGGTCGGCTGAGGTGCTGTGGGACGGCACATCCCCGATGTATCTCCGGCACTGGCGGGTGCCTCTCCACCTGACAACGGAAGGAGACATGATGCCGAGGCAGTTGTGGCTCGCCGACGTACTGGTCGGGGCGGGGCTCACGGTGGTCGAGGTGCCGGGCTGGCGGACCCGGGGCCGCGACGACTACCGCCCGCAGGGCCTGATCATCCACGAGACCCGGGGCTCCCGGACCTCCACCGACGCCGACGACCTCCACTCGCTCATCCACGGCCGGCAGGGGCTCGCGGGTCCGATCGCCCAGCTCTTCCTGTCGCGTACGGGCACCTGGCACGTCGTCACCGCCGGGCGCAGCAACCACGTCAAGAACGGCTGGGGCGGACCGTTCCGGGGCCTGGGCAACCGGCGCCTGCTCGGCGTCGAGTCCCAGCACGCCACGGGGGAGCGCTGGACCACGGTGCAGTACGACTCCTACGTGCGCGGTGCCGCCGCGATCCTGGCCCACACGGGCTGGCCGCCGCCGGTCGGCCACCGGGAGCACCAGCCGGGCGACAAGCCGGACCCGGCGTTCGACATGGATGTCTTCCGCCGCGATGTCGCGGCGGCGATGAGGGGAGTGCGGATGAGCGTCCTGGTACGCAAGACTGGCGAGATCAAGGTCTTCCTCGCCGACGGCATCACCCGGCGCTGGGTGGCCTCGCCGGCGGAGCTCGCGGCGATCCGGGCGGCGGCGACAGCCGGTCACCTGATCCTCGCCGCCGGTGGGCGGGTGCAGGATGTGGCGTCGCTGGACCCGTACGGCCGGGAGCTGACCGATCCGGCCGACGCCGTCCGGGCGGCGCTGCTCGACCCCGCGGTGATCGCCGCCTTCGCCGAGGGGATCAGGGCGTAGGCGGCCGGAGCAGCAGCGCCTGGTTCTTGGGCCCCCGGAAGCCGAGCGTGACCCGCTCGCACCGGCCGCCCCGGGCGGAGTGGAAGTCGACGATGGCGTCGATCAGCTCCTGCTGGCCGAGCTTCACACCGGGCGCCCAGAAGTTGCAGCACGGCACGATGAGCACGTCGCGTACGGCGGCGGACTCGACGACCTCCCGGGTCGCCTCGTCGGGGTGCAGGCCGACGACGAGGTCGTAGTAGTCCGCCATCGCCGCGCTGTAGTAGTCGGCCCGGGCCGGGACGCCCTTCAGCGCCCAGCCGCGCGGGTCGACCACCTCGGCCTCCAGGCCGTACTTCTTGCGCAGGACCCGGCTGAGCATCCCCTGGCCACCGGCGACATCGGCGATGTAGCGGGCGTCGGGGAACCGCTCCACCACGAAGGCCGCGAGCACGTCGAAGCGCTCCGGATCGCCGTGGAACCGGTGCCGGCTCATCGGCGCTCGCGCTGGCAGATCATCCCGCCACGGTATCGGGGCCGGAATATCCGGGCGGTGCCGGTGGTTGGCGCGGATGACGTGATCCACCCTTTGTCCTGAGGAGAACCATAAATGACGAACCCCGCCGACGAGACCATCGCTGCCCTGCGGTCGGGCTACGACGAACTCGCCGCCATCGTTCGTGACCTGCGGCCCGACCAGCTCACCGGGCCCTCCGCCGCGGCGGAATGGGACATCTCCCAAGTGCTCAGCCACCTCGGCAGCGGCGCCGAGATCGGGCTGGCGGCGCTCACCCGCTCGCTCGAGGGCGGGCCCAAGCTGCCCGACGACTTCTACCCGAGCGTGTGGGCGCGCTGGGACGCGATGTCGCCGCAGGAGCGAGCGGCGACCTTCCCCGTCACCAACGAGGCGCTCGTCTCCCGTTACGAGGCGCTCGACGCCGAGACCCGGGCCAACCACCGCATCGACCTGGGCTTCATCCCCGTCCCGGTGGACGTGGCGACCTCGGCCGGGCTGCGGCTGAGCGAGTTCGCGCTGCACTCGTGGGACGTGCGGGTCATCCTCGACCCGGCGGCGACCGTCGCGCCGGAGGCGGTGGAACCGTTGCTGAACGTGGCGCCGCTGCTCTTCGGCTTCGCCGCCAAGCCCGCCGTGCTGGGCGGCCGGCCGGTGTCGCTGCGGGTGGAGCTCACCGCGCCGGAGCGGGTCGAGGGCGTCATCCTCACCGACACGGCGGTCCTCAGCCCGACCGCCCCGGCCGACGCCGACGCGGTGCTCACGATTCCGGCGGAGGCGTGGCTGCGGCTCGTCGCCGGCCGGCTCGCGCCCCAGTACACCCCGGCCGGTGTCGAGGTCACGGGCACCATCGACCTCGACGAGCTGCGGCAGGTCTTCCCGGGCTACTGAGCCGGCTACCGAGCTGATCCGCCTCCTGCGCCGTGTGCCTAGAATCCGGCACATGGCGCAGGATTCGTTCGACCACAGCTGGCACGTCGCCGCCGAGCCGGGCGCCGTCTTCGCCCATCTCGCGGATCCGCACTCCTATCTGGGGCTCTCGCCGCTGATCGTGGCGGTGCGCGACGTGAGCGAGGGGGTCGACGACTCCGGTCAGCCGTTCGTGGCCTACACCGCCGTCGAGCGCTTCAAGGCCGGGCCGGTGCGGTTGTGGGACAACCCCATCGCGGTCACGATGCGGGTCGACGCGGGCGCCGCGCGCATCCGGCAGGACGTGGTCAGCCCCGGTCGCGTACGCCTGACCTCGCTCCTCGTCCTCACCCCCGAGAGCGGCGGCACCCGCCTCGACGAGCGGATCGAGCTCACCATGCCCCGGCTGCTGCGGGGCTTCGTGCGGGGCCAGGCCCGCTCGGTCCAGCTCTATCGGGCGGGGGAGCTGTCCCGCCGCCTGACCGCGACCGCCTAGGGATCGGCGTTGAGCGCGCCCGTCCCGGATCGGTTCGACTTCCGCGGCGCGGCCTTCGGGGGCGGCGACCTGTCGGGGGCGGAGCTCCGCGGACGGCGGGTCGTCTTCGACGGGGTGACCTTCGCCGAGGGCACCGCCCTCTCCTTCGAGGGGGCCGACCTCACCGATGCCTGGATCTCCTTCGTCGGCGCGGTCTTCCGCGGTGACGTCTCGTTCGAGGCGGCGATGATGCGGCGGGGACTGATCGATTTCGAGCGGGCGACCTTCGCCGGGGGCACACTCCGCTTCACCGGTTTCGACCTGCGGGGCGGGACGATCCGGTTCGACCGCGCGGCCCTCGACGGCGGTGCGGTCTCCTTCGCCGGTACGACGTTCGGCGAGGACGGCGTCGTCACCTTCGA
This sequence comes from Allocatelliglobosispora scoriae, assembly GCF_014204945.1. Taxonomy (NCBI): domain Bacteria; kingdom Bacillati; phylum Actinomycetota; class Actinomycetes; order Micromonosporales; family Micromonosporaceae; genus Allocatelliglobosispora; species Allocatelliglobosispora scoriae. The sequence continues at coordinate 1,446,665 of NZ_JACHMN010000003.1, forward strand.
CGGTGCCCGGTTCGCCGGGAGCGAGGTCTCCTTCGCCGGGGCCGACTTCTCGGCCGGGGGAGTCGTCGACCTCGCCCAGGCGGAGAGCTATGAGGTCTCGGCCCGGTTCGATCCGTGGTCGGCCCGGCCGCCGGGTCTGTTCCTGCCGACGGTCGGTTTCGCCGACGACGAGTAGCCGCCCCGCAGCGAAGGCACTCTGCCGCGGGCCAAAAAAATCAAGCACACTTGACTTTTTTCTTTGCGGGAGCGACGGTGGACCCATGACGGACCAGCAGTCGCTGCTGCGAGACCTGACCGCCGAGGGCGACGAGGTGCTGCGGCTCGTCGGCGAGCTCGACGAGCCCGGCTGGGCCACGCCGACCCCCGCCCCCGGCTGGACCATCGCCCATCAGATAGCCCACCTGACCTGGACCGATCAGGCTTCGCTGCGAGCCGTCACCGACCCGGACGACTTCGCCGACCTCGTGACCGAGCTCGCCGACACCGGTGACCTGCTCCGCGCCATCGAGGCCGGTGCCGCCGAGCTCGCCGCACTCCCACCGGACCGGCTGCGCGACGGATGGGTGGCTGGCCGCCGGGCCCTCGCCGACGCTCTAGGTGCGGTGCCGCCGGGTGCTCGGATCGCCTGGTTCGGCCCGTCGATGAGCGCCGCCTCGATGATCACCGCGCGGATCATGGAGAACTGGGCGCACGGCCTCGACATCGCCGATGCGCTCGGCGTTCGGCGCGAGCCCACCGACCGGCTCCGGCACGTGGCCCACCTCGGCGTCCGGGCGCGCGACTTCGCCTACGTCATGCACGGCCGCACCGCGCCGAGCGAGCCCTTCCGGGTCGAGCTGACCGGCCCCGGCGGCGACCTCTGGACGTGGGGTCCCGACGACGCCGTCCAGCGGGTGACCGGGCCCGCGCTCGACTTCTGCCTGCTCGCGACGCAGCGGCGGCACCGCGACGATCTCGCCGTCACCGCTGAGGGCGCCGACGCCGACGAGTGGCTCGACATCATCCAAGCCTTCGCCGGTCCGCCCGGCGCCGGCCGAACGGCGGGACAGTTCGCATGACGACCCCGATAACACCAACTCTTCAAGAGTTGCGGCAGGAGGAGTCGCGGCAGGAGCAGGCGCAGCAGGCGGGGCGCGCTGCTGTAGCACCAACTCTTGAAGAGTTGGTGCTACAGCGGGAGAAGGCGCGGCCGCTGCGGGTGGCGAACGCGTCCGGGTTCTACGGTGACCGGTTCAGCGCCGTCGCCGAGATGCTCGCCGACGGGCCGATCGATGTTCTGACCGGCGACTACCTCGCCGAGCTGACGATGCTGATCCTCGGCCGGGACCGGATGCGCGACCCCTCGACCGGATACGCCAAGACGTTCCTGCGGCAGTTGGAGGGCAGCCTCGGGACCGCGCTCGACCGGGGGGTCACGATCGTCGCGAACGCGGGCGGCCTCAACCCCTGCGGGCTCGCCGCCAAGCTGCGCGAGCTCGCCGACCGGCTCGGCCTGCACCCGAGGATCGCCTTCGTCCGCGGCGACGACCTGCTCGACCGCGTCGGCGAGTTCGGTCTCGGCTCGCCGATCACCGCCAACGCCTACCTGGGTGCGTGGGGGATCGTCGAGTGCCTCAACGCGGGCGCCGACATCGTCGTCACCGGCCGGGTCACCGACGCATCGCTGGTGGTCGGCCCGGCGGCGGCGCATTTCGGCTGGTCGCGTGATGATTTCGACGCCCTCGCGGGTGCCACGGTCGCGGGGCACATCATCGAGTGCGGCGCGCAGGCGACCGGCGGCAATTACGCGTTCTTCACCGAGCAGACCCGCGGCCGGCCGGGCTTCCCCATCGCCGAGGTGCGCGCCGACGGGTCGTGTGTGGTCACCAAGCATGTGGGTACGGGTGGAGCCGTCACCCTCGGCACCGTCACCGCCCAGCTGCTCTACGAGATCGGCGGCCCCCGGTATGCCGGCCCCGACGTGACGACCCGCCTCGACACCGTGGTCCTCGCCGACGACGGGCCCGACCGGGTGCTGGTCAGCGGTGTGATCGGCGAGCCACCGCCGCCGACGCTGAAGGTCGGGCTCAACACCCTCGGCGGGTACCGCAACGAGGTGGCGTTCATCCTGACCGGGCTCGACATCGAGGCGAAAGCGGCCTGGGTGACGGCGGAGCTCGACGCGGCGCTGGCCGGGCGGCGACCGGCGGCGGTGCACTACGCGCTGGCCCGGACCGATCACGCCGACGCGGGGACGCAGGAGGCCGCGAGCGCGCTGCTGCGGATCACCGTCAAGGATCCCGACCCCGCCGTCGTGGGGCGGGCGTTCAGCTCGGCGGCGGTGGAGCTGGCGCTCGCGTCCTACCCGGGGTGCACGGTGACCGCGCCGCCGGGGGAGGGGACGCCGTTCGGGGTCTTCGCCGCGGCCTTCGTGGACGCGGGTGCGGTGGCGCAGGAGGCGGTTCTGCCCGACCGCTCCGTGGTGCCGGTGGCGCACGGTGGGCGTACCCGGCTGGTGGTTGATCTGGAGGAGCCGGTGGTGGCGGGTTTCCAGGGCGGTGGGCCGACCCGGCGTGCGCCGCTGGGGCTGGTCGCGGGCGCGCGGTCGGGCGACAAGGGCGGGTCGGCGAATATCGGGCTGTGGGTCCGCAGCGACGCGGCCTACGCCTGGCTGTGCCGGACACTCACCACCGATGAGCTGCGGCGGCTGCTGCCGGAGGCGGCCGCGCTGCCGATCACCCGGCACCTGCTGCCGAACCTGCGCGGGATCAACTTCGTCGTCGACGGGCTGCTCGGCGACGGTGTCTCGGCGGGGGTCCGGTTCGATCCGCAGGGCAAGGGCCTGGGCGAGTGGTTGCGTTCCCGGCACGTCGACATCCCGGAGGAGTTCCTGTGAGCAATCGGGACGACATGCTGCGCAAGCTGGCCGAGCTGGACGCAGAGCACGCCAAGGCGCTGGCCGGGGGCGGGCCGAAATACGTCACCCGGCACCACGACCGGGGCAAGCTGCTGCCGCGCGAGCGGATCGAGCTGCTGCTCGACGAGGACGTGCCGTTCCTGGAGCTGTCACCGCTGGCGGGTTACGGCACCGACCACCCCGTCGGCGGCAGCGTCGTCACCGGGATCGGCGTCGTCGCGGGTGTCGAGTGCCTGCTGATCGCGAACGACCCGACCGTGCGCGGCGGCGCCTCCAACCCGATCACCCTGCGCAAGACGCTGCGGGCGCTGGAGATCGCCCGGCAGAACCGGCTGCCCGTGATCAACCTCGTCGAATCGGGCGGCGCGGACCTGCAGAACCAGAAGGAGATCTTCATCCCCGGCGGGCAGGTCTTCCGCGACCTGACCCGGCTCTCGGCGGCGGGGATCCCGACGATCACGCTCGTCTTCGGCAACTCGACGGCGGGCGGCGCCTACATCCCCGGGATGAGCGACCACGTCGTGATGATCCGCGAGCAGTCGAAGGTCTTCCTCGCCGGTCCGCCGCTGGTCAAGATGGCGACGGGGGAGGAGTCCGACGACGAGTCGCTCGGTGGGGCGCGGATGCACGCGGAGGTGTCGGGGCTCGCCGACCACCTCGCCGCCGACGAGGTCGAGGCGATCGGGATCGGCCGGCGGATCGTCGCCAACCTGCGCTGGCGCAAGCTCGGGCCGCCGCCCGCCGTCGGCTACGCCGAGCCGCTGCTCGACGCGGACGGGCTGCTCGACATCGTCCCCGGCGACCTGCGGCAGCAGTTCGATCCGCGCGAGGTGATCGCCCGCGTCGTGGACGGATCGCGGTTCGACGAGTTCAAGCCCGGCTACGGCGGCAGCCTCGCCACCGGCTGGGCGAGCGTGCACGGCCACGGTGTCGGCATCCTCGCCAACGCGCGCGGGGTGCTCTTCAGCGCCGAGTCGCAGAAGGCGGCGCAGTTCATCCAGCTCGCCAACGCGTCGCGTACGCCGCTGCTCTTCCTGCACAACACCACCGGATACATGGTCGGCCGCGAATATGAGCAGGGCGGCATCATCAAGCACGGCGCCATGATGATCAATGCGGTCTCGAACAGCACCGTGCCGCACCTCTCCGTCCTCATCGGAGCGTCCTACGGCGCCGGGCACTACGGCATGTGCGGGCGGGCGTACGACCCGCGGTTCCTCTTCGCCTGGCCCAGCGCCAAGTCCGCCGTGATGGGCGGCGCGCAGCTCGCCGGGGTGCTCTCCATCGTCGCCCGGCAGGCCGCCGCCGCATCGGGGCGGCCCTATGACGAGGACGCCGACGCGGTGGTGCGGACCATGGTCGAGCAGCAGATCGAGGCCGAGTCGGCACCGATGTTCCTGTCCGGCCTGCTCTACGACGACGGGGTCATCGACCCCCGCGACACCCGGACGGTGCTGGGCCTGTGCCTGTCCGCGATCGGTTCGGCCGCCGACCCCGGCGCCGGTCCCTACGGCGTCTTCCGGATGTGAGAGACATGATCCAGCGGCTCCTCATCGCCAACCGGGGCGAGATCGCCCGGCGCATCGCGCGTACCTGCCGGGACGCGGGTATCACCACCGTGTCGGTCTACACCGCGGGCGACCCTCCGACCGACGGCCTCGGCGTCCTGATCACGTCCTATCTGGACTCCGCGTCGATCGTGGCGGCAGCGGTCGCCGGCGGCGCCGACGCCGTGCACCCCGGATACGGCTTCCTCTCCGAGAACACCGACTTCGCCCAGGCGGTGCTCGACGCCGGGCTCACCTGGGTCGGTCCGCCGCCGGCCGCGATCGCCGCGATGGGGTCCAAGATCGAGGCGAAGAAGCTGATGGCGGCGGCCGGGGTGCCGGTGCTGCCGGAACTCGACCCGGCCTCGGTCACGGCGGCCGACCTGCCGGTGCTGATCAAGGCGTCGGCGGGCGGCGGCGGGCGCGGCATGCGGGTCGTCCGGGACCTGGCCTCGCTGCCCGCGGAGCTCGACGCCGCACGGGCCGAGGCGCTGGCGGCCTTCGGCGACCCGGCCGTCTTCTGCGAGCCGTTCCTCGCCACCGGACGCCACATCGAGGTGCAGCTCCTCGCCGACGGCCACGGCACGGTCTGGACCCTCGGCGAGCGCGAGTGCTCCATCCAGCGCCGGCACCAGAAGATCATCGAGGAGACGCCGTCGCCGCTGGTCACGCCTGCGATGCGCGCTCGGCTGCTCGATGCCGCCGTCGCCGCCGCGACCGCCATCGGCTATGTCGGCGCCGGGACCGTCGAGTTCCTCGCCGCCGACGACGGGACCTTCCACTTCCTGGAGATGAACACCCGGCTGCAGGTCGAGCACCCGGTCACCGAGGCCGTGACCGGCCTGGACCTCGTCGCCTGGCAGCTGCGGATCGCCGAGGGTGCGGCGCTGCCCGCGTCGCCACCGCCGCCGGTCGGCCACGCGATCGAGGCCCGCATCTATGCCGAGGACCCGGCGGCGGGGTGGCTGCCGCAGAGCGGAACGCTGTCGTGCTTCGAGGTCCCCGGGGTCGCGGGCACGTTCGGACCGGTGCGGGGGCTGCGGCTCGACTCCGGTGTCCAGAGCGGATCCGTGGTCGGGGTGCGCTTCGACCCGATGCTCGCGAAGCTGATCGCCTGGGCACCGAGCCGCGACGAGGCGATCCGCGCGCTCGCGGGTGCGCTGGCGGGTGCGCGGATCCACGGGCTGACGACCAACCGCGATCTGCTGGTACGCGTCCTGCGCCACCCCGCCTTCGTCGCCGGTGCGACACCGACGTCGTTCCTCGACGACCACGGGCTGCCGGCGCTGGCGGCACCGCTCGCGGACACCCGGGCTCAGCAGCTCTCCGCCGTCGCCGCCGCGCTCGCCGTCGCCTGCGCTCACCGGCTCGCCGCGCCGGTGCTGTCCCGTCTTCCGCTCGGGTGGCGCAACCTGCGCAGCGCCCCGCACCGGCGTTCCTTCACCGCTCCCGACGGGCGTGTGGTGGCGGTCGCGTATCGCTTCGGCCGGGACGGGGTCGCGGTTGTGGAAGGGGTCGACGAGGAGGTCGGGGGCTCGATCGGCGTCGAATCCGTGAGCCCGTCACTGGTGGTGCTCCGGGTAGGCGGAGTCCAGATCCCCTTCCGGGTGGCGCTTCCCGGATCTTGTGCGTTCTCCGTCGCTGGAGCGACGGAGAACGCACGAGATCTACCCCGGATCGAGATCGACTCCCCGCTAGGGGGAGTCGCGCTGGTGCTGGTCGGCCGGTTCCCCGCTCCGACGCGGGAAGTCGCGGCGGGGTCACTGCTCGCCCCCATGCCCGGCACCGTCATCCGGGTGGCGGTCGCCGAGGGCGACAGCGTCACCGCCGGCCAGCCCCTCCTCTGGCTGGAGGCGATGAAGATGCAGCACCAGATATCAGCACCCGCCGACGGCGTGGTCACCCATCTCCCCGCACGCGAGGGCCTCCAGGTGAACCCGGGCACCCCGCTGGCGATCATCACCCCCCGGCCGGAAACAGCAGACAGGGAGCAACGATGGACAGCGAGCAACGAACCCAGCTGAGACAAGCCGCAGCCAAACTAGGCGCCAAGTACGGCCACCGCTACTACCTCGGCAAGGCCAGATCCAACGCCAAGACCACCGAGCTCTGGCAGGAGGCCGGAGCCCTCGGCTACCTCGGAGTCCACATCCCCGAGGAGTACGGCGGCGGTGGCGGCGGCATCGGCGACCTCGCCGCCGTCTGCGAGGAACTGGGCGCCGCGGGCTGCCCCCTGCTGATGATGGTCGTCTCCCCGGCGATCTGCGCCACGGTGATCAGCCGCTTCGGCACCGACGAGCAGAAGACCCGCTGGCTGCCCGGCCTCACCGACGGTTCCCGCATCTTCGCCTTCGCGATCACCGAGGCCGACGCGGGCTCCAACGCGCACCGGATCGCGACGACGGCGAGCCGCGACGGCGACGGGTGGGTGCTCAACGGCAGCAAGACCTACATCTCCGGCATCGACGAGGCCGAGGCGGTCCTCGTGGTGAGCCGGACGACCGACGAGAGCACGGGCCGGCTCAAGCCGGTGCTCTTCGTGGTGCCGACGGATGCGCCGGGCTTCACCGCCACCCCGATCGAGATGGAGCTGGTCGCGCCGGAGCGGCAGTTCACCCTGTTCCTCGACGACGTCCGGCTGTCCGCCGACGCGCTCGTCGGCACCGAGGACGCCGGGCTGATGCAGCTCTTCGCCGGGCTCAACCCGGAACGGATCATGGCGTCGGCGTTCGCGCTGGGGATCGGGCGCTACGCGCTGGACCGCGCCGTCGACTACGCCCGGACCCGGGAGGTCTGGGGCAAGCCGATCGGCACCCACCAGGCGATCTCGCACCCGCTCGCGGCGTCGCACATCGAGCTGGAGCTGGCGAAGCTGATGATGGGCAAGGCCGCCGACCTGTATGACGCCGGTGACGACCAGGGTGCCGGTGAGGCCGCCAACATGGCGAAATACGCCGCCGGCGAGGCGACGGTCCGCGCCGTGGACCAGGCGATCCAGACCCACGGCGGCAACGGCCTCGCCACCGAGTACGGCCTCGCGACCTTCCTCGTCGCCTCCCGCCTGGGCCGGATCGCCCCGGTCAGCCGTGAGATGATCCTGAACTTCGTGGCGCAGAACAGCCTGGGATTGCCGAGGTCCTACTGATGGTGACAGCCCGCTCCGCCGACACCCGTCGCGAGCCGCAGCAGGACCGCAGCCGGGCGACCCGGCAGCGCCTGCTCTCGGCGGCGGTGGCGTGCCTGGCGGAGCTGGGCTGGACCGGCACCACGGTCGCGGTCGTCGCCGAGCGGGCCGGGGTGTCGCGGGGGGCGGCGCAGCACCACTTCCCGACGAGGGAGGACCTGGTCACCGGCGCGATCGAGCACATGAGCGAGGTCCGGGCCGCCGAGATCGCCGGTGCTCAGCCCGCCCTGCCGACCGGCCCCCGCCGGACCGAGGCGGTCCTCAACGTGCTCGCCGACCTCTACGGCGGGCCGCTCTTCCGCGCCGCCCTGCAGCTCTGGATGGCCGCGGCGACGGACGAGGCGCTGCGGGCACAGGTCGCCCCGCTGGAGGCGAGGCTGGGCCGGGAGGCGCACGGGATGGCGGTCGAGCTGCTCGGTGCGGACGAGTCCCGGCCGGGCGTCCGGGAGATGGTCCAGGCCACCCTGGATCTCACCCGCGGCCTGGGCCTGGCGGCCCTCCTCCGCGACGACAGCGCCCGCCGCACCCGCGTCCTGGCCGAATGGGCCAGCACCCTGGACACGGTCCTGCCCCCACCCTCCTGAATTTTAATGCTGGACATGCCGTCAAACCTGCAACAAAGGTCAGGATCCTTTCGCCCCTGACCTTTGTTGTGCTTTTCGCGGCGTGTCCAGCATTAAAGTTCAGGGGGCGCACGGGGAGATGGAGCCGGTGTGGGGGGCGGATAGAGTCAACCCATGCCGATCGTGCTCGTCGAATCCACTCAGGACGCCCTCGCCCGCGTCCCGGAGCCGTCCGCGCTCCTGACCGAGCTGGAGCGCAAGCGGGCCGCCGGCTTCGTCTTCCCCGCCGACGCGGACACGTTCGTCGCCGCTCACCTGCTGGTTCGGGTCTGTGCGGGGCTCGCGCTCGGTGTCGATCCGGCGGAGCTGACGCTCGTGCAGACCTGCCCGACCTGCGACCTGCCGACCCACGGCCGCCCGTCGATCAAGGAGGCGCCGGAGCTCGCGGTGAGCCTGTCGCACAGCCGGGGCCACGTCGCGGCCTGCGCCGGGACCGGTCCGATCGGCATCGACATCGAGTCGACCGCCCGCGGCACCGACATGGCGCCGATCGACAAGGTCCTCACCCCGGGCGAGGCCGCGCTGGTCAAGGCCGCCGCCCAGCCCGGGCTCGCGTTCCTGGATTTTTGGGTACGCAAGGAGGCGCTGATCAAGGCGGGCCTGGCGACCCTGGACAGCCTGGAGACGGTGGACCTCTCCGCCGACCCGACCCGCTGGGGCGGCCTGCACATCGCCGGATGGCGTGATCGCAGCGGGGTCATGGCCGCCGTGGCGTCACCGGAGCCGTACGAGCCACTTTCATAATTGCGCCAGTAATGTCGCATATGCCCTGATAGCGTCGGCCGCATGGCGCTCTAGGAGGGGTGTGCGGCGATGTGGCATTGGTTTCAGACTTCCCTGCAGAACCACCCCGAACTCGCGATCTTCCTGACCTTGGCGCTGGGCTTCTTCATCGGCAAGCTCAGCTTCAAGAGCATCACCCTCGGTGCCGTCACCGGGACGCTGCTCGCCGGGGTACTCGTCGGGCAGCTCGACATCACGATCCCCGACCTGGTCAAGACCGTGGCGTTCATCGGCTTCCTCTTCGCGCTCGGCTATCGCGTCGGGCCGCAGTTCTTCGCCGCGATGAAGAAGGACGGCATCCCGCAGCTCGTCGTCGCGGTGCTCGGCTGCCTCGTCGGCCTCGGCGTCGCCTACGCCATGGCGAAGATCATGGGCTACGGCCCCGGCTGGGGCGCGGGGCTGCTCGCCGGCGGCCTGACGCAGTCGGCGGTGATCGGCGTCGCCACCGACGCGATCAACGCCTCGACCTCGATCCCCGACGACCAGAAGAAGACCTTCATCGATCAGATCCCCGTCGGGTACGCCGTCTGCTACCTCTTCGGCACCGCCGCGGCCGCCTACTTCCTCTCGCAGTGGGCGCCGAAGATGCTCGGCACGAAGGACCTCGCCGCGGAGTGCTCGGCGATGGAGAAAAAGCTCGGCACCTTCCACGACGCGGACAGCCAGCCGGCCTACCGGCAGGTTGTCCGGCGTACCTATCGGGTGGTGGAAGGGTCTGAGCTGGACGGCGTCACCGTGCGGGCCGAGGAGGAGCTCGCGGCGAGCCGAGGCCGGCGGATCTTCCTGCAGCGCTACCGGCGCGGCGACGAGCTCGCGTTCACGACACCGGACACCGTGCTGCGCGCGGGCGACGTGGTGACGGTGACCGCCAACCACAGCGACTTCATCGCCGGGGAGATGACCGCGGTCGGCTCCGAGGTCGACGACAGCGAGCTGCTCGGATACGACATCGAGTCGCTCGCGATCGTGCTGACCCGCAAGGAGCTCGACGGCAAGACCCTCGCCGAGCTGGCGCAGCACCCGGCCGCCCGCAACCTCTTCGTCAAGAAGATCGTCCGGGCCGGGATCGAGATCCCCTTCGGCATCACCACCGTGGTGCACCGGGGCGACGAGATCACCGTCGAGGGCCCCAAGGAGCTGGTCGAGAAGGCGATCCCCGAGATCGGCAAGCCCAACCGCAGCAGCGACGAGACCGACTACTCGTATGTCGGGCTCGGCATCTTCCTCGGCGGCCTGATCGGCATCCCGACGATCGCCATCGCGGGCGCGAAGATCGGCCTCACCACCAGCGGCGGCGCGCTCATCATGGGCCTGATCTTCGGGTGGCTGCGCTCGCGCAACCCCACCTTCGGCAAGTTCCCGCCCGCGGCCGAGTGGCTGATGGACACCGGCGGCCTGTGCATGTTCGTCGGCATCGTCGGCATCCAGTCCGGGCCCAACTTCATCTCCGGCGTCAAGTCCGAGGGGGTCGGCCTGCTGTTCGCCGGGCTCGTCGTGACGCTGCTGCCGATGCTCTTCACGCTCTTCTTCGGCAAGCTCGTCTACAAGTGGCCGTCCGCGACGAACATCGGCGCGACGGCGGGCACCTTCACCACCACCGCATCGATCGGCGCGGTCTGCGACGCGGCCCGCAGCAAGGTGCCGGTCCTCGGCTACACGGTGCCCTACGCCATCGGCAACACGCTGCTCACCATCTGGGGCACGGTCATCGTCGCCCTGCTCGCCTGAGATCTCACACCATCACACCACGGGGGAACCGAGTCATGACCACGCGCGCGGAACAGAAGCGGCTGCAGAGCCTGAGCCCGTTCGAGCTGAAGAACTCGCTGATCGAGCTCGCCGACGAGAACAATAAGCTCAACGCCATCGTCATGCTCAATGCCGGCCGCGGCAATCCCAACTGGACCGCGACCGAGCCGAGGGAGGCGTTCTTCCTGCTCGGGAGGTTCGGCGTCGCCGAGGCGCGCCTCGACTGGGACGAGTGGGACGGGGTCGGCGGCATGCCGCAGAAGCCCGGCATCGCCGCCCGGTTCGCCGACTTCCTCAAGGCCAACAAGGCCGAGGGCGGTGCCGACCTGCTGCGGCGATCGGTCGACTACGGCGTCAAGGAGCTCGGCTTCGACGCCGACGCGTGGGTCTGGGAGCTCACCGACGCGATCATCGGCGACCACTACCCGGAGCCGGACCGGATGCTGACCCACATCGAGAAGGTCGTGCACGAGTACCTCGTCAAGGAGATGTGCAACGGCAAGCAGCCCGACAAGCCTTTCGACATCTACGCCGTCGAGGGCGGCACGGCCGCGATGTGCTATCTCTTCGACTCGGCGGTGATCAACGGCATCCTCGACAAGGGCGACACGATCGCGCTGATGACGCCGATCTTCACGCCGTACCTGGAGATCCCGCACCTGGAGCGATACGAGTTCAACGTCATCGAGCTGAAGGCCGACCGCATCGACGACGAGGGCTTCCACACCTGGCAGTTCGCCGACGGGGAGATCGACAAGCTCGCCGACCCCAAGGTGAAGGCGGTCTTCCTCGTCAACCCGTCCAACCCGCCGTCGGTGGCGCTGTCGGCCGAGACCCGGCAGCGGATCAAGAAGATCACCGAGACGACGAACAAGGGCCTGACGATCATCACCGACGACGTCTACGGCACCTTCGTCGACGGCTTCGAGTCGCTGATGTCGACGGTGCCCCGGCACACGATCGGCGTCTACTCCTTCAGCAAGTATTTCGGCTGCACCGGCTGGCGCCTCGGCGTCATCGCCATCAACCAGGACAACATCTTCGAGGAGAAGCTGGCGAAGCTGCCGGCCAAGCGCAGGGCGCAGCTCCACGAGCGCTACAGCACGCTCACCCTGGAGCCCGAGAAGATCAAGTTCATCGACCGGATCGTCGCCGACTCCCGGCAGGTCGCGCTCAACCACACCGCCGGGCTCTCGCTGCCGCAGCAGGTGCAGATGGGGCTGTTCAGCCTCTTCGCGCTGCTCGACGGCGCCGACGACTACAAGCAGGTCTGCCAGACCATCATCCAGCGGCGGCTGCACGCCCTCGTCAAGGGGATGGGCGTCAAGCTGCCCAAGGACCGGCAGGCCGCGCACTACTACGTCGAGCTCGACCTGCTCAGCTACGTGCGGCGCGCGGTCGGGGACGAGTTCGCCGACTGGATGGTCGAGAACTTCGAGCCCGTCGACCCGATCTTCCGCCTCGCCGAGAAGGGCTCGGTCGTGCTGCTCAACGGCGGCGGCTTCGACGGTCCGGAGTGGAGCGTCCGGGTGAGCCTGGCGAACCTGCGCTACGAGGCGTACGAGAAGATCGGCACCGGCCTGCGCGAGGTCATGGAGGGCTACCGCGACGAGTTCGAGCAGTCCCGCTCGGGATCGGGCACCCGGCCCGCCGCCGCGTCGAAGAAGGCCTCTCCCGCCGCGTCGAAGAAGGCAGCGCCCGCGGCGAAGAAGACCGCCGCGGCGAAGCCGTCGAGCAGCAGCGACTCGAAGAAGTCGACGTCGGCCAAGACCACCGCCGCGAAGAAGGCCCCGGCGGCGAAGTCGACCTCGACCAGGGCGGGCGCGCGTGCCTCCTCCCGTGACGGGGAGAAGCGATGAAGGATTGGTTGACCGATCTCTTCAACTCGGTCGAAGGGCTGGTGCTCTTCGTCTGCCTGGCGCTCGGCTTCGCCCTCGGGAAGATCAAGTTCTGGAAGATCTCCCTCGGCGGCGTCGCCGGGACGCTGATCGTCGCGATCTTCGTCGGCATGATGGGGGTCACCCTCAACAGCCAGGTCAAGAACATCGCGTTCGCCCTGTTCATCTTCACGCTGGGCTACATGTCGGGGCCGTCGTTCTTCGCCAGCCTCAACAAGCACAGCCTGAAATACGGCATCTTCACCATCGTCGAGGTCGTCACGATCCTCGTCGTGGTCGGGCTCGCCACCGCGATCCTCAACCTCGACCAGGGCACCGCGGCGGGGCTGCTCGCCGGTGGCGCCACGGAATCGGCGGTGGTCGGCACGGCGACGGATGCGATCGCCAAACTCGACCTGCCCGCCGATCAGATCAAGACGCTGCAGGGCAACGTGGGCACGGCCTACTCCATCTCGTACATCATGGGTCTGATCACGATCGTGCTCTTCACCAGCCAGTTCGCGCCCGCGATCATGCGGGTCAACCTCCGCGAGGAGGCCGCGAAGCTCTGGGAGAAGCTCGGCGGCGGCAGCGACGCCGAGGGCGGCGCGACCTCCGCGCTGCCCGACCTCGTCGGCCGCGCGCACGAGGTCACCTTCGCCACGGGCAAGACCGTCGGTCAGGTCGAGGCCGCGCTGGGTGAGAGCATCGCCATCGAGCGGGTACGCCGAGCCGGGGCCAACCTCGATGTCACCTCCGGGACCCGGCTGGCCGCCGGAGACGTGGTGCTCCTGCACGGCCGCCGCGAGCAGCTCATCGACGGATACAGCGTCATCGGCCCCGAGCGGGCCGGGATCGAGGGGATGAACGTCGACCTCGATGTCCAGGAGGTCGTGCTCACCGCGCCCGGATACGGCGGCAAGACGCTCGGCGACATCCGGGCCTCCATCCCGCAGGAGGAGCGCCACGGCGTCTTCCTCTCCGGGATCAGCCGGATGGACCACAACCTGCCGGTGCAGAACGGCACCCAGATCAACCAGGGCGACACGCTGCGCTTCACCGGCGCCAAGCGGGACCTCGCCAGCTTCGTACCGCGCGTCGGCTTCGTCATCGACCCGAGCGTGAAGATGGACGTCATCTTCATCGCCATCGGCGTCATCCTCGGCATGCTCATCGGCAAGATCGAGATCCCGCTGGGGAGCATCCCGCTCTCGCTCGGCACCGGTGGCGGCTGTCTGCTCTCCGGCCTGCTCTTCGGCTGGCTGCGGGCGCGCAACCCGAAGCACGGGCAGTACCACCCGGCGGCGGCGCAGGTCGTCAAGGACCTGGGGCTGGCGACGTTCATCTGCGCGGTGGGCCTGTCGTCCGGGCCGCAGGCCGTCGACCTCATCAAGCAGTACGGCTTCTCGCTGCCGATCGCGGGCATCCTGGTGACGCTGATCCCGGCGTCGATCTCGCTCTTCGTGGGCTGGAAGCTGATGAAGCTGCCGGCGCCGTTGACGCTGGGTGCCGTGGCCGGTCAGCAGTGCTCCACGCCGGCGGCGACGGCTGTGCAGCAGGCCGCGGGGAACACGACTCCGCTGATGAGCTACACGATCGTGTACGCGCTGTCCAATGTGGTCCTTCCACTGCTCGGACCCATCGTGGTCGCCCTGACCGGAGCCATCTCGTAGGTCGGAGGCCGCCTCCCCGTTTTGCAGCAAAGCGTGCCCTGCTGTCGCCAGCAGGGCACGCTTTGCTGCAAAACGGGGAGAGGCCAAGATCGCCGCAACTCTTCAAGAGTTGGTCCTAAGTTCCGCTCCGCGTTGGTCGAAGCGAGCGAGTGTCGGTCGCCGTGATCACACCTTCTTCGGGGAAGAAGGGCTGATCACGGCCCATGATCACACCACTTTCCCTGAAGAAGGTGTGATCTTCCGCCGCGCCGCGCCGCGCTGGGTTACGGGGTGGCGGTGAGGAGGGCGGCTATGAAGAGCCAGGCCACGTGCCAGGACTGGTCCTGGGCGTAGGCGCCGGTGCCCAGGCTGGGGTTGTCGTCGTGGCCGGGGCGGGGCTGGCCGAGACTGTGGAAGGTGGCGTGTCCGGTCCAGCGGGCCAGGATGCGCAGGGGCTCGCGGCGGTCGGCGATGTAGTGGGTGATCGCGGAGACCGCCAGGCCGAGCCCGACCCGCCACGGGGTCAGTGGCAGGTCCAGCGCGAGCCACACTGCGGTGAGCGCCGCGAGCAGGGTGGCGGTGTAGGTCGCGACGTGGGCCAGGCACGCGCGGCGCCCCGCCCAGCCGGGCAGGCCCTTGCGGGCGGCCTGCCGTTCGGTCTGGATCCAGTGGTCACCGACGGTGTGCGCGGCGTAGAACGCCACGAAGACGCAGGCGAAGGTTGCGGCCGTGTCTGGCATGTATCGAGCGTGCCCCGAAACGGCCCGGTGCTCTGCGTATAAATGTGTATAGCTGCTAACCCGTCCGGCGAGCGAGGTAGAGGACCGTCTCGACGGCGAGGGTGATCGGGGCGGCGAGCCGGTCCTCGATGGCGGCGAAGAGCTTGTCGCGCACCGGTTCGGCGATCATCCGGAAGGTCGAGTGGGTGCCGAGATAGGCGACGTAGTCGCTGGCGGAGATGGTGCGGTCCCACAGGTAGAGGTGGGTGGCGAGCTCGGTGAAGTCGGGCTGGCGGACGATGTCCGTGCCCGGCCAGAGGGTCGCGAGGTCCTGGTCGCCGGCGGGCTCGTCGTCGAACTCGAAGAGGAGCTGCGGGGCGATCTCGGCGACCACCTCGCGGACGGCGGCCCGCTGGGCGTCGTCGGCGATGCGGTCGTAGTTCCAGAACAGGGCGAGGGTGCCACCGGGGGCGAGCGCGGCGGAGGCCGACTGCCAGCGGGTGGCGGGCTCGGTCCAGTGCCAGGCCTGCGCGCAGTAGAGCAGGCCGAAGCGCTGCGCGGAGACGAACCGCTCGAAGGAGATGGGCTCGATCGAGACGTCGGGGAGCCGCTGCGAGAGCAGTGCGGCCATGGCCGGGTCGGGTTCGATCGCGGTGACGGTCACACCGTGCTGGGTGAAGGCCGAGGTCGCCTTGCCGGTGCCCGCGCCGATCT
The DNA here is from genome assembly GCF_014204945.1 of Allocatelliglobosispora scoriae. Classification (NCBI taxonomy): domain Bacteria; kingdom Bacillati; phylum Actinomycetota; class Actinomycetes; order Micromonosporales; family Micromonosporaceae; genus Allocatelliglobosispora; species Allocatelliglobosispora scoriae. The sequence goes on from NZ_JACHMN010000003.1 coordinate 1,462,409, forward strand.
CCAGGGCGCCGAGGTCGATGTCGAGGCCGTGCGCACCCGTATAGGTGAGGACGTCCTTCACCAGGTCGGCCGGGTAACCCGGCCGGATGCGGTCGAATTCGTCGGCGACCTCGCCGAAAACCAGGCCCTGCGTCCGCTCGCTAGTCACAAGCGGGGACCCTACCGCTTCGGCGCGGAACGCGCATATCACGGTAGGGCCCCGGAATCGCCGCTTAGACCGGGGCACGCCAGATCGCCGAGAACCCGGCGGCCTCTCCCGCGAGCCAGCGGTCCACGTCACTCGCGCTGCTGCCCACGGGCTGCATGCGGTGCGTCACTCCCCGTCGCACGTCGACCAGGACCGGCTCGGCGTGCGGGAGGATGTGTGCCATGTGCGCCTGCAGCAGGTGCAGCGTCGCGGTGACGATCTCCTTGGTGGGAGGCTGCTCGTCGAAGTAAAGGCGGACGGCTTCGGAGTGACCGTCCTCGAAGCGCAGGCCGAAGTGGGCGGTCACCTTGACCGGCAGGTCGCCCACGATCGCGAGCGCCTCGTGGGTCGGCATGAGCCACACGTCGGCGGGGTCGCCGAGGGACTTGACATAGCGCGCGGCGCCCTCGGTGAGAGCCGCGTAGAGGCGCTGCCAATGTGGACGCACGGTGTGTGCGACCTCACCGAGGTGCGTGCCGCCCGTGCGGAACTGAATGTCGGATTTGAGGGCCTTGATGAGCTGGCCGTGCGGGTTGAATCCGCCGCCCGACTCGCGCTGGCGCCGCAGACCGCAGACGAACGACGCCTTCGCGGGTCCGGTGCGGTCGACGAAGCGGGTGAAGGCGAGCAGAGTTGCGTACGGAAGGGTCACTGCGGCTCCTCAGAGAAGGGGTGTCACTGCAGGTCAGCGGCCTTTGTTCGTACACACATTCTAACCGAAAATCTGTTCTAAAACCATGGCTACGCCGTCCGAATCGTTGCTCGCGGTGTGCCGATCAGCGGCCGCCAGCACCTCCGGATGGGCGTTCGCGACGGCCACCCCGGTGCCTGCCCAGCGCAGCATCGCCAGGTCGTTGGGCATGTCGCCGAAGGCGATCACCTCCTGACTGTCGACACCCCACTCGGCGCAGAGGGCGGCGAGCGTGCTCGCCTTCGTCACGCCCGCCGCGGTCACCTCGAAGGTGCCGGTGCCGCCGGAGTAGGCGCACTCCACGGCGGGCAGCGCGGCGGTGAGGGCGGCGTGCAGCGAGTCCGTCATCGGCGCCGGTGACCAGGCGTGCAGCTTCACGCTCGCCTCGGCGACCCGCCACAGCTCGTCCAGGGAGGCGACGTGAACGCGGCCCATGGAGCGGCTGGAGACATAGCCGTAGCGCGGCTCGCAGAGCAGGCGGCTCCCGGTCTCCAGGGAGAATCCCGCGTCGGGCAGCAGCTCGAGGATCACCTCGGCACAGCGCATCGCCGTGGCGATCGGCAGCCCGCCGACGATGCGCACCCCGCGAGCATCCAGTCCGTCCGAATCCAGGCCGCCCGAATCCAAGCCGCCGGAATCCGAGTCGCCCGGATGCGCGGCGCCCCGTTCGAAGACGACCGCGCCGTTGCAGCAGACCGCGATCCCGGTGATCCCGGTCTCCGCGGCGAGCACGTCGACGAAGCGCGGCGGCCGGGCTGTCGAGATGACGACACGGGCACCGGCGTCGGCCGCCAGGCGCAGCGCCGCCACGGTACGCGTCGAGACGGTGGTGTCGGAGCGGAGCAGCGTGCCGTCGAGGTCGACGGCGACGACCCGGATCACAGGTCGTCGAAGGCGTCGGCGTAGGCGAAGGTGCCGCGTAGTCGCGGATCGTGGGCGGCGAGTGCGCGTACCTGGAAATGGGGTGTCCACTCGGCGACCGGCGGCGTGATGCCGAAGTCCGCGGCGAGGCGGAAGCCGAAGCGCGTGTAGTAGTCGCGGCTGCCCAGCAGCGCGACGAGCGGCTCGTCGAGGGCGTCGGCCGCGCCGAGCACCGCGTGCACCAGGGCCGAGCCCACGCCGCGACCCTGGTGGTCGGGGCGGACCGAGACGGGGCCGAGGCCGAGGACCGGTACGCCGTCGACCGTGGCCCGGGTGGCCAGCACGTGCCCCACCACCGAGCCGTCGGCGGCGGAGACCGCGACGAGGGAGAGCGCGGGCAGCCACGCGGTGTCGTCGGCCCGCAGCGCGTCGACGAGCGCGGCCTCGTCGACGCGCTGGAAGGCGGCTGCGGTGACGGTTCGGATGGCGTCGATGTCTGCGGGAGTTTCGCGTCTGATCAGCACAGGTCCACCCTGGCGGCTCGCCCGCACGCGGGCAAGCCGGTTAGTCGTCGAAGCGGGCCGTGGTGAGCGCCCAGATCACGTAGACGTCGAGCGCGATGATGAGCAGCGCCCACCAGGGGTAGTAGGGCAGCCAGAAGAAGTTGGCGATCGCCGAGGCGACGGCGACCGCGACGCCCGCGCCCCGGGCCCAGGTGGCGCCGGAGAAGAGGAACCAGCCGATCGCGACCATCAGGAGGCCGAGGATGAAGTGGATCCAGCCCCAGACCGAGGTGTCGATGGTGAAGGCGTAGTTCCTGGTGGTGATGAAGAACTCGCTCTTGATGATCCCGGCCAGGCCCTGCACGACCTGGAAGACGCCGAGCATCAGGAACATGGTCGCCGCGAAGACCAGTCCACCCCTGGCCAGTGCCTGACGGTTCGAAGTAGTCATACTTCGAAGGCTATGTCCACTATGCGTGCTTGCGCAGGAGTTCGTTGATCTCCCCGTACGCCAGCGCTCCGGCCAGCGACGAGTACGTGCCGGTCGTGAAGAACTCCTCGGCCGCGCGCCTCGCCACGGCGTACGCCGCCGCCGCGATCGAGGAGCCGAGGCTGACCCGGGCGACGCCGAGCGCGCCGAGGGCGCCCAGGTCGGGGGAGCCCGGCCCGGCGAGGATGTTGAGCGGTGCGGCGATGCCGTCCACCAGCGCGGCGACGGTCGTCGGATCGACCACGCCGGGCACGAAGATGCCGTCGGCGCCCGCCGCGAGGTAGGTCTCGGCCCGCGACAGCGTCTCGTCGAGCCGCCCGGCCGGGTCGCTGAGCCGCAGGAACGTGTCGATCCGCGCGTTGATGTAGAGCTCGACGCCCGTCTCGTCGGCCGCGCCCCGGGCCGCCGCGAGCCGCTCGGCCTGCTCCTGCGCGGGCCGCAGCGGCGACGGTCCGCCGCGCAGCGAGTCCTCCAGGTTGACGCCGACCGCACCGGCATCGAGGACGCCCGCGATCGTCGTCGCGACCGCCTCCGGGCTCGCGCCGAAGCCGCTCTCGATATCGGCCGTGACCGGCACTCCGACGGCCGTGACGATCCGCGCGATCAGGTCCAGCGCGCGGTCGCGGTCGAGCTCGTCGCCGTCGGGCGAGCCGAGGCTCCACGCCACTCCGGCGCTGGTGGTGGCGATCGCGGTGGCACCGATCGATTCGATCACCCGCGCGCTCGCGACATCCCACGCGTTGGCGAGGCGGAGCGGGTTGACTGCGGTGTGCAACGAGCGGAAGAGCTGCGCGCGGTCGTTGATCGGCATGCGCCCAGTCCATCAGCCGCCGCGGGCCCGCGCCAGGGAAATCGAGTGAGGTGCGTGCCACGATCGGCATAGGCTCGCCGGATGACACTTAAATATGATCTTGAAGGCTCCGGGCCGGTCGTGCTGCTGCTCCACTCGTCGGTCTGCGACCGCCGCATGTGGCAGCCGCAGACAACCCCGCTGCTCGCCGCCGGCTTCCGGGTGCTCCGGCCGGATTTCCGGGGGTACGGGGACACGCCCGCCCCCACCGCCGCCTACTCCGACGCCGACGACGTCCGTGCCCTCCTCGACGAGCTGGACCTCGCCACGGTGCACCTGGTCGGCGCCTCCTTCGGCGGCCGGGTCGCCCAGGAGGTGGCGGCCCGCTGGCCGCACCGGATCGCCTCGCTCGCCCTGGTCTGCGCGGGCGCCCAGGGCCACCCGAAGACCGCCGACGTGGCCGCCTTCGGCGCGCGCGAGAACGAGCTGATCGAGGCCCGGGACCTCGACGCCGCGGTCGCCCTCAACGTGGCGACCTGGGTCGGTCCGGCTGCGACGGCGCCGACCCGCGAATTCGTCGGGGTGATGCAGCGCCGCGCCTTCGACCTGCAGATCGACGCCCCGGAGGTCGATTCGCCCGACGCCGACCACGACCTCGCCGCCATCACCGCACCGACGCTGGTCGTCTCCGGCGCGCACGACCTGGACTACTTCACCGAGATCGCGGCACATCTCGCGAAGGAGATCCCCGGCGCTCGCCACACCGTCCTGGACTGGGCGGGCCACCTGCCGAGCCTGGAGCACCCGGCCCGCTTCAACCCGCTCCTCCTGGAGTTCCTCTCGTCGCAGCCGCGCTGACCGCTCCGGCACGCCGTGCGCTGCTGCGCGCTGCCGCGCGCCCAAGACCGCCGCAACTCTTGAAGAGTCGGTCCTAAGGGGTCGGTCCTACCGGGCGGCGCGGGCTTTCGCGTCGGGCCACGGCACGAGCTGGTCGTAGTCCTCGCCCTCCTCGGCCGCCACCCACCAGCCGGAGTCCTCGACGTAGTGCGCCCACCACGCGTCGAGGCTCGGCGAGTCGATCCACCACGCCTGGTCCGGGTCGCCCGGGTTGGGCTCGAAGAGCAGCACCGTGCCCGCCTCGGCGCGGCAGTCGACGGCGGCGTACATGCCGCAGCCCCAGGTGAGGATCGGCAGCACGCCCTCCGGCCACGCCCATTCGGTCCCGGCGAACTCGGTCCGGCTGGTCAGGTAGGCGGAGACCGCCGACTCCGTCGTGCCGTCTCCGAGCAGCGGCAGCAGCAGCTCGCCGGGGCCGAACCCGCCGTCGCCGACCCGGCGGTAGACGGCCGCGAGCAGCGGGTGAAGCGCGAAGCCGATGGCCGCCTCGGCCTCGGCGATCGCGGCCTCGGTCGGGGGCGCCGGCAGCTCCTCCTCGTCATCGAGGGCGCGTCCGGTGATGCGGGCCAGCAGGGTGGCGAAGTGGTCCATGAGCGCCGATCCTGCCGGAACCTCCGTGCCGGTCCCTTGCCACCCCCTTGCCGCCACCTTGATTCATTGAAAGTTATTTCTTAGGAAACTAAACAGATAGCTGCTTCTCGCCTTACCCCCATGCGGAAGGAGCTCCATCCCGTGAAACTCACGGCTATGCCAACCGCGCTCGTGGCACTCGTCACGGCCGCCGGACTGGCTTTGATCATCATGCCGGGCACATCCGAGGCCCGGACCGCCACGCCGCCCACCGGCGGCCCCACCAGCGCGCAGCGGGCGGCGATCGCCGCCGACCGTGCCGCGAGCAGCGGCCTCGACGCCCTCGCCAAGGGGCCGCAGGAGTCCTACCTGCGCCGCTCCGTCGTCGGCGGCAGCGAGGGCTTCCAGTACGTCTCCTACGAGCGCACCTACCGCGGCCTGCCGGTGGTCGGCGGCGACGCGGTCGTCGTCACCGACGCGGCCGGCAACGTCCGCAGCACCACCTCCGCGCTGCGGCACCGGCTCGCGCTGCCCGGCGTGACGCCGAAGGTCGCCAAGGCAGCCGCCGTCACGACCGCCCGCGCGCAGCTCGCCCGCGTCGACGCGGCCGGGCAGCCGACGCTCGTCGTGCTCGCCGACGGCAACGCCGCCACCACGAAGCTCGCCTGGGAGGTGCTCGTCGAGGGCGCCACCGCGACCGGGCCGAGCCGCCGGCACGTCTACGTGGACGCGCTGACCGGCAAGGTCGCGCAGTCGAGGGAGTATGTCCGCGAGGGCAGCGGCAACGGCTACTACAACGGCTCGGTCACCATCGGCACCAGCGGCTCCGGCTCGTCCTGGTCGATGACGGACACGACGCGCAGCGGCATCCGCTGCGGCGGCCAGACCGGCACCGCCTACACCGGCACCGACGACGCGTGGGGCAACGGCTCGGGGACCAACCTCGAGACCGCCTGCGTCGACGCGCTCTACGCCGTGCAGAAGGAGTGGGACATGCTCGGCGCCTGGCTCGGGCGCAGCGGCATCAACGGCTCCGGCGGCGGCTTCCCGGCCCGGGTCGGCCTCAACGAGGTCAACGCCTACTGGAACGGCAGCTACACCAACTTCGGCCACAACCAGGCCAACACCGGCCAGGCCACCCCGATCGACGTGGTGGCGCACGAGTTCGGCCACGCCATCTTCCAGACCACGCCGGGCGGCGCGGGCACCGGCAACGAGAACGGCGGCCTCAACGAGTCGACCGGAGACATCTTCGGCGCGCTGACCGAGGCGTACGCCGACAACCCCAACGACCCGGCCGACTTCACCGTCGGCGAGGAGGTCAACCTGGTGGGCAGCGGACCGATCCGCTACATGTACAACCCGGCCACCAACGGCGACCCGAGCTGCTACTCCTCGGCGATCCCGAGCACCGAGGTGCACGCCGCCGCCGGGCCCAACAACCACTGGTTCTATCTCACCGCGATCGGTTCCGCCGGTGGCGGCGGCAACCCAAGCAGCCCGACCTGCAACAGCTCCACGGTCGCGGGCATCGGCATCCAGAAGGCCGGCAAGATCTACATGGCCGCGCTGAACATGAAGACGTCGGCGTGGCGATACGTCAACGTGCGTACCGCGACGCTCCAGGCCGCCGTCAACCTCTACGGTGCCAACTCGGCCGAGTGCAACACCGTCAAGGCCGCCTGGAACGCCGTCAGCGTCCCCGCGCAGGCCGGTGAGGCCCAGTGCTCCACCGCGCCCGGCAACGACTTCTCCATCGCCGTCAGCCCGGTTGCCGGCAGTGTCACGCGCGGCTCCTCGGTGACGACGACCGTCTCGACGGCGACCACCACCGGCAGTGCGCAGACGGTCAACCTCTCGGCGAGCGGCCTGCCGACGGGCGTCACCGCGAGCTTCAGCCCCGCGTCGGTCACCTCCGGCGGCTCCAGCACGCTCACGCTCACCGCGTCGGCGAGCGCCGCGCTCGGGGCGAAAGCCATCACCATCACGGGTACGGGCACCAGCGGAACCCACACCGCCGGCTACACGGTGACGGTGAACTCGGTGCCGACGGGCGACGACTTCTCGGTGTCGCTCTCGCCGTCCTCGGCGACCGTCGCGCCGGGTGCCTCCACCTCGTCGACCATCGCCACGGCCACCACCTCGGGCAGCGCCCAGACGGTCGGGTTGTCGGTCACCGGCTCCCCCACCGGTGTCACGGCGAGCGTCAGCCCGGCATCGGTGACCTCCGGCGGCAGCGCGACCCTGTCGATCGCGGTCTCGGCGACCGCGGCGGCCGGGACCTACACGCTCACGGTGACCGGCACGGGTTCGGCGACCCACAGCGCGACCTTCACGCTGACGGTCTCGGGCGGCGGTGGCGGCGGCTGCGGCGGTCTGCCTGAGTGGAGCGCCACCACCGGGTACGCACCGGGCGACCAGGTCTCCTACAGCGGTCGCAAGTGGAACTCGACGTGGTGGTCGACGGGCGCGGTGCCGGGGGCGCCGGGCTCGTGGGCGGTCTGGTCGGATGGGGGCGCGTGCTGACGCGCTGAGCAGCACGGCATCCGGTTAGCTCCGCCACGGCGGTGGACCCTGACGAACTCCCCGGTAGTCAGGGTCCGCCGCTCGCCCGTCTCACCAGAGCCAGCGCTGCCCGGCCGTGACACGGCGCCACCACGGTGCCAGGCCGTAGCGCAGCCCGGCCCCGGTCGCCGCGATGGCGATGATGACGAGGGCATAGATGATGTGGTCGTCGAGGAACGGGTTGCTCGAGATCGGCAGCGCGGTCATCCACATCAGGACGAGCAGGACCGTGCCGGCGATCGCGGCGACCATCATGCCGATCCCGAGGATCAGGGCCAGGCCGAGGCCGAGCAGGCCCAGCATGAAGATCCAGTCGGCCCAGGCCTTGCCGGCGATGCCGGAGAAGGTGTCGGCGAAGGTGCCCTTGAGGTTGGACAGGTAGCCGGCGGTCGGCGATCCGCCGTTGAGCCAGCTCTTCTCGGACGGCGTCGACTTGCCGAGGCCGAAGAGCTTGTCCAGGAACGCCCAGAGGAAGATGAAGCCGATCGCGACGCGGGTGACGGCGAACATGACGTCGCCGAAGCTGCCCCGCATGAGTCCGTAGCCGTCCCGGCCCGGCTGTACGCGTGCAGTGGTCATGAGCGGATCGTAGGAGCGTCCAGCGGCTGATCGGCTGGATGTCATATTTTAGCTGCTCAGCGGCACTGCGGGACTAAAATGCGCGGGGCGAGACGGGTGTCTCGCCCCGCGCGTCGAAGGTGGTCTACTTCTTGGCCTTCGCTGCCGTCTTCTTCGCCGCCGGAGCGGCCTTGGTCGCAGCGGCTTTCGCCGGAGCAGCCTTGGCCGGTGCGGCCTTCGCAGCGGTGGCTGCCGTCGTCTTCTTCGCCGCCGGTGCGGCCTTCGTCGGCGCAGCCTTGGCCGGAGCCGCCTTCGCGGCGGCGGCCTTCGTCGCCTTCGCCGCCGGTGCTGCCTTGACGGCGGCCTTCGTCGCGGTCTTCTTGGCGGGCGCGGCCGTCGCGGGTGCGGTCTTCGCGGCGGGCGCTGCCTTGGCGGCGGTCTTCGTGGCGGCTGCCTTGGCGGGAGCTGCCTTTGCCGGTGCGGCCTTGGTGGGGGCGGCGGCCTTGGTGGGTGCCGCCTTCGCCGCGGACTTCGCCGGTGCCGCCTTGGTGGGGGCGGCTTTCGCCGGGGCGGCCTTGGTGGGGGCGGCCTTGGCGGCTGCCTTGACGGGTGCAGCCTTGGCAGGGGCGGCCTTCGCGGCTGCCTTGACGGGTGCCGCCTTGGCGGGGGCGGCCTTCGCCGTCACGGTCTTGGCGGCCTTGGCCGCCGGTTTAGCCGCCACCGGCTCGACGACGGCCACGGGTTCGACGACCGCGGCGGCCTTCTTGGAATCGGCCTTCTTCGTGTCGGCCTTCGCCGCGCCCTTCTTGCCGGTCGCCTTGGCCACCGTCTCCTTTACCTTCTCCTTGACGGTTTTTGCCTTGCTGGCAACCTTCTCCGATGCGGCCATGATGTGCTCCTTTTGCATTCAGCGATCCTCGTCGAGTTGCTACCCGACGCGTTCCACCTGGAAACATTAGCTCTGCCAGTCCATGTGGCCACTCAGTCGAATGATCGAAACTATTAACCGCCATTCGGCGTTATGGACGTGGATATTCCGCAAATCGGACAATATCCGATGAGGAAAGCCCCTGAGCAGCAATCATGGCCGGGATCGCCATCGAGCACACCACGAGCCGGAATCGAGCTGACTTCGAGCGCGGAGACGGCGACGGCCGCCGGACCGGGAAGGGTCTGGCGGCCGTCGCTTGCTAGCGGATGGATCAGACGCCGCTGGGGCAGGGGACCTCGGGGTCGAGCGTGAAGTCGAGCGTCCGGACGATGCCGGCCTCCACCTTCGCGTTCACGGCCTCGGGAATCCACCCGTCCTTGGCGACGATCACCTGGTAGGTGCCCTTCGGCAGCCAGTAGGCGTACTTGCCCTGAGCATCGGCCTTCAGCGTGTAGCCGACGCCCGGGGTGCTGATCAGGTTCAGCCGGACGATCGCCTTGACGCCACTGGTGGCACCACTGCAGGACTGGCCGAGCACCGTGCCCGTGATCTTGCCCCACGTGGCCGGCGGCGAGACGTTCATCTCGATGTCGACCGGGGAGACCGGGTAGGGGGTGTCGGCCTTGAGGGCGAGCTGTCCGGTGTAGACACCGGGCTGCGCGACCCCCGCGGCGGCGGTCGCCGTCAGGGTGATGGTGACCGTCTTGGACTTGCCTGCGGCCAGCGTGAACGGCGTCGGCGCGGCCGAGAGCCACGGGATGTCCGTGGGCTCGTCGCACAGGGCCAGATCAGCGAGGAACTCCGACTCCGCGGAGCCGACGAAGGACGACGGCGAGCCGCCGACCTTGTAGGCACCGCAGGCACCCGCACCGCGGTAGAGCGCGAACTGGGCGTTCGGCGCCGCGATCCAGGCGTTCGCCGCCGGGTCGTAGGCGAGGGTCCGGTTGGTGATCGCGGTCGAACCGCCGGTCACACCACCCGCGAGCACCAGCAGGCCGCCGGCTGAGGCGCCCGAGGAGCCCCACAGGTCGATCGGCATGTCGGCGATCGGGGCCCAGGAATCGGCCGCGACGTCGTAGGCGAAACCGTTGGTGTAGTCCGCCGAGCCGGAACCGCCGGCGCAGTAGACCTTGTCACCGATGCCGCCGCAGGACATCCAGGCGACCGTCTGCGGGTAGTCCGCACCGGCGCTGAAGGCACCCGTGGCCGGGTTGAAGATCACCGTGTCGGTGGTGGTGTCGCAGACGTCGTTCGCGCACCCGCCGACCAGGTAGATCTTGCCGTTGACCAGGCCGACACCGGCCGCCGAGGCAGGCGCGGGGTTGACCGCTCCGGCCACGGTGGACCAGGTGCCCGCCGCAGGGTCGAAGACGTCGACCGTGGCGACCGGGTCACCATCGGCGGACCAGCCGCCGAGGACGTAGAGCTTGCCGCCGGTGAAGACGGCTGCGGGCTTGGCCCGACCCGTCGGCATGTCGGCGAGCGCCGCCCAGGTGTTGGTCTCGGAGCTGTAGACGAAGAGCTTCTTCTCCAGACCCGAGCCGGTGCCGCCACCCACGGAGTAGACCTTGCCGTCGAAGGTCGCCGCAGCGTTGTCGAAGACCTCGTCCGGGTAGTCGGCGATCGAGGTCCAGGGACCGACCACGGTGGGTGCCTGGGCCGGCGTACCGGTGGCCGCGACGCCCGTCATGGACTTGCTGACCTTGCCGCCGGGGACCTGGTTCATCACCAGGGCCGCGCCGGGCCGGTTCAGCAGCTCGAAGGTGCCGCCCCGCTCGACCAGCTCGACGTTGGCCGTGGCGCTACCGGTGTTGGTAACGGTGACCGTGGTCTTGCGGACCGAACCGTACGGCTGGAAGGCCTGCACGGTGGTGGGGCTGACCGTCAGCCGGGCCGACTTCAGGGCGAAGTCCGCCCGCTTGACGCTGTCCGCCACGACGGTGACCGACTTCGTCAGAGACGTGTAGGGCGCCTTGGCGGCGGTGAACGGGTGGGCTCCGGTGGCGCTCGAGAAGAGCCAGTAGAAGCCGTCGCCGATCGCTGCGTCGTCCGGCGTGGCGGCCGAGGTGGCCTTCTCCGCCGGGACGTCGCCCGAGGTCACGGTGACCCCGTTGAGGCCGGCGCCGGTGTTGGCGTCGGTGGTGAAGCCCGCGACGAGACCGCCGAGGACGGGCGTGCAGCTGCGGTTGAGGAGCTGCACGTTGTCGATCGCCCACCACCAGGCCCAGGTTCCCTTGTAGCGGAACCGGATCTGCGCGGTGGCCGCTCCGGCCAGCGCGTTGACCGCCAGCTGCTCCAGACGCGGGCCGCGCAGGGCGGTCGTGGTCTGGTGCCAGATGTTGGTCCACGTCGTGCCGTTGGTGGTGACGTCGACGTCCGCGATGCTGTTGCTGAAGGCGCGGTAGTCGAAGTTGAACTTCAGGTACGGCGAGGTCGCCGACGAGAGGTCCAGCACCGGCGTGACGAGCGACGCGTCCTGGGTGTTGCCCGAGCCGGCCTTGTCGCTGTCGAGGATGGCGAAGCCACCCGTGCCGCCGGTCAGGTTGCCCCGCGCGCCCGGGTCGTTGAACGACCAGACGCCGGTGCCGCCGTTGTTGACGTTGGTCCACCCGGCCGGGAGGGCCAGGCTGTCGAACGTCTCGTTCAGGATCGGCGTGCCGAAGCCCACCGAGTAACCGGGCGCGGTGCAGGCCACATCGACCGGCAGCGCGATGTTGACCACCTTGTTGGCGCCGGTGAGCGTCACCGACGTCGTCTTGGTCTGGTAACCCGGCAGCTTCGCCGAGGTCGACAGCTCATAGGTGGTGTTGCCCGGAACGGTGAACGAGTAGTTGCCGGTGATCGGGTCGGTGAAGACCGGCCCGCCGGGGCGACCCGGAACGGTGATGGCCGCGTAGAGCGCCCAGCCGTGTCCGGAACCGTCGGTGACCTTGCCGCTGACGGTCACCGAGGGTGCCGAGAGCAGCGCGAAGTTCTGCGTCACCGAGGAGGCGTCGACGACCGTCACGGTGACGGTCTGCGAGTGGTAGCCGAACTTCGCCGCCGTCACGGGCTGCGGACCGGCGGAGAGCACCAGGGAGTAGGTGCCGTTCGCCGCCGTCGTCGCCGTACGGCTGCCGGACGAGACGGTGGCGCCGGCGATCGGCGTACCCGTCGTCGTGTCGGTGACCGTGCCGGTGACGGTGCCGCTGGGGCCCCGCGGAGCGTTCGTGACCGCCGCGTAGGCGTCGAGACGCCCCTCGCCGAACACGTTGTTGTCAGCGGCGGTGCCACCACAGGTGGTGGCGTCGACATCGATCGCGCTGCTGTCCAGCAGTGCCTTGGTGGCGTTGATGTCACCCTTGAGGCTCGGCGCCGCGGACCAGATCAGCGCCACCGTGCCGGCCACGTGTGGCGAGGCCATCGAGGTGCCGCTGAAGGCCGCGTAGCCGCCGCCGGGGACACTGGAGCGCACGTTGGCGCCCGGGGCGGCGATGTTCGGCTTGAGGCCGTTGTCGATGCCCGACTTGCCGCGGCTGGAGAAGCTGGCGATGTTGTTGTTGATGTCGTAGGCGCCCGCGGCGTAGGACTGCGGGTAGTCACCGGGGGAGCCGGCGGTGTTGCAGCCGGGACCGGAGTTGCCGTTGGAGAACATCGGGAAGATGCCCGCCGCGATCCAGGCGTTGACGGTGGCCTCGTACCACGGGTCGCCGCCGCCGCCGCCCCAGGAGTTGTTGACGATGTCCGGGTGCAGGTCCGGACGGGGGTTGTTGCCGTTGAGGTCGGTCGGTGCGAGCACCCACTGACCCGAGGCGAGCAGCGAGGCGTCGGAGCAGTTGGTGAGCTCGCAACCCTTCGCCGCGATCCACTTGGCGTCGGGGGCGACGCCGATCTGGTTGGCTCCGCCGTCGTTGCCGACCATGGTGCCCATCGTGTGCGTACCGTGATCGTTGTTGTCACACGGGACGGGGCTCGGGCAGATGCCCGCCGGGTCGAACCAGTTGTAGTTGTGGTTGAACGTGCCCCCACCCACGTTGCCACGGTACGAGTTGACGAGCGCGGGGTGATCGAAAGCCACGCCACTGTCGATGTTGGCAACCACGATCCCCTGGCCGCGGTCACCGTACTCGCTCCACACCTGCGGAGCCTTGATGTTGCTGATGCCCCACTCGATCGCGTTGACGGTCGCCTCGGTGGTGCCGAGGGAGGGCTGGATCAGCGGGTAGGACTTGCTGGGCTCGATGCGGGACACGGCCGGGTGGGCCGCGAGCTCCTCGACCAGCGCCTTGGAACCGTTTACCCAGATCGCGTTGACGATCCAGTACGGCTTGAAGGACGCCTTGCGCTCAGTCAGCAACTCGCGCACGGGCAGCTGTGCCCGGTTGGCGGTCGCGGTGAGCTCGGAGTAGACCCGCTGGGCCCGCTGCGCCGCCGGCAGGCTCGCCGCCGGGCTCAGGTTGGCCGTTTCGCGCAGGTAGACGAGGAAGTCGGTGGTGCCACCGGCTTCCAGCGTGGCGAGCAGTGCAGGATTGACCTGCGCCGTCGCCGTCGCCGCTGTCGCTGCGGTTGCCGGCATCAGTCCCAGGGTGAGCAGGACCGACACCGCCACGATCAGCCAAGCTGGTCGTCGCGCCGCCCCGGAGCCGAAGCTCCGTGAGGGTTTTGACATACTTTCCTCCCCTTTGAGGTAGCGGTCTCCGGGATTCCGGAGCCGCTCGCACACATGCAGTCATGCTCTTGTTTCGCAGTGGCGGTCATCAATGGCGTGGGCCGGGCAACTCGCGGGCAGTACGCGGGCGAATCGGTGCCGAATGTCGTCAGTATCCGGTCAATGACTAGATTCCCGGTTGACTTCATCGACATAATCCGATTGGCTGAGTGCTCGGCAGCCAACTGGGGAGGTTGCGTGGAACTTCTGGATAGACCCCTGATCGTCTGTGTCACGTCCGACGTCGCCGTGCGGGAGAAGCTGGTGCGCCAGCTCGACCCGCACGGAGTGGTGCTGATCTGCGCCGACCTCGAAGAGGTCCGCACGATCCTGTTTCCGGTGGCGCCCGCCGAAGCGCCGCTGCACCCCGACGGCGTGCTCACCGTCGGGGACCTCGTCGTGGACCCGGTGGGCTATCGGGTCACCTGGCGGGGCGAGCCCCTGCCGCTCACCCGGCTGGAGCGCCGCCTGCTGGGCTGTCTTGCCGTGCCGCCGCTGGAGGTCTGGACCTATCAGCGGCTCTTCACCGCGGTGTGGGGCGGCGCCTACCTCGGCGACACCTCGATCCTGCACTCGGCCGTGAAACGCCTGCGGGGCAAGCTCCGAGCGGTCGGGCAGGAGATGGAGGTCGAGACGGTCCGCGCCGTGGGCTACCGGCTCACCGTCACTTCTTGAGCGTCGACGACGTGATGGTGGGCTTGCGGGCGCCGAGGAAGAAGATGCCCGGCAGGCCCGCCGTCTCGAACGCGACGCTCCTGTTGCCGCGCAGGACCGACGACTCGATGCTCATCGTGCCGGTGCGGTCGTTGCTGACGAAGAAGACCGCACCGCCGCCCTCGTTGGCCCGGTTGTTCTCCACGATGGTGCCCGCGATGCGCAGCGTGAAGCGGTTGCCGTCGAGGTAGATGGCGCCGCCGCTGCCGCCGCCCGGCCAGCCCGCCGGCGCGGGGTTGGCGCCCTTCCCGATGGCGCTGTTGTGGCTCATGATGCTGTTGAGCACGACCCAGGAGACCCCGATGCTGCTCAGGGCGCCGCCGTTGGAGCAGATCCCGCCCTGCCCGGCCGCGCCGCCGAAGGTCGAGCCGACGATGTAGACCGGCAGATCCTTGGACTGGTCGAGCACCCGGATCGCCGCCCCGCCGAGGTCGGGACCGGTGGAGTCGCACCGGTTGCGTACGAATCGTGAGTTGACCACTTTCAGGCGGCCGCCCCGCACGAAGATCGCGCCGCCGCCCTCGGTCTCGCCCCGCTCGCCGGTCGAGTTGCCCTCGGCGAAGGTGAGGTTCTGCACGGTGAGGACCGGATGGTCCTGATCGTTGCAGTGCGACGTGGTCCAGCCCTGCTGCTCGTCGCAGGTGTTCATGTAGAGGATGCGCCGCTTGCCGCCGCCGCTGAGCGTGACCCGCCCGCCGCCGTCGAGCACGATCGTCCGGCTCGCCGCGTTGCGGACCTTCGCCGTCGCCGCCATGGTGATCACGACGGGTGCGGAGCCGCAGGCGAAGGTGATGATCCCGCCCTTCGCGACGGCGGCGACCACGGCGGCCGAGGTGCAGCTCGCGGGGGTGCCGTCGCCCACGGTCCGGGTCGGCCTGCTCGTGTCCACGGCGCGCCCCTCGGCCGGTACGGCGACGTGGCCGCCCGGGTTGCCCGCCGCGGGCAGCGGCTTCGCCGACGGTGTGGCCGACGGGCTCGGCTCGGGTGCCGCGGTCGAATCGCCGAGCCCCGCGCTCGCGGTCGGCGGCTCGGGGAGCGGCTCGCCCGTCGGCCCCGCCTGTGACGCGGGCGACCCGCAACCTGAGAGGATCAGCGTGCCTACGAGTCCGAGCAGGGTGGCGCTTCGCGTCAATCGCACGGAACCGATGGTAGGGGTATGACTTTGATCTCCGTCCGTTGATTAGGTCCGTTCATCTGCCGCTCGTAGACTTGCGCGTCCGTGCGTTCCCACAACCCACACTGGGAGATTTAGCGAGTTGACCAGCCCGAGCACAGTGGTCCAGGAAACCCCGTACCTGGTCATCGATGTCCGCATAGCGGCCGACCGGTACCGACGCCTCGCCGACTCGTTCGGCGACACCGCCATCTACTACGCCGTGAAGGCGAACCCCGAGCCCAGCGTCATTCGCACGCTGGTCGCGCTCGGCTCCTCCTTCGATGTGGCGAGTCCCGCCGAGATCGAGCTCTGCCTGGCCTCCGGTGCCCAGCCGCAGAACCTCTCCTACGGCAACACGATCAAGAAATCGGCCGACATCGCCTTCGCCTACGCGCGGGGCGTGCGGATGTTCGCCTTCGACAGTGAAGCGGAGCTGACCAAACTCGCCGAGCACGCGCCCGGCGCCCAGGTCTTCTGCCGCCTGCTGGTCGAGACGGTGAACGCCCAGTGGCCGCTGGGAAGCAAGTTCGGCTGTTCGACGGAGATGGCCGTCGAGCTGCTGACGCAGGCACGCGAACTCGGGCTCGACCCCATCGGGGTCTCCTTCCACGTCGGCTCCCAGCAGCTCGATCCGGCCCAGTGGGCCCCGAGCGTCGCCCGGGCCGCCGGGGTCTTCGCCCGGCTTCGCGACCAGGGCATCGAGCTCACCCTGCTCAACGTCGGCGGCGGGTTCCCCGTCGGGTACGCGGAGCCGGTGACGCCGATCGAGGACTTCGCGAAGGCGATCCAGTCCAGTGCCGACGAGCACTTCGGTGCTCGGCTGCCCCGGATCATCGTCGAACCCGGGCGCTATGTGGCGGCCGAGAGCGGCGTGCTGCGTACCCAGGTGGTTCTGGTTTCGCGCAAGTCCCACGACGATGAGAAACGCTGGGTCTACCTCGATGTGGGCCGCTTCGGCGGCCTCGCCGAGACCGAGGGCGAGGCGATCCGCTACCGGATCTCCACCGCCCACGATGACGCGCCCGCCGGTCCGGTGATCCTCGCCGGTCCGACCTGCGACAGCGTCGACATCCTCTACCAGAACACGCCCTACCTGCTGCCACTCGGGCTGCAGCCGGGCGATCTGGTGGAGATCCAGGGGACCGGTGCCTACACCGCGACCTACTCGTCGGCCGCCTTCAACGGCTTCCCGCCACTCGCCACCATCTGCATCGGAGATTCCTGATGACCACAGCCATACCGTCCCTGAAGTTCGAGGGCAGGATCCTCCTGCTCGGCTGCGGCTCGGTGTCGCAGTGCCTGCAGCCGCTGCTGCTGCGCCACCTCGACATGGACTTCACCCGCCTCACCGTGATGGACTTCGAGGACAACGCGAAGTACGTGCCGGACACCCTCGCCTCGGGCGCCCGCTACGTCCGGGAGAAGATCACCCCGGAGAACATCCACGCCGTCCTCGGCGAGCAGCTCGGCGACGGTGACCTGCTCATCAACCTGAGCTGGAACATCGACACCGGCGACATCATCGAGTGGTGCCAGGACAACGGCGTGCTCTACGTCGACACGTCCGTCGAGCTCTGGGACCCGTACGCGGGCCAGGCCGACAGCGACCCGACGACGCGTACGCTCTACCACCGCCACATGAAGCTGCGCGAGCGCGCGGCCACCTGGCGCCCCAACGGCCCGACCGCGGTCGTCGAGCACGGTGCCAACCCGGGCCTCGTGTCGCACTGGACCAAGGTCGCGCTCGCCGACATCGCCACGGCGATGCTGACCGAGCCCGAGCGGCTGCCGCAGCCCCTCGCACCGGAGCGCGCCGCCGCTCTCAACGAGGCGCTGGAGAACCGCGATTACGCGGCCCTCGCCCAGCACACCGGGACCAAGGTCATCCACATCTCGGAGCGGGACACCCAGGTCTCGGACAAGCCCAAGCAGGTCGGCGAGTTCGTCAACACCTGGTCGGTCGAGGGCTTCTTCGAGGAGGGCGTCGCGCCGGCCGAGATGGGCTGGGGCACGCACGAGCCGGAGCTGCCCGCCGGTGCCCACGAGCACCCGACTGGTCCCAAGAACCAGATCTGCCTGGCCCAGACCGGCATCAGCACCTACGTCAAGTCGTGGGTGCCGCTGGGCGGTCCGATCGTCGGCATGGTCGTGCGGCACGGCGAGGCGTTCACGATCAGCGACAAGCTGACCGTGTGGGACGGCGACGAGGCGGTCTACCGCCCGACGGTGCACTACGCCTACCTGCCGACCGACGCCGCGATGAACTCGCTGCACGAGTGCCGGATGCGCGGCTACGAGCTGCAGACCGACCAGCGGATCATGAACGACGAGATCACCGAGGGGCGCGACGAGCTCGGCGTGCTGCTCATGGGCCACGACCTCAACGGCTGGTGGGTCGGCTCGCAGCTCGACATCGCCGAGACCCGCGAGCTGGTCCAGCACCAGAACGCGACGACGCTGCAGGTCGCGGCCTCGGTCCTCGGCGCGGTCTACTGGATCGTCGCCAACCCGACCCAGGGCCTCTGCGTCCCGGACGATCTCGATCACGAGGCGGTCCTGGCCGTGGCGAACCCCTACCTCGGTCCGACCCCGTCGGTGCACACCACCTGGACTCCCGCTGACAACGGCTACGACCCCTTCGCCAACTACAAGTCCGCGGCGAACACGGACGAGCCCTGGGCGTTCGGCAACTTCCTCCTGAAGTAGCGGTCCGCACTCCCTCCCGTTGACGGCCCCGAGCGCTCCGCACTCGGGGCCGTCAACGTAATTCGCGTTGATCAAGGGAAGACTCACCATCCGGGGTGCCCGATATGCGGCGAGTCTTCCCTTGATCAACGCGAATTTTGGGGGTGGGGGATGGGGCGGGGGCGGTAGGTGGCCAGGTAGCTGCCGGCCAGGACCAGGGCGAAGCCGACCGCTATGCCCAGGGTGAACGGCTCGGACAGGAAGACGATGCCGAGGATGATCGCGACCGCGGGGTTGACATAGGTGATCACCGTGGTGCGGACCGGGCCGACCTCGGCGATGAGGGCCGAGAAGACGAGCAGGGCGATCGCGCTGCAGAAGACCGCGAGCATCACCACCGAGGCGATCGCCTTGCCCGACGGCAGCGCGGACGGGGTCTGCGCGATTCCCCACGGTGCGTAGACGACCGCGCTCACCGTGATCGCCACCGCCATCACGCCGAGGCTGGACTGGTCGCCGAGGTAGCGGTCGAGCAGGTACGGCCCCACGGCGTACCCGATCACCACGACACCGATCTGCACCAGCGCCCAGGTGTCGTCGGCGGTGAGATCGAGCCCGACCAGCGCCGCGACACCGGCGAGCCCGATGCCGAGCCCGAGCAGCCGCCGCCAGCCGAGCTTCTCACCGCCGGTGAAGAAGCTCAGCACCGCCGCGACGAGCGGCACGGTCGCGATCAGCAGCCCGGCCAGCGAACTGCTGAGCCGCTGCTCGGCGGAGGCGAGCAGCACCCACGGCACGACCATCTCGGCTGCGGTGAAGGCGAGCAGCGGCTTCCAGACCTTCGTCAGCCCGCGCAGCTCACCGCGGATCGCGGCGAGGGGCAAGAGCAGGATCGAAGCCAGGAGGGTACGCCAGAAGACGAGCGAGACCGGCGTCAGCTCGGTGACGGCGATCTTGATGAGTAGGTACGGCATGCCCCAGATCACGCCCAGGGTCAAGAAGAGAAGCCAGCCTCTGCGCGACACCCGGCAGACGTTACCTGCGCTCCAGGGCGATGGTGATCTCGGCCAGGGCCGCCTCGGCGCGGTCGGCGGCGGTCCGGACCCGGCGGTACTGCCGCTGTGCCAGGACCTGGTCGTGGCCGAGCGCTTCGCGCAGCGCCTCCTGGACCGGCTCGACGTTGATCTGTGTCAGCGCGTTCACCGCGATCTTGGGTTGGACGCGCTGGCGTCGGACGAGCACCCGCAGCCCGTGCCGGGCCCGCATGGTCCAGACGCCCTTCGAGTAGTGCAGGGTGAGGCGGGGACCGGCCGCCGCGCCGCCGACGGCGTAGAGCTGGGGGAGTGCGGTGAGCCCGTCGGCCGTCGGCTTCTTGCTGTGGACGTCGTTGAGCTCGCGCCAGGTGCGGTAACCGGCGACCGGCGCGAGGGTGACGATGAAGTAGAGCGCCGTCCCGGCGAGGATGCCGTTGACGAGGCCGAGCTGCGACACGAGCACGCCGCCGAGGATGCCGCCGAGCGGGATGCCGCCGTAGGCGACGGCGGTGATGATGCCGCCGACCCGGGCCAGCATCTCCTTCGGCACCCGCTGGAAGATCATCGCGCCGATGGTCGGGTTGACCGAGCACATGGCGATGCCGCTGACGAGCGTGACGGCGACGATGACGGTGAGGTTGTCGGTGAGGGCGAGCACCAGGAAGCGCGGCGCGCCGCCGATGAAATAGCCCGCGACGAGCACGGGGTAGCGCGGCAGGACCGGTGCCAGCCAGGCGAAGAGCAGGTTGCCGATGATGATGCCGACGGCGTAGGCGGCGCCGACCGCACCGAGCGCCGTCGCGTCGGGCATGTAGGTGAGCACCCACAGCGGCACGAAGACCACGGCGCTGGCCTGGTTGAAGAGGTTGGTGAAGAAGAACATGCCGGTCGCGGCGCGCAGCAGCCGGTCCTGTTTGAACCCGGCCCAGCCGTTGCGCAGCGCGGTGAAGTAGGGCTCCGGCTTCGGCTTGACGATCTCGTTGCCGTCGGCGTCGAGCTTCGGCGGGATGTTCCTCGGCACGAGCAGGGTGATCATCGCGGAGCTGAGCGCGAAGGTGGCCGCGTCGAACCAGATCGCGCCGACCCCGCCGAAGGCCGCGATCGTGACACCGGCGAGACCGGCGCCGACGAGCATCGCACTCTTGAGGATGCCCTCGCGGGACGCGGCGACCCGGGTGAAGTCGGTCTTCGCGGCCTCCATCTGCGGCAGCAGCAGGTTGTTCTTGGAGCGGTCGGCCTGCGCGCGCAGCATGCCCGCGATCGCGACGAGGGTCAGCATCACGCCGAACGGCGCCCGGGCGAAGATCGCGATCGCACCCATCGCGAAGACGCTCAGCAGGTCGGCGCCGATCGAGGTGAGCCGGGCGCCGATCCGGTCCTGCAGCGGCGCGGCGAGCACCCCGCTGACCACGTAGGCGAGGGTCTCAGCCCCCGTGACCAGGCCGACCTTGACGGGGCTGCCGGTGGTGATCAGGACGAGCCAGGGGATGGCCAGGAAGGTCATCCGGCTGCCGATGGACGCGATCGCCTCGGTGGCGATGAGCCCGATCAAGCCTGTCCGGCCCTGACGCCAGTTTCTGGCCTCGGGGACGGGCGCCGGCAAGGTCGTCACAGTCTGTCCTCCACGGCGGGGATCTAAGCATGTGTCTGTAACAGTAGAATGATCCACCGGCAATACGCAGTAGGTCCAAAGGTTGAGACAGGAGGCCCGTATGGGTCGGCATATCGCGTTCGTCAACGCGCCGCTCACCGGGGAGATCTTCCCGACATTGCCGATAGTCGATGCGCTGGTCCGGCGGGGGCACCGGGTGACCTACGCGACCGTCCCGGCGCGAGCGGCTGCACTCGAGTCGGTGGGTGCGGAGGTCGTCACCTACCGCTCGACGCTACCCGATGATGGCGACCGCGGTCTGTCCCGTCCGGACCGGATGGAGTATGTCCCGATGGTGCGGCGGAATTTCCTCGCCGAGGCGGCGGCGACCCTGCCGCAGCTCGACGAGGCCTACCGCGACGACGTGCCGGACCTGATCGTCTACCGCACCGCGATGCTCGCCGGGCGGATCCTCACCGCCCGCTACGGCGTGCCGAGCGTCGAGTTGTGGCCCTACCTCGCCAACAACGAGCACTGGTCGATCAGCCGGCACCTCGCCGTCGCCGATCCCGAGAGCCCGGCCGGCGTCGCCTTCCGGGCCGACATCGACGAGTTCGTCGCGGCCCAGCTCGACGATCCGAAGGATTTCCACCGCGCCGAGCCGCGCCACCGGCTGATGTTCTATCCGCGCAGCTTTCAGTACCGGGGTGAGACGTTCGGGGACGGGTTCACCTTCGTCGGTCCGTGCGTCGGGCGGCGGCCCTTCCAGGAGTCCTGGCAGCCCGGTGGCGGTGACCGTCCGATCGCGCTGATCTCGCTCGGCACCGTCTACAACCGGCACATCCCCTTTTATCGAGCCGCGATGGACGCCTTCGCGGACTCGTCGTGGCAGGTGCTGCTCGGCATCGGACACCGCACCAGCCCCGCCGAGCTCGGCGACATCCCGGCCAACGTGCACGTCGCGGCCACCGTGCCGCAGTTCGACATCCTCCGGCACGCCAGCGTCTTCGTCACCCACGCCGGGATGGGCAGCGTGATGGAGGCGCTGCTCTGCGGCGTACCCATGGTGACTGTTCCGCAGACCCCGGAGCAGGAGGTCAACGCGGAGCGGGTGGTGGAGCTGGGCGTGGGCGGCCGGCTCGACGCGGACGGGCTGACCGCCGAGGCGCTGCGCGCCGAGGTGGAGCGCGTCGTCGCCGACGACGCGATGGCCCACCGCCTCGGCGAGCTGCGCCGTGAGGTCCAGGCGTGCGGCGGGGCCGGGCTCGCCGCCGACCTCATCGAGTCGGTGTGACCGGCCGCTCGCCAGATCTTGAGTAGTTTCCGTCGTCCTGACAGCGGAAACTACTCAAGATCTACGCTACGAGCATTCGCGGCAGATGTCAGCGCCGTTGCGCTGGCCCGCCAACTGTGTGCGGTGATGGACGAGGAAACATCGCGAGCACCGGAATTCGTTTGCTCGCATCGGCACCACGGGCACCGACAGCTCTTCGTCGGAGAGGTCGGCGCCGGGCAGCTCGAAAGCCTCCGCCGCCTCTGCCTCGTCGACGTCGACGGCTGCGGACTGGCTTGATGCCCGTCGTGCCTTGAGTTCCTCGAGGCTGTCCTCTTCGAGGTCGATGGCTGTGCGGCGCGGTGCGTCGTAGTCGGTTGCGCTGGTCATCGGTCTCACCCTCCCCGGCTGTGGTCTGTGGTGTAACGAACGTCGGCGACATTGGGTGTGTTCCCGTGTCCCTACGATGACGCTTGAGTCTCGCTTGAGGTTCATTCATGCCCGCTGGGCGGAGTGAGTATGACCCCACCCCGCCCAGCAGATTGCGGAGCCTACTTGGTCACGGCGTCCTGATTGGGGAGCGCCACGTACGGGAATGTGCCCAGGAAGGCATGGTCGTTGGCGTCGACACCGTCGCCGAGGGTGTCGAGGCCGGGCGCGCCGAGCAGAACGCCCTCGGCGGCCCGCAGTGTGATGTCGATGACATCGTCGGCAAGCCGACGCCCGTTGGGGAAGCCGGCGAGGTCGCCGCCGATGACACCGAGGCGGTTCGGTGCCGCGGCGGGCGCGACCCCGAGGTTGAGCCGGAGCTGCTCGCTCGGCTTGAAGTCCTTCTTCTTCACGTCGCCGTTGAGCAGCTGCGAGTTGAGGTCGGCCTGGACCGGCCCGCACGCCTTGCAGACGCCGGTGAGGAAGACCTCGACCAGGTCGTTGCGCGGTGTCGCGGGCGCCGGGATGCCGTAGATCGCCTGGACGAGCTTCGGCACCTCCGGGTTGGTGACATAGGACAGGAACTTGGCGTCCGCCTCCGGCTTGGTGGCGTTGAACTCGTTCTTGCGGCCGACCGGGATGACGACCTCGTTGACGAGCGGCATGCCGAGCCGGGAGACCTGCTTCAGCCCGCCCTTGTCGCCGGGGCGCAGGGTGGTCGTCCAGATCCCGACCACCGGGTTCCTCGTGGCGTTGCCCTTGAGCGCGAGCTCGCTCTTGGGCACCTGGAGCGCGATGGTGTTGACGTTGTAGCCCGACAGCGTGTCCTCGCCGACCTCGGTGAGGTTGCCGCCGTAGAGCAGGTCGAAGACGCGCAGGTCCAGGAAGAACGGGTCGTCGGCCTGCCCGGCGAAGCTCTTGCCCCCGCCGGGGATGGTCGTGACGGCCTCGGTCGCGAGCGTGCCGTAATTGGGCATCGACGCCTTACCGGTGAAGGACGGGGCGACCCTGGCCTTCGTGAGCAGCACCTTCGTACCGGACTTGGTGATCTTCTTCAGTGTGTAGGTCTGGTAGAAGTTCAGGTCCGGGTCGGTGAGCGAGGTGACCGGGCCGGTGTTGTAGAGGAACGTACCCTTGTTGCGGTAGGCGCTGGAGAACTCCCACCGGTATGTCACGTCCGGCTTGGCGTCGCCGTCATTGTCGATGTTGATGTCGTGCTGGGTGGCGACCCCGAACGGGTAGAAGTTCGGGCCGCCGTTGGGCTCCTCGAACGGCGTCCAGTTGGCGATCAGGGTGACCGTGGCGGCATTGTCCGGGCTCACGAAGGCGTAGAGATCGGTGTTGTCCAGCCGGGGCTGCCCGGCGATGAGCGGCGCCTCGCGGTGCGAGGAGGCGGTGGAGGCCGTCGGCGCCATTGAGGCGAAGCCGGTGGCCGCGAGACCGAGGGCGGCTGCGACGAGCGTGGCCCGCCGGATCCGCGTCGATCTGGTTGTCATATTTCCCCCATGGGTTGGCGGGCACATACGGTTATGTGCCTGGAGAGCGCCATCGGGCATTCGTTGTCGAACGCCCGTTGGATGGGGTCTAATTTGCCCTATTTTTGGGCGTTTCCGAGCCGCCTGGGTGCCGTTTGACGGTGCGTGTTGACATCAAGATTGCTGGCCGTCGGTGGCGCGGCCCTCCTGCTCACCGTGAGCGCCGGGATCGCGCTGCGGCACACCGCCGAAAAGGCGCCGGCCCCGACCGCCCAGACGGCGTCGCCGACCGCGCGCCTGGAGAGCTTCGTCGCGAAGACCAGGCAGCGCCTCGACCGGGTCCCCGGCGACTGGCCCGGCTGGGCCGAGCTCGGCATGGCCTACGTCCAGCTCGCCCGGGTCGGCTCCGACCCCGGCAACTACGCCCTCGCCGAGACCGCCCTCGCCAGATCCCTGTCGATCACTCCCGCCGCGTCGAACGCACCCGCCCTCACCGGCCAGGCGGCGCTCGCGGCCGCGCGCCACGACTTCACCGCGGCGGTCGGGCATGCCCGGTCGGCGGTACGCGTGGACGCCTACTCGGCCGACGCCTACGGCGCCCTCGCCGACGGTCTCATCGAGCTGGGACGCTATCCGGAGGGCTTCGCGGCGATCGACAGGATGATGGAACTGCGCCCGGACACCTCCTCCTACGGCCGGGCCTCCTACGCCGCCGAGCTGCGCGGGCAGACCGACCGGGCGAGCGCGCTGATGGAGCAGGCCCGGGAGTTCGCCGCCGACCCCGCCGAGCTCACCTTCGCCCTGCAGCACCTCGCCGAGCTCGACCTCGGCCGCGGCGACCTCGACGGTGCGGCGGCCACCCTCGACGGTGCGCTCGCCCGGTTCCCCGGGCACCCGCCGCTCGTCGTGGCACATGCCCGGCTGCTCGCCGCCCGGGGTGAGACCGCCCGTGCCATCGAGGAGCTGCGCCCGATCGTGGCCCGCCTGCCCCTCCCCGCGTACGCCACCCTCCTCGGCACCCTGCTCGCCACGACCGGCGCGCCGGAGGAGGCCCGGCAGCAGTTCGCCCTGGTCGACGCGGCGCGCCGGCTCGGGGCACCGGACATCGACACCGTGCTCTTCGAAGCGGACCACGGCGACCCGGCCCGGGCGGTCCGCGACGCACGCGAGCTGCACCGGGTCCGGGGCTCGATCGGTGCCGACGACGCCCTCGCCTGGGCACTGCACTCCGCCGGGCAGGACGCCGAGGCGCTGCGCTGGTCGGACCGGGCACTGCGCCTGGGCACCCGCGACGCGATGCTCCGGCACCACCGGGCGATGATCCACGAGGCGCTGGGCCACGTCGCGCAGGCGCGAGCCGACCTCGCCGCCGCGCGGGCGATCAACCCGTCCTACCCGGCGATGGCGGGTGGCCGATGATCCGCCGCATGATCGTCCTGCTCGGGGCCGCCGGACTCCTCGTCGCCGGGCTGCTCGCGTCGCCGGTCGCGGCGCACCCGCTCGGCGACTTCAGCCTCAACCAGGCGGTCGGGCTGCGGCTCACGCCGAACTCCGCCTCGATCGACTACGTGCTGGACCTCGCCGAGCTCGCCCTCGTCGCCGAGCGGCCCCGGATCGACGGCGGCTACCCGGGGCGGACCTGTGACGCGGCGGCCGAGCGGATCACCCTCGCCGTCGGCGGTCGCCGAGTGGAGCTGCTGGCCAGGGCGGGCGCCCTGACCTTCCCGGCCGGGGCGGGCGGGCTCGACACGATGCGGCTGGAGTGCCGACTCGTGGCGGACGTCCACATCGCCGCGCCGGTGGAGATCTCCCTGCGCAACGACGCGTACGCCGACCGGCTCGGCTGGCGCGAGATCACCGCGCTGGGGGAGGGGGTGGCGCTCGGCGGGTCCGGCGTGCCCGCCTCCGCCAGTCCCAGTCGGCGGCTGATGGCGTACCCCCCGGGTGGTTCGCGGGATGAGCGCGAGGTGCGGCTGAGCGCGCGGCCCGGGACGGCGGTGGCGGCGGGCCTCGGCGGGGCCGCCCTCCCCGCCGAGCAGAGCCGGTCGGCGGCGCTGACCGCGTGGTTCACGGCGCTGGTGGGGCGTCCGCAGCTGACGGTGGGGCTCGGGCTGCTCGGTTTCGCCGGTGCGCTGCTGCTCGGTGCCGGGCACGCGGCGGCGCCGGGGCACGGCAAGACGGTGATGGCGGCCTATATGTTGGGACGGCGCGGGCGGCGGCGGCAGGCGCTGACGATCGCGGCCACCGTGACCGCCACGCACACGGCCGGGGTGCTGGTGCTGGGCCTGGTGATCGCCGCCTCGTTCACGCTGGCGCCGCAGTCGCTCTACCGGTGGCTCGCGGTCGCGAACGGACTGCTCGTCGCGGCGATCGGCGCGGCCCTGCTCCGCCGGGCCCTGCGCGGCGACGCCGGCCACTCCCACTCCCACGGCGGCCACGCGCACCCCCACCCGCATCCGCACTCCGGCGGCGGCCATGGGCACCCGCACTCCCATGACGGCCATGCGAGTCTGCCCTCTCGCGACGACCACGCGCATCCGCACGACGACCACTCGCATCCGCACGACGACCACTCGCATCCGCACGACGACCATGCGCGTCCGCATGACCAGGACCACGCGCATCCGCATGGCGACCACGGCGATCACACGCACGACGACCACGAGCATTCGCACGACCACGGCGACCACGGGCATTCGCACGATCACGATCACGATCACGACCACGACCACGACCACGGGCCGAGTCGGCGGGCGCTGCTCGCGATGGGGTTCGCGGGCGGCATGACGCCGAGCCCGTCGGCGGTGGTGGTGCTGCTGGGGGCGGCTGCCCTCGGCCGGGCCTGGTACGGCGTGCTGCTCGTCCTCGCCTACGGCGCGGGGATGGCGCTGACCCTGACCGGCGTCGGTTTTCTGCTGGCCCGCTTCCACGACCGGCTCGGCGGGCTGATCACCGCGGGTCCCGGCGCGCTCCTGCTGCGCCGCGCACCCGTCGTGGCCGCCGCCGTGGTGGTCCTGGTAGGCCTGGGCGTAGCGGCATTCGCCCTCAACGACCTCACCGGCCTCGTTTTTTAGGACCGACTCTTCAAGAGTTGGTCCTAAAAATGCGCGCCGACGGACGGACGTCCTTCGGACCAACTCTTGAAGAGTCGGTCCTAAGGACGGCGACGGGAACGCACAAGATTCACAGTGCGGCGCGCTGGACCGGGCGGGGGAGCGGGGGTGCCGCCGTCACCAGGGCCACCGCCTCGCTCAGGTTCCTCGGACGGGGGATCCCGGCGGGCAGGTCCAGCCAGCCGGGGCCGGCGGCGACGATGAGCTTGGGCCGGGGCCGGGTCGCCGCGACCTCGGCGAGCTGCCGGTGATCGCCGGTCTCGGTCGTCTGCGACCAGAGGAAGAGCACGTCGGGGCCGGTACGGCGGATCGTCGCCTGCAGCGCGGCGGGCGGCACCCGGGCACCCAGGACGCGCGTGGCGACACCGCGCTCGCTCAGCGCGGCCGAGAGCGCCTCCAGCGGCAGCGTGTGCTGCTCCTCGTCGGCGCAGGCGAGCAGCACCTTCGCCCGGGTGGAGGGAGGGTGCACGGCGCCGAGTGCCGCGGAGACGGTGCCCGAGAGCAGGTGCTCGACCTCGACGAGGGCCTGGGTGGCGGCGTGCTTGCGCCCCACCGCGAGCAGCACCGGCACGATCATGCCGGTCCAGGTCTCGACGACGCCGTGCTCGGCGATGGCAGCGGCGAGCAGTTCGCGCATGGCGGCCGCGTCGAGTCGCATCGCGGCCCGGGCCAGCCCGCGCGTCGCCGGTCCGGCTGTGCCGACCGCGAGGGTGTTGCCGCCGCCGTCGCGGCTGGGAGCGGGGCGGCGCTGCTCCAGGACCCACGCCGCGGCCTGGGCGGGCGGGACGCCCTCGGTGGTGAGCCGGCGCATCATGGCGAGGCGGTCGAGGTCGGCGGGGAGGTAGCGGCGGTGCCGCCCGGGGCGGTGGTCCTGCGGTCCCAGCCCGTAGCGGCTGTCCCAGGTGCGCAGTGTCGTCACCGCGATGCCGAGGTGGCGGGCGACATCTCCCGCCGTCAGACCCTCGCCGGACATCGCGCTCACCCCCTCATCACGACAAGCCGACTCTAACCGTCACGATCTCCAGGGGCTCCCGGAACCCGGCAAATCGACTTGTCAATCGATGCAACAAACGTACTCCGACTGCTGTCCGCCGCCGACGGCCGACCGATTTCCCGTCAATCATTGACACATTCGAATTAATCTGGCTTCCTGGTTCCGGACACACACCAACGCCGCCTGGTGTGACGGTCCCTCGTGTGCACCACCCATCAGGAGGTCCCTTTGCTTAGGCGGCTGGGCATGACTGCCCTCAGCGTGCTGCTCGTCGCGGCGTTCACACCGCAACCCGCGCGGGCCAACCCCACTTTCCCCTATCCGTGGCCGGACTACTCGGTCGTGCCCGTGCTCTTCGTGCCGACGGACTGGTCGGTGAGCGACCCGGAAGTGCAGAACGAGGCAGCCTCGATCACCGCGGCCATGGCCGAGATCCGCACCTTCTACGCCACCAACAACGGCGGCAAGACCTTCCGCCTCAACGCGCTGCAGGTCGTGCAGGCCAACAGTGCGAAGGAGGCCTACGGGATCACCCACGACACGAGCAAGGACCTCTACGTCGACCGGGTGAGCCTCTCGCCGAACTTCGAGCACCTCGTCGTGAGCGAGCTCTACGCCCGGGGCTTCCCCACCCCGCCGGCGCAGAACCAGGCCGGCTACTCCACCCTGATCTTCGCCAAGGGCGCCGGCGGGTACGCCGGTGGCCGCGCCTACCCGGGTGTCCAGGGTGGCCACGCGATCCTCGGTGACTGGGCCATCGACAGCCTGGAGGGCGACCTCGCCGAGTGGCAGTACCCGTGGGGCTCCGGCAAGCGGCTGCAGACCGGTGCCGCCGCCCACGAGCTCGGCCACTCCTTCACCCTGCCGCACCCGGACGGCACCACCTGGCCCTACACCTCCACCGTGATGGGCAACTGGTGGGACTACCCGGCGATCGGGCTCAACAACAACGACCGCAGCCTGCTCGCCGCCGACCGGCCGCTCTTCTTCCCCGCTCCGCCGCCCCTGATCCCGGCCGCACCGACGGGCCAGCTCGCCGTGGCGCAGAGCGGCACGAGCGTCCGGGTGACCTGGGCCGACAACTCGAACAACGAGACCAGCTTCCAGATCTACAACGGCGTCACCACGGTCAGCGTCGGCGCCAACGCCACCTCCTACACGCAGACCGGGCTCGCGCCGGGCACCTACATGTGCTTCGCGATCAAGGCGGTCAACGCGGCCGGCAGTTCGGCGTGGACGCCGTACGCGTGCACGACGACCCCGACCGTGCCGGTGGCGCCGACCATCGGGACCGCGACCCCGCTGAGCACCTCGCAGATCCGGGTGACCTGGACCGACCGGTCGAACAACGAGACCGGATTCCAGATCTACGACGGTGTCGGCTACTTCACCGTCGGCGCCAACGCCACCAGCTTCACCAGGACCGGGCTCGCCTCGAAGACCTACATGTGCTTCGCGGTCAGGTCCTACAACCTGGCGGGTTACTCCGCCTGGACGCCGTACGCCTGCACGTCAACCCTCTAGCGCCAAGCGGTGGGTCCATCGTGGACCCACCGCTTGCCCCGGTGTGATCTCATTCAGCACGGGGAGGTGCCGGGTGACGGTCGACGGCTTGGACACGGCGGGATTCAACGAGGCGGAGCTCGCCCTGGCGGCGGGATTCGTCCGGGGCGAGCCGGTACGCACCGACGGCGCCGAGGTCCGCGGCTCGGTCATCGCCCGGGTGCTCTGCCGGCCCGGCGCCGAGACCGGTGCGTGGCCCCGGCCGGTGCTGCGCCTCATCGGTGCCCGGATCACCGGCGAGCTCGACCTCTCCTTCGTGGAGGTCGCGCACCCGCTGATCCTGGAGGACTGCGATGTCGAGCAGACCCCCGGGTTCTACTGGAGCCGGCTCAACTTCGTCAGCTTCCGCAACTCCCGGCTGCCCGGCCTGCTCGCCGCCAACGCCACCATCGACGGCCACCTGCGGCTCCTCGGCGCCCGGATCGACGGCGAGGTCAACCTCAAGGGCGCGAAGATCACCGGTGGGCTGCTGCTCAACCGCGCGCACCTCACCGTGCCGGGCGGGATGGCGCTCGACGCCGAGCGGGCCGAGATCGGCGGCGACATCCTCGCGGGCAGCGGCTTCCGGATGTCCGGTGCGATGCGCCTCTTCCAGGCCACGATCGCGGGCGGCGTGCTGATGGACGGCGCCGTCGTCGAGGGCGGCGGCGAGGGCAGCAGGTACGGCGTCATCGCGGCCGACAGCGTGGAGATCCGCGGCGGCTTCTCCATGCGCGGCGCCGCCGTCGCGGGCGAGATCAGCCTGCGGCACGGCCGGATCGGCGGCGCGGTCACCCTCAGCGGCGCCACGCTGGACAATCCGGACGGGGTGGCGTTGCGGCTGGACCGGGCCGAGGTCAACGCCGGGGTCAACCTGCACGACGGGTGCGTGATCACCGGCGAGACCCGGATGGTGAGCGCCCAGGTCGGCCGGACCCTGCGGCTGCGCGGCGGCACCTTCCGCAATCCCGGCGGGTTCGCCCTGCTCGCCGACGGGCTCGCCCTCGACGGCAACCTCGACGGTCAGGAACTCGTCGCGGAGGGCGAGGTGAGCATCATCGAGGGCCGGGTGACCGGGCCGATCAAGTTCGAGGGCGCCTCGATGTCGAACCCGGGCGGGCGCTCCCTGCGGACCACCGGCATCGTCGCCGGCTCCATCATGAACTGCTGCGACGGCTTCACCGCCACCGGGCGCGTCTCGGTGACGTCGGCCAAGGTCGGCAGCACCCTCTGCTTCGACGGGGCGACGCTGCTGGGGACGCCGGTGGCGCTGCGCGTCGTGCGTACCGAGGCGGGCACCCTGCGGATGAGCTTCGCCGAGCCGCCCGCGGGCCTGGTGGAGCTGCGGCACACGCGGATCGGCCTGCTGCGCGACGCGCGCGCGAGCTGGCCCGCCGCGCTGGACCTGGACGGCGTGACCTACCAGACGATGGAGCCGCTGCTCCCGGCCGCGCAGCGGCTGGAGTGGCTCGCCCGCGCGCCGGGACTGCCGCCGCAGCCCTATGAGCAGCTCGCCGCGCACTACCGCCAGGCGGGCGACGATGCGGCCGCGCGGCGCGTCCTGCACGCGCGGCAGCAGCGCCAGCGCGCGTCGGGGTCGTGGCCGTCGCGCGCCTGGGGCTGGCTGCAGGACATCACCGTGGGGTACGGCTACCGCCCGCAACGCGCAGCGGGGTGGCTGGCGGCGCTGCTCGCCCTCGGCACGATCGCGTTCAGCCTGCGCCCGCCGGTGCCGATCACGTCGCCGGGACCGCACTTCAACGCGCTCATCTACACGTTGGACCTGCTGCTGCCCGTGGTGAGCTTCGGACAGGAGACCGCGTTCGAGCCCCGCGGCGGCCAGCAGTGGCTCGCGTACGTGCTGATCATCGCCGGCTGGACCCTCGCGACGACGGCGGCGGCGGGCTTCACCCGGGCGATGAGCCGTTCGTAGGTCCCGTCGCGTCGCGGTCCGTCGCGTTGCGGCCCGTCACGTTTTGCAGCAAAGCGTGGTCTCGCACCGCGAAATAACCACGCTTTGCTGCAAAACGTGACACGGCGCCCGGTGTGCTGACGATATTGCGACATAGTGGACGCGCTGCTCTCGACGGGCGAGTGTCGGTGGTCGCCGGTAGCCTCCGTGTTGATGATGAAATGGTTCACGCCCTTCGCCGCACGACGCCTGCGTCGTGCCGCCCGGCAATACTTCGGTTGGACGACCCTGCGATCCGGACAGCTCGACGCCATGCGCGCGCTCTACCGGGGAAAGGACGCGCTGGTCATCCTGCCGACAGGCGGTGGCAAGTCCGCCGTCTACCAGGTGCCCGCGACGCTGCTCGGCCCGACGCTGGTGATCTCGCCGCTGCTCGCACTCCAGGCGGACCAGATCGCAGGCCTCAACGAGCGGGGCGACCCGATGCTGCGGGCGGTCCGGATCAGCTCCGCCGAGACGCCCCGGCAGCAGGAGCACGCCCTCGCCGAGATCAGGGCGGGCCGGGCCCGCTTCCTGTTCATCACGCCGGAGCAGCTCGCCAAGCCCGAGCGCCTCGCCGAGGTCAAGGCGCTCAAGCCCGCGCTCGTCGCGGTCGACGAGGCGCACTGCATCTCCGCCTGGGGCCACGAGTTCCGGCCGGACTATCTGGCGCTGGGCCACTACATCCGGGATCTCGGCCGGCCGCCGATCGTCGCGCTCACCGCGACCGCGTCGCCGCCGGTCCGCGACGACATCATCGCCCGCCTGGGCCTGAAGAACCCGACCACGGTCATCTCCGGTCTGGACCGGCCCAACATCTCGCTCGCGGTGGACTACTGCTCGACCGACGCCGCCCGCTGGCGCAGCCTCGTGACCTTCCTGAAGACGCAGGGATCCGACCGGCAGGGCATCATCTACGTGCCGACCAGGCGCGCTGCGGAGGAGCTCGCGGCGAAGCTGACCGGTGCCGGGTTCCCGGCCGAGTTCTACCACGGCGGTCTCGGTTCCGGCGCCCGCGAGGAGCGGCACGAGGAGTTCCTCGCCGACTCGGCACCGATCATGGTCGCGACCTCGGCGTTCGGCATGGGGATCGACAAGCCCGACATCCGCTATGTGGTGCACATGGCGCTGCCCGACTCGCCCGACAGCTACCAGCAGGAGATCGGCCGGGCCGGGCGTGACGGCCAGCCCGCGCAGGCGCTGCTGCTGTGGCGCGCCGAGGACGAGGCGCTCCAGCGCTACTTCACCGGCGGACCGCCCGATTTCAGCGAGCTCTGCCAGCTCGCCGTCGTGCTCCGCGAGGGCCCGACGAGCAAGACCGCGCTGGCGAAGAAGACCGGCCTCGGCGTGCGCAAGCTGCCGCAGCTGCTCGCCCTGCTGGAGGAGGTCGGCGCCGCCGCGACGCTCGCCAACAACCGCATCGTCGTGCCCACGCACGCGCCGCAGCCGTCGGTGGCGGCGAAGGCCGCGGTCGCCGAGGCCGAGCGGCGCCAGGCGCTGCAGCTCACCCGGGTCGAGATGATGCGCGGTTTCGCCCAGGGCACGGGCTGCCGCGGCCGCAAGTTGCTCGCCTACTTCGGCGAGCACGCGCCGGGCGACTGCGGGCACTGCGACAACTGCACCGCGGTTCCGCGCGCGGGTGCTCCCGCACCAGCCCCGGCTCAGCGCGGCGGCGAGCCCTTCGCCGTGCACAGCAGCGTCCGCCACGGTGACTGGGGGATCGGCATGGTCCTCGCCTATGAGCAGGACAAGATGACCGTCCTCTTCGACGAGGTGGGCTACAAGACCCTCTCCGTGCCGGTGGTCGTGGGGCAGAAGCTGCTGGTCCCGGCATGAGATGAGGCATTGACATCGCTTCATAGCATCGGCCGATGATGGAAGAAGAGCTGAGGATCGATGGCGTCCGGACCTCGTGGATCGACATCCCGGCGCGGTCGGACGTGGCATTCCTGTTCGACACCGGACCCGGGTGGGAGCACGTCGACATCCGGGGCGTGACCAGGCTCGGGATGCAGGCCGTCATCCAGGCCCTGCCCCCGGCGTTCGGGGTGTCGTCGATGATCCTGCCGGACGGGGTGTCCTTCCGATTCGACGGGCCGAACGATCGGCTCGGCGCCGTCCTGGGCGCGATCTGCGGCGAGGTCTCCGGGCGCGGACGCCCCAGGGACCTGGCCCGGGCGGCCCGCACGGCACCGGATCCGCATCCTTACAGCGTGGGGCTCAACCTGACCAGCGCCTGGGCCTCGCTCGTCGGACGGCAGCTGCCGGGCCGGGCCGGGAACCGCTGGCCGGAGGTCGACCTGCGGCGGCTGACCGACGCCGATGTGGCCCGTCACCTCGCCGACAACTTCACCACCGGGAGGGCGGGGCTGGCGCTGCACGCGAAACCGCCTGCCGACCTGCGGTTGCCGCTGCCGCCGGGCCCGGGCCGCCCGCCCGCCACGCCCAGCACCGGCTTCTACTACCGGGACACGGTCATCGCACCGGGCCTCTCGCTCTTCGCCGCCGCGCACAGCTGGGAGGTGACCCGGTTGATGCTGGTGCTGAGCGACCGGGTGGACGCGCCCTTGCAGGCACAGGGGCACTACCCCGCCCGCGCCAACTCGGTGTCGCTGAGCGACGACAGCGCTCTGTTCGGCCTGTGCCCGGTGCGCTTCGAACCCGCACCGGCCATCGCCGCCGCGACCGCGCAGTTCCTCTGGCGGCAGGCCCACCTGCTGGCGGAGCAGGGCCCCACCGCGGAAGAGCTGCCCGAATTCGACGATGCCGGACTTGCCGCCTACCGCACGGCGCTGCACGAGACCGCCACCGTCGTCCTGCCGTACGGCACCGAGACACAGTTCCCGGGGTTGCCGGCCCGCACGTGCTGGACTAACGGTGTGCCCATCGACGCCGAGGAGCTCACGCCGGGTCGCTTCCAACGCCGTCCGCAGACCGCACGGCGTCTGCTCGTCTCGCCGCAGTCGGTGTCGGTGGCGAACGACGGCGGCGTCACCCACACCACCAACCTCGCCGACCTGCTCATCATCGTCGGCAAGGAGCGGCTCTGGCTCGGCGACCTGGCGCACCACTGCGTGCTGGAGATCTCCGAGTTCGCCGGTCAGCGCAAGCGCCTGCTGTCGCTGGTCCAGCCGGTGCGCGTCCGCACCGTGGCCGGTTAGCCCAGATCCTCGATGGCCTGGGAGATGCCCCGGTGGAAGGTGGGGTAGGCGAAGATCATGCTGCGCAGGGTCTCGATCGGGGTCTCGGCGTGCACCGCGAGCGCCAGCGCGCCGAGCACCTCGCCGCCGACCGGCCCGGCCGAGGTCGCCCCGACCAGCACACCCCGAGCGGTGTCGGCGACGACCTTGATGAACCCGTCGTTGCCCGCCTTGTGGATCCAGCCGCGGGTCGACGACGCCGTGGTGGCGAAGCCGGTCGCCACGGCGATGCCGCGCTCGCGGGCCTGCGCCTCGGTGAGCCCGACCGCGCCGATCTCCGGGTCGGTGAAGGTCACCCGGGGCAGCGCCTTGTAGTCGGCGGCCGGTCCGGGCTCGCCGAGGATGTCGCGGATCGCGATCCCGGCCTGGTACATCGCGATGTGGGTGAAGGCGCCCCGCCCCGCGACGTCGCCGACGGCCCAGAGCCGCTCACCGGCGCGCATCCGGTCGTCGACCTCGACCGCCTTCGCCTTCGGGTCCAGGCCGACGGTGTCGAGGCCCAGCCCGGTCGTGTCGACGCGGCGTCCGACCGCCACGAGCAGGCGCTCCGCGGTCACGTCACCGCCCGTCGTGGTGACGGTGAAGGCTTCGCCATCGTGGCGTACGCCGGTGGCGCGCGCCCCGGTCCGCACCTCGATGCCGTCGGCGGCCAGCGCCCGCTCGGCGAGCTCCGACGACTCGGGCTCCTCCAGGGCGAGCAACCGGTCACCGGCCTCCACCACGGTGACCACGGTGCCGAAGCGGGCGAACGACTGCGCCAGCTCCAGGCCGATCGCCCCGCCGCCGAGCACGATCATCGACGCGGGGGCCGCCTTCGCCTCGATGGCTTCCTTGTTGGTCCAGAACGGCGTACCGGCCAATCCGTCGATCGGCGGGACCACCGCGACCGTGCCGGTGGCGACGACCGTGCCCCGGCGGGCGGTGAACTCGCGCTCGCCCACGACGACCCGGTCCTGGCCGACGATCCTGCCGCGACCGCGGACGAAGATGCCGCCCTTGCCGGTGAACCGGTCGACCGCGACCTTGTCGTCCCAGTCGTCGGTCGCCTCGTCGCGGATGCGCGCGGCGACCGGCGCCCAGTCGGGCATGACCTGGGCGGTGCCCGCGATCCCGTCGATGCGCCCGCCCTCGGCGAGCAGATTCCCAGCCCGGATCATCATCTTGCTCGGGATGCACCCCCAGTAGGGGCACGTGCCGCCGACCAGCGTGTCCTCGATCCCGACCACGCGCAGGCCGGCCTCGGCGAGCTTGCCGCCGACCTCCTCGCCGCCGACGCCGAGCCCGATGACGATGATGTCCACTTCTTCAGCCACGACCGCCAGTATCGTCCAGACCCACCGACGCCGCGCGGTGATCACGGTGAACGTTCCGAGGTCTTAATATTTCGCAGCGGGTGCGAAACGCGACATGATGGATCGTCGTGACGTGCTGACTGACGGTGGGGAGTGATCGTGCAGGCGATCCTGGCAGCCCGGCTCTTCGACGGCGTCGACGCCGTCCCGATCGACCGGCCCGTGGTGCTGGTCGATGACGGCCGCATCGCCGGTGTCGGCGCCGAGGTGCCCGCCGGTGCCGAGGTCGTCGACCTGGGTGATGTCACCCTGCTGCCCGGCCTCGTCGACGCCCACATCCACCTCTGTCTCGATGCCGGCACCAACCCGGTCGGGCGGCTCGCCACGATCGGCGACGACGAGCTGCGCGTCGAGATGCGGGCGGCGGCGCGCCGGGCCCTGCTCGGCGGGGTCACGACGATCCGGGACCTGGGTGATCGCAGCTACCTCGCGCTCGGCCTGCGGGACGAGTTCGCCGCGGATCTGACGGCCGGGCCGCAGCTCCTCACGGCCGGCCCGCCGATCACCACCCCGCGCGGGCACTGCTGGTTCCTCGGCGGCGAGACCGAGGGCGTCGAGGGCATCCGGGCCGCGGTGCGCGAACGCGCCGAACGCGGTGTCGACGTGATCAAGGTGATGGCGACCGGTGGCGAGCTGACCGTCGGCACCTGGCCCTACCAGGCCCAGTTCAGCGTCGAGGAGCTGCGGGCCGCCGTCGACGAGGCACACCGGCACGGCCTGCCGATCACCGCGCACGCCCACGGCGTCGCGGGCATCGCCAACGCGACGGCCGCCGGGGTCGACACGGTGGAGCACTGCTCCTTCATCACCCCCACCGGCGCCACCGCCGACCAGGCGGTGATCGACGGGCTGGTCGCGGCCGGGGTGACGGTCTCGGCGACCCTCGGGCACCTGCCCGGCTTCACCGCCACGCCGCGGACGGTGTCGCTCATCGCCGACCTCAACGTGGTCTTCGCTCGGATCCGGGAGTCGGGTGTCCGGGTGATCTGCAGCAGCGACGCCGGGATCGGCCCCGCCAAGCCGCACGACGTGCTGCCCTACGGCGCGGGGGAGATGGTCGAGCTGCTCGGCTACTCCACCGCTTACGCGCTGCGCTCGGTGACCTCGATGGCCGCGCAGGAGTGCCGGGTCGGCGACCGCAAGGGGCGCATCGCACCCGGATTCGACGCCGACCTGCTCGCGGTCGACGGCGATCCGCTCGCCGACATCACCGCGCTGCGCTCGATCAGCGCGGTGATCCGGGGCGGGCAGCGGGTCCGCTGACGACCACGGGTCGTCAGCGGCTGGACGTCGCCAGTGCCTCGTCGGTCGCCGGGGGCCGGACCTCGGTGAAGACGTGCGCGTTCATCGCCCAGAAGCGGAACGCCGTCGCCAGCCCCAGCCCGACGACGTTGGCCGCGATGTTGTCCGCGAGCACGCCGGTGAAGCCGAGCACGTAGTGCGAGACGGCGAGGGTGCCGACGGTGATGCCGAGCCCGATCAGGCAGACCACGACGAAGACCACGAACTCGCGGTGGGCCGCTGTGCGCCGCTTCTCGCTGAAGGTCCAGTAGCGGTGGCCCAGCCACGAGACCACGATGCCGAGGCTCGTGGAGATGACCTTGGCGGTCAGCGGCTGGTTGTAGAGGGGGCCCTCGCCACCGGCGTAGCGCAGCAGGTTGAAGAGGCCGACATCGGCGACGAGGCCGATCATGCCGACGACGCCGAACCTGGCCAGCCGTTGGAGGTTCTGGCGGAGCAGGCCATATCCGCGTTGAATCAGGGACAAGCGCGTTCCAATGTTCGTCGGGTCATGCCGTTACAGGTTAGCCGCTCCGCGACGCTCCGCGGAACCGAAGTGGCTCGGTCAGCTGCCGGGTGTGAACTCGTAGACATCCACGCCGTCCGACTGGAAGCGCAGCGTCGCGAAGGGCTCCAGGCTCTGCGCGTACGGCCGGGTGTGGTCGACGTAGACCCACCGGACGCCCCGTTCGCGCAGCTGGCGGGCACCGTCGGCGGTCGGCTGGGCGATGAAGCCGTCGTTGAGTGCCTGCAGGTCCTGGTGCCAGTAGCTCACCGAGATCGAGTCGCGCCCGTTGGGACCCAGCTTGGCCGACATCGGCGTCGCCGTCCACCCTTCCAGCAGCACCTGGCGCTCGCTGAAGGCGGCGACGACGAACCGGCGGCTGTCGCAGTTGAAGGGCTCGATCGGCGTGGTGCAGTGGCGGTTCGACATCACCACGTCATCGACGTCCGAATGATCGCGGATCCACCGCGCCGCGTCGATCTCGCCACGCGAGGTCGCCAGCGTCTGCGTCATCGGGATCGGCTTGCGCGGTGCTGCGGGCTTGGCGCGCAGCGCGTAGACGGTCACGTAGACGCCCCCGGCCAGGACGGTCAGGATCAGGGCCGCTCCGGTGAGGCGGAGGCGCTGTGCCCGGTCGGTCGCGGTGAACCAGGTCAGCGCTGCGATCGCCACCAGCACCAGCGCGGCGATGCCGAGCAGGCCGGTGACGCGCAGCCAGGCCCCGCCCTGGACCGGGCCGAGGATGACCGGGCCGAGCGCGACGAGCACCAGACCGCCGACGAGCCCGGTCACCGCGAGGCGGATGCGCTGCGACCTCTCGGTGATCACGTCGGCGAGGGCGGCGAGGCCCAGCACGGAGCCGAGCGCGAGCACGGGCTCGGCGGTGCGGACGAAATACCACTGGCTCCACCCGGGGTGGGCGAAGACCACGATCGCGCCGACGCTCGCCACTCCGGCACCGATGAGCAGCCACGTCGTGGGGGAGCGGCGGCCGGACCGGCTGAAGAGCAGCGCGAGGGCACCCGAGCCGCGGGCCAGGGCACCACCGGCGGCGAGCAGGAAGATCAGGAAGTACTGGTAGGCGTTCTGCGGGTTGCCCAGCCACCTGGCGGCGGCGGTCTGCTCGGCGGCGTCGGTGGGGCTGATGTGCAGCCCTGCGCCGGAGCCGTGGAAGACCACGACCACGGAGAAGATGAGGACGCCGATCACCATCGCCAGGTCGCCGAGGACCGCGCGGATCTGGCCGCGGTTGAAGACGAACATCGCCACCAGGGCGAGGCCCAGTCCCGCGACGACGAGGGGGAGCGTCGACCCCTTGGAGCCCGAGGCGCCGAGGGCGAGCAGCGGCAGCACGAAGACGCTGCCGGAGAGCATCGCCTTCTTCCAGCGCAGCGCCATGACGAGCACGGCACCGACCAGCATCGGCGCGCCCAGGCCCAGGCTCGGCGAGAGCGGGGTGAGCGGGAACCCGGCCGAGATGGCGCCGACGACGTTGAGATCGCCCCCGATGAGCGCGATGGCGCCCGCGGCCGGACCGGCCCAGGCGTGCCCGGTGAGCCGGACGGCGGCGATCGCGACGGAGAGCACCACGACGACCGGCATCAGGGCCGGCATGAAGCGGAAGAGCACCTCGTCGAGGCCGGCCGTGGAGGTCTGCGAGACCTGGGCGACCCAGGCGTGGCTGAACCAGTGGTAGGCCAGCGATTCGCTCTCGACCCACGGGAAGGTGGTCGGGCCGCGGTGGGCGAGCTGTCCGGCGAGCGCGAGGTGCAGGTAGGCGTCGATGTCGGGGGCGCGAGCACCGGACGGCCAGCTCAGCGGCACCATCCGGAAATAGCTGCGCAGCTGCGGCGCCATGAAGAGGAAGAGGAACGCGATGGGCGGGCCCCACCACCAGGGCAGCGCGCGGGTCTGCGCCGCCAGGATCCGGGCTCGGGAACCCGGCGCGGCGAGCAGCGCGACCGCCACGAGCAGCGGGCTGAAGGAGAGCAGCTGGACGTGGGCGAGCCCGGCGCCGACCTGCGCGATGATCGCGAGGACCGAGCCGATGGCGAAGCCGATGACGAGGTCTTCGACGAGCCAGCCCGGGCGGGGCCGGACCGAACGCCACACCAGCGCGCCGGGCAGCACCTGGACCAGCAGCACGGAGAGCGCGGCGGTGAGGGCGCTCCCGATCGGCAGCTCGACGCGGATGGCGTAGCCCATCAGGGCGAGCCCGGCCAGCAGCGGAGCATAGGCGCAGAGCTTCTTGAAGATCTTGGCGATCGTCGAGTCCGAGGACGCCTGCTCGCGGGGGTTCGCGGGTGCCGGCGTCGTTGCGGTCTGCGCCACGATTCTCCTCGGTGTCTGGATTGTCGAAGTTGTGTCGAGGTCCCGCCCGACTCGCTGGAGTATAGGTTGCACCATGAGTTCCCGCTGGTCCCCCGGTACTGCTAGCCTTCTGCCTCGTGTCACCCACAGACTCTGAGCCCCGCCAGGCACCCATCTCCGGCGAGACTGCCGCCACGGGCGTTTACGTCCCCGGCTACTTCGAAACGCGACTGGTCCAGGATGCGAATCGGACAAAGGTGTGGAAACACCTCTGCGCTTACCTGGGCCGGTGGATCAGTCCGCAAGCCGATGTGCTGGAGCTCGGCGCCGGTTGGTGTGACTTTTCCAATAATGTCCGGGCACGCAAGGTCGTCGCCATGGACCTCGACGCGACGGTCGAGCGGGCCGCTGCCAAGCACGTCACCCCGGTCGTCGGCGACTGCACCGATCTGAGCCCCTTCGAGGACGCCAGCTTCGATGTCGTCTTCGCCTCCAACCTCCTCGAGCACCTCCTGCGACCGCAGTCGTCGGCTCTGCTCGCCGAGGCGAAGCGGGTCCTGCGGCCCGGCGGCAAGTTGATCCTGCTGCAGCCGAATTTCCGGCTGAACCCGGGTCGTTATTTTGACGACTTCACACATGTGGCTATCTTTACGGATCAGTCCCTCTCGGATTACCTGGTCGCGGAGGGATTCAGCATCAAGGCGGTGCATGCGAAGTTCCTGCCGCTGACGTTGAAGTCCCGCGGGTCGAGCCTCACGTTCCTCGTCC
Organism: Allocatelliglobosispora scoriae; assembly: GCF_014204945.1. NCBI lineage: Bacteria > Bacillati > Actinomycetota > Actinomycetes > Micromonosporales > Micromonosporaceae > Allocatelliglobosispora > Allocatelliglobosispora scoriae. Next base: position 1,503,512 of record NZ_JACHMN010000003.1, read on the forward strand.
CGTGGTATTTGCGCTCGCCGGTCAAGCCGCTGGCCGGGCAGATGTTGGTTGTTGCTTCGCGGTGATCCGGACGATCACCGGAGACGATGGAGGTATGCCCCAGTGTGGAACGGTAAGACGTTGTCGGTTGTGCTTCCGACGTACAACGAGAAGGACAGCATCGCCGAGTGCATCCGCCAGTTCGAGGCACTGGGGATCATTGACGAGGTCATCGTCGTCAACAACAACGCCGCCGCCGGCACCTCCGAGGAGGTAGCCAAGACCGGTGCCCGCGAGGTCATCGAGCACACGCAGGGCTACGGCGCCGCGATCAAGCGGGGCCTGCGCGAGGCGAACACCGACCTCGTCGCGATCTGCGAGCCGGACGGCACCTTCAACCCGGCCGACATCCGCAAGCTGCTCGCGTTCATGCCCGAATGTGAGTACGTCGTGGGTTCGCGGACCGTCTCCAACTTCATCTGGGACGGCGCCAACATGGGCTGGTTCCTGCAGTGGGGCAACTGGGCCGTGGCCAAGATGATCGAGCTGATCTACAACTCGCCCTACCTCAGCGACGTCGGCTGCACGTTCCGGGTGATGACCCGCGAGCAGGCCGACATGATCCTGGCGAAGTCGAAGCTCGACGGCTCGGCGTACGGCCTGGAGATGCTGATCCTCGCCGTGATCATGCGGTCGAAGTTCGTCCAGGTGCCGGTCAACTACCACGAGCGCGTCGGCGTCTCGTCGGTGACGGGCGACCTCGGCAAGACCATCAAGCTCGGCTTCGGCATGATCTGGCTGATGCTGAAGATGCGGATGAAGCGTCGCAAGATCCGCCAGATGTCGCCGGTCTACGTGCGCCCGCTGGCCCGTTCGACCCGCTGACTGCTTACTGCTGACGGAGCGCGTCGCGTGGCCTTCGGGCTGCGCGGCGCGCTTCTGTCTTGCGTGATCGCGTTACTTCCCGGAAGCAGCCCCCTCGGGGGCACTGGGTAGGGCCTGCTTCCGGGAAACAACGCGATCATGAGAGGGCGTCGCGGTCGGCCCGACTGTCTGGCGCGCGCCTGTCTGCGTGATCGCGTTGTTGGCGGAAACGGCTTACTCGCGAGCGGCGGGAGGGGCCAGGTTCCCGGAAACAACGCGATCATGAGCGATGCCGCATCCGGCCCGACCTTGTGTCGCGGGCTCTGTCCTCGCGCCGCGCTCTGTCTACTGCTTGCGCTCAGCGGGCTCCCTCGCCGCGCAGATGGGCCGCGCATCGCATCTGCCCGCCGTCCGTCCTCGCGCACCGTCCTCGCGTCGCGCTCACCTGATGCTTGATCGCGTTGTTTCCCGGAAGTAGGCCCTTCGGACGCACTGGGTAGGGCCTACTTCCGGGAAACAACGCGATCAAGCGCGGGCGGTACTCGGCGATACCGCACCAGGCGTGCCGACCGGCGCCGGTTTCGAGGGCGAACATGTTGGAGCGGCGTCCTGCTCTGGACGGTGCGTCCGCGCCTGTCGCATGATCGCGTTACTTCCCGGAAGTAGCCCCTTCCCAGCGCGCCCGAAGGGGCTACTTCCGGGAAGTAACGCGATCATGCACGGGCAGTCCTCAGCGACGCCGCTCCTGGCATGCTGGCCGGCATAGGGCGCGTTGCCGGAGGCAACCGTGCCGTGCTCGCGCTGTGCCGTGCTCGCGCTGTGCCGTGCTCGCGCTGTGCCGTGCTCGCGCTGTGCCGTGCTCGCGCTGTTTCCCGGAAACAGCTCCCTCGCGCGCAGCAGGAAGGGACTCTTTCCGGGAAACAACGCGACCACGCGGGCGGCAGACAGCGCAGCGGGTTACCAGCGGTCGTGGATCAGGGGGCGGATCAGGTCGTCGTAGACCTCCGTGATCGCGCTCTGCGCCTCCGGGGAGAGCGGCGCCAGGTCGCCCACTGCGGCGTTGCCCTGGGCCTGCGACGCGTTGCGGGCGCCGGGGATGACGACCGTCGCGCCCGGCTGGTCGACGATCCACCGCAGCGCGAACTGTGCCATCGTCGCGCCCGCCGGTGCCAGCGGGGCGAGGCGCCGCACGGCGGCCAGCCCGACCTCGAAGGGCACCCCGGAGAAGGTCTCACCGACATCGAACGCCTCACCGTGCCGGTTGTAGGTGCGGTGGTCGTCGGCGGAGAAGGTGGTGCTCTCGTCGTACCGGCCGGATAGGAGACCGGACGCGAGCGGGACGCGCGCGATGATGCCGACCCCGGCGGCGGCCCGCGGCGGGCAGGACCCGGGCGAGCGGCTTGAGCCGGAGCATGTTGAGGATGATCTGGACGCTCGCGACGCCGGGCCGGGCGATGGCCGCGAGTGCCTCGTCGCAGGTCTCGACGCTGACGCCGTAGGCGGCGATCCGCTTCTCCGCGACCAGGGTGTCGAGGTCGTCGAAGACCGCGTCGGTGCTGTAGACGGGCGTCGGCGGGCAGTGCAGCTGCACCAGGTCGAGGGTCTCGACGCCGAGGTTGGCGCGGGACCGGTCGGTCCAGGCCCGGAAGTTGTCCAGGGTGTAGTTGCCGGGGACCTGCGCGACGCGCCGCCCCATCTTGGTGGCGACGGTCAGCGAGGCGTCGCCGCGCTGCCGCAGGAATTCGCCGATGAAGGTCTCGCTGCGCCCGTCGCCGTAGACGTCCGCGGTGTCGATGAAGGTCACTCCGGCGTCGACGGCGGCGTTGAGGACCGCGAAGGCCTCGTCGGGGGGGACGTCACCCCAGTCCGCTCCGAGCTGCCAGGCGCCGAGTCCGATGATGCTCACGTTGCGGCCGGTGCGGCCAAGCTGACGCTGTTCCACGGGGGCAGCCTACGCGGATTGGCGCGGGACGGTGCTTGACGGCACGCAGGGGACATATAAAGTTAACTTTACTAATAGTAATGCCCCCACTGTTGGAGCCCCCATGCCATTAGTCACCAGACGCACCCTCGCCGGCGTCGCCTCCGCTGCCCTCGTCGCCGGTCTGCTCACGACCTCCATCGCCACCCCGGCCTCGGCCGCCGCCGCGCTCTCCGATGTGATCCCCGCCCCGGTCACGGTGCAGCCCGCCGCCGGTGTCACCTACACGCTGCCGTCCGGCGCCTCGGTCTACACCGCGCCGGGCTCGTCCGCCGCGGCCGCCGTCGGCACCTACCTCGCCGCGCTCCTGCGCCGCTCCACCGGGTACGCCGTCCCGGTCGCCGACGCACCCGCGGGCACCCCGACGAGCGGCATCTCGCTGCTGCTCACCGGCGCGGACGCGAGTGTCGGCGCGGAGGGCTACCAGCTCGACGTGACCGCCGCGACCGTCGTCATCCGGGCGCAGACCGCCGCCGGGCTCTTCCACGGCGTGCAGACGCTGCGGCAGCTCCTCCCGGCGCAGGTGGAGGCCGCGACGGTGCAGTCGGTGGCGTGGACCGTCGCGGGTGGACGGATCATCGACTACCCCCGGTACGCCTACCGCGGCGCGATGCTCGACACGGCGCGCCACTTCTTCCCGGTCGCGACGGTGAAGGCCTACCTCGACCAGCTCGCGCTCTACAAAATCAACTACCTGCACCTGCACCTCTCCGACGACCAGGGCTGGCGCATCGTCGTCGACTCCTGGTCGCGGCTGGCCACCTACGGCGGCAGCACCCAGGTCGGCGGGGGCGCGGGCGGCTATTACACGAAGGCGCAGTACTCCGACATCGTCGCCTACGCCGCCTCGCGGCAGATCACGATCGTGCCGGAGATCGACATGCCGGGCCACACCAACGCGGCGCTCGCGTCCTATGCCGAGCTCAACTGCAACGGTGTCGCGCCCGCGCTCTACACCGGCACGGACGTCGGGTTCAGCACGCTGTGCACCTCGAAGGCGGTCACCTACACCTTCGTGCAGAACGTGCTCAGCGAGCTCGCGGCGCTCACCCCGGGGCCCTATCTGCACATCGGCGGCGACGAGGCGTCCGCGACGACGCCCGCGCAGTACTCCACCTTCATGAACCAGGTCCAGCCGATGGTGACCAACCTCGGCAAGTCGGTGATGGGCTGGCACCAGATCACCGGTGCCAACGCCTCGGCCGGCCGGGTGATGCAGTTCTGGGGCACCGGCACGACCGATGCCGCCGTCGTCAGTGCCGCCGCGGCGGGCGCGAAGGTCGTCATGTCCCCGGCGAACAAGGCCTACCTGGACATGAAGTACAACACCTCGACGCCGCTGGGCCTGTCCTGGGCGGGCTACATCGAGGTGCAGACGGCGTACGAGTGGAACCCCGGCGCCTACCTCGCCAACCTGCCCGCGGCGTCCGTGCTCGGCGTCGAGGCGCCGATGTGGAGCGAGACGCTCACGACGCTCGACAACATCGAGTTCATGGCGTTCCCGCGCCTGCCCGCGCTCGCCGAGCTCGGCTGGTCGCCGTGGTCCACGCACAACTGGACCGCCTTCAAGACCCGCCTCGGTGCGCAGGGCCCGCGCTGGACCATCATGGGGATCGACTTCTACCGCTCCACCCAGGTCCCGTGGGCGACCGGCGGGACGACCACCCGCTACGAGGCCGAGAACGCGACGATCTCGCAGGGGGTCGCCGAGGCGAACCACGCGGGCTACAGCGGCACCGGCTTCGTCAACTACGACAACGCCACCGGCAGCTACGTCCAGTGGTCGATCACCGCCGCAGCGGCGGGACCGGCGACGCTGAAGCTGCGCTTCGCCAACGGCACCATGACCAACCGGCCGATGAACATCCTGGTCAACGGCGTGGTCGTCGCGTCCGGGCTCGCCTTCGCGGGCACCGGCAACTGGGACACCTGGCAGACCAGGGACATCGCGGTCACCCTCAACGCGGGAGCCAACACCGTCCGCGCCACCGCCACGACGGCCAATGGCGGTCCCAACGTGGACTATCTGGAGCGATAAGGTCTATGCCTGGCTTTCGGGGGGTCGCTGACCGTCCGGAAGCCAGGCACAAATAGACTCTTCTATGTATTCACGAGAATTGCTATCTTCCCCTCAATGCCCGTTAGGCTGATGGCCCCCTGGACGACCAGCCAGGCGGCCTCGACAAGGGGAGGGTGAAATGCACGTCACCAAGGTGCTGACGGTGGGGATCGCCGCCGCCGTGACCGCCGCACTCGGCCTGGCGTCGCCCGTCGCGGCCGCCCCGGCCGAGGCCGCGCTCGCCGCCGTCACCGGCGAGACCGTGCCCGGCAGCTACATCGTCGTCTTCAAGGACGGCACCGGCAGCGTCGCGACGCTCGCGGCCGCGGTCACGTCACAACACAGCGCGGGGGTACGCCGTACCTACGCCGCCGCCCTGCGCGGTGCCGCGATCACCGCCACGGAGCAGCAGGCGCGCCGGATCGCGGCGGATTCCCGGGTCGCCTACGTGCAGCCGAACACGGTCTTCCGCGCCTCGGCGACGCAGTCGCCCACCCCGTCCTACGGCCTGGACCGGATCGACCAGCGAGCCCTGCCGCTGACCAACTCCTACACCTACTCCACCACCGCGTCCAACGTGCACGCCTACATCATCGACACCGGGATCCGGTTCAGCCACGCTGACCTCGGCGGCCGGGCGACCAGCGGCTTCGACGCGATCGACGGCGGCAGCGCCGACGACTGCAACGGCCACGGGACCCACGTCGCGGGCACGGTCGGCGGTTCGGCCCACGGCGTCGCCAAGGGCGTGCAGCTCGTCGGCGTACGGGTGCTGGACTGCGAGGGCAGCGGCACCACCGAGCAGGTCGTCGCGGGCATCGACTGGGTCACCGCCAACGCGGTCAAGCCCGCCGTCGCCAACATGAGCCTCGGCGGCGGTGCCGACGCGGTGCTGGACGCGGCGGTCCGCGCCTCGATCGCGTCGGGCGTCACCTACGGCATCGCGGCGGGCAACGGGTTCCTGGGGCTCTTCGCCCTCGACGCCTGCACCCAGTCGCCGGCCCGGGTGGCGGAGGCGATCACGGTCTCGGTGACCAACAACACCGACACCAAGGCGTCCTGGGGCAACCGGGGCACCTGCGTCGACGTCTTCGCCCCCGGCATCAACATCGTGTCGAGCTGGAACACGAGCGACACGGCGACCAACACCATCAGCGGCACCTCGATGTCGACACCGCACGTCGTCGGTGCCGCAGCGCTCTACCTGGCCAACAACACCGGAGCGTCGCCCGCGGCAGTGCAGGCGGCGATCATCTCCAATGCCACCACCGGCGTGGTGAAGAGCCCCGGCAGCGGATCCCCCAACCGCCTGCTCTACACGGGAAACTTCTAGATCCACGCGCGCGGGGGGCACGGCTGGGAAAGAGCCGTGCCCCCCGTGGGGTGTCCTATACCCACGATCGCCGTCACGTTTTGCAGCAAAGCGTGGCTTCGCCGAGCGAAATAGCCACGCTTTGCTGCAAAACGTGTCAGCGGGTGGCGAGCCAGCGGCGGTAGGCGGTGCTGCGCGACACCGCCGCGTCGTAGACCTCGGCGGCGAGGCTCACCACCGTCTCGGCCGACCGGGCGGCGGGGGAGTCCGGGCGCCAGCCGAGCAGGTGGCGCCAGTGCAGCGGGCTCCCGGCGAGCGGCACCACGACCACCCCCGACGACTCGCGGAACGTGGGCTGGCACAGCGCCACCGCGTCACCACTGCGGACCAGGTCGATGCAGCCGCCGATGTCGGTCTCCAGGATCGGCTGCGGCGTGAAGCCGGACCGGGCGCAGGCGGCGGCGAAGCAGTCGGAGAAGCAGCCGTCGCCCGGTGTCGCCGCCCACTGCGCGTCGGCGAGGTCGGCGAGGCTGATCTCCTCGACTCCCGCCGCCGGATGATCCTCACTGAGCAGCACGAAGACCGGCGCGCTCGCGACGAGGTGCCAGGTGAGCTGCCCCGCGAGCGGCGGGGTCGCCTCACCGCAGGCGCCGACGATGGCATAGTCGAGCTTGTCGTCGAGCAGCATCGAGGCGAGCTCCGTCGTCGACCAGGACGGGTGCGTGGTGAGCCGGGCGGCCGGATGGGTCGCGGCGAGCCGGGAGACGAGCCCGCCGATGAGCGGACCGTTGACCGCCCCGATCCGGTAGCTCGTCGTCGCATCCCGTTGGCTTAGCGCGCTCGCGAACCGCGTCGCCTCCTCCTCCAGTCCCTGCGCGGCGGGGAGCAGCACCCGGGCCCGGGCGAGGACCAGCTCGCCGAGCTCGGTGGGGCGCACACCCGTGCGCTCACGGTGAAAGAGCTGGCCGCCGAAGGTGCGCTCGATGCGTTGGAGCTGCGTCGTGAGCGCGGGCGCGGCGAGGCCGAGCTGGGCAGCGGCCTTCGTGACACTGCCAGCTTCGGCTATCGCGCAGACCACTCTCAGGTGGCGCAATTCCACCCGCATTCGCTGATGCTATTGCCAATTGCAAGGGATGGCAAAGGGTTACGCAGGAGGTCGGCGGCCCCAGAATGGGCATCATGAACGATCTATATCCCTTTCGGGTCTACTCGCCGCCGCGGCTGCCGATCGAGGAGGGCCTGCGGCGGGTCCGCGCGCTGCACCGCCACCTCGACGAGCGGCGCAGTGTCCGGCTCTTCAGCGCTGATCCCGTACCCGCTGAATGTATCGAGTGGGCCGTGCGCTGCGCGAACACCGCGCCCAGCGGCGCGCACCTGCAGCCCTGGAAGTTCGTCGCCGTGACCGATGCCGGGATCCGGCACCGGATCCGCGAGGCGGCGGAGGCGGAGGAGCGGCAGAACTACGAGGGGGGACGGCTGACACCGGAGTGGCGCGAGGCGCTGGCGCCGCTCGGCACCGACTCCGACAAGTCCTATCTGGACGTCGTGCCGTGGATCGTCGTCTGCTTCGCCGAGAAGTCGGTGCCGACACCCGAGGGGTCGCTGCGCAAGGCCTACTACGTCAACGAGAGCGTCGGGATCGCCTGCGGGCTCTTCATCGAGGCGCTGCACACGATGGGCCTGGCGACGCTGACCCACACGCCGAACCCGATGGCGTTCCTCACCGAGATCCTGGAGCGGCCCGCGCACGAGCGTCCCTACATCCTTTTCCCGGTGGGCTACCCCGGACCCGGTGCGACCGTGCCCGATCTGACCCGAAAACCGCTGGAAGAGGCCCTGGAGTTCTTTCCCGCCAACGGTTTGTGACACGCGGGCAGGTTTGCGGCGCGCCGGAGGTGGGCATCTATCCCCAGTAGACATTTCTGATACTGAGGAGATATGACATGTTCGCCAAGGTAGCCGCCGTTCTGTTCGGGTTGGCTCTGCTGCTGCACCTCATCGGCGAGACGCTGGGCAGCTTCATCACCCCCACGACGCTGCTCTACGCGGGTCTGCTCTTCGTCGCTCTCCACCTGTCCGGCTTCGGCACGTGGACCGGTTACCGTCGCGGACGTCGCTGATTGTCCCCGGGGCCCCTCGCCCCGGATAATCCCCCGCATGCCGTGCTTCACGGCACTTCGCCGCGGCCGGTTCCCACCGGCCGCGGCGAGACGTTGATCGGTGGAGGCGGCGATGGCGCGGACGCGCGAACCAGGCAGGGCGCAGCGGGAGAAGCTCGTCGAACTGCTCAGCAACGGCCCCCGGCACTCCTCCGACCTGGGCTTCAAGGCCTGGGTGAAGGCGTTCGGACGCACGATCAACGAGTTCATCGAGGACGACCTGCCCGACAAGGCCGCCGCGCTGACCTATTACGGCGTGCTCTCGATCTTCCCCGGCCTGCTCGTCTTCGTCGCCCTGATCGGCCTGCTCGACGACAAGGCCGCCGACAAGGTGATCGACAACATCCTCGGCCTGACCAGCGGTGCCACCCAGCAGATCGTGGTCGACGGCGTCACCAAGATCCAGGAGAACGAGCAGTCGGCGAGCGCGATCGTCTTCGCCGGCCTCGTCATCGCCTTCTGGTCGGCCTCGGGCTACATCGGCGCCTTCATGCGGGCCGCGAACACCATCTATGACGTGCCCGAGGGCCGGCCGCTGTGGAAGATGATCCCGATCCGCCTCTTCGTCACCCTGGTCACCGTGGTCTTCCTGGTGCTCAGCGCCGTCGCGATCGTCTTCACCGGCGGCCTCGCCGAGACGACCGGCGCCGCGATGGGCCTGGAGTCGCAGACCGTCACCCTCTTCAACATCCTGAAGTGGCCCGGGCTCGTGCTCGGCTTCGGCCTCATGATCGCCCTGCTCTACTGGGCCGCGCCCAACGCCCGCCAGCGCTTCCGGCTGATCACGCCGGGGAGCACGCTCGCGGTGCTGACCTGGGTCGCCGTCTCGGCCGGGTTCGCCTACTACGTGGCACGGTTCGACTCCTACAACAAGACCTACGGCGCCATCGGCGGCATCATCATCTTCCTGGTCTGGATGTGGTTGACCAACGTCGCGGTGCTGCTCGGGGCCGAGTTCGACGCGGAGCTCGCCCGGGCCAAGGCGATCGCGGCCGGGCTGCCGAAGCACGAGGAGCCCTACCTGCCGCTGCGGGACGTGCCGAAGCAGGAGCCGGTCGCCGACAACCCGCTCCATCGGGACACGGTGGTCGACGATCCGGTGGTGCCGCCCGTGCCGGACGCCGCCGAGACCGCGAAGCCGTCCGGGCGGCGACGGCTGTCGAAGAACTGGAAGGACGACAAGGGCCCCGGCGACGACCCCGAGCCGCCGACCAAGCCGACGATCGACACCAACTGGGTTTGAGCCCCGGGCACCCCGATCTGTGGGACGCTGGGTAACAGCAGCTACGAGGGGTGGTCGGCATGCCCTTGCCACGGTACGGCGTCGCGATCGGCACGTTCCACAGCTTCTTCCGCGACCCGAGCCATGAGTTCGGCGAGTGGTACCACGGCCACATCGAGCTCTCCACACCCGCCGGGATCTATGAGGCGGCGCTCGACGTCGACGCACCGTCCAGCGTCGGTGTCAGCTACCGGCTCGTCGACGACCTCACCGTCGTCGACATCGCGACGATCCGCGCGCTGCCCGACGGCTTCCACCAGCTCGCGTCCACGCCCACGTCGGGTGCGCTGGACTACGTGCGCAGCCCGCTGCTGCAGAACCGCCTCCTCTGGGAGCTGCTGGGCAGGGTGACGACGAAGGCGTACCAACTCGCCATGCGCCCACCGCCCGGCGCGCCCGTCTTCGGCCCGGACGCCTCGGACAGCGTGGCGGAGGCCCTGGCGAGCCTGCGCGAGCGGCTCGGACACATGATCCCCGGGCCGCGCCTGCCGCACCTGCGGATCCGCCACTTCCCGTGGGTGTCGAGCGCCGGTGACAACGCGCTCGACGTGATCGAGCCGCTGCTGCGCTCGGCGGCGCGGATCTACGTCTTCGGCCAGGGTTTCCAGACCGGGCGCGGCGTCCACGACGTGCACCTCAACCAGGGCGATCCGGCGGGCAGCCAGTGGTACCCGACGAACGGCATCTGGCAGGACGGCGCCGTCATGGCCGAGCAGCCCGACGGCCGCGTCGCGATCTGGCAGATCAAGTTCAACACCCAGTCGCTGCTCACGGACGACGCCGGTCACCCTCGCTGAAACCATCGGCCGGTACGATCGCTCGTCCTACAGCTGAGCCCGACCGGTGTGGCTCGCCGTCAGCGGAGCGGACCGATGGCGCAGCTCCGACCAGGTCCCGGTGAAGCGATGCACCGCGATCCCGCTGGTCCGCAGCTCCCCGGCCGCCCCGGACTGATCCAGCAGCGCCGAGAGCTGCGACAACGTGGGGTTGTGCCCGATCACCAGCACCGTCGCGATCGGATCCACCACCCGCTGCACCAGCGCCAGCACCTCCGCCACGCCGCCGGAGTAGACACTCGGCTCGTAGACCACCTCCGGCGCCGACGGCAGGGCCATCGCCACCGCGTGCCAGGTCTGCCGGGTCCGCCGAGCCGGTGAGCAGATCACCAGGTCCGGGACGAGCGAGGAGTTGCTCAGGTAGGCGCCCGCGGCCGCCGCGTCGGTGTGCCCGCGCTGGGTCAGCGGCCGGTCGGCGTCGGCCACGCCCGCCGGGTTCTCCGCCTTCGCATGCCGCAGGATGATCAGTGTCCGTTCCGTCATGCACACAGTCTGCCGAATAATCCGCGCGCGGGTATTCTTCATCGACTTCGCTCACATGAAGGATTTCATCAGGCCTGGGGAGGCGTGTTGATGCTGGTCATCGGCGTGGATGGCGGCGGCACGAGCACGCGGTGCGTGGCGGCGACCCTGGACGGCGAGATCGTCACGCGTTCCCGGGCGGGCGGCAGCAACCAGCGCTCCTCCGCCGACCCCGGTGAGAGCCTGCGCGAGGCGATCGGCCTCACCCTCATCGCCGTCGAACCCGAGTCGGTCGTCGCGGGTGTCGTCGGGCTCGCCGGTGCCGGAGCAGCCGGCCTGGCAGCGGCGACCGCACTCGTCACCGAGGTCTGGGAGTCCGCCGGTCTGCCCGGTCGGCCCGTGGTCACCGGCGATATCGAGATCGCCTACGCGGCGGGGACCGACGAGCCCGACGGGACCGTCCTCATCGCCGGGACCGGCGCGGTCGGCGCCCGCATCGCCGCACGCCGGATCGCGCACCGGGCGGACGGCTACGGCTGGCTCCTCGGCGACGAGGGCTCCGCGGTCTGGATCGGCCGGGCCGCCGTCGCCGCCGTGCTCGCCGCCGATGACGGTCGAGCTGCCGGCACCAGCCTGGTCAAAGCCATCCCCGAGCTGCTGGGCGTGTCCGCCGATGCCGGTCTTGCGCAGGGGATCGTGCGGGCCGCCTATGCGGCCCCACCTGCTGCGCTAGGCATCCTGAGCACGGTGGTGGAGGAGGCCGCCCGGGCGGGGGACGCGGTGGCGTGGGAGATCCTCGTCGGGGCGGCGGACCGGCTGCTGCGGACCGCCAACGCCGTCGCGGGAGACGGCGGTCCGATCGTGCTCGCGGGCGGGCTGCTGACGGCACCGACGGTCGTGGCCGACCTGGTCCGGACCGGGCTCGCGGATCGGCGCGTGGTGACGGCCGTGGACGGCGCGGCGGGCGCGGCTGCGCTGGCGCTGCACGAGTTGGCGGATGCCGGCACCCTGGCTCCTGATGCGGCGCACCAGTCCCACCGCCGCCTCCTCACGCGCTGACCAGCACGATCACGCCGTCACCCCGGTCCGCTCCTTCGCGCTGCGGCGCATGATCGTGCACGAACCCGGAAACAGTCCCCTCACCCCCACCCGGAGGGGACTGTTTCCCGGAAACAGCGCGATCAAGCACCGGGGATGCGCGCGATAGGACCAACTCTTGAAGAGTTGGGGCGTGGGGTGCGGCGCGGTGGGGCGCGGCGCGGTGGGGCGCGGAATGGGACCAACTCTTGAAGAGTTGCGGCGTGGGGTGGGGTGGGGTGCTTGAGGGAGGGCGCTGCACCCAGCCCTCCCTCAAGGGGTGCGTCAGTGCGGGCGGCGGCCCGGGCTGGGGGAGCTCTCCCGCGCCGCGGCGTCCAGCGCCGTCACGTGGTAGGTGACCGCGTCCGTGCCGTCCGGGTCGGTCCACGTACCGTCCCGGCCACCGGGCAGGACCGCGACCAGGTTCCGCCCGTCGGTGAAGTCCCGCCCGGAGTCGCTGAAGCGGTAGACGGCGTAGAGCCGGGGCACCCCGTGGGCCGTCGCGTGGAAGTTCAGCTGAACCCCGTCGGCGGTCAGCCGCGCGGACGTGATCACCGGGTGGTGCGGGCGCGGACCACCGGCGAGCCGCGGCAGCAGCGGCGGCAGCGCCGGGTGCGGGTAATGATCGGCGACGACGGTGCTGATCGAGGTGATCCGGTCGGCCCGTACGTCGTTGGCGTTGTACCAGATATCCCCGCCGATCTGCGGATATCCCCGGTTGAGGGTGAGGTGCCGGGACAACTCCGCGGGGTCGAACCACGGCGCGGGCTGGCCGGTCAGAGCGACCTTGTAACCGGCCTGCCCGATCCAGAGCTGCACGTCGGTGCCGTCGGCGACACCGGCCCACCACGGTGCGAGCGCCGCGTAGTCGGCGACGGCGAGACCGATGTGCCAGTAGAGCTGCGGGGCGATGTAGTCCAGCAGCCCGTCGCGTACCCATCGACGGGTGTCTGCATGGTTGGCGTCGAAGCTCTGCGTGCCGGCGGTGGCCGAGCCGAGCGGGTCGCTCGCGGCGTTGCGCCAGATGCCGAACGGGCTGACACCCCACGCGACCTCGGGCTTCGCGGCCCGGACCCGGGCCTGCATCTCGGTGACGAGCAGGTCGATGTTGTGGCGGCGCCACGCGGCCCGGTCGGTCCATCCTTCGCCGTGCGCGGCGAAGGCCGCGTCGTCGTTGAAGACCTGAGTTCCCACCGGGTACGGGTAGAAGTAGTCGTCGAAGTGCACACCGTCGAGGTCGTAACGGCTGACCGCGTCCATGATCGCGTCCTGGACGAAGGCGCGGACCTCGGGCAGCCCGGGGTTGTAGTAGAGCTTCCCGGCATAGGGCACTATCCACTCCGGATGGATCCGCCCCGGGTGCGACGGCACCAGCTTCGCCGGATCGGCCTGCATCGAGACCCGGTAGGGGTTGAACCAGCCGTGGAAGGCGAGCCCCCGCTCGTGCGCGGCGGAGATCATGAAGGCGAGCGGGTCGTAGCCGGGGTCCTGCCCCTGCACCCCGGTGAGGTACTGCGACCAGGGCTCGAACGGCGACGGCCAGAAGGCGTCGGCGGTCGGCCGGATCTGCACGAAGACGGCGTTGAGCTTGCGGGACTGGGCGACGTCGAGCCAGGCGAGGTACTCGGCCATCTGGGTCTCGGGGCTGAGCCCGGTCGTCGACGGCCAGTTGATGTTGACGACGGACGCGATCCACATGCCGCGCATCTGCCGCAGCGGCAGCCTCGGCAGGGGGTCGGCCGCGTGGGCGGAGCCGGACAGGAGCGGCAGCCCGACCGAGGCGCCGAGGAAGGCGGCACCGGTGGCGCGCAGCAGCGCGCGTCGGGAGGTGGCTGTGCTGGACAAGGTGGGACCTCCTGGGATCAACCCTTGACCGCGCCGGCGGTGAGCCCTCGGGCGAGGTGCCGCTGCACGATCGCGAAGAAGACGGCGACCGGGATGGCGATGAGCGTCGCCCCGGCCATGAGCGGACCGAACTCGGTGCCCTCGGTGCCGACGAAGTGCGTCAGCCAGAGCGGCAGCGTGTACTTGTCGGGGCTGCTGATCAGGAAGTAGGTCAGCAGGTACTCGTTCCAGGCCAGGATCATCGTGTAGATCGAGGTGGCGACGAGCCCCGGGAAGATCAGCGGCAGCGTGATCCGCCGGAAGGCCTGCATCCGGCTGCAGCCGTCGATCAGCGCGGCCTCCTCCAGCTCCCTCGGCACCCCGGCGACGAAGCCGCGCAGGGTCCAGATCGCAAACGGCAGCGCGAAGGCGAGGTAGGAGACGACCAGGCCGGGCAGGGTGTCGGCGAGCTGCAGGTCGCCGAGGGTGAGGAAGATCGGGATCACGATCGCGACGTGCGGGATCATCTGCACGACCATGACGACCACCAGGAAGGTACGCCGACCCGCGAACGGGAACCGCGCCACGGCGAGTGCCGCGAGGAACGCCACGACCATCGCGAGCGCCACCGCGCACGCGCTGACGATGACGCTGTTCCGTGCCGCCTGCCAGAAGATCGGGTCGTCGAGGACCCGGGAGAAGTTGGCGAGGGTCGGATGCAGCGGGACCATCTGCGGCACCGCGGCGAACATGTCCCGGCCGGGTTTGACCGCCGTCGTCGCCATCCAGTAGACGGGGAACGCCCAGACGATGACGACGAGGATCCCGACGACGCTGTAGAGGGAGCGCTTCACTCCACGTCTCCCATCCGGACGATCTGGCGCAGGTAGAAGACCATGACCACGATGAGCAGCGCGATCGTCACGACGGCGACGGAGGAGGCGTAGCCGTACTCGTGCCCGGCGTAGGCCTGCATGTAGGCGTAGATCGTCAGGGTCTGGTAGTCGGTCTCGGGGGAGCTGTTGCGCAGGATCCAGATCTGGTTGAAGACCTGGAAGTCCCAGATCACCGACAGTGAGGTGACGACGACGAGGATGGGCCGCAGCAGCGGCATCGTGATCCGGGTCAGCACCTGCCGCCCCGACGCGCCGTCGATCCGGGCCGCCTCGATCAGCTCGGCGGGCACCTGCGTGAGCCCGGCGTAGGTGGTGATGGCGATGAAGGGGACGGCACCCCACACGACGACGACCGTGGCGACGCCGAGGCCCTCGACGCTGTTGACATACCAGTTGTGCTGGCCGGTGCCGAGGAGGTGGTTGAGGACGCCGAAGTTCTGCTGGGTCATCCAGCCGAAGATCTGGGTCGAGACGAAGCTCGGCACCGCCCAGGCGAGCACGAGGACGAAGGTCATCGCGCGGCGTACCGAGGTGTGGACCCGCTCCATCAGCAGCGCGATGCCGACCCCGGCGAGCATCGAGGCGGCGACCATCACGGCGGTGAGCAGCAGCGTCCGCCACAGGACCGTCCAGAACTGCCCGTCGGAGAGGATGCGGGAGTAATTCTCCAGCCCGACGAAGGGCGGCGGCGAATCGCTGAAGATCTGCTCGACGCCCCACCGCTGGAAGGAGAGCACCACGACGCGGGCCAGCGGGTAGCCGAGCACGGCGATGAGCACGATCACCGACGGCGCGATGAGCAGGAAGGGCAGTCGCTTGTCGCGGCGCTGCATGCTGCCTCCGGGGGTGTGGGAGGGTGGCCGGGGCGGTGGGGTGGTGCCCGCCCCGGCCGGTGAGGCTACGCGGTGACGCGCTATGCCGCGTTGAGCGCCGCCTCGATGGCCGTGTCCGCGGTGGCGGTGGCCTGCTCGACGGTGGCCTTGCCGGTCGCGATGTCGACGAGCATGGTCAGCACGAGCTTCGTCTTCTCCACCTGCGCCCAGTTCTTGGCCGGGGGCAGGGTGAAGGTGTCCTTGAGTGCTTCGGCGTACCCCTTCATCTGCGGGTCGCTCGGCACCACCTTGAGCGTGTTGGAGAGGAAGCCGCCGTCGACGAACTGCTGCTGGCGGGCGCTGGACGTGTACTCCTTGATCCAGGCCGCACCCCACTCGGCGTGCTTGCTCTTCGCCGGGACGGCGACGACGGAGCCGCCCATGAAGGTCGGCAGGAAGCCGTCGGGCTTGGTCGGGCTGGGCAGGCGGAAGGAGAGCACCTTGTCCTTGAGGGCGGCGTCACCGTCCTTGCCGAAGACCTTCTTCATCTGGCCGCTGGTGTCGTAGAACATGGCGGCCTTGCCCGCGACCATGGTGCTGAAGGCGGTGAGGTCGTTGATGGTCCGGTCGCCGTGGTAGCCGGCGTCCATCAGCGCCTTCCAGTTCTTCAGGCCCGCAATCGATTCCGGGGTGGAGAAACCGGCGTCCCACTTGCCGTCCGAGCCCTGCTTGGCGATGTAGCCGCCCGCGTCGATGATGAAGGGCATCGCCGAATACTGGTGCTGGCCGGGCAGGAAGAACGCGGAGAAGGTGGGGTCGGCCTTGTGCTTCTCGGAGAGCTTGCCGACGGCATCGGTGAGCTGCGCCCAGGTGGCGGGCGGCGTGGTGATGCCGGCGTCGGCGAGGATGTCCGTCCGGTAGATCACCGCGCGGTCGCCGCCGTAGTAGGGGACTCCGTAGAGCTTGCCGTTCAGCGTGGCGGCGTCGGTGAGCGACTTCACCCAGGCGTCGGAGTTGTCGAAGGTGGACTTCTTGCCGGACAGGTCGGCGAAGGCACCGGCGGCCATGTATTGCGCCATCTCGGTGGTGCCCATCTCGATCACGTCGGGCACCGTGCCGGCCTGCGCCGACGCGTCGAACTTCGCGAGGTGGTCGGTCCAGGCCTGGTAGGCGACCGTCACCTTCACATCGGGGTAGGCCTTGTTGAAGGCGGCCGTGGTCTCTTCCACGGACTTGGGCCAGAGGGTCTGTGCTTCGACCTGGAGCCAGACGGTCAGGTCGCCCTTGGCGGCACCCGAGTCGTCTGCTTCCGAGCCGCAACCGCTGGCGGCGAGCAACACGCAACCGATCAGCGCCGCCGAGGCGATGAGCCTGGTCTTCATGCCGTCCTCCCTGAGAGGTGTGGGGGGTTCGGCGTACGATGGCAGAAATTTCCTAAGCAGTCAATCGCTGTGAAGGAAAGTGTCATCGACACGCAACGTTGGAGGCCCCGTTGTTGCGGACAGCCACCCTCTCCCGACAGGATGTTGCGATGACCGACGCTCACCTCGTGGCCAGGGTTCGTGCTGTGCTGCCCTCGCTGACACCGTCAGCGCAGACGATCGCGCGCCTCATTCTCGACGATCCGGCGACCGTCGCCAATAGCACCATCACCGAACTGAGCGCCGCCTCCGGGACCAGCGAAGCCACGATCGTCCGGGCGGCTCGCGCGCTCGGCTTCTCCGGCTACACCCCGCTGCGGCTCGCGCTCGCCGCCGCCGCTGCCCGCGAGACACCGGACCGCCTGGTCCCGGGCGATCTCGGCCCGGACGATCCGCTCACCGACGTCATCGCCAAGGTGACCCGGGCCGAGGTCGAGGCCCTCTCCGACACCGCCGCCCAGCTCGACCCCGAGCTTCTCGGCCAGGTCGTCGACGCGGTCGTCGCCGCCCGGCGCATCGACGTCATCGGCGTCGCCGCCTCCGGTCTCGTCGCCGAGGACATGGTGCAGAAGCTCAACCGGATCGGCCTGATGGGCCGGTCCTTCTCCGACGCGCACCTCGCCCTGACCAGCGCCGCGCTGGCGCAGCCCGCCGACGTCGTCTTCGGCATCAGCTGCACCGGCGAGACCGCCGACGTGGTCGAGCCGCTGCGGCTCGCCGGTGCCGGTGGTGCGGTGACGGTGGCGATCACCAACAACCCGCGTTCCACGCTCGCCGAGGTGGCGACATACACGCTCGTCTCGGCGGGGCGGGAGACGGCGTTCCGGCCGGGGGCCCTCGCCAGCCGGATCAGCCAGCTCCTCGTCGTCGACTGCATCTTCGTCGGGGTCGCCCAGCGGACCTTCGCCACCTCGGCCGAGGCGCTGAAGGTCACCCGGGCCGCCGTGGAGAACTTCATGGCCGAGGCCCGCCCGCGCAATGGCCGCCGGTGACGATCTTGCGCGTTGCGACGATCGTGCGGGAATCAGCTCAGCACTCGATCGAGACCGGCACGTCGCCGGTGCCGTGGCTGTCGCCGCCGCCGGTCACCACGAACGTGACGGAGTAGCTGCCGTTGCCGAACGGGTCCGGTGAGGTGAGCCCGACGACATCGGAGCTGTTCGGGTCGATCGTCACCGTCTTCTCGGCGACCGACGAGCCGTCCACCCGCATCTGCACCGTGAACTGCTGTGCCGAGCCGTTGTTGAGGGCGGTCACGCGGACCGAGCCGCTGATCGTGGGCGATCCGCAGTCGCCGGCCGAGGCCGACGCCGAGCCGACGGTGAAGCCCGCCTGGCACGCCGACGGCCCGTTCCAGCTCTTGCTGGAGCCGACGGTGTTGGGCGCCGTCGACGAGACCTGCGCGGTCCCGTCGGCGGTGCCGACGCCGGTGCCGACGGTCACGGTCCTGGACTGGGCGCCGCCCGCGCCGAAGGAGACCGAGCTCGTGCTGGTCTCGCCGTTGATGACGGTCTGCAGCGACACCGTGACGGGCCCGGCGGAGACGCTCACCGTGGCGCTGACGGTCGCGGTGCAGTTGGGCACGCCGCCGATCGAGACCGCGGTGGTGACGCCGGTGACCTGCGGTTCGATCGTCGCCACCGAGAGGCTCGCCGGAGCCGAGAGGTTGCCCGCGCCGTCGCTCGCCCGCACCTGGTAGGCGTAGGTGGTGCCGGGAGCGAGGCCGGTGTCGGTGTAGGCGCCGGTGTCCACGGCGAGCAGCCGGGCGCCGTTGCGGTAGACCCAGTAGCCGGTCACGCCGACGTTGTCGACCGACCCGTTCCAGGCGAGCTTGATCGTCGTCGTGGTCCGGTCGGTGGCGCGCAGGGCGCCGGGAACGCTCGGCGCGGCGGTGTCGGGCGCGGTGAGCGTCGCCGAGGTGACCTGGGCGCTCGGGTCGGAGACGTTGCCCGCCGCGTCGACCGCCCGCACGGAGTAGGTGTGCGTGGTGCCGGGCGCCAGGCCGTTGTCGGTGAAGCGGGTCCCGGTCACGTTCCCGACCTGGGAACCGTCCCGCCGCACCTGGTACCGGGCCACCCCGATGTCATCGGTGGCGGCGGTCCAGTTCAGCACGATCGACGTCGTGGACCGGCCCGTCACGCGTACGCGGGTGGGCGGCGTCGGCTTCGCCGTGTCGGGTACGGCGAGAGTCGTCCCCGCCACCGCCGCGCTCGGCACCGACGCGTTCCCCGCGGCGTCCACGGCGATGACGGTGTAGGTGTACGCGGTCTTCACGGCGAGCCCGGTGTCCGCGTAGTCCGCCGTCGGTGTCGCGCCGACCTGGACACCGTTGCGCTGAACCCGGTAGCCGGTGACGGCCACGTCGTCGATCGCGGGGGTCCACACCAGGGTGATCACGTTGGTGGTGCGGCCGGAGACGACGAGGCTCACCGGCTGCTGGGGCGCGGTGGTGTCGGGGGCGCTCGGCGAGGGAGCGGCTGATGGCGTACCGGCCGCAGGGGTTGGCGCCGACGCGGCCGAGTGGGGCGCGCGGACCTGGGCGAACGCGGCGCCGGCCAGACCGAGCGCGACGACGGCCGCGACGATCACCCAGACGAGGCGGCGGCGGCTGCGGCGCGGCGGTGCCGGTCTGGCGACCTTGACCCGCTGGGACTTCGTGCGGGGCGTCTCGGCGCTGATCATGCCGAGCACGTTGCTGAGCTGCTCACGGGTGTTGGCGAGGCTGGGCCGGTGGCCGGGGTCGCGGGAGAGCAGGCCGTCGATGACCGGGGCGAGCGGGCCGCGGTGCCGAGTCGTGCCGCTCCCGCCCGGTGCCGTGCCCTCGACGGCGAAGTAGAGCGTCGCGCCGAGGCTGTAGAGGTCGGCGGCGGGCCCGCCGGTGCCGGTGGTGAGCCGTTCCGGCGCCGAGTAACCGGCCGTGCCGCCGGCGGTGCCGATCGCTGCGAGCGTGCCGTCGGCGGACGGAGCCACGGCCGGGAAGTCGGTGAGCAGGGCGCCGCTGAACTCCGGCACGAGCACATTGGACGGTTTGATGGCACCGTGCACGATCCCGGCCTGGTGGGCGGCGATGAGCGCCTCGACGAGCTGGATGCCGAGCCGGGCCGCCCGCGCGGGCTCCCAGGGCCCGTCCGCCGCGACATCGGCCGCGAGCGAGCGGCCGGTGACGCGCTGCAGCACGATCCAGAGCCGGTCGTGCTCCTCGACGACATCGTGGACGGCGACGATGTTGGGGTGCGTGAGCCGGCCGGTGTATCGGGGCTCGAGCCGGGCCTCCTGCAGCAGTGCGGTCCGCTGCTCCTCGGTGGCGCCGTTGGGGAACCGCAGCTCACGGATGGCGACGGGGATGTCGAGCGTCTCGTCGCGTGCGTCCCAGACGACGCCCGAGTTGCCCGAGCCGATCGGCTCGATGAGCCGGTAGCGCGCGGTCAGCAGCGCTCCGGCCAGCGGATTCACCACGGGGCGCTCCTGAGGTCATGGGTGGTGCACACGTCGCCACAGTGGACCACATCGTCCGATGTCGCGGAAGGACGGCCGGTGGCCGCTGTCGCGGTCCACCGGCCGGCCGTGCTACGGAGTGTAAGGGGCGTCGGTGTGGGACTGCTCCTTGAGGATTGTCCCGTCGGTGGCGTAGATCGCGGTCCGCTTGATGCTCACGCCCGCAGCCGGGCCGTCGGCGGGCCGGGTCAGGTAGACGAGGGTCAGCTTCTTGTCCGCGACGGTCACCGACTCGATCGGGTCGCGGTCGCCGAGCGCGAAGTGGACCACGCACTGCGCCCGGTCGGCGCCCTTGGTGCAGAGCATCACCGACCAGGTCCGGCCGGTCGTGTCGACGATGCTGTTCATGATCGTGCCGACGGTGACGTTGCCGATCTCCCCGCCCAGGTCACCGGTGGTGCAAGGCTGCTGCACGACGAGGTTGAGACCGTCCTCACCGGAGAAGATCCCCTCGGTCAGGGGCGCGCCGTCCTTACCGAAGGCGTAGTAGGGGTCGATGAGCCCGCGGACGATCGAGCCCTTGATCTCGGCGCAGGTCGGCGCCGCGGCGAGCGGCTTCGCCGGGCTCGGCGACGGGCTGAGCTGGGTGCTGACCGTGGGAGACGAGCTGTCCGGGCTGTCCTTCGGGCAGCCCGCGAGCAGGCTGACGAGGGCGACCGCGGCCGTGAGCTGGAGCGCGGTACTGGGGCGGTACGGCATGTCCGGGGGTCCTTTGCGGCGCGGGTGGTGTGGAGATCACTGCACCCTAGAGCCGCGAGGAGCCGCGCCCGCGAGCCGAGTCGCCTGCCCGACACCGATCAGGGCTGACCGGCTGAGGGGGTGGCCGCCGTGCCGGCTTGACCGCCGGCACGGCGGTTGGTTCACACCTCGGGGGTACGCCTACCGCCGGCGCCGCCGACCGTGCCGGGTCCCGGCGCGGACCGGCACGATCCCGGCCGGACCGCGCACCGGCACGCTGCCGGGGCTCTCCTCGTGCTGGCGGCCGACCGTGATCGTGGCGGCCGTGCCCGCCCGGGCAGTGCCCACGGGGTTCGCCGCCTGTGCCGTGAGCCCGGGCGCTCCCGGCAGCCGGAACACGTTGGCGGACAACTCGGCCTGTGGTATGTCGGTGTTGAGCGCGATCAGCTGCGCCAACGTCTGGTGCGAGTCGATCCCGAAGGTCTGCTTCACATAATCCTGCAGCGGGTCGTTGAGGTAGAAGAACCGGTCCCCGTCGCGGGCGGCGGCGAACTGCCGCTGCCAGATCGCGAGCTGCAGCTCACCCATCTCGGTGCCGGGGACGTGCTTCTCGGCGACCATGCCGGTGAAGGCGTCGACGTTGGCGACGAGCCCGTAGACGGCCCGCAGCCGCGCCGCGAGCGTGGTCCGCCGGACCACCCGGGTGGCGTTGTCGG
Source organism: Allocatelliglobosispora scoriae (assembly GCF_014204945.1). Classification (NCBI taxonomy): domain Bacteria; kingdom Bacillati; phylum Actinomycetota; class Actinomycetes; order Micromonosporales; family Micromonosporaceae; genus Allocatelliglobosispora; species Allocatelliglobosispora scoriae. Next base: position 1,525,365 of record NZ_JACHMN010000003.1, read on the forward strand.
CCTCCACCGTGGTCGGGTTGCCGTCGATGTCGAAGAGCTGCACGATGTCGAGGCTGTTCGGGTCGTCGATCTCGTGCCCGGGGGTGAGCAGGGGGTCGGCGGTGAAGGTCTCCCGCCCCTCGCCGGTGATCGCGGTGAAGGAGCCCTTCGACGGCAGGCCGTAGGCGTTGCGCAGCTCGTTGTAGCCGGGCAGGCCGTGGTCGCGGCCCCGCTGCACGTCGATCGCGCCGAGGTCGACGACGCCGCGGAAGCACTGCGGCAGGGTCGGCCCGTCCAGGCAGCCGGGGTTGCCCGCGACCGGGATCTGGAAGAGCACGCTGCGGAGCTGGTTGTCGATCATCTCGTCGTTGCGGTACTCCGACTCGCCGCCGATCCCCTGGAGCACCGGGCCGAGCTGGATCTGGTTGACCAGGTCGGGGTTGAAGAACGCGGCGTTGAGCGGCACCGCGATCTCCACGTCGTCCCCGTCGACCGCGACCTCGACACCCTGGGCTTCCAGCGCGGCGAGGGTGGCCGGGGAGTAGCGGTCGGCGTCGGCCTCGAACTCCATCTCGCCGTGGATCTGGCTGTGCGCGCGGTAGCCGACCGCGGCGAACTCCTGCGACACCGACGGGTCCCGGGTCTCGTCATATCCCTGGTAGGGCGGCAGCGTCACCCCCATCGCGGGCAGGAACTCGGTGTAGGTGATGTGCTGCTGCTCGGCGATGACCACCGCCCGGGCGATCTGGAACCTGTCCTGCTGCGACATGGTCGCCGGGAGCAGGGACACGATCCGGTTGTGCTCGCGGGCGAAGAGCGTCTGGGTGGCGGTGAGCGCGATGTTCTCGTTGGCGCGCACGTCACCGGCGACGACGGCTCGGTGGGGTGTGCCGATCAGCCTGCCGTCCACCGACATCACGGGCGCGGCGGCCGGGTTGCCCCGGCTGTCGCGGCGGGGCAGGTAGCCGCCCGGCAGGAAGAGGGTGGCGCTGTTGTTGGTGGGATCGCCGTCCTGGGAGCCGTCGCGCAGCCAGTCCAGCCGGGCGTCGGACCCGCCGTAGACGGCCCAGGCGTCGATGAACGAGCTGATCGTGTTGAGCTGCTGCCGGGGGTTGGCGACCCCGGTGCCGGGAGCGGGGACGGATCGGGTGAACGGCACCACGCCCAGGTCGTTGGCGAAGGTCTCCATCGGGTCGGCGGCGTTGAAGGGGATATCGGCGGCGGTCCCGGCCTCCTGTCGCAGGCCCAGGGTGTGGTCGAGGAACTGCCCCCAGACGTTGCCCCACTGGGTGACCCCGCGCTCGGAGAAGACGTTGACGTTGCCGTCATTGAAGATCCGGTTGGAGACGTACCGGGGATTGGGCCCGGCCACCATCGCGCTGCGGCCGTCGGCATAGCGGGCGGTCGAGACCCGGGAGTAGGGGCTGCCCGAGGTGCCGAGCGCGGGGTTGGCGAGGTTGTTGCCCGCCCCGGTCAGGGTCTCCGCCTCCCACGTGCCCAGGATCGGCAGGCTCGGCATGCCGAAGACCTGCAGCTCCCAGAGCGAGTAGCCGTAGGCGGTGTGCCGGGCGGTGCCGTAGATCCGCAGATAGCGGCCGGTGCCGCTGACCGTCAGAGACTGCGTGCCGCCGGTGCCGCTCGTCGTCGAATAGGCGGTGGTCCAGGCCGTCCCGGTGTCGGAGAGCTGCACCTGGAACGCGGTGGCGTAGGACGCCTGCCAGATCAGCAGCACCTGGCAGATCCGCTGCGACGAGCCGAGGTCCACCTGGAGCCACTGCGGATCGGCGAAGGCGCTGGACCACCGGGTCGCGGTGTTGCCGTCGACCGCGGCCGACGCCGGGGTGCCGCCGTTCTCGGTGGAGGAGGCGGTCACCGGCCGGTTCAGCGCGGCGTTGGCCGTGCCGCACCGGGCCCGGACGAACGAGCCCCGGACCTGGAACTCCCACAGCGAGAAGCCGTAGGCGGTCTGCCGGGCGGTCCCGTAGAACCGCACGTAGCGACCGGTGCCGGCGACCGCGACGGTCTGCGTGCCGCCGGTGCCGGTGCTCGTCGAGTAGACGGTCGTCCACGTCGTCGCGTTGTCGGAGACCTGGAGCTGGAACGCGGTGGCGTAGGCGGTCTGCCAGGCCAGCGTGACCTGGCTGATCGAGGCCGGGGCGCCGAGGTCGACCCGCAGCCACTGCGGATCGCTGAAGGCGCTGGACCAGCGGGTGGTGCCGTTGCCGTCGACCGCCGCCGACGCCGGGGTGGCGGCGCTCTCGGTGGACGACGCGGTGGCCGGCCTGCCCTGTGACAGCAGGGCGGGCGCGGCCTGGGCGGGTGCTGCGGTTGCGGACATGATCGAGCCGATGAGCAGCGCGATCATCGCCGCTGCGGTGATGCGACGGGCCGGCCTGGGACGGGGCGCGGCGGAACGGAGGACGGTTGGCATGACACATCTCCCTGCTCGGGACGGTCGGAGCACGTCCACCGGGCAGGTGGCGCGGGCTCCGTGCAGAGAGCGCTCTCGGGGAGAAGATTCGTCCCCGAGGGGCCGCGCTGTCAATACCCGTCGATATCCCCAGCTCCTGACCGCGTTCGGGCGGCTTTTCCGCACCAACTCTTGAAGAGTCGGTGCTGATGGGGGGCGAACCTGGGGGAGGATCTCTTCAGCGGGGATGTCCGGGTGGGGTCGGTGGCTCCGACGTCTCCGGTGAGAGGTGCCGCAGGGGCGCCGGTGAACGAGGAGCGGTCATGAAATACATGATCTTGATGTACGGCTCTCAGCACGACTACGACATCATGACGGGCAAGGCGACGGACGGGCCGGTCTTCGCGCCGGAGGACTTCGCGCCGATGCACGCGTTCATGGAGTCGTTCACGGCCGAGCTGATCGAGTCCGGCGAGTTCGTCGACACGCAGGGGCTCGACGCGCCCGTGCACAGCCGGCGGGTGCGGCTGCGCAGCGGCGTACCGGTCGTCACCGACGGGCCCTATGCCGAGACCGAGGAGGTGCTCGCCGGGTTCTGGCTCGTCGAGTGCGCGAGCTTCGACCGGGCCACCGAGATCGCCGCCCGGCTCGGCGCCTGCCCCAGCCCCGGCGGGATCTGGTCCGAGAGCTACGCCGACGTCCGGCCGATCCTCGACAGCCGGGCCGACCTGGACGGGTGATGTCTCCGGTGCCTCCGGTGCCTTCCGTGCCGTCGGTGCCTTTCGTGGCCTCGGTGCCCGAGGACCTGCTCCGCCGCCTGGCGCCGCAGGTCCTCGGCGCGCTGGTGCGGCGTTACGGCCACTTCGACACCGCTGAGGACGCGGTGCAGGAGGCGCTGCTCGCCGCCGCCACGCAGTGGCCCGTCGAAGGGCTGCCGGACAACCCTCGGGCCTGGCTCATCACCGTCGCGTCCCGCCGCCTCACCGATCTGCTCCGCAGCGAGCAGGCCCGGCGCCGCCGGGAGGACGATCTCGCCCGGTGGGAACTGCCGCCCGGGACCGTCTCGGACGCCGACGACACGCTCATCCTGCTCTTCCTCTGCTGCCACCCGTCGCTGACGCCGTCGTCGCAGATCGCGCTCACCCTGCGCGCCGTCGGCGGTCTCACCACCGCCGAGGTCGCCCGCGCGTTCCTCGTCCCCGAAGCCACCATGACCAGGCGGATCACGCGCGCCAAGCAGGCCATCCGGTCCAGCGGCATTCCCTTCGGGATGCCACCCGAGCCCGAGCGGCTCGGCGCCGTCCTGCACGTGCTCTATCTGATCTTCAATGAGGGGTACGCCACCACGGCCGGCCCGAACCTGCACCGCGTCGAACTCGCCGTCGAGGCGATCCGGCTGGCCCGGATGGTCAGGGCGCTGCTCCCGGCCGATGGCGAAGTGGCCGGGCTGCTCGCGTTGATGCTGCTCACCGATGCGCGGCGGCATGCGCGTACCGGTCCGGGCGGCGAGCTGATCCCCATGGCCGAGCAGGACCGCAGCCGGTGGAACGCCGGGGCCATCGCCGAGGGCGTCGCGCTGCTCACCGAGGCGCTGCCCCGGGGCGCGATCGGCCCCTACCAGCTGCAGGCGGCGATCGCGGCGGTCCACGACGAGGCGCCGAGCGCCGCCGAGACGGACTGGCCGCAGATCCTCGCCCTCTATGAGCTGCTGCTCCGGCTCTCCGACAATCCGGTGGTGGCCCTCAACCACGCCGTCGCGGTAGCCATGGTCCACGGCCCCCACGCCGGACTCGACCTGCTCTCGGGCGTGGCGTCCGACGAGCGGATGGCCGCCGACCACCGGCTGCCCGCGGTCCGGGCCCACCTGCTGGAGCTCGCCGGAGACCTGACCGGGGCCCGGGAGTCCTATCTGGAGGCTGCGTCCCTGTCGAGCAGCCTCCCCCAGCAGCGCTACCTGAACACCCGGGCCACCCGCCTCCTCTGACCCGTCCCGTCGCGGCATGATCGCGCTGTTTCCCGGAAACAACGCGATCATCGTCGGCTGGTGCGCCCAAGATCGGCGCAACTCTTCAAGAGTTGGTGCTATGGCGGTGTGCGGGGCCGGGTGGGGGTCACGGTTTGCAGCAAAGCGTGGCCATTTCGCTTCGCGAGGCCACGCTTTGCTGCAAACCGTGACGGGGGACCGGCAGTGTCCGGGGAACGCAGCCGGTGCGCGGTGCGCGGTGCGCGGTGCGGGCGCGGTGCGCGGGGCATAGGCGATGCGCAGGCGTGGGTACGGTGCGATGCATAGGGGCGATGCGCGGGCGATCGGCGTGGGGTGTTGGGTGCAGGTGGGGGTGCCGGGTTAGGACCAACTCTTGAAGAGTTGCGGCGGGCGGGGGTCCGGGAGCGACTGTTCCACGCGCATGATCGCGTTGTTTCGCGGAAACAAGCCCATCGGGCGCCTGCTGAGCGCCTTATTTCCGGGAAACGGCGCGATCATGCGCGTGGAGCGCCTTACTTCCCCGAAGTGGCGTGATCTCATACGCGCTGAGCGCCCTTCGCGGACGTGGCGTGATCATGTGGCTGGCCCCGAAACCGTGCGATCGAGCGGGGCGCGCGAAGTGGCGGTGAGGGTGGCGACGAACGCGGCCTGGAGGAGGAGCTCGCCGACGTTGCCGATCCAGAAGTGGCGGAAGCCCACCGCCGCCGCGACGAACATCGCGATCGCGCCGAGGCAGAGCCACGCCACCCCGGTACGCCGCCAGATCGCCGTGCCGACCGCGATGAGCAGCACGATCGTGATGATGGCGGCGATCGGGGGCCCGGACGCGCCCTCGTTGACATAGCGGAGCGTGTCGGCGTACCCCCGAGGCTGGAGACTCAGGACGGCCAGGTCGGTGGCGACTCCCAGCGCGATGAGCGCGGCCGTGGCCAGGATCGTCGTGATGCGGGCCGGACGGCCTGCGAACCAGGCCAGGCCGGCGCGGGCCGCGAGGGCGCAGCCGGCGATGACCGCGACCGGCGTGAAGAGGTCGTGGATCCAGTAGCGGGCCGCGTTGATCGTCTCCAGGGTCGCGCCGAAGCCGACGAACCGGCCCACGGCGACCGCCGCGTTGTCATAGGCGATCGCGGCGCAGAGCCCGGCGACGAGCACCGCGACGGGTCCGGCGGCGGCCCGGTGGCGCAGGGCGAGAACGGCGAGCGCGACGAGGAGCAGGGCGATAACCGCCAGCGCTGCCGAGATCATGTCGCCTGCCCGTCGTTTCGATGGGGGGAACGCTGTTCCGTCACGGGGAAAGGTAATTCTCGCGTGCCTGGTGGCGCAAGGGGTGGCGGATGCCGTTTGTGAAAGACCTCCGTCTGGACGGTTGACAACCGGCGGGACCACTGACTTCATTAACGTATCGCTGACGAGAACACTGTTTCGTCTAGCGAAACAGTGGAGAAGGGAGGTTCTATGCGAAGGAAGTATGCGGTTGTTGCCGGCAGTTTCGCTGTCGTCACCGCACTCGGTCTGGCCGGTTCACCGGCGCAGGCCTACGGGCCGACGGCGAATTCGCTGGGCTGCCGGCTCTACTTCGGCGATACGGGTACGGGCACCTCGCCCACGACGTGGAACGACACCTACGGACTGACTGTGGCACCGGCGCAGCCGACGCCCGGGCAGACCGTGACCGTCACCTTCACGGCGGCGGCCGGTGTCACCAACGGACCCGCACCACTCAACGCCGGTGATGTCCCGGTGATCGTGAAGGTGGCCCTCGGCGGGTCGCAGTCCGGCACCGTGAACCTGAACCTGGCCGCCTATCCGGCATCGGCGAAGGCGGGTTACGTCCCGCTCGGCCCGATCACCGCGACGGGGACGTTCGTGGCGGGTGCGGGAGCGGGTGCCGCGACCGCCACGGTCAGCCAGATCAAGTTCGCCAACGCCACGGCGGCCACCTACTGCTCGGACGCAGGGGATCGCGATCAGAAGGCGAGCCCGCAGCCGAGCACGATCGTGGAGTCCTTCAGCGTCTTCAACGGTTCGGCGAGCGTCACCGCGGTGACCGGACAGACCGTTACGACGCATGCCCGCGCGGGTAACGCCATCACCTTCGCGGTCTCGGGCCTCGCGCCCGGTGCCACGCTCTCCGCCTCCCTCAAGGACGCGGCCGGGGCCGGCACCGGCGAGGGCACCGGAACGGGCACCACCAACGCATCCGGCGCGGGCACGGGGACGCTGACCGTACCGGCGGGCGCCACGACGGGAGCGCGGACGATCGCGATCTCCGACGGCGTCAACACCGTGGTCGCACCACTGACCATCCTCGGCGCACCGACCGTCTCCATCAACCCCGGTGGTGGCGGAACGGGCACCGCGGTGGCGGTGAGCGGCACCAACTGGAACCCCGGCAGCACCGTGGCGATCGGTGGCTACAAGGCGCTCGCCGGACCGCCGCCGCCCAGCCCCACGGGGGACGCGCCGATCTCGGTGACGGCCTCGGCGAGCGGTGGCATCAGCGGCACGTTCACCGTCAACGACAGCACCACGGCTTACCTCGGCGCTTCGTCGGGCGTGGGCCCCGGCACCCTCTTCGCCATCGCGACCTGGTCGGCCTCGGCCGATGCCTGTGTCGCGAAGACCGGCGCGGCGGCCACCGGGCAGTGCGCGCTGACCTACAACCTGTCGCAGATCGTCACCGCGGGCAACCTCGCGATGGCCCGCGCGGCCGGTACCAGCAACATCGCCCTGACGGGCGTGACCCTGAACGGCACCGTCCACACGAGCACCGGCAACCTCTCGGTGATCACCGTGACGGACTATCGCGGCAGCACCTTCGGCTGGAGCCTGGTCGGGACCCTCTCCGACTTCACCGGCACCCCCGGCGGCACCATCCCGAAGGCGAACCTGTCCTGGACCCCGGTCTGCGTCGGGACCCCCGGTGCGACGAACGCGGTGACCGCCGCGGCCGGCTCCGCCGGTCCGGTGAACTCCGCGACGTTGTGCTCGGCCCCGGCCAGCGCGACCGGTACCGGTGGCAGCTTCGACGCCTCCGCGGCGCTCGCCCTCTCCGTGCCCGCGAACCAGCTGGCCGGAGCCTATTCGGCGACGCTCACGATCACGTTGAGCTGACCCGTAGATACACCGGTGGGGGCGGGCGCTATCCGTCCCCACCGGCTCCACCCCATCCAACACCTCGGGGAGACGGCTGATGACTCGACGGTCGCGCCTGGCGTCGGCGCTGGTGGCCGCCAGCGCGCTCGTACTGCTGCCCGCGCTGCCCGGCCACGCCGCGGGCAACGGCCGCTGGTCGGTGACGCCGACCCCGCCCGCGGTCGCGGGCCCCGCGCCGCGCGTCTACTTCTTCCTGGAGTCGCCGCCCGGCCAGACCGTGCTCGACTCGGTACGCGTCGCCAACGTCAGCGACAAGCCCCTGACCTTCCTGATCTACGGCGCCGACGCGTTCAACACCGCCACCGACGGCGGCTTCGGACTCGCCGCGGCGACGGATCCCCAGCACGGCATCGGCTCCTGGACCAGCGTCTCGGCGACCACCGTCGTCATCCCGGCGAAGAGCCAGAGCGACATCCCCTTCACCATCACCGTGCCGCCCAACGCCCCGCCCGGCGATCACGTCGGCGGCATCGTCGCCGGTGAGGCCGTACCGAGCGGGCAGACCAGCGACGGCGGCATGACGGTCAACGTGCGCCAGGCCGTCGCGGCCCGCGTCTATCTGCGGGTGAGCGGCGCGGCGGTGCCCGGGCTCGCCGTCTCGGACCTGCGGGCGAGCGGTGACGAGCTCTCCTACACGCTCGCCAACACCGGCAACGTGCACCTGGTGCCGACGATCTCGGTGCGGTCGTCCGGGCTCTTCGGGCACGGCGTGCGGCAGACCGGTGCGGTGCCGCAGCTCGATCTGGTGCCGGGCGCGGTGACGAGACTGCGGTCCGGGCTCGCCGGCGCCTGGCCGGTCGACATCGTGACGACCAAGGTCACCGTGACCGCCGAGGGCGGGGTCACCACCAGCTCCTCGACGACGGTCCTGCTCGGCGTCTGGCCGGCCCTCGCGGTCCTGCTCCTCGCCGCGCTGCTCGCGGTCTGGCTGGTCCGCCGCCGGGTCCGGGCCCGCCGCCTGCGCCCGAGGCGGCTCGTATGAGGGCACTCTCCGTCCTGTGTGGAGCGCTGCTCGCGCTGGCACTCCCGGTCCCGGCCGCCAACCCCCTCGGGGGTACGCCCACCGCCACCGCCCCGCAGCTCCCGTCACGTTTTGCAGCAAACCGTGGCTTCGCGCGCGGAAATGGCCACGTTTTGCTGCAAAACGTGACGCGATCTTGGGCGGCGGCGGCGGCTGCTGCTGCGGATGGGCGGAGTGTGGTGCTGAGCGTGCCGAAAGCCATTCCGGGGGACGTGATCCGGGCCACCGGGACCGGATGGCCGGGCGGGCAGCTGATCCAGATCGTGACCTGTGGTGAGCTCGCCCTACCGGGGTCGTCGTCGTGTGACATGCCCGGGGCGATCGCCACCACGGTCAAGGGTGACGGGACGTTCGCGCTCGACATCGTCATCGGGGACCCGCCCCGGCCGTGCCCGTGCGTGGTGCATGTCGCCAGCGTCGGGGCGGGGGAGGCCGGGCACGTCGACAGTCCCATCGAGATCGTCGGGCACAAGACCGGTCCCACGCCGGTGCCGGGGCGGACCAGCACCGTGCTGGAGGTGATCGAGGCGCGGCTCACCGGCGGCGGCTCGGTCTCGGCGTGGTTCGGCGGAGCGCAGCACCGGACGCTCGTCTACACCATCCGCAACGCCGGTCCGGGCGCGGTGACCGGGGTGCCGCTGACCGTCCGGGTCGGGCGCTCCGAGGACGCCGTCCCCGCGCCGTCGACGGGCGAGCTCCGGGCGGGGCAGACCCGCACCTACGAGGTGGCGGTGACGATTCCGTTCGCCGCGTTCGGGGACTACCCGGTCACCGTCGAGGTGGCGGGGGCCGGGCGGGCGCGGGCGGTGCACTCGGCGTACCCGTGGGGATTGGTTTTGGTCAATCTTTTGGGGTTGGTCCTGATCGCGGTGGGAGTCGCGCGGCGCGTGCGGCGGGTGCGCGTGCGAGGCCACGGACCGGCGCTCGCCGCCGATGCCGACGTGCTGCTGCCCTCGGTCGTACGCGTCCCGTCGCTCGGCGCCTACCTCGTCTTCGACGACGCACCCGGCACCGGTCGGCTGCGACGGCTCTCGGGCGGCCAGCTCGCCACCCCGGACCTGCGGGAACTGCTCGAACACCGGCCGGAGTCCGCGAGCGCCGTCGTGGATCTGGAAGCGCTCGACGACTACCTGGCGGCTCGCCAATCGGAGGGGGTGACCCGTGGATAGGACGGTGGTCCTGCGGACGGCGGCTGCGGCGGTCGTCGCGGCGGTGGCGTTCACCGGCTGCTCGGCGGTGATGCCCGGCGCCCTCGACCAGCAGCCGGTCCAGGTCGAGGGGGTCGGTCCCGGTGTCACCGCCGACTCGGTGAAGGTCGTCTTCGTCGGCGTCGACCTCGGCAGGACGAGTCAGCTCACCGGCTTCACCAGCGTCGACGCCGGTGACCCCGCCAAGCAGGTGAAGGCGCTGGAGACCTGGGTCAACGCCAACGGCGGCATCGCCGGGCGCAAGCTGGAGGCGGTGTTCCGGTCCTACGAGGCGAGCAACGACTCACCCGCCGCCGAGGAGAAGCTCTGCAACCAGATCACCCAGGACGACCAGGCCTTCGCCGTCGTGCTGACCGGGCAGTTCCAGTCCAACGCGCGACCCTGCTACGCCCAGCGGCGTACGCTCGTGCTCGACGCGACGCTCGTCGCCACCGACGACGCGACCTACCAGCGCCTCTCGCCCTACCTGTGGGCACCGAGCTTCCCCGCCTATGACGAGTTCGTGAGCGCGTTCCTGTCGAGCCTGGGCGAGCAGCGGTATTTCGAGGGGCAGTCGCAGGCCGGGGTCGTCGCGGCGGACACGCCGATCAACCGGGCCGCCTACGACGCGTTCGCCGAGCCGCAGCTCGCCGCCGCGGGCGTCACCGCGACGGTCTCCTGGATCGACACGACCGACCTCGGCACCCTCAACGCCGGGCTCAACCAGGCCGCGATCGACTTCCGCAGCAAGGGCATCAACCGGGTGCTCTTCCTCGGCGGCGCCCGGATGGCCGCCTTCTTCCTCACCGCCGCGGCCGCGCAGGACTTCACGGCGCGCTACGCCATCAGCAGCTTCGACAACCCGACCTTCCTCGTCAACAACCCGTCGACGATCCCGGCCGCCTCGCTCGTCGACATGATCGGGATCGGCTTCAACCCGAGCCAGGACGTGCCCGACAACGGGTACGCCTTCCCGGCGACCGAGGCGGAGAAGGCCTGCGTCGGCATCTACGCCGCCGCCGGGCAGTCCTTCAAGACCCGGGAGAACGCCCGGGTGGCGCTGCCCTACTGCGACGCCGCGCTGCTGCTGCACAGGGCGTCGCGGGACCTCGGCGCCAACCTCAACGCCGCCGCGTTCGGCCGGGCCGCGCAGGCCCTCGGCACCGGCTACGCACCGGCCGCCGGGTTCGCCGGGCTGCTCGACCCGAAGCGCCACGCCGCCGCCAACGGCTACCGGGTGATGGCCTTCGACACCGGATGCGGCTGCTTCGCCTACCGCGGCCCGGAGGTGCCCTTTGCCCGCTGACGCGCTCACCGCCACCTCGATACACTGCTCCTACGGCGCGGTGCAGGTCCTCTTCGGACTCACGATGCGGGTCGCACCCGGGGAGACCGTCGCCGTCTGCGGACCCAACGGGGTCGGCAAGTCGACGCTGCTGCGGGTCCTGTCGGGCCTGCTGCGCCCCAGCTCCGGCACGGTCGAGCTCGCCGGCGCCGACATCACCCGGGTCCCGGCCGTCCGCCGGGTGCGCCTCGGCCTGAGCACCGTCGTGGGCCAGGCCGCGTTCGGCTCGCTCTCCGTCCTCGACAACCTGCGCATCCACGGGTACGCCGGCAGTCGCACCGACACCCGCCACGGCGTCGACGCCGCCCTCGCCGTCTTCCCCCGCCTGGCCCAGCGGGCGCACCAACCGGCGTCCACCCTCTCCGGCGGGGAACGGCAGATGCTCGTCCTCGCCAAGGCGCTGGTGCAGCGGCCGACGGTGCTCCTCATCGACGAGCTCTCCCTCGGCCTCGCCCCGATCGTCGTCGGCGGCCTGATGGAGATGGTGCGCCGCCTCAACGCCACCGGCATGACCGTCGTCGTCGTGGAGCAGTCCGTCAACGTCGCGCTCGCCCTCGCCGACCGGCTCTACTTCCTGGAGAAGGGCACGGTCGCCGCCGAGCACACCGCGGCCGAGCTCGCCGGGCGCCCGGAACTGGTGCGCTCCCTGATGCTGGGCGGACAAGCATGATCGACGCCACGGTCCTGGGCCTGTTCACCGGACTCACCTACGGCCTGCTCGCCGTGGGGCTGGTGCTCGTCTACCGGTCGAGCCGGTTCCTCAACTTCGCGCACGGCTCCATCGGCGTCTTCGGCGCGGCGGTCCTCGGCAAGCTCGTCAGCGGCTGGGGGGTGCCCTACTGGGCGGCGCTGCCGGTCGCGCTCGCCGTCGGTGGGGGTGTCGCGGCGATCATTGAAGCAGGTGTCGTACGCCGGCTGCGCGGACGGCCGCACGTCATCGGGATGATCGCGACGCTGGGGCTGTCACAGTTCGTGCTGATCCTGGCCCTGCTCGTCAACAGCGAGGGGCTGAGCGGGAGCCGCTTCCCGGTGCCGCCGGGGCTGCCGTCGTTCACCATCGGGCGTACGCCGATCGGCCCCGCCTTCGTCGCCATGGCCCTGCTGACGCCGGTGCTGCTCGGGGCGCTCGCGCTCTTCCTGCGGCGCAGCCGCCACGGGCTGGCGATCCGGGCCGCCGCCGACGCGCCGGACGCCGCAGCGCTCAACGGCATCGGGCCCGGTCGCATGGCCACCCTCGCCTGGGGCATCGCCGGTGCCGTCGCGGCCTTCTCCGCCGTGCTCGTCACGCCGACGCAGGGCACCCAGTCGATCGAGACCCTCGGCCCGGACCTGCTGCTGCGCGGGCTCGCCGGTGCCGTCGCCGCCCGGATGTCGTCGCTGCCGATCGCGTTCGCCGCCTGCCTCGGCGTCGGCGTGGTCGAGCAGATCATGCTCGCCGAGGGCGCCGGACGGGGAGCCGTCGAGCTTGCCCTGGCGCTTTTCATCCTGGTCGCGCTGCTCTCGCAGCCCCGTCTCGGCCGCCGTGACGCCGAGCAGGCACTCTGGCCGCGGCAGGTGCTCGCGAAGACCGGGCGCACCGGCTGGATCCTCGCACTCGCCGGGCTGCTCGGTGCCGCCGGGCTCGCCTACCTCGTCAGCAACGAGGTCGCGTCGGTGCTGACGAGCGTCGCCGGGTTCGCCCTGGTCGGGCTCTCGGTGCTCATCGTCACCGGCATCGCCGGGGAGCTGTCGCTGGGCCAGTTCGCGTTCGCCGGGATCGGTGCCGCCGTCTCACTGCACGCGGCGGCGAGCAGCGGCAACTTCTTCCTCGCCGCCGTCGCCGGGTGCGCTGCCGCCGCGCTCTCGGCCGCGCTCGTCGGGCTGCCCGCGCTGCGGTTGCGAGGGCTGGCGCTCGCCGCGACGACACTCGCCTTCGCGCTCGCGACCAGTGCGTGGCTGCTGCGGCAGGACTTCCTGCTCGGCGACGGGCTCGACGCGGCGAAGCCGCAGTGGTCCGGATACACCCTGGTGCTGGCGAAGGACTACTACCTCTTCGCGCTGCTCATGCTCGCGGTCGGGTTGTTCGTGACGCACAACCTGCGCCGGGGCGGGCTCGGTCGGCTGCTGCTCGCGGTGCGGGACAACGAGGACGCGGCTCGGGCGCTGACCGTCGGGGTACCGCTGCGGCGGCTGCAGGCCTACGCCGTGGCCGGGGCACTCGCCGGGCTCGGCGGTGTGGTGATCGGTCACGGGCAGAGCCTGCTCACCGTGAACAGCTTCCCGGCCTCGGCGGGGGTGGACGTGGTGGCGCTGTCGGTCGTCGGCGGGATCGGGCTGCTGAGCGGTCCGCTGCTCGGGTCGGCGTTGCTGATCGGGGTCCCGGGGCTGGTGGAGCTCGGGATCCCCGGTCAGGCCGCGCTGACAGTGGCGTGGCTGCTCGTCGTGGTGCTGCTGCCCGGCGGGCTCGCCGAGCCGCTGACGAAGCTCGCAAGATCACCGCAACTCTTCAAGAGTTGGTCCTATCGGGGGCGCGGGCGTCACGCGGGTTCGGCGCGCGGGGGGCCGAGCGTTGCCGACGCCGGGCCGGGCCGGAGTGCGGGCGGGGCCGTGCCGACTGCGGCGGAGGCCGGGGCTGGTGGGTCCGCGCGAGACTTTGCTCTGCTTACACCTACGCATCACCCGGCGAATCAGGATATCGCCGGACAGCTCGGCGACGGCGCGGGCGGACTGCCGGAGGTGCCGTGGGCGGGCAGCGCCGCGGGTCTCGGCCCGAAGGCCTATCAGGTGCGGAGTCCCTCGGGGCGCGAGCAGGCGCGTGACGGTGCCGGGGGTGGCGTGTCGGCGTACCAGTCGGGGGTGGGGGAAGAGCGCACCGCGCGGCCTCGCGGTGTCGCTCGGGTGGAGCCTGCGCGGCGGCTGCCCGCGCGGTCCGCGCCGCTGCCCGTGACCGGTGGCGTGCTGCTGGAGGCGCGTGGCGTGAGCCGGTCCTTCGGGGGAGTGCGGGCCGTCGCCGGGGTCGACATCCGCGTCGCCGCCGGGGAGGTCGTCGGCATCATCGGACCCAACGGTGCGGGCAAGACCACCCTGTTCGAGATCATCGCCGGGTTCACCGCGCCCGAGACCGGGTCGATCGGCTTCGCCGGGCGCGATGTCACCCGGCTGAGCCCGCAGCGGCGGGCTCGGCAGGGGCTCGTCCGGTCCTTTCAGGACGCTCGGCTCTTCCCGACCCTCACCGTGGGGGAGTCCGTGCTCGTCGCGCAGGAGCGGCTCGCGCCCAGCGGGGTGCTCGCCGGGCTGCTCGGCGCGGGCGGGCCGGAACGGCGCAAGGCGGCCCGCGCGGCCGAGCTGCTGGACCTGCTCGGGCTCGCCGACATCGCCGACCGCCCGGTGGGGGAGCTCTCCACCGGCACCCGGCGCCTGGTCGAGCTGACCTGCCTGCTCGCCCTGGAACCCGCGCTGCTGCTGCTCGACGAGCCGTCGTCCGGCGTCTCCCAGGCCGACGGGATCGCCCTCGGCGCCCTGCTGCGCCGCGTCAACACCGAGCTCGGTGTTGCGCTGCTCATCATCGAGCACGACCTGCCGCTGCTCGCCTCGCTCGCCGGCCGGATCGTCGCGATGGAGGCCGGTCGGGTCATCGCCGACGGCACCCCCGACGACGTACGCCGCCACCCGGCCGTCGTCGCGTCCTATCTCGGCACCGAATCCGCTGCTGTGCACCGCTCGGGTGCTTCCGTCTAGAGGAGAGTCTTATGTGGATGAAGCGTGTGGCGGCGGGCCTGGCCGCGCTGCTCCTGGCCGTCTTCGCCCTGCCGTCGGCCGCGTGGGCGGCGCCGACGCTGACCCTGAGCAAGTCGACCGGGCTCGCCGACGGTGAGCGGATCACGGTCAACGGTTCGGGTTTCACCCCGAGCATCACCCAGATCGCGATCGGGCAGTGCATCGCCGAGGTCGCCGGTCCGACCGACTGCAACCTCGCCGGCGGCGCGGTCTTCGTCAACGCCGACGCCACCGGCAGGATCCCGCCGACGACGCTGAAGCTGGCGGTGAAGTTCGGCAGCTTCGACTGCACCAAGCGCCAGTGTGTGATCGCGGCGCAGCTCCTGCCGTCGTCCGCGAGCGATGCGATCGTCAAGGCAAACAAATCAAGCAAAAAGATCACCTTTGGTACGGTGAAAGCCTCCACGGCACCGTCCGGCCCCCCGACACCGAGCCTGCCCCGGACCGGACCCGGCGACGAGCACTGGGTGATCCTGCTCGGCGGGACGGCGCTGCTGCTCCCGGGAATCGGCTTCCTGCTCCTGCTACCGCGCCGCCGGACCGCCTGATCGAGCCGCTCATATATCGATAAATACCCGGAGCAGATGTTCCGGGTATTTTGCCGTTTGCCCAGGTCACGAGCTGTTGAGGCCCCTGTCTACTCTGCAAGAGGTCAATGAAGATCGTTGTTCGACATCGACATGCACGCAGAGACCAAGAGGGGTGCCGCGTGCCTTTCCCCGTGACCATCGACGGTGGCAGCATCGTCCTGCGCGAGCTTCAGGACGAGGATCTGCCCGCACTGACAAGGCTCTACACCGATCCCGAACTCACCCAGTTCATGGGCTTCGACCAGCTCACCGCCGAGGCCGTCCCCGGCGCGCTCCACGCCCACCTCGTCGCCGCCCGGCGCGAGCCCCGGACCCAGTACACCCTCGCCATCACCGTCGACTCGTCACCCGACCTCGTCGGCGTCGTGCGGCTGCTCGTCGAGGAGTACGGCCGCAACGCCATGCTCGGCGGCCTCATCGTGATCCCCGAATCGGCGGGGGTCGGCCGGGGCGTCGAGGCGTCGCGGCTGCTCATGGCCTATGGGTTCGGCCCGCTCGGACTGCACCGGATCTGGGGTGGCCGACGTACCGACTATCTGCGCATGCACGACCGGATGACCCGCCTGGGCCTGCACCAGGAGGGCTTCATGCGGGAGCTCTTCCACACCCACGGTGTGTGGCACGACGTGATCAGCTATTCCGTACTGGCGCACGAGTGGAAGCCCGATGGTGCCGAGGTCGCGATCATGGAGGCCGGGAACCGGGAGCCGCTCGTCACATCCGGCCCGGCGGGCCTGGAGTAGGAGCGATTCGATGACGATCGTCGACATGCTGGCTCGCCACAAGCGGGTCGGCACCACGCGGGCCTGGCAGCCCGAGTTCTTCCGCCTACCGGCGGACCAGAAGGGATTCGCCGGACTGCTGGGGTCGCACCGCGTACGCGAGGTCTGCGACACCATCGATCAGCAGGTCGACGACCTCGTCGCCACCCTCAACCCCGCCCTGCGGGAGGACAAGCCGCTGCTCGACGGCATCGCCGCCGAGTACATCGGCGGCGTCCCGCTCTGGCAGCTCGGCACCTGGGTCTTCTACCCCTGGTCCGGGCGGCTGGTGCACCTGCTGCCCCGGGACGACTTCCGCCTCCTGCGTACGGACCGCAACCGCGGCAAGATCAGTCGGGAGGAGCAGCAGCACCTGAGCGGCCGCCGGATCGGGATCATCGGACTCTCGGTCGGCAACAGTGCGGCGCTCACCCTCGCCACCGAAGGGATCGCCGGAGGGTTCAGCCTCGCCGATTTCGACACGCTGGCGCTGTCGAACCTCAACCGGCTGCGGGCCGGCGTACACGACCTCAACGTCAACAAGGCGGTCATCGCCGCTCGCCAGCTCTTCGAACTCGACCCCTACCTCGACATCGACATCTACCCCGACGGGCTGCACGACGGCAACATCGAGCAGTTCTTCACCGGCGGCACCGGCCCGATCGATCTGCTCGTCGAGGAGTGCGACGAGCCCCGCATCAAGCTCGCCGCCCGCGAGTGGGCCCGGAGCTGCCGGATCCCGGTCGTCATGGACACCAACGACCGGGGCATGCTCGACATCGAGCGCTTCGACCTGGAGCCCAACCGGCCGCTGCTGCACGGCATCCTCGGCTCGACCACCTCGGCCGACCTGCCCAGTCTGACGAGGGCCGAGGTGATCGAGAAGGTGCTCGCGATGATCGGCACGATCAGCCCGAAGCTGGAGGCGTCGATCCCGAGGATCGGCGTGACGCTGAGCAGCTGGCCGCAGCTGGCGTCGGGGGTCAGCCTCGGCGGGGCGCTCGTCGCGGATGTGTCCCGGCGGGTGCTCCTCGGCGAGCTGTGCGAATCCGGCCGCTACTACGTCGACCTCGACGACCTCATCCGCGACGGCCTGTCCGCAGACCCGCTGGCGTTGGCCGCGGACCGCTAGCCCACGGCGAATCTTGAGCGTTTTCCGGTCTTTCGGCGACGGAAAACGCTCAAGATTCGCCGGTCGTCCGAATGACCGGACGGGGGCGCTCGCGCAGAATCGGCGGCATGGCAACCGTTGCGGGGCCCTATTGGCCGATCGCTGTCATCGCCGTGCTCGCCGCCGTCCTCGCGGTGGCACGGATCAGCTGGCTCGCGCTCTTCCTGCGCCGGGCGGGCTCCGCACCCGGTGTCGTCATCGAGGTGCTGACCGAGACGAAGCGGATCGTGGGCTCGCCGGGCCGGACCAGCACGCTCTACCGGCCGGTCGTCGAGTACGCCCACCCCGACGGCCGCCGCATCCGCTACACCGAGGCGACCGCCACGGGGCCGACCCGTCCCGTCGAACCGGGGCAGGACGTGACCGTGCGGTTCGACCGTCAGCGGCCGGAGCGGGCCACGATCGGCGACCTCACCGGCAAGCAGATGGGCGGCCTCACCGCTTTCGCCGTTCTGGCGCTCCTGCTCGCCGCAGCCGTCGTCCTGGCCGGCCGCGCTCGGTAACGCGGTGTCGATCTGCTCGATCGCTGATCCAGGCGTCGGGATCTCGCCCTGGCATGCAGGGAACGCCCCGCGATCACCGGGCGGAAACCGGTGGTCGGCGGCGGTGGTCGCCGTTAGGCTCGCCGTCGATGATGCACGAGGGTGAGATCCGGACAGATGCGGAGCTGGTCCGCCGCCTGGTGGCGCGGCAGTTCCCGCAGTGGGCCGACCTGCCGGTCACGCCGATGCCGATCGGGGGCACCGATCACGCGCTCTACCGCCTCGGCGACGACCTGATCGCCCGGATGCCGCGGATCGACTGGGCGATCGACCAGGCCGCCAGCGACGAGCGGTGGCTGCCGGTGCTCGCCCCGCATCTGCCGCTGACCGTGCCCGCCCCGCTCGGAGTCGGTGAGCCCGGCGAGGGCTACCCCTGGCAGTGGTCGGTCGTGCCCTACCTGCCCGGCGAGAACCCGGCCGGGGACAACGTCGACCTCGACCGCGCGGCGGTGGATCTCGCCGCCTTCGTGCTCGCGCTGCACTCCGTCGACACCACCGGCGGCCCGGTCAAGGCAGGCATGGACCGAGGTGTGCCGCTCGCCGCCCGCGACGAGCTCACCCGGACCGCGATCGCGGAGCTCGGCGATCGCGTGGACACCGCGGCCGTGACCCGGGCCTGGGACGACGCGGTGTCGGCCGAGCCCTGGGGCGGCCCGCCGGTCTGGATCCACGGCGATCTGCAGGCGGGCAACCTGCTCGTCCACGACCGGCGGCTCTCGGCGGTCATCGACTTCGGTGCGCTCGGTCTCGGTGATCCGGCCCCGGATCTCGCACCGGCCTGGAGCGTCTTCGACGCGTCGTCGCGGGAGACCTATCGCCGGGCGCTGGGCTATGACGAGGACACCTGGCGGCGGGGCCGGGGCTGGGCGCTGTCGACGGCACTCGTCGCGATGCCCTACTACTGGGACACCGCGCCGGCGATGATCGCCGAGGGCAGGTTGAAGATCGCCGCCGTCCTCGCGGATCTCGGCTGACACACCGCCGCTCCGGCTGTCTCCTGGGTCGATACTCTCCGCCACTGTGCCTGCGGGGGGAGCGCAAGGTGCGCGCGGCGCTTTGCTCTGCTTACACCGACGCATCGGCCACTAGATCCGGATATTCCCGGTGATGCGTCCGTGTAAGCAGAGCAAAGCGCCGCCGTCGGTGAGTGCCGCCCGGCCGACTGACCTGACGCTGCGTAGTCGCCGGTTCGGAGGCCCGCGTGCGTCCGGCCGGGTGCCCTGGGAGGAGGCCGGACTCAGCCTCCGATGAGGCGGATCAAGGCGATGACAAGGAGCACCAGCAGGCAGATTCCGCCGATGAGCCATCCGATCGCCGCGGTGGCGAACACCGCCGCGTTCACCGGGCCCAGGGGAGCGGCCGGATCCGCTGCCCGCCGTTCCTCGGGCGAGAGCCTCCGTTGCAGGATGGCGGGCTCGGGGTCGGCCGCAGGGCGGGAGAACTGGCCACCGAAGCAGGCGAGGACGCCGAAGGAGAGCAGCACACAGGTGAGCCAGGTGGTGTAGAGGGCGCCCGGATCGAATCGCCGGGAGTTCGACGAGAGCTCGGGGGAGAGCGGGGCGAGGAACCAGGCCAGGCCGGCGACGAGTACGCCGTAGCCGAGCAGCGTTGCCGTGGTCCGCAGACCGTGCCGGATCGACGCACCCGCAGCGGCCGCCGGCACCACCTGCAGCAGCGTGCCGACCAGAACAGTGACCAGGAAGAACGCGATGATGGCGAACCCGTCGTCGCGCACCTGCCGCCGGACCGCTCGGAGCAGATCGATCTCGTGCGACAGGTCGTCGAACCAGACCGCACCGGCGATGCCCACCCCGATCGCGACCAGGCCGAGGAGAACGCGCAGCCAGCGGCTCCGCAGGAGGGGAGAGTCGATCATGGCCGACATGGTAGCCGCGCCGCGCACCCGCGGAGGGCCGGCTCCGGCGAGCCCTCCGCGGTGACGGTCAGTGGTCGCGCAGGAGCGAGCCCGCGCCGTGGACCTTGTCGGTGATCCCGTTGTCGCGCAGCGCCATCCACCAGGTCGCGGCGTTGATCGCGATCACCGGTTTGCCGAGCCACCGCTCGGCCTCGTCGGCGAGGCGGACCATCGACAGGTTGGTGCCGCACTGCACGATCGCGTCCACGTCCGGGCCGTCGACGGCGAGGATCGCCCGGCGCAACTCGTCCTCGGTGACGTGCGCTATCGCCACCGCCGTGGGGCACTTGAGGCCCTCGATGGCGGGGACCTCGAAGCCGATCTCGGAGAAGAAGCGGACCACGTTCTCGTCGCCGACGGGCTGGTAGGGCGTGACGACACCGATCCGGCGGGCGCCGAAGAGCTTCAGCGCCCGCTCGCACGCCTCGGCCCCGGTGGCGACCTCGAGGCCGGTGATCTCGTGGATCTGCCGGACGAACTCCCGGTTGCCCTCGACACCGCCCCAGAACGTCTCCGCCGACATGCCCATCACCATGTAGTCGGGCTCGCAGGTGAGGACCCGCTCGCAGGCGGCGCCGATCTCGTCGCGGATCTGCACGAGCAGGTTTTCGAAGTCGGCGTCGCTGGAGAGGTCCTGGTTGCGGATGTGGATGCGGGAGAAGTGCGAGGTCACGCCCGGCACGGTCATCGAGTAGAAGTCGGGTTCGACGATCGTGTTCGTCGAGGGCGCGATGACGCCGAACTTGCGGCGCCAGCCGAGCGCGTCGGTCATCGGGCCACCTCCTCGGGGCGGGCGGCGCCGCCGGTGCGGGCGACGGCACGGACGGTCAGGAACGCGGCGAGCAGGAACAGCCCCTGCGCCGTGGTGTTGGTGCCCTGCTCGATCCACTGGAAGCCCAGCGTCTCGTGCTGGGGATGGTGGCGCAGCGGTACGAGTCCCATCACGGCGATGATGCTCACCGCGTAGAGCACCATGGCGAACCATGCGCCCCGGCGGGCGGCGATGACGGCGCCGGTGATGCTGATCAGGGTGATGCCCGCGGTGGCGAGGACGAAGATCGGCTGGATGCTGCCGATGGCGACGGCGGCGATGCCGGTCAGGGCGGGCACCAGCGCGTAGGGCCACCAGGGCATCGAGCGGTGCAGCGACCAGAGCAGCAGGCACGCACCGGCCGCCATCAGCGGGAAGAGCATGCCGGCGAGCCAGCCCAGATCGGGACCGTCAGTGGCGACGATGATCTTCCAGGCACACTTGGCGAGGCCCCCGGCGACGATGAGCACCGCGCCGATGCGTCCGAGCCGGACGCGGCGGTCATCGCCGGAGAGCCCGCCCAGCAGGTAGAAGCCCGCGAAGGCGAGCAGCGTGGGGACGAAATCCTCCAGCGCCAGGATGAGCGGGTAGTCCGCGGGGGTGCTCATGACTCCTCGCCGAAGATGTCGCGCTTGCGGAAGGCGGTGGCGAAGCGGGCGAACGCCTTGCCCCGGGTCAGCCACGCGACCCGGCCGCCGTTGGACTTGCCGGCCAGGACCTTCTCCGCCAGCCAGGGGGTGACGGTCTCGACCCGGTCGGCGAGGATGTTGAAGATCTTCTTCGCCTTCGCCCACTCCTGCGCGGTGTAGTCGCCGCGCAGCAGGTCCGTGGCGACGATGCCGGGGGAGAGGTGGTGCACGGTGACGCCGGTGCCCTCGACCTCCTTGGCGAGGCTGTCGGTGGCGTAGGTGACCGCCCGTTTGGTGCTGCCGTAGGGGGTCATCCCGGCCCGGGTCATGCCGTTGGAGCCGAAGCCCTCCATGTTCCACAGGGCGCCGTGCCCCTGCGCGGTCATCGCGCCCAGCACGACGGCGCTGGCGTGCAGCAGCCCGCGCAGATTGAGGTCGATGATCGCGTCGAGATCGGCGGGCTCGTGCTCCCAGAGCTTGCGGTTGGGCAGCGACATCCCCGCGTTGTTGACCCAGATGTCGACGGCGCCGAAACGCTCGACGGCGGCATCCCAGAGATGGCGGACCGCGTCGCGGTCGGTGACGTCGGCGACGACACCGAAAGCGCCCGGGACCAGTGCGGATGCCCGCTCGACCGCCTCGTGGGAGCGGCCGCAGAACACGACCTTCGCGCCTCGGGCGGCGAACTCGCGGACCAGGCCCTGCCCGATGCCGCGGGTTCCGCCGGTGACGACGACCACCTTGCTCATGCCGACTCCCACTCCACGACGCCGTGCAGGACACTGTCGAGCTGGTTGCCCTCGGAGAACTCGTAGACGATGGCGAGCCGCCCGCCGGCCGACATGCCGGGCTCGGCGTCGATGGCGACCTCGCGGCTCTTGATTTTGGTGACCCCGCCGAGGTGCAGGGAGCCGAAGACGGCCCGGCCGAAACCGATGCCGTTGCCCCAGGCCTGCGGGCCCTCGTAGAAGTGCCGGTTGCCGTCGCGCCGGGCGGTGACCTCGGCGGTGTGCTCGATCGCCCCGGTCAGCACGAGCGTGCGCCGGGTGTGCAGCAGGTCGATCGGGGTGAGTTCGATCCGCACGTCGACGCTGCCGCGCAGCTTCTGGTCCGCGCCCCAGAGCTCGCAGGTGCCGACGAAGGCACCCGCCTGCTTGGTGGGGAGGATGAAGGGGACGGGGCCGCGCCGGGTCTCCTCGGCGAGATAGGCGGCGACCCGGGCCTGCGTGTCGGGGTTGTCGGCGTGGTCGGTGGTCCGGGTGTAGAGGCCGTTGAAGCAGCCCACCACCGACCAGCCCTGGTAGAGGACCGAGGAGTAGACCTGGGTCTCGCCGTCGGGGAGCACCTGGTTCCAGGTGTTGAGGTCGACCTGCCACCCGGGGCCGTAGTAGTGCGAGTCCACGAAGGAGCCGTAGGGCTGGCCGGTGCCGAAGAAGTCCGGCCCGGTGTAGACCCGGTTGGCGTCGGAGTCGACGACACCGAAGGCGAAGGGTGCGCCGAGCCGGAACTGCCCGGCGAGCGGCCCGCCGCCGACGAGGCCGCCGTCCATGTAGTAGGTGGTCACGCCGTTCTCGAAGACCGACGAGCGGCGGATCTCCTCGAAGCCGCACCACGTGCCCGCCGCGTCGAAGAGCGACGGGCGCCCGTGCCACTCACCCGCGATGCGCTTCTGCCACTCGCTGGGCTCACTCATTGGCGATCAGCTCCGCCCGCAGCGCATCGGTCGTCGCGTCGCCGAGCAGCCGGGAGACCTGTGACCAGACCGGGTCCACGTCGCGGCTGAAGATGTTGGCGCGCACGGCGGCATCGCGGCCGGGCAGGTCGGTGTCGGCGAGGGTCGCGGTGACGTCGGCGTCGAAGCCGCCTTCCACGAGCGAGGACCAGTGATCGGCGTACGCGTCGACGTGCTCGCCGATGCCCGCGAAGGCCTCCTCGGTGGCCCGGTTGACCAGCATCCACGGCGACATGACCGCCCGCTGCCGTGGCCCGACGGCAGCCGCCGTGAGCCCCTCCTGCGCCGAGGCGGCCTCGAAGACCGGCGTCAGCGGGTGATAGGCGGCGTCCACATAGGAGAGGTGCGTGGCGAGGTCGGCCCGGGGGATCAGGTCCAGGTGGAACGCGTGGTAGGACCCGCCGTAGACGCTGTCGAGCGTGAAGTGCGGCACCGCCGACTCCGGTCCCGTGAAGGCGAAGATCATGTGGCTGTCGAGGTGGATCATCGGTACGACGAGCCCGACATACACCAGCTTCGCGACCGAGGTGCCCCGGAAGACGCGCATCGAACCGACCGGCTCCGGTGACATCGGGCTGACCAGTTTCGCCAGCGGCGTCTCGACCTCGACGAGGTCGCCGTGGCGGGCCACGATCCGGTTGAGGGTGCGGTCGCACAGCTCGAAGGGCAGGCTCACGAGTTCTTCTCCTCGGCATCGGTCGCGGTGGCGTTCGCGGCGTCGTTCTCAGCGGCTTGCGCCGCATCCCAGGCGGCCTGGACGGTGGGGTGCTCGCCGCGGGCCTTGTGCACCCAGGCGCGGGCGAGTTCCGGGTTCTCCTTGCGGGCGGGCGACGGGATGACGGTCGCCTCGCGGCGCGGTACGTCGCCCATGATCTTGTCGGCGTCGGAGAGCATCCAGCCCTTCTCGGCCAGCTCCTGGCGGCGGCGGCGATAGGTGACGGCGATCTGGTCGCTCTTGATGTGCAGCTCGGCGCCGAGGTCGAAGGGGAGCAACTCGGGGCGGACCTTGTTGACCACCTCCGCGTCCTGGTAGAAGATCTTCAGCGTCCGCTGGATCGCGTTCTTGTCGGCCCATTTACCGGTGAAGAAGGTACGCAGCGCGACCCACTTGACCAGCGTCGTCGTCTCGTCGATCGGGATGTTCGTGTCGTAGATGATCAGGTCGCCGATCGGCAGCCGGACATGCAGCTTGATCATGTTGGGCAGCATCCACCCGGCGCTCGTCGTCACGGGCGGCCGGTTCTTCAGGTCGCTGGAGTTGCGGTTGAGGTATTTCCAGATCCCCTTGGGCTGCGGGGGATAGAGGTCCACCGTCGCGAACGCCGACCACTCGTCGGGCTGCTCGACCTCGTACTCCGCGACCTCGGGGCGTTCGGGGTTGCCGAAGGAGCCGGCGTGGACGAAGGGCGCGTGCGCGATGTCGCAGCCGTTCTCCAGGATCCGCTCGTAGTTGGCCTGCCACAGGAATTCGCCGGTCACGGCGCGGAACTTGCCGCCGTTCTCCACCAGGTTGTCGAATTCGGGCCAGACCGGCATCGGCGGGCGCTCCGCCTCGGCGAGGTCACCGAGGAAGACCCAGATGAAGCCATATTTCTCCTGCACCGGATAGGAGTCCACCCGGGCCTTGCGGGGGATGCTGCGGCCGGGCAGGTTCGCCGGGATCTTCACGCAGGCGCCCTCGGGCTCGTACTCCCAGCCGTGATAGGGGCAGACGATGCTGTCGCCCTTGGTCCACCCGCCCGACAGCGCCGCACCCCGGTGCACGCAGAGGTCCGACAGGGCCACCGGGCGCCCCTTCGGCGTGCGGTAGAGGGCGAGGTGCTGGCCGAGTACCGTCACGCGCGACGGCTTGGTGGTGACCCGGTCGGCGAACTCGACCGCGTACCAGAAGTTCTTCAACATGGTGGTGCTACCTCCGCTGGATCGAGGCGATGCCGGGGCGCTTGATGACGCTGTCCAGGCCGGCACCGTCACCGCGGAGGTGCGCCTGGCAGAAGGTGCCGAGCAGGTCGGCGAGCAGGTGGCGGATCTGCTCCGGATCGCCGTCGGCCGGCTGGTCCAGGAAGGCCCGCGCGGCGGTGTGGTCGACCGGGTGCACGATCGCGAAGTGGTTGGCGCCCGCGAGCCGGACCAGCAGGTTGCCGCCGTCCCGGTCGGGCAGGCCCTCGGCGAAGGTACGCGAGATCGGGTCGACCCTGGTCGCCGCGTCCTCGCCGTAGCGGTCGGCGGAGCCGTTGATGACACCGTCGTTGGTGCCCGCGACGAGCAGGACCGGGCAGTCGGCCTGCGCCGGGAGCACCGTCCCGGCGGGCCAGCCGAGCATCGTGGCGACCATGGTGTGCGCGCCATAGGTCGCGACCGCCCGCACCTCCGGCACGAAGCTCGCCGACTGCAGCGCGACCGTGCCACCGGCCGAGTGACCGATGAGCGCCACCCGGTCCAGGTCGAGCAGCCCTTCCAGCGGCCCGGTCATGGTCCGCAGCGCGTCGATGACGGGGCGCAGCGAGGGGGTCGTCGGCCGCTTGCCGTAGCCGTCGGGCCGGGCCGCGTCGAGGTCCACGCCGGGCGTGATGCCGTGCAGCCCGCCGAAGAGCGTGCCGACCCAGTCATAGGTGACCGCGACGATCCCGCGTTCGGCGAGCGAGCAGGCGAGCCAGCGATAGGCGTCCTGCCCGACGTTGACGCCGGAGACGATGATCGCGACAGGGAAGGGGGCGTCGGCCGCGTCGGCGGCCATCACGCCGGAGAGGCGCTCGCGGTCGCTGCCGTCGGGTGCCGCCGGGTAGTAGACCCGCAGGTGCGCGGTGTCGAAGGGCTGGTCGTAGCCGGGGATCGCGGCGGCCCACCAGACCGAGCGGATCACGGTCACAGCGGACGCTCCGACTGCCGGTCGCCGCCCCAGAGGGCCCGCACCAGCTTGTCCGTGGTCTCCTGGCCGAAGAGCCGGACGCCCATCACGTTGGCCGGGTCGCGGTCGGCGATGTTGCGCCGGATCGCCAGGTCCGTCGCGGCCTGCGCCTCGCGCTCGTCGGCGGGCACCTGCTCGGCCTCGTCGACCCACCGCAGCCAGCGGTCGACGTAGTCGGTGAGGACCTGCCGGACCACGCCGATGTTGCGCTCGCTGCGCTCGAAGGAGTAGCAGTACGCCGTGGGGCTGAGGCTGGCCCGGATGAAGCCGGCCCGGCTCACGAAATACTCGAACTCCGGGTCGTTGCGCAGGGTTAGCCAGTCGGCGTCGAGCGGGGCGTAGTACCTGTCGTAGTAGTCGCCGTCGACGACCATGTTGGTCCGCGGCACGCCGTCGACGTAGAACCAGCCGCCCGGCCACACCAGCAGCGCGATGCCGAGGTGCGGCACCCGGATCTGCGGGCCGAGCCAGACCGTCAGGTGCAGGTTGGCGAAGCTCGCGTTGGGGTTGCCGATCCAGGAGTGGACCATCCAGTCGACCTCGGGCCCGGAGTAGGCCGCGAGCGAGCCGCCCGCGCCGTCCGGGTAGTCGCCGTAGGCCTCGAGCTCCAGAGTGGACGGATCGCGGTGCAGCTCGAACCGCGCGTCGATCTTCGCCCTGAGCTCGGCGAGGATCTCCTGGAACTGGTGGAACGTGTCGTGGACGTCGATGACGGGCGAATTGTCGACCATGTCCTCGACGTGCTGGAGGGTCTCGGCCACCTAGGACTGCCTTTCCGTGAGTGCTTGAACGAGCCGCCAGGGGCGCCCGTCGACGAGGTCGGTGCGGCGCGAGACGAGCCGGTTGGCGGCCTGCGCGGGTGCGACGGCTGCGCTGCCCACCGGCTCGCCCGCCGGGATCTCGGTGACCACGGGGTGGCTGATCCGTCCGGTGAACGGCCCCTGCCACGCGGTCCAGAGGGTGAAGTCGCCGGAGAGGGCGAGGATCGCCGAGGGCTGGTCGAGGGGCGCCGCGGCGATGACGTTGAGCCGGTTCTCGGCTGCGCGTTCCCGCAGGCCGAGATCGAGCTCCCACGCCTCGGTCGCGGTGAAGGGGGACGCGACCACGTCCACGTCGGCGAGCGCGGCGAGGCGGTAGGCCTCCGGGAAGATCGTGTCGTCACCGGCGATGATCGCCAGGCGACCCCAGGGCAGGTCGAAGGTGAGCAGCTCGTCGGCGAGCTTGCCGTCGCGGGCCGCGCCCGCCGGGTGCAGCGGGAGCTGGTGCCCGAGCACTCCGGTCGCGTCGAGGAGCACGGCACCGTCGGAGGTGCCGGTGACGGCGTGGGCATCGGTGCCCGCGAGCGCCGTCACGAGTGCTGCCGGGTCCGCCTCGGCGACCACGATCAGCAGCGCGCCGGCGGTGGCGGCGCGCGCCGTCTGGCGTACCACCTCGTCGGCGGAGCCGCGGACCACCGCGACGGGCAGGACCGGCGCGCCCACCGCGGACCTGCGGCCTCGGGGCTCGGCGGCGATCGGGGCGTAGAGCTCGGGGCGGCGGGCGGCGAGGATGTCGGTGCCGTCGGGCCGCAGCTTGCCGTCGGCGAGGTCAGGGTCGATGTCGGCGATCACGACGGCTTCGCCGGTCCGCGGCCCGCGCGCGACCACCGTGCCGTCCGGCGCGACGATCTGGCTCTCACCCGCACCGTGCAACCACTCGGCGGGTACGCCGAGAGCCGCACTGATTCGGGGCAGATCCGATGCGGGGAGCAGCGGGCCGATCTTGTTGGCCGCGACGACCCAGACCTTGTTCTCTGCGGCGCGGACCGGGATGTGCAGGCTCGCCTCGTCGGTGGCGAAGGAGTTGAGGCTGTTGAGCAGCACCTGCGCACCGCGTAGGGCGAGACCCCGGGCGACCTCGTTGATGACGCCTTCCATGCAGGCATACATCCCGAGGCGGCCGAGCGGGGTGGAAAGGATCGGGCCGACCTCGGTCGCCGGGTCGAGGTGGTCGTTCTCGGCCCCCATCAGGGTCTGCTTGTCGCAGGAGCCGACGACCGCGCCGGTCGGGTCGAACATGAAGTTGGTGCCGCCGGTGCGCCCGTCGGGGTAGGCGTGCGTCACGTTGACCTTGATGTAGGCGCCGTGCCGGGCGGCGCGCTCGGCGATCGCGCTGAGGAAACCGTCGCCGGGGCGGGTCGCGATGCGGTGGGCCTCCGCGCGGTCGGCGTAGAACGAGAGATGATTGCAGAACTCGGGCAGCACGATGAGCTGCGCGCCCTGCGCGGCGGCCTCATCGATCAGGCGAAGGCAGGAGGCGAGGTTGGCCTCGACATCCTGTGACGCCTCGAGCTGCACCGCGGCGACCCTCACGGGAGTCATTTCCGGCCTCCGGTTCCCCTAGCGAAACGCTGTTTCCCGAAACTACACTCGGAACCGCGTTTGCAACAGGGGTCAACCGGAGGTCGCAGTGCTCGTTCACGTGGTGCTCATGACGTTTGCCGACGTCTCCGATGCTGCCAAGGCGAAGGATCTTTTGGAAGGGCTGGTGGGAGCGGTTCCGCAGATCCGCACCCTTGATGTCCGTCTGGACGAATTAAAGACGCCGGTCTCGGCCCATCTGTGCCTGACGACGACCCATGACGACGCCGCGGGGCTGGTCGGCTACCAGGAGCACCCGGCCCACCTGGAGGTCGCGGTCTGGCTCAAGCCCCGGCTCGCCGCCCGCACGGTCGTCGACTACACCTCGTAGCACCAACTCTTGAAGAGTTGGTGCTACGGGCGATCCGGTGCTGGCGGATTTCCGACGATCTTGTATCAGGCCGTCGCCGTATCAGCGGGCCTACGCCGGTGCTCTCCTTCGCGACATCGTCAAACGGAGGAGCGAGAGATGACCTACCCAGTCACCGGTGGCAGTTTCATCATCGGCGGAGACGGCGAGCTCAAGGACACCGGCTACACCGCGGTCAACCAGCCCACGAAGAAGAAGCAGGACCCCGCGGTGGTACGCGGTGCCGAGCTCAAGATCGCTTTCCTCGCGGACAACGCGCAGGCGCCGAACCAGGGCGGCGGCACCACGATGCGGGTGAGCCTGATCCAGATCGTCCAGGACAACACGATCGTCACCGACTCGAACGGACTCGTGACCCACCACGGCATCAACGGCTACCAGCCCAACCAGATCCAGGTCTTCGACGGCACCGCCGATGACGGGACCCACATCGACCAGCAGTTCTTCAACCGGTCCGGCGCTGTGATCAACCGCGACCCGCGGTACGCGCAGCAGCGCCTGCTCGGCACGGAGAAGATGATCACGCAGAACCCGAAGAAGGACGGTGCGAAGGTCACCCCGGAGATCGGCGGCGACCGGTCGGCGGCCATCCCGTCGGGCGGATGGGCCGGCGAGCGGGTGAACACGAAGTTCTCCCTGGCGATGCTGCGCGACCAGCCGGGCGCCACGATCAAGACCGGCCCGAACGCGGACACGCTGGTGGGCGGCATGATGTTCGAGATCGCCGTCCTGTTCGAGGCGACGAACTCGACACCCGCCACCTGGGGCGGCTCGATCAGCTGGGGCTTCACCATCGTCGGCGGCCAGGCGGTGCTCACGCCGATCGCGGTCATCCCCGGCGGGGGGCTGTCCCCCCGCTTCATCAAGGCGCGCAACGCCTGGAACGCCGCGGTGGTCGGCGGCAACCCGCTGCTGCAGCTGCCGTGACAGCCGGGACCTCTTGGCACCGACTCTTCGAGAGTCGGTGCCAAGAGGTCGGGCGGCCGCGACTACGCGGCTACGCGAGGTGCGCGGGGGCGTCGAAGAGGGCTTGTTCGGCGGGGTCGGGGATCTGGAAGATCTCCTCGTAGAAGGCCATCTGCTCGTAGGTGAGCGGCACCGTGCCCCGCCCGGTGCGATCGGCGACCCGGCGCATCAGCTCCGCCATCGGCGCGTGCAGGTAGCGCAGCTCCACGGCGGCGCCGAGCGCCTGCCCGCCGAGGCGCTTCTCGTCGCGGTCGACGCGGCTCCAGAAGCCCGATTCCAGGATCACGCTCTGGCCCAGCCGGAGCAGGTCCTGCGCGAGCCGCCAGAAGACCTCCTCCAGCCGCGCCCGTTTGCCGAGGTCGAAGAGGTCGATGTCGAGGTCGCTCAACCAGTCGTCGGGGCAGAGGCGAACGGCGGGGACGGCGGCCTCGAGCTGCTTGGCGAGGGTGGTCTTGCCGGTGCCGGGCAGCCCGCACATCAGGATCAGTCGCGTCACCGGCCCATCATCGCCGCTGCCGCGGCGACCTCGCGACGCGGTGATGGGCGCGTCGTGAGCGGGGGACTTCTGTGTTCACCTGCCGTCATTCCCGGCGTATCGGGTTGGCCCTTCATCCATCGATGACTAACGTATAGGAGTTAAGTAATCACGCATTGACACGGGAGGCCCCCGCATGTCCGACACGCTCGCGCCTACGCATCGGTTCCCCTTCGTGCAGCCCAACGGCGATCCGCTCGTCCCCGTCCCGTCGCCCGGATCGGAACGGGTCGCGCGGATCACCCTCCCGACCGGACGGGAGGCGTGGCTCGTCTCCCACCACGACGACGTACGCCAGCTGCTGCGCAGCCCGGACTTCTCCAGCGACTTCAGCCATCCGCTGTTCCCGCTGCTGCGGGAGGCGCCGCTGCTCGACGAGAGCCGCCGAGCCGGGTTCTTCATCGGGATGGACGCGCCCGACCACACGATGTTCCGCCGCTTCCTCACCCCCGAGTTCATGATCAAGGCGATGCGCCGGTTGGAGCCGCTGATCCGCGAGACGGTCGTCGAGTCCATCGAGTCGATGCGGGCGGCCGGATCGCCGGCCGACCTCGTCGAGTGGTTCGCGCTGCCCGTACCCTCGATGATCATTTGCCATCTGCTCGGTGTCCCCTACAGCGACCACGCGTTCTTCCAGCAGCGCAGCCGGACCCTGCTCAACCGCAAGAGCTCCATGCCGGAGCTGCGGGCGGCCGGGGACGAGCTGCGCGGCTACCTGGCCGACCTCGTCGCGGTCAAGCAGCGCGACGGCGGCACGGACGACCTGCTCGGCCGGCTCGCCGTCGAGCGGGTCGCGACCGGCGAGATCACCGCGCAGGAACTGGTCGGCATCTCGGTGCTGCTGCTCGTCGCCGGGCACGAGACGACCGCCAACATGATCGGCCTCGGCACCCTGGTCCTGCTGCGCCACCCCGATCAGCTCGCCCAGCTGCGGGAGCGGCCCGAGCTGATCGACGGCGCCGTCGAGGAACTGCTGCGCTACCTCACGATCGTGCGGACCGGGCTGCCCCGGCTCGCCGTCGCCGACACCGAGATCGGCGGCCAGGTCATCCGGGCGGGTGAGGGCGCGATCGCGCTGCTCTCGGCCGCCAACCGCGATCCCGAGGCGTTCGCCCGGCCGGACGAGTTCGACCTGCACCGGGCAGCCCACTCGCACATGGCCTTCGGGTTCGGCGTGCACCAGTGCATCGGGCAGCCGCTCGCCCGCAGCGAGCTGCGCATCGCCTTCGCCGAGCTGACGACGAGGCTGCCCGGCCTCGCGCTCGCCGGTGACCAGACCGATCTGGTGTTCCGCGACTCCACCGTGTTCGGGGTCGAGCGCCTGCCGGTGACCTGGTGAGCGAGGTGCCCGCGATGCGCGTCGAGGTCGACCGGGAAGCCTGCTGCGGCTCGGGCAACTGCGTGATGGCCGCGCCGGACGTCTTCGACCAGCACGAATCGGACGGGCTCGTCGTGCTGCTCCTGCCCGAGCCGCCGCCGGAGCTGCACGACGCGGTCCGCCAGGCCGTGCACCTCTGCCCGGCGGGAGCGATCACCGTGGCCGGGTGAGGCCGGCATCCGGCACTCGTCCACCCATCAGGTGTCCGATTCGGTGTGGCGGAGCCCGGCCCGCCCGTGATGGGGTGTCCTCGATGGACGTGTACCGAGGGGGATATGTGAGCCGGGTGCGTCGCGCGGTGGTCGTGGCCGTCGCAGGTGGGGCGGTCGGGGGCGCGGCGTGGTGGCCGCTGTCCCGGTGGGGATTCGGCGGCGGCAGCACCCTCGCGGCGACGCTGCTCCTCTCGCTCGGCGTGATGCTGGGGCTCGCCGTGCTCCTCCGGCGACGGCCGACCCCCGGCGACCGCGGCGCCGCCGAGCCGTCGGAGCCCGGCGGCCACCTGTTCCTCAGCTACAGCCATGCCGACGCGGCCGACTACGTGCGGCGGCTCGCGCAGGTCCTCACCGACGCGGGCGTCCTGGTGTGGTTCGACAGCCGGATCGTGTCGGGCGACCGGTGGACCCGGATGATCCAGTCGCGGATCGACTCCTGCGCGGCGGTCGTCGCGGTCATGACGCCGATGGGCGCCGAGTCCACCTGGGTGGAGCGCGAGATCACGCACGCGGAGCAGGCGGGCAAGCCGATCTTCCCGCTGCTGCTCGCCGGTCGTGGGTTCTTCAGCCTCGCCCACATCCAGTACCACGATGTCACCGGCGGGCAGCTGCCGCCGGAGGCGTTGATCGCGAAACTCCGTGCCCTGGCGCCCCTGTCCGCCGGGCCCGCTCCCATCGGGCCCCGCCCCCGTCCGCTGCGCGACCGGGTGCGGCCCTTCGGCCTGGCCGCGTCCGCGCTGCTCCTCGTGGCGTCACTCGCCGTCGTCGTGCTCTCCGTCCCCGACGCGCCGCCGCGAGACCGGGCCACGACGCCGGCGCCGAAGGGCTCGGTGTCGATGCGATCGGTGAGCCTCACCAATCACGCGGGCACGGTCTTCGGCGTGGCGTTCAGTCCGGACGGCAGGACGATGGCCTCGGCGAGCGCGGACAAGACCGTGATCGTGTGGGACGTGGCCGACCCCGCGCGACCCAGCCCGCTGGCGACCCTGCGGGGGCACACCGACACGGTGCTCTCCGTGGCGTTCAGCCCCGACCGCCGGACGATGGCCTCGGCGAGCGCGGACAAGTCGGTGATCCTCTGGGACGTCACCGATCGCGGGAAGCCGGTCCGGCTCGGTGCCGCGACCGGGCACACCGACGTGGTCTACTCCGTCGCGTTCAGCCCGGACGGCCTGACCATGGCGACGACGGGCGTCGACCGCACGGTGATCCTGTGGAACGTCGCCGCTCCGGCACAGCCGGTCCGGCTCGCGACGCTGACCGGGCACAAGGACCTCGTGTGGTCGGTGGCGTTCAGCCCGGACCGCGCGACGATGGCGACGGCCAGCACCGACAAGACGGTGATCCTCTGGGACGTCGCCAACCCCGCGAAACCGTCCCGGCTGACGACCCTCACCGGCCACGCCGCCTGGGTCTTCACGGTGGCGTTCAGCCCGGTCGGCAGCACGATGGCGACGACGAGCGGCGACAAGTCGGTGATCCTGTGGGATGTCACCGACCCGGCCCATCCGGTGCGGCGGGCCGGCCTCGCCGACCACACCAACACGGTTCTCTCGGCGGCTTTCAGCCCCGACGGCAGGCTCCTGGCCACGACGGGGTACGACAAGCTGGTGATCCTGTGGGATGTCACCAACCCGGCCGCCCCGATCCGGCGGGCGACCTTCACCGAGCACTCGAACTGGGTCGCCGCCGTGGCGTTCAGCTCGAACGGCGGGGCCCTCGCCAGCGCCGGTTACGACCAGTCGATCGTCGTGCGGAGCCCGGTCTCCTAGCCGGGGGGCGGACCACGCCTAACGGGAGCGGGCGAAGTGCGCGCCGATGATCTCGATCAGTGCGGCGTGCGTCTCGGCGTCCGCCGCCGCGACGAGACCGCCGACACCGGTGTGCAGCGGCTGGCCCTGCAGGCCGGTCACCACGCACCCGGCGGCCCGGCAGAGCGCGATCCCCGGCGCGAAGTGAACGCTGTCGCGCAGGTCGCCATCGGTGACGTACGCCGCCCGCCGCCCGGCCGCCACCCACGCCACCGCGAGCGTCGTGGAGACGACCCGGGGCTGGAACCGCGCCGTGAACGCGGGGTCGGCGAGCAGGTCGGCGGCGAGGAAGGCCGGGCTGTTGGGGACGGGCGGGTCGACGTTGATGTCGACGAGCCGCGTCACCGGTGACGGCGTGAGCGGCTCGTCCATGCCGTCGCGGCGGAGGTAGGCGGGGCCGCCGCCGGTCCAGAAGAGCTCGTCCGCGAAGGGGTCGGCGCTCGCGGCGGCGGTGATCTCCCCGCCCCAGCGCAGCGCGACGTTGACCGAGACGAGCGGCGTGCGCGCGGCGTAGTTGGCGGTGCCGCAGAGCGGGTCGACGAGCCAGGTGCGGTCGTTCGAGGTGCCGGGGGTGTGCCCGCTCTCCTCGCCGAGCACGGCGTCGCCGGGCCGGGCGCCCCGCAGCATCTCGATGATGACCTGCTCCGACTCCAGGTCGGCGGCGGTGGCGAAGTCGCCGGGCTCCTTCTCGAAGCGGGCGATCGACTCGCCGTAGAGGGCGCGGACGACGTCGGCACCCGCCTCGGCCGCGGCGATGGCGAGGTCGTGATCGGTCTGCGACATGCTATCGAGGATAGGCGACCCGCCTTGACGGGCCGCGCGTGATCGTGTTGTGGTCTGACGGTGCAACGCCTCGTGCTGTGGGACATCGACCAGACACTCGTCAGCTACGCCGGTTACGGCCGGGTGATGTATGCGGCGGCGCTGCTCCGCACCACCGGCCACGAGCTGCGGGAGATGCCCGATCTCGCGGGCAGGACCGATCGCGAGATCACCGAGGCGGTGCTCGCCGGCCACGGTGTCGAGGCCGACGAGGAGCTCATCGAGGCCTTCTACCAGGAGATGATCGCCACGGCCCTGGCGGGCGGCGCCGAGATGCTCGCCCGCGGTCAGGCGCTGGCGGGTGCCGCCGCGGCACTGGGTGCCGTCGCCGGGGTGTCCGGCGTCGTGCAGTCGGTCGTCACCGGGAACCTCGCCCCCGTCGCCCGGCACAAGCTGGCTCTGTTCGACCTCGCCGAGCCGATCGACTTCGAGATCGGCGGCTACGGCTCCGACGGCCCGGCCCGGTCGATGCTGGTCCGGGCAGCCTGCGAGCGCGCGGCACGCAAATACGGCGCGGTGCCCGCGACGGACCGGGTCGTCGTCATCGGCGACACGGTCTTCGACATCAGGGGCGCGCTGGACGCCGGGGTGGTCGCGGTCGGCGTCGCCTCGGGCCGCACCACCGCCGCGGAGCTCACGGCGGCCGGTGCGCACGCGGTCCTGCCGTCACTCGCGGACACGTCGGCGGTGCTGGCCGCGCTGGGTCACTGACTCACGTGGGGTACGCGTTGGCAGCCGCCCCCGCACCCCCCGCCCGGAACGCCGCCGGAGCGTGCACGACGCAGGTCTGCGCGTACTCGGTGATGCCCTCGTCGCCGTATTCGCGGCCGTAACCGGAGCGCTTGACGCCGCCGAAGGGCGCCCGCAGGGACATCCCGGTCCGGTTGTGCGTGTTGACGAAGACGAAACCGGCCTCGATCCGCCGGGCCAGCGCGAACGCCCGGTCCTCGTCGGCCGACCAGACCGATGCGCCCAACCCCAGCTCGCCCGCGTTGGCCCGCTCGACGAGGTCGTCGACATCGTCGTAGGCGAGCAGCGGCACGACCGGCCCGAACTGCTCCTCGGTCACGACCGGCGCGTCGGCGGGGGCGTCCACGACGAGCGTCGGCAGCACGAAGTGCCCGCCGCCGAGGTCGGTCGCCGGATCGGTCAGCCCCAGCGGGATCGCCCGTCCGCCGCGAGCCACGGCGTCGTCGACGAGCCCGCGTACCCGGTGGGCGGCCTCGGCGGTGATGACCGGGCCCATGCTGACCCCGTCGTGCAGCGGATCACCGGTCCGCAGCACCGAGCGAGCGGCGTCCTGATAGGACTCCAGGAACTCGTCGTAGCGGGACCGGTGCACGTAGAGGCGCTTCGCCGCCATGCAGACCTGGCCGCTGGTGGCGAAGGAGGCGAGGACGAGGCGCCGCATCGGTTCGGGGCCGAGGTCGGCGTCGGGCAGCAGCAGCACCGGGTCGTTGCCGCCGAGCTCCAGGACGGTCGGCGTGGCGAGCAGCGCTGCGGTCGCGGCGACCTGGCTCGCGGCGGCGGCGCCACCGGTGAAGGCGACCTTGCGGACGAGCCGGTGCCCGACGAGGGCCGCCCCGGTCTCCCCGCCGCCGTGCACGGCGTGCAGCAGCCCGTCGGGGAGGGCGTCGGCGAGCAGCCGGAGCACCCGGTCGATCGCGAGCGGGGCCAGCGGCGACGGCTTGACGACGATGGCGTTGCCCGCGGCGAGCGCCGGGGCGACCTTCAGCATCGTCAGGATGACCGGTGCGTTCCACGGTGTGATCGCGGCGACCACGCCGTAGGGCTTGCGCTGCAGCAGCAGCCGCCCCGCGTCGTCGTCGATCTCCCGGTCGGCGAGCAGAGCCGGTGCCCGCCCGGCGGTCCAGCGGAGGTAGGTGAGCGCGAATCCGACCTCGCCCCGGCAGTCGGCGAGCGGCTTGCCCGACTCCCGGGCGAGCAGGACGGCGAGCTCCTCGACGTGCGGGGCGACGGCGTCGGCGGCCCGGCGCAGCACCGACGCCCGCTCGTCGGCGGCGACCGCGGCCCAGGCGCGCTGCCCGTGGGCGGCGGCCCGGACCACGGCGTCCACCCCGTCGGGCGAGGTGGCGGCGACGCTGCCGACGAGTTCGCCGACGCGGGCGGGATTGTGGCGCTCGATCATGCCGGAACCGGGCGCAGGGACGAGATCATCGAGCTCTTCAGCAGGTACGCCCTGGCTCGGACCGGGTCGGCGGCGGTGGCCCGCAGCTCGGCGAGGTGGTCGGCGCGGACCCGCGGATCGGTGGCGGTGAGCCGCACGTAGTTCTGGTGCGACACCGACTGGACGTACTCCAGGGCGATGCGGCGCCGATCGGCCGCGGCGGCTGCCACGGCGTCGGCGGAGTCGGCGATGGCGGCGGCGTAGGCGACGGAGTCGTGGATGCCGGAGTTCATCCCGAGGCCGCCCAGCGGGTTGTTGACGTGTGCGGCATCCCCGGCGAGCAGCACCCGCCCGGTCCGGAACGACGCGGCCACCCGCTGGTGCACGCGGTAGATGCTGGCGTGCGCCACCCGCCACGGCCGACCCGGATCGGCGATGAGCCGCAGCCGCTCGTCGAGCCGGGCGAGCTCCACGTCGTCGGTGGAGTCGTCCGGTGTCGGCAGCAGCACCCGCCAGTGGTCCGGCGTGCGCAGCAGCACCGACCAGTCGACCGGGTCGAAGACGTAGTTGACGGCGGCGAGCCCGTCGAGCAGCTCCGGCAGCTCCTCCTCGGTGGAGGCGACGAGGAACCGCTCCGGGTAGGTGATCCCCTCGAAGTCGACGCCGAGGCTGCGGCGGACCGCCGAGTGCGCGCCGTCGGCGCCGATGACCCAGTCGCCGCCGACGCGGTGCCCGTCGGCCGTGGTCGCGGTGGCCCCGGTCCCGGCCTGCTCGACCGAGGTCACCGGCGACCCGAAGCGGACCGCACCGCCGAGCCGCTCCACCTCGGCGAGCAGGATCGGGGTGAGTTTGGACTGCTCCAGCTGCACCCGGAAGGGGAAGGGGGTGTCCCCGGCGAGGACGGCGAGGTCCAGCGCGGCGATCAGCCCCTCGACCCGGTCCCGATAGGCGAAGACCGGCGCGATCAGACCGCGCTCCAGCACCGGGTCGAGAACACCCAGCTCGCGCAGCATCTCCAGGGTCGGCGGGTGGAAGGTGGAGGCGCGGGACTCGGCGGCGAGCCCGGGGCCCGCCTCCAGGACCGTCACCGCGATCCCGGTGCGCAGCAGGGCGAGCGCGGCGGTCAGCCCGACCGGCCCGGCACCCGCGACGACGACGTGGGTCATGCGAACCTCGCATCCAGTTCGAGTGCCTCGTCCTGCCCGACGAGGCTGGTGAAGTCGGACCAGGGGAGGCGGGTCACGGTGGCGGCGGTGCCGTGCGCGGCGATCGCGGCGTAGGCGTCGCGGGCGGCGTGCAGGGCCGCGAGCAGCGGCGCGACCGGGTGCAGCACGAGGCGTACGCCGGCGGCGTGCAGCTCGGCGTCGGTCGCCGGGACGGCGGAGCCCGCCTCGGAGCGGTTGAGGACGAGCGGCACGCCCGGCAGGGCGGCGTGGGCCTCGGCGAGCTCCGCCGGATCGCCGACCCCCTCCAGGAAGACCGCGTGCGCACCGGCCTCCACATAGGAGGCGGCGCGGTCGATCGCATCCCGCAGGCCGGTCACGGAGTAGGCGTCGGTGCGGGCCACGACGACCAGGTCCGGCACCTCCGCCACGATCGCACGGATCTTGCGCGCGGCGACGGCTGGTGCGGCGAGCTCCTTGCCCGCGAGGTGGCCGCAGCGTTTCGGCTGGACCTGGTCCTCCAGGTGCAGCCCGCTGACGCCCGCGGCGGCGTAGCGGCGTGCGGTCCAGACCGCCTGCAGCGCGTCGCCGTAACCAGTGTCGGCGTCGGCGAGCAGCGGCACCCCGCGCAGCGCGGGCACGATGCGCGCGGCCCGGTCGGCGAGGTGCGTCCCGTGCACGTAGCCGAGGTCCGGCAGGCCCAGATCGAGCGCGGCGCAGGCGGCACCGGAGAGGTGGGCGGCGCGGTGCCCGGCCGCCACGGCGAGCGCCGCGGTCGGCGGGTCGTAGACGCCGGGCAGATGGGTGACGGTCGCCGCGTGCAGCAGCGCGCGCAGCGGGTTGGTCATGGCCGCCCGTGCAGCGCGAAGCCGCCCTCGACGCCGACGACGCGGGCATTGGTGAAGAAGCGCAGCGTCTCGGCCGTGCCCTCCTCGGAGATGCCGCTCAAGCCCCAGGCCGGGCGCGGGGTGAACAGGTGCAGGCTCATGATGCTCGACCCGTTGACCTTCACCTCGCCCGCGCGGATCCGCCGGGCCACCGCGAGCGCGGCGTCCTCGTCGGCGCCGACGACATAGGCCTCCAGGCCGTAGTCGGTGCCGTTGGCGAGGGCGACCGCCTCGTCGAGGTCGGCGTAGGTGTGTACGGCGGCGACGGGTCCGAAGATCTCCGCCTCGGTGTCGGCCGGGTCGACACCCGTCACCAGCGTCGGCGACAGGAAATTGCCCGCCACCGGTACGCCGAGCGACCGGTGCACGGTGCCCCCGCGCTCCACCAGCTCGTCCACGGCGGCGGCGACCCGCTCCCGGTGCCCGGAGTGGATGAGCGGCCCGAAGTCGGTCGCCTGGTCCAGCGGATCGCCCGCGGTGAGCCCGGCGAGCCGGGCCAGCACGGCGCCCACGATCTCGTCGGCCCGGTCGGCGGGCACGATGAGCCGCCCCAGCGCCCGGCACCACTGCCCGTTGAGCGTGGTGAGCAGGTCGGCGGCGGCCCGGGCGGCGGTCCCGGTGTCGGCGTCGGGCAGCACGACGAGGGGATTGTTGCCGCCGAGTTCGAGCTGGACGGGCTTGATGCCGAACCCGCAGGCCGACGCGACCGCCCGCCCGCCGGCGAGGCCGCCGGTGAACGAGACGGCGCGGATCCGGGGATCCGCCACGAGCTGCCCGCCGACCGCCGCGTCACCGTGGACGAGCTGGAAGAGCCCGTCGGGCAGCCCGGCGGCGGCGAGGGCCCGCTGGATCGAGCCGGCGAGCAGCTGGGTGCCGTGGGGGGCGTACTCGCTGGGCTTGACGATCGTCGGGCAGCCCGCGGCGAGCGCGTTGGCGATCTTGTGGGCCGCCATCGGCGCCGGGGCGTTCCACGGGACCAGGCAGGCCGCCGGGCCCCACGGGAGCCGTTCGACCAGGGCGGTCCGGCCGTCCTCGCGGGGCATCGTGCTCGTCAGCCAGCCCGCGCGGAGCTGCCCGGCGGCGAGGCGGAACGCGCCGCCGAGGATCACCGCGAGGATCGAGGTCTGGCGCAGCGGCACACCGGTGGCGAAGGACTCCAGCTCGACGATCCGGGCCGCGTCGACCTCCACCTCGGCGGCGATCGCGTCGAGGAGGTCGGCCCGCTCGTCGGCGGTCCGGGCGGACCAGGCACCCGACCGGTGCACGGCGTCGGCGGCGGCGATCGCGGCGTCGGTGCGCTCGTAGGAGGTGCCGACGGCGCGGCTGGTGGGCGTACCCGTCGCGGGGTCTTCCAGGGCGAAACCCAGGACCGAGTCGCACTCCCGCCACTCTCCCGCGACCAGGTCGGCGACCGGGGGGATCTCGATCACTTGGCACCGCCCGGGGCGACCGGGGTGAAGAGGTCGTTGGCGCGGGACGCGGTGACCATGGAGGCGGCCTCCAACCGGCCGCGCTCCGGCGGGAACGTCATGACCAGGCCCATCGCGAGGTCGCGCAGGGCGCGGCCCATCGTGCCGTGCAGCGTCGCGTTGGAGGTGCCGGAGGCCTTGAAGGCGCCGACCGCGACGGCGAAGGCCGCCTCGCAGATCGAGCCCTTCGCCAGCCGCCACTGCCGGTAGACGTCGGATTTCGGCGCGAGCGGCGGCTCGGACGTCTCCAGCAGCAGCTGGCGGCGCAGCCACAGGTAGGCCGTCTCCAGGTTTTCCGTCATGTCTCCGATGATGACCTGGTGCATCGGGCTCTCGGCGATCGGCCGCCCCGTGTCGGCGAAGGTCTTCGTGGTCAGCCCGCGCAGCGTCTCGTCATAGACCCCCTGTGCGCAGCCGACGTAGACCGCCGTGATGGCGAGCTGGTTGCCGACGAAGCTGCCCCGGCTGCACTGCAGCATCTTCACGAACGCGCCGGACACGGTCAGCGCCTCGTCGGCCGGGACCCAGACCTCGTGCAGGGTGATGCCGTGGTTGGACGAGCCGCGCATGCCCAGGCCGTCCCAGGAGGGGCGGTTGGCGACACCGTCGGCGTCGCGCGGGACGAGGAAGAGGGCGAGCCCGTCGGCGGTGGTGGAGCCGTCGATCCGGGCCGTGACCAGGTAGGTGTCGGCGACACCGGTGGCGCAGCCGAAGGACTTCTCACCGTCGATGAGCCAGCCGTCGACGCCGTCGCGGGTCGCCGGGCGGGCCGTGGTCGAGATGGCGATGTTGGCGCTGGAGCTCTTCACCGACTCGCTGGCGAAGTTGGCGAGCCAGGTGCCGCCGGCCATCCGGTCGAGCACCTTGTGCGCGAAGGCGCGCACGGTCGGCACGTCCGCGTCGTCGAAGAGCCCGGCCTCGATCGCTTCGAGGGGCAGCAGGCCGCGCGAGGCGCTGGTGTTGTGGAAGAAGTAGGCGAGTGCCGTGGACGGGCACGCCGTGCCCATCGCGAAGGTGGCCGCCGCGAGGTCGCGCAGCCCGCCGCCGAGCCCGCCGTGCTCCACCGGGACGACGAGGCCGAGCAGCCCGGCGTCGCGCAGCAGGTCCACGTGGCCCTCGGGGAAGGCGCCGTCGGCGTCGGCGCGCTCGGCCGCCGCACGCAGTGCGGGCAGGACCGCTTCCACGCGCTTGGCACGGTCGCGCTCGGCCTCGGTCATGTCGTCGACGAGTCGCTCGCCGGTCAGGCGGTCCATGTGTTCACTCCCTTGTGGATGGCGGGTCGAAGTCGGGCAGCGGGGCGGGGCAGGCCACGCCGAGCTGCCGGGCGAGCAGGAGCAGATCGTGGGCGGGCAGGCCGCCGGAGGTCGCGTCGAGCACGGTGTCGAACCGGCTCACGCCGCTCTTCATCGCCACCAGTGCGTTGACCAGGCCCAGGCCGTGGTGGGCGAGCAGGCGGACCCGCAGCGGCGCCGGGCGCACCCGGACGACGGCGTCCTGCAGCACGCGGCGTACCTGGAGAGGGGAGGCGGGGCCGGTCTCGGCGCAGCCCAGCTCGACGCCGGGCACCGAACAGAGCGCGCCGAGGGTGGCCAGCACCGTCTCCTCGCGGGCGGGGGTGAAGGCGTCGTCGACGTAGGCGATGACGGCACCGTCGGCGGCCATCCGGGCGATCCGGGCCACGTCCTCGGTGTCGCGGACCAGGACGCCCTGCTCCGGCAGCGGGTGGCCGTCGAGCACCGTCATGCTGATCTCGTCGGGCAGCGGGTCGGCGAGCTGGCCCCAGTTGCGCGAGTGGAAGAGCAGCGGCGAGGTGATCCGGGGGATCGCGGCGTCGAGGACCCGCCCGACGAAGATCGTGTGATCCCCGCCCGGGTAGGCGTGCTCCACCGAGCACTCCAGCCAGGCCGTGGCGTCGGCGAGGCGCAGGCAGCCGGTCGGGCCGCGCTCCCAGTCCAGGCCGGTGAACCGGTCGGCGAACTCGGGGTGCATCCCGGCGAAGCGCCGCCCGACGTGGGCCTGGTCCTTGCCGAGGAAGCTGATCGTGAAGACGCCGGAGGACTCGACGAGGGCCCGGCTGGGCAGGTGATTGCCGAGGCAGACCGAGACGAGGGGCGGGTCGAGGCTCACGGCGGAGAAGGAGCTCGCGGTCATCCCGTGCGGGCGGGCCACGCCGCCCGGCCCGATCGCTATCGTGGTGACCACGGCGACACCGCTCGGCCACTGGCCGAGCACGGAACGCAGGTGGGTGCTGTCCACGGGCCGGAGTACTCCTGTTTCGCATCAGGAAACGCTGTTACCGTGAAGGTAACGATGTGCGACGGCTCGTGTCAACGCCTCACCGGCCTATCTGCCGGAGCGGGCGATGCGATCTACACTGACGCACGTCCACGCCGACAGGAGGGGCCCCGTGCCGACCAGTGCCGCAGCCAAGGTCGTCGTCGAAGACGACGGCGACAGTCAGTCACGCTCCATCGCCGCCGTCGAGCGAGCCATGGACGTGCTGCTCTTCTTCGGCCGCAGCGGGCAGCCCGACCTCGGCGTCACCGAGATCGCCACCGCGCTCGGCATCACCAAGGCCGCCGTGCACCGCATCCTCACCGCGCTGCGCAGCCGCGACCTGATCACCGTCGACCCGGCCACCCGGCGCTACGCGCTCGGCCACGCGGCGGTCGCCCTCGGCCGGGCCTACCTCGCCCGCACCGACCTGCGCGCGATGGCCGCCCCCGAGCTGCGCCACCTCGCCGAGCAGACCGGTGAGACCGCCACCCTCTCGCTGCGGCGCGGCGACACCCGCCTCTACGTCGACCAGGTCGTCCCCGACCAGGAGCTGCGGATGGAGGTGACGCTCGGCATCCCCTACCCGCTGCACGCGGGCGGGTCGTCGAAGGCGTTCCTCGCGTTCCTGGCGGAGGCCGAGATCGAGGAGTATCTGGCCCGGCACCCGCTGGAGCCGATGACCGACAAGACGGTCACCGACCCGGTCAAGCTGCGCAAGG
Source organism: Allocatelliglobosispora scoriae (assembly GCF_014204945.1). Taxonomy (NCBI): domain Bacteria; kingdom Bacillati; phylum Actinomycetota; class Actinomycetes; order Micromonosporales; family Micromonosporaceae; genus Allocatelliglobosispora; species Allocatelliglobosispora scoriae. The sequence goes on from NZ_JACHMN010000003.1 coordinate 1,568,398, forward strand.
AGCTCGCCTCGATCCGCAAGAAGGGCTTCGCCACCTCGCTGGGCGAGCGCCAGGCCGGTGCGGCCTCCCTCGCCGCCCCCATCTTCGACCACGACGGCCACGTGGTCGCGGTCCTCAGCGTGGCAGGCCCCGCGGCCCGCTTCAAGCCGGACCACACCGACGCGGCCACCCAGCTCCTGGAGGCCGCGGGCCGGATCTCGGCCCAGCTCGGCTACGCCCCTGAACTTTAATGCTGGACACGCCGCGAAAACCGCAACAAATGTCAGGATCGACAGTGTGAGACTGCGACTCGGCGCCCGGGCGCTCATCCTCGACGAGACCGACGCGCTGCTGCTGTGCCGGCTGGACCTGACCTACAAGGGCGGTCCCTATCTCTGGCTCACCCCCGGCGGCGGGATCGACGACGGCGAGCTCGTCCTCGGCGCCCTGCGCCGCGAGCTGCTCGAGGAGATCGGCCTGCACCTCGACGCCGACCCGCCGCTGGTCTGGACCCAGCGGGTGGTCAATCCGGTCACGGCCGCGCGCGGTTACGACGGGGCGATAAACCACATCCACTGGGTACGCACACCGCGCTTCACCCCTCGCGGCCAGCTCTCCGACGAGCAGCTCGCCCGCGAGCACGTCACCGAGTTCCGCTGGTGGAGCCAGGAGGAGCTGCTCGCCTACCGGGGCGACGAGGTGTTCGCGCCGCGTGACCTGCCGGTGCTGCTGGCGGAGCTGCTCCGAAACGGGCTGCCCGCCGAGCCGGTGCAGATCGGTCTCTGACCGAGGGCATCGGCGCTACTCTTGAAGAGTTGCGCCGATCATGGAGTTACGATCGGCGAGTGCTGCTGCCCGCGTACCCCCTGATGACCGAACGGCTGACCCTGCGCCCGTTCGCGGCGGGCGACCTCGACGATCTCCACGCCTTCCACTCGCGGCCGGAGGTGGCGCGCTACCTCTACTGGGAGGCGCGCGACCGGGAGCAGACCCGGGAGGTCCTGGCCCACAAGACCGGGCAGACCGCGCTGCGTGCGGAGGGCGACCGCCTGGTGCTCGCCGTCGTCGCGGGCGAGCGGGTCATCGGCGAGGTGAGCCTCGCCTGGCTCAGCGAGGAGCACCGGCAGGGCGAGTTCGGCTACGTCTTCCACCCCGACGCGGGCGGCAGGGGCCTCGCGACCGAGGCCGCCCGGGTGGTGCTGCGGCTCGGGTTCGAGGAGCTGGGGCTGCACCGGATCATCGGGCGCTGCGACCCCCGCAACGAGCCGTCGTGGCGGCTGCTGGAGCGGCTGGGCCTGCGGCGCGAGGCGCACTTCGTGCAGAACGAGATCTTCAAGGGCGAGTGGGGGGACGAGTACCACTACGCGATGCTCGAAGACGAGTGGCGCGCAATAACATCGGAGTCGTGATCACGAACTCTGCGGCGAGCAAGGTCCTCTGTTTCGGGGACTCCAACACCAACGGCATCCCCTCCGACGACGAGGACTACGCGCGGCTCGCGGCCGATGTCCGGTGGACCGGACGGCTGCAACTCCTGCTCGGCGACGGCTACGACGTCATCGAGGAGGGCCTCGGCGGGCGCACCACCGACCTGGAGTACGACGACCGCCCGGGCTGCAACGGCCGCCCCTACTTCGGGCCCTGCCTGCGGACCCACCACCCGATCGACGTCATCGTCATCATGCTCGGCACCAACGATCTGAAGATCCAGTTCGACCGGGCGCCCGCGTCGATCGCCGGTGCGCTGCACGGCTACATCGACGACGTCGCGCTCAATGCGGAGAGCCGGTCCGGTGGCGTACCGGGGATCGTGCTGGTCAGCCCGCTGCACCTCGATGACGGCCAGCCCCGCTTCGCCGGGACGACCGCCGGTGCTTTCGACGGGACCTCGGTGGAGAAGTCGCGGCTGCTCGCGGCGGAGATCTCCCGGGTGGCACACGCCCGCGGCGTGCTCTTCGCGGACGCGGCCACGGTGGCCCGGGCGGGCAGCGACGGGCACCACCTCTCGGTGGGTTCGCACGAGCGGCTCGCCGAGCTGATCGCGGGCAAGGTCCGCGATCTGGTCAAATAGCACGGCGCGGGCGGCGGTGTCGCTGCGCCGCCGCCCGCCCTGATCAACCGGTCAGTACGCCGACTCGGTGGTCACGTTCGCGTCGAGCGTGTCGCCGATACCGTGGATCCAGGCCTGTCCCACGGGATCGCCGAGCTGTGCCCGCAACCAGTACGCCGTCCAGCGCGCCACCGTCTCCACGCCGACCGTCTGCCCGAGCGTCTGCGGGGAGAGGTCCGGCCGGGCGCCCGCGGGGTTCTGCCCGTCGGTGATGCCGTAGTGGTTGGCGCCCGTCACGCTGACGAAGAGCTTCGGCGGCGAGACGATCGCGGCGTAGGTCGCGTGCCCGGCGACCGGGCTCCCGATCCCGTCCACGCCGCCCTGGATGAGCGCGATCGGCACGGTGTTGACGACCGGCGGGTTGATCCCGGTCCCGGGCACGGTGTTGTTGGTGCCGTAGAAGACCGCCGCCTTGAGCTGCGGCGGTGCCGGGGTGGGCAGCGTACAGAAGGGCGGCGTGCAGAGCCCCGACGCCAGGGTCAGCCCGGCGGCTCCGCCGAAGGAGTGCCCGAGCAGCAGCAGCGTCCCGGGGTCGATCGCGCCGAGCAGCGGGGAACCGGCCCGGACGTTCTCGGTCTGCGCCCAGGTGACGGTCCAGCCCGCCTGCGCCCCGGTGGCGTAGAGGCCGGGCTGTCCGAAGAGGACCTGGAAGTGGTTCGGCACGACGACGACGAAGCCGTAACCGGCGACCTTGGCGGCGTACCGCGCGTAGTTGGCCTTGTCGACGTTGGCGCCCTGGAGCAGCAGCACCACCGGCCACGGGTCGTGCGGTGAGGTGGTGACGGGGTGGTGTACGTCGGCCGCGTCGCCGTTGACGCTGGTGGCGAAGCTCGCCACGGTGCTGTAGGCGGCGCTGGCGGGTGCCGGGGCGGCCAGCAGGCCGGCCCCGGCGGCCAGCGCGGCGGCGGCCAGGGTGACCAGGCCGCGCCGCATGGCTGTTCGAACGTGCATGACGGTCCTCGCGTTTCTTCTAGCGAAACAGCGTTTCCTAATTGGGGACCATCATGGGAGTCGAAGCCTGATTCGTCAATGTCGGCCGCCTAGATGATCTGCTCCCAATCGCCCTGCGGCATCGAGAGGGTGCGCATCGTGTGCTGGTGCGCGAAGGCGTTGCGGGCGGCGGTGGTGGCGAGCGCGTTGTAGCCGGGCAGCTCGGCCACCTGGTCGTCCCAGCGGTCGTTGACCGCGGTGCCCATCGCGAGCCTGCCGCGCGGGTGTGCCCAGCCGACCTGCGAACCGGCGGCCATCACGTTCACCGTCGGCACGCCGTAGGCACCGAGTGTCTGGAAGCACGCGGCGCAGTTGGCGCCGGTGCACTCCATCCGGTTGAGGACCAGCCCGAGGTCGTCGGCGGCCGCAAGCACGCACATCTCGCCGTGGTTGCTCGCCCCGTCGCTGGTGAACTTCTTCGCGAGGTAGACGACGGTGGTGCCGGCGACATACCACGGGTAGGTCTGGATCTGCGCCTGCAGCGCGGCCATTCCGCCGGCGCGCAGGGTGATCCCGCCGACCTTGCTGATGATCATCGTGTCGCCGGAGAGGCCGACGGCGAAGTTCGGCGCCTGGTTGTTGATGAAGAACGGCTGAGCCATGATCCACGTGATCACGTTGGTCGTGGCGACGTTGGGCAGCGGCATGACGCGCTCCTCGATGCTCGGGCGACTCGGCGCCCTTGTCGCGCCGTGCCTGTCCCCGAGTAGATGGGCGACCCGCCCTCGCTGATACCGCTGCGGCGGTCGCCCATCCGACGGAGCGCCAGGTATTCGCGGCGGTGATCGCGGTGTTTCCCGGAAACAGGCCTCTCAGGCGGCCTTCGAGGGGACTGCTTCCGGGAAACACCGCGATCACCGCGCCTCGCTACAGGTCGGCGAAGGGCTTCAGGACGCCTAGGGCCGCCGCCAGCAGGACGCTGGCCCAGATGCCGTAGACGTAGGGGAGGCAGCCGTCGATGGAGCGCTTCAGTGCGGCCTCCACGGAGGGGGTCGAGCCCGTCGTCATCAGGGTGCCGAACGCCGGGCCGAAGGGGCGCAGCGTCCGGCGGATGCCGAGGCCGCAGGCGATCGCCACCGTGTAGAGCAGCAGCTTCGCACCCAGCCAGCGTGGATTCGTCGTCACGCCGAACGGGTTCGTCGCGATCAGTGTGTAGAGCGCCAGTCCGGCGAGGACCGCGATCAGCGTGAGGCGGATCGTCCAGTCGAGGGTGCGCACCCACGGGCGCTTGCCGGGGTGGTGGTGGTCGCTGATCGTGGCGGCGAGCCAGCCGGCGGCGAAGAGCCAGACCAGCACGACGAGCGGCCAGGGGAACGGGTTGACGCCGAAGAGCGTCGCGCCGTGCGGTTCCAGCGCCATCAGGGTCAGGCCGCTGGGCAGGAAGAGCACCAGGCAGATCTTGGGACCGAGGTCCAGCCCGCCCATGATCTTCAGGGCCGTCGCCCGCGCGGCCGGGGTGAGGTCGGGGCGCAGCACGAAGCGGCTGGACCAGAAGACGCCCAGGTCGCCGCCGAGCCAGAAGACGAACAGGACGAGGTGGAGCAGAATCCACCAGCCGTGTGTATGTTGTCCCACCGCGTAATGGAAACACTGATTCGCTGTGAGAAACAAGCCCTTGACGGGCTGGTCAACGCATGGCTAGCGTCGCAGCATGGTTGGCCTCTACTTCGAAGACTTCACCGTGGGTGACGTCTACCAGCACCCCCTCGGTCGCACCCTGAGCGAGGCGGACAACACCTGGTTCACCCTGCTCACGATGAACACCAACCAGAACCACTTCAACGCGCACTTCGCCGCGAAGGCGCCCTACGGGCGGATCATCGTCAACTCCGGGTTCTCCGTCGCGGTCGTGCTCGGGCTGTCGGTCTCCGACATGAGCCAGAACGCGCTGATGAACCTCGGCTGGGACGAGATCAGGCTGACCCACCCGGTCTTCATCGGCGACACCCTCTACTCCGAGTCGATCGTGACCGAGACCCGGGAGTCGAAGAGCCGGCCCTACGCCGGGATCGTCAGCTGCCGCACGCGCGGGCTCAACCAGGACGGCGACGAGGTCATGTCCTGGCGCCGCTCGGTGATGGTCTACAAGCGCGACGCACCCCACGACAAGGGCCTCTTCCCGGTCGCCAAGACCGGGCCGATGACGCCGTGATCCGGCTGGACTACCAGCCGTGGGGGGAGTCGCTCGCCGAGCTCGCCGACGCGGCCCGCCGGGCGGAGGATGCCGGTGCCGGGGTCGTCTGGGCGCCGGAGCTGCACCGCAGCGCCCCGATCGCGGCGGCCGCGCTGATCTCGGGCACCACGACCGTCGGTGTCGGCACCGGGGTGGCGCTCGCCTTCGCCCGCAGCCCGATGGTGACCGCGCTGACCGCCCTCGACCTGGACGAACTCTCCGGCGGCCGGTTCCGGCTCGGGCTCGGCTCCGGGGTGCGCAAGCTCATCGGCGACTGGCACGGCGTGCCCTTCGATCCGCCGGTGGCCCGGCTGCGGGACACGGTCGCGGCGATCCGGGCGGTGATCGCGGGCGCGCACCTCGGCGACCCGATAGTCCACAGTGGCGAGACTTCGATCGCGGTGCGTGGCTGGCGGCGGCCCCATGCCCCGGTCCGGGAGCGGATCCCGATCCACCTCGCCGCCGTCGGACCGGCGATGACGGCGCTCGCGGGGGAGATCGGCGACGGGTGGCTCTCGCACGAGCTCTGCCCGGCCGACCACCTCGCCGAGACCGTGCTCCCGATGCTGCGGAGGGGTTCGGCGCGGACCGGCAACCGGCCGGAGGTCGTCGTCTCCGCCTGCTGCTCCGTCGACGCCGACGCGGGTCTCGCCCGGGACCGGGCGCGCGGCGTGGTCGGGTTCTACGCCAGCGTGAAGTCCTATGCCGAGCTCTTCGCCGGTGCCGGGTTCGCCGCAGAGCACGAGGCGACCGTGGCGGCGCTGCGCAACGGAGCCGCCGCCGACGCGCTGAGGGACGGCGTACCCCCGGAGATGGCCGCCGCCTTCACGCTCAGCGGGACCCGCGACGACGCTGCCGCGGGGATCGCGCGCTACCGCGGGCTCGCCGACGCGATCAAGCTCTCGCCGCCCACGCACGGCCTTGCACCAGCGGAGATCCGCGCCGCGCAGGACGCCGTCATCGACCTGATCCGGGAGCTGGCATGAAGCCGTTGGCCGACATCCGCGTCATCGCCGTCGAGCAGTACGGCGCCGGGCCCTTCGGCAGCCTGCACCTCGCCGACCTCGGCGCCGAGATCATCAAGATCGAGGACCCGTCGTCGTGCGGGGACGTGGGGCGTTACGTGCCGCCCTATGCCGACGCCGACGACGACGGCGAGGACTCGCTCTTCTTCGAGACCTTCAACCGGGGCAAGCGATCGCTGTCGCTGGACCTGTCGACGACCGCCGGTCGGGAGGTCTTCGAGGACCTCGTCGAGCACGCCGACGCCGTCTACAGCAACCTGCGCGGCGACGTGCCGCCGAAGATGCGCCTCACCTACCCTGACCTGCGCCACCTCAACCCGCGGATCGTCTGCTGCTCGCTCACCGGCTTCGGCATGACCGGGCCCCGCGCCGCCCAGCCCGGATACGACTACATCCTGCAGGGCCTCGCCGGCTGGATGGCGCTCACCGGCGAGCCCGACGGCCCGCCCGCCAAGTCCGGCCTGTCCATGGTGGACTATTCGGGCGGCTTCGTCGCCGCGATGTCGCTGCTCGCCGGGGTGCACGCGGCCCGCCGCGACGGGCAGGGCATGGACTGCGACCTCAGCCTCTTCGACACCGCGCTGGGGCTGCTCACCTACCCCGCGACCTGGCACCTGACGGCCGGTTTCACGCCGGTGCGCACCCGCCACTCGGCGCACCCGTCGCTCGTACCCTTCCAGGTCTTCCAGGCCGCCGACGGCTGGCTCGTGGTCGGCTGCGCCAAGGAGAAATTCTGGCGGCGCCTCGCCGGGGTGCTCGGCCTCCCCGACGACCCGCGCTTCGCCACCTTCGCCGACCGGCAGCGCCACTCCGCCGAGCTGCTGGCGATCCTGGAGCAGGCGTTCCTGACCAGGGATGTCGCGGCGTGGCTCGCCGACCTCGAACCGGCCGGGGTGCCCTGCGGCCCCGTCAACGACGTCGCCGCCGCGCTCGCCGACCCGCACACGCTGGCCCGGGGCATGGTGGTCACGACCGAGCACCCGCGCTATGGCACGGTCACCCAGGTCGCGTCGCCGGTCCGGGTCGGCCCGGCGCCGGAGACCTACCGCCGGGCGCCGCGGCGCAACGAAGACTTCGACTACGTCACGCGCGACCTGCTCGGCTACTCACCCGTTCACATCGCCGAGCTGCGCGGTGCCGGAGCATTCGGTGCGTGACCTGGCCGTCTGGGCTTCCGGCCTCACCCTCGCGCAGGTCCCGCCGACGGTCCGGGCCGCGGCGCGCCGCCACCTGCTCGACGGCCTGGGCTGCCTGATCGCGGGGGTACGCCGTGACGCCGCCCCGGCAGCGCAGGAGGTGGCGTCGGGGCTGGGCGGCCCACCGGAGGCGACCCTGCTGGGGTGCGACACCCGCGTCGGCGCACCCGCGGCGGCCTTCGGCAACGCGGTGGCGATGCACGCGCTCGACTTCGACGACACCCACGCGGGCGGCCTCGTCCACGCCACCACGGTCACCGCACCCGTCGCCCTCGCCGTGGCGCAGCAGCTCGGCTCGACCGGATCGGAGCTGCTCGCCGCCTATGTCGCGGGGCTGGAGACGGTGTGCCGCCTCGGTGCCGCGACGCCGCACGGGTTCCACGCGCGCGGGGTCCACGCCACCTCGGCCTGCGGCACGATCGCGGCGGCCGTGGTCGCGGGTCGGTTGATGGGCCTGCCCGCCGAGGTCATGGCCGATGCGATCGGGATCGCGGCGAGCGGGTCCAGCGGGCTGCTGGAGTTCCTCGCCACCGGGTCGTCGACGAAGCAGCTGCATCCGGGGTTCGCCGCCTGCAACGGGATCCTCGCCGCCCGGCTCGCCGCGGCGGGAGCCACCGGTCCCGGGAGTGCGATCGAGGGGTCGCGGGGGCTCTATGCGGCGTTCACCGGTCGCCGGCCGGACCTGTCGGTGCTGGTCGGGGCGTTGGGGGAGCGGTGGGAGGCGGCCCGGATCACCATCAAGCCCTATCCGGCCTGCCAGCTCGGCCATGCCTCGATCGATGCCGCCCTCTCCCTGCGCGGCGGGGTGGACGTCGAGCGGATCACCGGGATCGAGCTGCGGCTGCACCCGGACGCGCTGGCGATCGTCGGGGACCGGGCGCCCGGGACGGCGTACGCGGCGAAGTTCTCCGCGGCCTGGTGCGTCGCGGCCGTGCTCGTCGACGGCGCGCTGCCGGTCGAGGTCTTCGACCAGCCGCTACGCGCGGACCTGCAGCGGCTCGCGGGCATCACGTCGCTCACCGCGCGGCCGTCCTCCGGTCCCGCGGCGGACGCGCCCGGATGGCTGCGGGTGACGCTCGACGACGGCACGTCGCTCGTCGGCGAGGTGCCGCGCAGCGGCGGCGGACCCGACGATCCCGGCCTCGACGCGCTCGTGCTGTCGAAGGCGCGTGGCACGATCGGCCCCCGGGCCGAGGTGGTTCGTGCGGCGGTGGACGGACTCGCCGAAGCGTCCGATGTGGAAGAACTCGTGAGGAGCCTGGCATGACGATTCACCTGCCCGCGACGGGCGGCCATCCGGCGGCGACCGCGCTGCTCGGCGAGTGGGGCCTGGAGCCGGGCGACCTCGTCCACCTCGCCGAATACGTCACACCGCACGCCGACCCGGTGCAGCTCGCGGCGGGGCGCAACCGGCTGCTCCACGGCCACGTCGTGCCGGTCTCCACCATCCCGGTGCGGGGCTTCCCCGACGACTCCGGCGACGCCTTCCGCGTCGTGATGACCGCCGACCCCGGCGGCAGCGTGCTGCGCGGCAGCGGCCGGGACGTGCTGCGCAGCGCCGACGGCATCGTCTACCTGCCGAGCGTGCACACGGCCGAGGGCGAGTTCCGGGATCAGTACCGCTGGTGCCTCGAACGCCTCGAAGCCCTCCTCGGCGGGCTCGGCCTCGGGCTCGACGCCCTGGTCCTCACCACCGACTACACCGCCACCGCCACCCGCGCCGACTACCCGCGCTGCGGGCGGCCCCGCCGCGACCTGCTCGGCGACGGACCCGTGCACCCCGGTGCGGCGGGCATCCTCGTCGACCACCCGGTCGCACCCGGCGCGATGGTCTCGCTCGACGCGGTCGCCGCGACCGGCTCGCTGCGCGCCGTCAACCCGGGCTGGGCCCGTTACGACACGCTCACCTACAAGCCGGCCGTCGTCGCCGGGCGGCACGTCTTCGGCGCCGGGTTCGGTGCGCTGGACCCGGTCACCCAGACCGCGCTGCACGACGGCGACCTGCTCGCCCAGGCTGCCTACATCTACGACAGCATCGACACCGTGCTCGACGCGGCGGGCGGGGCGGAGGTCGTCACCCTCCTCGAATACGTCACCCCGGCCGGGGTGACCGCCTATCCGGAGCTGGCGGCCCTGCGCGCCGCGCGATTCCCCCGGGCCGCCGTCACCTCGGTCGTCTGCGACGGACTGCTGCGGCCGGAGTTCCTGCTCGAGGTCATCCCCCGGGCGGTGCTGCGATGAGCCTGCTCACCGATGAGCTGCGAGCCCAGGTCGGCCGCGAGGTCGTCTACACCGCGCCCGAGGAGCTGGGTGCGGCGGCGATCCGCTACTTCGCGCAGGCGATCGGGGCCGTCAACCCGGCATACACCGGCTCGGATCCGGTCGCACCGCCGACGCTGATCTGCGAGACCAACTCCTACGCCGGGCTGCCCCGCGACGCCGACGGCTACGCCGGGCACGGCTGGCACCTCGATATCCCCGGCACCCGGCTGATCCGGGGCGGCAACGCCTACGAGTTCCACCAGCCCGTCCGGGCCACCGACGTACTCACCGTCCAGTGGCGCCTCGCCGCGATCACCGAACGCGTCACCGGCGGCGGCGTACCGATGGTGGTGGTGACATCGGTGGCGACCTACGTCAACCAGCACGGCGACCTGCTCGCGGTGAACACCGAGACTCTGATCCACCTGGGGAGCGCGTCATGATCGCCGTGGGTCTCGAACTGCCGGTGCGGGAGCGGACCATCGAGCTGCCCGACATGATCGCCTATGCCGGTGCGACCTGGGACTGGCACCGCCTGCACTACGACCACGAGTACCTCGCCGATCGCGGCCTCTCCCGGCCGGTCGTCGACGGCCAGCTCTTCGGCGCGCTCCTCGCCGAGCAGGTTCTCGACTGGGCCGGTCCCGGCGCCCGCCTGACCGCGCTGAGCTTCCGCTTCGCCGGCCTGGTCTTCGCCGGTGAGACGGTCCGCCTGACCGGCACGGTGACCGCCGTCGACGGCGACACCGTCACCCTGGACCTCCGAGTCGAGGTCACCCCGGACGGCCGCCCCGCGGTAGCTCCCGCCGCCGCCACGATCCTCTTACCTCCGGCCGCAACCACAACCCATGCCCCGGCTCCGGCTCCGGCATGAGCCGCACCCAAGATCGTCGCAACTCTTCAAGAGTTGGTCCTCACCCGGCCCGCTCGCACACCGGGCCGCGCACTTTCCGGCGCAACTCTTCAAGAGTTGGTGTCATGGACGGCGCGCACAGGCGGGTGCGGGGAGCGCATAACACCAACTCTTCAAGAGTTGCGGCGGTCTTGGCGGTGCTGCCGTGAGCGTTGCGATTGTGGGGGCGGGGGAGTGCGACCTCGGGGTGACCGGGCTCTCGACGCAGCACCTGCTGGCGCAGGCGGTGGCGCGGGCGCTCGCGGATGCAGGGCTGCGACTGTCTGATGTGGATGGGATCGCCACCACGGGGCACGGACGGTTTCCGGCCACGCACCTCGCGGACCAGCTCGGGATCCAGCCGGCGTGGACGGACTCGACCGCCGCCGGGGGAGCCGTCTTCGAGATGTATGTCGCCCGCGCCGCACAGGCCATCGCGGCCGGGCAGTGCCGTGTCGTCGTCATCGCGTACGCGTCGAACCAGCGGTCGGCCCGGTCCCGGGTGATCGGCGGTGTCTGGGACCCGGCGCTGCCGGAGGCGCAGTTCGAGCAGCCCTACCAGCCGCTCTGGCCGTTGTCCTACTACGCCATGACGGCCCAGCGCTACCTGCACACCTACCGGCTCGACCGGGCCGACCTGGCGCGGGTCGCCGTCCGGGCGAGGGAGCACGCGCTGCGCAATCCGGCCGCCTTCCGCTACGGAGCCGGGCCGCTCACCGTCGACGACGTGCTCGGCGCGCCGGTCGTGTCGAGCCCGCTCGGCACCCTGGACTGCTGCCTCGTCACCGACGGCGGCGGCGCGGTGGTGCTCACCTCGCTGGACCGGGCCCGTCACCTGCGGAAAGCTCCGATCATCGTGCGGGGTTACGGCGAGGCGGTCACGCACGCCGCGATGTCGACCGCCGACGACCTGCTCGACACGGGCGCCGCCGTCGCCGGGAAGCGAGCCTTCGCGCGGGCCGGGATGACGCCGGGGGAGATCGATGTGGTGCAGACATACGACTCGTTCACCGTGAGCGTGCCGCTCGCGCTGGAGCAGCTCGGCCTCTGCCCACCGGGGACGGGGACCTTCTGGGACGGGGTGCCGGTCAACACGACCGGCGGCGGCCTGTCCTACTGCCATCCGGGCCAGCTCGGGGTGCTGCTGCTCGTCGAGGCGGTCCGGCAGCTGCGTGGCGAGTGCGGCGAGCGGCAGGTGCCGGGGGCCGCGTCCGCCCTGGTCCACGGCATCGGCGGCATCTCCTCCAGCCACGCCGCCGTCATCCTGGAGGCGGGATGATCCCCGAGGACGAGGTGACCGCGCCCTGGTGGGCCGCGACCCGCGAGCGCCGCCTGCTGCTGCAGCGCTGCGACGGCTGCGGCACCGTGCAGCACCCGCCGCGAGCGCTCTGCACCACGTGCGGGCTGCTCGGTCCGCACGGCTTCGTCGAGGCCTCCGGCCACGGCACGGTGGATGCCTTCACCGTGGTGCACCGGGCTCCGGCGCCCGAGGTCGCGGTGCCCTTCACGCTCGCTCGCGTCCGCCTCGACGAGGGCCCGATCCTGCTCACGCACCTCGTCGGCGTGGCGGTGCCGCGGTGCGATGTGCCCGTACACCTCGCCTGGGAGCCGCTGCCCGACGGCCGCGCGCTGCCCGTCTTCAGCCAGGAGTGACCACAGTGGACTTTGAACTGTCCGAGGAGCAGAAGCTCTTCCGCGACACGCTGCGCGACTTCGCCGACCGGGAGATCCGCCCGGTCGTGCAGGAGTGGGAGAGCGCCGGGCGGTACCCGACGGAGATCGTCGCCACCATGCGTGACCTGGGGCTCTTCGGCCTGACCGTGCCCGAGCAGTACGGCGGGCTCGGCATCGACATGGTCTCCTTCGCGCTCGTCTTCGAGGAGATCGCCAAGGCGTGGATGGGGATCGCGGGCATCCTCGGCAGCCACTCGCTGTCCTGCTGGCTCATCGCCAAGCACGGCACCGCCGAGCAGAAGCAGCGCTACCTGCCCGACCTCGCCACCGGCGTCCGGCGGACCGGCATCGCGCTCACCGAACCCGACGCCGGCACCGACCTGCAGGGCATCCGCACCGTGGCCCGCCGCGACGGCGACCACTACATCCTCACCGGGCGCAAGACCTGGATCACCAACGCGCGCCACGCCGACCCGCTGCCGGTGCTCTGCAAGACCGACCCGACCGCCGACCCCGCGCACAGGGGCATGTCGGTGCTGCTCGTCGAGGCCGGGTCGCCGGGCTTCGAGGTGCTGCGGGACCTGCCGAAGCTCGGTTACAAGGGCACCGAGTCGTGCGAGATCATCTTCGACGACGTACCGGTACCCGCGTCGCAGCTGCTCGGCGGGGTCGAGGGGCGCGGCATGCAGCAGGTCCTGTCCGGGCTGGAGATCGGCCGGATCAACGTCGCCGCGCGGGCGCTCGGGATCGCGCAGGCCGCCTACGACGCGTCGCTCGCCTATGCCGGGCAGCGGGAAGCCTTCGGACAGCCGATCGGCGACTTCCAGGCGATCCAGCTCAAACTCGCCGACATGGCGATGAAGGTCCAGTCGTCGCGGCTGCTCGTGCAGTGGGCCGCGTCGCGCGCCGACGCCGGGCACCGGGTCGACCTGGAGGCCGGCATGGCGAAAGCCCACGCCTCCGAAGCCGCCGTCGACTGCGCGCTGCTCGCGATGCAGATCCACGGCGGCTACGGCTACTCGCCCGAGTTCGGCATCGAGCGCCTCTACCGCGACGCGCCGCTGATGATGATCGGCGAGGGCACCAACGACATCCAGCGCATCGTCATCGCCCGCGCGCTGCTCAGCGGGAAGGGCACCATCGGATGAGGTCCTACCTCTACGTCCCCGGCGACTCCCCGGCGAAGCTCGCCAAGGCGCTCACCGTCGGCGCCGACGCGATCATCATCGACCTCGAGGACGCGGTCCCACCCCCGGGCAAGGCCGCGGCCCGCGCGGCCGTCGCCGCCTTCCTGCGCATCTCATCCGGCCCCCAGCTGTGGGTACGCGTGAATCCCGGCCCGCTCGGCCACGAAGACGCGCGGGCCGTGGCCGGACCGTGGCTCGCCGGGATCTGCGTCGCCAAGACATTGTCGGCGGCGGAGCTGGTCGAGCTGGACGGGGTGCTCTCCGACGCCGAGCGGCTCGTCGGGGGCGTTGCGGCGGTCGTACCCCTCCTCGAGAGCGCGAGCGCCATCCTCGCCGCGCCCTCGATCGCGCTGGCACCGCGCGTGGCCCGGCTGCAGATCGGGGAGGCCGACCTCGCGGCGGACCTCGGGGTGACCCTGGGGCCCGACGAGCGGGAGCTGCTCTGGGCCAGGTCACACGTGGTGCTCGCGAGCGCGGCGGCGGGAATCGAACCGCCGGTCGGGCCCGTCTCGACCAACTTCCGGGACTTCGACGCGCTGCGGGAGAGCACGGTGGCGCTGAAGCGGCTCGGCTATCGGGGGCGGGCGTGCATCCATCCGGCGCAGCTCGTGGTGGTGCACGAGGTGTTCACGCCGACGGCGGCTGAGCTGGCGGCGGCGACCGAGGTGGTGGCCCGGCACGCCGAGGCGCTGGCGTCGGGTTCGGGCGTCTGTGTCGGCGCGGACGGTCGGTTGATCGACGAGGCGGTGGTGCGGTCGGCGCGGCGCCTGCTGGGCGGGTAGCGGCCGCTGGTGACGCGTTGTGCGTTGTGGTGCTGTGGCGCTGTGCGTTGTGGTGCTGTGGTGCTGCGTGCTGTGCGTTGTGCGGCTGTGGTGCTGTGCGTTGTGGTGCTGTGGTGCTGTGGTGCTGCGTGCTGTGCGTTGTGGCGCTGCGTGCTGTGCGTTGTGGCGCTGCGTGCTGTGGTGCTTTGCGTTGTGGTGCTTTGCGTTGTGGTGCTTTGCGTTGTGGCGCTGCGCGTTGTGCGTTGTGGCGCTGCATGTTGTGCGTTGTGCGTTGTGCTGGGCCGTCGCGCGGCGCGTTGCTGCATGATCGCGTTGTTTCCCGGAACTTGGCCCCTCGACAGGACTCTGAGGGCGTTGTTTCCGGGAAACAACGCGATCATGCAGTGGGAGCGCCCGCTGGAGGGGGCTGTTTCCCGGAAATAGCGCGATCACTGGGGCGTCATTCCGGCGGCGCGGGGTGTTGCGCAGGTACAAGCAGAGCTGGGGGTGTAGCGCAGGTGTAAGCAGAGCAAGGGGGTGCCGCGTAGATGTAAGCAGAGCAAGTGGTGTTGCGCAAGTGTAAGCAGAGCAAGCGGGTGCCGCGCAGGTGTAAGCAGAGCAAGGAGGGTGCCGCGTAGGTGTAAGCAGAGCAAGCGGGCGCCGCGTAGGTGTAAGCAGAGCAAGCGGGTGTTGCGCAGATGTAAGCAGAGCAAAGCGTGGCAGGGCGCCGGATCGCGACCTACAGGCTGCGGGTGATCCCCTCCGCCGCCAGCCGTTCCTCCTGGCGGTCGGGGTCCAGGTTGGCGACCAGGACCACCGTCGCGCCGACCGACAGCGGCGCCAGCAGCCACTTCACCGGGTGCTCGTGCTCGGCGGCGTCGACGAGAACCCGGTCGCCCGGCCGCAGGCCGTTCAGCGAAGCGAGCTCCGCCGCCAATCTGCCCCACGCGCCGTAGCTGGTGCCGTCGGTGGTCGCGGCGCCGTCGGGCCGGACCTGGGCCGCTGGCATCTCGGCGGGGAAGCGCGCCACCTCGGTGAGGTAGTCGAGGTAGTAGCCCTTCGGCTCGCGGAGCGTCTCGATCTCGGGGCCGAGCGCGTACTGGTGGACCGCGTCGGGGACGTTCTCCAACCAGTCGTCGAGCCGGTCCCGGGCGACGAACGACACGTCGAACGGCTCGCGGGCGTCACCGCCGAGCGCGGGCAACCCGGCGGTGGCCGTGCCGCGGAACGAGACCGCCACCCCCGCCGACCAGCAACCGAGCAGCACCGCGGCGGTCTGCCAGTGCGGGTGCAGCATCACCGCCGCGCGGTCTCCGATGCCGAGCCCGCAGCCGTCGCGCAGCAGCCCGGCCGTGCGGGCCGCCCAGCCGCCGAGGTCCCCCGCGGTGAGCGCGGTCCGCTCGCCGGTCGCGTCGTCGTAGAAGGTGAGCAGCGGCTGGTCGACGCCGACGAGCCCACCCTCGGCGAGCAGCGCGGGCACACCCGCGGTCTCGACATCCATCCTGACCTCCCACCAGCGGCAACCCGACGACTCTACGCCGCCATCACCCGAGGTTGCCGAGATCTTGAGTAGTTTCCGTCGTTACAACGACGGAAACTACTCAAGATCTACGATTCGGCTATCGCGGCGGCGGCATCGGTGTCGTAGCTTCGGTACGCCGAGAGCACGATCAGGCTGCCCACGATCAGGGGTGCGATGACCACGGCGTACGCCCAGCGCAGCGACCCTGTCGCGTCGGACGCCTCGCCGATCAGCCACGGACCCAGCGCCCCGCCGAGCGTCACCACCATCTGCAGCACCGCGAACCCGAGCCCGCGCCGCGACGCCGCCACGACATCCGCGTTCACGGCGGTCAGGTTGGCGATCGCACCGGCGAAGCCGACGTTCGCCAGCCCGAAGCAGATCACCTGCGGGACGAACGGCGTGAGCAGCACCGCACCGGTCAGCCCGGCCGTACCGAAGAGCAGCGACCAGCCGCCGAGCGCCACCCGCCAGCCAATGCGCTTGCCGTGCCATCGGTCGCCGAGGAAGCCGCCGACGGCGATGCCGACGAGGATGCCGACGAGCCCGGCCCCGCCGCCGACCGCAGCCGCCCCGGCCTCGTCGAGACCGAATTCGCGCTGGTAGAACGAGGGCATCCAGAAGAAGAGCCCGCCGAGGCCGAAGAAGAGGATGCTGAGCCCCACGACGACCGAGCGCAGGGTGCGGATGCGCCACAACCCGCGCAGCTGCACGATCATCGGGGCCGGGGCGACGGGTGCGGCGGCGGCTCGGGCGGTGCCGGTGGCGTAGAAGGCGGAGAGGCGATCGCCGATCCCCCGGATCGGTTCCTTCACGGTCAGCATCAGCAGCGCGATGACCGCGCCCGGGATCGCCACCAGGAAGAAGCCGGTACGCCAGCCGTAAGCGCTCGCCAGCGCGCCACCAGCGATGACACCGATCGGCAGCCCGGCGAAGTAGGCCATCCGCTCCAGCCCGAACGCGCGCACCCGGGACGGGCCGGGGTAGAGGTCGCCGAGCAGACTGGAGGCGGGCGGGTTGTAGAGCTGCCCCGCCGCCCCGAGCAGCATCCGCACGCCGAAGAGCGCGGCATAGGAGCCGACGAGTCCCGTACCCACCGTCAGCACTGCCCAGACCGCGACCACCGCGGCGACCGTCCACGAACGACGGCCGGTGTCGGCGAGCTTGCCCGCGGGCAGGAGCAGCGCGATCGCGGCGATCGCGCCGGCCGTGGCGATGGCACCGGCCTGGCCGTCGTCGAAGCCGAACTCCCGCTGGATGGCGGGGAGCGCGCCCGCGAGCAGGTTGTATTCGATCCGGTCGACGAGCGCGACGAGCGCGATGCAGATCGCGGGCCACCAGCCGAAGGGCGCGGCTTCGCCCCTGACCACGGTGACCGGCGGCTTGCCCCGGTAGACCTCGATGTCCTGGCTCATGGCGGCACCCTTCGGGGTTGGAAGGTCAACGATCGGCGATGCAGGCCTGCATGATCTCGGTGGCGGTGCGGCGGCCCAGCACGGTCGCGGTGAGGGCCTGAGCTGCGGCGTCGGTGAGCGCACCGGTCGCGTTGATGGCGAACTTCAGCGCGAGCTCCTCGCTGCGCAGCGGGTGCTCCGGGCCGCCGCGCGACGAATCCACCCGGTGTTCGAGCAGCTCGCCGCCGTGAGTCCGGACCCGCAGCACGGCGCCGAAGGCGGTGGGGAAGCGCTCGGTGGCGCGCTCGTCGGCGACGCAGCGGATCCGCGCGGCGAGCGCCAGCCGGTCCGCGCGCAGCTCCGCGAAGTCACTCAGCGTCACCCCCAAACCCCCGCCGCCGGTCAGGGCGGCGGCGACGGTGTAGGGTCCGGAGAATTTCGCATGGTACGCCGAAGCCGGCCGCGCCTTCTCCGCCGCGGGTTCGGCGATGGTACGCAGCACCGGCGCCGCCACCCCCAGCTCCGCACTCGCGACATCGTCGGCGGTGAGCCCGCGCTCCCGCAGCGCCAGCGCGCAGTCGATCCCCGGATGCGTGAAGTGGTTGGTCGGGTAGGGCTTGTACACGGTCCGCAGCAGCTCCCAGCGCGTGCCGAGTCCGTCGAGCAGCGCACCCGCGTCGAAGCGCCCGTCGGTGTACGCGGCGAAGAACCCGAACCGTCCTTCGAGGACGGTCGGCGGCCCGGTCATCCCCTCGGCGGCGAGCACGGCGGCGGTGACCCCGCCGTGCGCGGCCCAGCCGCAGTGCACCTTCTTCACGGTGCCACCGGTGCGGTTCGCCTCGATCAGCCCGGCGCCCATGCTCGCCGCGATCCCCATGGCGGAGGCGATCCCGGCGGCGTCGAGCCCGTAGAGCAGGCCCGCTGCCGCCGCCGATCCGATCGTGCCGCAGATCGAGGTGGCGTGCAGCCCGCGCTCGAAGAAGACGGAGTTGCGCAGCTCGGCGTCGTACGCGGCCGTGCCGAGGCGGTTGCAGATCTCGATGCCGGCCGCGACCGCGGCGATCAGGGCGTCCCCGTCGGCACCCGTCGCCTCGGCGGCGGCGAGCGCGGCCGGGACCACGCTGGCGCTGGGGTGCAGCACCGACGGCAGGTGCGTGTCGTCGAAATCGAGCGCGTGCGCCATCGTGCCGTTGACCAGGGCGGCGACGGGTGCGGGGAGGCGTTCGCCGGTGCCGACGACGGTGGATTCGGCGATCCCTCCCCAGCGGCGGACCGCACGCAGCACCGAGGGCACGGCGTCGGCACCGGGCTCGGTGGATGCGGCGAGCGCGAGGCCGAGGATGTCCAGGATGCGCCCGGGTACGTCGGCGGCAACGGCCGCGGGTAGCGATTCCCGGCACCCGACGGCGAAGGCGGCGAGCCGCTGCACGGCGGTACCGACCGGCTCGGCGGAGCCGACCGCGGCCGCTGTGTCCGGGACCGCCGCGGATGCGGCTGCGGCGGTGTCGTGGCTGCTCACGGCAGCACCGCCAGCGGGCGGACCGGTGAGCCGGTGGCGCCGACGATCAGCAAGGGGTTCAACACGAGCAGCACCTCGCGCTCACCGCTGTCGAGCAGTTCGGCGAGGCGCATCGTCTCGACGATGTGGATGCCCGCCTCGACGAGCAGGATCCGGTGCGCGGGCAGCACGGCGTGGCCGCGACCGGCCGGGATCTGCTCGAACGCGATCGTCTCCCCGCCCACGGCCACGGGCCGGTGCCCGGCGAGCCAGCGCGCTGCGTCCACCCCGGGTCCGGGCGTCCCGTCGCGGCCCCCGACGAAGGCATCGTGGGAGTCCCAGCGCCGCGACCAGCCCGTGCCGATGAGGATGACCTCGCCCGGTGCGAAGGCGACGCCCTCGGCGGCCTGCTCCAGATCGGCGACGGTGATCTCGTAGCCCGGCGGCAGCGACGCCACCCCGTGCGCGGCGGCGGCATCGAGGACGACGGCCCGGCCCAGGTAGGGCGGGAACGCGTCGATGCCGAGGTCGCTGAAGCCCAGGTGGGACTGGAGCGGGCCGGCCGGGCGGCCACCGTGCAGGAGACCGTCCTGGGAGACGTGGGCGAGCGCGTCGACGTGGGTGCCGACGTGGCCGCCGGTGACGATCAGCTCGTTCGCGGCGGATCCGCCGTCGGGGCGCACCAGGTCGCCGTGGCGGCGTTCGAGCGCCATCCGGAACGGGGGATGGTTGGGCGACTGCGGCATCCCCCGGCGCATCGGCTGCGCCAGGTCGATGACGCGCTTGCCCCGCAGCGCCTCCCAGCTCTTCGGCGACACCATCTCTAGATCACTCCGCTCTCGCGCAGGGCCGTCAGCTCGTCGGCGGTGAGCCCGAGCCGCGTGGTGTAGACGTCGTCGTTGTCGGCGCCCCGGGGCCGTCCGGTCCAGCCGATCCGCCCCGGTGTCCCGCTGAGGCGGTAGAGCACGCCGGGCATGCGAACCGGCCCGAGGACCGGGTCCGTGACGGCCGGGAGGGACCCGAGGTGGGCGTACTGGGGGTCGGCGAAGACGTCGGTGATGTCGTAGATCGGGGCCACGGCAGCCTGGGCCTGCTCGAACGCGGCGGTCACCTCGGCGAGGTCCCGCTGCGCGATCCAGCTCCCGACGTAGCCGTCGAGCTCCTCCGCGTGCGCGGCCCGGCTGGTCCCGGCGGCGAACCAGGGTTCGTCGATCACCTCGGGGTGCCCGACGAGGTGCATGACCCGCTCCGCTATCGCCTGCGCGCTCGTCGAGACGGCGACCCATTTCCCGTCGCGGGTGCGGTAGGTGTTGCGCGGCGCGTTGTTGACCGACCGGTTGCCGGTGCGCTGCTGGACGATGCCGAGCTGGTCATAGGCCATCGCCTGCATGCCGAGCACGGGCAGCATCGGCTCGATGATGGCGAGGTCGATCACCTGCCCGCCGCCGCCGTGCACGTCGCGGTGGTAGAGCGCGGTCATGACCGCCTGCGCGCAGGTGAGGGCGGAGATGCCGTCGGCGAGCCCGAAGGGGGGCAGGGTCGGCGGTCCGTCGGGTTCGCCGGTGATCGCCGCGAAGCCGCTCATCGCCTCGGCGAGCGTACCGAATCCGGGCCGCTTGGCGTAGGGGCCGGTCTGGCCGAAGGCGGTGACCCGGGCGATGACGAGGCGCGGGTTGATCGCGTGCAGCGTCTCCGGCGACAGTCCCCAGCGCTCCAGGGTGCCCGGGCGGAAGTTCTCGATCAGCACGTCGGCCTCGGCGATCAGCCGCTTGGCGAGCGCGGCCCCCTCGTCGCGGCCGAGGTCGAGGGTGATCGTGCGCTTGTTGCGCCCGAGCATCGTCCACCACAGCGGTACGCCGTCCTTCGACGGCCCGTGACCTCGCGAGGGGTCGCCCTTCACCGGGTGCTCGATCTTGATGACCTCCGCGCCGTAGTCGCCGAGGATGGTCGCGGCGAGCGGTCCCGCGAAGAGGGTCGCGGCGTCGATGACGGTGATGCCGGTCAGGGCGGCGGGCGGCATGGCCGAACGGTACACGGTCTACCCACGAAAAGGAAACCCCGTTACAGTGTGCGAAACACTCGACCCCGGAGGTACGCCGTGGCACGCTATGACCTGCTCGTGAAGGGCGGAACGCTCGTCCTCCCCTACGTGGGTACTGTGCGAGCGGACCTCGCCACCCGGGGCGGGAAGGTCGCCGCGATCGCCGACGAGATCGGCACCGCCGAGGCCGACGAGGTGCTCGACGCGTCCGGCCGCCTCGTCTTCCCCGGCGCCGTGGACGCGCACTACCACCTCGGCATCTATCGCCCGCTGGAGGTCGACGCGGCCGAGGAGACCCGCTCGTCGCTCGTCGGCGGCGTCAGCACGGTGCTCTCCTACTTCCGCACCGGCCAGCACTACCTCAACCGGACCGGTGCCTACGCCGAGATCTTCCCGCAGGTGCTCGACGCGGTCGCCGGGCACGCCTTCACCGACTACGGCTTCCACCTCGCGCCGATGGACACCGCCCAGGTCGGCGAGGTTCCGTCCCTCGTCGACGACCACGGTGTCAGCTCGTTCAAGTACTACATGTTCTACAAGGGCTTCAACCTCTCGGCCGACTCCCGCGACGCCAAGTCGTTCACGATGAGCGACGAGTACGACCTGGGCCACCTCTACCAGATCATGGAAGCCGTCGCCGCCAACCAGCGCGCCGGGCGCCGGGTCTCCCTCTCCCTCCACTGTGAACAGGCCGAGCTGATGCGCCTGTTCATCGACCGGGTGCGGGCCGCCGGTGATCCGCAGACGCTCAAGGCGTACTCGGATGCGCGTCCGCCTTTGACCGAACGCGTCGCGATCGGTGAGGCGACGACGCTGGCGCACGCCACCGGCTGCCCGATCAACCTGCTGCACCTCTCCTCGGCCGAGGCGCTCGCCACCGCGAGTGCCGCGAAGCGGTCGCTCGGGCTGGACCTGCGCTGCGAGGTGACGCTGCACCACCTCTGCCTCGACCACGAGAGCCTGGACCGCAGGGGCGGCCTCGGCGCCAAGGTCAACCCGCCGATCCGCGCCGTCAGTGACACCGAGGCGCTCTGGGCCGGTGTCCTCGACGGGACGGTCGACTGGGTCGCCTCCGACCATGCCTGCTGCCTGGAGGAGAACAAGGGCGACCAGCTCTGGCCAGCGCTGCCCGGATTCGGCGGCACGGCGCTGCTCTACCCGATCCTGCTCAGCGAGGGCATGCACAAGCGCGGCCTCAGCCCGCAGCGCGTCGCCGAGCTCGCTTCGGCGAACCCGGCCGCCGCCTATGGCCTCGCCGGGCGCAAGGGCAGCCTGATGGTTGGCGCCGACGCCGACATCACGGTCGTCGACCCGCACCTGGAGCAGGTGGTCACCACCGACCTGCTCCTCTCCGGCCAGGACCACTGCCCGTTCGAGGGCCACCGGGTCACCGGCTGGCCGGTGGCGACCGTGCTCCGAGGCCGCGTCGCCTACCGGGACGGGAAGGTCACGGGTACGCCCACCGGCCAGTTCGTCGCCCGCTGACCAAGATCGCCGTGCTCCCGCGGCGTGCCAAGATCACCGCAACTCTTCAAGAGTTGGTCCTATCGGCGGCGCCTCGGCGTGCCCGGCGCGGGCTCGCCGAGGCCGGGCAGGAGCTGCCGGGTGGCCCGGACCCGCCTGCGCGCCAGCCAGCCGATCACCAGCAGTCCCGTGAACGGCGCCCACGCCAGCAGGTACGCCGGCCAGTAGACCGACAGGTCGAAGATGGACCGTTCGCCGGTGATGTCGCTGGTGCTCGACCCGAAGTAGGCGAGCAGCAGCGCCGGCGGGATCGCGATCATCGAACCCACCGCGACCATCGTCGTCAGCATCCGGTCCCGGCGTTCCTGCAGGCTCTGCTCGGCGGAGGCGAGCACCGTGCTGCGGGCCGCGACGACCGAGCCGAGCCGCTCCACCATCCGCGAGGTGTTGGCGAGACCGGAGTCCATTCCCGCCACGGCGTGCAGCGATTCGCGATAGACGTCCAACCGCGAGTCGGGGATCAGCACGCTGTCGATGTAGGCCTCGACCCCGAAGCTCAGGTCGAGCTGCACCTCGCCCAGTTCGGTGGCGAGCCGGGCGTGCACCTCCCGCGCCTCGGCGAGCGAATCGGCCGCCGACCGCAGGTCGTCCTGGAGCGCGTCGAAGGCCCGCAACCGCGCCCGCCGCAGCACCGCGAAGGCACTGATCATGCTGGTGGCGACGAGAACCAGGCCATTGTGGATGGTGCTGCTCCAGCCGGCGGCGACCGTCAGCGACCGCCCGTGCGCGATCATGGACTGACCGGGATCGTTGATCGCCTCCGGCGCCTTCGGTGCGGCGACCTTCCCCCGTCCCGCCGCGCGATAGGTCATCAGCTCCGCCACCAGCGCGGACCGGTCGCCCGGCTCGGCGAGCAGCTTGGTCGCCAGCTCGCCGTCGGCGAGGATCAGGTGGTGCGCGTAACCGATCCGGAACCCGTCGCCGACCGGCAGGCGCTCGGCCAGCCAGGTGGTCAGCGGGCCGCCGAGGAGCTCCAACCGGTCCCGGTCCACGTGCATGTGCGTCACGTAGTCACTCAGGTCGGCTGCGGCGGCCGACGAGTCGATCTCCGCGACGAGCAGCACCAGGGTGTCCTCGCGCGGCGTACTCAGCACGGTGCAGGTGAGCTGCTCGACGGCGACCTTCCGGGTGCCGCTGAAGCCCTCGGCGTCGACCCGCTCGTGCAGGATCACCCGGGGGAGCAGCCCGGCCGAGTCGGTCATGAACCGCTCGAGGAACCCGAAGTCCAGCATCGTCGAGAGCGGCTCGGACGGACGGTTCGGCAGCGACGTGTTGGTGCTGAAGATCGAGATCACGCGGGTACGCGGTGACGCTGCGACAGGGCTGCGTGGCATCCCGTCACAGTGGCAGGTGGTGGCAACCCGAGCACGAAACGGTCGGATCGACGACAGCCTCAGTGTTCCCGTTGCCATGACGACGGAACCGCTCAAGATCTCGGGTCGGGACTGTTCGGTAGTCTCACCGCCGTGACGACCCGAAAGATCGCCAACGCCACCGGGCTCGACGAGTTCCTCCGCGACTACCAGGCGGGTGGTTACCCCGTCGCCGAGGTGGTCCACGCGGCCTGCGCCGACTGCGGCGGCACGGTCTTCGCCGTCCTGCTCGACGACGAGGCCGGTTTCGTCGAGCGCTGGTGCACGAGCTGCGAGGCCGACGGCGTGGCGATGCTCGACTCGGCCGAGTACGCCGAGGAGGCGGAGCCGGGCGAGGCGACCTGCCCGTGCGGCGGCGAGTATTTCGAGGTGGCGGTCGGTTTCTCCCGCAACGCCGACGGCGACATCCGGTGGGTCTCGGTCGGGCTGCGCTGCGTCGCCGACGGGCTGGCCGGCGTCTACATCGACTGGAAGATCGACTACCTCCCCGCCGAACACCTGCTGACGACGGTCCGTTAGCACCAACTCTTCAAGAGTTGGTGCTAAAGGGCGTGGTCGCCGTAGCGCACGGGCGACGGTGATCACGCCATCTTCCCCGAAATAGGCGTGATCAAGGTGCTTGATCACGCCTATTTCCCCGAAGAAGGCGTGATCATGTTTCCCCGAAGAAGGCGTGATCATGCCAGCACAGCCGCAGCCGCAGCCGCAGCCACAGCCACGGCCGCCGCCGCGGCCGGTGCTCAGGCGCGGATGCGCTCTACCCGCTCGCCGCCTGCCGCGACCCCGGCCGAGGAGAACGCCGCCATGACCTTGGCGCGGTCGGGACCGGCCGGCACCGCGGTGGTCGGAGCCGCAGCGGTCGGGGCGGCTGTGGCGGGTGTGTAGTTCCGGGTGCAGGCAGCGGTCGCGACCAGCGTCAAGCCGAGGGCGGCGGCGGCGAAAGTGCGTCTCATGTGGATGGACCCCCCGCGGGCGAGCGGCGCGGACCGCTGCAGAAAGCAGCGATCATGCCATAGAAAGCAGTGATCATGCCGCGGAGAGCAGTGATCATAGAGGGTGGCAGACCGGCCCGGTGTGGCCCGCGTGTGGAGGGGGTATGCAGTATGGGGTTCCCCCGACCTAGCGGAGACTCCGATGACCGAGCCCCACATTCCCGCCCAGCGACAGCCAGCCTCCACTGTGGAGGTCGACGGCCCGCCACCCGGCCTGTGGGATCGGATGCGGGCCGACCCGCAGTACGCACCCGAGCAGCTCGCCCTCGAAGCCGTCGAGCGGATCGGTCCGGAAGCCCAGGCCTGGGCTGTGAAGATGCGCGAGCGGCGGCCCGATGCGCACCCGGCCGCCTTCGCCAGCGAGGTGATCGTCCGGTTCACCCGGCACGCCCGGCTCTCCGGTGCGATCTCCGGTGTCGCGGGGCTCCCCGGTGCCGTACTCGACATGGGGGTCCTGGTCTGGACCCAGTGCCGGATGGTGCTCTACATCGCGGCGGTCTACGGCATCGATCCCACCCACCCGGACCGGGCGACGGACCTGCTGGTGCTGCAGCGGGTGCACAAGGCGACGGAGGCGGCCCGGCTCGCGCTCGGCGTCGCGACGGGCCGGGAGCGGCTCGGCGACGCGGTCGGCACCTTCAGTAGGAGCGCGACCGGCAAGGCGTCGAAGAGCAGGGCGTTCGGGGCGCTGGCGATGAAGCTGGCCCAGATGGCCGGGATGCGGGCGGTGAAGCGGGTGCTCGCGAAGGTGCTGCCCTTCGCCTCGGTGATCTTCGGCAGCTGGGCGAACTCGTCGGCGACGAAGGAGCTGGCGCGGCGGACCACCGCCTACTACGAGGGCATCTCGCCGCTGATCAAGCGGCCGGGCCAGGTCACGACGTAGGGAGTGTCCCGCGCCCGAGGGGAACGGGCGCGGGACACCGGCTCACATGCCGTCGCCGGACCACTCGCCGCGCGACTTGGACCGCAGCGGCATCGTCGAGATGACCGGCGCGTGCTGGTGCTCGTAGTTCTCCGCCGTGCCGCCCCACTTGACCCACTCTTCGGTGGTGTACCAGTTGATGAGCTCGCCGTCGGACCGGATGATCCAGTCGATCTGGGTCTCGGCGATGAAGTGCCCGTGCTTCACCCCGGCCGGCCGGAAGCAGTAGGTGCCGTCGTCGATGTCGCCGAAGTTGTAGGCCATCTTCCCGCCGAGGGTGTAGAACTCCTCGTAGCAGGGGTGGTGGGCCAGCCGGTGATCGGTCCAGCCCTTCTCGGCCCGGATGAGCCGGGTGTAGAAGCCGGTCAGCGGGTCGCGGTTGAGCAGCTTGATGTAGAGCGGCGTGATCGGCCCGACGGTCGGCGCGGGCGTCCACTCCATCGCGTTGGAGTCGAGGACGGTCGCCTCGCCTGCGGCATCGGCCCAGCGCTGCGCGCCGGGATCGAAGCCGCAGTCGCCATACTCGCGCCAGTGCAGGATCCGGCTGCCCTCGGCGACCTTCAACCAATCCATGGGTACGCCCTTCGGCGCCTGCACGTATCCACCCGGCCCGATCTCCCGGCCGCCGTAGGTCATCGACCCGGACACGACGTAGAACTCGGTGTTGGCGTGCGGCACCCCGCCCGCGCGGCCCCACTCGCCGGGGAAGTCGAGGGAGAGCGAGGTCGACCCGTCCTCCTCGTCGGTGGAGAGCCGTCGCTCGCGGACCTTGCCCTCGCCGAAGGGCAGCTCACCGGCGTGCCAGATGTAGTCGTCCTCGTGGATCAGTTCGGTGTGCGCTCTCATTGCTCGGGGCTCCTCAGCTGTCGTTTCAGGATCTTGCCGGCGGCGTTGCGTGGCAGCACGGCGGGGAACACATAGGACTTCGGGACCTTGTATCCGGCGAGCCGTCCGCGCAGGAACGCGTCGAGTTCGGCCGGGTCCAGCGGGCTTCGGCAGATGACGTGCGCGACGATCCGCTCGCCCCAGCGCTCGTCGGGCTCGCCGACGACCGCCGCCTCCACGACACCGGGGTAGGCGGCGAGCGCCTCCTCGACGTCGCGCGGGTAGACGTTGACGCCACCGGTGATGATCAGGTCCTTCTTGCGGTCGACGATGCTGATGAAGCCCTCGTCGTCCACGACCACGATGTCGCCGGAGGTGAGGAAGCCGTCGGCGGTGGTGCAGGCCGCGGTCGCCTCGCTGTTCTTCAGATAGCCGTTCATCAGGAAGGGAGACCGGCTGAACAGCTCACCCGGCTCGCCCGGCGCCACGGCGGCGCCGTCCGCGCTGACCACCCGGACCTGCGTCGCGAACCACGGATGCCCCACGGATCCCGCCTTGCGCCGGGCATCGGCGGGCCGCAGGTTCGTCACCACCCCGGCCTCGGTGGAGCCGTAGAGCTCGTGTACCCCGACGTGCGGGAAGGCACCGAGCACCCACTCCTTGAGCGGCTTGGGCAGGGCCGCGGCGTTGAAGTAGAGCGTGTCCAGGCTGCTCAGGTCGGCGTGGGTGGCGGGGTCCTCGGCGAGCGCCCGGATCAGCTGGGCGTGGGTCGGCACGAGGAAGACCGACTGGGCCCGGTCCCGGGCGATCATCTCCAGCAGAGCGCCCGCGTCGAAGGAGCGCAGCATGCTGACGGTGCCGCCGCAGAAGACGGAGGCGTAGGCGAAGGCGAACCCGGCGCCGTGGTACATCGGTGCGACGGCGATGCCGCGCCGCCCCGGTCCCAGGCCCCACTCGAGGGCGGTGGCGTAGAAGGTCAGCACCCGGGACCGGTGCGAGATCTGCACGCCCTTCGGGTCCCCGGTCGTGCCGGAGGTGTAGGTGACGCAGAACGGGCTGCGCTCGTCGACCGGGAGCCACGGGTCGGTGGCGTCGGCGGCGCGCAGCAGCTGCTCGTAGTGCTCGCCGACGGTGATCGCCCGCTCCGGTTCCGGGGCGAGGTGGGCGAGCGACTCGTCGGCGATGAGGGCCCTCGTCTCGGCGTGCTCGACGATGAAGGCGATCTCGGCGGCGGTGAGGCGCGGGTTGAGCGGCACGAGGACGAGCCCGGCCTTGGCGAGCCCGGCGGCGATCTCGCAGTATTCGAGGCGGTTGCCGAGCAGCAGGGCCACCCGGTCGCCGGGGCGCAGACCGCTGCCGAGCAGGGCGTTGGCGAGCCGGGAGGCCCGGTCGTCGAGCTCGGCGTAGGTCAGCCGGCGGGCACCGTCGATCACGGCGACGGCGGCCGGGGTGGCCCGCGCGAACTCGCGTACGCCGCCCGCGATGGAGAGATCGGCGCCTCCGGGAAGCAACATGGCGTAATGGAAACACCGTTTCCATTCTGGGGCAAGAGTTGATCCTGAGGTTTATTGCAGTTCCGGCGGCGTGTCCAGCATTAAAATTCAGGGGGGAAGGGTCCGGCTCGGCCGAGCAGCGCCGGGGTCGGGACCTCCAGCTCGGCGGTGATCCAGCGGCCGGTCGTCGCCAGGGCGGAAACGTCCACGCCCGTCAGCTGGCCGTTGCGCTTGAGGAGGTAGGCGAGGTCCTCCGTCGCGATGTTGCCGGTGGCGGCGGGGGCGAAGGGGCAGCCGCCGATGCCGCCGGTGCTGGCGTCCAGCACCGTGATGCCGTGGTCTCCGGCGGCGATCGCGTTGGCGTACCCCGTGTTGCGGGTGTTGTGGAAGTGTGCGCGGAGCGTGACGTCCGGCGCCACCTCGCGGGCCGCGGCGGCGAGGGCTGCCACCTGGCGCGGTACGCCGACGCCGATCGTGTCGGCGAGGCAGATCTCGTCCGGACCGGCCTGTGCGGCGGCGGCGACGAGGTCCCGGACCCGCTCGACGGGAACCTCCCCGGTGAACGGGCAGCCGAACGCCGCCGCGATCGTGATCGTCGTGCGCAGCCCGGCGGCCCGGGCGTCGGCGGCGATCACCGACCACTGCGCCAGCGACTCCGCGCTGGTCATGCCCTGGTTGCGGCTGGAGAACACATCGGTGGCGACGAGGACGTAATTGACCTCGTCCACCCCGAAGCCGTCCGCCGCGCTGGCGAGCGCCCGGTCCAGTCCACGCCGGTTGAGCAGCAGCCCGCTGTAGGAGACGCCCTCGATCCGGGGGACCGCCGCGAGGACCGCCTCGGCGTCGGCCATCTGCGGCACCCGAGCGGGGTGGGCGAACGCCACCGCCTCGATCCGGCGGAGTCCCGCGGCGATCGCCTGCCGGATATAGTCGACCTTCGTCGCCGTGCTGAGCAGCTTCTTCTCGTTCTGCAACCCGTCGCGCGGGCCCACCTCGACGATTTCCACGAGTACCCCTGGTTCCTCTAGCGAAACAGCGTTTCCCAAGCATAGGATGCGGCGATGATGGGGGCGCTATCCGACATCCGGGTGATCGAGACCGGCACGCTGCTCGCCGGACCGTTCTGCGGGCAGCTCCTCGGCGACTTCGGCGCCGAGGTGATCAAGCTGGAGGATCCCGGCAAGGGCGATCCGATGCGGCAGTGGGGGCGGGAGAAACCGCACGGGCAGAGCCTGTGGTGGCCCGTCGTCGCGCGCAACAAGAAGTCCGTGACCTGCAACCTGCGGACCGAGGCGGGCCAGGACCTGGTGCGCCGGTTGGTTGCTGAAGCCGACGTACTCCTGGAGAACTTCAGACCCGGCACGCTGGAGCGGTGGGGCCTGGGCTACGAGGAGCTCGCCGCGATCAACCCCCGGCTGATCCTGACCCGGGTCACCGGCTACGGCCAGACCGGGCCTTACGCGCCGCGCGCCGGGTTCGGGTCGATCGGCGAGGCGATGGGCGGCATCCGCTACGTCACCGGTGAACCCGACCGGTCGCCGTCGCGGGCCGGCATCTCGCTCGGCGACTCGCTCGCCGCCACCTACGCCGCCTACGGCACGCTCGCCGCGCTGCACGCCCGGGAGCGGACAGGGGTGGGGCAGGTCGTCGACTCGGCGATCTACGAGGCCGTCATGGCGATGATGGAGTCGCTGCTTCCGGAGTGGGCGGTCGCGGGCTACCAGCGCGAACGCACCGGCGCCATCCTGCCCAACGTCGCGCCGAGCAACGTCTACCCGACCGTCGACGGCATCGACATCCTCATCGCCGCCAATCAGGACACCGTCTTCCGGCGGCTCGCCGAGGTGATGGGCCGGGTCGAGCTCGCCGCCGACCCGCGCTACGCCACGCACGGCGCACGGGGCGCCCACCAGGGCGAACTCGACGAGCTCATCGCCGCCTGGACCGCCACCCGCCACTCCGGTGAGCTGCTGGAGTCGCTGCACGCGGCCGGGGTTCCCGCCGGCGGCATCTACACCGCCGCCGACATGCTCGCCGACCCGCACATCGCGGCCCGCGAGGCGATCGTCACGGTCCCGCACCCCGACTTCGGCGAGCTGCCGATGCAGAATGTCGCGCCCAGGCTCTCCGCCAACCCGGGCTCGGTGCGCTGGGCCGGCCCGGCGCTCGGGCAGCACAACGACGAGGTCTACGGCGGCATTCTGGGGATCGGCGACGAGGAACGGGCGGCCCTTCGGGAGCAGGGGGTGATCTGAGGTGCTGGAGCGCGACTACGCCGAGGCCGGGTTCGCCCGGCGGCTCGGGTGGGGCATGAGACCGGCGCTGGTGCTGGTGGACCCCGTGGTGGCGTACACCCTGCCGGGTTCTGCCTTGTTTCTTCAGACCGGGGCCGAGGCGGTGCGCGCGATGTCCGCGCTGCTCACGGCCGCGCGCGCCGCGAGCATCCCGATCGCCTTCACCACCGTCCGGTACGCCGACGAAAGCTGCGCCGAAGCCCCGCTCTTCGCCGCCAAGGTGCCCGCGTTGAAGGCCTTCGCGGCCGGGAGCCCGCTCGGCGCCTTCCCCGACGAGATCGCCCCGCTGCCGGGGGAGAACGTCGTGGCGAAGCACTACGCGAGCGCCTTCGCCGGGACGTCGCTCGCAGCCTGGCTCACCGCCCACGGCGTCGACACGGTGGTGCTCGGCGGCTTCTCCACCAGCGGCTGCATCCGGGCGTCCGGTGTCGACGCGCTCCAGCACGGTTTCCGCCCCATGGTGGTGCGCGAGGCCTGCGCGGACCGCGACCCCGGCCCCCACGAGGCCAACCTCTTCGACCTCGACGCCAAGTACGCCGACGTGGTGACCCTCGCGTCGGCGGTGTCGGCCCTTTCCCGCTAAACCTCGAAATGTTGACATATCTGAATGCTTGTTTCTCTGAGAGAAACGGTGTTCCACTCTTGGAACCAGTTCCGCTCTCCCATGAAGAGGAGCAAACCATGTTGAGACGAGCGATCCTCGCCCTCACCCTGCTGACCGCCGGTGCGCTGGTCGGACTCCAGGCACCGGCGGCCGCTGCCGACTCGACGAACCCCGGCCCCTACGCCGTCGGGTATGTCGACGCCAACGTCAGCGCCTCCGGCCGTTCCTTCAGCGCCCGCGTCTACTACCCGGCCACCACGGCCGGGCAGAACGCACCCATCGCCGCCGGCCGGTTTCCGGCGGTGGCCTTCGGACACGGCTTCCTCCAGGCGATCAGCAAATACGCCGGCACCCTGACCCACCTGTCGTCGTGGGGCTTCGTCGTCGCCGCGCCCACCTCGCAGGGCGGCCTGTTCCCCAGTCACGGTGCGTTCGCCGACGACCTCAACGCCCAGCTCGCCTGGCTGGTCGCCCAGGACGCCACGGCGGGATCGCGCTTCAACGCGCACATCAACACAGCCAAGCTGGGACTGTCCGGCCACTCGATGGGCGCGGGGGCGAGCGTGCTGGCGGGTGCCCGCAACTCCGCCGTCACCACGGTCGCCAACCTCGCCGCCGCCGAGACGAACCCGTCCGCGGTCACCGCCGCCGGGACCCTCACCAAGCCGTTGATGCTGCTCTCCGGCTCGGCCGACGGCACGGCTCCGCCCGCGAGCCACCAGCGGCCGATCTACAACGCCAAGCCCGCACCGAAGCAGCTCCGGACGATCACCGGCGGCTTCCACTGCGGGTTCATGGACTCCACCAGCACCTTCTGCGATAGCGGCTCGATCAGCCGTGCCACGCAGCTGCAGATCACCCGCCGGGTGCTCACCGACTGGTTCCGCTTCTACCTCGCCGGTGACACCTCCCTCAACGACGCAGTCTGGGGGACCGCCGCCCACAGCGACCCGCAGGTAGTGTTCGAGGGCGTCGCCTAGATCAATGTGCCGGGTACCCGCTCGCTCGCGGGTGCCCGGCACCTCCCCGGAGGGCACCACCACATGGACTATGCGAAGCTCGGCTCCACCGGCCTCGACGTCTCGCGCCTGTGCCTCGGCTGCATGAGCTACGGCGAGCCGGACCGCGGCGCGCACCCCTGGACGCTGCCCGAGGACCAGTCCCGGCCGTTCATCCAGCGCGCCGTCGAGCTGGGGGTCAACTTCTTCGACACCGCCAACGTCTACTCCGACGGCACCAGCGAGGAGATCGTCGGCCGTGCCCTGCGCGACTTCGCCCGCCGCGACGAGATCGTCATCGCCACCAAGGTGCACGGCGTGATGCGTCCCGGTGCCAACGGCGGCGGCCTGAGCCGTAAGGCCATCATGACCGAGATCGACAACAGCCTGCGCCGTCTCGGCACCGACTACGTCGACCTCTACCAGATCCACCGCTGGGACCCGCGTACCCCGATCGAAGAGACCCTCGAAGCCCTGCACGACGTCGTCAAGGCGGGCAAGGCGCGCTATATCGGCGCGTCGTCGATGTCGGCCTGGCAGTTCGCGAAGGCCCTCTTCACCGCCGATCTGCGGGGCTGGACCCGCTTCGCGACGATGCAGAACCACTACAACCTGATCCACCGCGAGGAGGAGCGGGAGATGCTGCCGCTCTGCGCGGATCAGGGCATCGGCGTGCTGCCGTGGAGCCCGCTCGCCCGCGGCCGCCTCACCCGCGACCCGGTCGCCGCCACCGAGCGGTCCGGCAGTGACGCGTTCGGCGCGACCCTCTATGCCGCGAGCGAGGCCGCAGACCTCGCGATCATCGAGCGGGTGGCGTCCGTCGCGGCGGCCCGCGGTGTGTCGCGGGCGCAGGTCGCGCTCGCCTGGGTGGCGCAGAACCCGGTGGTCACCGCGCCCATCGTCGGCGCCACCAAGCCCCACCACCTCGACGAGGCGGTCGCCGCCCTGGAGCTGCGCCTGACCGCCGAGGAGATGTCGCAGCTGGCGGAGCCCTACGTCCCGCACCCGGTCGTCGGCTACTAGCCGGTCGGCCCACTCGAGATCTCGGTTTGCGGTCTGGGTCTGCGGCACAGCGCGGCCTCGCTTCGCGAGAAGGCCGCGCTGTGCTGCAGACCCAGACCGCTACGCTCTGTCACCCAGAGCTGGCGGTGGCAGAGTAGTGCGCGCCGCGCTTTGCTCTGCTTACACGGACGCATCACCGGGAATATCCGGATTCAGTGGGTGGTGCGCCGGTGTAAGCAGAGCAAAGCGCGGCGCGCACCTACGATCCCCACCGAGGCAGCACACACGCACCGTCACCGTCGTCCGGAATCGGTCGGGATCGCCCACCGACAACGGTCACCGCGGAGGACGCGACGGCGAAGCGCTCGCGATCCACTCGATCAGCGCGGCCGGGCGGTTGGTGATGACGCCGTCCACCCCGGCGGCATCGAGTCGGCGCCACCCGTCCGCGGAGTCGACCGTCCAGGCCAGCACCGCCACCCCGGCCCGATGCAGGTCGGCGATGGCGGACGGCCGAGCCATCAGGGCTGCCCCGGCCGGGTTGTAGGCGGCGAGGTGCAGCCGGGCCGAGACGGCGACCGGGTCGGCGTCGAGCTCGTCGCGGAGCAGGCCGAGCGGCAGATCGGGGGCGAGGTCGTAGCTGTGCTGCAGGGCCACGGGGTCGAAGCTCTGGATCAGCACCCGACGGCTCATCCGCTCCGCCCGGACCACGCCGATGATCGTGGCGACCTCGTCCCGGGTATGCGGTCCCTTGATCTCCAGCAGCAGGTTGCCGCCGTGCTCGCGCAGATCGGCGAGCTGCTCGGCGAGGGTCGGCACCCGGGTTCCGGTGAAGGCGGAACCGAACCACGCCCCGGCGTCGAGGCTCTTGAGCTGCGCCGAGGTGAGGCGGCGGATCGAGCCGGTGCCGTCGGTCGTCCGGTCGACCGTGCTGTCGTGCAGGACGAAGGGCACCCCGTCGGCGGAGGGCTGGACGTCGTTCTCGATCCAGACCGCTCCAGCCGCGCGGGCCGATCGCTGAGCGGGCAGCGTGTTCTCGGGTGCGTCGGCCGAGGCGCCCCGGTGCGCGACGACGGTCAGCGGCGTGCCGGGCGGGCGGGAAACGCCGGCGGTGGCGGCCGAGACGAGAACCGCGCGGTGGGGCAGCAGCGCCGGGACACCCCCGCTCACAGCGATCGCGCCGAGCGCGACGGCCCCGAACGCGAACCAGGCGAGGAGCCCGCGCGCGGGACCCACCGTTACGCCTCGCTGCCCGCGGCGGCGGTCCGGCGGCGGCCGGGCCACCAGTTGGCCCGGCCGAGCAGCGACATCACCGCCGGCAGCAGCAGGCCGCGCACGATCGTGACATCGAGCAGCACGGCCACCGCCATGCCGACCCCGATCTCCTTCACCGCGATCAGCTCGCCCAGCGCGAAGCCGAGGAAGACGATGCCGATGGAGAGCGCGGCGGCCGTGATGACCGGCCCGGTGGCGGTGATCCCGGCGAGGACCGCGCGGTCGTTGGCGCCCCGGTCGTCACCGGTACGCCGGTCCCACTCCTCCTTGATCCGGGCGAGCAGGAACACCTCATAGTCCATCGACAGCCCGAAGATGAAGACGAAGAGCAGGAGCGGCGTGGTGATGTCCAGCGCCCCCCAGGGCTGGAAGCCGAGCAGGCTCGCGCCCCAACCCCATTGGAAGACCGCGACGAGGGTGCCGAGGGTCGCCGTCAGCGTCAGCACGTTCATGCAGAGAGCCTTGAGGGGTACGACCACCGAACGCGTCAGTGCGAAGAGCAGGATCGCGGTGGCGATGACGACCACGGCGAGGGCGATCGGCAGCCGGTCGACAGTGGACTCCTTGGCGTCGATGAGCTCCGCGGCGGGACCGGCGACGAAGATCGGCACCTCGGGGTGCATCGCCCGGACGGTGTGGACGAGCTGCTGGGCCCTGTCGCTGGTGGCGGGGCCGGAGGTCATCAGGTCGACGATCGTCACCTGCGGCGGCGCGTCGGTGCGCAGATCCACGTCGATGGCCCCGATCAGCGCGCGGAGGTCGTCGAGGAGTGCGCGTACGGCGGGCTCCTCGACATTGCCCTCGATGAGGATCGTGATCGGCTGCGAGAAGTCCATCGCGAAGTCGCGCTCGAAGGCCTCGAAGGCGAGCCGCTCCTCGCTGTTCGCCGGCAGCGACCGGGCGTCGGAGTTGGCGAGGTTGACGCCGAGCAGCGGCCCGCTGAGCAGCAGCAATCCTGCCGTGACCGCGAGCGCCACCAGGGCGGGACGGCGTTGGGCGAAGCGGGCGAGCTTGGCGAGGGAGCCCGGTCCGGGCTGACGGGTACGCCGCCAGACCCAGGTCCGGGTGCCCGGTGCCGGGATGCGGTGATGCGCGACGGCGATGATGGCGGGGACGAGCGTCAGCCCGGTCGCCGTGGCGAGGCAGACCACCAGCGCACCGCCGAGCGCCATCGCGGCGAGCAGCGGGTCGGCGAAGGCGAAGAGGCCGATCAGGGCCGCCCCGACGGCGAGCCCGGAGACAAGGACGGCCCGACCTGCGGTGGCGACGGTCCGCGCCAGCAGCTCGGGCAGGGCTGCTCGGCGGTCGGCGGCTCGTTCCTCGCGGAACCGGGAGATGATGAGCAGGCTGTAATCGACGGCGAGCCCCAGCCCCAGCAGCGTGACGATGTTGACGGCGTACTCGCTGACGGGCATCGCGCTGGCGAGACCGGTGAGGGCGAGCAGGGTTCCGGCGACGGTGGCGAGCGCCGCGGCGAGGGGAATGCTGCCCGCGAGCAGGCCGCCCAGGATGACGACGAGTGCGGCGCACAGGACGATCAGCGCGACTCCCTCACCGATCGCGGCGTCCTGGATCGCCTGGTCACCGAAGGAGCGCTCGGCGAGCAGTTCCCCGCCGACGAGCACCGTCGGCGCGTCGATGCGGTGCAGGGCGGCGGCGACCCGGTCGGCGAGGGCGAGGGCTTCGTCGTCGCCGAGGCCGGGTTGGAGCTCGACGGTGACGAGGGAGCTCTTGTTGTCGGCGGCGATCTGCCGGGCCGCCGAGGTGTAGGAGTCCGAGACGCTCTTGACGCCCGGCATGCCCCGGATCTCGAACATCACCTTGCTGGCGCTGTCGATGAGCGCCATCGAGTTGAAGTCACGGCCGGCGACGACCGCGACGATGTGCTCGCCCTCGGGGTCGACCTTGTCGATGCGGGCCTTGGCGACGGTCGACTCGGCGGTGGGGCGCAGGCTGTCGACGGACTCCGTCCTGTCGTAGACCGCGCCGCCGAAGACCGCGCCGAGCAGCGCGATTCCGATCCAGCCGACGATGATCGGGTAGCGCCGGCGCGCCGCCGACCGACCGAGCCATGCGAGCACCGCGACCTCCCCAGTCCGGGTGCTGATCCGACAGCAACCGACGCAATGCAACACGCATGTACCCGTACGCGCAATGGGTAAAGATCTTGATCTTTAAAGCGGGCGGACCTTGCCCTCGATCCGCGGCCGGGACGCGCCCTCGACCGCCGTGCAGATGCCGTAGACCAGCGCCGGTCAGAACTTTAATGCCGGACACGCCGTCCGCGGCGCGACAAAAGTCAGGATCGACCCGGCGGCTGCGGGTCGATCCTGACTTTTGTTGCGGTTTTCGCGGCGTGTCCAGCATTAAAGTTCAGGGGCCGCGGGGGAGCTAGCCGTTGCCGGGCTCGAAACGGCGCAGGGCCAGCCGGGTCGCGCCCAGCAGGACCAGGATCTGGACGCCCATGATGGCGATCGCCCGCCACCAGTTGCTCGCGACGTGGGTCCAGAGCGCGTCCGGGAACGGGAACCGCACCAGGTCCGTCGTCGCGGCTGCGGCGGCGAAGCCCCAGCGGGACGGGTCGATCATCGAGATGTACTCCAGCACCTGCTGGCCCTCGATCGCGAACAGGCCACCCGAGAGCACGAGCTGCGCCATGACGCTGACGACGAGGATCGGCGTGGTCTGCTCAGTGGTGCGGACCAGGGCGCTGGCGAGCAGGCCCAGCGCGGTCGAGGTGAGCGCGACCATCGTGACGGCGATCATGATCTCGATCATCGGGTCGCCGAGGATCAGCGCGTCCGCGGGCTTCGGGCGGCCGAGCATCGCCAGGTAGACGAAGAGGCAGCACTGAACCGCGTCGATGATGAGGAAGATCAGCACCTTGGAGGCGAGGTAGGCGCCCGGGGAGAGGCCGATCGCCCGTTCCCGCCGGTAGATCGACTGCTCGTTGACGATCTCGCGGATCGCGATCGCGACGCCCATGAAGGCGGCGCCGATGACGAAGACGACGAGCAGCCGCTGCGCCTCCAGGCTGTAGCCCTTCGGGTCGGGGCTCAGGCCCATCTCGCCGGGGACGGCGTGGCTGAGCACGGCGAGCGCGAGCGGCAGGCCGAGCAGGAAGAAGCTGTAGCCCCGGTCGGAGAAGATGACCGCGATGAGGCGCAGCGAGAGCGTCACGAAGGCCCGCAGCGGCGCCAGCGGGTGCAGCGCCCGATAGGTCATGGAGATGTCCTTGCTCTCACCGGCCGGCTTGCGCTCTCCGGCCGGCTTCGCCGGTGCGGCGGGTACGCGGGCAGTCGCCTTCGCCGTGACCGGAGCCGACCCGGTGGCCGTCCCCGTCGGGGCCGGAGCGGCAGCCGTCGCCGCCGCGGGAGCGGTCGCCGTGGCCGTCGCCGCAACGGACTCCGCGACGGTCTCCGCATCGGTGGGAGCGGCGGCCGTGTCGACGGCGGTCGTGTCTGCCGCAGCGTCGGCGGGTGCCTCGGGGCCTGCGGCGGCGGAGAGGTCCTCGATCACCGGGGCGACGGCGTCGGCCGACCTCGGCGTGGGGATGGCGATCGTCATCGAGTCCGAGACGTCGATGTCGTCCGGCGAGAGCAGCTGCAGTGACAGCTCGCCGATGAATTTGCGGTACACGTCGGAGTTGCGGAACCGCTGCGCCCAGCGCTGCGCGTCGTGGGTGACCTTGTGGAAGACGTCGGCGTAGTCCTCGGAGCCGAAGAACTCCAGCACCCCGTCCGGCGGGCCGAAGTAGCCCATCCGGCCGCCCAGGCACATGACCATGACGCGGTCGCAGATGTCGAGGTGCAGCACGCTGTGGGTCACGACGACGACCGTGCGGCCACGGTCGGCGAGCAGTCGCAGTTCCCGCATGACCTCCTTGTCCAGGGCCGGGTCGAGGCCCGAGGTCGGCTCGTCGAGGGCGAGCAGCGACGGCTCGGTGAGCAGCTCCAGCGCGACCGAGGTGCGCTTGCGCTGGCCGCCGGAGAGGGTGTCGATGCGCTGCTTGGCGCGCTCGGTGAGGCCGAGCAGCTCGATCACCTCGCGAACGCGCTGCTTGCGCTGCTTGCGCGGCACGTCGTTGGCGAAGCGCAGGGAGGCTGCGAAGCTCAGCGCCCGCTCGACCGTGAGCTGGCGGTGCAGCACGTCGTCCTGGGGCACCATGCCGATGCGGTGGCGCAGCTCGGAGTAGTTGTCGTAGAGGTCGCGCCCGTCGTATTTGATGCTGCCCCGGGTCGGCACCCGGAAACCGGTCATCGTCTTCAGCAGGGTCGACTTGCCGCAGCCCGAGGGCCCGATGATGCCGAGCAGCGAGCCGTGGTGCAGCGCGAAGCTGACATCGTCGAGGAGGTTGGCCTTGCCGATGTCGACCGTGATGTCGTCGGCGATGACCGAGGTGGGGCCCTGGTCGTCGTGCTGGAAGATCTCGTCGCCGTCGTAGAGGAACTCGTGCCGGCCCACGGTGAACCGGTCGCCGGCGTCCAGCGAGCCGCGCTGCACCCGCTTGCCGTTGTGGTGGATGCCGTTGGTGCTGCCCAGGTCCACGATCTGGTGCCCCGTGCCGCCACCGGGGCGGATCTCGGCGTGCTTGCCGGAGACCCACAGGTCCGGCAGCACGATGTCATTGTCGGGGTCGCGCCCTATCCGGATCGTGCCCGTCGAGCTGAGCACGGCGACCGGTTCCCCCAGCGGCGCGGTGCTCAGTCCTGCCTGATCGTTCATCGTCACGCGCCCATCATGCCGGGTGCCCGGCGACGCGTCTTCCGGCCGAACAGACGATGGGACCAACCACACAAACGGCATCGAACACCATCTTGTACGGCTGGCGTACCGTCGGCGGGCATGAGGCTCCTCCTCCGTGGCGCGCTCGTCGCCGTAGTGATGGTGATTTCCCTGTTCAGCGCCGGTGCTCCAGCCAGCGCGGTCGACGGCGGTGTCGAGGTGGCGTTCACCGGTGCCGATGCGCTGAATCCTTTGATGCGGTTGACGAACACCTCCGGCACGCCGTGTCAGGTCGTGGCGGGGTCGTTCGGCACTGTCGCGTTGTCTACAGTGGAGCAGGGTGGTGCGCCGTCGATCCCCGTCGGCCTGCGGATGGCCTTCCTCGACGATCCCGCGATCGCCCTGCGGAAGCAGCTGCGCACGCTGCTACCGGGCGAATCGGTCGAGGTGCCCCTGGAGACGGTCGACTGGGGCGAGTCAGGCCATTCGGTGCGTACGGTCGCCTGGACACCGGGTGGCGGGTCCTTCGCGCAGCTCTACCAGGTGCGGTCAAGAGAGCCGCTCACGCTCGCGGGCCGCTATGTCCCGCCCGCGCTGAGGGTCACGGGTCCGCAGCTCTGCCAGCCGGCGGGCGGTGAATTCGGGGTGGCTGCGGCGATCGGCGGCGATGCCGCGTCCACGGGATCGCCATGGCTACCGGTCGGTCTCGGGGCGCTCGCCGCGCTGCTGCTGGTCGTCGTCGTGGTGCTGCTACGAAAGCGCCGGACCGGGACCGCCGCGATGGCTCTGCTCCTGCTCGCAGGCTTGATCGGCGCGGACTGGCACTCGCCGCCGGCGAGCGCGGCGCCCTTCGTCGTCGCCGACGACCTGAAGGCGGAGTGGAACAAATGCCTCGCGGAATTCCAGCTGCCCGGTCACGACCCGGCCGGGATCATGCCGACGATCCTCGGTCCGGACCTGCAGATCGATGTGGCCCGGGGCCACTCGACGCCGAATCACAGCGCCGATGACGAGGGTGCGATCAGCAGCAGGCACGTGCTGATCACGTGGGATCCCGATGAGAAGTACGAGTACGTCGGCAAGGGCGGGAGATCCGAGAAGTGCGATTCGCTCTATCACGAGCTCTACCACGCATACGAGCACAAGAAGATGATCCTCTCGGACCTGCAGTGCGTGACGAGGGAAGAGGGTGCGACCGGCATCTCGGTGGCGGAGGTCAACGCCACCCGCGCCCAGAATCGGCACCGCAAGGTGGTTGGTCTGGACGAACGCGATCACTACGGCGACCGGGTGCTGCCCAAAGGCGAGTGCCTGCCGCCACCGGACAGCTCCTGCGGCGACGTCGAACGCTTCCGGAGAATCCGCAGCCGTGGGCTCGACGCCGTCGAGGGCCAGCATCCGGCGGATGCGGCGACGACCTGCGCGACGACGAGCGGCGACCCGCATCTCGCCACCTTCGACGGCACCCGTTACGACTTCCAGGCGGCGGGCGAGTTCATCCTGGCCCGTGACTCCGATGGTGCGTTCGAGGTCCAGACGCGCCAGCAGGGGTATGCGTCGATGCGCACCATCGCGGTCAACACGGCCGTAGCGATGCGGATCGCCGGCGATGTGGTGGAGTTCCGCCGCGATCCAGCCGACCGGGGAGCCGCGCTTCAACTGCTCGTCGGCCGGGTGCCGCAACCGCTGACATCGGCGCGGCTGCCCGGCGGCGGTGAGATCCTCGTCGACGCCGAGAGCACCACCAGCTACGTCGTCTGGCCCGACGGCTCGTCGGTCTCGGTCACCAGCTACAACGGCACGCAGCTGACGATCGGTGTCGCCCCCGCCGCCACCCTCGCGGGGAAGCTGCACGGGCTGCTCGGGGACATGGACGGTGTCGCCCTCAACGACCTGCGGCCGCGGGGTGGTGAGCCGATCACGAACGCCACCTTCGACGCGCTCTACCCCGGGTACGCCGACTCGTGGCGGGTCGACGCTGCGACGTCGCTGTTCGCGTACCCGCCGGGGGTTGGTCCTGCTACCTTCGCGGACCGCGCGTTTCCCGACCGGCCGGTGGCTGTCGCGGGCCTGCCGGGGCGGGCCATGGCCGAGCAGCTCTGCGCGATGTACGGCGTGACGGACCCGCAGGTGCTCGCGGCGTGCGTGCTGGATGTGGCGCTCACCGGGCGGCCGGAGTTCGCCGCTGCGGCCGCTGCGAGCCAGCTCCAGCTCTCCGGCCGGGCCACCTCGGGTACGAGTTGGTCGGTGCGCATCGGCAGCCCCGGTGAGAAGGCGCGCGTGGAGTTCGCCGGCACGGCCCGGCAGAAGGTGTCCGTCGAGATCACCACGACGCTGCCGGAGCAGTGCACGCCGTTCCGGCTGCTGGATCCGAGCGGCGCCGTGCTGCGGACCAGCTGCGCCGGGCCGACCAGCAACTTCCTCGACGGGACGGTCCTGCCGGTCGACGGCACCTATGCCGTCCTGGTCGATCCCAACGACACCGCCGCCGATGTCGGCGACGTGACGTTACGCCTGATCACCGTGACCGATCAGCGGTCGGCGATCGAGGTCGACGGCGCGCCGGTGACGGCCCGGGTGGATCAACCCGGAGCGGTCGCGGTGCTGACCTTCGCCGGGCGGTCCGGGCAGCGGGTGGCGGTGGAGCTCAGCGGTGCCACGCTGCCGGACGAGTGCAACCACGTCGGCCTGTGGGACTCGGCGATGAAGCTGGTGGCCCAGGCCTGCGTGAGCGGCGGGAAGGGCGAGATCGCGGCGACGACCCTGGCGGTGGACGGAACCTACAGCGTCATCGTCGACCCGGCGGGCCGCAAGACCGGCTCGATCACCGTCCGGGTGCACGGCTGACATGACTGATCGCCGCAACCCTGTACAGGGTTGCGGCGATCGATCGAGACGGACAGGTCAGTGACCGGCGCCGACGGGCACGCGCTTGTCGCCCGAACGCTGCGAGGAGACGACCGGGCCGAGCGCCCGCAGGATGTCCTCGACGCGTGCCTTGGCATCGCCGAAGAGCATCTGGGTGTTGTCGCGGAAGAAGAGCGGGTTCTGCACGCCCGCGTAGCCGGTCGCCATCGAGCGCTTGAAGACGATGACGTTCGCCGCCTCCCAGACGTGCAGGACGGGCATGCCGGCGATCGGGCTGCCCGGGTCGGCGGCGGCCGGGTTGACGGTGTCGTTGGCGCCGATGACGAGGACGACCGACGTGGCGGCGAAATCGTCGTTGATCTCGTCCATCTCCAGCACGATGTCGTAGGGCACCTTCGCCTCGGCGAGCAGCACGTTCATGTGTCCGGGCAGGCGGCCGGCGACCGGGTGGATGCCGAAGCGCACCGTGATGCCGCGCTCGCGCAGCTGGCGGGTCAGCTCCGCCACCGGGTACTGCGCCTGCGCCACCGCCATGCCGTAACCGGGCGTGATGATGACCGAGGTCGCCTCGCGCAGCAGCGTGGCGGTCTCCTCGGCGGTGATCTCGCGGTGCTCGCCGTGGTCGACGGTGTCGGTGCTGGGCGCCTCGATGCCGAAGCCGCCCGCGATGACCGAGATG
The DNA here is from genome assembly GCF_014204945.1 of Allocatelliglobosispora scoriae. NCBI lineage: Bacteria > Bacillati > Actinomycetota > Actinomycetes > Micromonosporales > Micromonosporaceae > Allocatelliglobosispora > Allocatelliglobosispora scoriae. The sequence continues at coordinate 1,610,676 of NZ_JACHMN010000003.1, forward strand.
AAGGAGCGGTTCATCGCCTGGCACATGATGTAGGAGAGGTAGGCACCCGAGGAGCCGACCAGCGCGCCGGTGACGATGAGCAGGTTGTTGTTGAGCAGGAAGCCCGAGGCGGCCGCCGCCCAGCCGGAGTAGCTGTTGAGCATCGAGACGACGACGGGCATGTCGCCGCCGCCGATCGAGGCGACGAGGTGCCAGCCCAGCGCGAGCGCGACCACGGTCACCGCGATCAGCAGGCCCAGGTGGGGCTCGATGACGAAGAAGACGGTGAGGACGACGAAGGCGACGAGCGCGCCGATGTTGAGCAGGTTCTTGCCGGGCAGCATCAGCGGGTTGGACTTGATCCGCGCCGAGAGCTTCAGATAGGCGACGATCGAGCCGGTGAAGGTGACCGCGCCGATGAAGATGCCGATGAAGATCTCGGCGTGGTGGATGCTCAGCAGCGAGCCCGCGATCTCGGTCTGGGTGTCGCCGTGCGCCTCGACCTCGAGGTAGCCGTTCCACCCGACGAGCACCGCGGCGAGGCCGACGAAGCTGTGCAGGATGGCGATGAGCTCCGGCATACCGGTCATCTGCACGACCTTGGCCCGCCACAGGCCGATCCCGCCGCCGACGACCATGGCGCCGACGAGCAGCGCGATCCCGGCTCCGGTGATCGACTCCGAGGCGAGGACCACGGTGGCGACGAGCGCCACGACCATCCCGGCGATGCCGTAGACGACGCCCGAGCGGGATGTCTCGTGCTTGGAGAGGCCGGCCAGGCTCAGGATGAACAGCAGGGCGGCGACGATGTATGCGGCCTGGGCGGCCGTGACGGCGGTCATGGGATCAGCCCTTCGAGAACATGCTGAGCATGCGGCGGGTGACGGCGAAACCGCCGAGGATGTTGATGCTCGCCAGCAGGATGGCGACGGACGACAGCACTGTCACCGCGAGATTGTCGTGCCCGATCTGCAGCAGCGCGCCGACGACGATGATGCCGGAGATCGCGTTCGTCACCGACATCAGCGGCGTGTGCAGCGCGTGGTGCACCTTGCCGACGACGTAGTAGCCGATGACGATCGCCAGCACGAAGACGGTGAAGTTGCCGATGAGCTGGCTCGGCGAGAAGGCGGTCACCGCGAAGAGCGCGGCGGCGGCCGCGCCGACCACCGCGTAGGTGCGGCCGGGCTTGGCGGGCGCCTTCTCCTTGACGATGGGACCCACCACCGGCGTGGTGGCGGTCGGAGCCGCGGAGACCTGCACGGGCGGCGGCGGCCAGGTCTTCTCACCGGCGCGCACGACGGTCATCGTCCGCTGCACCACGTCGTCGAAGTCGAGGACGATCTGGCCGTTCTTGCCCGGAGTCAGCAGCTTCATCAGGTTGACCAGGTTGGTGCCGTAGAGCTGCGACGCCTGCGTCGGCAGTCGGCCGGGCAGGTCGGTGTAGCCGATGATCGTCACGCCGTTGTCGGTGACGATCGCCTGGCCTGCGACGGAACCGGCGACGTTGCCACCCTGCGCGGCGGCCATGTCGACGATGACGCTGCCCGAACGCATGCTCGCGACATGCTCGGCGGAGATCAGCTTCGGTGCCGGGCGGCCCGGGATCAGCGCCGTGGTGATGATGATGTCGACCTCGGCGGCCTGCTCGGCGTAGATCTCGGCGGCACGGCGGTCGTAGTCGGCGGAGGTCGCCTTGGCGTACCCGTCGAGACTCGCCTCCTGCTCGACCTCGACGGCGAGGAAGTCGCCGCCGAGCGAGCGCACCTGCTCCGCGACCTCGGGTCGCGGGTCGGTGGCGCGCACGATCGCGCCGAGGCTGCTGGCCGCACCGATCGCGGCGAGTCCGGCGACGCCGGCGCCCGCGATGAGCACCTTCGCCGGGGGGACCTTGCCGGCCGCCGTGACCTGACCGGCGAAGAACCGGCCGAACGCGTGCGCCGCCTCGACGACCGCGCGGTAACCGGCGATGTTGGCCATGGAGCTGAGCACGTCGAGGGACTGGGCGCGCGAGATGCGCGGCACCGCGTCCATCGCGAGCGCCGTGATCGGCCGCCGCGCGAGGCTCTCCACCAGGTCCGGGTTGAGCGCGGGGCTGAGGAGGCTGATGAGCGTCGCACCGTCGCGCAGCTCGTCGATCTCGGCGGTGGCCGGTGCGTTGACCTTGAGCACGATGTCGGACTGCCAGGTCTCGTCGTGGCTGCCGATCTTCGCCCCCGCCGCCACGTAGGCGTCGTCGGCGAAGCTCGACTTCACGCCGGCGCTGGTCTCGATCACGACCTCGAACCCGAGCGCGAGCAACTGGCGCACCGTCGACGGCGTCGCCGCCACCCGGGTCTCGCCCGCATGCGACTCCGCGACCACACCGATCCGCTGGACCATGGTCGTGATGTCCTCAGGCTGCTCTATGTCCTGTTGTCCCACTTGTTGTCTCCAGTCGTTCGGTGACCCACAGACTAGATCAGAGAAGGTGCCATTCCTATGGACGGTGCGGCTCGTCTCAGGATGGGCGACGCGCGTCGGCTAACCCCAGCAACAAAGGCTGATCGGCGGCGTCGGGCCGCAGTCGGACCATCGTCGCGTGGCATCCGCGAAGCAGGCAAGGCATGTGACTTAATCGATGTATGTGGTGTTCGTCATGCGTCCCGGAGGTTGGGATGTACACCCCTGGTTGTAGGCCGGCATACCGCGTGGGGTTGAGGCGTGGCAACCACGGGTGAATGTGCGGACGCCCTGACTGCTGGAAGCTGTCAGGGGGAGGTCGAGCCTTGGGCGCGACTGCGGGCCGGAGACGGGGCTCGGTGAATCAGGGCTCGCATGGGCTCGATCGCCACCGCCCCGTCTACGGCCCCCACGCCCACCGACCGGAATCGGTGGTGCTCACCGGCCGGCCCGCTCCGCGGCGGCCTTGAAGCCGGCGTTCTCCAGGGCGAGGGACGCGCGCAGCAGGGCGCCGAAGGCGATGCCGAAGAGGCGGGCGCCCCGCCCGGTGACCTCGATGGCCAGCGTGTTGCGGCAGCCGCTCGGGGTCGGCTCCACGAGGTGGGATCCGGTCATCGACAGCCCCATCCGCCGGGTCCGCCAGGAGAAGGCCCGGCCCTCGTCGAGGTGGTCGACGGTCCAGAGTGCCGTGCTCTGCCCCGGCTGCTTGATCCGGGCCGAGCTGCCGACCCGCAGTGGTCCCTGATCGACCCGGTCGACCCGCTGCATCGTGGTGGTGAGGGACGGCCACTTCTCGACATCGGTGGTGAGCTGCCACACGACCTCGGTCGGCGCGTCGATCGCGACGGTGTTCTCCCATCTCATGCAATCAATGTACCATCTGGTACATGACTGGTGCCGATCCCAAGGAGCTCCTGCTCGGCCGCGTGATCGACTTCCTGGCGGCGTCCGGGATCACCGGCAAGAGCCTGCGGGAGATCGCGATCGGCGCGGGGACCAGCCACCGGATGCTGATCTATCACTTCGGCTCGCGGGAGGGCCTGCTCGCGGCGGTCGTCGCCGTCATCGAGGCGCAGCAGCGCTCGGCGATGGCCGCGATGGCGGGGGAGTCGTCGCGCGAGCTGATGACGGCGCTCTGGCGGCAGGTCTCCGATCCGGCGATCCTGCCGTTCGTGCGGCTCTTCTTCGAGATCGTCGGCCAAGCCGTGCAGGGCGTGCCCGGCACCGAGCGGCTGTTGGCGACGCTGACCGAGCCGTGGCTCGCCGAGGGCGCTGCGACGGCCGAGCGGGTCGGCGCAGCGTTCGATCCCGCGGTGATCCGGATGGGAGTCGCCGTCACCAGGGGACTGCTGCTCGACCTGCTGGCAGGCGCCGACCCCGCCGAGGTGACCGCGTCCTACCAGCGCTTCGTCGCACTGGTCGCCCCGGAGTCCTGACGCTGGTGATCGGTTGGCGGGCGGCGGTTGCGGCGACGATCCTGTCGGCATGGTGCGGCCCAAGATCGCCGCAACTCTTCAAGAGTTGGTCCTAAAACCCCGGCCTCCGCGCGGCCGGGTACATCGTGGTGCATTGGGTCCGGGTGCGATGGGGCGCCGAGGCCTTGGCGATCGCGGCGGACTTCGGGAGTTGATCCTGACTTTTATGGCGGTTTTCGCGGCGTGTCCAGCATTAAAGTTCAGGGGTTTGCGGGAGCTAGGTGGCGGGCCGGGCGGGCGGCCGTGAGGTCGGCGAGGACCTCTCGGGCGGCCTCGATGCCGCTCGCCGCGGCGCCGTTCATGAAGCCCTGGAACTCATAGGAGCAGTGCTCCCCGGCGAAGTGCACGTTGCCCTGGCGGACCTTCTCGTACCCGGCGTAGCGCGACACGTAGCCGACCGGCCAGAACGAATAGGCACCCCGGGTCAGCGGGTCGAGGTGCCACGCCGAGAGCGCGGCCTTCCCGGTGAACACGCCGGGCAACCCCGGAAAGGCGGGCGCGGCGTCCGCGACGGTCGCCCTCGCCAGCGCGGCGACGCCCCGATCGCTCTCGGTCAAGAACGCGGCGGGTACGGAGACCCGCCGCGCCGCGTCGCCGCCGAGGTAGTTGTTGAGGATCCCGCTCGCCCCGGCCTGCCCGAGGCTGGGCTGCCACAGGCACTGGAAGCCGCGATCGCTGAAGGCCTGCCCGTTGCTGACGCCCGGCCAGGCACCGCGACCCTGGAAGATCCGGCTGCTGAACTGCATGTTCAGCTTGGTGCAGGCGCCCATCCGCATCGCGGCGATGCCGGCGGTCTTGCGGGCGTCGAACCCGGCTCCGCTGACGTCGATGCGCTGCAGGACGCCGAGCGGCAGGGCGAGGACCGTGTGGTCGGCGACGACCTCGCGGGTGGCGCCCGACACCTGGAAGGTGAGCACCTGCCGCCCGTCGGTGCGGGTCCGCACGGCGAGCAGCGTCCAGCCGGTCCGGATGCTCTCCGGCGGCAGCGCGGCGGCGATCGCCTGGGGCAGCAGGTCGTTGCCGCCGCGGATGCGGTAACGCTCGTCGGACTCGCCCCAGACCGCGAGCTTGCGCGCCTCGGGCTGGTAGCCGAGCACGTAGACGAGGCCGAGGGCGGAGATCTCGCCGGTCTCGGCGCCGTACTCGGTGCGGTAGGCGACATCGAGGAATCGGCCGAGCGGGGAGTCGTGGCCGCCCGGTACGCGGGTGTCGATCCACTCCGCGACGCTCATCCGGTCCAGTGCCCGGGCGGCGGGGGTCGCGGCCGACCAGGTCGCCTCGGGCAGGCAGTCCTGGAGGTCGCGGCGGAGGCGACGGCGTACGGGTTGGAAGTCGGCGTCGGCCCGCAGCGGATCGTAGTAGCCGCCGAGGAAGTGCAGCACCTCGTCGGAGCCCTTCGGCGCTGCCCGGAGCACGTCCACCTTGCCCAGGCCGAAGCGCCGGACCAGGCGGTGCATCGTGGTGTGACCGGTGTCGATGAGTTCGCCGCCCCACTCGGAGAGCTGCCCGTCGGCGAAGTGGCCGCGCAGGGTGCGCACGCGTCCGCCGACCCGGCCGCTCGCCTCGTAGATCGTGCCGGTCCGGCCCGCGTCGGCGAGGGTCAGCGCGGCGGTGAGCCCGGCGAGTCCACCCCCGACGATGGCGATGACGGGTCCGCGCCGCGGGTCTTCGCGGGGCCGCGGAGGTGCGCCGACGGCGGCGAGCGCGGCGGTGGCGCCGATTCCACGCAACAACGTACGTCGATCGAGTGACATCGCGGCGGGTCCGGTGGCGGGTGTGCGGAGGAGTCGCTGCAGCGCGTGCATCATCGGGCTATGTGCCATCGCGCAACTATGCACGGTGAAACGGACAAAATGGCTGACAAATTGTCCGTTATTCTGAAAAAACTGGACATGCGGCATGATAGTTCGCATGAGTAGCCTGTCGGCACGCTTGCGGTACTGGTTCGACAACACGATGGCGCGCGGCACTCCGGCCCTCGTCGGCCTGCTCGGCTTCGCCACCCTCGCCGTCCTGATCGTGGTCTCCTTCTATCTCCTCGCGGTCGGCGACCGCACCGACGGCTACGGCAACCCGCGTACCCCCGCCCAGATGCTGTGGGAGAGCCTCACCGCGGTCCTCGGCCTCTACTACGCGCCCACCAGCGGCCACTGGCAGATCCTGCTCGGCTGGCTGCTGCTCGGCCTCGGCGGCCTCTTCATCACCAGCGCCTTCATCGGCGTCATCAGCTCCGGCATCAGCGGCAAGCTCGACGAACTGCGCCGGGGCAGGTCCCATGTGGAGGAGACCGGCCACACCGTCCTGCTCGGCTGGTCGGACCAGATCTTCATGCTCCTCGGCGAGCTCGCCGCCGCGGGCAACGGCCGCCGGGGCGTCGCCGTCATCCTGGCGTCCCGAGACAAGGCCGAGATGGAGGACGCCATCCGGGCCCGGATCCCCCGCGGCGCGCTGCGGGTCGTCTGCCGGACCGGCAGCCCGCTCGACCCCGCCGACCTCGACCTCGTCAACCCGGGCCGGGCCCGGGCCATCCTGCTCGTCAACGACCACGAGGACGACGACGCCGACATCCGGGTCATCAAGACCCTGCTCGCCGCGCGTGACACCGGGGAGATCCCGGTCGTCGCCTGCGTGCAGCACAGCGCCAACGCCGGGGCCGCCGGTCTCGCCGCCGACGGGCGGGCGATCGTGCTCGACGCGAGCGAGATCACGGCCCGGCTGCTGGTCCAGACCGCCCGGCAGCCCGGGCTCTTCGACATCTATCTGGAGCTGCTCGACTTCGCCGGGCAGGAGATCCACCTGCGGGCGGAGCCCGCGCTCACCGGGCACACCTTCGGGGAGGCGCTGTTGGCGTACCCCCGGGTGGGTGTGATCGGGCTCGTGCCCGGCGGCGGACGGCCCCGGCTGAACCCGCCGATGTCGACGCGCCTCGGCGCGGACGACCGGCTCATCGTGATCGACGCGGACGCGGCCCCGAAGCCCTACGCGCCGGTCTCCGCAGTGCGGCCCGCGACCTGCGCGCCCGTGCCCGAACCCGGCCCCGACCACACGCTCGTCCTCGGCTGGAGCCCCCGGGCGGCGCGGATGCTCGCCGAACTCGACGCCTATGTGGTGCCCGGGTCGACCGCGCTCGTCGTCTCACGCGAGCCGGTGGCCCTCCTCGCGCTGCCCCGGCTCGCGGTCGAGACGCTGCGCGGCGACCCGACCGACCGTGCAGTGCTCGACGAGGTGGAGCTGGCACCCTTCAGCCGGGTCGTCGTGCTCTGCGAGGACCACGGCGAGCCCGCACTCGCCGACGCCCGCACCCTCGTCACGCTGCTGCACCTGCGCGACATCATCGCCCGCACCGGGCACACCTGCACCGTCGTGAGCGAGATGCGCGACGACCGCGACCGGGTCCTCGCCGAGGTGGCCGGGGCCGACGACTTCGTCGTCAGCCAGCGCCTGATCAGCCTGCTGATGACCCAGCTCGCGCAGACGCCCGAGCTGCGCGGGGTCTTCGAGGACCTCTTCGACCCGGCCGGTGCGGAGCTCTACCTCCACCCCGTGACGCGCTACGCCGTCTCCGGCCGGGCCACGACCTTCGCCGAACTCGTCGCCGCGGCGGCCTCGATCGGGCAGACCGCGGTCGGCTACCGGCGCGCCGGAGCCGGACCCGTGCTGAGCCCGCCGAAGGATCTCGAGCTCGCCTTCGAGGCGGGCGACATGCTCATCGTCCTGGCCGACGGGGTCATCCGCTCCGCACCGGCGGCGCCGCGACAGCTGAGCGTCCTGCAGGCGGAGCAGGTGGGTTGAGGGACGGGCGGACACCCCGGCAGGTGCCCGCCCGTCGCCGAGCCGATCAGCTCACGAGCCGAAGACCGAGAAGCCGGAGATCTGGCCGCTGGAGCCACCGCTGTTGGCGGTGATGTTCAGGCGGACATGGCGGATGGTCGTCGACGTGAAGGTGATCGTCACGGTGTTGCCGGTGGCCGGGTTGAAGGTGTAACCCGCCGACGCGACGACCGGAGTGAAGGTCGTCCCGTCCGTGGAGCCCAGCACCGAGAGCGTCTCGGTCCGGCTCGCCCACGACGCCGACGGCGGCAGGTTGAGCACCACCGAGCCGACCGCCTGCGCCGAGCCCAGGTCCACGGTGAGAGTCGACGGGAACCCGACGCCCTCCCAGTAGGAGCTGGTGTTGCCGTCGGTGGCGTTGCCCGGCAGGTAGGTCTGCGTCGAGCCGGACGCCGTCGTGGGGCGGTTGAGCGCGAGGTCGGGACGCCCCACCCCCATGACGGCGAACTCCGCGAGCTGCGCCGCCGGCCAGGCCGAGTTGCCGGTGACGGTGACCCGGACGAACCGGCTCGACGTCCCGGCGGGCAGGCCGATGGTGACCGAGCCGCCGGGGTTGAAGGCGTACGCCGCCGAGGCGACCAGCGTCGTGAAGGCCGATCCGTCGCCGCTGCCGAGAACCGACAGGGTCTGGGTACGCGCGCCCCACGCCGGCGGCACCGAGAGCACGACCGACGACAGCGTGCTCGCCGAGCCGAGGTCCACCGTGATCCACTGCGGGAAGGCGTTGTTGGCGCTCTCCCAGTAGGTACCCGGGTTGCCGTCCACCGCATTGCCGCCGCCGTAGGACTGCGAGACGCTCGACGTCGTGGTGGCCTTGCCCAGCGCCAGGTTCGTCGTCGTGGCGGTGGTCCCCGTGCCGGTGAGGGCCACGGCCAGCGTCGGGTTGGTCGCGTTGCTCGCCACGGTGAGCGTGCCGCTCGCCGCTCCGGTCGCGGTGGGGGCGAAGCGGACCGTCGCGGTGCAGCTCGCACCCGCCGCCAGCGCCGAGCCGCAGGTGGTGGACTGCGTGAACGCGCCGGACACCGTGACCGAGCCGATCGACGCGGCGACCGTGCCGGAGTTGGTGACCGTCACGGTCTGCCCGGCACTCGTCGAGCCGACCGTCTGGTTGCCGAAACCGAGCGATGTCGGCGAGGCGACGAGCGTCGCCGTCCCGACCGTCGTGCCCGTGCCGGTGAGCGCCACGGTCAGCGTCGGGTTGGTGGCGTTGCTCGCCACGGTCAGCGAGCCGCTCGCCGGACCGGTCGCGGTGGGGGCGAAGCGGGCCGAGACGGTGCAGGACGCGCCGGCCGCGATCGCCGAGCCGCAGGTGGTGGTCTGCAAGAACGCCCCGGAGACCGTGATGCCGGAGACGGCCGCCGAGACCGTGCCGGTGTTGGTGACCGTCACCGTCTGCGGCGCGCCGGTGGTGCCGACGGCCTGGTTGCCGAAGGCGATCGACGACGGCGACGCCGCCAGGGTCGCCGTGCCGCCACCGGTGCCGGGGAAGACCGCGAACTCCGAGATCTGCCCCGCCGGCCAGCCGGTGTTGCCGGTGATGGCGAGGCGGACGTAGCGGACCGACGAGTTCGGCAGCCCGATGGTGACGGTGTTGCCGGTCGCGGGGTCGAAGACCCGGCCCGCCGCACCGGAGAGCGGCGCCCAGTCGGTGCCGTTGCTGCTGCCCAGAACCGTGATCGTCTCGGTACGCGTCGCCCACGACGGGGCCGGCGGCAGGTGGAGCCGGACCGAGCCGACCACGACGACCGAGCCGAGGTCGACCGTGAGGGTCTGCGGGAAGGCGTTGGCCGCGCTCTCCCAGTAGGTCGTGGTGTTGCCGTCGTTGGCCTGGCCGGGGCCGAAGCCGCCGGTCGAGCTGCTGGCGGTGATCGGGGCGCCCTGGGCCAGGTTGGTCGTGGAGCTGATGCCCAGGCCGGTGAGGCTCGCGCCGATCGGGGTCTGCGTCCCGCTGTTGGTGATCGCGATGGTGCCGGTGACGGCGCCGCCCGCCGTCGGTGAGAACCGTGCGGTGATGGTGCAGGACGCCCCGGCCGCGAGAGTGCTGGGGCAGGCGTTGGTCTGGCTGAAGCCGGCGCTCGCCGTGATCGACGAGACCGTGATCGGGGCGGTGCCCGGGTTGGCGAGCGTGAGCGTCTGCGGCGCGCTCGTCGAGCCGACGTTGACCGAGCCGAACTGCAGGCTCGTCGGCGTGACGGTCGGCGGCGTGATCACCACGTTGGAGCCGGTGCTGCCGACGAGCGAGAGCACCGTCGGGCTGCCCGGCTGGTTGCTCGGGATGGTGAGGGTGCCGGTCGTGGTCCCCGCTGCCGACGGCGTGAAGGAGACGTTGACCTGGCACCAGACGTTGGGGTCGCCGGGCGAGCTCAGTGCCAGCGTCGTGCCGCACGGGTGGCCCGAGTCCGGGGTGACGGTGAAACCGCTGCTCGCCGAGACCGCGCCGATCGTCGCGGCGGCGGCGGCCGCGTTGAAGATCGTCACTTTCTGGCTGGGCGTGGCCTGGCCGACGGTGGCGTTGTGGAAGGTCGTGGTCGTCGGGAAGGCGTAGAGCAGGGCGGTCGGCGGCAGCCCGCAGGCCGTCGTCGACCAGCCGGAGTTGCCGCTGCCCTGGTTGAGGGTGAAGCCGCTGTTGCAGTTGAAGACGCCCGCCGTGCCGACGCCCGTCGCCACCGTGCCGGAGACGGCGGCCGAGCCGGGCCCCTGGAGCTGGAAGACGAAGGTGCCGACGTTGGTCACGGTGTTGTTGCTGATCGTGATGCCGGTCGCGGTGTTGCCGTTGACGCCCTGGGTGGTGACGCCCGCACCGACCGGCGGCGCCTGGTTCTGCAGGTGGAACGCCGCGCCGGGGCTGTCCACGATCTCGTTGTTGGTTATGTTGACGGTGCTGGCGATCGGGCCGTCGAGGGGCCAGGTCCAGATCGCGCCGACGTGGTAGTCCCAGCCCGGATCGAACTGGCCGGTACGCACCAGCCGGTTGCCGGTGATCGTGGTGACCCCGGCGAACGCGGTGCCGCCGAACCGCCGGCCCAGGTGGATGCCGCCGCCCCGGGTCACGGTGTCCTGGAGCAGGTTGTTGCTGATCGTCGTACCCGTGCTGCCGTAGAGGGCGATGTTGTTGGCGATGCCGGGGGAGTTGACCGTGTTCTGGTCGACGACGTTGTTGACATCGGCGCCGGGGCTCGACCAGAAGGCGATGCCGTCGTCCTGGGTGTTGCGGATGAACGTGTTCTTGATGGTCGAGTTGGTCACCGAGCCGTGGAAGTTGATGCCGTCGGCGGTCGTGTCCAGGATCCGGTTCGAGTCGATCGTCAAGTGGTCGGTGGGGCCGACGACCCAGATGCCGACCTTGTGGTTCTGCATCCACACGTGGTGGATCGTCGAGTTGGTGAAGCCGCCGTTGAAGGCGTGCACCGTGCCGTCGGCGTCGTCACGGGTGTTGACGTTGCCGAACATCGCCAGGTGCGACACGTTCACGTTGGTGCTGGGATTGCCGATCTGCCCGGCGAACTCGACGTGGTACCCGGTGAGCTTCGTGTACCACTGGCCCGCACCGGTGATCGTCACGTTGTTGACGTAGATCGGCGCGCTCACCTTGTAGAGGCCGGCCGGCAGGAAGAGGCCCACACCCTGGGCGGATGCGGCGTTGACGGCGTCCTGCAGCTTCTGCGTCGAGTCGGTCAGGCCGCTCGCGTCGGCGTTGTAGGGCGCGGCCGTCGCGTCGAGGAAGCCGGCGGGCTTGGAGAGCGCCGGTGCCACCAGTTCGAACTCGGCGGTGTTGATCGCGTACCACGGCGCGGTGTCGTTGGCGCCGACCTGCAGGCGCACCTTCGCGCCGACCGGCAGCGTCGAGGAGAACATCGTGCGCACGTCGTCGTAGAAGGCGTGCGGCGCGCTCGTGCCCGGCTCGCTGACGAACGGGGTGTTCGTCTCCTCCGGCGGGTTGGAGCCGTAGAGCCAGCTGTTCTTCGAGGTCAGCGCGAGCGGTGCCTGCGGGGTGCCGTTGACGGACAGGCTCAGCGAGGCGTTGATGCCGGTGCCGTCGAGCGAGTCGGGGATCGAGTAGTGGACGTTGACCGCGTTGGCCGGTGCGGTGAGCGTGAACTCCACGTACTTGCCCTGCCCGACGAGCTGCACGGCCTGGCGGCCGGTCGCCTCCGAGGCGAGCGCGCCGAAGTAGAAGTTCTTCGCGAGGACCGTGCCGTTGGTCTGCGCGTTGACCGCCTGCTGCTCGACGAACGGGACCGGTGCGCCCGCGGTGACCGCCGCCGGAGCGGGGGCCGCCAGACCGATGACGGCGAGCACCGACGCGGCGAGTGCGCCGGTCGTGCCGATGGCTAGCGCGCGGATGCGCATCGCCGGGTTGCTGATCTTCACGGGCGACCTCTCTGGACAGCGCGGCCGGCCGAGGCGCTCATCGCCCGGCCTGACCGGTTATGCGGAAGTGCAGTCCCCCCGGGCGACAATTCTTAGCAAGACAGCAACACGATCGACGCAAGAAATCAACACGATGCGGTAGGGAATGTGATGGCGCAGCAACATGACCGCCCCGCCGAGCGGCCCGGTCGGCGGTGTGATCGGCTGGAGCGGTGCGCAGACCCTCCGCCGCCGATCTCGCCGCCGCCCACGGCAGGTCCATTCCCGACCTGATCGCCGACGACCTCTCGGTTCTCTTCTGCGGCATCAACCCCGGCCTGTGGTCGGCGGCGACGGGCCACCACTTCGCCCGCCCCGGCAACCGGTTCTGGCCGGCGCTGCACGCGGGCGGCTTCACCCCGCGCCTGCTCCGCCCGGCGGAGCAGGGTGAGCTGCTCGCCTATGGGCTGGGCATCACCAACCTCGCCGCCCGTGGCACGGCTCGGGCCGACGAGCTGACCGCCGCGGAGTTACGCGAGGGCGGTGCCCTGCTCGCGGCGAAGCTGGCCGCACATCGGCCGGGCTGGCTCGCGGTTCTCGGCGTGACCGCCTACCGCAGCGCGTTCGGGCAGCGGCACGCGGTGATGGGACGGCAACCGGAGCGGATCGCCGGGGTGCCCGTGTGGGTGCTGCCCAACCCGAGCGGCCTCAACGCGCATTACACCGCTGCCGCTCTGGCCGCCGCTTTCGCTGAACTTCACACGGCCGTCACCCAAGATCACCGCAACTCTTGAAGAGTTGGTGTCATGCGTCGGGCTTGACGATCTGGAGCAGGCCGTGGACGAACCAGAGCCGGTGGCCGTCCACGTGCACCACCCACTGCGACGCGGTGCCGGGGTCGGCCTGCCAGGCGCCGGGGAATCGCGTCAGCGCGTCGTTCACCACACAGGACCATGGCGCCAGCCGCTCCGGCCTGGGCAGGTCCGGGACCGCTGCACCGGGGGAGCGGACCAGCCAGCCGTGCAGGACCGCGCCGCCGAAGCCCACCGTCACCTGCCAGCGCAGGTCGGGCCAGAGCCCCGGCAGCGGCCACGAGCAGTTCTTCACCGTCACATCGCCGACCTGCACCGGCTGCTCGGTCTCGGGCGGGCCGAGGACCGCCCGGTAGAGCGCCAACCCTCGCGGTGCCCGGCGCGAGTGCTGCATCGTCTGCCAGCGGTTGTGCGCGGCCATGTACTCACCGAGCGACGCGCCCAGCTCGATCCGCGCCTCGGTCACCAGGTCCGGCTGGAAGTCCGCCATCCGGCGCAGGAGCATGAGCTGGAACTCTCGCCGAGCGAATCCCTCCACGCCCGCCAGCCTATGTCCTCGCTGCTCCGACGGCGGTCACGGGAGCCGCCCCCGCGTAGGACCAACTCTTGAAGAGTTGCGGCGATCGAGCTCCTCCCGGGACTCGACCCCGAACGGGCTCGTGTCGAAAGGTGTCAGAAATCGGGCAGCAGGAAAAACAGACATGTAAGGGACAATTCATACTATGGACGCGTTGAATGGTGACGATCGGATGACCGACCGCAGTCCCGATCGGGGTCGTCTGATCGCGGGAGCGATCGACACCCACTTCGGCGAGATGATGCGCCTCGACCTGCCCGCCTTCCGGCGGAAGTTCCGCAAGATGGCGGCGTCGCCCTACGCGTTCTACCGCGGTGCGGCCTGCCTGTTCTACGCCGACATGGCGGGCGCCTTCGCCGACACCTCCTATCTCGACGCCGAGACGAGCCGGGTCTGGATCCACGGCGACCTGCACGCCGCCAACTTCGGCACCTATATGGACTCCGAGGGGAGGCTGGCCTTCAACGTCAACGACTTCGACGAAGCCTATATCGGCCCCTATCTCTGGGACCTCAAGCGTTTCGCCGCGAGTGTGGCGCTGATCGGCCAGGCCAAGGCCCTCTCGGACCGGGCGATCTCCCAGCTCGTCACCGTCTTCGCCGCGGGTTACCTGGCGGAGCTGCGGGCGATGGTGCAGCAGCCGTCCGCGACCGGCGCGATCACCCTCGGCACCGCGCACGGCACCATCCGCCGGGTGCTCCAGCAGGCGCAGCTGATGACGCGGACCGGCATGCTCGCCACGTTCACCGAGATCACCGACTACCGCCGCCGCTTCATCCGCGACTCCCACGTCTTCGAGGTCGACGCGCAGGCGGAGGTGGCGCTGCGGGCGGCGTTCGAGCGCTACCTCGACACGCTGCCGCCGTCGCGGACCGCCCACGCGTCGGAGGCGAAGATCAAGGACCTGATGCTGATCAAGGGCGCGGGTATCGGCTCGGCGGGCCTGCCGTCCTACAACGTCCTGCTGGAGGGGCGGACGGAGGCGCTGGAGAACGACATCATCGTCTACCTCAAGCTCGCCCAGGTCCCGGCGGTCTCCGCCTACGTCACCGACGCGCGGATCCGGGACCACTTCGAGCACCAGGGGCACCGTACCGCCGCCGCCCAGCGCGCGCTGCAGGTGCACGCCGATCCGTGGGTGGGCTGGGCCGAGCTGAACGGCGCGGGGCAGTATGTCGCCGAGGTCTCGCCCTATGAGGCGGACCTGAACTGGGACGACCTCACCGAGCCCGCCGAGCTCACCGAGACCGTGGCGGACCTGGCCAGGATCGTCGCGCGGATGCACGGTGCGGCCGATGTGGACTCCGCCGACCCGCTCGTCGGCTTCTCCGCGGAACAGGCGATCCTGCGGGTGGTCGACGGCGACGACGAGGGCTTCACGGTCCTGCTCAACAGCTTCGCCCGGGAGTACGCCGCCCAGACCCGCGCCGACCACCAGCTCTTCGTCGACCTCTTCCGCAACGACGAGCTGCCGGGGTTGAGCTGAACCCGCCCTGAATTTTAATGCTGGACACGCCGGGAAATCTGCAATAAAAGTCAGGATCAACTCGCCGCAGCTCGTTGATCCTGACTTTTATTGCACTTCAGGCGGCGTGTCCAGCATTAAATTCAGGTTATAGGCCGCTGTTGACCGCAGTCATCAACGTGCCGCTGGACGTGTCGCCGGACATCTCCCAGATCATCCCGCCCAACAGTCCCTTACTCTTCAACCACGTGGTCTTCTGCCCGATCGACCATGCGTCGTCGAAGCTCCACCACTGCCCGCCCGCCCCGGTGTAGCAGTAGGTCGAGACCGACTGCGTGTCGTGGTAGACGGTGCACGCGGGCACCCCTGCGAGCAGGTTGGCGTAACCCCGGGTCCCGGCCTCCTCGGCGAACTGCCCCGGCGCGGCCCCCGTGGCGGTCTGCCACTCGCCGTTGACGCCACCGGCGGCGACGCCCTGCCAGCCCCGGCCGTAGAACGCGACGCCGATCGTGAGCCGCCGCGGATTGACCCCGGCGTCGAGATAGGTCTGAACCGCCTTGTTGACGCTGAACTCCGTGTAGGGGTCCTGCGTGTCGCGGTAGAGGTTGGCCTGGTGGCCGGTGCGGTTGGGCTCCCACGAGTTGTCCGAGCCCGAGCCGTGGAAGTCGTAGCCCTGCACGTTGGCGAAGTCCATCGAGGCGAAGACGCCGGTCGGGCTGATGTCCCAGCCCGCCGCGATCTTCGCCGGGTCGGCCGGGGTGAACGCCGTGATCAGGTAGCGCTTGCCGCTGGTGGCGGTGAGCGCGTCGAGCTGGCGGCGGAATTCGGCGATCAGCGCGGTGTTGTTGGCCTTGTCGGCCGGGCTGACGTGGTTGCCGGGGTGGCCCTCGGCGCCCGGCCACTCCCAGTCGAGGTCGATGCCATCGAAGATCCCGGCCGCGCTGCCCGGGCCGCCGGCGGCGTTGTACGCCGGCAGATTCCCCTTGATGTAGATGTCGAGGCAGGAGCGGACGAACTTCTCCCGGGACGCCGCCGTGGCCGCCACATCGGAGAAGTACTTCGAGTAGGTCCAGCCGCCGATCGAGATCAGCACCTTGAGGTTGGGGTACTTCACCTTGAGCTTGCGGAGCTGGTTGAAGTTGCCGCGCAGCGGCTCCCAGCCGGTGTCGGCCACTCCGTCGACGGACTGCGCAGCCGCGAACGGGCGGCCGTAGTCGGCGTCGGCGTCGCCCGCACCCGTACCCTGATCAGGATCTTGGGGGTTGGCGGTGGTGCCCCGGGTGACGCCCTGCAGGCAGGTGAGGTTGACCGGGTCGATGTTGGCGAAGGCGTAGTTGATGTGGGTCAGCTTCGCCGCCGCACCGCTGGTGTCGAGGTTGCGGACGAAGTACTGCCGCCCGTAGATGCCCCACTGGACGAAGTAGCCGACCTTGGCGTACTTGCCGGTGCCGAGGACGTCGTCGGTGGTGACGGCGACCGCGTTGCTCGCCGCGGAGACGTTGTCATAGGTGTCGCGGGCCTTCACGGTGAAGGTGTATCCGGTCATCGGCGCGAGACCGCCGACGACCGCGGTGAGCCCGGTGACGCTGGCCCGCAGCGTGGTGCCGGTGTAGATGTCGTAGCCGGCGATGCCGCTGGCGTCGGTGGCCGCGGTCCAGGCGAGCGTCACCGAGGTGGCGGTCTTCGCGGTGGAGCGCAGCGTCGTCGGCGCGGTCGGCGGCGTGGTGTCGTTCGCCGGGTTGAGGGTGGTCGCGCTGACGGTGGTGCTCAGGGCGGAGAGGTTGCCCCGGGTGTCCTTGGCCCGCACCGCGAAGGTGTATCCGGTGTTCGGGGTGAGCCCGGTGACGACGGCACCGGCGGTCGTGCTCGTCGCGACGACGGTGCTGCCGGAGAGCACCTCATAGGAGGCGATCGGGAAGTCCGTCACGGCCGCGGCGGTCCAGGCGAGCGAGACGGTACGCGTGGTCCGCCCCGCCACCGTGACGCCGGTCGGAGTGCCGGGCGCCCGGTCGGCGCTGCCGTCGCACTTGTTGCCGTTGATCCTGCAGTTCAGCGGTGCCGCGCTGCCGCCGTAGGCGATGAACCACGGGCTGTAGGGCTCGGTGGTGGCACCGGCGGCGACCGTACCGTTGTAGTGGGCGTTGACGACGGTGACGTGCGAACCGGCCTGCGTCGCGGTGCCGTTGTAGAAGTTGCTCATCGTCACCCCGGCGGGCAGGTCGAACTCCAGCGTCCAGCCGGTGATCGAGGCCGTGGTGGGGTTGGCGACGATGAGCTTGTCCATGAACCACGAGCCGTTGTCGGCGCTGGAGAACGTCGCCGTCAGCCCGGCCGGTGCCGCGGTCGCCGCCGTCGGCACCCCCACGGCGGCGGTGGTGCCGACGGCTAACGCGAGCACCGCGGCGGGTAAGCGGTAGATCCTGCGCATGTGACCCTCCCAGTTATTAGGAAACTTTCCTAATATTCAGGCCGCAGGACTCGGGCGTCAATGCCATATTTATATCTACGGATATGTTGTCGGCGCAGGCAAAATATCGGCTCGGTGCCCCCGCTGACCCGGCAGCAGTTGCAGCCAGGCGAGCAGCGCCCCCGTCATCTGCTGCTCGAAGGCGACCTTCGCGTGGAGGGCGGGCGGGCTGTCCGGGGCGGGATCGGCGAGGCCCTGCTGCCGTTGCCGGATCACGGTGAGACTGCTGCGGAGGAAGGCGTCGAAGGTCTCCCGGTCGGCGGAGGCGACCGCGAGCACGCCCCGCACGTAGAACTCCTCGATCGAGGCGCCCTCGGGTACGTCGGCGAGCCAGGACCGCTGCCGCCGCCGCCCGCTGACGGTGAGTGCGCAGGCCGGCCGGTTCTGGTAGCCCTTCGCGAGCGGGGTCACGGTGTCGACGTAGAGGTATCCGGAGCGTTCGAGCCGGTTGACGGCGGCCTGGACGCGGCCGAGCTCGACCGGCCGGTGGCTGTCGAAGATCTGGGTGTGCCGGCGCTGGAGGTCGTAAGCGCTGGCGGGCTCGCGGCTGAGCAGCACGAGGAGGATCTCGTCGAGCGCCAGCGTCACCGCTCGGTTCCTTTCGCCGACCCTCCCGCTGCAACTTCTACAGTATGTAGAAGTTAACACCGGGTACCTCCGGCGACCAAGATCCCCGCCCCGGCCGGAACCGGGGCGGGGGACCATGGCTCAGCCCAGGCGCCAGCGCTGGGCGGCGGTGCCGTTGCAGTCCCAGATGGCGAGCTGGGTGCTGTTGGCGGAGTTGCCGCCCGGCACGTCCAGGCAGCGCCCGGACTGCGGGTTGAACAGGCTCTGATCGGCGCGGAGCTGCCAGTTCTGGCTGCCGACGCCGAGGCACGACCAGAGGTGGACCTTCGTGCCGTTGGCCGTGCCGCCGCCGACGATGTCCAGGCACTTGCCGAGGACCCGCCAGCTCGTGCCAACGTTGGTCCACTTCTGCGCACCGGTGCCGTTGCAGTCGTAGAGCTGGATCGGCGTACCGTCGGCGGTGTTGCTCGACCGCACGTCGGCGCACTTGTTGGCGAGGCCGATCAGCGGCCGGTCGGTGGTCGACTGGCAGCTGCTCGCGCCGCCGACGTTGTCGACATGGGTGGTCCCGGCCGTGCGGTAGCTCGCGACCCGGCTCTTCGCGTCAGCCGTCGTGATCACCTCGCGGTCGGTGTAGTAGACCCAGTCGACCTGCTGGATCCAGGTGCTGCGGCCGCCGGTGTGACCGGCCAGGTCGATCAGCCAGAGGTTGAAGTTGATCGACATCGGCGTCTCGGGGTAGTACTTGTCGCCGTGGTCGGCGACGAGCGCGCCGTCGATGTAGTACTTCACCCGGCCCGCGCTCACCGTCACGGCGAGGTCGTGCCAGCCGTCGTAGCTGCGCCGCTGCGCGTTGTTGATGTTGTCGGCGATCCACGGGTCGGCCTGGTAGGTCTCCCAGGTCGTCTCGAAGAAGGTGGCGCTCGGCTCGCCCCAGCCGCCGTTGGGCAGGTACTCGAAGTCGATCTCGCCGTAGTTGGGCTCCATCGGGGCGTTGAGCGGCGTGATGGTGAAGAAGGTCTCCACCAGGTGGTCGCCGTCGGCACCGCTGACCGGCGCGTCGGTGAAACGGACCCGGCTGGCGTAGGTGCCCTCGAAGAACTTGCGCTGGTGCAGGATCTCCGACTGGCTGGTGCCCGCCCCGGTGCCGTCGGTGGAGGCGGTGAGCTGCATGACGCGCTGCCCGTCGGCGGTGGGGAAGGTGATGTTGGATGCGGGCCACGAAGCGCCGGGGACGCCCGGCCCGCCGGCGTTGGTGCGGACCGTCCAGTTGCGCGCCCTGATCAGCGGGTCCGTCGACGACGTGTAGGCGAAGTCGTCGAAGAGCACGTTGCAGGCGGCGGCGAGGGGTGCTGCGGCCTGTGGTGCTGCGGCCTGGGCGGGTGCGGTCGCGCCGGTCAGGGCTCCGGCGATGAGCGCGAGGACGGCACTCGCCGTGAGCAGTGCGGGGAGTTTCGGGGACACGAGCTCCTCCTGAGTAGAGAATTATTTATATTTAATTATGTGAACAATGAAAATTATGACTGGAACCGTCCCCGAGTCAAGAGTTTTGCTGAGAGCGCTCTCACGGATTGGCACATCGCGGGCCGTGCTTAGGCGGCGGTGCCGGTGGGTATGCCCAGGACATGACCATGACCAAAGACATCGTGGCCCCGCCCGGCGGCGTCATGACCGACGAGGTGGGCGTGGTGACCGGCGACCTCACCCTGGAGACCGTCCCCGCCGACGACGGCACCGTGAGCCTGCGCGTGCAGTACCAGGGCGCGGAGGAGTGGTACCGCGTCACCGGGGCGAAGGCCCAGGTCCCCGACCCGCACGACGAGCAGGCGGTCGACAAGGCCGCCAGTGACCTCTTGGCCCGCTTCACGGGCTAATCCGCCTAGCGGGTGGCCGTCACCGAGGCCAGCAGGTGGGGGAGCGCCTCGCCGAGCGGGGCGTCCACGACCCAGCGGGCGACCGGATCCGCCCGGGTGACGCCCTGATTGATCACCCCGACCGGGATGTCGAGCTTCACCGCGTGGGTGACGAAGCGCCGTCCGGAGTGGACGGTGAGCGAGGAGCCCAGCACCACCACCGCCCGGGCCTTCTCGACCAGGTCGTAGCAGGTCCGGACCCGATCGGGCGCGACCGATTCGCCGAAGAAGACGACATCCGGCTTGAGCGTCCCGCCGCAGTATTCGCAGCCGACGATCTCGAAGTCGGCCACCTCGTCGTCGGCGAGCTCCGCGTCGCCGTCGGCGTTGAGCGCGGTCGCCTGCGCGCGGAAGCCGGGGTTGGCCTCGCTGAGCCGCACGTCGAGCCGGTCGCGGGTGGTGCGGCAGCCGCAATCGAGGCAGACCACGCTCACGAGGTTGCCGTGCAGCTCGATCACGTCGCGGGCTCCGGCGGCCTGGTGCAGGCCGTCCACGTTCTGCGTGATGATCCCGCCGAGCAGCCCGAGCCGCTCCAGCCCGGCCACCGCGTGGTGCCCGGCGTTGGGCGAGGCGTATGCGATGGTCCGCCAGCCGAGGTAACTGCGCGCCCAATACCTCCGTCGGGCGATCGGATCGCCGGTGAAGACCTGGTAGGTCATGGGTGTGCCCCGCCGCGCACTGCCGGTCGGTCCCCGGTAGTCCGGGATGCCCGATTCGGTGGAGAGCCCGGCCCCGCTGAGCACCACCACGCCGCCCTCGGCGACGAGGGCGGTCAGTTCCCGCAGGCCGGCCGTCATCCCACCATGATGCCCGCGCTACGTGCTCTTGCCCAGCGCCGCGCTCTCGCTCAGCGCCGCTACGGCGAGCTCGGTGAGGTGGTCGACGAGCACGTCGGGGGCGTCGGCCATCCCGCCGGCCAGCCATTCGATGAGCACCTCGGCGACGCCCGCCATCAGCGCGAGCAGCAGCCGATCCGACCGCAGCCGATCTCGCGGCCCGGCGGGCACACCGTGCAGGAGGCCGTCGAAGAGGACGGCCTCCTCGCGCAGCAGCTCGCGGCGGCGGGTCTCCAGGCGCGGCGCGTTGATGTAGATCACACGCGCGCGATCGGGATGGGCGAGCAGGAGCGCGACCTTGGCGCCCATCGTCGCGCGGAAGAGTTCGTCGAGGCCGGCGGGGTGCGGCGGTGCGGCGGCGGTGATCCCGGCGAGGAGCCAGTCGTTCTGCTCCCGGTGCACGGCGAGCAGCAGGCTCTCGCGGTCGGCGAAGTGCTCGTAGAAGTCGCGCTTGGCGACGCCGGAGTGGGCGCAGACGTCGGCGACCGTCACGTCGTCATAGCCCCGGGCTGCGAAGATGTGCCGGGACGAGGTGAGGATCCGGTGCCTGCGGTCGGCGGAGCGTTCCTGGCGGGACTGCCCGCCATAGGTGTCCCCGCACGGGTCACCGGCGGTGGCGACCTGCTGCTGCTTATCCACGACGCACCCTTCCGAACCGTGCACGGACAGTAGCAGGGCACGCGGGTATCGTCCTGCCTCGATGAGATGCCAAGATCGGCGCAACTCTTGAGGAGTTGCGCCGATCTAGGGTGTGAGCAGGGCTGCGTCAGCAGGTGATGCGGGCCCTGATGATGTCGGCGGTGAGGACCGGCGTGCCGTCGATCGGTGCCGGGTCCTCCGGCGTCGGCTGGATGCCGCCCGCGGCGATCGTGTCCAGCACGGCGAGCCCGGCGGCGTCGATCTGCCCGAAGACGGTGTAGTTGGGGCGCAGGATCGAGTCGGCGGTGACGAGGAAGAACTGGCTGCCGTTGGTGTCGGGGCCCGCGTTCGCCATCGCGAGCGTGCCGCGCGGGTAGTAGACGCGGTCCGGCCGGTCGGGCACCGGCGGCAGCGTCGTGGGCAGCTCGTCCTTGTAGCGGTAGCCGGGCCCGCCCTCGCCGGTCCCTGACGGGTCGCCACACTGCAAAACCTTCAGAGTGGGGTACGCCGTGAGCCGGTGGCAGATCGTCCGGTCGTAGAAGCGGTGCTGGACCAGGTGCAGGAAGCTCTGCACCGTGCAGGGCGCCTGCGCGCCGGTGAGCGTCAGCGTGATGTCGCCGTGGCTCGTCTTGAGCACCGTCTCCCTGGTCCGCGTCGGCGTCCGGTGCGGATCGGGCGGCAGCGGCACCCGCCGGACCCCCGGGTCGTCCGGCGTCTCCGTGTACTGACAGGGCCCATGCGTGACCTTGGGCGGCTTCGGCGGCTTGCCCGCGGCCGCGGCCGCGGCCGGCAACCCGACCGCAGCAACCAGCAGCCCCGCGGCGATCCCCGCCACCGCGACGCGCGATAAATGACGTCCCACGTGATCCTCCATTGCATCAGGGAGATGTATCAATGGAGATCCTACCGACCACCCACCCCCAAATTCGCGTTGATCAAGGGAAGACTCGCCGCATATCGGACACCCGACATGGTGAGTCTTCCCTTGATCAACGCGAATTTGTTGGGGTGGCCCCCGCCCGGAGGGGCGGGGGCCGGGGTGGGTCAGGAGGCGTAGGCCTCGAATTCGGAGATCTGGCCGGCGGGCCAGCCGGTGTTGGCCGTCACCGTGATGCGGAGGTAGCGGACGCTTCCGGCGGGGAAGGTGACCGTCACCGTGTTACCCGTCGCCGGGTCGAAGGTGTAGCTGGCGGCGGCCTTCAGGATGGTGCCGGTGCTGCCGTCGGAGATCGCGATCGTCTGGTTGCGGGTGGCCCAGGCGGTCGCGGGCGGCAGCTTCAGGACCACTCGGCTGATGCTCGTCGAGCTACCCAGGTCCACCTGCATCCACTGCGGGAAGGCGTTGTTGTTGCTCTCCCAGTAGCTGCTGGCGTTGCCGTCGACCGCGTTGCCCGAACCGTAGTTCTGCGTGTTCGACGACTGGGTGGTCGGCTTGTTGAGCGCCAGGTTGACATTGCTCGCGGGTGCCCCGGTGCCGGTGAGCGGCACCGTCAGCGGCGAGTTGGTGGCGCTGCTGACGACCGTCACCGAACCCGTACGCGTACCGGTGGCGGTGGGGCGGAAGGTGACCGAGACGGTGCAGTTGGCACCGGCGGCGATGCTGCCGCCACAGGTGTTGGTCTGCGTGTAGTCACCGGACGCGGCGATCGACGACACCGTCGCGGCGAGGGTGCCGGTGTTGGTGACGGTGATCGATTGCGCACCGCTCGCCCCGCCGACCGTGGTCGAGCCGAAGGTCAGCGAGGTCGGTCCCGCCGCCAGGGTCGCCGAGCCGGTCGACGTACCGACGCCGGACAGGGAGACCGTCGCCGGGCTGTTCGTGGCGCTGCTGGCGATGATGAGCGAGCCGGTGCGCGTACCCGCTGCCCGGGGGTGGAAGTTGATCGTCGCCGCGCAGTTGGCACCCGCCGCGAGAACCGCGGGGCACGTGTGGCCCACGGTGAAGTCGCCGGTCACGGTGATCGACGAGATCGTCGCCGAGCCCGTGCCGGTGTTGGTGATGACGACCGCTTCCCAGTCCTCGTTGTTGATGTTGACCGGGGTCGCCTCGAACGTCAGCGACGTCGGGCTCGCGGTGATCGTGGCCGGGCCGGACGTGCCGGCGGCGTAGACCTCGAAGGCCGACAGCTGCCCGGCCGGCCAGCCGGTGTTGCCGGTGACGGAGAGCCGGACGTAGCGAGCGCTCGTCGTCGGGAAGGTGATGTTCACCGTGTTGCCGGTCGCCGGGTCGAAGACGTAGCCCGCCGACGGCACGACCGTGGTGAACGTGTTGCCGTCCTGGCTGGTCTGGACCGCGAGGGTCTGGGTACGCGTGGCCCAGGCCGTCGGCGGCGGCAGCTTCAGGGTCACCTTGCCGACGCTCGTCGACGCACCCAGATCCACCTGCACCCACTGCGGGAAGGCGTTGTTGTTGCTCTCCCAGTAGGACCCCGCGTCGGCGTCCGTCACGTTGCCCGGACCGTAGTTCTGGGTGTATGACGACGCCGTTGCCGGCTTGCCCGCCGCCACGTTGGTGGTGCCGGTCCCGGTGACGCCGGTGCCGGTGAGCTGCACCGCGATGGCGCCCTGACCGTCGTCGCCGGTGATGGAGTAGATCGCCGACTGCGCGCCCTGCGCGGTCGGGGTGAAGGTCACCGTCTGCCGGATCACGTCACCGGGGAAGAGCTGCTGGCCCTCGGAGACCGGCGTGCTGGTGTTGAAGACGCCGACCGGCGGCGCGGCCTTGGTCAGGGTCAGGGTGATGTTGCCGGTGTTGGCGATCTCGAAGGTGTGCGTCGCGGTCGTGCCGACCGGCACCGCACCGAACGCGACCGGGTTGGGGGTGATGGTGAGGTGCGCGGCGCCGGTCACGGCGGTGCCGTTGATCGGGACCGTGACGGCTCCCGCATTGCTCGTCACCGTCAGCGAGCTGGTCTGGTTGCCCGCGACGGTGGGTGCGTAGGTCACCGAGATCGCGACCGACGATCCCGCCGCGATCGTGGAGCCGTTCGCCGGGAAGCCCGTAGCGGTGAAGGGCCCGGTCGGCGGCGTGGAACCGGTGATCGTGACGGCGGAGGTACCCGTGTTGAGGATGCTGACACCGATCGTCTTGCGAGCGCCGGTCGGCACGGTGCCGAAGGCGAGCGTGGACGGTGTCGCGCCGAGGCCGGCCTGCGTACCCGTGCCGTGCAGGTCGAGCGCGACCACCCCGGCGTCGGTGGTGAACGACAGGCTGCCGGTCGCGCCGCCCGTGGTCGTCGGGGTGAAGCGGACCGGGACCGCGAGCGTCTGGCCGGTGGTGAGCGTGCGCGGCAGCGACGGCGGCGTGGCGCCGAAGGGCGCCGTGGTGGAGATCGCCGAGATCGTGACCGTGCGCGCGGCGGTGACCGTGACGGTCGCGTTGGCCGTGCCGTTGACCGGCACGTTGCCGAAGTCGGTCGGCGGGCTGGTCAGCGCGGCGGTGGTGGGACGGCCGAAGCCGTAGATGAAGCCGTCGCGGGTGCCGACGTAGACCCGGCCGTTGTCGGTGGCGGGGGTGGCGAACTTGGTGGCGATGCCGATCGGCGCCGAGTAGCGCAGATTGAGACGGCCGCTCACCGGCAGCGCGTCATAGGCCCGGAGCTGGCCGTTGGCGCCGGTCGAACCGTCGCTGTAGACGGCCCAGACGATCGCGGTGCCGGAGGTGGTCCCGGTGGAGGTGACGACCGGCGAGCCGGACGTGTAGCCGAAGGTGCCGGCGCTGGTCCCGGCCGAGGTGAGCACGGGCAGCCCGGCGCCGTTGACGCCGTACTTCAGCGCGCGCAGGAAGCCCTGGTTCTCCACGTTGTAGACGTAGCCGCCGTCGCCGCCCCAGAACGCCGGGTGGCCCCAGACGCCGTTGTAGGGACCGGCGGGCGGGCCGACCGAGTTGTCGGAGCCGCCCGGGCCCTGCGCCATGCCGCCGAGGTTGTCGCGGTTGAGCAGGTAGACGCGGCCGTCCTTGCCGGTCTGGACCAGCAGGCGCGGAATGGCCGCCGTGCCGAAGCCGGCCGGCAGGGCCATCGGGCCGCCGGAGCCGAAGTCGGTGTCGTCCTGGTCCAGCTTGCCGTTGTTGTACGGGCTGAAGAAGTCCTTCGCGGTCAGCGTGCCGTCGCCGTTGACCTGCAACCGGATCACCGACTCGCCGAGCGTGCCGGGCGGGCTGGTGCCGGGGCCGGGCGCGGGCGAGACGCCGTTGCCGGTGGAGACGATGATCCGGCCGGGGCCGTCGGAGACGAGGCCGCCGCCGGACTGCCAGATGCCCGCCATGCCGTTGGAGCGGCCGGCCTCGGTGGACCACAGCGTCGACATCGCCGGGGTGGTGGTGCGCACACCCGCGATGTAGCCGACGTAGGGGCCGTAGTCGCAGTGGCTGGCGAAGCCGGCGTAGACGACGCCGTCGAGCAGGAGCAGGCCGGGCCGCTGGGCGGCGGTCTTGGCGTTGAACGTGTTGCCCGGGTCGTTGCTGGGGGAGCCCTGGATCGTCACGGGCCAGCCGGCCCGCTCGACGCCGGTCGCCGGGTTGATCGAGTGCATGTAGAAGTGCGGGTGGTCGGCGTCGGGGCCGTCGTTGACCTTCGCCATGAAGAAGACCGAGCCGGTCGCCGGGTCGTAGACCGGGGTGCTGGTGATGCCGATGTTGGGCACGAGGTCGCCGCAGCCGATCGCCGAGGCGGGCCAGGCCGGGCCGACGCTGCGCGACCAGGAGACGGCGCCGGTCACGGCGTTCATGCCGTAGATCCAGTTGTTCTCGGTGACCGCGATGACGGTGCCCGCGATGACGATGGGCTGGGCGTAGACCTGGCCGTTGACGGGGGTCTTGAAGAGCTGGCCGAAATCGGCGGCCGAGACGGCGGAGGGGGCGAGGCCGGGCTCGTTCTGATCCCAGCCCGTCCGCAGCACGTCGACGGAGACCGTCGTCTCGTCGGCGGTCGCCACTCCGGGCGCGGCGACGACCGCGGCGAGGAGTAGCACCCCCGGTAGCAATCCGGTTAACAGGCGACGTACGCGAGATCTGCGACGCATGACCCACTCCTGAGGTGAAACACCGGTGACCGGCGTAAATGCGGGACGGAGGGCCAGAGCACACCTGGCCTGATTGGAGCAGACCGTAACTTGCTCGACACGTTCCCGCAAGATATCGACCGCATGTCGAAATAATCTGTCCTAAGTTGCTAAAGAAGCTGCGTACGGCGGTGGTTGTCGCGCTGTGCGGGTGTCGCGCTCGCGTCGCCAAGATCCCGGCTATCGCTCAAGTACACATATCCCATAGGCTTAGTAGGTATTACCCGCATCCCTTGCCCCTCTTGGAGAATCCATGTCCCACCCCCTTCCGCAAGGTCGCCGCCGCGTCCTCGCCGGGATCGCCGCGCTCGCCCTCGCGGCCGGTTCCCTCGTCGCCTGCTCCTCCGCCGACGACGCCAAGCCCGGTGCCGAGGCACCGCTGCGCATCGGCTACCAGCGCTTCGGCGGACTGAGCCTGGTCAAGGCGAAGGATGCGGCGCCCGGCACCACCTGGTCGCTCTTCGAGAGCGGACCGGCGCTCACCGAGGGGCTCAAGGCGGACGCCATCGACATCGGACAGACCGGCGAGGCGCCGCCCGTCTTCGCCGCCGCCGGAAAGATCGACTTCCGGATCATCGGCACCTCGCAGCCGGTACCGAAGGGCGAGGCGGTCCTGGTGAAGACGGCCAAGGGCTTCAAGACCTTCGCCGACCTCAAGGGCAAGACCGTCGCGCTGAACAAGGGCTCCAACGTCAACTGGCTGCTCGTCAAGCTGCTGGAGAAGTACCAGCTCAAGCTCACCGACATCAACATCAAATACCTCAAGCCGGCCGAGGCGCGCCCCGCGTTCGACAACGACCAGGTCGACGCGTGGATCATCTGGGACCCGTACTTCGCCCTCGCCGAGCAGCCCGGCGTCTCCATCCTGGAGGACGCGACCGGCCTCGCCAGCAACCGTGAATACCTGCTCGTCTCGCCGCAGGCGCTGAAGAACAAGCCGAACCAGATCCGCGAGTTCCTCAAGCAGTACCGCACGATCACCGACTGGGGCATCGCCAACCCGACCGAGCGCGCCGCGGTGCTCGCACCGGAGCTGAAGATCCCGCTCGACACCACCACCCGGGCCCTGTCGCGCAGCGCGCAGCCGCTCGCCCCGGTCACCCCCGAGATCGGCGCCGAACTGCAGGCGATCGCGGACGGCTTCACCACGCTCGCGCTGATTCCCGAGAAGATCGACATTGCGGGGCGGATCGACGGGCAGTTCGCCGAGATCCTCCGATGACCAGCTCTCCCACCACCACCGCCCCGGACCGTGCCGACAGCGCGGCTCCGGGGGCGGTGGCCCTCTCCGGCTCCACGCCTCCCGTCGTGACATCGCGGCGCTGGCGTCGGGCCGTCACCCCGGTGCTGCTGGTGCTGCTCTGGGAGCTCGCGGCCCGGATCGGCCTGCTGCCGCCGGAGAAGCTCCCCGCGCCCACCGACGTCATCCGGGCCGGCTGGCTTCTCAGCGGCGACGGAACCCTCGCCCTCCACGTCCTCGACTCGCTCACCCGCGCCCTGATCGGACTGGCGATCGGCGGCCTGCTCGCCCTGGTCCTCGGATCGCTGGCGGGCCTGCTGCGGATCGGCGACGACGCCATCGACCCGCCGGTGCAGATGGCGCGGATGCTGCCGCACCTCGGTCTCGTCCCGCTGCTCATCATCTGGGTCGGCATCGGCGAGGAACTCAAGATCACGCTGGTGGCGCTCGGCTCCTTCTTCCCGATCTACTTCAACACCTACGCCGGGATCCGGGACATCGACGAGCGGTTGGTGGAGGCCGCGCGTACCTGTGGGCTCGGCGCCTGGGGGCGGCTGCGGCACGTGGTGCTGCCCGGCGCGCTGCCGTCGCTCTTCCTCGGCCTGCGCCTGGCGATCGGCGCCGCCTGGCTCAGCCTCGTCGTCGGCGAGCAGGTCAACGCCCAGACGGGCATCGGCTTCCTGATGATGGAGGCCCGTGAGTTCTACCAGACCGACATCGTCGTGCTCGGCCTGGTCATCTACGCGCTGCTCGGTCTCGGCTCCGACCTGCTGCTGCGCTTCGCGGAACGGAGGACCCTGTCATGGCGACGCGGACTGAAGGCGACATGAGGCCCGTCATCGTCGCCGAGGGCGTCCGCCGCTCCTTCGGCGCCGCAGTGGTGCTCGACGGCGTCGAGCTGCGCATCGCGCCCGGTGAGGTGGTCGCACTGCTCGGCGGCAGCGGTTCCGGCAAGAGCACCCTGCTGCGGATCCTCGCCGGACTGGATCCCGAGGCCGGTGGCGTGATCCGCCGCCCCGACCATCTCGCCGTCGTCTTCCAGGAGCACCGGCTGCTGCCGTGGAAGCGCGTCATCGACAACGTCGCACTGGGGCTGACCGGCCCGGATCTGGCCGGGCGTGCCAACGTGGCTCTCGCCGAGGTGGGGCTCGCCGATCGCGGTCGGGCGTGGCCGGCCGAGCTCTCCGGCGGTCAGGCTCAGCGGGTCGCGGTCGCCCGGGCACTCGTACGCGAACCCGACCTGCTCCTGCTCGACGAGCCGTTCGGCGCGCTCGACGCCCTGACCCGGCTGCGGATGCAGGCCCTGCTCACCCGGCTGCACGCCCAGCACGGCTTCGCGGCGCTGCTCGTCACGCACGACGCCGAGGAGGCGCTGCTGCTCGCCGACCGGATCCTGCTGCTGGAGGGCGGACGGATCGTCGAGGACTCGCCGGTGACGATCGCCCAGCCCCGGAGCAGGGACGATCCGGCGTTCGGTGCCGCCCGCCGCCACCTGCTCACCCGCCTGGGCGTCTGAGAGCGGCGCCGCTCGAGCCGCCGCCCGCCGCCCGCCGCTGCGCTGCGCTGCCCGCTGCCCGCTGCGCGGTGCTGCGCTGCGCGAGGTGGCGCAAGATCGTGCTGTTTCCGGGAAGTAGTCCCCTCCGAGCGGGTCGGTAGGGCTTGCTTCCGGGAAACAGCGGGATCTTGCACGTTGGCGGCGTCGATGTCGGAGGTGCCCGGTAGCGTCGAGCGCGTGACCGCCCCAGCAGACGTCCCGCCCGAGTTCCTCGCCAGGCTTCGCCCGCTCTGCCTCGGCCTGCCCGAGGCGCACGAGGAGCTCGCCTGGACCGGCGTCCGGTGGCGCATCCGCACCCGGACCTTCGCCCACGTCCTCACCGTCGACCCCGATCACCAGGCGGCCTATGCCCGTGCGGTCGAGACCGACGAGCCCGTCACCGTGCTGACCTTCCGATCGCCGCTCGACGAGGTCGCGGGGCTCGTCGCGGGCGGGCATCCGTTCTTCAAACCCGCCTGGAGCCCCGACGTCGTCGGCCTGGTCCTCGACGAGGGCACCGACTGGGACGAGGTCGCCGAGCTGCTCACCGAGAGCTTCTGCGTGATGGCGCCCAAGCGGGTCGCCGCTCTCGTCGCCCGCCCCTAGGCGTAACGCAGCAGCACCACTCCGTTGCCGAAGGCGCGGGTCTCCAGCAGCCGCAGGTCGAGGTGGCGGTCCTGGAACCACGGCGTGCCCTGCCCGATGGCGACGGGGTGGACATAGAGCCAGAACTCGTCGATCAGGCCGTGCCGGATGAAGGTGGTGGCGAGGTCGGCCCCGCCGATCGCGATGTCGCCGCCGGGCTGCGCCTTGAGCCGCTGGATCTCCTCGACGTCGACCTCGCGGGCGATGGTGGTGCCCCAGTCTGCCGTGTCGAGCGTGCGGGAGAAGACGACCTTCGGCATGTCGCGCCAGATCCGGGCGAACTCGACCATGGCGGGCGAGCTCTCCGGATCGGCATCGGCGGTCGGCCAGAACTCGGCCATCCCCTCATAGGTCACCCGGCCGTCGAAGAAGGCGCCCATCGCGGCGAGCCGCTCGTTGAAGTGGGTGTGCAGCTCCTCGTCGACGAGGTGCCAGCTCAGATCGTGGTCGGGACCCTCGAAGAAGCCGTCGAGCGAGATTGACATCATCAGGATGATCTTCCGCATGAGACTGCTCCTCAGCACCCGCCGCCGGCCTTCCCGCCGCCTGTGGCCACCGTAGCCCCGACCACCGACATCGGCGCCGCGATCACGCGGACTGCGCGGACAGCCTGGCGCCGGGGTCGCCGACGATGGTGAACGGCGCCCACTCCGCCACCGGGGCACCGGACTCGCGCCGCGCCCGCATGCTCATCCGCAGCGCCTCGCCGATGGGCAGTCCCCGGCGCAGCTGTACGTAGACGCCGATCATCAGGTCGGCGGTGGCCGCGTCGTCGACCGGCCACAGCGAGACCACGACGGCGGCGGCGCCGGCCGTGAGGAACGCCCGTGCGAGCCCCAGCGTGCCCTCGTAGGTGCTGCGGCCCCAGCCGGTGCGGCAGGCGCTGAGCACGGCGATCCGGCAGTGTGGCAGCCGGAGTCCGGCGATCTCCGCCGTACGCAGGTAGCCGTCGTCGTCGCCGTCGGGGCTCAGGCAGAGGGCGCCGGGCGTGGTGCCCTCGCTCGCGCCCTGGAGCCCGTGCGTGGCGAAGTGGACGATCTCGCAGCTCCCGATGCGGGCCAGCACGGCGGCCTTCGTCGCCGCCGCGCCGAGCAGCGGCGGTGCGGAGCGGCACTCGGCCGCGATGCCGAGCACCTCCCGTTCCGCGTGGACGAGCGGTGGCAGCTCGGGCAGGGGGAGGCCCGGCCCGAGCGGATGGCGCGGTGGCGCCGGGTTGCCCACCAGCAGCAGGTCACCGATCGCGGTGGCCCGTGCCGACCGGTTCGCCAACTCGGTGAAGACCGCGACCGCCGGGACGATCGCCACCGGCCAGCGATCCCCCAGGTGGACGCCCGGGCGAAGCTGCAGCGCGGCGAAGGGGACCAGGTCGAGCTCCCCGTCGGGCACCACGATCAGCCGCTGGGCGGGCGAGCCCATGAGCGCGGCGTCGAGCGGCTGGACGAGAAGGCGGGACAGCTCGTCGAGATCGCGCACGGCGCGCGGGCGGCGGACGACGAGATCCCTGGTCAGCCCCAGGTACGGGTCGGGCTCGGGCCGGGTGGCCGCCGTCGACGAGGCGAGGGCGCGCAGGAGATGGAGGTCGACCGCCGTGTGGGTGGCACCGAAGGCGTCGATGAACCACAGGTGCAGTCCGGCCTCGTCGTCACCGGGCCGGGCAAGCGGTTCCCAGGCCTGCGGCACCAGGCTGCAGATGAGGAAGCCGACCCCGTGCGTACCGGCGAGGGCCACCGCGTCGGCGACCGTGGGCGTGATCGGTGTCGGCTGCTGCTCCCGGCGCAGCAGCCGCAGCAGGCTCCGGCCACGAGCACGCTCGGACGCCTCGAACGCACCGTCCGGATCGCCGGCCGTCAGGCGGCACGACTGGAGCGTCCGGTACGCCCCCGCCTGCCGCTCCAGCACGTCGACGTGGTGGCGGTCGTCGGTCACCGTGCGGCGGACCGTCTCCCAGTCGTCGATGGCGGCGAGCAGGCCGGTCTCCGCGGCGATCAGCTCACCCCGCGCCATCGCCAGGCTGGCGAGATTGAAGCGGGCCGTGCCGCGCGCGGAGACGTCGCCGCTCTGCTGGAGATCGACGGCCCGTTGCGCCCAGCGCTGCGCTTCGTCGAGCGCACCGGTCTTGGCGAACGCCATGGCGAGGTTGGTGGCGGCGCGACCGGCGAGGTGCTCCGGTCCCGTCGCGGCGATGCTGTCGAACACCTCGGTCAAGGCGGCGATCCCGACCGAGACGTCGCCGCCCTGCACGTGGCACAGGGCCCAGGCGACCCGCGCCTGCCGGTACTGCTCATGCCGCTGGTAGCGCAGGCACAGCTCCATCGACCGCCCCGCCGACTCGATCGCACCGGCGAGGTCACCGGTGCTGCGCCGGATCGACGCGAGCGTCGCGAGCGCGCCGATCCGCTGCTTGTCGGCGATGTCGGGGTCGGCGATCTGGTCCATCATGGACAGTCCCTCGGTCACCGATCGCAGTGCCTGATCGAACTGCTCCAGACCGCAGAGCGCGGTGGCCAGATCGGCGAGCGCGACCGAGATCCAGATCGGGTCGCCGGTGCTGCGCATCAGCTCGAGGACGCGGCTCTGGCAGCCCAGGGTCTCCGTCGGCCGACCCTGCCGCAGGAGCGTCTGCCCGAGGGCGGCGTAGGACATGGCCTGCCAGACCACCTTGTCGGTGCGCTCGGCCACCTCGATCGCCGCTCGGGCCAGCACCTCGGCCTCGGCGAGCCGGTCGAGCCAGTGCAGTGCGTCGGCTCCGATCGCCATCGCCTCGAATCCGGTCGCCACGGTCATCGGCGAGCGCCACAGCGCCGGTGGCGGAAGCACGTCGAGCGCCTGCCGGCAGTGGTCGAGCTGGGCGGCTCGGTCCTCCATAAGCGCGGCCAGCCTGGCGGCGGAGACCCAGCAGTCGGCGGCGAGGACCCGGTCGCGGTGCTGCCACACGGCTCCGGCCTCCAGGTATGCGGCGAGTGCCTCCTGGCGGTTGCCCTGGCGATCGAGCCAGTCCGCCCGCCGCCGCAGGTAAACGCCACGAAACCCGTCGAACATGCTGTCTCCCAGTGGTTGCGGCCTCCGGGTTGCTCCTGACGGACATGATGCGTGGCGCGAGCGCCGCAGTCACCCGAGTCCGCTCGGTCCGCGGTTCGCTCGGGTCAGCGGTTCGCTCGGGTCAGCGGCGAGAGCTCACCGCGTTGCGGTTGCGCGGCCGGCGCGCGTGCGGTCGCGACGAGACGGCACGGCGCCGCAGGCTACGGCCGGTGTCGCAGGTGGATGGCGGCGGCTCGGCGACGGCTTGGGCAGCGGCGGCTCGGGCTCCGGGACAGGCGCCGCGACGGCGGCGCAGGCAGCGGGAGAGGGCGAGCAGCAGCATCCCGGCCACCGCACCGAGCGCGGTCACGGCACCACCACCACGGGCCAGCGCCCCAGCTTGACGAGCTTGGCGGCGACCGACCCGACGAACCGGTGCCCGGCCTGTGCCGAGGCGCCCACGACGAGCAGATCCGCCTTGTGGCGATCGGCCTGGCTCCGCAGTTCGGTGAACGCGTCGCCCCGGCACACGATGAAGGTCGTCGGCACTCCCATCTCCTCGGCGGTCCGCCGGACGTCCTTGCGCAGGGCCTCGGCGAGCTCGTCATACGTGCTGATCAGCGTCGCCGCCGTCTCGGCGTAGATGGCGTTGATGAAGCTGGCCGGCGTACCCACGAAGACGACGACGAGCCGGCAGCGCTGGCGCCGGGCCATGCCCGCGGCGTAGGCGGCGGCCCGTTCCGAAGTGGGGCTGCCGTCCACGCCGACCATGATGACGCGCGGCCCGTCGGTGCCGCGCTCGAAGGGGTGCCAGGCGGCCGCCGGGCCGTAGTGCTCGGCGGCCGAGGTCTCCACGGTGGGGTCCCGGTGGCGGTGGTCAGGCCTGCGCGGCGAGCGCCGGTTCGGCCTCGGGCAGGGCGGCGGGGGTGTCGAGGCTGGACCGCAGCGTGATCGAGGGCAGCAGCAGCGCCGCGATCACCCCGACGACGCCGATCGCGGCGGAGATCAGGAAGATGTGGCCGGTGGCGTCGCCGTATGCCTCCCGCACGACGGTCTGCGCCGCCGCGGGCAGCGCGTTGATGTTGAGCGAGCCGCCGCCGCTCCCGGCCGGGATGCCCCGCTCGGCGAGGTGCGCGGCGATCGTCGTCTGGACCCGGTGGGCGAGGACCGCGCCGAGGACCGAGACGCCGATCGTGCCGCCGAGCGAGCGGAAGAAGGTGACCGCGCCGGTCGCCGCACCCAGGTCCTTCAGCGCCGCGGTGTTCTGCACGGCGAGCACGAGGTTCTGCATCGTCATGCCGACGCCCGCGCCGACGAGCAGCATGCCGACCGCGAGCGCGCCGAGGGAGGTCTGGTGGTCGACGAAGGAGAGGCTGGCGAAGCCGAGGACCAGGATGATCGCGCCGGTGACGATGAAGGGCTTGACCTTGCCGGTGCGGGTGACGAGCTGCCCGGAGACGGTCGAGGAGAGGAAGACCCCGAGCATGAGCGGCATCGTCAGCAGCCCGGACTCGGTGGGGCTGTAACCCCGGCCGATCTGGAAATACTGCCCCAGGAAGACCGCGCCGCCGAACATCGCCATGCCCACCGCGAGGCTCGCGACGATGGCGAGGGCCGGGGTGCGCTGCTTGATCACGTCGAGCGGCACGACCGGCTGCGCGGCCCGCTTCTCGACCCGGACGGCGGCGGCGAGGATCGCGAGGCCGGGCAGGACCATCGCGAAGGTCTGCCACGACAGCCAGTCGAACGAGCTGTCCACAAAGGAGACCCAGATCAGCAGCACGCTCACGCCGATCGCGATCAGCGCGGCGCCGAGGTAGTCGATGGGTCCGGCCGCGCGCCTGCCCGCGGGCAGGCGCAGCGTCTTCTGCAAAAGCCCGAAGGCCAACACCGCGATGGGTACGCCGATGAAGAAGCACCACCGCCACCCCAGCCACGAGGTGTCCACGATGAGGCCGCCGAGCAGCGGACCGGCGAGGGTCGCGATCGCCATGACACCGCCGAGGTAGCCGTTGTAGCGCCCGCGCTCGCGTGGCGGGATCATCGCCGCGATGACGATCTGGACCAGCGCCTGCAGGCCGCCGACGCCGATGCCCTGGAACGCGCGGGCGGCGATGATCTGGCCGGAGTCCTGGGCGAAGCCGCTGAGCAGCGAGCCGATGACGAAGATGCCGATCGCGATCTGGACCAGCAGCTTCTTGTCGAACATGTCGGCGAGGCGCCCCCAGATCGGCGTCGTCGCGGTCGCGGCGAGCAGCGTCGCCGTCACCACCCACGTGTACTGCGTCTGGGTGCCGTTGAGCTCGCCGAGGATCCTCGGCAGGGCGGTGGAGACGATGGTGGAGCTGATCATGGCGACGAAGAGCACGAGCAGGAGGCCGCTGAGTGCCTCCAGGATCTCGCGATGGCTCATCCGCGCTGCAGGCATGGGGGTGGCGGCGGTGCTCATGCACCGAGCATGGCACAACATTGCGCACTGCGCAAAATTGCGCGATGAGCAAATTGGGCCGGATGGCTGTATCGTCTGAACCCGTGGAGGCAACCGCAACGCTGCGCGAGCGCAAGAAGGAAGCGACCCGGCAGGCGCTCTACGAGGCGGTGCTGCGGCTCGCGCTGGAGCGAGGGCTCGACGACGTCACGGTCGAGGCGGTCGCCGACGAGGCGAACGTCTCCCGGCGGACCTTCTCCAACTACTTCGCCAACAAGGAAGACGCCCTGCTGCACGGCGATCGCACCCGGATCGACAAGCTGCTCGACGGGCTGCGGGAGCGGCCCCGCGACGAGCCGCCGTGGCGGGCGCTGACGATGGCCGCCGCGGCGCAGTTCGATCCCCTCACCTCGATCGACGCGAGCTGGCTGGCCCAGCTCCAGCTGCTGCGCCGGCACCCGTCGCTGCTGGCCCGGCAGGTCACCGCACAGGGCATCCTGGAGCAGCAGCTCGCCGCCATGATCGCCGAGCGGGACCCGGGGCACCCCGACGAGCCGATGCGCTCCCGGGTGCTGGCGGCGACGTTTCTCGCGACGCTGCGTACGGCCACCACCGTCTGGGCCGAGCAGAAGGGGCCGATGCCGCTCGGAGCCGCGGTCCGAGCCGCCCTGGACCGGGCCGCCGAGGCGTTCGCCTGAGCCGCCCTGTGGGGTTTATCTCGATCTTGTCGGTTTAGGCGGCCGCGGTTCGGTGCATTGAGAGAGCCATGACCGATCCCTACGCTCGCCCGTCCGGCCAGCCGGACCCCAGCGGGCCACCCCAGCCGTCGAGCGGCGACCTCGGCCAGCCAGGACCGGCCCAGCCGGGCTACCCGCAGCCGCAGCCGTCGAGCGCACCGCCCGCCTACCCGTCGAGCGGACCGCCCGCCTACCCGCCGGGTGGCCAGCCTGCCTACGCACCAGGGCAGGCCGCCTACACGCCGGACGGGCAGCCCGCCTACGGGCAGGGTGGGCAGCAGCCGCCGAAGTCCCGCAAGGGGCTCATCATCGGGCTCGTCGTCGGTGCGGTGGTGCTGCTGCTCCTCGTCTGCGGTGGCGCCGTGGCGCTGATCCTCAACGCCGCCGACGACGACACCACGCCGACGGCGTCGAGCACGAGGTCGGTCGCGCCGACCGGGGCCGCGTCACCGCAGAACAACAACGGGGTCACGGCCAACTCGTCCAGCGACTTCGGCGACGTGTGCCAGGGCGGAACGATCCTCAACGCGGCCGAGGTCGGCAGCCTCGCCACCGCCAAGGCGTACGTGTTCAGCAACACCCCCGCCCGGATGACGAGCTGGAGCAGCAAGATCCTCGACTCCGACGCGTCCTATTACGCCAAGTCGGCCGACTACTCCACGGTGAGCGTCGTCGGCTGCCTCGCCTACCAGGAGGGCAGCGAGGGCGCCGGGCAGAAGTGCGACATCAAGGCGAGCGACGGCACGAAGCTGACCGTCGACTACCTCTCGTCGCGCTACACCCTGACCTTCTACGCGGCCAAGACCGGCGAGAAGATCGGTGACGGCGGGACGATCAACGCGCCCGCCAACAAGTGCCCGATGCTCATCAGCTACAACCGCGAGACGCTGAAGTCCTACGCCTCGCCCGACAACGCGGCCATCGATGCCGCGGTCAAGAAGTTCGTCACCGCCTGAGCGTGCCAGCACCGCGGCCCGGGGGCCGCACCCCGGCCGGGGTGCGGCCCCCGCTGCTGACGGCATCGCTTGCGGGTGGCCGACGCCGGACGGCTAGGCTCGACGGAGTTGGGAGGCGAGCTGATGCCCCGAGGCCGCACGCGTGCCGATCAGGCCGCCGCCGAGCCGGTCACCGATACCGGCGAGGCGATGCTTCCGATCGTCCGCGAACTCCTCGCGGCGATCCCGTCGAGCTGCACCTGGCTGCTGCCCGTTCGCGACGGCGCCGGGCAGATCGTCGACTTCCGGATCGGGGCGGCGGGTGCCGAGTCGCGGGACGTGACCGGGCGCAGCGGCACCGAGCGGGTGGGCGCGCTCCTCGGCGAGCTCTACCCCAGCATGATCGGCGGTCCGCTGTGGCAGCTGTACCTCCAGGTCAGCGCCGATCGGCAGCCCGCGCAGCTGTCGAACTTCCGCTACCAGGAGCAGCGGGCCGGGGTGGTCGCGGTCTCGGTCTTCGACGTGAGCGTGCACTGGGCCTGTGGCGGCCTGCTCGTGTGGTGGCAGCGGCTCGACGAGTACCAGCGGCGCCTGGACCAGACGGAGTTCCTCGGCAACCTGGGCTGGGGCGAGTTCGACCTGGCGACCGGTCGCAACGAATGGTCGCCGGGGATGTACCGGCTCTTCGAGCGCGACCCGGCGCTCGGGCCGCTGTCGCGGGCGGAGCAGACGGCCGCGATCGTCGCCGACGACCAGCCGCTGCGGGAGACGGCGTGGCAGCTCCTCGACGGCGGCATCGTCTCCGACCTCACCCTGCGGGTGCGGGTGGGCGACGGAATCAAGGCGCTGCGGCTCGTCGCCGACGTGGCCCGCGACGCCGAGGGCAACCCCGTGAAGATCTACGGCGTGGTGCAGGACGTCACCGCCCGGGAGGAGTCCCTCAGCGCGGTCGACCGCCTCCGGGAGGAGCTGCGCAGCAGGGAGCTGTCGGCGCTCGCCGAGCACCGTCTCGCCGGGCAGCTCCAGCAGGTCATCCAGCCGCTGCCGAGCGACCCGATCGACCTGCCCGGTGTGCAGGTGCTGGTGCGTTACGTCCCGGCGGGCAGCCCGGTCCAGGTCGGCGGCGACTGGTACCACGCGATCGAGACCGCCGACGGGCGAGTGGTGCTGGCGATCGGCGACGTGGTCGGGCACGGTCTCGCCTCGGCGACCGCGATGGCGCAGCTGCGCTACGCCCTGACCGCGTGGACCAGCATCGGCATCAGCGACCCCGGTCCGTTGATGAGCCACCTCAACGGGCTGTGCCTGCGGCTCGGCACCACCTCGACGGCGGTGATCGCGCTCTTCGACCCGGCCGACGGCAGCCTGCGCTGGGCCCGGGGCGGGCACCTGCCGCCGCTGCACACGCGGGGCGGTCGGGTCACCGCGCTGCCGCACCCGCAGGGGCTGCTGCTCGGCGCCTCGGCGGCCGCGGTCTATCCGGAGGCGATGGTCCACCTGGACTCGGCTGACCTGCTGCTCTTCTACACCGATGGGCTGGTGGAGCGGCGCGGTCACGACCAGGAGGAGATCCTGACGAGGGTGGTCGACACCCTCTCGGCCGCCGACGAGGGCGCGGCCGGGGCCTGGTCCGCTGTGGACGGACTGCTCGAATACGCCAGCCCCGACGACGACACCTGCCTGCTGGCAGTGCGGATCACGCCCTAGAGGTCCATCACCAACCGGTGCCGTACGCCGTAGGCGGTGTGCACCACGGTGACCCGGTCGCAGATCCGGTCGACGATGGCGAGACCCCGACCGCCGGGCGATGTGACCTGCGGCATCACCGGTGGGGCGAGGTCGCCGAGCCGACCGCCGTCCTCGACCTCGCAGATCACGGCGCCCTCCTCGGTCCACACTCGCACCAGGCCGCCACCCGAGGTGTGCTGGAGCGTGTTGGTGGCGAGCTCGCTGACGGCGAGGGTGAGCAGGTCCGCACGGGACGGGGTGAGACCTGCCAGGGTCGCCCGGTCGTGCACGAACGACCGGACCCCCTGCAGGTCGGTCGCGACCTGGTAGGTGAGTTCGGCGGGTGGCGCTGCTGCCGGTTCGGACACGGGATCGGTCTCCTGGTCGGGGCGGTTGTGCGGCGTTTCCTAGCTGTCAGCTCCGGCCGAGGCCGGTGGGGCGAGGAGTTCGGCGACTCCGGTGAGCTCCAGCACCTGCGCGACCACGCCGGTCGCACCGGTGGCGTACAGCCGGCGGGTGGCCTGCACGGCTGCATGATGGGCGGTGACGAGCGCGTGGATCCCGCTGGAGTCGAGGAACTCGACATCGGACAGGTCGACGGTGACGATCCGGGCGTCCGCGACGGCGGCGAGCAGGGTCGCCGTCAGCTCCTCCCGGCCGGCCAGGTCGCAGTCTCCGGCGACGGCGACCACTGTGTGCGCTGGCCCACGGGAGACGTGCGTGGTCAAGCGTCCCGACATCGTTTCGTGATCCATCCTAGGTGAGGGGCCCAGTCATGCCCATCATGGCACTTCCGGAGCCGAGGCGCTTCCGTCGGTGGCCTCGGGGCGTGCGGTGGCCCGGCGGGCGTCGGTGACGGCCTGCGTCATCCGGCGTACGACGGTCGAGGCGATCTTCAGCTCGGTGACCGGGATGTCGGCTGACGCGTGGGCCATGCCGACGCCGAGCGGTGCGAAGAACTGCATCGCGAGCTGCAGCGCGACATTCTGCATCCGGATCGTCACCTTGCGCCGGTCGTGCGGGTCGCGGTCGCGCACGACGTGCCCCGCCGACTCCAGCCGGTCGATGAGCGCGGTGGTCGCGGGTGCCCCGAGCCCGAGCCGGCCGGCCAGCTCACCGGCGGTCATCGGGTGCCCTGCCTGCGCACTTGCGCTGATCCACATGATGGCGTTGAGATGGCTGCGACCGAGACCGTGCGCACGGGCGAAGACATCGACGAAGACGTCGGACTCCACAGTGAAGGTCCGGAGCGCGTCGACCAGATCGTCGAGTGCTTCGGACCTGACGGCGTTCTCCTCGCTGCCCCCGGCCACGACGACCATGCTATCATTTCGATTCTCGAAATATTCGTTAAATGAACAATAGGAGTTGGCGATGGGCAGCCGCTTCATCAAGATCATAACTGGTCGGGTCGGGTCGATTCTCATCCTGATCGCCACCGCCGTGCTCTCGGCGCTGGTCTTCGCCACCTCACCCGAGCAGCCCCAGGCGCAGCCCGGCGACGGGCTGCCCGCCGGAGCGCAGTCGACCCGCGTCACCGAGCTCGGCGACCGGTTCGCCAGCGGTCGGCAGTCCTCGGCGATCGTCGTCTACGAGCGCGCCGATGCCGCGCTCACCGGCGAGGACAAGGCCGCGATCGAGAACGCGCGGACCGCCCTCGCGGCGCGGGCGCTGGGTGGCAAGCTGCCACCGCCCGTCGTCTCCGAGGACGGGCAAGCGGCGCTGCTCATCGTCCCGCTCTCCGGTGACCTCGACGGCGACGCGCTCGGCACGACCGTCGACGGCATCCGCGACGACGTACGGGCGCCGGGCGCCGGGCTCCCGGCCGGACTCTCGGCGCAGGTGACCGGCGGTGCGGCATTCAGCCGGGACATCTCGGCCG
This sequence comes from Allocatelliglobosispora scoriae, assembly GCF_014204945.1. Lineage (NCBI taxonomy): Bacteria > Bacillati > Actinomycetota > Actinomycetes > Micromonosporales > Micromonosporaceae > Allocatelliglobosispora > Allocatelliglobosispora scoriae. The sequence goes on from NZ_JACHMN010000003.1 coordinate 1,651,237, forward strand.
CCTTCGACGGTGCCGACGTCACCCTGCTCGTCTCGACCGCCGCCGTCGTGGCGCTGCTGCTGCTCATCACCTACCGCAGCCCGTTCCTGTGGATCATCCCGCTGACGGTGATCGGCATCGGCGACCAGGTGGTGGCGAAGCTGCTGCCCTGGGTGGCGAACCTCGTCGGCGAGCGTACCGACGCGTCGATCAGCGGCATCGTCTCCGTGCTGGTCTTCGGCGCGGGCACCGACTACGCGCTGCTGCTCATCTCCCGTTACCGCGAGGAACTGCGCCGGACCGAGTCGCGCCGCGAGGCGATGGCCGGAGCGCTCCGAGGGGCCGCACCGGCGATCCTCGCGAGCGCCGGTACCGTCATCCTGGCGCTGCTCACCCTGCTCTTCGCGGTGCTGACCAGCAACCGCACCCTCGGCATCTCGGCCGCCCTCGGCGTCGCGGTCGCCCTCGTCTTCGGCCTGGTCGTGCTGCCCGCCGCGCTCGTCTGCTTCCCTCGCGGCATCTTCTGGCCCTTCGTGCCCAAGGTCGGCAGCGCCGACCCGAGCGAGACCGGCTTCTGGTCCAGGGTGGCCAAAGGCGTCGGCCGCCGCCCGGCGGTCGTCCTGGTCGGTGCCGGGGTCGTGCTGGCGAGCCTCGCACTGGGTCTGCTCGGCACCAACGTCGGCCTGTCGCAGACCGAGCAGTTCCGCACCGAGGTCGAGTCGGTCACCGCGCAGGAGACCCTGGCCAGGCACTACCCGCCGGGTTCGTCGCAGCCTGCCGCCGTCATCGTCAACGCGGCCGCCGGCCAGCGGGCCGCCGACGAGCTCCGGGGCATCGGCGGGGTGACCCGGGTCGAGGAGCCGGAGACCTCCGAGGACGGCACGCTCACCCAGCTGCGGGTGCAGCTGACCGCCGAGTCCGGCACCCCGGCCGCCGACGCCACGGTCACCGCGATGCGCGACAGGCTCGCCGGGATCGCCGGAGCGGATGCCTACGTCGGCGGCGCACCCGCCGCCGACCTGGATAAACGCGACGCCAACGTACGCGATGACATGGTGATCGCCCCGCTGGTGCTCGCCGTCGTCCTGATCGTGCTCATCGCGCTGCTGCGATCCCTGGTCGCGCCGATCCTGCTGCTGATCACCGTCATCGTCAGCTTCGCGGCGAGCCTGGGCGCGGCGACCTTCGTCTTCCACCTCGTCGGGATTCCGGCGCTGGACGCCGCGGTGCCGCTGCTCGCGTTCCTCTTCCTCGTCGCGCTCGGCGTGGACTACAACATCTTCCTGGTGACCCGGGCGCGGGAGGAGACCGCCGCACGCGGAGACACCAGGGCCGGGATGCTGCGGGCGCTCTCGGCGACCGGTGGCGTGATCACCTCGGCGGGCATCCTGCTCGCGGCGGTCTTCGCGGTGCTCGGCGTGCTGCCGGTCATCGTGCTCACCCAGCTCGGCATCATCGTCGGCATCGGCGTGCTGCTCGACACGCTGCTGGTGCGGACCGTGGTCGTTCCCGCGCTGGCCCTGCTGCTCGGCGAGCGGTTCTGGTGGCCGGCCCGCCCGGCCGAGGGGGCCGGCGCGAACCGGGCCACCGCCTCGGATCCGTCGGCGTGACGTCCGACCCCGGCCTGGATCAGGAGAGATCCTCGTCCACGCCGGGGTCGACCTTGCTGCCGTCGCGCATCTGCATGTATGGCTCCTGGTCGGCCGGGTGGCCGGCCGCGATCGCCCGGCGGCGCTCCAGCTCGGCGTCGAACTCCGCGCCGAAGAGGATCGCGACGTTGCTCAGCCACAGCCAGGTGAGGAAGACGATGACACCGCCGAGGGTGCCGTAGGTGGCGTCGTAGGAGCCGAAGTGTGCGGTGTAGAGGGCGAAGAGCAGCGAGATCGCCACCCAGAGCACCACGGCGACGAGCCCGCCCGGGCTGACCCAGGCGAAGCCGCCCTGGCGGACGTTCGGGCAGGCCCAGTAGAGGATGGCGAAGAGCAGGCCGATGATGACCACGAGTACCGGCCACTTCAGCACGTTCCAGGTGTCGACCGCCGCCGGACCGATGCCGAAGACATCGCCGACGCGCTGGGCGAGCTCGCCGCTGAGGACCACGATCAGCATGCTCGCCACGAGGAGTACGCCGGTGACGAGGGTGACGCCGATCCGGATCGGAACCGTCTTCCAGACCGGGCGGCCCTCCTTGACGTCATAGATGGCGTTGGAGGCCTGCATGAACCCGGCCACATAGCCCGAGGCCGACCAGGTGGCGACGAGCAGGCCGATGACGGCGGCCAGCCCGGCCTTGCCCTGGCCGTGCTGCACGTTCTCCACCGCCGCGGTCACGATGTCGCGGGCGGACGCGGGCACGATCGGGATCACGTTGTCCACAAGAGACTGTGTCAGCGAGTCGTCGAGCAGGCCCAGGATGGCGACGAGCACCAGCAGACCCGGAAAGAGCGACAGGACGCTGTAGTAGGTGAGGGCCGCCGCCCAGACCGTCAGGTTGTCCCGGCGGAACTCCTTGACCGTCATGACGATCGCCGACCACCAGTCGTGGCCGCTGAGCCGGGCGGGGGAGGCGGGACCGGCCTCCGGCGGGGGTGCCTGCTCGGATGTCGGCTGCGCGTGACTGCTCATGGTCACGCTCATACCCGTGAGCACGGATGAGCACGCAAGATCGGCGCAACTCTTGAAGAGTTGCGCCGATCTTGCGAACGCCGAAGGAGCCGGGACAGCTGTCCCGGCTCCTTCGGCGTTTCGGATGCGTCAGACCGCGGAGCGGCCGCGCATGCCGGAGACGAGGGCGACTCCGACTGCGGCGAGGCCGATCTGGAAGACGAGTTCGATCCAGTCGATGCCGTCGGTGACGGCGACGCCGACGGCCTGGGCGATCAGGGTGCCGACGATGGCGGCGATGATGCCGACGACGATGGTGAGCCAGATCGGCAGGTTCTGCCGGCCCGGGAGCACCAGGCGGCCGAGGGCGCCGATGATGAGTCCGACGATGATCGCTGAAATGATTCCGGCGACGGTCATGGCTTTGTCTCCTTCAGTTACAGGGGAGGGGGTCCCACACCTAGAAAGTGCCCCGTCCCGCTTCTACCCAAACATCAGGGTTTGTCGTGGCCCTCTGGTGCTTCAAAACCGATCAGCTTGTGGGTGCCGTCGCAGAAGGGCTTGATACGAGACTTCCCGCAGCGGCACAGGGCGACGGTGGGTCGTCCCGCGTCGATCCGATCGCCGTCGGGCGTGACGATCTCGAAGTCGCCCCGCAGCAGCAGCGGCCCGTTCTCATAGGGCGTGACGGTGGCCGGGACGTGCCGACCGGCGGTCATCCGGCCACCCCGACCAGGACCGCGCCGTCGGTGACGGGAAGGTCCGGCGACCCCGGCCGCAGAGAGCTCGCGCCGTGCTCCCAGTCGGCGAGCATCCGTCGGCCGACCCGCCCGCCCAGCGCTTCCGCGGCGGCCGCTCCGAAGAGGACATCGCTGCTCAGGTGCGGCTCGGCCGCGACCAGTCCACCGCACAGGTCATGCGCGGCGATCTGCTCGTGGACCGCGTCGGCGGCGACGTGCTCGTCGTAGAAGAGGGTCGCCTCCGCATCACCGCCGAGCCGGCGCAGGCCGTTGCCGTAGCGGCTGTTGGGCAGGCTCGACGTCATCTCGAACGCGGCGAGCTGCCCGGCGAGTGCGCCACGCAGCCGCCGGTGCAGGGCGAACATCGAGATCAGGTTGTTGATGGCGAGCGAGGTGGCGGGGAGCCGGTCGAGGTAGGCGCCATAGGCCGCATCGAGTCCGAGATGCCGCATCGTGGTGCGGAACAGCTCCGAGTGCATCCGGTCCAGCCGGCCCGACCCGTACTCGTCGATCTGGATCTCGACCAGCGCGGCCTTGGCGCGCCCGGTGAGCCGGGGGATCGCGAAGGTGTGCGGATCCGCCTCTTTGAGCTGGTAGAGCGACTTGTGCACGACGAACTCGCGGAACTGGTCGAGCGTGGCGTGGCGCTGGACGTAGCGGGACAGCGACGGGCCGTCCGTCTCGGCGGTGAGGGCGGTGAGGGCGGCCGGGATCTCGGCGGCCGGAACCGGTGCGGGCGAGCCGACCAGGTCTCGGACCGCGCGCTCGAAGCGCCGTTCGGCCTCGGCGCGGACCGCGAGGACACCGGGGTGCCACTCCCAGGCGTCGTCCACCTCGTCGAAGCCGCCATAGTGCAGCTCATAACAGATGGTGAGAGTGAGCTGCAGGTCGTCGTCGACGAGCGGGTCGCCGTCGCCGAAACCGGGCATCGGTGCGGGTTCCGTGTCGGCCCTCAGCAGCGTGATCAGCGTCGCCGATACCGGTCCGCGTGGTTCGGGAAGTCTCATGGCCGCCCCCGCCGTCTGCGCATGTCACGCCCGGACGGGCGTGCGTCCATGAGCCCTTACCCGGAAGCGTCGCGGGCTAAACCGGCATAATTCTCATATCGGTTACGCGTTGGGAATGGGCAGTGCCGCCGTGACCGTGGTCCCCGACGGTCCGGAGCGCACCAGGACCCGGCCCATCAGCTGGCGTACCAGCCACAGCCCGCGCCCGCTCATCGCTCTCGGACCGGCCTGCGGTGCCCCCGCCTCGGCCGCCAGATCGGTGAAACCTCGGCCCTGGTCGGTGACCTGGCAGAAGAACCACGCCTCATCGCGCCACAGCCACATCCGGCCCCCGCCGCCACCGTGCCGGATCGCGTTGGTGAGCAGCTCGTTGGCGGCGAGGACCAACCGGTCCTGGCCGTCGACGTCGAGGCCGTTCTCCTGGCCGAAGGCGCTCATCGCCTGCCGCAGCCGGCTCAGCGACGGCGTGTCGACCACGAAGGTGGCCGCGCCGGCCGGCGGGATGACGTCCTCGATGGGCGGGTAGCCGTGCGTGAAGACCTGGTCGGGCGCCGCCTCGCGGATCGCCCGCCGACGGATCGCCACCAGCGCTATGTCGTCGCTGGGCACCTCCGGCACCAGCTCGTCGAGCAGGCGGCTGGCGTACTGCTCCAGGTCCGGTTCCGGGGTGCCCGCCGCCGCCACCAGGCGCTCCAGCCCGATGTCGAGGATCTCCCCGCGGCGCTCGATCAGACCGTCGGTGTAGAGCACCAGGGTGTCGCCGGGAGCCAGGGTGAAGGAGCTCTCGGTGGCGGGGCGCACATGGATGCCGAGCAGCGGCCCGTGGCCGTGGAGCAGGCGTGCGCCGTCGGCACCGTGCAGCATCGGCGGCGGGTGGCCGGCGTTGCTCATCAGCACCTCACCGGTGTCCCAGCTGATCGCGATCACGCACATCGTGGCGATCTCGCCGGGGAGCAGGGCGCCGATGAGGATGTTGAGCCGATCGAGGATCGTCGCCGGGCTGTAGCCCTCGATCAGGTAGGCGCGGGTGGCGTGGCGGAGCTCGGCCATCACCGTCGCCGCGTGCAGGGAGTGGCCGCCGACGTCGCCGACCGCGATGACGATGCGGTCCGCCTGCTGCGTCACCTCGTAGAAATCGCCGCCGATCTCGGCGTGGTCGCTCGCCGGCACGTAGCGAACCGCGAGGTCGAAGCCGGACAGCCGGGGTACGCGGCGGGGGAGCAGGCTGCGCTGCAGGGTGAGCGCGAGGTTGTGCTCGCTGGCGAACAGGCGCTGCGACTCGATCGCCGCGACGATCGCCTGGCCGAAGAGGGTGAGCACCGGGCTGTCGGTCAGGCTCGCCGAGGACGGCATGACGACGTAGACGGCGGGCTGCTCGGGACGGGTGTGGAAGGCCGCGACCCGGACCTCGGCGTCGGCGGTCCGCAGCGCCGGCCACCGGTCGGCCGCCTCGTCGCGGATCGTGATGCCGATCGGCTCGTCGCCGAGCTCCATCGTGGCCGGGCGCACCTCGGCGGCCTCGCCGCGGCCGGCGCAGGTGGCCATGATCCAGGCACCGTCGCGGTCTCCGGTGAAGATCGTGACGGCCGAGTCGAAGATCTCGCTGCCGCCGCGGGCGGCCTGCTCCAGCAGGCGGCGCTGGCTCGTGGCGGCACCCATGTCGGCGGTGACGTGCACCAGGCTGGTCAGCCGGGCCGCGAGCCGCTCGGCCTGGAGCCGGGCCTGGTAGTAGCGCAGCACGGAGGCGATGGTGGCGAGCAGCTCGTCGGGGTTGATCGGCTCCACCAGGTAGCCGTCGGCGCCGCCGGAGAGGCCGTGGGTCCGGTCGACCGACTCGACCGCGGCGGCGGAGACGTGGATGACCGGGGTGGTGCCGAAGCGCGGATGCTCCTTGATCCGCTGGCAGATCTCGAAGCCGCTGGCGTCGGGGAGCCGCACGTCGAGCACGACGAGGTCGATGTCGCCCTGCTCGAACCGGTCCAGCGCCTGCGCCCCGGTCTCGGCCTCCACCACGGTGTAGCCGCCGCGCTTGAGCCAGCTGACGAGCACGTAGCGCTTCGACGGGGTGTCGTCGACGACGAGGATGGTGTTGCCGTCGGCGCTCATCGCGGACTCCGGGCGGCCAACCCCACCACGTCACAGAGGTCGTCCAGTGTGGTCGAGGTCTTGTCGAGCACCGTCGTGGTGTGCCGCAGCGCGGCGGCCTCCGTGACGTCCGAGGGGTAGGCGGTGATCACCACCACGGGGATCTCGCGCAGCCGCTCGTCGGCGTGGAGGGCGTCGAGGACCGCGAACCCGTCCAGCTCCGCCAGGCGCAGGTCGAGCAGGACCAGGTCCGGCGGGTGCACCGCGATCACCGCCAGCGCCGTCCGGCCGTCGCCCGCCTCGCGGACGTGGAACCCGCAGCGGCGCAGCACCTCACCGGCCGCGGTGCGGAACGCCTCGTCGTCGTCGACGAGCAGGACATCGGTGGCGCTGCGCGACTCGGCCTGTCCGGAGAGGCCGCCGACCGGCAGGCGAACGGTGAAGGTGCTGCCCCGGTGCAGCTCGCTCGTGAGGGTGAGGGTGCCGTGCAGCGCCTCGACGAGCCGCCTGGCGTAGGGCAGACCGAGCCCCGTGCCCGTGACGGTGGCCTGCAGGGCGTGGCGGACCTGGTGGAACTCCTCGAAGACGCGGTCGATCTCGTCGGGCGGTATGCCGATCCCGGTGTCGGTCACCGTCAGCACCAGGTGGCCGTCGTCGACTGCGGCGGAGAGCCGCACCTCGCCGTCCGGGGTGAACTTCAGCGCGTTGGTGAGCAGGTTGCGCAGCACCTGCGCGAGCATCACCGGATCGGTGCGCACCAGCGGCAGGCCGACCGGGTCCTCGACGACGAGCGCCGTCGTCGGCGAGGCGGGCAGCGCTCGCAGCGTGCCGCGCAGGGTGTCGAAGATCGGTTTGAGGTCGGTGTCCTGCGGCACCGGCTGCAGCCGGCCCGACTCGGCCTTCGCCAGGTCGAGCAGCTCGTTGACGAGCGTGAGCAGGCTGCGCGACGACTCGTCGATCAGCTCCAGCTGCCGGGACTGGTCGGGGCTGAGGGCGTCGGACTGCGGGTCGCGCAGCAGCCGGGTCAGGCCGGTGATGGAGGTGACGGGGGAGCGCAGTTCGTGCGTGACGCTCGCCAGGAACCGCGTCTTCGCCTCGCTCGCCTCGCGCAGCTGCGTGGTGCGCTGGTCCAGCTCGGAGTGGAGCGCCACGACACCGCGGTTGGTGGCTTCGAGCTCGTCGGAGAGCTCGGTGTAGAGGGCCACGACACCCCGGTTGGTCTCCTCGAGCTCGCCGTTGAGGCGCAGCAGCTCGTCGCGGTGCGCCTGCACCTCGGCGAGGGTGGCGAGGAGCTGCCGGTTCTGCTCGGCGAGCTCCTCCAGCGGCGTACCGGCGGAGCTGGCGGCGATCTCGCGGCAGACCTCGGCGAGCTCCTCGTCGTCGAGGAGCAGGGCGCGGTCGGGGACCCGCCGAGCCATCCCTACCGAGGTGGTGGTGGAGGTGCGCACCACGTCCCACAGGTCCATGAGCCCCCTCGTCAGCCCGATCTCCCCGACGAACTCCTCGCCCGTCGGTGCATCCACTGTCGCCTGGAAGCCCAGCAGCGCGCGTGCCACGGGCCGCTCCGGCACCTGCGGGTCGTCGGGATCGGGAATCCACAGTGCGAACACCACGGTGACCCTGCCCAGCGCCAGCAGACGCCGACCGGCCTCCGACAACGCGGCTGCCACTCGGATCTGGTCCTGCGTCTCCAGGCCGAGTGCCGCCGCGAGCTGTCTACCCTGTCGGCGGACCTCGAAAACGTCCTGCTCCACGGAGATGTGCGAGCGCAGCAGTTCACGTGTGATCATCTCAGGGCCTCGCGACCACGATCGCGGCGTCGTCGCGCCGCCGGGAGGCGTCGCGCAGCAGGGTCGCGGCGACCACCACGGGGGTACGCGTGAGCAGCCCCGGATGGTCGGCGAGGCTCCACCGCTCGGTCAGCCCGTCGGAGTGCATGATGATCAGGGCGTCCGGCGGCAGCGGGTAGTCGAACTCGCGGACCGAGTGCCGCTGCTGGCCGACGATCCCGGGCATGGAGACCATCGCCCGCCGGACGTCGCCGCAGACGCTGGCGGCGATGTTGCCGATCCCCGCGAAGCGCACCGTGTCCCGGGCCGCGTTGACCTCGGCGATCCCGACGACCGCGCCCCGGGTGTGTCCGATGCGCCCGTGCAGGAAGGCGAGGATCTCCTTCGGACCGCCGGGCGGCGCTTCGAGGAACGCGGCGATCGCGGCCTCGCTGGCGAGGGCGGCGAGGGGTCCGTGCCCGAGCCCGTCGCAGAGCATGATCTGGCGCCGCCCGTCGAGCTCCCGGGCGGCGTAGCCGTCGCCGCAGGCCGTCTCGCCGGCGAGGGGCCGGGCGACGCCGTCGAGCCAGGTCGGCGCGGGCGGTTTGGCCCAGACGGTCGCGGCGAGGACCGTGCCGGTGCCGGGTCGGGAGTAGATGTCGAAGTCCGTCGCCATGCGGGTGATGGCGCCCAGGCCGATGCCGAGCGTCCCGCCGGTCGAGTGTCCGTCCACACTGGATGCGAGCACGTCGGCCATGCCGGGGCCCTGGTCGATGGCGACGAGCCCGACGCCGGCCGCGTCGCCGGCGCGCACCACTCGCAGCAGCACCACGCCCTCGTCGGCGTGCCGGGCCAGATTGGTGGTGGCCTCGGTGGCGATGATGGCGAGGCCGCTGATCGCCGCGGCGGGCAGGCCGATCTCCTCGCCGAGCGCCACCGCGGCTCGGCGGACGGACCCGGCGGTGCTCGGATCGGTCGCCGCCAGCCAGACCCGGTTGTCCGCGCTGCGCAGGCCGAGGTCCATCATCGTTCCCATTTGACGGCGGTGATGACGGTGCCCGCGCCCACCTCGGTGTGCAGCTCGAACTCGTCCATCAACCGCCGGGCGCCGGACAGGCCCAGCCCGAGACCGCCGCCGGTGGTGTAGCCGTCGGTGAACGCCTGGTCGAGGTCCGCGATGCCAGGCCCCTCGTCGGCGAAGACGACGCGGATGCCGCGCCGCCGGCCGTTGGAGACCGGCTGCACCTCGGCGTAGCCACCCCCGCCGTAGACGAGGGTGTTGCGGGCCAGCTCGCTCGCGGCCGTCACCAGCTTGGTCTGGTCGACCAGGCTGAGCTTGCTCTCCACCGCGGCCGCCCGGACGAGCTGCCGCACCCGGACCACGTCGTCGTCGGCGGCGATCTCCTGGCGTCGGGCCGGGCCCAGCGCCTCGACGTCGATCATCGGGAGGCCGCGGAGTCGTCGGCCGTGACCTCGTCTTCGTCGTCGGGTTCGAACTCGTCGGCGGCCCGCAGGTCGCGCAGCAGCCGCAGGCCGTGCTCCACGTTGAGCGCCGTCCGGATGCCGCGCAGGGTGAGGCCAAGCTCGACCAGGGTGATCGCCACGGCGGGCCGCATCCCCACGAGCACGGTCTCAGCGTCGAGCACCTTGGAGACCGCCGCGATCGTGGCGAGCGTGCGGCCGACGAAGGAGTCGACGATGTCCAGCGCGGTGATGTCGATGATCACGCCGTGTGCGCTGCTGGCCGAGATCTTCTCGGCGAGGTCCTCCTGCAGGTGCAGGGCGAGCTGGTCCTCCAGATCGATCTGGATCGACACCAGCAGGACATCGCCGAGGACGAGAATGGGTACGCGGTCCATCGATCAGCGCACCGACTTGGTGGTCCGGCGAACCTCGACGCCGCTGGCGCGCAGTGCGTACTGCAGGGCGTCGGCGAGGTTGGCCTTGGTGACGATCTCCCCGAACTCGATGCCGAGCGCGACGATCGTCTGCGCGATCTGCGGCCGGATGCCGGAGATGATGCACTGCGCGCCCATGAGCTGCGCGGCGACCACGGTCTTGAGGATGTGCTGGGCGACCTGGGTGTCGACCGCGGGGACGCCGGTGATGTCGAGGATCGCATAGGGCGAGCCGGTGTCGACGAGCGTCTGCAGCAGCCGCTCCATCACCACCTGGGAGCGGGCCGAGTCGAGCGTGCCGATGATCGGAACGGCGACCACGCCGTCCCACAGCTTGACGACCGGGGTCGAGAGCTCGAGCAGCTGCTCGGACTGCTCGGTGATGATCGTCTCTCGCGCGGTGACGTAGGCCTCGACGGTCCGCAGGCCGAGCTTGTCGATGAACGAGGAGAACTCCGCGAAGTCTGCCTTGGAGACGATCTTGTCATCGCCGCCGGTGACCGCGTTGAGCGCGTCCTTCACGGCGAAGATGCTGATCGCGGTCTCCGAGACGCTGAAGCTGTGCCGCGCGCGGGAGCCGGACAGCTCGTTGAGCAGGGCGAGCAGTTCGGCACCCCGGGGCCCGTCGAGGCTGGTGGAGCCGGACTCCAAGGTTGACCGCAGACCGGCGTAGAGGTCGCTGATCTGCCGCTTGAGCTCGCTCTTGGTGAGCCGGCCACGCAGGGTGGCGCCGACCGTGTCGTTCCAGTGCTCCAGGATCGGGCCCTGGTGCTCCGCGAGCACCGTCGCCAGCCGTGTCGCCGAATTCTCTTCCACCATGCCGCCTTCGCTCGCGTCGTTTATTGTCTGTCCAGCCGGTGCAGTGTCGCACCGTCCCGGAGGAGTCCGGCGGTCACGCTACCCTAGGTTCGTGCCTTCCGCTCCGCAGTCGGCGCAGGCTGACGATCCACCGAACGGACACGGAGAGAAGCCTCATGCCGCTGATCATCACCGACGAGGAGATCTCGGGGCACGCGATCCTCGCCGCCGCCGGTGACCTGGATCTCACAACCGCGCCGCAGCTCACCAGTGCCGCGGTCCGGCTGATCGAGACCGGCACCCGCGATATCATCGTGGATGCGAGCAGGCTGGAGTTCTGCGACTCGTCGGGCCTGAGCGCGCTGCTGCGCATCGTCGGCCACCTCGGTCCACAGGGCGGTCGGCTCGCCATCGTGAACCCGCACCCCATCGTGCTGCGGGTGCTTCAGCTCTGCGGTCTGGACGAGGCGGTCCTGATCGCCGACACGGTGCCGAGCGCGATCCTGGAGTTCGCCGGCGCCCGCTGATGTCGGGAGAGGCCGGGGATCCCGGCTAAGACCAGGCGCGCAGCTCGATCCGATCCCGGGCGGGCAGGCAACGACCGCTGCGCCCGCGGCGTACCCCCGGATTGCCGGTTTTCGTCAGCGCCGCCGCCCGCGCGTGACGGCCGGGCTCACCGCTCCCGGCTCGCGATCGCCTGCTCCGCCGCCGCGACCACCACCGGGTCGGCACAGCCGCGCGCGAACCCGGCGATGCGGCGGCGGATGTCGCGGCCGAGGAGCCAGACGCCGATCCGGTCGGCGATCGGGCGGATGAACGCGGGACGGCAGCGGAAGTTGTAACGCCAGGTCGCCACGGTGTGCCGGGGGTCGTCGGCGGGGGCGAACCGCCAGCCGCCGCCCATCATCTCGAAGAACCACGGCCCGCGGACCATCTTCATGCCGACGTTGCTCGGCGGGTTGTAGGAGACGTACTCGCTGATCATCGACAGCCCGTGCCGGGACCGGGTGAAGGTCTGCACGCCCTTGCCGGGCGCGGTGGCGCCGTCGGTGAAGTGCTGCTCCCGGATGAAGGGGTCCCAGCGGTAGCGGACGGCACCGGTGGTCTGCGACACCGCGAACGCGACATCCTGGGGGATCGGCACGGTGACGACTGCTTCGACGACGGGCATGGCTTCATCGTCCCGCACCGGCGGCGAGCCCGCTCACCCGGTGGGAGTGCGCCCCGCCCACTCGTAGGCGGACGGGGCGCTCGTCGTCACTCCGCGTCGGCGGAGACCTTCTCCTGCTGCGGTGCCCGCTGGGCCGGGATGGACGCCTCGGCCTCGCGCGGGAAGTGGCCGTTGCCGCCGGTCGGTGCCTCACGCTCCGCGGCTGCCCGCTCGCCGTCGGCCCGCGCCTCGGCCTGCTCGCGGGCCGCCTGCTCCCGGATCGCGGCGAGCTGCCGGGCGGCGTGCTCGCGGGTGAGCTGCTCCCGCGTGTGGTGGTCCTGGGCGGCGTGGTCGTGCGGGGCGCGGTCCTGCGGAGCCTGCGCCTGCACGGGGTGCGGCTGAGCGGGGTGCGGCTGGGTGGGCTGCTCCCGGGGAGCCTGCTCCTGAGCGGACTGGCGCTCCTGGGCCGCGACGGCGGCGACCTGCTCGCGGGCGGCCCGCTCGCCGTCGGCGTGCTCCCGGGCGGCGTTCTCGCGGGCTGTGTGCTGCTCGCCGCCCTGGCCGACCACGGCCTGCTCGCCGGTCTCGTCGGGGCGCCCGCCGGACCTGGTCGACATGACGCGCGGGTATTCGCCGGTCTGGGCGTTGCCCGAGGCGGCGGCCATCACCGCGGCGGCGGCGAGGGTGGCGACCCGCTCCGCCTCGCGCTGCACCCGGGCCCGGACGTCCTTGGCGTGGCGCTCGGCCGAGTCGGCCTCGTGCCGTGCCTCGTCGAGCCGGTGCAGCTCCACCTCGAGCTGCTTGCTGATCTCCGCGTGCCGCTGCTGGAGCTGCTCCAGGTCGCGCTCCGCGGTCGATCCGTCCTGGCGCGTCTGCGCGAGCTGCTGCTGCGCCGCTTCCACATCGGCCTGGAGCTGGGCCATCGCCTGGCGCCGGGACTGGATCTCCTGCTGCACGACCGTGAGCTGCTGCTGGTGGGAGGCGGTCTGCTCCTCGGCCCGGCGGCGCATGTCCGCGGAGTAGCGCTGCGCCTCGGCGTGCAGGGAGGCGTTCTTCTGCTCGGTGGAGCTGCGCTGCTGGGCCAGCTCGCGCTCGGCGGCGGTGCGCCGCTCGCCCATCTCCTTCTCGACGCTCGCCTTCCACTGGGCGAGCCCCTCCTGGGCCTTCACCCGGGCGTCCTCGATCTCCTGCTGGAGCTTGACGCGCGCCGCCTCGACCATCGCCTCGGTCTCGGCCTTGGCCTCCTCGGCCTCCTTGGCGCTCTGCTCGCTGACCCGCTGGGCCTCTTGCTGGGCTTGCTCGTGAGCGGCCTCGCCCTCGGCCCTGACCTTCTCGGCCTGCTCCTGCGCGGCGGCGAGGGCCTTCTCCGCCTCGCTCTGCAATCCGGTGACGTGCTGGGCGGCGGCGGTGGTGATCGCGTCGGCCTGCTTCTCGGCGAGGGCGAGGATCTGGTCCACCATCGGGCCGAGGTGGCGGAAGGAGGCGCGGTCGATCTGCGGCGGGCGCTGGCGCAGCTCGCCGAGCTCGCCCTGGAGCTGGTGCAGGTGGCCGTTCAGGTCCTTGATCTTGCGGATGGCCCGCTCGCGCTCGTTGGCGAGCGCTGAGAGCTCGCTCTCCTGCACGGCGAGGAAATGATCCACCTGCCGTTTGTCATAGCCGCGCATGGCGACATCAAAGCTCGGCCGCGCTTTGTCGTCGCGCTGTGCCATCTCCTCGGCGTTGGACATGGGCCATCCTCCATACGATCGCGAGTGCGCGGCCGACGGACTCTACCGCCCGCCTGCACAATCGCAGAGGCTACCGCTGTCCTCGCTCGACGTCACTCCGCCCTAGGTACCAGTTAACGTACGTTCACCTATCGGCAGCAAGATCACTTATCGCATGAGTGGGCTGAACAGTGGATATTTCACTCGTTAGCCTGCCAGGTGGCCCCACTCGCCCTCGATCAGCGGCCAGGGACCGCGTGCTGCGACGACGCCGTCGATGAGGACGAGCACCGTGTCGGCCTGCGCCAGCGCCGCCCGCTTCGACGTCGAACCGATCACGGTCACGCCGCGCTCGCGCAGCGCGCGCCACAGGGCCAGCTCCGTCGTCACGTCCAGCGCCGAGGAGATGTCGTCCGCGACGAGCAGCTCGGTACGCGGTGCCAGCGCCCGGGCGAGGGCGAGGCGCTGCAGCTGCCCGCCGGAGAGCCGGGTGCCCTTGTGCCCGATGACGAGGCCGAGCCCCGACCCGGTCGCCGCGAGATCGTGTTCGAGCTGCGCCGTCGCGACCGCCGCGTGCGGCTCGACGTCGTGGCCGAGCTGGATGTTGTCGGCGACCGAACCGGAGAAGACCCGGGGCAGCTGCGCGACGTAGCCGACCTGGTTGGGCCGCAGGAAGACCTCCGGCTCGGTGATGGGCTCACCGTTCCAGCGCATCGTGCCGGTGTGGTGCACGATGCCGGCGAGCGCCCGCAGCAGCGACGACTTGCCCGCGCCGACCGGGCCCAGGACCAGCACCAGCTCGCCCCGGTCGACGGTGAGCCCGATGTCGCGGGCCGCGACGGTGCCGTCCTCGTGCACCGCGCTGAACCCGTCCAGCTCCAGGCGGCGCAGCGGTTCCCGGGGCGCCGAGACCGGTGCGGGCGCCGTACCGGCGGAGATGTCGACCCCGTCGACGCTCGCCGAGTAGTCGGCGGAGCCGGTCATCTCCACGGTCCGCCGGGTCCACACCCGGGCCGAGGGCATCTGCGAGATCAGCGACGCCGTGGTCCACGCGAACCACCGAGCGGCACCGAGCGTCGAGACCGTGACCAGGGCCGCACCGGCCGAGAGCGACCCGGCGAGGAAGAGCGCCCAGGCGCCGATCGGCAGCAGTCCACTGAGGATGGACGGCGTCGACCGGGCCCACACCTGCACGGCGATCTCGCGGCGCTGCCGCTCGCTGCGGTCGGTGTCCAGGCGGGCCAGGTGCGCGAGGACCGGCTCGGTGGCCCCGGCGAGCTTCACCGTGCGGGCGGCCGTCAGCGACGACACCAGGGCGGTCGCGAAGGCGGCCCGGGCCGCGACCGTCCCCTTGGCCGAGCGTGCCAGCCGCGGCCCGAACGCCGTCGCGGCGAGCCCGGAGAGCAGCATCGTCCCGGCGAAGAACGCCGCCGGCACGAACGAGCCGGAGATCGCCGTCATCACCACGATCGTGACGACGCAGGCCGACTGGTCGATCACGTTGTCGGCGAGCATGACGACGCGCTCGGTGTCGCCGCCCTGCGCCACCACCTCGGCCGGGGTGTGCCCGCTGACCCGGCGCGGGCCGGTCTGCCCGTGCACGAGGCGCAGGCTGATCCGCAGCATCTGGCGGACCCACCACTCCGGGAACCAGATGCTCGTGTAATAGGGCATCGGTGCCGTGATCAGCAGCGCCGCGACGATCCCGAGCACCGGCCAGAGCAGGCCGCCGTCGCCGTCGACGAGGTCCGTCCAGAGCCACGGCAGCACCGCGCCGTCGAGGCCGAAGACGACGAGGCCCAGGAAGAGGGCGACCGCGCCGAGGCCGAAGCGCGGATCGTTGGTGGCGAGGGTGAAGATCTGCCGCAGCGTGCGGGTCCGGGCCGGTGCGGGCAGCGGCGGCGGGTCGGTCTTCGGCGGTGCCGACATCGCGACCGCCGCGGCGGGTGCCTGCGGCGCGGCGTCGTCGGCGAGCGCCACCCCGCCACTGCCGCCGGCGGTCACCAGGGCGCCGGACCGCATGCTCGTGGCGAGCAGCTCGGCGAAGCGCTCGGAGTGGCGCAGCGGGCCGGCCTCCACGACCCGGCCCTCGGCGAGGATCACCACCTCGTCGCAGTGCTGCACGGTGGAGAGGCGGTGCGCGATGACGATGCCGATCCGGTCGCGCAGCAGCCGCTCGGTGGCGCGCTGCACGCGCGCCTCGGTCAGCGGGTCGAGCCGTGCGGTCGCCTCGTCGAGGATGACGACGTGCGGGTCCCGGACGAGGATCCGGGCGAAGGCGACGAGCTGCTCCTGCCCGGCGGAGAGCACGTGCCCGCCGTCGCCGAGCCGGGTCTGCAGGCCCTGCGGCAGGTCGGCCACCCAGTCGCCGAGGTCGAGCTCGTCGAGGGCGGCGGCGGCCCGGTCGAGCAGGGTCGGGTCGAACAGGGCGATGTTCTCGGCGAGGGTGCCGGCGATGATGTCGGTGCGCTGCGGGACCAGGGCGATCCAGCGGCGCAGCTGCTCGACGTCGAGATCCTCCACGTCGGTGCCGGCGAGGAAGACCGTGCCGGCGGGGAGCGGCACGGCCCGGGTGAGCACCTTGGCGAGGGTCGACTTGCCGGAGCCGGTGCGGCCGACGAGGGCGTAGGAACGGCCCCGGGCGAAGGTGAGGCTGACGTCGCGGAGGGCGGCGGGGCGGTCGTCGCGGGTGGCGTACCGGAAGGTCAGACCGCGGACCTCGAGGTCGCCGTCGACCGGGACCGACCCGCCGGCTGGCTCCTGGGCGGCTTCGCGCAGCAGCAGCACCCGGCTCCACGCGCCGAGGGCGTACTGCAGCTCCGGCACCATCCGGCTGAGGTGCTCGACCGTGGCGCCGAAGGCGAGGGCGAGCAGCCAGATCGCGGTGAGGCGGGCGCCGTCGATCCGGCCGGTCCACAGGGCCCAGGCGCCGCCGATCACGACGAGGGCGATGCCCGCCCGCATCACGCCGGACGCGATGGCGGTGAGCTTCGCCGACTTGCGCCAGACCCGGCGGCCGCGTTGCAGCACGACGCTGGAGCGCTGGGCGAACAACCGCAGGACATAGGGCCGGGCGAGGCTGGTGCGCACGTCGTCCTGGCCGTGGATCGACTCCTCCATCACCGCGGCGAGGTCGGACCAGGCCTCCTCCTCGGCCATCCGGGCCGGGGCGATCTCCCGGGCCGGTTTGCGCAGCCAGAGCACGAGCAGCACCGAGATGGCGAGCATGACGAGGCCGGCCGGCCACCAGACGCCGACCGCGATCACCGTCGACAGGACGCCGATCGCGATCGACTGGGCGATCCGCACGCCCTGGGAGCGGACCGACGACGCCACCTGGTAGACGTCGCCGTCGATGCGGTCGAGCAGCTCGCCGACGGGCGTCGTGTCGAGCGCGGTGAGATCCTGGCCGAACGCGACGTGGCAGAGCTGCCGCCGCACGCGCGCGGACCAGTCCGCGGTGAGCCGGGCCGCGAGCAGGCTCACGGCCAGATCGCTGAGCACCCCCACGATCAACGACCCGGCCAGTACGCCGAAGAGCACCCCGGACCGGTAGAGCAGCACCGGGCCGGCGAGGGCGGCGGCAGCGGCCTGACCGGCGGCGCCGAGCAGGATCAGCGCGACGATGAGGTTGGCCCGCCGGGGCGACGCGGACCACAGGTCCCGGAACAATCGCACGGCTGAACCCCCGATGTGAGTGGATGTGCTCGCCAGCCTCGCGGAAATGCGCATTTCGCTCAACGTATTTTCCGGCGGCTTTTGTCCGCTTCATCGCTGTCGGCGGAGCGCAAGCCATCCGGCCCCGATTGCATGTTTCCGCAAGATCCTACGACGCTGACGATCATCGAAACCTCGCCACCTGCGATGACGCGTCGCCCCCCGGATCGGCCGGGGTAACGCGATCTTGCGCAATGTGCCGCCTGTCCCCATGATGCGAGCGCTCGAACGGTAATCACGACGGGGGATATGGCGATGCGCGAATCTGCCTCGACCAGCACGGTGGCGACGGGAAAGGCCAGGCCCATCCGGTGGCTTCGGCGCGTCTCGACCGTGGTCCTGCTCGCCCTCGCCCTCGGGGTCGCCGTCCCGACCGACGTGGTCGCGCCCGCGAGCAGCGAGTTCCCGCTCTCGTTCGTCGGGACGTGGCTGCGCACGGCGAAGGCGTTCGCGATGCAGACCACCGGCAGCCTGCCGGAGCAGAAGCCGGGACCCTCGGTGAACCGCGGCAGCTACTCCGACGCCACCGACGCCAAGCGCGGTGCGGGCGCCAAGCAGCGGCCCGTCAAGGGGGCGATCGGCGCCGACTCCGACGCCGCGATCGGTGCCGGTGGCAAGACCGGCCATCAGCCCGGTCCCTTCGACCGGTCGAAGGCGACGAGGCAGGCGAAGGACGCCACCGCCGGCTCGGACGTGTACAAGAACCCCGACGGCAGCTACACCCGCGTCTCCTCCACCGCGCCGGTCAATTACAAGGCCAAGGACGGATCGTGGCGCCCGATCGACCGCTCCCTGGTCCGCGGCGCGGACGGCCGGCTGCGGCAGAAGGCGAACAGCACCGACATCGCGGTCGCCGGCGACTCCGCGGACGCGGTCCTCGCCTCCGTCGGGATCGACGCGTCGCACTCGATCGCCTACGGCCTGCTCGACGCCGCCACGGTGGCGCCGGTGATCGACGGCAACGCCGCGCTCTACCGCGGTGTGTGGCCGGGGGTCGACCTCAAGCTGGAGGTCACCGGCGAGGCGGTGAAGGAGTCGCTGATCCTGCACTCCGCGGCTGCCGGGTCCACCTTCGACTTCCCGATGCGGACCGAGGGGCTCACCCTCACCGTGGAGAAGGACGGCTCGATCGCGGCGCGGGACGCCGACGGCAAGATCCGGGCGACGATCCCGGCCGGGTTCATGGTCGACTCCAAGATCGCGCGTCACGGTGACTTCACCCGCTCCGACGAGGTGCGCTACGAGCTGCGCGACGTCGACGGCGCGCAGGTGCTGCGGGTCCACGCCGACGCCGCCTGGCTCAACGACCCGGCGCGGGTCTGGCCCGTCACGATCGACCCGACGCTCACGGCGGTCATCGGTTCCGCGGTCGACACCTACGTCCAGTCCGACTCCACGAGCAACCGCGGCGGTGAGAACAACTTCGCGACCGGCACCTGGAACGGCGGCGGTCAGATGGCGAAGTCGCTGCTCTACTTCCTCAACGTGACGGCGCCCTACGTCGGCAACACCATCTCCAAGGCTCAGCTCCGCATGTTCCTGACCTACTCCACGTCGTGCAGCCCGTTCGAGTTCGGCGTCTACGCCGCGGCGTCCAACTGGGGTGTCACCTCGGTCCAGTGGCCGGGTCCGGGCACCGACCGGCTGCTCGGCAAGTCGGCCCCCGCGCCGGGTTCGGCCTGCACCAACACCGGCGGCAACCGGAACCAGGGCGTCTGGGTCGACGTCGAGCTGGACCGGTCCGTCATCCAGGCCTGGCTCGCCGACCCCACGACCTACCGGGGGATCGTGCTCGAGGCGGACATGGCCAACAGCAGCTCGTGGAAGCGGTTCACCTCGCGTGACTTCTCCATGTCCTACAACCCCGAGCTGCGCCTGTGGTACGCCCCGAACGAGAAGCCCCAGGTCGACATGATGTACCCGCCGGCCGGCTTCGACTCGCCGACGCTGACCCCGACGCTGATCGCCCAGGGCCACGACTCGGACAGCACCGCGGCGAAGTTCACCTACGAGTTCATCGTCAAGGAGAAGACCGGCGAGGTCGCCAACCAGATCTGGACCTCCGGCAAGATCGTCGAGTCCCGGACGACGATCCCGCCGGGCATCCTGCGCTGGGGCAACAGCTACCTGTGGACGGTGCGGGTCAACGACTCGCTGCTGGACAGCTCCACGGTCGACTATCCGATCTCGACTCCCGTACCGCAGCCGACCATCACCTCCGCGCTGTCCCAGAACGGCGGCAAGGGCTTCGCCGCGAACGTCGGCAACTACACGTCCTCCGCCACCGACGCCGCCGTGCCCACCGTCGGCCCGCCGCTGATCGTCCAGCGCAGCTACAACAGCCTCGACAGCCGCCCCACCCTCGGCTTCGGCCAGGGCTGGGCCAGCCTCGTCGACATGAAGGTCACCGAGAACCTCGGTTCGCCGATCAGCCCGCCGACCGTCGCGGTCACCTACCCCGGCGGCAACGAACTCGCCTTCGGCCGCAACGCCGACAACACCTTCACCCCGCCCGCGGGCCGCTACGCCACGTTGCTGCCGGTGCCCGAGGTCGGAGTCTCGGGCTACCGGCTGGTCGACAAGGACGGCACCACCTACCGCTTCGTCAAGGCGCTCGGCGGGACCGGCGGGACCGACGCCGTCTACGGCATCAGCTCCATCACCGACGTGCACAACCGCGCGCAGATCTTCACCTACGACGCCGGCAACCGGATCACCAAGATCGAGGCGGCGTCGAAGCGGGCGCTGTACCTGACCTGGTCGGTGCCGAGCGGTTCCACGTTCGCCCACGTCAACACGGTGAAGACCGACCAGCTCACCGTCGGTGACGACGCCAGCCGCTCCGTCTGGACCTACGCCTACACCGCCGACCGGCTCACCTCGGTCTGCGCACCCGCGTCGACCGGCTGCACGACCTACACCTATGACGCGGTCGGCAAGTCGCCCTACCGCGCCACGGTGATGAACCTCGGCCCGTCCGGCTACTGGCGGCCCGGTGCCTCGACGGCGGTCGCCAACGACGAGGTGAGCACCGGCAACACGACGATGAGCAGCTCGGTCACGTCGGTGACCGGCCCGCTGGCGGCATCCGGGGCGAAGGCGGCCGGATTCAACGGCACCAACGTGATGTACCTGCCCCCGAACCTCGCCGCCGACTCTCCCCAGCGCGCGATCAGCCTGTGGTTCCAGGTGCCCAACGGGTCCACCACGGCCGGAGTCCTCGCCGGGCAGTCGGTGGACGACATCAACACCGTCGCCAACACCAGCAACGGATACACCCCGACCCTCTACGTCGACGCCTCCGGCTACCTGCACGGGCAGTTCCCGACCGTGCCGACCGTCCCGTCGGGCTCGCCGAGCATCGCACTGGGGTCCCTGATCAGCGGCAGCGGCCGGTGCATGGACGTCGTCGGCAACGTCAGCACCAACGGCGCCCGGGTGCAGCTCTACGACTGCCTCGGTACGGGCAACCAGCAGTGGACGCTGATGAGCGACAAGACGCTGCGGACGACGATCGGCGGGGTCACCAAGTGCCTCGACGCCTACTTCAGCGGTACCACCAACGGCACCGAACTGGTCATCTGGGACTGTCACAGCGGCATCAACCAGCAGTGGTACCTGATGGGCAACGGCAACATCATCAACGCCAACGGCGGGCGGTGCATCGACGCGACCTACGGCGGCACGGCCAACGGCACGTTGCTGTGGCTCTGGGACTGCCACACCCCGGCACCCGGCCACCAGACCTGGACCGCGAGCTCGCACACGCCGATGAAGGCGAACGCCCAGGTCAACGACGGCCAGTGGCACCACGCTGTCCTCTCCTCGGGATGGTCGGCGAGCAGCCAGGCGCTGGTGCAGACGCTCTACCTCGACGGCGTCGCGGCGCCGACCAACCTCATCGCCAACCCGGCCGCGCAGCAGAAGATCCAGCTCATCGGCGGCGGGTATCTCGGTGCGAGCTGGCCCGACAACACCACCGCCAACCTGCTCACCGCCGCAGGCCCGGTGAAGCGGTTCACGGGCTCCATCGGCGAGGTGGCCTACTTCGACCATCCGCTGACGCAGTCCGGTGTGACCGCGCTGCAGTCGGCGCGGTCGGCGACGGTGAACCCGCTGGTGCAGGTCAACATGCCCTCGGGCGACATCCGGGCGAAGGTGAAGTACGACCTGGTGTCGAGCCTCGTCACGGAGGTCACCGACGAGTACAACGGCAAGTGGACCATCGCGCCGGGCACGCTCGAAGGCTCCTACCAGGTGCACAGCAGCGCGGTTCTCGCCGCCCGGCCGACGGACTACTGGCGGATGGCCGAGTCGGTCGGCGGCCTGGACGCGATCAACGAGGTGGCGGGCGGCAAGGCGACATACAACAACGTCGGCCTGCACGTCTACGGCGGGCCGTTCGACGGGCCCCAGCGGGCCGAGACGGACCCCGTCCACGACAACTACGCGCCGACGTTCAGCACGGCGCAGGCCTCCTACGTCGCCATGCCGCCGAACAACTTCAGCGGCGCCGGCGGGCCCAACTCGCTCAGCATGTGGTTCAAGATCGCGTCGGGCAACACCGGTGTGCTCTACAGCTGGCAGGACACGCAGATCGGCACGGTGCCGACGACCTACGTTCCCGCGCTCTACGTCGGCAACGACGGCAAGCTGCACGGCAAGTGGTGCTGGTGCAGCGGCTCGGCGGCGCCGATGGTGACCGACGAGACGGTCACCGACGACAAGTGGCACCACGTCGTCCTCACCACCTCGACGACGAAGCAGTCGCTCTACCTCGACGGCAACCTCAGCAAGACCTACACCGCCGCCCCGGTCGACGGCGTCGGCTTCGGCTACGTCAACGTCGGTGCGGGCTACTCCAACGGTTCGGCCTGGCCCGGCCTCCCCGTGGCCGGCAGCAACCACTTCACCGGCCGGCTCGGCGAGGTCGCGTTCTACCGGACGGAGCTCACCGCCGGGCAGGTGGCGAGCCAGTTCGGCACCCGGGACGCGGCGCGCGGTCCGGCGCTCGCCCGCAAGTACGTCGTCACCGACCCGGGCGGCGGCGCGCTGACCACGGAGACCTACGCGGCGGTCACCGGGCAGCGGATCGCGCAGACCGACGGACTGGGCAAGCAGACGCAGTTCGGTTACGACCAGAAGGGCTTCCTGCTCACCACGACGGATGCGCTGGGCCACGTCACGACGACCTACCACGACGCCCGCGGCAACACGATCCAGCGGATCACCTGCCAGGACCAGTCGGCGGACAAGTGCACGTCGTCGTTCTACGAGTTCTTCCCGGACAAGACCACGCAGATCCTGCAGCCGCTCGGGACGGGCAAGTTCGATCCGCGCAACGACAAGCTCGTCAAGGCATGGGGGCCGGGCACGGCACCGACCGACCCGGCGAAGCAGGACCCCTCGACCGACAACCGGTTCCTGACGACCTACCAGTACGACGCCACCACCGGTGACGAGACCATGGTCACGGATCCGCTGGGGCGCAAGGCTTCCATCGCGTACACGGATGGGGTTGTGCTGGGCGAGGGGAGCGCGCTGCCGGCACCGGCGGGGTTGCCGCGGGTGGTGACCACCGCGGACGGGACCTCGAAGTCGATCTTCTACTTCGACAACGGCGACCTGGCGCGCGAGGTCGAGCCCACGGGCAAGACCACGACCTACGTCTACGACCGGCTCGGCCGGGTGAAGACGCAGACGACCGTCACCGACACCTTCCCGCTCGGGCTGAGCACGACCTACGACTACGACAAGGCGTCGCGCGTCCTCTGGCAGCAGGATCCGCCGGTGGAGAACCGGGTCACCGGATCGGCCGCGACCCACACCGCGAAGACGACCTGGACCTACAACGCCAACGGGCTTCGCACCCAACAGCTCGTCGACGACATCTCCGGCGGGGACGCGGACCGCACCCTGAGCAGCGAATACACCGGCGTGCTGCAGACGGCGTCGATCGATGCCAAGGGCAAGCGCACCACCTACACCTACGACGGGTTCGGCCGGGTGCTCACCAAGACCGACCCGCTCGGCACGATCGAGAAGTTCACCTACGACGCGGTCGGCCAGGTCCTCAAGTCGGAGATCCTGAACTACACCGGCGACCCCAACAGCCCGCAGGCCGCCGCGCCGAAGACCGTCGAGACACGCGCCTATGACAGCGCCGGGCGGCTCACCTCGGTGACGAGGGCGGACAACACCGCGACGACCTACACCTACACCGACAACGGACTGCCGGCCAAGGTGACCCGCGTCGACGCGGCCAACCGCAACCCGTTCGTGCTGGAGGACAACTACTACGACCCCTCCGGGTTCCTGATCAAGAAGATCACGAACAACGGTGCCACCACGCGTACCTTCACGGTGGATTTCGCGGGGCGGCAGGTCTCGACGACGCTGGACCCGACCGGGTTGAAGCGGATCACGACCGAGGTGCTCAACCCCGACGACCAGCCCGTCTCCACCACGACGCTCGACGGCCTCGGCAACGTCGTCGGCTACGCCGAGTCGCTCTACGACTCGTCCGGCCGACAGATCGCGGCCACGACCTACCTCGGCGACAGGGCGACGACGCCGGTCGGCCGGTGGAAGCTCGACGAGCCGAGCGGCGCCACCCGGATCGCCGACTCCGTCGGCAACAGCCCCGGCAAGGTCGGCACGGGTGTCACCTTCTCCAGCGATCACGGCGGCTCGGCGGCCTTCGCCGCCACCGGCGAGAACCGCATCCAGACCCTGGCGCCCGTCGTCGACACCATGCGGTCCTACACCGTCTCCGCCTGGGTGAAGCGCGACGCCGCGAGCGGCAACGCGGTCGCGGTCTCCCAGGACGGCCCGGTGGCGAGCACCTTCCAGCTGGCCTACGGCGGCACCACCCTGAAGTGGCGGATGCACGTCTGCCCGGGCAGCGCGCTGCCCGGCTGCGCCGCGGCCGAATCCACCGCCAACGCGGCTCTCGGCACCTGGACCCACCTGACCGGTGTCTACGACGCCGTCGCCAAGACGGCCAGCCTCTATGTCAACGGCGCCTTCCAGTCCTCGGTGGCGATGACCAACGCGGGCGCCTCATCGGGCCCGCTCGCGATCGGCCGGGGTAAGTGGGCCGGTGCCGATGCCGACCTGCTCAACGGCCGGGTCGACGACGTCCAGCTCTATCAGAACGCCCTGACCGCGGGCCAGATCTCCGCGATCTACGCCGGGACGGCGCCCGCCGCCGACGCGACCGTGATCCGCACCTCGACCACGTACGACCAGGCCGGCTACATCACCTCGTCGACCGACTCCCGCGGCAACACCACCGACTACGTCCTGGACGAGCTCGGGCACCAGGCGATCACGAAGACCCCCGAGGTGCTGACCGAGATCGGCGGCGGCACCCCGGTGCTGGCGCGGAACTTCTCCTACGTCGGCTACGACACCTTCGGCGAGGTGGTCGAGACGAAGGACGCCCTCGGCAACCGGGTCGTGACGGAGTACGACGCGAACGGCCGGGTCCAGAAGATCAACCTGCCCAGCTACACCCGCCCCGACACCGGCGCGGTCCTCACCCCGTTCACGACGAAGTCCTATGACGACCTCGGTCGGATGACCTCCGAGACGAACACGCTCGGTCTCGCCACGACCTACGTCTACGACCAGTTCGGCCGGATCGTGAAGTCCGTCGCGCCGGCCAAGTCCGGCGGCTCGGCCGTGACGAAGGTGAAATACGACCTCGTCGGCAACACGACCCAGATGACCTCGCCGAAGGGCGGGATCACCGGCGCGACCTACGACCACCTGGGCCGGCAGGTCACGACATCGCAGCTGGTCAGCCAGGATGCCGGTGCGACATACACGACGACCAACGTCTACGGCTCGGCGGTCGCCGGTGACAGCGCGGCCGGCTTCGACATCGGTGCCTCCCTGCCCGGCGAGGGCGGCTGGATGCTCAAGTCCACGTCGCCCGGCGGGGTGGTGACCCGCTCGACCTACAACGCCGCGGGGCAGCTCGCCACCGCGACGGACGGCGGCGGCAACGTCACCTCCTACCAGTACGCCCCCGCGGGCTACCCGTCGAAGACCACCGCGCCCGACCTCACCTACCAGGTGTTCACCCACGACCGGGCGGGCCGCCTGACGGCGACGGAGAACTTCAACCCGGCGAGCCCGACCCCGACCGTCGCGGTCTCCAAGGTCAGCAACGTCCTCGACGCGGCGGGCAACGTCGTCGCCGTCACGGACGCGCTGCAGCACACCTCGACCTTCACCTACGACTCGACCAACCTGCTCACCAGCCAGGTCGAGCCGGTCGCCGCCGGCAACTCGATCACGAGCACCTTCGGCTACGACGCCGCCGGCCGCCGCACCCGTTTCACCGACGGCCTGAACCACAACTTCCTCACCACCTACACCACGTGGGGGCTGCCGGAGTCGACGATCGAGCCCGCGACGACTGCCTACCCCAACCTCGTCGACCGCACCCACACCGTCGCCTACAACGCCGCCGGGAAGGTGGCGAAGAGCATCGCGCCCGGCGGCGTCACGATCACCAACACCTATGACGACGGCGGCAACCTCACCACGCAGGTGGGTGCCGGTGCCGAGGCCGCCACCACGACCCGCAGCTTCGGCTGGGACGAGGCGGGCCGGCTCGAGACCTTCACCGGTGCGGGCGCCGCGATCAACACGGTCACCTACGACGACCGCAACCTGCCGCGCTCGATCAGCGGTGGCGGCGCCGGTGACACGGCCTACACCTACTGGCCCGACGGGCAGGTCAAGGCCCGCACCGACGCGGCCGGGCAGACCGACTTCACCTACGACACG
This sequence comes from Allocatelliglobosispora scoriae, assembly GCF_014204945.1. Taxonomy (NCBI): domain Bacteria; kingdom Bacillati; phylum Actinomycetota; class Actinomycetes; order Micromonosporales; family Micromonosporaceae; genus Allocatelliglobosispora; species Allocatelliglobosispora scoriae. The sequence goes on from NZ_JACHMN010000003.1 coordinate 1,677,492, forward strand.
GCGGGCCGGCCCCGGACGGTCGCCAACACGCCCGCCGGTATCGCCCTCACCTACGACTACAACTCGCTCTCCGCCGTCAGCAAGATCACCTACGGCACGAACGGCAACTACCGGTCCTTCGGCTACGACCTCGACCACCGGCTCGCGTCCGACACCCTCAAAACCTCGGCGGGTACGCAGATCGCGTCGATCGCGTACGTCCTGGACGCCAACGGCAACGAGACCTCGAAGACGACGACGGGCGTGGCGGGCGCCTCCAGCAACACCTACAGCTACGACTGGGCCAACCGCCTGACCTCGTGGCAGTCGACGCCCGCCGGTGGCGGTACCACGACGACCACCACCTATCAGTACGACAAGGCCGGCAACCGCACCTACGTCAACGGCCGCCAGTTCGGCTACGACGAGCAGAACCGGCTGCTCCACTCGACGACGAGCACCTACACCTACACGCCGCGCGGCACCATGCGCACCACGTACGACGGCACCAACACCCTCCAGTCCAAGGCCGACGCCTTCGGACAGGTGAAGGAGCAGGGGTACGCGGGCGGCACCCAGACCTACACCTATGACGCGCTCGGCCGGGCCATCAAGACCGGGCACCTCTACACCGGTGTCGGCAACCAGCTCGCCGCGGACACGTCGTCGACCTACGTCCGGGGCGTCGGCGGGGAGGTGCTGTCGGCGAAGTCGGGGGCGCAGCCGTCGGCCTACGCCTGGACCGACCTGCACACCGACGTCGTCGCACAGTTCACCGCGACCGGGGCGGCGCTGACGGGCTCGCGTACCTTCGAGCCGCTCGGCAAGCAGACCGCTTCCGCCGGCACGATGGTCGGCAGTCTCGGCTTCCAGTCGGAGTGGACCGAGGCGACCACCGGCCGGGTCAACATGGCGGCGCGGTGGTACAACACCGACACCGGCCAGTTCGACACCCGCGACACCCAGTCCAACGACCCGAGCCCGGCGTCCGGCGACGCCAACCGCTACTCCTACGGCAACGGGAACCCGCTGGTCAACACGGACCCGACCGGTCACATGCGGATGTCCGAGGGCGGCGGCGCCGTCGCGGCCGCACCGGCTCCGAGCTACCCCTCCGAGCGCGATGTCATCTTCTGCGAGACGCACCCCCGGGTACCCCGCTGCAAGGCGGTGCTCGAAGCGGACGGCAACCGGCCCCCGCCACCGCCGCCCGCGTGCCGGGAACACTGCGGGAAGACCTTCGTCTCGTCCGCACCCAACGACCTCGCCACCATCGCGGCCGAGATCGACAAGACGAAGGCCGCGCTGGAGGAGGCCTACAAGGCGGCGAACAAGTCCTTCCTGGACATCCTGCTCGATGTCGGCGTCGGCTTCCTGCTGGACATGATCGGCTGGACCGACATCGTCGACTGCTTCACCAAGGGCGACCTGTGGGCCTGCGGCCAGATGATTCTCGGCATCATCCCGTGGGGCAAGGTCTTCAAGATGGGCAAGGCCATCCTGAAGGCTGTCGATACGGCGTTCTCGGCGTACAAGGCCTGGCGCAAGATGGTGAAGGCCGCCGAGGAGATCATCTCGCTGGGTCGCAGGGCGCTGGAGGTCCTGGAGAAGGCGCAGACCGCGATAGACGTGACCAACACCGCCAGCACGCTCGTCGGCGGTGGTCCGATCCTGCCGGACCTGCCGACGGCCGGTCTGCCGAGCCCGGGCAAGAAGGGCAAGGGCGGCAAGGGCGGCAGCGGCAGTAGCGGCGGCAACGGTGGTGGCGGCAAGCACGGTGACGGCAGCTCGCCGTCGCACGACAACCGCAACCAGGACGCGCCGACCGGCAGGGACAGCGACGGCGGCTCCGGCGGCCCCGCTCCGGACGCGGCACCGAGCAACAACTCGCGTTCGAGTTCGTCTGACGGCGGTAACGGCGGTTCCTGCAAGATACAGACGCACAGCTTCGATCCGGCGACGCCGGTGCTCATGGCCGATGGCTCCGTGAAGCCGATCGGCGAGGTAGAGGTTGGTGAGGAGGTCGCAGCGACCGACCCTGGGACAGGGGAGACCACTGCGCGTCAGGTGACGGCGCTGCACCGCAACGTCGACCTGGACCTGACCGACGTGACTGTGGGAACGGTGCGGGCGGACAACACCAAGCCTGACAAGGGCGGTCGGGACGAGAGCGCGGGTACGGTCCGCGGACCTCCTCCCATCACGCTGCAGACTACCGACCACCACCCCTTCTGGGACGCGACCGACGGCCGCTGGGTCGACGCCGCTGATCTGGAGGTCGGGCACGAGCTGACCGGGCCGACGGGGGAGCGGCTCACCGTCCTCGCGGTACGCAGCTTTACCGGCGCCAAGGTCATGCGCGACCTCACGGTCGACACGATCCACACGTACTACGTGCTTGCCGGGGTCATACCGGTGCTGGTTCACAATTGCGATGGCGAAGTTTATTGGGTGAACGAAAGCTCATCGAAGTCTGGCGCGGCAGCTCACTATGAATCTGGCGCGACTGGAGCGGGTGCTGTCAATCCGGTTACAGGGGTTCCGCAGGTCCCTGCGCTGGACTACGTGCTTCACACCGGAGAGGTGCGCTCCGTCAGATTTGATGGGTTTGATCAGGCTAAAGGCGAGCTGATCGATCGTAAGCACGGAGTGCACACGGGTAGCAAGACCCAAGACGCGGCCATGAGGCAGTCACTCGCCTTGGAACAGAACGGCTACACCGGTGCGTGGGAAGTGCCTAATAAGAAGAGTGTCAGGCAAGCTACAAGGATGATGGCAAAACTTAATATCACGAACATAACCGTCCGCCTCGTTCCCCATGTAACACCAGGAGTATGTACATGTTGACCGAGACGTTGGCACGAGCACTCGTAGATTTGATAGTGACTATCGACCTTAGCGACGATGATGAGATCTCGCCCGAAGCGGGGTCGGCGATCCTCGGTGATGTAGCTGCGGCGTTGAACAGCCTGTCTGCTAGTGACACGGATAGGCTGGTCAACATCATCGGGGAAATGGCTGCCGAGGAAGATGATCCTGTTCGTAAGGAAACCATGATCGAGTTGCCGGAAACCCTCGGGCTGGTCGATTAGCGCATCCGTACCCAGGCCATAGGGGAGATCTTGAGTGGTTTCCGCTGCTATAGCAGCGGAAACCACTCAAGATCTCCACGTGTCACTGCGCGACTATCGCTGAGGGGGTTCGGGTGGTTGCGGGTGATGCCAGGCCGAAGCAGAAACCGGCTGCCAGGATCATCAGCCACGCCCGGACGTCGAAGAACGGGCTGAACCCGAACTGATTCGCGTAGAACGGCAGGGTGGTGAGGTTGTCCCAGTACCACCCCGGATCTAGTCGCAGCTGGTCGTCGACCCGGAAGAGGATGGTGTTGCCCAGCAGCACCGGCGCGCTCAGCGCCAACGCGTGCACCCCGACGGCACCCGCGCCCACCACGGCACCCGCATAGCGTGCTCCCCGGCGCCGCAGCACGGCGTACCCCCAGAGGAGCAGGGACATGCCCGCGGCCCAGACCGTCGGGGCGACGACCGCGACCAGGACGCGGTCCGGGGTGACCGCGCCCAGGGCCGTGAAGAGGCCGAGGTAGCCGGCGGTGAAACCGGCGGCGCAGAGCGGGACCGCGAGCAGCGCGCGACCGTCGAGCAGCCCGCGCGCACCGGCCCGGCGCCCCGCGACCACGGTGAGCGCGAGCAGGGCCAGCCCGGCGAACAGGGTGACGATCTGGGTGAGGAAGGCGGCGTCGGAGCTGAGGCGGGGCAGGTCGCCGCGGATGAAGACATCGCGCTGGTGCGTGCTGAACCGCACCACGCCATAGGTGGCGAGGGCGAGTGCCAGCGCGACACCCGCGATCAGTCCCAGCGGGGTGGCGGCGCGGCGGAGGGGCATGGTGGTCATCGCGTGCTCGGTCCTCTCGGTCAGCGCGTGCCACGCCACGTTGAGCCCGTCACGGACGGGACGCGGCGACTCGCGCAGCAGGTGGGAGATCTCGTCGCCATAGCGTTCGCGGATGGCGCGGGGGTAGAGCGCGACCAGCGGGTTCATGAGGTCGCCAGCCGTCGCAGGCCGGTGGTGGACATCGCGCGCATCCGGGCCAGTTCGGCCTGGAGTGCCTCGCGTCCGGCGTCGGTGATGCCGTAGGGCTTGCGGCGGTCGGTCTCGGGGAGCGCCTCGATGAAGCCCTGCTCCTCGAGGCGTTTGATCGCGCCGTAGAGCGTGCCGGGGCCGGGGCGCTCGCCGCCGATGACCGCGATGTCGTCCTGCATGGCGTAGCCGTGCTTGGCCCCGCCGGCAAGGCTGATCAAGATGAGCAGGGCCGGTTCGGAGAACCGGCCGAAGCCCGGAAGTCCAGACATCAAAAGCCTCCTTGCTACGTACGGCGATACTACGCCTCACGTAGTAGAAGCTGTCAACGCCTCAGCGGGCGTAGCTCATGGTGACGTTGAGTTCGATCGCGAGCTGCTGTGCTCGGCGGTGGCCGCGATGGCGGATCAGGATCCGGTTGAGGCGCCGCAGCTCACCGTCGGTCGTCGCCGACTGCACGGCGGCGATGTCGGGCAGCAGCTCCTCCGCGATCACACAGGCGTGGTCGATCTCGCCGTTGAGCGCGTGCACGATGGAGCGGCGTACGCCGTAGCGCGCGCGGGTCCGCCGGGCCTGCACCGGGATGCGCGCGGTCTCCCGGTCGAAGATCTCCGCAGCGCGATGGAGTTTGCCCAGGTCGGAGAGGCACCAGCCGAAGGTCATGGTGAACGGGTCCGCCACGCTGCCCGGGCCGAGCTTGGCGACGGGGTCATCGGCCGAGCGGCTGTCGAGCAGCTTCTGCGCGTCCTCCAGCGCGCGCAGCGTGAGGTCGGCGTGCCCGGCGAGCGCGTGGCCCTGCGCGGCGCGCTGCAGGGCGAAGCTGCGCAGCCAGGGCGGTGCGGAATCGGTCCGGGCGGCCCGGGTGGCGAGCTCGACCACCGTGGCGGACTCGCGCTGGACGAGGGCGAACAGCGCCCGCCGGATCAGGGAGTGGGTGCCCATCACCGAGTCGCCGCCCGCGTGGGCCAGCTGGACCGCGCGGCGCGTCCACTGCAGAGCCTCCCGGTCGGCGCCGGACTCCTGCAGCATCCACCCGGCGAACTCGGCATAGCGTGCCGCGTGCCGGAACAGGGATCCGCGCTGCTCGGGATCGGCGCTGTGCGCGGCGCGGCTGAGCTTCTCGCACAGGTCGATGACGGACGGCGTCACCACCTCGGCCGGGACGAGCTGGCTCAGCTCGCGCAGCTCGCCGAAGACCCGGGTGAACGCGGTCAGCGTGGCCGGGTCCGCGGGCAGCGCGAGTCGGCTCCGGGCGCGGGCCGCCCCGGGCGGCGCCACGTCGTCGAGCTCGGGCCAGTGCGCATCGGGACCGGTCGGGAGCGGCGGCACGACCGCCTCGTCGCGGCGCTCCGCGAGCGCGATGAGCTCGCCGTCGGCCTGCAGCTCGCCGTCGACGAGGCGGGCCAGGTCGGTGTGGGGTCTGCGGTCGCCGTTCTCGATGCGGCTGAGATAGCCCTTGCTGTAGTGCACGCGCGCGGCGAGGACGTCGAGCGAGAGCCCGGCTCGGTGCCGTCGGCGGCGCATCTCCGCGCCGAACTGGGGTTGCAAGCCGTCGCTCATGGGATCAGTCCTCGGCTATCACGCGGCAACGCTGCCATGACGACGGCGTCGGAGCATCTCGCTACGCGATTCTACCGGTCGACCGCCACACCGGGGCATGCCGAACGGGTGGCGGCACGTCCACCTGCGCTGGTCCGTGCGGGCGGCGGCGGGTCAGCCGCGCGATCGTCCCGACCGCAGCAGGCGCAGCGTCGCCAGGGTGGCCCGCTCGGCGGCGGCCGGTGCGGTCGTGAAACCGGACCCGCCCCAGCCCGCTGCGGCGACCAGCGGCAGTGGACCCGGAACCGAGCCCAGCAGGTGTCCGGCGGGACGGTAGAGGCCGGTGCCGACCTCGCCGCCGACCGCGGGGAGAGCGGCGAGCCACGGCCACCGCGCGGTCGCCGCGCCGCGGATCTCGCCGAGGTCGACCTCGCTGAGGGCGCTGCCGCCGACGACGCGGTCGACAGGCCGGGGAGCGGGCCGTCCGATGAGGAACCCGCCGTCGGGGGTGGGCCGTCCCCAGACCCCCGTGACGAGGTCGACGACCGCCGGGAGCCCGCTCCCGATCCCGGCGCCGCTGAAGCGGGCGCACTGGATCAGCCTGGTGTGCGCGCCGCCGTGGGCCGGGCTCGGCAGCAGATGGGCGGCGCCGGCACCCGCGGCGACCACGACGGCACCCGCCGTGTGCTGGCTGCTGCCGCAGTTCAGGCGTACGCCGCCCCGGTGCGTGGAGAGCTCGTGGACGACCGAGTCCGGCAACCGGTGCACGCCCAGGAGCCGGCCGGTCTCGGCGTACGCGCCGGTGACGGCGACCGGATCGGCGAACCCGCCCGACGGCTCCCAGACCGCCCCGGCGACCCCCTCAGGCGCCAGGGCGGGCCAGCGCCGCCGCAGCTCCGCCGGGAGCAGCAGCTCCGCGTCGACGCCGGCGGTGACGAGGTGGGCGATGGCGCGCAGCGCCGCCGCGAGCTGGCGGGCCCCGAGCAGGACCAGCGATCCGGTACGCCGGAAGGCGTGCTCCGGCCGGTCGGGCCGGGCCGCGCGGAGCTGCTGGCTGCGCAGGGCGAGCAGCCGATCGTGCGGTGCCCGCTCGTAAGCCCGCAGCAGCCCGCCGGAGATCGTGGTGGCCGACGGTACGCCGGGCCCGGCATCGATGATCCCGACGGCGAGACCCGTCTCGGCGAGCCGGGCGGCGCAGGCGGCACCGACCACGCCGCCGCCGATCACGATCACGTCGTGGTCGGGGCGCACCGGCATCCGGTGCGGGCCGGCGTTGCGGCGCGTGATCCTCGGCTCGCGCCCGATGAACGCCGAGCGGGCCGGATCATCCGTCGTGGACCGCCCCGACGAGGGGGCCGCCATGGTCGTGTAGGTGTCGGTCACGGCGGTCCCTTCGTCGTCGGGGCGGCCTGCCGGTGGTGCGGACCGGCGTGGTGCAGGGGCGGACCGGTAGCGGGCCGTCGCCCCCTACCGGTCCGCCCATGCTCCGCCATTGTCTGCGGGCGGCGGCGGCCCGGCGCAGGGTTGCCTGTCGCCAACCGCGACGCCACCCGGACGGGTCCGGGTCAGGCGGGCACGGGCCGACCGGTCGAGCCGAGCTCGTCGAGGAGCACGCGGCGCTCCCGGTTGCTGTATCCCAGCAGGTAGACCATGTTCAGGGCGGTGTCCGGCGTCGCGACCAGGTGGGCCCGGACGGCGCCGACCATGGCGGTCACGGTGGCCCGCAGCCCGCCGCCGCCGTCTCCCGTACCGAGCAGGGGCAGCAGGATCGAGCGCACCTCGGGCTCGGCCGCCGCCAGCCGCTCGGCCGCCGCGAGCGCGTTCGCCACGCAGCCCGCGATCCGGGGGACCTGCTGGAACCCCGCGCCCGGCGCCCCGCTCACGGACGCCACATGGATCAGATGGCGTACGCCGTGGCTGCGGGCGAGCGCGCCGGACGTCGTCACGAAGGCCTGGCACGGCGCGACGGGACGGCGTGCACCCACCACCGCCGCGAGCGCCCTCGGGATGACGTCCTCGGTCACCACGCCGATCGAGTCCCGCTCGGCGCCGAAATACCGGATGATGCCCGAGATCGTCGACTCGCTGGTCCGGGACATCTCCATGTCGGTGTTCTCGCTGTTGACCCAGATGTCGGCGAAGCGGACGTGCCGGATGCTGCCGCTGACGACCCCGACCCGGCAGGCCGAGGCGGCCACGTCGAAGACCCGCACCTCGTCCGCGGGCGCCTCCGCGCCGTCGCCGGGTGCGATCGGGGCGGCGATGATGGCGGCCACCTCGCTGCGGACCCGGGCCAGGTCGTGGTCGATGTTGCGGTGGTGCACGCGGAGGTACTGGCAGCGCACCAGCGCCGCGATGTCGTCGGGGAGCTGATCGGCGGGGGGCAGCGTGGCGTCCTCCACCAGGATCGGGACCACCCGCAGGCCCTGCGCGAAGGCTTCGGCGATCTCCCGGCGTACCCAGTCGTCGTTCGGGTCGGGCCTGCTGTGGCGCAACCAGTCCGGCCCGATCACCGCCAGCAGCGCGACGCAGGACCGCAGGCTGTCGTGGATCTGGGTGACGAAGTCGTCGCCGGGCCGGATCGACCTCGAGGAGAGGAAGACCGCGTCGCGGCCGAAGGCTTCGGAGAGGTCGCGGTCGAGCAGCGCGGCAAAGCCCGGCTGGTCCCGGCCACGGAAATTGATGAAGACCCTCGGCATGACATCATCGTGGCATCGATGGGTGGCGCTGGGTACCCGTCCGCCCGCCGGTCGGCCGCGGCGGGCTGTCCGTCGGAACCACGTGGCACCGCGAATTCGCCCGGCCGGGGAGAGCAGATGGATGTGACGTTCACACAGTGCCGGGCCGCCGCCCGCGCCGCCCGCGGCGCCGAGGATGGCAGGCGGGCCATTCGCGTCGCCCGTCCGCGCAGCGTGCACGGCCTGGGGAGCAGCCGCGCGCCGCTCGCCCTGATGCTCTACGTCGCCGCGACCGAGGGGCGGCTGGTGTGGCGGAACCCGGCGAGCTTCGCGCTCCTCGAACGCCCGGCCGCCATCGAGAGCCCGATCGGCAAGGGGCTGCGGAGGCGCCTGCTGCGCATCGTGGACCGGCGCTGGGACCTGCTCGTCTTCGCGGTCCCGCCGGTGCTCCTGCTGCTCGCCGCCGTCGTCGCGGGCCTCCTCGCGCGGCTTCCGCTCACCGCTGTGCTGCTCGCGACGGGCGCCGCCGCGTACGCGGTGGTCTTCATGGCCGCGCAGATGCTCACTCAGCTCGCCTGGGTCCGCCGGGTGCTGGGCCTGCGGCAGCGCTCGCCCGACGAGATCGCCGAGGAGACGCTGCCGGGCTCGAACTGGTCGGTCCCGCTGCTGCATCACGAGGCGGCCGACGACATCCGCCCGCTCGTCCAGGAGATCGACCAGCGGCTGTCGCGGCTGGTCCGGGCCGATCTGCGGGTCCGGGGCGAGCTCACGGACCGCGACGTCCAGGAGATCCCCGTCCGGGAGCTGCTGATCTTCCTGCCCCGCGGTGCCACGACGCAGGACGCACGGCAGGCGATGTCGGCGATCATGGCCGCGCCGTTCGGGCCGGGGTCGCGGGTCCTGCTGCGCGCACCGGCCAACCAGGTGGCGAAGGTGCGGCAGCCGGTCCGGGAGGGCGGCGGCTTCTTCTTTTTCTACGCCGGTGCCTGCGCGGTCGTGCTGACGATCTGCGCCTACCTGGTGAGCATGTGGGAGGCGGAGCGGTGCCTGTCGGGGGCGACGTGTGCGGGGCGCCCGGACACGTTCGGCTCGGCGGCGCACTGGCTGGCCTGGCGCCTGTTCTTCCAGGACCCCGCCGGGATCTCGGCCGACGCACCGCAGTCCCTGGTGATCGGGTGGCTCACCAGCGTCGTGGGGCTGGTGAGCGTACCGGTGCTGGTCATGTCGTGCCGGCTGGCGATCACCGCGCAGCGCACCGCCACCGCCTTCGCCACCGAATACCTGGAGGGTGTCATGGACACGACCCGCCTGCTGCTGATCACGGTCACCACCGAGGAGCGCGACGCGGTGCTCGCCGCCGTCGCCGCCATCACCGGTACGAGCCCCGAACGCTCCTTCGAGCAGAACCACGTCATCTACGACCTGGGAGTCGCCGGAGGTACCCGGATCGGGCTGGTCCGGTGCCCGAGCCAGGGCGCGACCGGCCCGGGCGGCGCGATCATGACCACGACCGAGGTGATCCGCCGGTGGCGGCCGGACTTCGTGGTGATGGCCGGAATCTGCTACGGGCTGCGCGACGACTGGCGGACACCGCAGCAGATCGGTGACGTCATCGTCTCCACCGCCGTCTTCGACCTGGACCGCAAGGCCATCTTCGACGGCGAGAACGGCGAGGTCAGGCAGGAGATCGACGGCGACCGGGCGAGTGCGCCGAGCATCCTCGTCGGCCGCCTGGACGCCGCCTCCATCGACTGGAACGCGGCCAGGGTCTACTTCGGACTGATGCTCTGCTCCGGCACCCTGGTCGACTCCAAGGTCTACCGCGACGAGCTGCGGGCCAACCACCGCAAGGCGGTCGGCGGCGACATGGAGGGGCACGGCGTCTACGCCGCCGCCGCCGAAGCGCGAGTGCCGTGGATCATCGTGAAGGGGATCTCCGACCTCGGCGCCGACCGCAGCGGCCTCGTCGACCGCGGCCTCGCCGCCCGCAACGCCGCGGACTTCGTCGCGCACGCCGTCAAGCTCGGCGCCTTCGCCGACAAGGGCTAGCCGGTCGCGCTAGGGCGACGGGATCGGATCGAGGCCGCCGATCCTGATCATGTGCGTGACGAACGACGCGGCGTTCGCGGCGGCCGGAGCCTGATGGCGGTCGTCCTTGTCGAAGCCCCAGTCGCAGATGCCCTTGACGAGCGCCCAGTCCACCTTGCTGCGGATCGCGGCCGCGTAGACGCCCGCGCCCTCCATCTCGCCCCCGATCGCCTCCGGATAGAGCCGCCGGATCCGCTGCTGATAGGCGGCGGAGTCGACCAGGACGCTCTCGGTGACGATCGGGCCCTCGTGGACGGCGGCCTCGTTGCGCCAGTCCAGCCGGGCGGAGCGGAGCCGGTCCAGCAGCACCGCCGAGGGGTGGACGGCGCCGCCCCGGTCCGTCTCCGTGCCGGCGACCTTCCGGTGGGCGGCGAGGCGCAGCTGGGTGGCGATGAGCACGTCGCCCAGCTGCTGTGGGCGCCGGGGATCGTCGGCCTTGAGCCCATAGCAGATGCCGACCGCGAGGACGAAGTGCGGTTTCACGTCGTCGAGGAGGGCGGGCATGGCGACCCCGGCGGCATCGGGCGTGGTCGTGCCCTGAGCGACCTGGGCCAGCGTCACCTCGGTGCGGCCGATCCGGCCGAGGGAGTAGATCGTGTGGTGGCGGGAGTGGCTCCGGGTGAGGCTCGCGCCGCTCACCGCGGTGACGGCCCGGATCGTCGCGTCCCGCTCGACATCGGCCACGACGACGAGCAGCACCCTGCTGCACCCGCCCGCTGACGGCTGCGGCCGGGACGGGTCCGCGCCACCGCCGGCGACGGCCGGGCTGTTGTCGCCGAAGGTGACGGCGGCGGCGGTGAAGGTGCCGAAGTTGTTGCGCTGCGTGCTGGTCACTGCCGCTCCTGATGGCCGGGGTTCGGGGGCGGCGGCGGTGTCACGGATCCGGTCGCCGGGCTGTTGTTGCCGAAGGTGACGGCACCCGCCTGCAGGTCGTTGAAGTTGTTGGTGATCAGCGTGATCGACCTCGACGTGAAGTCCAGGGTGTCGATGCCGCACGAGCGCAGATAGGCGTCCACCTCGTGGACGAGCCGGTGCTGGAGCCGCTCCGCCTGGGCCATCATGTCGATCAGCGCGTTGTAGTGCAGCCGCTGGTTCATGGCGAGGAACTCGCGCAGCGAGGTCTCGGCGCCGAAGTCGAACTCGTCCCGTGCGACGGTGCGACCCTCGACCCATCCGGCGACGGCGTGCCGGACCGGTGCCGTCGCCGCCGCCGCGCAGCGGCTGACGCGGCCGGTCCGCGTCGCCCAGAACGCCTTGGACCCCTCCTTGATGCCCCGCCAGGCGGCGTGGGCCCGCCGTGGTGGCACTCGGATCCCCGGGGTCGGCGGCGTCGTGGTCGACAGCCACCTGCGGCTGGTGAGCAGCACCGGTCCGGTGCCGTCGTCGGCCGCCTTCGGCCAGGTGACCTCCGGCAGGGCGTGCACACTGACCTCGATCTGAAGCAGGTCGCGTTCGAGCATGGCCCGGACGAACATGGTGACCACGACGTCGCCGTCGGAGTCGACGGTCTTCAAACACAGGTAGCCGCGCTGATATTTCTGCGGCTCGGCCACGCGGCGCAGCACGAACTCGTCGGCCGTCGCGGTGAGCCAGGCCTCCTCGGGCCGCCCCTCGTGCAGCTCGGGCAGATCGGCCAGCGAACGCCCGTCGATGTAGAGGCGATGCTCGCACTGCAGGCTCGGAAGCTCCAGCCCTCGGGCGGCGGTGGCGAGCGCCTCGTGCAGCTCGATCACGTCGACCTCCTTGGGCGCCGTATCCGACTCGGAGCGGAGCGCCACGTTCACCGGTGACGTGGTCCACCGCATGATCCGGTGTCCCGCGCCGACGAACGGGCCCAGCACACTGTGTGCCCGATCGCGCGCGTAGATGAGCACATTGGCGTTCTCGATCTGGCGAGCCCGGGTGGCAGCCCTCCCTCGCGGGGAGACGTGCCCTCGATCGACCACGTCGCTGGTGAGGACCCGGCTGGCCCGGACGTATCCGACGACGGAGAAGGTGACGATGATCAGCCAGGAGAGCAGCAGCTCGGTGCCGATGGCGAGCAGGGTGAGGCGGCTCTGGCGCTGCACCACGACGAAGACGCCGACGGCGATCGCGATCGCGGCGATGACGGCAGTCCGCTTGGCGCCCTCCCGGTCCGGGCCCGTGACGGATCCGACGATCCGTTGGACCACCGTCGCCAGGGAGATCTCGTTGCGGACGAGGAGCCAGCGCAGGGCGCCCAGGGCGGCGCAGACGCCGACCACGGCGAGCAGCCCGACCGGGCTGAGGCCGAACCAGATGAGGCTGATCACGACGAGCGTGGCGAAGAGCAGGGCGGACAGGAGCACGTCGCGGGTGAGGGCGAGCCTGGTGGCCCGCCCGGTGTGCCACAGCAACGCGATGAGGTCCACCGCGTAGCAGGGTGCCCAGGCCCGCCGGCCCTTTCCGGAGAGATGCGTGTTGACGTGGGTGCGCAGCTCGTCCTCGACATGGACGAGGGTGCAGAGCTTCCGGGTCGGGCTGGTGGTCTGGTCGGCGGCCCTGCCGGGCACCACGGCCGGAGCCTCGGGGTCGGGCCGGCGCTGGGCCGGGATGGGGTTGCGCCGGACGGGCGTGACGCGTTGCAAGGCGTCGCCCAGGTCGTCGGGCGCAGCACCGTTGAGCCGTCCGCCAGCGACGTTGTGATCGGTCATCGTCGGCCCCTAGCCCGGCTCGTGTGCGGTGTCGGGGCGGCTGTCGACGTTGGTGAGCACCTGATGGCCGAGGCCGGCGAGCGCGGCGATCTCGACGATGACGAGAGCAGCCATCGCCGGTGAGGTGGCGATCGTCGACCAGCTCATCAACATCGCCACGATCCCGGGCCCGCAGAAGGTCACGACGGTGATCACCGTATGGATGGTCCGGCGCAGCCGGTATCCGCCGATGGCCCGGTGCTCGGCCTCCCAGCCGAAGAGGCCGGTCGCATGTGGACTGCCCGCGAGCTGGCTGATGAGGCTCCGGCGGATGTATCCACCGATCTCCCAGACCTTGCGGTCGTTGCTCGCGTGCGTCCAGCCGAGGATGATGCAGACCGGGGGCAGCAGCAGGAGCAGATTGTGCAACCCGGTCTGCAGGGCCGCCGCACCGATCGCGCCCACCGCGACGAGCGTGGCGTAGACGAGATTGTCCCGGCTCGTGATCCGCTGCCGTTGCTCCTCCTTGAGCTGCTCATACTCCAGAATCAACAACTCGGTGCGGATGGGCAGGGCCGGTCTCAGCGTGCGCTCCACGGGTCCTCCGATCGGTGCCTGACGATTCGCTGCACATCTATGAAGGTAATCGCCGCGCGACATTATTGTCAATATGACATTTAAGATGGATCGATTGTGCGGCAGGGGATTTCCGACAGCGGGATGATCTGACGGACGGCCAGGCGCCACCGGGCGGCGCCGGCGCATGGTGCAAACGGAGCGCGGCGCTCCCGGCCGAGTTCTAGAGTCGGGGTCATGAACGAGTCGGGTCACCTCCTGCGCCGGGCCGCCGAGCACGCCATCAGCTACCGCGAGTCGGTGGCGGACGCCGCTGTCGGCGCCACCGAGACGGCCGCCGCTCTCGCCACCGCGTTCGGCGGTCCGCTGCCGGTCCGGCCCACCGATCCCGCGGCCGTCCTCGAGGAGCTGGTCGCGGCGGCACGCGGCGGTCTCGTCGCCACCACGGGACCCCGCTTCTTCGGCTTCGTCGTCGGCGGTGCGCTGCCCGCCGCCACCGCGGCCGAGATGCTCGCCGCCGCGTGGGACCAGAACGCCTTCAACGGGGTGCTCGCACCCGCCGCCATCGCCGCCGAGACCGCGGCCGGCGGCTGGCTCAAGGAGCTGCTCGGGCTGCCCGCGTCGGCGTCGACCGGCTTCGTCACCGGCGGCCAGGAGGCGAACACGGTCGGCCTCGCCGCCGCCCGGCACCACGTTCTGGAGCAGCTCGGCTGGGACGTCGAGCGGCACGGGCTGGCCGGTGCGCCGAGGGTGCCGATCCTCGCCGGGGTGGAACGCCACGCCACGATCGACCGCTCGCTGCGGCTGCTCGGCTTCGGCACCGAGGCGCTGCTGGCCGTACCGGCGGGGCCTGACGGCGCCATCGACATCGGCGACCTGCGGCGGCTGCTGCCGGACGGCCCGGCGATCGTCTGCCTGCAGGCGGGCAACGTCAACACCGGGGCCTGCGACGACCTGCGGGCGGCGTGCGAGCTGGTGCACGAGCGCGGCGGCTGGGTGCACGTGGACGGTGCCTTCGGGCTGTGGGCGGCGGCGAGCCCGGCCACCCGGCATCTCGTCGACGGGATCGAGCTCGCCGACTCCTGGGCCTGCGACGGCCACAAGTGGCTCAACGTGCCCTATGACTCGGGTTTCGCCTTCTGCTCCCGGCCGCAGGTCCACGCCGCGGCGGTCTCCTACACCGCGTCCTACCTCGTCGGCTCGGGCACAACTGCGGCGGCGGCCGACTTCACCCTGGAGTCCTCGCGCCGGGCGCGCGGCTTCGCGGTCTGGGCCGCGCTGCGCGAGCTCGGCCGGGACGGGGTGGCCGAGCTGATCGAGCGGTGCTGCCGGCTGGCCCGGCGGTTCGCCGAAGGCCTGGACGCGGCCGGGTTCGAGGTCGTCAACGATGTCGTGCTCAACCAGGTCCTCGTCGGCTTCGGCGACGACGCCCGGACCGAGCGGGTCATCGAGGCGATCCAGCGCGACGGCACCTGCTGGATGGGCGCGACGACCTGGCGCGGACGGCGGCTGATGCGCATCTCGGTCTCCGGCGCGGCAACTACGGAGTCCGATGTGGACCTGTCGGTCGACGCGATCCGGCGGCTCGCCGCGGCGGCCTGAACCGGCCACAACATAGTCGCAACGAACCCACAGTCGCGCCGGTGTCTGCTCATCGGGCGAGGGCACGTCAGCCCTCGCCCGATGAGGGGGAGACCGATGAGAAGCGGATTCACCAGGCTGCTCCTGGGTGCCGGTGCGGCGACGGCGATGGTGGTCGCGCAGGGCGCGCTGATGGCGACGAGCGCGCAGGCGCTGCCGGCCAACGTCTACCTGAGCGGCACCGTGGTGCGCTACGACGCGAGCAGCGCCAACAACCTCGTGACGATCACGCACACGGGCACCAACATCTACATCGACGACAGCTTCACGCTGACGCCGGGTGCCGGGTGCTGGTCGATCAACTCCACCAAGGTGGCGTGCGCCGACGGCGGGGTGACGGGGGTCAAGGTCACCGGCGGTGACGGCAACGACCGGATCAACAGCGCGATGGACCTCCCGGTCACGCTCTGGGGCGGCGACGGCAACGACGTGCTCTCCGGCGGCGACGGCGACGACATCCTGCGCGGCGACGCCGGGCAGGACCAGCTCGCCGGTGGTGCCGGACGCGATGGTGTCACCTACTACGGCTACACCGCCAACGTCTACGCCGACATCGACGGGTCGTCGAAGGACGACGGTGCCGCCAACGAGGGCGACACGATCGCGCTGGACGTGGAGGACCTCTACGGCGGTGAGGGCAACGACACCCTCGGCGGCGACAGCGGTGCCAACTACATCCAGGGCAACGGCGGCCACGACACCATCAAGGGCTGGGGCGGCGCCGACACCATCTACGGCGCGGCGGGCAACGACGACATCGACGGCGGTGGCGGCAACGACATCCTGCACGGCGAGAGCGGCAACGACGTGCTCGACGGCTGGTCCGAGAACGACCTCATCTACGGCGAGAGCGGCGACGACGTCCTCTACGGCGGGCTCGGCGTGGACCAGCTCTACGGCGGCGAGGACAACGACGAGCTCTACGGCGGTGCCGACCTGGACATCTCCGACGGCGGCCCGGACGGCGACGTCTGCACCGACTCGACCCCCTGGGTGACGATCAGCTGCGAGTAACCGCAGGTGAGGCATAGGGCGGCCGACCGTTCGCCCGCCAAGATCGCCGCAACTCTTCAAGAGTTGGTGCTTCAGGCCGCCAGGCCTTAACACCAACTCTTGAAGAGTTGCGGCGATCTTGGGTTGCACAACATTCCCACAACGCGATGCGGCTATACCTTGAGCGCGGCGGGTGAGCTGCCCGCCGTTCGAAGGAGGAGCAATGCGACGGTTGACGCCCTGGATCGTGGTCGCGCTGATCGGTGCGGCCCAGCTCGGCTCGGCGAGCCCGGCGAGCGCCGTCTCGCCTACCTGCGCCCGCACGGTCGCGATCACCTCGGTCTCGCAGCTCGAGGGCACCAACGTCCCACCGCAGACCAATGGGTACACGCTGTTCGACTTCACGGTGTCGACGACCGCGCCGTGCCCCTACGCGATGGCGAACGCGATCTACCACACCGGGCACGGCAGCACCGACGACACCGACCTGATCGGCGCGTCCGGCTCGCTCTACTGGCCGCCGGGGGACTTCACGTCGCGCGTCGTCACCGTCCGGGTCCGCAAGGACGCGGTCAACGAACCCATCGAGCGATTCGGCCTCTACTTCTGCGGCACCAACGGCACCGACGGTTTCGGGGTGAGCGAAGGCGTGATCCGCAACGACGACGGGCCGAGGCTGCAGTCGCCCATCGTGGAGTGGAACTACCACTCCTGCCAGTAGCCGGTCAGCGGGCGAGCGCGGCGGCCTCCGCACGGGCGTTGGCCGCCGCGTAGAGCTCCGCCGCCCGGTCCCGGTGCGCGGCGACCGCCGCCGCGTCGTCGCGCTGCTCGGCGAGGACGCCGAGCCAGCGGTGCAGGTGCGCCTCCTCGTAGGGGTCCGGCACGCGCCGCCGCAGGTCCAGCGCCGCGGTCAGGTGCTCGCGCGCCGCGGCCAGGTCGCCGGTCTCCAGATGGGTACGCCCCACCTGCCCCAGCACCACCGACTCCACGTGCCGATCGGCGTGTGCCCGACTCAGCTCCAGTGCCTCGCCGAAATGGGCCAGCGCTCCACCGTGGTCGCCCGTGACGAGCAGGGTGGCCCCGATGTCGGCGAGCCCGCCCGGCACCTCGCGCAGGTCGCCGATGCGCCGATAGGTGTCGACCGAGTCCCGCAGCCACCGCAGTGCCGCCTCGTGGTCGCCACCGTTGCGGCAGGCGAGCCCCAGCCCGTGCTGCACCGCCGCCTCCAGGGGCAGGTTGCCGACCTCGCGAGCCAGCGCCAGCGCCGTCGACAGCCGATCCACGGGGCTGCGTCCGGCCTGGACCTCGGCGTACCCGACGTTGTTGAGCGCGACCGCGACCGCGGCGGGATCGTTGCGCGAGTGCAGCTCCAGCGCTCGTCCGAACGCCACCGCCGCCTCGTCGAAGCGGCGCAGCCCGGCGTGGGCGATCGCCATGTTGTTGTGGACGTGGCCCTCGTCGCGGCGGTCGCCGCCGGCGATGGCGAGGGGAAGCGCCTCGGCGAGCACGTCGAGGGCCTCGGCGTAGCGGCGCCCGGCGTTGAGGGCCACCCCGAGAGCGCTGCGCATCAACCCGGCGTAGGCGGCGTCGCCGAGCCGGTCGGCGGCGGTGACGCCGAGCCGGCAGATCGCGATCCGGTCCGTGCCGCTGCCCCGGCGCCCGAAGAACCCGGCGAGCAGGTAGGCCAGCTCGCACGCCACCGTGAACCGGCCCAGCTCCACCGCGTGCGCCACGACCGGGACGAGGTTGCCGCGCTCCCGGTCGAGGAACCCGACGGCCGCCGCGGACTCGGCCTTGAAGGGCAGGGCCTCCGGCTGGTGGACGATCGCCGGGACGATCCGGGTCCGGGTCGGGCTCAACGCCGTGTTCGTCGCCGCCGAGACGGCCCGGTACCAGTCGAGCAGACGGTCGGCCGCCTCGGCCCGGGCCTGCGGTGTCTCGTCGGCGAGGGCGCGCTCGCGGGCGTAGAGGCGGATCAGATCGTGGAAGCGGTAGCGGTCGCTGTCGATCTCGGTGATGAGGTGCGCGGCGGCGAGCTCGTCGATGCTGCGCCGGACCCGCCCGTGCGAGACCCCGGCGACCCCGGCGGCGAGGTGCGGTACGAAAGTGGCACCCGGATGCAGTCCGAGCAGCCGGAACAGGCGTGCGGCGGGCTCACTGAGCGCCTGGTACGCCGTGGCGAGCACCCCGCGGATCCCGTGCGAGTCGCCCGCGACGGAGAGCACCCCGAGCCGGTCGTCGCCGGAGAGCTGCGCGACGAGGTCGTCGATGCGCTGCCGGGGCCGGGCGGCGAGCTTCGCGGCGGCGATCCGCAGCGCCAGCGGCAGCAGCCCGCACAGCTCCGCCAGCCGGGTGGCGGCTTCGGGTTCGGCGTCGACCCGGGCGGCGCCGAGGATGCGGCCGAGCAGCTCCCTGGCCCCGGCCGGGTCCATCACGTCCAGCTCGACGGCGTGCACCGCGTGCTGCACGACGAGGGCCGAGAGCTGCTGGCGGCTCGTCACCAGGAGCGCGCTGCCGGGGGTCGCCGGGACCAGCGGCAGCACGTGGTCGGCGGTGCCCGCGTTGTCGAGCACCAGCAGCACCCGCCGGTCCTGCAGCAGCGTGCGGACCTGGGCCGACTGCTCGCTCGGCTCGGCGGGTACCCGATCGGGCGGCACGCCCAGCCCGCGCAGCACGTGCGTCAGCGCCTCCGCCGCCGTCAGCGCGGCGTCCGGGTCGTGGCCGAGCAGGTCCAGGAAGAGCTGGCCGTCGGGGAAGAGCTCGCGCGCCTCATGCGCCCACTGGACGGCGAGCGCCGACTTGCCGACCCCGGCCGGGCCGGAGACGACGGCGATCGAAGCGCCCGGCACCCAGCCGCGCAGACCCGCCAGCTCCGCGTCGCGCCCGCAGAAGTGGCCCGTCGCGGCGGGGAGCTGGGCCGGGGCGGTGCTGGGCGGCTTCGGGAGGTCCAGCGACCGGTCGCGCCGCAGCATCGACCGGTGCAGCTCCTGCAGCTGCTCTCCGGGGTCGAGCCCGAGTTCGTCGGCGAGCCGGGCGGCCGCCCGCTGATAGTGGCCCAGGGCGTCGGCCTGCCGCCCGGAGCGGTAGAGCCCGAGCATCAGCAGGCCGATCAGGCGCTCCCGGACCGGATGCTCGGCGACGAGCCGCTCCAGCTCGCCGACGGCGGAGACGTGGTCGCCCAGGCGCAGCCGCAGCTCCCACAGGTCCTCGGCGGCGGCGAGGCGCAGGGCGTGCAGGCGTTCGCGCTCGGCGGTCGCCCAGCCGTCGTCGCCGAGGCCGCTGAGCGCCTCGCCACGCCACAGCGCCAGCGCTTCGTCGAGCCGTTGCGCCGCGGCGCTCCACTGCTGTCCGGGGAGATCGGCACGGGCCTCGCGGACGAGGCTCTCGAATCTGTGGGCGTCGACGTGATCGCGGTCCAGGTGCAGGGCGTAGCCGGGTCCCCGGGTCACCAGGATCTCGGGGAGGCCGCACGCGTCCAGCGCTTGGCGTACCCGCGCGATGTGGCTCTGGAGAGTGCGCACCGCGGTCCGGGGCGGGTCGTCGCCCCAGAGCGTGTCGATGAGCCGGGACTGGGTGAGAGCCTTGCCGGCGTCGAGCGCGAGCAGGGCGACGAGCACGCGCTGCCTGGTGCCGACGAGCCCGGCTGTCCCCAGCGGACCCGTGACCTCGCAGGGGCCGAGCAGTCGGATCACCGGCGGTGGGGAGGCACTGTCCTGTGTCGACGCGTGGGGCATCCGGACAGCATATTGGCGGTAGCGTTGGCCGGATGAGTGCTGACCTCCTCACCACCGACCGCCTGCTCCTGCGCCGCTGGCTGCCATCGGACCGGGAGCCCTTCGCGGAGCTCAACGCCGACCCGCGCGTCATGGAGCATTTCCCGCACCTGCTGACGCGGGAGCAGAGCGACGCGATGATCGACCGGCTGGAGGGGATCTTCGAGGCTGAGGGGTTCGGGATCTGGGCGGTGGAGGTCAGGGCCACCGGCGAGTTCATCGGTTTCATCGGTCTGGCGCCGGTCGGCTTCGACGAGCACTTCACCCCGGCGCTGGAGATCGGCTGGCGGCTGGCGCACGGCGGATGGGGCCACGGCTATGCGACCGAGGGTGCGCGGGCGGCACTGGACCACGCCTTCCGGGTGGTGGGGCGCGAGGAGGTCGTCTCGATGACGGCCACGACCAACCTGCGCTCGCAGGCGGTGATGCGGCGGCTCGGCATGACCTGTGATCGTGCCGACGACTTCGACCACCCCCGGGTCGACGACGATCGGCTGCGCCGCCACGTCCTCTTTCGGATCACCGCAGCTCAGTGGGGCGAGCGGGTGTGACTCCTCGGCGGGGGACGGCCGCTGGGTGCAATCACGGACGGTGATGCTCGGCTCGCGGGGCTCCAGCAGAGTGCGTGGGACTTTGCTCTGCTTACACCTGCGCATCGGCCACTAGGTCCGGACATTCCCGGTGATGCGTCGGTGTAAGCAGAGCAAAGCTCCACGCACACCCTCAGGCCGCCGACCCAGAACGGTCACCGTGAGTAGCGATCAAGCGCGAATGCGCAGCACCACCGTGGAGATCCGGTGCCGCCGGTCGCCCTCGGCTTTCGGCACCGCACCGCCACCGACCGACCAGACCGCACCACCACCGACCGACCAGGTCGAGTCCACGCGGCCGTGCCCGCGATGCGCGGCCGTGCCCGCGATGCGCGGCCGTGCCCGCGATGCGCGGCCGTGCCCGCGATGCGCGGCCGTGCCCGGGGTGCCGCGACCCGGGACAGGTCGCGGCACCCCGGGGAGGGCGGGCTCAGGCGTCGCGGAGGCGGAAGGCGAGACCGCCGACCAGCGCCGCACCCGCCGCGTAAGCGGCCAGCAGCCCCACCCCGGCCCACTGTCCGATATGGATCGTGGCGAAGTCGCGTGTCGCCTGGATGGCGAGGCCCGCGTCCATGGGGGAGAAGCGGTGGATGCGGTGCTGCCAGCGCGTGTCCGAGACGAACTGCGCGAGCAGCGGCGACGCGAAGAGCAGCGCCAGCACCACCGTCAGGGCGCCGCCGGTGTCCCGCACCAGCAGGGCGACACCCGCGCTGAGGAGCGCGACGAGCCCCAGGTAGAGCACCGTGCCGACGCAGGCGCGCCGGGTCAGGTCGTCGAGCAGCGGGATCGCCGGATAGCCGTTGGCGGGGGTGAAGCCCCGGCCGGGCAGCGTCGCGTGGGCGACGAGCACCGAGCCGGCCGTTCCGACGACCCCGGCGGCGAGTGCCAGGCCGGTGACGACACCGAGCTTGCCGATGAGCACCGCCCAGCGGCGGGGCATCGCCGTCAGCGTCGGTTTGATCGTGCGGGTGCCGTACTCCGCGGTCACGGCGAGCACCGCGAGGATCACGACACCGGCCTGTCCGAGGCGCACGCCGAGCAGGCTCAGCTTCACCGTGTCCTCGAAGCAGGGCGTGGTGCAGTCGTCGGGGAGCCGCAGCGTGCCGGTGACCGCGAGGCTCATCGTGATCATCGAACCCGCGGTGAGCAGCAGCAGCCAGGGCGTGCTCTGCAGCGTCCGCAGCTTCGTCCACTCCGCGTGGACGGCCCGCCCGATCTCCGTGACCGGCCTCATGCGTCCCGCCGCCGCAGCCGCCACCAGGCGATCCCGAGCCCGATCACCGCGTAGGCGCAGACCACGCCGATCCCGGCCCAGGGGCCGATCAGCGACCACGGCGTGGCCAGCGTCTCGGTCGAGGGCTTGGCGCGCTGGGTGGCGAGGCCGCCCGCGAGGGTCGTGAGCATCAACCAGCGCGGGGAGGTGCCCGGCAGCGCGGTGCCCGCGATCACCGGCAGCACGATCAGCGTGATGGTGATGGTGATGGCGGCGGCGCTGTTGCGCAGCAGCGTGCCGAGGGCGAGGGCGAAGACGGTCACCGCGGTCATGAAGAGGGCGGTGAGCAGCAGCGCCCGGAGGACCGGGCCGTCGGTGAGCGACGGCGTCGGGAAGGCGGGCGGCGCCATACCGTGTTCCTGCAGGATCGGTACCGCGGCCAGGAACGACGTGACCAGGGCGGCGAGGCTCAGCACGAAGGTCACCCCGCCCAGGACGACCGCCTTGGCGGCGAGCACCCGGCCCCGCCTCGGCGTCGCGGTGAAGGTGGTGCGGATGAGGCCCCGGCGGTACTCCGAGGTGCCGAAGAGGACACCGACCGCGATGAGCGCCATCAACCCGGCGATGACGCCGAGCAGCGAAGCCTCCACCACGTCGTCGTCGGGTGCCGAGGGGCCGACCTTGCCGGTGCCGACGAGGGTGTAGGTGCCGGCGTTCTCGGTCAGCGGCGGTCCGGCGTCGATGTCCTCGCCCCGCTTCTCCGGGTCGTCGCCGTTGCCGGGCGGCGGCTCGTCGATCGCCATCTTCACCCGGTCGCCCTGCCATACCGAGGTCGTGGGCGGTGCCGTCGTCACACTGTCGAAGGTCGCGGACGACCTGGTGGGGTGGGCGCCGATCGAGGAGCCGCCCATCCCGCGCGAGGTGAACAGCTCCGGTGCCGACGAGGTGAAGAAGCCGATCTGCGCCGCCGCGGGAAGGGCCGCGGGGGTCAACCTACCGATCATCTGCCAGGTGCTGCCGTCGGCCGACTCCTCGCCGGTGACGGTGCCGCCGGTGCGGGTCAGCCGCAGCCAGCGGGAGCCGGAACTCGTGCTGCCCGCGATGTCCTCGGCGAAGTCGGACTGCATCCGCACGCCGTTGTTGGCCGTCAGCATCACCGAGACGTAGGACGAGCCGGTGCGCGTACCGTCCTTGATCATGATTCCGGCGGCGGCGCCCGTGAACGGGGTGTCGGCGATCCGCTTGCCGATCGGACTCGGTCCGCGGTCGACGGCTGCCGGCGGCGGGGTCAGCGACGCGACGTGGACGGTGAGGGTCACGTCGCCGGTCACCGGCTGGTGCGCGAAGGAGAACGCGTCGGAGACCGGGTCGCCGAGCGGGCCGGTGACGAAGTTCGGATGCTCGTTGATGTTGGAGTTGGTGCTCGCCGCGGCGAGTAGGCTGACACCGACCGTCAGCACGGCGGCGATGGCGAGGGTGATCAGCCAGCGGGGGACGGAGCGGAGCTTGGTCCACTCCGAGCGCAGCAGGTTCATCGCACGTCCCCCTCAGCCGTCGCGGACTCGACCGCGGTGAACTCGACAGAACCCCGGGTCAGCTCCATGTAGGCCTCCTCCAGGGTGGCGCGGTGCCGGCGCAGCTCGGAGAAGGTGAGGCCCGCCTCGGTCAGCAGCGGCGCCACCCGGTCGCCGGAGAGCCCCTCGACGGTGACGGCGTCCGAGCCGCTCACGGTGACCGTGGCCCCCGCGTTGGCGAGCACCGTCATCACCTCGGCCCGCTGCGGCGTGGTGACCTCCACCCGATCCTTCGACGCCTTCGCCAGCAGCTCCGCCACGCTCGTGTCGGCGACGAGGCGCCCCCGCCCGACGACGATGAGGTGGTCGGCGGTGTCCTCCAGCTCGCCCATCAGGTGGCTGGAGACGAGGACCGCCCGGCCCTGCGCCGCGAGCTCGCGCAGCAGGCCGCGGATCCAGACGATGCCGTCGGGGTCCAGCCCGTTGACCGGCTCGTCGAACATGAGCACCGGCGGGTCGCCGAGCAGCGCCCCGGCGATGCCGAGCCGCTGCCGCATCCCGAGCGAGAACCCGCCCGCCCGCCGTCGCGCGGCCGAGGCGAGGCCGACCTGGTCCAGCACCTCGTCCACGCGTTTGCGGGGTATCCCATTGCTGTGGGCCAGCCACAGCAGGTGGTCGCGGCCACGGCGAGCGGGGTGCACGGCCTCCGCGTCCAGCAGCGCTCCAACCTCCAACAGGGGGGTACGCAGGGAGGCGTACCGCACACCGTTGACGAGCGCCTCGCCGGAGTCGGGTGCGTCGAGCCCGAGGATCAGCCGCATCGTGGTGGACTTCCCGGCGCCGTTGGGCCCGATGAAGCCGGTCACCTCGCCGGGCCGGACCGAGAAGGAGAGCCCGTCGACGGCGACGGTGCCCCGATAGCGCTTGTGAACAGCGCGAACGTCAATGGAGGGTGCCATGACAGGGACGCTATGCGCCGGAGCCGGGTGGAATCGTCACGCCACAGCGGGGTCTTCCCCGCCCCGGTCCGGGGCCGCCTCCCCCGCGTGGGGGACACGGTTACCCCTGGCCTGGTGGACGACACCGGCGTCGCCGCAGGTCACAATGGCTGCATGAGATGGCGGGCCGACGCGGCGGGGTGGCCTCCCCTGGCGGCGGCGGTGCTCGGGGCGGCAGCCGCCATCCAGGCGGCGGCCCGGATGGACGAGCGCTCCGAGCTGACCGTCGCCGGCACGCTGCTCGCGTTGGGGATGACGGCGCCGGTGGCGCTGGCGGGCCTCTGGCCGATCGCCGCCGCCGCGCTGGGCGCGCTCGCCACCCTGCTCTGCCTGCTCACCGTCACCCCGCCGACGGTCGGGGGAGTCGTCGCGGTCGGGGTGCTCTTCGCGGTCGCCGGGCGCCGGCGTCCGGCTCGGCTCGTGTTCCCGCTGCTCCTGCCCTTTCTATGCTGGCTGTTCCTGCTGATCGGCATCGTTCCGATCGGCGGCGTCCTCTCGGCCGACGATCTCGCCGCCGGCCGGCGCGTCGCGGGCGGGCTGCTCGGTGTGATGGCGGTCGCCGCGGCGGCCGGGACGGCGTGGCGGGTGCGTGCCGAGACCCGCCGCCGCGACGCCGCCGCGCAGGCCGCCCAGGAGTCGCTGCTGGCCCATGTGGCCCGGGGTGAACGGGCGACGATCGCCCGGGAACTGCACGATGTCGTCGCGCACCACATCTCGATGATCGCGTTGCTCGCCGACACCGCCCGGCTCACCACGGCGGGGATGCCGCCGGAGGGCGCCCAGCGCCTGGTCACCATCGGCGACACGGCCCGGACCGCGTTGACGGAGATGCGCCGCCTGCTCGGGGTGCTGCGGGAGGACGCGGAGCCCGCGACGGCGCCCGTCCGGCAGCCGCAGCCCGGGTTGCGGCAGCTCAACGACCTCCTCGACGAGGCACGCAGTGTCGGCTCCGGCAGCGCCCGGCTGATCGTGAGCGGGGCGGTGGCGCCGCTCGACCAGGGGATAGAGCTCACCGCCTATCGGATCGTGCAGGAGGCGCTGACGAACGCCCGGCGGCACGCGGCGGGTGCGGCGGTCGACGTGGAGCTGCACTACCGGGCGGATGCGCTGCTGATCCGCGTACGCGACAACGGGCCGGGACCGACCCGGCAGGACAGCGGGCACGGGCTCGCGGGGATGCGGGAGCGAGCGGCGATGGCGGGTGGCACGGTGGCGACGGGGGCGGGTCCGATGGGCGGTTTCGTGGTGGAGGCGCTCCTGCCGACGGGTGCGGCGTCGTGACCGTCACGCGGATCGTGGTCGTCGACGATCAGGAGGTGGTCCGGGCGGCGTTCGGCGCGCTGCTCGCGACCCAGCCCGACTTCGCCGTGGTCGCCACGGCCGCCGATGGTGCGCAGGCGGTCCGGGCCTGCCGGGAGGAGCATCCGGATGTCGTGCTGATGGATGTGCGGATGCCGGTGATGGACGGGATCGAGGCGACCCGCCGCATCGTGGCCGACAGCGGTGACCAGGGCCCGCGCGTCCTCATCCTGACGACCTTCGACCTCGACGAGCACGTCTACGACGCCCTGGACGCGGGTGCGAGCGGCTTCCTGCTCAAGGATGTCACCGCCGAGCGGCTCTTCGACGCGGTGCGGGTCGTCGCCGCCGGGGAGGCGCTGCTGGCCCCGACGGTGACGCGGCGGCTCGTCGCCGAGTTCGCGAAGCTGCGTACCCGGCGCCGACCGCCGACCGCCGCGCTGACCTCGCTCACCCCGCGCGAGACGGAGGTGCTGCACCTGATCGCCGAGGGGCTCTCCAACCCGGAGATCGCGGCCCGGCTCGTGGTGGGGGAGGAGACCGTCAAGACGCACGTCAGCCGGGTGCTGACGAAGCTCGGCCTGCGGGACCGGACGCAGGCCGTGGTGCTCGCATACGAGTCGGGACTGGTCTTGCCCGGCGACCGCCGATAGGGTTTTGTAAGAATAGCGTTTTGTCGCATTTATCGCTGCGCTCCGCGCAGGTCGGCGGATAAATGCGAATAGCATTCAAGAAAAGGTTTCACCATCTGGAGTGCGTGCATCGGAGTGATCATCGGTGGACACGTTTCGATCTAGATCTAATGTAGAATTCGATGCATGGCGAAGCCCGGTCGCGCGGCATGAATAGTCCACTCACGACAGAGCAAAGTGGTCAGTCCGGTGGTGCCCGGCTCGCCTGCCAGGTGTGGACCGCCAGCGCCGGTGCGGCGCGATCGGCGCACCTCGCGCTGCTCGACGAGGTGGAGCTCGAGCGGCGGGCGCGCTACCGGCGCGACGAGGACCGCGATCGCTTCACCGTGGCGGCCGCGCTGCTCCGCCTGGTGGTGGCCGGCGAGACCGGCCTGGACCCGGCCGCTGTGCGGGTCGACCGCACCTGTCCCGGCTGCGCGGCGCAGCACGGCAAACCGCAGATCGCCGGTGGCGCGGTGCACGTCTCCGTCTCGCACTCCGGCGACGCGGTGGTGCTGGCGGTGACCCGCGCAGCACCGATCGGCGTCGATGTCGAGGTCGTCGGCGACCGCGACGTGACCGGGCTGGCGCGCACCGTCCTCGGCGCCGCCGAGCCGATGCGGCGCGACGCGGACTTCTACACCTACTGGTGCCGCAAGGAGGCGATCGTCAAGGCCACCGGCGACGGGCTGCGGGTGCCGCTGATCGAGGTGGTCGTCAGCGCCGCCGACGAGCCGGCCCGCCTGGTGGCCTACCGGGGTGCCCCGCTAGCCGCGACGCTGCGTGACCTCTCCATCGACGGTGGTTACGCCGCCTCGGTCGCGATCCTGGCCGAGGGCGAGCTCGATGTCGAGATGCAAGATGCATCCGGCATTTTGACCACATTGGATCGGTGAGTTGTTGTGCCGGGATCGGTGAACGGTCCATTAGTCGGATGGCGAGGGCCGGGATTTCGTTATTGCGCAAGAGAAAGACGTGCTCATCGGAGTCAACAATTAACCTCGGGCTGATGGCACCCAAAAGATTGATGCGAGTATGTTGTTTTCGACCGGGATCGCGGGGTTGATGTCCCGGACCGCTGGTTCGTCACGGCCGTGCAGCACTCGTCGCTTCCGGGAGGAGGGCTCGTGGGGTTAAGAATTCTCGGCCCGCTGGAGCTCGTCGCGGGCAGCCGGTCCTTCAAGATCGGTGGACCCCGGGAGCACATCGTCCTCGCCACGCTCGCCCAGAAGGTCAACCGGATCACCTCCGTCGAGCAGCTCATGGACGCGGTCTGGGGCGACCACCCGCCCTCCACCGCCCGGGCGCAGATCCAGGGCTGCATCTCGGGGCTGCGCAAACTCTTCGGCGACGCGGGCATGCCCGACGCCATCAAGACCCGCTCCTCGGGCTACCTGCTCAGCCTCGCCGACGACGAGCTCGACAGCGAGGAGTTCGCCAAACTCGTCTCGCTGGCGCACCGGCAGGTCGCCGAGAAGCACGACGCGGATGCCGCGGCGACGCTGCGGACGGCGCTGGCGCTGTGGCGCGGACCGGCGCTCGACGGGATCCAGAGCGACCCGGTGCGACGCAACGCCGCCCTGCTTGAGGACGCGCGACTGGAGGCCGTCGAGGAGCGGATGCGCCTGGACCTCGGTCTCGGCCGCCATGAGGAGATCAGCGGCGAGCTGCGGGCGCTCCTCGCCGAGCACCCGCTGCGCGAGCGGCTCTACGGCTTTCTCATGCTCGCCCTCTATCGCGCCGGCCGCCAGGTCGAAGCGCTGGAGGTGTGCCGCCGGGCCCGCGAGACCCTCATCGCCGAGCTCGGCATCGAGCCCTGCCAGGAGCTGCGCGACCTGGAGCGCGCCGTGCTCAACAACGACCCGTCGCTCAGCCTCCCCACCGACGGCGACGGCCACTCCGATCCCGCCGAGTCGCCGGGCGGCAGCCCGCGCCAGCTCCCCAGCAGCACCGCCGACTTCATCGGGCGGGCCAGCCACATCGACGAGGTGCGCCGCATCCTGCTCGACGAGCAGCGGTCCGCGGCCGCGCGCTTCGCCGTCCCCGTCATCGGCATCTCCGGCCGGGGCGGCATCGGCAAGTCGACCCTCGCCCTGCGCATCGCCCACGAGCTCGGCGAGGCCTACCCGGACGGCCACCTCTATGTCGACCTCCAGGGCGCGGTGGGCGAGGACCGCACGACGACGCTGCTGGCGCGCTTCCTGCGGGCGCTCGGCGTCAGCGGCTCGGTGATCCCGGACGACCAGGCCGAGCGCGCCGAGATGTTCCGCAGCCGCCTCGCCAACAAGCGCCTGCTGCTCGTGCTCGACGACGTGACGAGCGAGCAGCAGGTGATCCCGCTGCTGCCGGGCAGCCCGAGCTGCGCGGTGATCGTGACGAGCCGCATCCGGCTGGGCGCCCTCTCCGGCGCCTACTGGATCAACCTGGACGCCTTCGACCGCGACACCTCGATGGACTTCCTCGCCACGATCGTCGGCGTCCAGCGGTTGGAGGCCGAGCCCAAGTCTGCCGACGAGCTCGTCGACTACTGCGGCGGGCTGCCGCTGGCACTGCGCATCGCGGGTGCGCGGCTGGCGTCGCGGCCGCACTGGCGGATCGCCGAGCTCGCCCGCCGCCTGAAGAACGAGGTCCGCCGGCTCGACGAGCTGAGCCACCACGGCCTCGAGCTGCGTTCCAGCATCGGGCTGAGCTATCGGAGCCTGCCCGACCAGGCCAAGCGCCTCTTCCGCCTGATCGCGATGATCAAGGTGCCGGACTTCCCGGCGTGGGCCGCCGCCGCGCTGCTCGACATCGAGCTCGCCGTCGCCGAGGAGACCCTGGAGTCCCTCGTCGACGTGCAGATGCTGGACATGACGCAGTCGCCGCGGGGCATCCGGTACCGCTTCCACGACCTGATCCGGGTCTACGCCCAGGAGCGGCTGCTCGCCACCGAGACCGACGCGGAGCGCAACGAGGCGCTGGGCCGGATGCTGGGCGGCTGGCTCGCCCTCGCCGAGCACGCGCACCGCAAGGAGTACGGCGGCGACTACACCATCCTGCACGGCACCGCACCCCGGCCGCAGGTCTCCGAGTGGCTCGACGACGAGTTCGTCAACAGCCCGATGGACTGGCTGGAGAACGAGCGAGCCGCGCTCGTGGGCGCGATCCGGCAGGCCGCCGCAGCCGGGCTGGACGAGCTCTGCTGGGACCTCGCGCTCACCTCGGTGAGCCTCTTCGAGGTGAAGGGCTACTTCGACGACTGGCAGGAGACCGCCGAGCTCGCCCGGCAGGTCTGCGTCGAGACGTGGAACCGCACCGGCTACGCCGCGATGCTCTACTCCCTCGGTACGCTGCGGATGTTCCAGAAGCGGCTCGACGAGGCCGAGCGGCACTTCTCCTCCGCCCTGGAGATCTTCGAGTCCGGCGCCAACGTGCACGGCCAGGCGCTCGTGCTGCGCAACGCGGCCTTCGTGGACCGGCTGCGCGGTGACGTGGAGCCGATGCTCGCGAAATACGCCGACGCCCTCGTCAAGATGCGGCTGGTCGGCGATGTCATCGGCGAGGCCAACATCCTGCGCAGCCTGGCGAAGTTCCGGATCGACGAGGGCGACGCCGCCGAGGCCGGCAAGATGCTCGGCGAGGCGATGCGCCTGTGCCAGGCGGCCAACTACCGGCGGGGCGAGGCGCAGGTCGCGAGCCGCGTCGCCGAGCTCTACATGACCACCGGGCAGCTCGCCCTCGCCCGGCAGACGCTGCACGACGTGCTCAACACGGTGCGTGAGATCGGCGACCGGATCGGCGAGGCGCACGCGCTCTACGGCCTGGGGATCGTGCGGTTCCGGGAGGGCCGCCTCGACATGGCCGAGGCGACCCTGGTGCTGACGCTGGCGATCGCCGAGGAGATCGGCGACCGGCTGATCGAGGGCCAGGTGCAGTACGCGCTGGGCGAGCTCGACGTCGCGCGCGCGGACAACCCGGCGGCGGCGGAGCACCTCGCCCGGGCCCGGTCGCTCTTCGGCGATCTCGGCTCGTCGCTGTGGCTGGCCAAGACGCTGATCCTGCTCGCCGAGGTCCACCACACGGGCGGCGACCAGGATGTCGAGCAGGCGGCGAGCCTGCTGCGCCGGATCGACTCCAAGGAGGCGACCCGGCTGCTGGAGCAGTTGCAGTCCACCATCGTCCCGGACGGCGACTCTCTCTCCGGCCGGATTCCGCGCCAGACGAGGTTCGGTTCGGAGAGCAGTTCGGTCGTGCCGCCGCAGTAGCCGCTGCGGCTACCGGGCCGGGGCACCGGTGACGAGTGTCCGCATCAGACAGTCACCGACCGGCGCCCTCAGCGCGCTGCCGCTGATGTCGTTCTAGAGGCTGCCGCGGCCGGGTCGCGCGGCGTCGTGGCCGACCGACTGGTGCGTCGTGGTCTTGGCCGAATCCCAGGGCGAGTCGGCGAGGATCTGCGTCGTCGTCGCGGTGGACACCGAGGCCAGCAGGCCGATGGCCAGGCCGGCGAGGGCAACGATCGCTTGATTCTTCGTCACGTGGGTCTCCCAAACGTAGGTAGCTCACGGGGCATTCGTGATCTGCTGGCCAGACGCTAGCGAGGGCCTCATCTCATCTGCTGCTGATGCCTTCCCGCCCACCAATAGCGGATCGGAAGAGCTTGGGAAGCGAGCTGTGGAATATGGAACGTGCCCGTGTCCATGCTGATCGGGGCGACCCCCATGGGTTTAAAGGAAGGCAGTTATGGCACCAGGAACACTGCTACGCACCGGGACCCCACCGGCTCACGCTGCTCACCTCACGAGTGTCTACCGCTACGCCGTACGCACCGGCGGCATCGGAGCGCTCGATGTCGTCGCGACCGACCTGGATCTCGCGCTCCACGAGGTGAGCACCGCTGTCGAACAGCTCATCGGCAGCCACCTGCTGCGCGAGGAGATCGGTGCCGAGCGCCTGCTCGTCGCCGTCGATCCCGAGGTCGCCGCGGTGCTGCTCGTCTCACCGATGGAGCGAGAGATCTACCGCAGGCGCGAGCTGATCGCGGAGATCCGGGAACGCACCGAGATGTTCCGCCAGGACTACGCCCGCAACGGGCAGCTCTCGGCGGAGCTCGCCTCGGTGGAGCACGTCGCCGGCACCATGGAGGTGCGCGGCTATCTGAAGCTCGCCAGTGACGCGTGCCGTGGTGAGGTCATGGTGCTGCAGTCCGGCAAGCAGGATGTCGACGAGTTCGACGACTTCCTGAACGTCTGCTCCAGCCTGCTGGAGCGGGGCGTCGCCGTGCGGATCGTCTGCCAGCACCGGAGCCGGGCAGACCTGACGACCCGGCAGAAGATCAAGAAGGTGACCTCGGCGGGTGCCCTCGTCCGGACGGTCAGCCACATCCCGCGTGCCGCGGTCGTCTTCGACCAGTCGCTCGCGGTGCTGCTGGGCACCGACGGTGGCGAGACCACCGCCTCACGCGTACGCAACGACGACGTCGTCCAGTTCCTCCTCGACGTCTTCAACCACCTGTGGGACGCCGCGACGCCGGTGGACTCGTTCGAGTCCGGCTACGCGGAGGTGGCTGAGGACCTGCAGCAGACGATCGCCGGGCTGATGGCGAAGGGTTACACCGACGAGGTTCTCGCCCGCAAGCTCGGCATGTCGGTGCGGACGTGCCGGCGCCACATCGCCGCCCTGATGAAGGACCTGGACGCGGTGAGCCGCTTCCAGGCCGGGGTGCAGTCGGTGCGGCGCAGCCTCGTCGAAACCGAGTGACCTGCGCATACGCCAACGCCGAGCCGTTCTTCCCGACGGCTCGGCGTTGGCGTGTCGGCGTCTCAGGCCGCCAGGGAGGCCGGTACGGCGGTCCGGTTGAGCAGGCTCGCCACGGCGCCGAGCGGGCGGCTGCCGGCGAGCTGGTGCACCGTGATCCCCTCCCAGCCGTGCTCCCGCAGGACCGCGAGCACGCGGGGAATCCGCAGCACCCGGCCCCCGGCGATGGTGTAGGAGTCGGCGAGGCTGACCTCACGGAGACCGTTGACCTCCGCCACGATCGCGGCGAGCGCCCGTTCGGCCTCGCCGATTGCTCCGATGTGGAGGGACAGTCGCCCGTCGCCCTCGACGACCGGAAGCTGTCCGGACGGGGTGACGCGGAACCAGTCGGGGCAGCGCACCGCGGCCCGGTCGTGCAGGCGGCCCAGGACGTGACCGCGCAGGTTCGCGGGCGTGACCGGGAGGTCGGTGGCGAGCTCCGCCACGAGCCGGCCGGCGCCGTCGACCGCCACCCGCGCGTCCGCGACGGCGGGGTGCTCGCGCAGCACGGCGGCGACCTCGGCGAGGTCGATCGCGCCGTTCCGGTCGAGGTGCCGGGCCGGGGTGGCCGGGGCGGCGAAGCCGATGAGGCGGGCGATGTCGTCGACCCGGAGGTCGGCGTCGGGATCGGCCTGCGCCAGCAGGACCGCCTCGTAGCCGCGCAGGAACCGCTCCATCGTGTCGGCGTCCATCACCGTCGAGACGGCGTTGAGGGCGATGACGACGGCGTCGCGCATCTCGTAGATCCGGAAATACGTGTCCGCGCCGAAGTGCGCCCACGAGGTCGGGGTGGCGTTCCAGGTGAAGGTGGTCCGCCGGGCCCGGGACGCGTGCGCGGCGTGGCTGAGGAAGTTGAGCTCCGAACCGGTCCGCACGATCTGGCCGCGCCGGAAGCTCTCGCGCGACGTCAGCTCCACCAGCTCGTCATAGGGCACGTTGGCGTAGGCCTGGCCCTGCTCGAAGCGCTCGGCGGTGCGCCGCACCACCTCGCTGAAGGACGGGTTCCCGGAGCAGTCGACCTGCATCAGCAGTGGCGAGAACATGCAGGTCATGACGTCGTTGTAGGGGTTGGCGTCGCGGTTGCCGGTGAACGACAGGTGCGCCACCCGGTCGCTGCCGGTGTATGCCGCCAGCACCATCGCGTGGGTGGCGAGGTGGACGAGCGACGGCCAGACGTGGTGCCGGGCCGCGACGCGGCGGCTGGCGTCGAGCATCGCCGGTGAGGTGAGCGTCGCCGCTCGCGCCGTCGGGCTCGGGTCGGCCGTGCGGCGCAGGGCGAAGGTGTCGGCGGGCATCGTGGCGATCTCGTCGCGCCAGTAGGCGAGCGCGCCGTCCTTGATGGCGACGGCCCGGGGGGAGGACTCGTACTGGGCGAGGTCGCACGGCTGGTGCCGGATCGGTTCGAGGACGGCCGGCCGCCCGGCGGCGATGCCGGCGCCGAGCGCCTCGATCTCGCGCTCGAAGCGGTCCACGGTCCACGCGTCGAACGCCATGTGGTTGAGCACCGTGATGAGTTGCTTGGGCCGGCCGCCCGCGGTGAGGACACAGGCCCGGATCGGCCACTGCTCGGCGAGGTCGAACTCCGTGGTGGAGAGCCGCTCGATCGCCTCGGCGGGTGTCTCGGTGCCGTCCCGCTCGGTGGAGACGACGGTCACCGGGAGCGCGCTGGGCGGCTGCACCCGCTGCTGCGGGTCGGCGGCGAGATCGAAGTGGTAGGTGGTGCGCAGCGCCTCGTGCCTGCGCACCAGATAGTTGAGCGTCGCGCGCAGCCCGGCGAGCGAGACGCCGGGCGGCAGCTCGAAGCTGATGACGATGTGCGCCTCGTGCCGAGCAGCCGGTGGCAGGTGTTGATGCCGCAGCCAGACGTAACGTTGACCCCAACCTAGGTCGGCGCTCTTGTTCACATGCATCACGTCAATTCCTCCACCGTTCTTCGTTCGGTTCCGGGAGGCCTGGCCTACTCTGCGATCCTGGTCCGATCGAACCACCGGAAGGCGGGCAGGTGAGCCCCGTCCAGCTCCAGCGACTCGCCGGAGTAGCGGAAGTGCTCGTAGCCGTTGCCCCTGGCGACCTTGACAGACTCGGCCATGCTCACGACCTCGCGGATGCAGTCCGCTGGGGGCAGATCGGCCGGACCGCCGACGAGTAGCACCCGGATCTGATCCATGATCGTCTCCTGTTCGGAATGATTGCGTCGAATTGCTTCCATGAATCGTCGCTCGGATATCTAGGACGCGACAGCGTGGGCCGGTGGCAGGTTGCGGACGGCGACAATGTCCACCGGCCAAAGGGGACACCGCCGTTGACACGCGCCCGCGAGTGCGTGAGCCTTGGGCACCAAGCGGCAATCGGGCCTGAGGTGGCATGGTGACTACATTGCAGATACCCCGCACATTCCAGGAGATACTGAGGCCGCATCTCCCCTATGCGGACTCCGGCGAGCTCGCCGATTCGAATGAGCTCGCCAATTTCGGCCTGGATTCGATGGGCATCGTCGCACTCATGGGCGATCTCGAAGACCACTACGGAATCGAGCTGCCCGACGACATCCTCAATGAGGCGACCTTTGCGACGGTCGGCTCGCTCTGGCGGACACTGGTGGTCCTGGTGCCCCACGCCGGGGACGAGCTGTGACCGGCGCCCGCGATGTCATCGTCCTCGACGACCTGCTCCGCATGGGTGACCCCGATCGTCCCGCGCTCACCTTCCGGGACGAGACCGTCACCTATGCGGAGCTGGCCGAACGGGTCGCCGCCGCCGCCGCCGGACTGCGCGGTCTGGGGCTGCGCCACGGCGACCGGGTCGTCGTCTTCCTGGGCAAGCGGATCGAGACCGTCGTCGCGATGCTCGCGGTCTCGGCGGCCGGCGGCGTCTTCGTCCCGGTCAACCCGGTCGCGAAGCCGGTCCAGGTGGGCTACATCGCCGCCGACTGCGCCGCCCGCGTGCTGGTCACGACACACGAGCGCCATCGCGT
The DNA here is from genome assembly GCF_014204945.1 of Allocatelliglobosispora scoriae. Lineage (NCBI taxonomy): Bacteria > Bacillati > Actinomycetota > Actinomycetes > Micromonosporales > Micromonosporaceae > Allocatelliglobosispora > Allocatelliglobosispora scoriae. The sequence goes on from NZ_JACHMN010000003.1 coordinate 1,712,539, forward strand.
CCTGGTCGGCGAGCTCACCGGCGCCACCACGATCGAGCACGCGGTCCTGATCGGCGACGAGGCCCCGGCGGCACCGGTCCCGCCCGCGTGGAGCACCGTCGGCTGGGCTGAGCTCTGCTCCGGCCCGGCGGCGGCGCGGGAGCGGGTCATCGACACCGATCTCGCGGCGATCTTCTACACCTCGGGCAGCACCGGCGGGCCCAAGGGCGTCGTGCTCTCGCACCGCAATCTCGTCGCCGGCGCGCAGAGCGTCGCGGCCTACCTGGAGCACACCGCCGACGACGTGGTGCTCTCGGTGCTGCCGCTCAGTTTCGACGCCGGATTCAGCCAGCTCACCACCTCGCTGATCGCCGGGGGGCACCTCGTGCTCGTCGACTACCTCCTGCCACGGGAGGTGGTGCGGATGTGTGCCAGGCACGGGGTGACCGCGCTCACCTGCGTACCCCCGCTGTGGTTGCAACTCGCCGCCCAGAGCTGGTCGCCCGAGGCGACCGCGCGCCTGCGCTACTTCGCGAATACCGGCGGACGGATGCCGCGCACCACCCTCGGCCGTCTCCGCGAGCTCTTTCCCCAGGCCAAACCCTTCCTCATGTACGGGTTGACGGAGGCCTTCCGATCGACCTACCTCGACCCGGCCGAGGTCGACCGCCGCCCCGACTCGATCGGCCGGGCGATCCCCAACGCGGAGGTCCTGGTGGTGCGGCCGGACGGCTCGGTCTGCGACCCCGGCGAGCAGGGCGAGATCGTGCACCGGGGCGCCCTGGTGGCGCAGGGCTACTGGAACGATCCGGCCCGCACCGCCGAGCGGTTCCGGCCCTACCCGCCGCAGGCCGGACCGGCCCGGGCCGAGTGCGCGGTCTGGTCCGGCGACCTCGCCTACCGCGATGACGAGGGCTTCCTCTACTTCGTCGGGCGCACCGACGACATGATCAAGACATCCGGGTACCGGGTCAGCCCGACCGAGATCGAGGAGGTCGCCTACGCGACCGGCCTCGTCGGCGCGGCGGTGGCCTTCGGTGAGGAGGACGAGCGGCTCGGCCAGCACGTCGTCCTCGTCGTCACCGGCGCCGACGGCGCGGTCTGCGACGTGGAGACCCTGCGCAAGCTGCTCGATCGGGACCTGCCGAAATACATGCTGCCGCAGCGGATCGTCGTCCTCGACGAGCTGCCCCGCGGCGGCACCGGCAAGTTCGACCGGCCCGAGCTGCGCCGACGGGTGGCGGCATGAGCGGCGAGACCGACTGGGCCGGGCGCGACCAGGGGGAGCTGACGATCGGCGGGGTCGGGGTGCGGCGGCTCGCCGCGCGCGTCGGCAGCACGCCGTTCTTCGCCTACGACCGGGGCCTGATCGGCGCCCGGGTCGCCGCCGTCCGGGCCGCGCTCCCCAGTGGGATCCACCTGAGCTACGCCGTCAAGGCCAACCCGATGCCGGCCCTGCTCCAGCACATGTGCGGCCTGGTCGACGGCTTCGACGTCGCGTCCGGGCAGGAGCTGCGGCACGCCCTCGACACCGGCGTCGACCCGTCCGACGTGAGCTTCGCCGGACCCGGCAAGCGGACCGGGGAGCTGACCCAGGCGATCGCGGCCGGTGTCACGATCGAGCTGGAGTCCGAGCACGAGCTCATCCGGGTCCGCGCGGCGAGCGACGCCCTCGGCATCGCCGCCCGCGTCGCGCTGCGGGTCAACCCCGACTTCGAGGTCCGCGGCTCCGGGATGCGCCTCGGCGGCGGTCCGCAGCAGTTCGGCATCGACTCCGAACGGGTTCCGGCGGTCCTCGCCCAGCTCGGCGGCTCCGGCCTGGAGTTCCAGGGCTTCCATGTCTTCGGCGGCTCGCAGAACCTGCGCGCGGAGAGCATCTGCGAGGCGCAGCGGCGTACCGTCGAGCTGGTCCTCGATCTTGCCGACGCGGCGCCGGGCCCGGTGCGCTACCTCAACCTCGGCGGCGGCTTCGGCATCCCCTACGCCAGCCGCGACGTGCCGCTGGACCTGGCCGCGGTCGGCGACAACCTGGCGAAGCTCGTCGACGGCGAGATCCGGACCGGCCTGCCGTCGGCACGGGTCGTCATCGAGCTCGGTCGTTACCTGGTCGGCGAGGCGGGGGTCTATGTCACCCGGATCGTCGACCGCAAGCAGTCGCGCGGCAAGACCTTCCTCGTCGTGGACGGGGGGCTGCACCACCAGCTCGCGGCGACCGGCAACCTGGGCCAGGTGATCCGCCGCAACTATCCGATCATGGTCGCCAACCGGGCCGACGAACCGCTCACGGAGACGGCGAGCGTGGTCGGCTGCCTCTGCACGCCCCTGGACCTGCTGGGCTCCGATGTGGAACTGCCCCCGGCTGAGGTCGGCGACCTGGTGGTGGTTTTCCAGGCGGGTGCTTACGGCCTGACCGCGAGCCCTACGGCGTTCCTCAGCCACCCCGCACCCGCCGAAGTGCTGGTGTAACCCCTGAATTTTAATGCTGGACACGCCGCATTTCCTGCAATAAAAGTCAGGATCAACTCGCGACTAGGAGTTGATCCTGACTTTTATTGCGCTTTCGACGGCGTGTCCAGCATTAAAATTCAGGGGCTAGGCAGGGGCCAGCTGGAGGCTGGTGGGGAAGAGGGACGGGGCCAGATCCGTCTCGTCCGCCCGCCAGACAGTCGCGACCGTGGCGTGGGGGCTGGAGACCGCCCGCTCGGCGCCCAGGGCGACCATGCGCAGGATCGAGGTCACGCCGTCGGCGGAGATCAGGTCGGGGTCGACCCGCAGGGCCACGCTGGTACGCCCGCCGCGGACCGTCACCCGCACGTCGAAGGGCTGGCCGAACTGCCGGGCCACCGGGGTCCAGGCGAACTCGGCGGGGGCGGCCGCCCTCGGCTGCGGTGCCTCGCCGTCGAGCTGGAGATAGTTGAACCAGCAGGGGAAGAGGCGGTTGAACCAGCCGTCGTGCGCGGCGGGCGGACCGATCTCGGCGGCGAGCGCGGCGATCCGGTCGATGTCGTAGCAGGAGGCCCGATAGGCCTTGGCGGCGGCCCAGTGCAGCTGGGTGACGAAGGCCGCGAGCGAGACGTCCGGGTCGACGTCGGCGACGACCGGGATGAGCTGGTTCATCGTGCCGACGATCTTCGCCGACTCCGGCGTGAAGCGGTTGGAGGACATCACGCCGATCGCGACGCGCGTGCTGTCCGTGTAGCGGGCCAGCCCGGCGGCGACGAGCGCCACCAGCACGGCGGGCGGAGTCACCCCGTGCAGCTTCGCCGCCTGTGCGGTGAGGAAGCTGAGCCGGTGCGAGTGCAGCGTGGCCTGGATCCGGTCCCGGGTGACACCGGCGGGCAGCGTCGGCAGGGCGGGGATCAGCTCGTCGGTGAGGATGCGGCGCCAGTAGCGGTCGGCGCTCTCCTGCCGGCCGCGCGCCGACTCGTCGCGCTGGCGCTCGGCGAGCTGCCGTGGTGACGGAGCGGCCGGCTCCTCCGCGCGGGGATCCGCGATCACCGCCCGGAACTCCGCCTCCAGCCGGTGGATCGACCACACGTCGAGGATGAGGTGCGAGAACGACATCGACAGGAACATCGGCGCGCCGTCGGTGGTGACGAGCACTCCGCGCCAGCACAGCTCGTCGGTCATCGCGAAGGGCCGGCTCAGCAGCTCGACGGTGGTGCGGTCGGGGTCGCCGAAGTCGGTGATGACGCGGTCGACGTGGACGATCGGCGACCCGACGCCGGGGTGCACCCGGTGCACCGGCTCGCCGTCGCGGAGGTGATAGGTGGTCCGCAGCGGCTCGTGGCGCAGGAACAGCACGCGCAGCGCCGCGTTGACCTGGCCGAGGGTGAGCCCGCGCAGGTCCCAGGTGGCCGGAAGGTTCGCCTCCTGCTTCCAGTCCTGCGGGTAGGAGTCGATTTCGCGCCAGCTATAGAGCTGACCGAAGCTGAGTGGCGCCTCGATGGACACGTGGACTCTCCCTCATCCGCAAGACGATTGACGCGACAGCGCCATTCGATCCAGTAATCCCACTGTAGCCACCGACGCTATCGGCGGAATTTCACCATCGTCAAGGCCGCGCGATGGCATGTTGTTTACGTCGTTAGTCGCCACCGCTCCGACCGTCCTTGATGGATTGACAGTCGTTCGCGTTGCTGGTGCTCTGTTCAATAGCATTCCGCACTCAGCCGTTCACGATTCCCACGCAATCGTGAATTCAATGGCCGGGTGCCAATTGCGTAACGCGGAACAGACCCAGACCCGCAAGACGGCGAAGCCTGAGGTGGCGACAGCGATGGTTGGCGAGAAGGCCCAGCGAGCCGGGACGGCGTCGAAGGACGGTGCCCGGACGGTGATCGGCGCACGCCCCGCGGCGACGGGGGAGCCGATCGCCATCGTCGGCATGGCGTGCCGGCTGCCGCAGGCCGGTGACCCGGCCGCGTTCTGGCGGCTGCTGCGCGGCGGCGTCGACGCGGTGACCGAGGCCGCCGAGGAGCGCTGGTCGCGGGAGATCGTGCCGGACTACCGCCGGGGCGGCTTCCTCGACGAGGTGGACCGCTTCGACGCCGGGTTCTTCGGCATCTCGCCCAACGAGGCGGCCGCGATGGACCCGCAGCAGCGCCTCGTCCTCGAACTCGCCTGGGAGGCCCTGGAGCAGGCCCGCATCGTCCCCGCCGGGCTGCGGGGGACCAGCGCGGGCGTCTTCATCGGTGCCATCGCGGGCGACTACGCCGCGATGCAGGACCGCCTCGGCACGGGTGGTGCGCACTCCTACACCGGCACCCACCGGGCGATCATCGCCAACCGGGTCTCCTACGTCCTCGGTCTGCGCGGTGCGAGCCTCACCCTCGACACCGGACAGTCGTCGTCCCTCGTCGCCGTGCAGATGGCGTGCGAGAGCCTGCGCCGCGGCGAGAGCGGGCTCGCGCTCGCGGGCGGCGTCAACCTCAACCTCCTCGCCGAGACGACCGCCGCGATCGGGCGTTTCGGCGCGCTCTCCGCCGACGGCCGGTGCCACGTCTTCGACGAGCGCGCCAACGGATACGTACGCGGTGAGGGCGGCGCCCTCATCGTCCTCAAGCCGCTGAGCGCAGCGCTGCGCGACGGCGACATCGTGCACGGCGTGATCCTCGGCGGCGCGGTCAACAACGACGGCGGCGGCGACTGGCTCACCTCCCCGAGCCGGCAGGCGCAGCAGGATGTCATCGAGCAGGCCTGCGCGCAGGCGGGGGTCACGCCGTCCGATGTGGCGTACGTGGAGCTGCACGGCACGGGCACGAAGGTCGGCGACCCGATCGAGGCGGCGGCGCTCGGCGCGGCCCTCGGTGCGGGGCGCCCGGCGAAGCAGCCGTTGCTGGTGGGCTCGGTGAAGACCAACATCGGCCACCTGGAGGGCGCGGCGGGCATCGCCGGGCTGCTCAAGGTGGTGCTGAGCCTCAAGCACGGCGAGGTGCCGGCGACCGTCGGCTTCGCCCGGCCCAACCCGGAGATCCCCCTCGACGAGCTGCGGCTGCGGGTCGTCCAGGAGACCCAGCCGTGGCCGGGGCGCAGCCGGATCGCCGGCGTCAGCTCCTTCGGCATGGGCGGCACCAACTGCCACCTCGTGATCGGTGCGCCGCCCGCCCCCGAGGCGGCGCCGCCAGCGGCCCCGTCGGCGCGGCCGGTCACGGGCAGGCCGGACCTGCCGTGGGTGCTCTCGGCCCGGTCGGCACCGGCACTGCGCGCTCAGGCCCGGCGCCTGCACGAGCACCTCACCGCGTCGCCCGACCTCACGACACCCGACATCGCGCTGGCACTGCTGCACACCCGGGCCGAGCTCGAGCACCGGGCGGTCGTCGTCGGCGGGGACCTCGCCGACCGGACCGCCAGCCTCGCCTCCCTCGCCGCCGGGCAGCCCGACAGCCGGGCGATCATCGGCTCCGCCACCCGCGGCCGCACCGTCTTCGTCTTCCCCGGGCAGGGTTCGCAGTGGCCGGAGATGGCCCGCGACCTGCTCGACACCTCGCCGGAGTTCGCCGCGCGGCTCACCGCCTGCGACGAGGCGCTCTCCGCCTTCGTGGACTATTCGCTCCTCGACGTGCTGCGGGGCAGGCCCGGTACGCCGGACTTCGCCCGCGTCGACGTCGTCCAGCCCGCGCTCTGGGCCGTCATGGTGTCGCTCGCGGAGCTGTGGCGGGCCCGTGGCGTACACCCCGAGGTCGTCATCGGGCACTCGCAGGGTGAGATCGCCGCGGCGACGGTGTCCGGCGCGCTCTCGCTCGCCGACGGCGCGCGGGTGGTGGCCCTGCGCAGCCGCGCCATCAACGCGATCGCCGGCAGCGGCGGGATGATGTCCGTCGCCGCGCCGATCGACGTGGTCGAGGCGGCGGTCGGGCGGCTCGCGCCGGATGCGACCGTCGCCGCCTACAACGGGTCGCGCGGGATCGTCGTCTCCGGCACCACTGCCGCCCTCGCGGAGTTGGAGCGGGAGTTCACCGCCGCCGATCACCGCACCCGGATCGTCCCGGTGGACTACGCGTCGCACTCCGTCGCCGTCGAGCAGATCCGCGACGAGCTGCGGGTGGCGCTCGCGCCGATCCGGCCGGTCTCGACCGAGACCCTCTTCCTCTCGACGCTCACCGGCGAGCCGATCGACACCGCGCGGCTCGACGCCGACTACTGGTTCCGCAGCCTGCGCAACCCCGTCCGCTTCTGGCAGGCGACCCAGGTCGCACTGGAGCTGGGCTGCGGGCTCTTCGTCGAGTGCAGCCCGCACCCGGGGCTCGTCGCCGCGCTGCAGGAGACGATCGAGGAGGCCGAGCGCGATGCCGCCGTCGTCGGCACGCTGCGCCGCAACCTCGGCGGCCCGGACCAGTTCGACCGCTCGCTCGCCGAGGCCTATGCGGCCGGTGCGACCGTCGCCTGGGACAGGACGGCACCGGTCGACCGGCAGACGCTGATCGACCTGCCCACCTACCCCTTCCAGCGGCAGCGCCACTGGCTGACCCAGCCGGGCGAGGCGGCTCCGGCGCGCCGCGGGGCGGCCTCCGCCGTCGCGGAGCCGGTGGAGAGCGAGCAGCCGGCGCCGACCCGGTCCCGCCGCGAGCTGCGCGACCTCGTGCTCGCGACGACCGCCTCCGCGCTGGGCCACGCCGACGCGCGAGCCATCACGAACGGAGCCGCCTTCAAGGAGCTCGGCGTCGACTCGGCGACCGCGATCGAGCTGCGCAACCGGCTCCGCGCCGCGACCGGCCTCGCCCTCCCGACCGGCCTGCTCTTCGACTACCCGACCCCCGACCAGGTCACCGACCACCTGCTCGCCCTGGGCAACCGCACGGCGGGCGGGACCGCGACCGCAGCGCGGTCCACTGTGGATGCTGACGGCGATCCGATCGTCGTGGTCGCGATGGGCTGCCGCTACCCCGGCGACGTGCTGACGCCCGAGGACCTGTGGGCGCTGGTCGGCAGCGGTGCCGAGGCGATCGGCGACTTCCCGGTCAACCGCGGCTGGGACGTGGACGCGCTCTTCGCGACCGGTCCCGAGCGTTCCGGCACCAGCGACACCCGGCGCGGCGGCTTCCTGCGCGACGCCGACCAGTTCGACGCCGGATTCTTCGGCATCAGCCCGCGCGAGGCGTCCGCGATGGATCCGCAGCAGCGGCTCCTGCTGGAGATCTGCTGGGAGACGGTCGAGCGGGCCGGGATCGACCACGAGTCGCTGCGCGGCAGCTCGACCGGCGTCTTCGTCGGCGCGATGGCCTCGGACTACGGCCCCCGCCTGCACCAGGCCGGCGGGGCGGTCGACGGACACCTGCTCACCGGCACCGCGCTCAGCGTCGCCTCCGGGCGCATCGCCTACACGCTCGGCCTCGAAGGACCGGCGCTCACCGTCGACACCGCGTGCTCGTCGTCGCTCGTCGCGATCCACCTCGCCGTGCAGGCGCTGCGCCGCGGCGAGTGCACCCTCGCGCTCGCCGGTGGCGTCACCGTGATGTCGACGCCCGGCATGTTCGTCGAGTTCTCCCGCCAGGGCGGCCTCGCCGTCGACGGCCGCTGCAAGGCCTTCGGCGCCGACGCCGACGGCACCGGCTGGGGCGAGGGCGCCGGGATGCTGCTGCTGGAGCGCCGCTCCGACGCGCAGCGCAACGGCCACCAGATCCTCGCCGTGATCCGGGGCAGCGCCGTCAATCAGGACGGCCGTAGCAACGGCATGACCGCACCCAACGGCCCCGCCCAGGAGCGGGTGATCCGGCAGGCGCTCGCCGACGCCCGGCTCTCGCCGCGGGATGTCGACGTGGTGGAGGCGCACGGCACCGGCACGAAGCTCGGCGACCCGATCGAGGCGCAGGCGCTGCTCGCCACCTATGGCCAGGACCGCCCCGCCGACCAGCCGCTCTGGCTCGGCTCCCTGAAGTCCAACATCGGCCACACCCAGGCCGCGGCGGGCGTCGGCGGCGTGATCAAGATGGTGCTGGCGATGCGCCACGGCGTCCTCCCGGCCACCCTGCACGCCGACGAATCCACCCCGCACGTCGACTGGAGCGGCGGTGCGGTCGCGCTGCTCACCAAGCCCGTCGCGATCGCCCCCGGCCGCACGATCCGGGCCGGTGTCTCCAGCTTCGGCATCAGCGGCACCAACGCGCACCTCATCCTGGAGCAGGCGCCCGCCGCCGAGCCCGGTCCGGCTCCCGTCGGCGAGACCGGGCCGCTCGTCTGGGTGCTCTCGGCCCGCTCGTCCGCCGCGCTGCGCGCGCAGGCAGGTCAACTGCACGACTTCGCGATGTGTACGCCGGCCGAAGACCTCCCCGCCGCCGCCGTCGAGCTGGCCCGGCGTACCCGTTTCGAGCACCGGGCCGTGGTGGTCGCCGGGGACCGCGACGAGCTGCTCGCCGCCCTCGCCGCGCTGGCCGAGGGCACCGGGCACCCGAGCCTCACCGAGGGGGTCGCGGGCACCGATCTGCGCCCGGTCTTCGTCTTCCCCGGGCAGGGTTCGCAGTGGGCCGGGATGGCCGTGGAACTCATGGACGGCCACCCGGGCTTCCGGGCGGAGCTGCTGCGGTGCGACGCGGCGCTGAGGGCGTACACCCCCTGGTCCGTCGTGGACGTGCTGCGGGGGACCGACGGCGCGCCCGCGCTGGACGGCTCCGAGGTCGTGCAGCCGGTGCTCTTCGCGGTGATGATGTCGCTCGCGGCGCTCTGGCGCGAGCTCGGCGTCGAGCCCGCGTCGGTGATCGGCCACTCGCAGGGCGAGATCGCCGCCGCCTGTGTCAGCGGCGCGCTCTCCCTGCAGGACGGTGCCCGGATCGTGGCGCTGCGCAGCCGGATGCTGATGCGGCTCACCGGCTCCGGCGGCATGACCGCGGTGGCGCTGCCCGCCGCCCGCGTCGAGGAGATGCTGGCGCCGTGGTCGCAGCGGCTCTGGGTGGCGATCCACAACGGACCGACGAGCACGGTGATCGCCGGTGACCCGGACGCGCTGGACGAGTTCGCGGCCGCCTGCGACGAGTCGGTGCAGGTCCGCCGCCTGCCGGTGGATTACGCCTCGCACACCCCGCACATCGAGTCGCTCCACGACGAGCTGCTCGATGTCCTCGCCGGTGTCGCGCCGCACACCACGGAAGTCGGCTTCTGCTCCGCCATGGAGGGCCGGTTCATCGAGACCTCGGAGCTGACGGCCGACTACTGGTACCGCAGCCTGCGCCACCCGGTGCAGTTCGAGGACGCGATCCGGACCTTCGCCGGCCGGGGAACACCGCTCTTCATCGAGGCGAGCCCGCATCCGGCGCTCACCGGCCACGTGCAGGACACCCTGCGCGACGCGGGCGACCCCGGCGACTCCGTCGGCTCGCTGCGGCGCGGCGACGGCGGCTGGCGCCGGTTCCTCACCTCGGCGAGCCAGGCCTTCGTCCTCGGCGCGCCCGTGGACTGGTCGGCCGCGCTCGCCCCGGCGGCCCGCCGCGACATCGACCTGCCGACATACCCCTTCGAGCACCGCCGCTACTGGATCGAGGGCGACACCGCCGCCGACGTGTCGGCCAGCGGCCTGACCACCTCCGGGCACCCGCTGCTCGGTGCCGTCGTGCCCCTCGCCGAGGGCGGGGGACACCTGCTCACGGGTCGGATCTCCCGGGGCGCGACGCCGTGGCTGACCGACCACGCGGTCGACGGCTCGGTGCTGCTGCCCGGCACGGCCTTCGTCGAGCTGGCCCTGGAGGCCGCGACGGTGGCGGGCTGCGACCTGATCGAGGAGCTGACGCTCGAAGCGCCGCTGGTGCTCCCCGAGACCGGTGCGGTCCAGGTGCAGCTCACCGTCGGCGCCGACGACGAGGGCCGCCGCAGCATCACCGTCTTCGCCCGACCCGCCGACGACCCCGAGGGCGGGTGGACGCGCCACGCGACCGGCACGCTGGGCACCGCCGCCCCCGCGCACCTCGCGACCGGCGGCGAATGGCCCCCCGCCGACGCCGTCCCGGTCTACCTCGACGATGCCTACGAGCAGCTCGCCGAGGGCGGCTACGAGTACGGCCCCGCCTTCCAGGGACTCGTCGGCGCATGGCGGACGGAGACCGACGCCTATGTCGAGGTCGAGCTCCCGGCCGCCGTGCGCGACGACGCGGACCTCTTCACGCTGCACCCGGCGCTGCTCGACGCGGCACTGCACCTGCTCGTCCTCACCGGACTCGCCGATGCGGGCGACGGGTCGCTGCTGCTGCCGTTCCACTGGAGCGGCGTGCACGTCGCGGCTCGCGGCGCGCAGTCGCTGCGGGTGCGGCTGACCGGCTCGGGCGAGGACCGGGTCGGCCTCACCATCCACGACTCCGCCGGGCAGCCGGTCGCGACCGCCGAGGCGCTCACCCTGCTCCGGGTTCCCCGCCGCAGCGGTGCCCTGCGCCCGCGCGGCCAGGCGGTGCCCTACGCGATCGACTGGACCGACCTGTCGCTGCCCGAGACCGATCTCGCCGGGCAGCGCTGGGCGCTCGTCGTCGGCGACGGTTCGGCCGACGGGCTCGGCGCCTCGCTGACGAAGGCCGGCCTCGACATCGCCGTCTACTACGACCTGCCGTCGCTCGCCGACATGACCGCGGGCGACGTGCCGGGCACCGTCGTCGTCGCCTACACGCCCGAGATCGACCCCGACGACCTGGCCTACTCGGTGCGCGAGGGGATCTACCCCGTCATCGACCTGCTCCAGGCGTGGGTCGGCGACGACCGCTTCACCGGCAGCAGGCTCGTCTTCGCCACCCGGGGCGCCTTCGACACCCCGTTGACGACCGACGGGCTGGCGCACGCTCCACTGTGGGGACTCGTCCGGGCCGCGCAGGTGGAGCACCCCGGCCGCTTCGCGCTGCTCGACCTCGACGAGGGCGACTGCAACTGGGGCCTCGCCGCCGCCGCGATGGATGCGGGGGAGACGCAGCTCGTCGCCCGTGACGGCGGGGTACGGGTGCCGCGGCTGGCCCGCCGCGACCTCCCGGCCGACGCCGTCGCCACCGAGGTGGACCCCGCGGGCACGGTCCTGGTGACCGGCGGGACCGGCGGCCTGGGCGCGCTCGTCGCGCAGCGGCTGGTAGAGCGCCACGGCGTCCGGCACCTGCTGCTCACCTCCCGCCGGGGCGCGGCGACGCCGGGCGCGGACGAGCTGGTCACCGTGCTATCCGAGCTGGGCGCGTCGGTCACGATCGCCGCCTGCGACGTCGCCGACCGGCGAGCGCTCGCGAAGCTCCTCGCCGCGATCCCGGCCGAGCACCCGCTCACCGGCGTCGTGCACGCGGCGGGCATCCTCGACGACGCCACCGTGCAGGGGCTCTCCGCGCAGCGGATCGACTCGGTCTTCCGCCCCAAGGTCGACGCGGGCTGGCTGCTGCACGAGCAGACCCGCGACCTGCCGCTGAAGCTCTTCGTCCTCTTCTCCTCGATCGCCGGCGTGCTCGGCAACCCGGGCCAGGGCAACTACGCCGCCGCCAACGTCTTCCTCGACGGCCTCGCCGAGCACCGCCACGGCCTGGGCCTGCCCGCGACCTCGATCGCGTGGGGCCTGTGGGCCACCGCGACCTCCATGACCGGCGGCCTCGACGACGCGGACGTGGCCCGGCTCGGCCGCTCCGGCATCGCGCCGCTCAGCTCCGAGCAGGGTCTCGACCTCCTCGATGCCGCGCTCGCCTCACCCGACGCGGTGGTGGTCGCGAGCCGCTGGGACAACGCGGGCCTGCGGGCGCGCGCCGAGTCCGACCTGCTCACGCCCATGCTCCGCAGCCTGGTACGCGCACCGCGCCGCGCCGACACCGCGACGTCCCGTCCGGCGGCCGCCACGAGCGGCGGGGGAGCGGCGGAGCTCGTCGCCCGCCTCACCTCGCTGGCACCGGCGGACGCCCGCCTCGTCCTGGTGGACCTGGTGCGCACCCAGGTGGCGGCGGTCCTCGGCTATGCCAGCGTCGACGGGGTCAATGCGGACCGCGCCTTCAGCGAGCTGGGCTTCGACTCCCTCACCGCGGTCGAGCTGCGCAACCGCCTCGACGCCGCGTGCGGGCTGCGACTGCCCGCCACGCTCGCCTTCGACTACCCGACGGTCGCGGGGCTCTCGGACTTCCTCTTCCGCACCCTGGTCCCGGCGCCGCAGTCACCCGACGAGGCGCTGCGGGCGAGCCTGGATCAGGTGGCCCTGGCGCTGCCGCACCACGACGACGCGACCCGCGGCAAGGTCATCGCGATCCTGCACAGCACGTTGGCACGGCTGGAGGCCGGTCCGGCCGGTGCGACCACCGTGCAGGACAGGATCCGGTCGGCTTCGGACGACGAGATCTTCGCCTTCATCGACAACCAAATCTGAGTCCGGTACTGATTCCCGAAAGGCTTGACTGATGGCGACCGAGGACAAACTGCGCGAGTACCTCAAGCGTGTGACGGTGGACCTGACCGAGGCCCGCCGTCGGATCGCCGAGGTGGAGGAGAGCCGCCACGAGCCCATCGCCATCATCGGCATGGGGTGCCGGTTCCCCGGCGGGGTCACGTCGCCCGACGGTCTGTGGGATCTGATCGAGTCCAAGGTGGACGCGATCGGCCCCTTCCCGACCGATCGCGGCTGGGACCTGGAAGGGCTCTACGACCCGGACCCGGAGGCGCAGGGCAAGTCCTACACGCGCCACGGCGGCTTCCTCTACGACGCCGGCGACTTCGACGCCGGGTTCTTCGAGATGAGCCCGCGCGGCGCGCTCGCCACCGACCCGCAGCACCGCCTCTTCCTGGAGACCACGTGGGAGGCGTTCGAGCGGGCCGGCATCGACCCGACCTCGGTCCAGGGCAGCCGCACCGGTGTCTTCGCGGGCATCATGTACAACGACTACGCGATGCGCTTCAACGGCGCCGCCCCGGCCGGGCTGGAGGGCGTGCTCCTCGTCTCCAGCGCGCCGAGCGTGCTCTCCGGCCGCGTCTCCTACCTCTTCGGCCTCGAGGGCCCGGCCGTCACGCTCGACACCGCGTGCTCGTCGTCGCTGGTCGCGATGCACCTCGCCGTGCAGGCGCTGCGCAACGGGGAGTGCTCCCTCGCCATCGCCGGTGCCTCGACGCTGCTCGCCACCCCGGACTCCTATGTGGAGTTCTGCCGCCAGCACGCGCTCTCGCCCGACGGCCGCTGCCGGGCCTTCTCCTCGTCGGCCGCCGGTGCCGCCTGGTCCGAGGGGGTCGGCACGCTGCTGCTGGAGCGCCTGTCGGACGCGCAGCGCAACGGCCGCCGCATCCTCGCCGTGATCCGGGGCAGCGCCGTCAACCAGGACGGCCGCAGCAACGGCATGACCGCACCCAACGGCCCCGCGCAGGAGCGGGTGATCCGGCAGGCGCTCGCCGACGCCGGGCTCGACACCCGCGATGTCGACGTGGTCGAGGGCCACGGCACCGGCACCACGCTCGGCGACCCGATCGAGGCGCAGGCCCTGATCGCGACCTACGGCCACAACCGCCTCGCCGACCAGCCGCTCTGGCTCGGCTCGGTGAAGTCCAACATCGGCCACACCCAGGCGACCGCCGGGATCGCCGGTGTCATCAAGATGGTCGAGGGGATGCGGCGGGGCGTGATGCCGCCGACCCTGCACGCCGACGAGCCCACCACACACGTGGACTGGTCCGCCGGCTCCGTACGCCTGCTCAACGAGGCCCGCGAGTGGACCCGCCACGGTCGGCCGCGTCGCTCCGGCATCTCCTCCTTCGGCATCAGCGGCACCAACGCCCACGTGATCCTGGAGGAGGGACCGGAGCCGCTGAGCCCGCTCGTCGACGCGCCGCCCTTCGACCACACCGGGCCGGTGGCCTGGGTCGTCAGCGCCCGCAGCGAGCAGTCGCTGCGGGAGCAGGCTAGCCGCCTGCACGCCTTCGCCACCGCCGACGAGACGGTCCGGCCGGTGGACGTCGCCTACTCCCTCGCCACCAGCCGGGCGCTGTTCAAGCAGCGGGCGATCATCCTCGGCCACGACCGGGAGAGCCTGCTGGCGAACCTCGGCGACTACCTGCGCGACGCGCCGACCGCCGAGGTGGTCGCGGGCAGCGCCCGGGAGAAGTCGAAGGCGGCCTTCCTCTTCACCGGCCAGGGCGGCCAGCGGATCGGGATGGGGCGCGAGCTCTACGCCGCCTTCCCCGTCTTCGCCGCCGCCCTCGACGAGGCCTGCGACGCGATCGACGCCCACCTCGACCGGCCGCTGCGCGAGGTGATGTGGGCCGACCCGGACTCCCCGGACGCGCTGCTGCTCAACGAGACCTGCTACACCCAGCCCGCCCTTTTCGCCTACGAGGTGGCCGCCTTCGCACTGCTGGACTCGATCGGGGTCACCCCGGACCTCGTCGCCGGGCACTCCGTCGGCGAGTTCGCCGCCGCCCACGTCGCCGGGGTCTTCTCCCTCGCCGACGCGGCCCGGCTGATCGTGCTGCGCGGGCGCCTCATGCACTCGCTGGACACCCCCGGCGCGATGGTCGCGATCGAGGCGACCGAGGCGGAGGTGCTGGCGAGCCTCGCCGGGCACGGGCCGCTGGTCGGGATCGCCGCCGTCAACGGGCCGACCAGCATCGTGGTCTCCGGCGACGAGCAGGCCTGCCTCGCGATCGCCGAGCACTGGCGGGAGCTGGGACGGCGTACCCGACGCCTCTCGGTCAGCCACGCCTTCCACTCGCCGCTGATGGAGCCGATGATCGACGAGTTCGCGACCGAGCTCAAGAGCGTCGCCTTCACCGCACCGCGTATTCCGGCCGTCACCAACCTCGTCGGCGCCCACGACGATCTGACCTGGTCCGACGCCGCCTACTGGGTCGAGCAGATCCGGCACGCGGTGATGTTCCGCGACACGATCGCCGAGATCGAGTCGCGCGGGGTCAGCACCTACCTGGAGGTGGGGCCGGACGCCGTGCTCTCCGGCATGGCCGCCCAGTGCGTCTCGGTCCCCGACGCCTCCGTCATCGCCCTGCACCGCCGCCAGCTCGCCGAGCCCGACGGCCTCTTCAGCGGCCTCGCCAAGGCCTGCGTCGCCGGGGTCGCCGTCGACTGGGCGGCGCTGTTCAGCACCGGCACCGGCATCGGCGCCGACCTGCCCGTCTACGCCTTCGACCGGGAGCGCTTCTGGCTGGAGCCGCCGTCGCGGGGTGCCGATGTCACCGCCGTCGGCCTGCGCGGCGTCGACCACCTGATGCTGGGTGCGGCGGTCGAGGTCGGCGACGCCGGCGGGATCGTGCTCACCGGGCGGCTCTCGCTCGCCGATTTCCCGTGGCTCGCCGACCACATGGTCGCGGGCACGATCGTGGTCCCCGGCACCGCCGTCGTCGACATCCTGATCGAGGCGGGTGCCCAGGTCGGGTGCGCCGACATCGAGGAGCTGATGTTCGAGGCGCCGCTGGTCCTGCCCCCCACCGACTCTCTCTTCGTCCAGGTCGTCATCGACGGCGGTGAAGCCGGCACCGCGCGCCCGGTCCGGGTCTTCTCCCGCTCCGGCGACGGCGGCTGGGTCCGCTGCGCCTCCGGCGTTCTCGTCCCGGCCACCGCCACGGTGACCGCCTGCGAGTGGGCCGCCACCTGGCCGCCCACGGGCGGAACCGCGATCGATGTCGCCGACGGATACGGCGCGCTCGCCGACGTGGGCTACGAGTACGGCCCCGCCTTCCGCGGCATCTCCGGCGTCTGGTCCCGGGGCGAGGAGCTCTTCGCCGAGGTGATCGTGCCGGAGGGGCTCGACATCAAGGGCTTCGGCCTGCACCCGGCGGTGCTCGACTCCGCCTTCCACCCGCTGATGCTGACCGCCGCGTCGAGCACCCTGCGGCTGCCCTTCGTCTTCCGGGGCGTACGCCTCGCCGCCTCGGGCGCCTCGGTGCTGCGGGTGCGCCTCACCCAGTCCGGCGACGACGTCACGGTCGAGGCCGCCGACGGATCCGGCGGGCTCGTCTTCGGCATCGACCAGCTCCGGGTGCGTACGGTCTCGGCCGAGTCGCTCAGCGCGGCGAGCACCGAGACCGGCCCGGTCTCCTACTGGCTCGACTGGACGGCCGTCACCGGTGCCCCGGGCGGCGACGCGGCCCGCTGGGCCTCGATCGGCACCCTGGTGCCCGGCCTCGCAGTGTCTGTTGGCGCGCCTGGCGGGGCTCAGTCGCTACGCTCCCTCACTCCTCAGGCCAGCGCGGAGTTCCCGGACCTGGACACCCTGGTGGCAGCCGTCACTGGCGGGCGGCCCGCACCGGACTACGTCGCGGTCTCCACCCTGGAGGGTGGCGGCGATGTCCTGGGCGCGATCCGGACGGTCACCGGGCGGGTGCTGGAGCTGGTGCAGCGCTGGATCGCCGACCCCCGCTTCGCCACCTCGAAGCTCGTCTTCCTCACCCGCGACGCGGCCGGACCCGACGCGAGCGACATCGTCGGCGCCTCGGTCTGGGGCCTCGTCCGAGCTGCTCAGGCCGAGCACCCGGGCAAGTTCGTCCTCGCCGACCTGCCGGCGGGCTTCACCGACTGGAGTGCGCTCGCCGGTGCGATCGCGGCCGACGAACCGCAGCTCGCGGTCCGCGGCGACGCCGTCCTGGCGCCCCGGCTCGCCAAGCGGGACGTACCCGTCGCCGCCGAGGGCGTCCTGGACCCGAACGGCACGGTGCTCGTCACCGGCGGCACCGGCGGGCTCGGCGCGCTCGTCGCCGAACACCTCATCACCACCCACGGGGTACGCCACCTGGTGCTCGCCTCGCGGCGCGGGCCCGCCGGCCCCGGCGCGGCCGAGCTCGTCGCCCGTCTGGGCGAACTCGGCGGCCAGGCCGAGGTGGTCGCCTGCGATGTCGCCGACCGCGCCTCGCTCGCCGCACTCCTCGCCGCCGTCCCGGCCGACCGGCCGCTCGTCGGCGTGGTGCACACGGCCGGCGTGCTCGATGACACCACAGTGGAGGGGCTCTCGCCGCAGCGGTTGGACACGGTCTTCCGACCGAAGATCGACGCCGCCTGGCACCTGCACGAGCTCACCCGCGACCTGCCGCTGACGATGTTCATGCTCTTCTCCTCCATCGCCGGGGTGCTCGGCAACGCCGGTCAGGGCAACTACGCCTCGGCGAACGTCGTCCTCGACGGGCTGGCGGCACTGCGGCGGCAGCAGGGGCTCCCCGCGGTCTCGGTGGCGTGGGGGCTGTGGGACAACGAGACGAGCATGGCCGGTGCCCTTTCCGGCGCCGACATTGCCCGGATGGCGCGGTCCGGGATCGCGCCGCTGCGTACCCAGCAGGGGCTCGAGCTTTTTGATCTTGCTTTGAACGCGCCGGAGCCGCTGCTCGTCGCCGCGAAGTGGGACAACGGCGGGCTGGCCGCCCGCGCGGACGGCGGCGCGCTGCCGCCGGTGCTGCGCGGCCTGGTCCGGGCGCCCCGGCGCGCGGCGGCCGGAGCGGCCACGACGGCGGGCTCCTCGGCGCTCGTCGCGAAGCTTTCGGCGCTGCCCGAGGCGGGCGGCCGGCGGATGCTCGTCGACCTGGTGCGCGGCCACGTCGCCGCGGTGCTGGCCCACCCGAGCGTCGACGCGGTCGACGTGGACAAGGCCTTCAGCGAGCTGGGCTTCGACTCGCTCACGGCGGTCGAGCTGCGCAACCGGCTCGACCAGGAGAGCGGGCTGCGGCTGCCCGCGACGCTCGCCTTCGACCACCCGACGGTGACGGCGCTCGCCGGCCACCTCTACCGCACGCTGGCGCCCGCGCCGCCCTCGGCCGAGGACACCCTGCGGGCGAGCCTGGACCGGGTCGGCCAGCTCCTGCCGGACGGCGACGACGTCACCCGCGACAAGCTCATCGCGATCATGCACAGCACCCTCGCCCGCTGGGGCGCCGGATCGTCGTCGCTCGCCGACGCGGTCGAGGCCGAGGCCGTCGCGGCCAAGGTCGGCTCCGCCTCCGACGAGGAGATCTTCGCCTTCATCGACAGCGAGTTCTGATCCCGGCGACGGAGAGTTTGGAGAGAAGGATTCATGGCGACATCCGATGAGCTCGGCGAGGACCCCAGCGTGGTCACCGCCGGTCTCGAGCCGCAGGTACGCACGGCCCCCGGCCGGCGTACCCGGACCGAGGGACCGCTGGTCTGGGTCCTGTCGGCGCGCTCGGAGGCGGCGCTGCGCGCTCAGGCCGGGCGCCTGCGCGACTACGTGGCGCTCGCCTCCGTCGAGGATCTCGCCGCGGCCGGGCACGAGCTGTCCCGGCTGACCGCCCTCGACCACCGGGCCGCGGTCGTCGCCGACGACCGCGACGGGCTGCTCGCCGGGTTCACCGCGCTCGCCGCCGGCGCCGCGCACCCCGGCGTCACCGAGGGTGTGGCCGGCGGCGACGTACGCCCGGTCTTCGTCTTCCCCGGCCACGGTCCACAGTGGGCGGAGATGGCGGCCGAGCTGCTGGAGACGAACGAGGTCTTCTGGGAGTGGATGTGCCGCTGCGACGGCGCGCTCGCCGAGCACATCGACTGGTCGGTGCTGGACGTGCTGCGCCAGGAGGACGGAGCGCCCGAGCTGCACCGCTCCGACGTCATCCAGCCGGTGCTCTTCGCCGTGATGGTCTGCCTCGCCGCGCTGTGGCGCTCGCTCGGGGTCGAGCCGACCGCCGTCATCGGCCACTCGCACGGCGAGACCGCCGCCGCCTGCGTCGCCGGAGCGCTCTCCCTCGAGGACGGTGCGAAGATCGTCGCCCTGCGCAGCAAGGCGCTGACCCGGCTGCGCGGCACCGGCGGCATGGTCGTCGTCGCGCTCTCGGCGGACCGGGCGCGCGAGCTGATCGCGCCCTGGTCGGACCGGCTCTGGGTCGCCGTCTTCGCCGGTCCCGCCTGCGCCGTCGTCGCCGGTGAGGTGGCGGCGCTCGACGAGTTCGCGGCGGCCTGCGCCGACACGGTCGCGCTGCGCCGCATCCGGATCGACTGCGCGCTGCACACCCCGCACATCGATGCGCTCGACGCCGAGCTGCTCGAGCTCCTGGCCGGGGTCACCCCGCTCGCCACCGAGGTCGTCTTCGCCTCCTCGGTCGCCGGGGCGATCCTGCCGAGCACCGACCTCACCACCGGCTACTGGGTGGAGAACCTGAGCCGGCCGGTGCGCTTCGACGCGGCGGTCACCGCCGTCGCGGGGCTCGGCAACCCCCTCTTCATCGAGGTCAGCCCCCATCCGGTGCTCGGCGACGATGTCCGCGACATCCTGCGCGACGCCGACCTCGCCGGTGCCACCTGCAGCACCCTGCACCGGGAGTCCGGCGACTGGCGCACGGTCGTGGCCGCCGCCGCCCGCGCCCACGTCCTCGGAGCGCGGGTGGACTGGCCGACGGTGCTCGACCAGCCCTCACCGCCCCACACCGGCTTCGACCAGGGCCGCTTCCGGCTCGCCACCGACGGCAGCGCACCGCAGCCTGCCTCGCTCACCGACGAATCCCGCTCTGTTTCCGGAAAGGCTTGATCGATGGCGACCGAGGATAAACTGCGCGAATACCTCAAGCGGGTGACGGTGGACCTCACCGATGCCCGCCGACGGATCGCCGAGGCGGACGAGGCCCGGCACGAGCCCATCGCCATCGTCGGCATGGCCTGCCGCTACCCCGGCGGAGACACGGTCGAGGAGTTCTGGGACCTGCTGCGCGACGGCCGCAGCGGGGTCGTCGAGGTGCCGCCGTCGCGGTGGAACGTCGACGACTACTACAACCCCGACCGGCGCGTCGTCGGCGGCGTCTACACCCGGCACGGCGGCTTCCTCGACGACATCGCGGGCTGGGACGCCGAGTTCTTCGGCATCTCCCCGCAGGAGGCGCTGCGGATGGACCCGCACCAGCGGCTGCTGATGGAGCTCGTCTGGGAGGGCCTGGAGAACGCGGGCACCTCGCCGACGCAGCTCGCGGGCAGCCGCACCGGCGTCATGGTCGGCTACATGGACAGCGTCCAATATGGACGACTGGAGACGGAGCGCTACGGCGACACCGTCACCGCCGACCCCTACTTCGGTCCGGGCGTCTCGGCGAGCGTCGCCGCCGGGCGGCTGGCCTACCAGTTCGACTTCCGCGGACCCACGATGACCCTCGACACGGCGTGCTCGTCGTCGCTGGTCGGCGTACACCTGGCGGCCCAGGCACTGCGGCGCGGGGAGTGCGACCTCGCCGTCGCCGCCGGCACCTTCCTCATCGTGCACCCGGACACCTATGTGCTCGCCTGCGCCACCTCGATGCTCTCCCCGGACGGCCGGTGCAAGACCTTCGACAGCAGCGCCGACGGATACGTGCTCGGCGAGGGCGGCGGCATCGTCGTGCTGGAGCGGCTCTCCTCGGCGCTGCGCAACAACCGGCGCATCCGCGGCGTCCTGCGCGGCTCCGCCGTCAACCAGGACGGGCGCAGCAACGGGCTCACCGCACCGAGCCGCAGCGCCCAGGTCGAGGTGATCCGCCAGGCGCTCATCGCCGCGAAGGTCGAGCCCGACGACGTCGACTTCGTCGAGGCGCACGGCTCCGGCACCCACCTCGGCGACGCGATCGAGCTCTCCGCGCTGCACGACGTGTTCGGCGGCCGCTCGCCGCAGCGCCCCCTGCACGTCGGCGCCGTCAAGACCAACATCGGCCACACCCAGTCGGCGGCCGGAGTCGCCGGGCTGATCAAGACCGTGCTCAGCCTGGAGAACGGCCTGCTCCCGTCGAACCTGCACCTCAACGACCTCGCCGGGGCGGTGCCCCCGGACGGCACCATCAGACCCGCCGGGGCAGCCGTCCCGTTCGTCGCCGACGGCCGCCGGACCATCGCCGGGGTCAGCTCGTTCGGGTGGTCGGGGACGAACACCCACCTCGTCGTCGAGGCGCCGCCCGTACCCGCTCCGACGGAGTCTGATGTGGACGGCCCGCACACCCTGACCGTCTCCGGCGCGAGCCCGGCAGCACTGCGGTCGCAGCTCGAGCGCCTCTCCGGCTGGCTCGCCGCGCACCCGGAGCTGGCGCTCACCGATGTCGCGCACACGCTCAGCGTCGGCCGCGCCGGGCACGACCACCGGCGCGCGGTCGCCGTCACCGATCGCGGCGACGCGATCCGCCGCCTCGCCGACGCGGCGGCGAGCGCCGGGGTCCACCGCGCGAAGGGCCGGCCGCGGGTCGCCTTCCTGCTCCCCGGCATCGGCGACGAGTACGCCGGCCTCGGCCGGGAGCTCTACGCCACCGAGCCCGTCTACGCCGCCGCGGTCGACCGCTGCGTCGAGATCGTCGAGCAGCGCTGCGGCGTGGACCTGCGCCCGGCGTTCGCCGCCGCCGCCGTTTCCGCCACCGACTTCGCCTCCCTCATCGGCCGGGGCGCCACGGCACCGGCGGACGACCCGCTGCACCAGGCGGAGCTCGCCCACCCGTTCCAGTTCACCGTCGAATACGCCCTCGCCACGCTGCTTGCCCACTGGGGCGTCACGCCCGACGTGGTCGTCGGCTACAGCCTGGGGGAGTATGTCGGCGCCTGCCTCGCCGGGGTCTTCACGCTCGCGGACGCCCTCTACGTCGTCGTCGAGCGAGCCCGGCTGATCAGCGCCGCACCGGCGGGCCGGATGGTCGCGGTCGCCGCCGACGAGCAGACCGTCCGCGCGGCGATCACCGCCAGCGGCGCCGAGGTCGACATCGCGGCGCTCAACGGCCCGTCGATGACGGTCCTGAGCGGCATCGCCGGTGAGATCACCGCGATCACCGCCCGGCTCACCGAGTCCGGGATCGCCTGCCAGCCGCTGCGTACCGCGCACGCCTTCCACTCGTCGCTGCTGGAGCCCGCTCGCGGCAAGCTCGCCGCGCTCATCGACTCCGTGCCGCGTTCGGCGCCGGCCATCGACATCGTCTCCAACCGCACCGGGGCGACCCTCACCGCGGCGCAGGCGACGAGCTCGGACTACTGGGCGGAGCACCTGGTGAGCGCGGTCCGGTTCGCCGACGGCGTCCGGCACTGCGCCGAGCAGGGCATCAACGTCTTCGTCGAGCTCGGCGCCGGGCAGACGCTCGGCGGCCTTGCCCGGCAGAACCTCACCGGCCCGGCGAGCGGCGCGATCCTCGGCACCCTGCCGCCGATGTGGAGCGCGGGGGAGCGCCCCGACGCCCGGCACGAGCTGCTCTCGACCTGCGGGCGGCTCTGGGAGCTCGGCGTCGATGTCGACTGGTCGGCGACGCGCGGCGGTCGTGGCCGCACGGTCACGCTGCCGGGCTACGCCTTCCAGCGGACCCGCTTCTGGCCGGAGCCGGGCGAGGCCGCCGCTCGTCCCGCCGCCGCGGCCCGGCACGGCGAACCCGCCGACATCTGCTACACCCCCGCCTGGCGGCACGCCGTCACCGGCGCCCTGCCCACGGCACTCGCCCTGCCGGGACCGCTGGTGGTCTTCGCCGACCGCGACGGCGTCGGCACGGCCCTCGCCGATCTCGCCGCCGCGAGCGGTGTGTCCGTCGTGGAGGTCGTCGCGGGTGCCGAGCTGCGCCGCGACGGCCGCCGCCTCACCATCGACCCGACCGTGCCCGAGCACTACCGCGAGGCCTTCGCCGGCCTCGACGGGCGGGGCACGGTGCACGTGGCGCACCTGTGGAGCCTGCTCACGACGGCTCAGGACGGGACCTTCGCCGGCGATGCGGAGCTGCGCGGCTCGATCCGGGACGGGGTCGGCAGCCTGCTGCTGGCGATCCAGGCGCTCGGTGACCTGCCCGGCCGCCCGGACGTGCGACTGCTGACCGTCAGCGCGGGCGCCGGCGAGATCCTCGGCGCGGACATCCCGGCCCCCCACCGGGCGGGCGTGCACGGGCTGTCCCGGGTGGCGCAGCACGAGTACCCGGGACTGACCTGGACCGGCGTCGACCTCGACCCGGCCGTCATCGGCGTCGCGACGGACCGGCCCGCCGACCTCGCCACCGCTGCCGGGCAGCGTGCCGGGACGCCGTCCGCCGGGTCCACCACGCCGCTCGTTCCGGCCGCTGTGCCGCGTGCCGGGATCGCCGCGGCCGCCGCTCAGCTCGCCTATGAGCTGGTCGGAGCACCGGTCGAGGCTCACGGCGCGGTCGCCGGCTGGCGGCGCGGACGGCGCTGGATCCAGGACTGGGCGATCGTCTCCACATCGGACGAACCGACGCCGACGTGGCGCGCCGACGGCGTCTACCTCATCACCGGCGGCACCCGCGGCCTGGGCCTGGGCCTCGCCCGGCACCTGGTCCGCGCCGGGGTGAAGCGGCTCGCGCTCGTCAGCCGTACCCCTCTGCTCGATCCCGCCCGCGACGGCGACCCCCGCGTGGTCCAGAGCCGCCGTGACGTGGCCGAGCTGGAGGCCGCGGGCGTCGAGGTGCTGCTGCTCACCGCCGATGTCGGCGTGGGCGACCAGCTCCGCGCGGCGCTGCGGCGCTGCCGGGAGCACTTCGGCGCGCTGCACGGCGTCGTGCACGTCGCCGGCCTGCCCGCGAGCGGCATGGTGGCCCGGGGCACCCTCGGGACCACCGAGACCGTTCTCGCGCCGAAGGTGCTCGCGATGGGCCCGCTCGCCGAGCTGGTCGGCCCCGGCACCCCGGCGCAGGAGCGGCCGGAGCTGCTGGTGCTCTACTCGTCGGCGATCACCGCCTTCGGCGGCATCGGCGAGGGTGACTACTGCGCGGCCAACTCCGTGCTCGACGCCTACGGCGCCGCGCTCTCGGCGACCGCGCCCTCGACCCGGGTCGTCACCGTCGCGTGGGGACCGTGGCTGCACGACGACTGGCAGGTCAACGCGGCCGGTGGCAGCGGTGGCGGCCTCGCCGAGCGGGCCGGTGACTACCGCAGGCGGTTCGGCTTCGCCGACGAGGCCGGGTGCGCCCTGCTCGACCGGGTGGTGGCGAGCGGGCACGGCAGCGTGGTCGCGGTACGCCAGCCGATGAGCGAGGCCCTGCGCGAATGGTCCGCCATGATCGACATCGACGCGCTCGTCGGCGCGAGCAGCCCGCTGCCCAGCGGCGAGCGCTTCCCCCGCCCGCAGCTGCGCACCGAGTTCGTGGCGCCGCGCTCCGACCTGGAGACCCTGATCGCCGGTGTCTGGCAGGCCTATCTCGGCATCGACCGGGTCGGCGTCCACGACCCCTTCTTCGACCTCGGCGGCAACTCCCTGGTCGGCATGGCCATGGTCCACGCCGTGGAGAAGGAGCTCGACACCCCCATCGCCCCGGCGGTGCTCTTCGAACACCCGACCGTCGCCGAGTTCGCGGCCGCGCTCAAGCGCGCCGAGACCGGTGAGGACAACACCCAACACCTGCTCGCCATCAGCTCGGACCGGGGTCAGCGGCGCCGCCGCGCCGCCCGTCCCGGCAACCGGAAATGAGGACCGACGTGAGTGACCAGACCGAGAGCGATTTCACCGGGACCAGCATCGCCATCGTCGGCATGTCGGGTCGCTTCCCCGGTGCGGCGGACGTCGCCGAGCTGTGGGCCAACATCCGCGCCGGGATCTCCGGCATCACCCGCTTCACCGACGAGGAGCTGCGGGCGGCCGGCGTACCGGACGAGCTGATCGCCGACCCGGCCTACGTCAAGGCCAACCCGGTGATCGAGGGCATCGACCTCTTCGACGCGGGCTTCTTCGGCGTGGGGCCGAAGGAGGCGCAGATCCTCGACCCGCAGCAGCGGCTCTACCTGGAGCACAACTGGCAGGCGCTGGAGGACGCGGGCTGCGACCCGACCCGCTTCGACGGCACGATCGGCGTCTTCGGCGGCAGCGCGTGGAGCTCCTACCTGCAGAACAACCTCGCCCCCAGCGGGATCGCCTCGGTCATGGGCGACCTCGCGGTCGGCCTCGCCAACGACAAGGACTCGCTCACCACCCGGGTCGCGCACACCCTCGGCCTGACCGGGCCGAGCTACAGCGTGCAGAGCTACTGCTCCACCTCGCTCGTCGCAGTCTGCGCGGCGGCGACGAGCCTCGCCAACTTCGAGTGCGACATGGCGCTCGCCGGCGGTGTCAACGTGGCGGTGCCGCACAACGTCGGCTACCTCTACCAGCAGGGCGGGATCGCGCCGCCGGACGCCGAGTGCCGGGCGTTCGACGCCGCCGGTCTCGGCAGCCCGGTCGGCAGCGGCGTCGGCGTCGTCGCGCTGCGCCGGCTGGAGGACGCGATCGCCGACGGGGACCGCGTCTACGCCGTCATCCGCGGCTGGGCGATCAACAACGACGGCGGCCGGAAGGTCGGCTTCACCGCGCCCGGCGTCCAGGGGCAGGCGGCGGTCATCGCCGAGGCCCAGTCGAGCGCGGACCTCAGCGCCGCCGACATCGACTATGTCGAGGCGCACGGCACCGGCACGGCACTCGGCGACGCCGCCGAACTCGCCGCCCTGCAGCAGGTCTTCCACGGTGAGGAGTGCCTGATCGGGTCGATCAAGACCAACGTCGGGCACCTCGATCGCGCCGCCGGTGTGACGAGCCTGATCAAGACCGCGCTCGCGCTGCGCAACGAGGAGATCCCGCCGACGCGCAACCTCGCCGACCCCAACCACCAGCTGCGTACGGGTGAGGCGCGCCTCGAGGTCGTGACGAGCCTGCGGGAGTGGCCGCGCAACCCGGACCGGATCCGGCGGGCCGGGGTCAGCTCCTTCGGCATCGGCGGCACCAACGCCCACGTCGTGCTGGAGGAGGCGCCGCTGCCCACCCGGGCCGACCTCGCGCCCCGTCCGGAGCTGCTCGTCTGGTCGGCGCGCACCGCCGCCGCAGCCGACGAGATGACCGGCCGCCTCGCCGACCACCTCGACGTCGTCGACGAGCGGATCGGCGACGTCGCGCACACCCTCCAGAGTGGACGACGCCTCTTCGAGCACCGCCGCGTCGTCGTCGCCGCCACCGCGGCCGAGGCGGCGGCCGGGATCCGCGGCGCGAAGGTGCTGGCACAGGCCGACGGGCGGACCGACCGCCAGGTCGCGTTCCTGCTCGCGGGCACCGGCGAGCAGTACCCGGGCATGGCCGCCGACCTCCACGAGACCGAGCCGGTCTTCCGGGCCGCGCTCCAGGAGTGCCGCGCGATCCTGACCGAGCGCCTCGGCGGCATCGACCCGCTGGCGGAGATGCTGAGCCCGCGCAGCGCCGGTGACGCGGACGGCTCGGGCCTGAGCTGGCTGCTGGGCCGGGCCACCCCCGCCGCCGCCAACACCGGCGACGCCACCGACCGGCTCCAGCCCGCGACCTTCGCCGTCGAGTACGCCCTGGCGCAGCTCCTGCTCTCCTGGGGCATCCGGCCGAGCCTGATGGCCGGTTACAGCCTCGGCGAATACGTGGCCGCCTGCCTCGCCGGGGTGCTGACCCTCGACGACGCCCTCGCCCTGGTCGCCTTCCGGGCGCAGCTCATCAACGAGCTGCCCGCCGGTGCCATGGCGGCGGTGCCGCTCGCCGAAGCGGAGCTGCGCTCGCGGATCGAGCGGGCCCAGCTCACCGGCGTCGACATCGCCGCGGTCAACGGACCGGAGCTGACCATCGTCTCCGGCGAGCCCGACGAGCTGGCCCGGCTGCGGGCGCTGCTCGAGGCCGACGCCGTGCCGTGCCGCCCGCTCGCCACGACGCACGCCTTCCACTCCCGGATGCTGGAGCCGATCCGGACACGGCTGACGGAGTGGGTGGCGGCGAACATCCGGCCGTCGGCGCCGCAGATCCCCTACGTCTCCAACGTGACCGGGACGCTCGCGACCGCGGAGCAGGTGACGGACCCGGGGTACTGGGCCGAGCACATGTGCGCCGCGGTGCGCTTCGACGCCTCCCTCGCCACCGTCATCGCGCAGGGCGACCTCGCGCTGCTGGAGATCGGTCCGGGGCAGTCGCTCGGCGCGATGGCCCGCGGGCGCCGGGACTACCCCCAGGACCGCTGGCGCCTCGTCGTCCCCACGCTGCCCGCCGCCGCCGACCCCCGCCCGGCGAGCGCCGCGCTCGCCGAGGCCGTGGGCCGGTTGTGGCTGGCCGGCGTACCCATCGACTGGGCGGGCTACCAGCAGGACCGGCCCGTCGCCAAGGTCGGCCTGCCCGGCTACGCCTTCCAGCGCGAGCGCTACTGGATCGACGCCCCCGCCGGGGGTGCCCGTCCGGCGGCCCGCCAGGTCGCGCCACAGCAGCAGCAGTTCGTCGCGGTCTCCCGCGACGAGCACGTCGCCCTGCTGAGTCCGCAGTGGACGGTCGCCGCCATCGCCGGGGCCGCACTGCCGGTGGACCGGTGCGTGCTGGTCACGAGCGGTCCCGACCCCCTCGCGGCGGCACTCGCCGACGCGCTGCGGGCCGGTGGGGCCGAGGTCGCCGCCGTCGCCGACGACGCGGACCGGGCCACCCTCACCGCACGGCTACAGGCGCAGGCGCCGACCCTCGTCGTCGACCTGCGGGCGCTGGCGCAGGCCGGTGCCGGCGGATCGGAGGCGGTGCTGCCGCTCGCCGGTCTCGTCGACGCCCTCGGCAGCGACGCCGCCACCGATGTGCGGCTCGTCGTCGCCACCCGGGGCGGCCAGGCCGTCCTCGACGGCGAGCGCCCGGTGCCCGGCCACGCCGCGGTGGGCGCCATGCCGGTCGTCGTCAACCAGGAGTACCTCAACATCGAGAGCCGGACCGTCGACCTCGACCCGGCCGCCGACACCGCCGCGATCGTCACCGCGCTCGCCGCCGAGCTCGGGCACACCGCGCAGGACGTGATCGCCGCCTACCGCAACGGTTCCCGCTACGTCCGGGACTTCGCGGCGGCAGCGGCGGACGGTACCGGCGTGTCGGTCCGTAGGGGCGGCACCTACCTCATCACCGGCGGCCTCGGCGACGTCGGCCTGCTCGTCGGCGAGCACCTGGTCCGGGCCGGTGCGGCGCGGATCGTCCTGACCAGCCGGGCCGGTCTCACCGGGCAGCCGGGCGACCGGCGCTTCGACGCGGTGACCGGGCTGCGGGCCCTCGGCGCCGAGGTCCTCACCCCGGCCGTCGACGTCACCGACCTCGACCAGATGCGAGCCCTCGTCACCGGTCTGGACCGGCTCGACGGCGTGGTCCACGCCGCCGCGCAGACGGGGCCGGAGACCTTCCGCCCGCTGCGCGACCTCGACACCGACACCGTCGACCGGCACTTCGGCGCCAAGGTGACCGGCGCGCGGGTCCTCGCGGACCTCATCGCCGAGCTGCCCGCCGAGTCGGCTCCCGCCTTCGCCCTGCTCTTCTCCTCGACCTCGTCGATCCTCGGCGGCCTGGCGTTCGGCAGCTACACCGCCGCCAACGCCGCGCTCACCGCGATCGGCCAGCAGCACCGCAACACCGCGACCCGGTGGATCGCGGCGAGCTGGGACACCTGGGCCGCCACCCTGGAGAAGCTCGAGGGCGGGATGGGCGCGAGCATGCTCGCCCACTCGATGAGCAAGGAAGAGGCGCTCGCCGCCTTCGACCGGCTGCTCGCCGTGGGCCTCCCCAGCCTCGTCGTCGCGGCGGCGGGCCTCACCGACCGGTTGCCGCGCCTCAACGCCGAGCCGGACGCCCCGGTGGCGAGCGGTTCCCGCTTCCCCCGGCCGGACCTGCCGCAGCCCTACAGCCCGCCGCTGACCGCGACCGAGCGCGCGCTCGCCGAGGTGTGGTCGGAGGTGCTCGGCGTCGAGCCGGTCGGCACCCGGGACAACTTCTTCGACCTCAGCGGCAACTCGCTGCTGGGCCTGCAGATGCTGGCGCTGGTGAAGAAGCGCTTCGGCGTCGCGATCCCGTCGGTGACCCTCTTCGAGGCACCCACCGTCACCGCGCTCGCGGCGATCCTCGACCAGCAGGGTGCGGTGATCCCGGCCCAGGCCGGCGCGCCGGTGGTCGTGGCCGCCGCAGCTCGCAAGCCCGCCACCGTCGCGCTGCGCTCGCAGCGCCTCGACACCGGCGTGGACGTCGACCGGCGCATCGCGGTGGTCGGCATGGCCGGCCGCTTCCCGGGTGCCTCGGACGTCTCGGCCTTCTGGCAGAACCTGCGCGACGGCGTCGAGTCGATCAGCTTCTTCTCCGAGGAGGAGCTGCTCGCCTCCGGTGTCTCGCCGGAGCTGATCCGCGATCCGTCCTATGTGCCCGCCCGGCCCGTCCTCGACGACGTGGCGGGCTTCGACCCCGCCTTCTTCGGCATCAGCCCGCGGATGGCGGCGCTGACCGACCCGCAGCAGCGGATGTTCCTCGAGGTGTGCTGGGAGGCGCTGGAGCAGTCCGGCTACGCCGCCGCCGAGCACCGGGGCCGGGTCGGCGTCTACGGCGGGTCCAACATCAGCACCTACCTGCTGCAGATGCCCGAGGAGACGATCACCAACGGCGACGTCAGCACCTACGAGATCATCATGGGCAACGACAAGGACGCCCTGACCACCACGGTCTCCTACCTCTTCGACCTCTACGGGCCCAGCGTCGCCGTGCAGACCTTCTGCTCGACCTCGCTGGTCGCCACCCACCTCGCGATGCAGAGCCTGCGCAACGGGGAGTGCGAGCTGGCGATCGCGGGCGGTGTCTCGATCCGGGTGCCGGAGAAGGTGGGCCACGTCTTCGGCCCCGGCGGCATGGAGTCGCCCGACGGCCACGTGCGCACCTTCGACGCCCAGGCCAAGGGCAGCATGTTCGGCGACGGCGCGGCGGTCGTGGTGCTCAAGCGCCTCTCCGACGCGCTGCGCGACGGCGACCACATCTGGTCGGTGATCCGGGGCTCGGCGATCAACAACGACGGCGCCCTCAAGGTCGGCTACACCGCGCCGAGCGTGGTCGGGCAGGCCCGGGTGATCTCCGACGCGCTCGCCGACGCGGGCGTCACCGGCGAGGACATCAGCTACATCGAGGCGCACGGCACCGCCACCGAGCTCGGCGACCCGATCGAGCTCGCGGCCCTGACCAGGGCGTTCGGCCCGACCGAGGAGAACCAGTACTGCCCGATCGGCTCCGTGAAGACCAACATCGGGCACCTCGACCGCGCCGCCGGCGTCACCGGCCTGATCAAGACCTCGCTGGCGCTGCGGGACCAGGTGATCCCGGCGAGCCTGCACTACACGAGCCCGAACCCCGACATCGACTTCGAGAACAGCCCCTTCTACGTCAACACCGAGCTGACGCCGTGGCGGGCCCGGGACGGCCGGACGCCGATGGCCGGCATCAACTCGCTCGGCATGGGCGGCACCAACGTGCACGTCGTCGTCGAGCAGGCACCCACCCGCGAGTTCGGCGACGCGGGCGACGAGCCCACCCGCCGCTTCCAGGTGGTGCCGGTCTCGGCGCGCAACGCCACCGCCGCCGACCAGGCCGTCACCCGGCTCGCCGACCACCTGAAGGGAGCACCCGGCATCCGGCTGATCGACCTCGCCTACACGCTCCAGGTCGGTCGCAAGACCTTCGAGCACCGCCGGGTCCTCACCACCGACAGCACGGCGGACGCCGCGGCGGTCCTCGGCGGCGAGACCCCGGGACGGCTGCTCACCCGCATCGACACGGTCAAGGGCCGCCAGGTGGCGTTCCTGCTCACCGGGGTCGGCGAGCAGTACCCGGGGATGGCCGGCGAACTCTACCGGCGCGAACCCGTCTTCCGGGCCGCGCTCGACGAGTGCCTCGCCGCCCTGAGCCCGCTGCTGCCCGAGGTCGACCTGCTCGACCTGCTGACGGGGGAGCGCGGCGCCGGGGCGGATCTCGCCTCGCTGCTGGGTCGCGGCACCGCCGCGGCCGACCCGCGGGTGGCGCTGCTGGAACGGACCGAGGTGGTCCAGCCGGCCCTCTTCGCCATCGAGTACGCCCTGGCCAGCACCCTGATCACCTGGGGCGTCCAGCCGCGGGTCCTGCTCGGCTACAGCCTCGGCGAATACGTCGCGGCCTGCCTCGCCGGGGTGCTCTCGCTGCCCGACGCGCTCCGCCTCGTCGCCCACCGGGCGAAGCTGATCGAGGCGGTCGACCCGGGCGCCATGGTCGCCGTGCCGCTCTCGCCGGAGGAGCTGACCGCGAAGTTCAAGCTCGCCAAGCTCGGCGTGGACATCGCGGCGGTCAACGGGCCGAAGGTCACCGTCGTGGCCGGGCCGATCCCGGCGATCGAGGCCTTCGTCGCCGCGCTGCGCAAGGCCGAGATCGCGAGCCGTCCACTGCAGACGACGCACGCCTTCCACAGCCGGATGCTGGCCCAGGTCGGCCCGGAGCTGACCGAGTGGGTCCGCGCCAACATCACCCTCCACGAGCCGGAGCTGCCCTACATCTCCAACGTCACCGGCGGCTACGCCGACGCGGACCTGGTGTGCGATCCCGGTTACTGGGCCGCGCACATGGCGGGCACGGTGCAGTTCGCCACCGGCATCGAGACCCTGCTCGGCGATCCGCAGCTGGCGATCGTCGAGATCGGACCCGGGCAGTCGCTCGGCGCGCTGATCCGCAGCGCCGGTGCCCCGCCGCAGCGGTGGCCGATGATCCTGTCGACCCTTCCCGCCGCGAGCGACAGCCGCCCCGACGACGCGGTCGTCACCGACTGCCTGGCCCGGCTCTGGCTGCTCGGCGTCGAGCCGGACTGGCTGACCTACCACGACCGGCACGACGGCGCGCAGGTCGGCGACCCGGCCGCGCTGCCGGGCCGGATCCCGCTGCCCACCTACCCCTTCCAGCGGCAGAAGTTCTGGATCGAGGGCACCCGCGCCTCGAAGAGCGCCACGGCGGGCCACTCCGTCGCAGCGGTCGAGGGCGACGGGCCGAGCCTCGCCACCCTCGACGCGATCGAGGGGCTCGCCAAGCTGCCCGAGGACCAGTGGCACTACCTGCCCGTCTGGCGCCAGACCGCGGCACCCGCGCCCGCCGCCGCGCAGCCGGCCTCGTGGCTGGTCTACACCCGCGACGGCGTCGCGGACGAGGTGGTCACGGCACTGGCCAAGGTCACGACCGCAAACATCCGACTGGTACGCCCGGGCGAGGGCTACGCCACCGGGCCGGACGGGTACACGATCCTCCCCGGCAGCGTGGATGACACCCTGGCCCTCCTGCGTGATCTGCGCAAGAGCGGACAGCCGCTGGAGCGGGTGCTGCACCTGTGGTCCCTGGGCCCGGCGCTCGGCGAGACGATCGTCGCCGACGGCATGCACACGCTGGTCGCCCTGGCCCGCGCCGCCGGTGAACTCGGCATGGACAGCTGGTCCCTGGACGCGGCGGTCTCCGGCACCCAGCAGGTGCTCGCCGGTGACGTGGCCAACCCCTACGCCGCGACGGTGACCGGCCCGTGCCGGGTCATCCCGCTGGAGTACCCGACGATCGCCACCCGCCTGATCGACCTCGACGCCGACCCCGGTGCCACGGCGGTCGCGGCTCTCGTCACCGAGCTCCAGCGCCCGCTCGCCGATCCGGTGGTGGCGCTGCGGCACGGGCGCCGCTGGCTGCCGGGCTACGACCCGATGCCGACCATCACCGGAGACGACCGGGCGGTGCTCCGCGAGGGCGGCGTCTACCTCATCACCGGCGGCCTCGGCGGCATCGCCCTGGGCATGGCCGAGCAGCTCGCGACGGACTGCCGGGCGAAGCTCGTCCTGCTGGCCCGCAGCGGCCTGCCGGCCCGCGCCGAATGGCCGGGCATCCTCGCCGCCGAGCCCGCCGAAGGGAACAGCGACAAGGGAATCCGGGCACGGATCGCCCGGGTCGTCGACCTGGAGCAGCTCGGTGCCGAGGTGGAGATCGTCGTCGGCGACGTGAGCAGCCCCGACGACGTACGCCGAGCGGTCGACATCGCCCGGGAGCGCTTCGGGGCGCTGCACGGTGTGCTGCACGTGGCCGGCGTACCCGGCATGGGGTTGATGCAGTTCAAGCGGCCCGAGGAGCTCGACCTGGTGCTCGCGCCGAAGGTCGGCGGGACCCTGGCGATCGCGGACGCCCTGCGCATCGGCAAGCCCGACGAGGTGGAGCTGGACTTCCTGGTGCTCTTCTCGTCGATCACCTCGACGACCGGCGGCGGCCCCGGCCAGGTCGACTACTGCGCCGCCAACGCCTTCCTCGACAGCTACGCCTACCAGCTCGCCGACACCGGGCGCCGGGTGCTCTCGGTCAACTGGGGCGAGTGGACCTGGAACGCCTGGACCGACGGCCTGGCCGGCTATGCCGACTCGCTGCAGGAGTTCTTCCAGGCCAACCGGGCCCGGATCGGCATCGGCTTCGCCGACGGCTGGCGGTCGCTGCTGCGGGCGCTCGCGACCGGCGAGCCCCGGCTGGTCGTCTCCACACAGGACTTCGCGTCGATGATCAAGTTCAGTGCCTACTTCACCGTCGACGCGGTGACCTCGCAGGCCCTGGCACCGGGCGGCGGCGTCCGCCACCCCCGGCCGGAGCTGGTGACGTCCTATCAGGAGCCGTCGACCGATGTCGAGGAGGCGATCGCCGCGATCTGGTGCGAGTCGCTCTGCCTGGAGCGCGTCGGCGTGCAGGACAACTTCTTCGAGCTGGGCGGCAACTCCCTGCTCGGCGTGAACATCGTGGCGGCGATCCGGACGGCGTTCGACCTGGTCGAGCTGCCGCCGCACATCCTCTACGAGGCCCCGACCGTCGCGACCCTCGGCCTGGTGGTCGAGAAGGCGGCGTCGGGCGAGACCACGGGCTCCGCCACCGCGGAGAACGACGACAACGGCAGCCATGTCCGCGCGCAGCTGCGCCGGTCCGGGCTGGAGACGTCGGCCGGCCGCAGGCGCGGCCGGTAACTCCCACCGGGCGGGCCGGAGCCCCGGCCCGCCCACCCCTAAGGAACTCAACGGAAACGGAGTGATCATGAGTGTGATCGGCGTTATCGGCGCTGGCGTCATGGGAGTCGGCGTCGCCCAGAACCTCGCCTCCACCGGCCACGAGGTGGTCCTCGTCGACAAGGACGAGAAGATCCTCGCGGACGCGTTGGCGACCATCCGGCACAACTGCCGGCTCAGCCGCCTGATGGGCGGCCCCGCGCTCGACGCCGACGCCGTGCTGGCGAAGATCAGCACCGGTGTCGGTGCGGACGCGGTCGCGAAGGCCGACATCATCATCGAGAACGTCACCGAGAACTGGGACATCAAGCGCGAGGTCTACCAGGCGCTCGACGCCGCCTGCGGCCCCGACACCGTCTTCATCGTCAACACCTCGGCGATCCCGATCACCAAGGTCGCCTCGGTGACGAAGCGGCCCACCCAGGTGATCGGCGTGCACTTCATGAACCCGGTCCCGGCCAAGCCGACGGTGGAGCTGATCCCCGGCTTCCACACGACGCCGGAGACGATCCTGCGGACCAAGTCGCTGCTGACCGCGATGGGCAAGAACGCCGTGATGGTGAAGGACGCCTGCGGCTTCATCTCCAACCGGGTGCTGATGCTCACCGTCAACGAGGCGGCCTACCTGGTGCACGAGGGCGTCGCCGACGCGGCCTCCGTCGACGAGGTCTTCCGCAGCTGCTTCGGGCACCCGATGGGCCCGCTGGAGACCGCCGACCTGATCGGCGTCGACACCATCCTCTACAGCGTGGAGGTGCTGTACGAGCACTACTCCGACAGCAAGTACCGGCCGTGCCCCCTGCTCAAGCAGATGACCGACGCGGGGCTGCACGGCCGCAAGTCCGGCCGTGGCTTCTACGACTACGCCGGTTCCAATCGCGCTACCGCGGCCATCCCGGCCCAGCGGAGCGTCAGCCAGTCCGTCAACCACTGAGGAGAGTCCCAGATGTCAGAGATCGCGAAAGACCAGGTCCTTGCCTTCATCCGCGGGCGCTACCCGCAGGCGGAGATCTCGGATTCGGAGGACATCTTCCAGCTCGGCTTCATCAACTCGCTGTTCGCGATGGAGCTGGTGATGTTCATCGAGAAGACGTTCGCCGTGACCATTCCCAACGACGAGCTGCGGATCGACAACTTCCGCACCGCGAAGTCGATGGCCGAGCTGGTGGATCGCCTGTCGCCGGTGCCGGTCGAGGTGTGACCGTGACCAGCCAGATACTGGACGCTCGTGACGTCGAGACGGTGTTCGACCGCGCGTCGGCCCGCAGGTTCGTCGACGCCCACATCGCCCCGTATGCCAACGGCTTCGAGTTCGAGGGCCGGATCCCGGAGGAGCTCATCGAGAAGATGAGCGCCGCCGGGATCTGGGCGCCGTTCCTCCCGGTGGAGCTGGGCGGCATCGGGATGGACATGGTCACCCTGGGGGAGATCCACGAGGAGGTGGGTCGGGGCTGCTCATCGGTGCGCAGCCTGCTCACCGTGCACACGATGGCGGCCTGGACCGTCCTGCGGTGGGGTACGCCGACGCAGCGGGAGGAGTGGGGCCGGGCGCTCGCGAGCGGCGAGGCGCTCGGCGCCTTCTGCCTCACCGAGCCGGAGGCCGGCAGCGACGCGGCTGCCATCCAGACCTCCGCCACCCCGTCGCACGGCGGCTGGGTGATCAACGGTGTCAAGAAGTGGATCACCAACGGGCAGCGGGCCGACGTGTACCTCGTCTTCGCCCGCGTCAACGGGACCATCGGCGCCTTCCTGGTGCCTCGGCGTACCCCCGGCGTGCACGTGCGGCCGATCCCCGAGATCCTGGGGACCAGGGCGTCGATGCTCGCCGAGGTGACCTTCTCCGACGTTCCGCTGGGCCCGAGCGCGCTGCTGGGCCCCGCGAGCGGGTTCGCCGCCGGAATGGTCCTCACCGGCACCCTCGACCTCGGCCGCTACAGCGTGGCGACCGGGTCGGTCGGCATCATCCAGGCGTGTCTGGACGCGTGCGCCGCCTACACCTCGCGGCGCACGGTGGGCGGCTCACCGCTGCGCAGCCTGCAGCTCATCCAGGCCAAGATGTCCGACATGGTCACCGACGTGCGGGCGGCCCGGATGCTCGTCGCGGAGGCGGGCCGGCTCAAGGACAAGGGCGATCCGTCCACGATCATGGCGACCTGGATCGCGAAGTACTTCGCCTCCACCGCCGCCGCCGTGCACGCGTCCGAGGCGGTCCAGATCCACGGTGCCAACGGGTGCGGGCCGGAGTACCCGGTCGCGCGCTACTACCGCGACGCCAAGGTCATGGAGATCATCGAGGGCAGCAACGAGATCCAGCGGATCACGATCGCTGCCGAGGCCTATCGGGAGTTGAACCAGTGAGCACGGACATCGATAGCGCGGGCTCGGGGGTCGACGTCCTCCAGCCGCCGAAGCGCGGGAAGATCAAGTGCATCGTGTGGGACCTCGACAACACCCTCTGGGACGGGGTGCTGCTGGAGGACGGTGCGGTCGCGATCCGCCCCGCGGTGGTCGAGCACATCAAGCGCCTGGACGCCATGGGCGTGCTGCACTCGATCGCGAGCAAGAACGACCGGGAGGCGGCGATCGCGAAGCTGACCGAATTCGGGTTGGCGGACCTGTTCCTGTTCCCCCAGATCAACTGGAACCCCAAGTCCAGTTCGATCGAGCTGATCGCCAAGGCGCTCAACCTGGGCCTCGACGCGTTCGCCTTCGTCGACGACCAGGAGTTCGAGCGGGGCGAGGTGGCCCACGGGGTGCCCGGCGTGACCTGCGTCGACATCCTCGACATCGACGAGGCGCTGGAGCGGCCGGAGTTCCGGCCGCGCTTCGTCACCGACGAGTCGGCGAAGCGGCGGGGGATGTATCAGGGCCAGATCGCCCGGGACGAGTTGGAGCGCGACTTCGTCGGCACCAACCACGATTTCCTGGCGAGCCTGGAGATGTCCTTCACCATCGAGTCGGCCCAGCGGGACGACCTGCAGCGGGCCGAGGAGCTGACGGTACGCACCAACCAGCTCAACTCGACCGGGAAGACCTACTCCTACGAGGAGCTCGACCTGCTCCGCGAGTCGCCGGACCACCTGCTGCTCGTGGCGTCGCTCACCGACAAGTTCGGCAGCTACGGCAAGATCGGCCTGGCCCTCGTGGAGAAGGGCGAGACGGTGTGGCACCTGCGGATGCTGCTGATGTCGTGCCGGGTGATGTCGCGTGGTGTCGGGATGGTGCTGCTCAACCACGTCATGGTGCTGGCGAGGGAGGCCGGTGCCGCGGTGCGGGCGGACTTCGTGGAGACCGGGCGCAACCGGATGATGCAGGTGACCTACGCCTTCGCGGGCTTCCGCGAGGTCGCCCGCGACGGTGTCCACGTGGTGCTGGAGGCCGACCTCGCCCAGGTGCAGCCGCCACCGCCCTACGTCCAGCTCCACGTGATCGGCTGAGGTCGGTCATGACGGATCTGGAGACC
Source organism: Allocatelliglobosispora scoriae (assembly GCF_014204945.1). Lineage (NCBI taxonomy): Bacteria > Bacillati > Actinomycetota > Actinomycetes > Micromonosporales > Micromonosporaceae > Allocatelliglobosispora > Allocatelliglobosispora scoriae. Next base: position 1,750,077 of record NZ_JACHMN010000003.1, read on the forward strand.
GTGTGGCTGCCGTTGCGGGCGCACACCCAGGCCGACGCGCTGCCGATGTTCTGCCTCCCGCACGCGGGGGGCAGCGCATCGGCGTACCGCGGCTGGATGGGGAAGCTGCCCGGCGTGGCCGTGCTGCCGGTCCAGCCGCCGGGCCGTGAGGCCCGGCTGCGGGACGCGCCCCATAATCACATGGGTCCGCTCGTCGAGGAGCTGGCGACGGTCGTGCTCGGCGTGGCGGGCACCCGCCCCTACGCCGTCTACGGCCACAGCCTCGGCGGCCTCGTCGGGTTCGAGCTGCTGCGGGCGATCCGGCGCCGGGGCGGTGCGATGCCGGCGCACTTCTTCGTCTCGGGGTGCGTGGCGCCGCACACCGCCTTCGACGACGGCCCGCCGGTCGCCGGGATGTCCCTGCCGCAGCTCGTGGAGATGCTGCGGCAGCTCGGCGGTACGCCGGAGTGGCTGCTCAACGACCCGAGCGTGCTCGACATGATCGTGCCGGCGGTGCGGGCCGACTTCAGCATCAAGGAGACATACGAGTATGTCTCGGAGGCGCCGTTGCAGGTGCCGATCACGGTGCTGTCGAGCACCCACGACCCGCGGGCGAGCCACGAGCTGCAGGCCGGCTGGCGGGATCAGACGATCGGGGCGTGCCAGGTGCACACGCTCGTGGGCGGGCACTTCGCCGTCTTCGAGCAGCCCGAGCTGACGCAGAAATATGTGAATGCAGCTCTTGTTCCAATCCTTTATGGATCCCCCTTCCGCAATTGATCGATGAGTGGCACGCTGCGCTGTGTGGTTCGTGCGGGTCTCCCGTACCACCCCGGCTCAGCGTGCCTCGTCGTTTTCAGCCAATGAACATCAGCCCAGGCCAGTGCGGGTGCCTCGAAGTACCTGGCCGGGAGTGGCCACTGTGGGTTAGTTGTCCTCGTTTAGCACCGTGTGACAGGCTTCACCGCAGACTCGAGGCTCAATACCGATGACCTTGCCGAGACACTAAGGACGGAAAATGTTTGCGTGGTGGGGAACAGTAGCGAGCAGGCTGCGATGGTCGATTGTGGCTTTCGCGGTCGCCTTTATCGCATTCTCTGGTGTCTGGGGCACCGGTGTCTTCGACGAGCTCACGGGCAGTTCGAGCCTCGATGACCCGGCGAGCGAGTCGCAGATCATCAATCAGCGGGTCATCGACGATCTGGGCCGGCAGAACACCGACATCATCGCGCTCTATTCGAGTCCGACCCTGACGGTGCCCGATCCGGCATTCCGCGACGCGGTCACGGCGGTGGTGACCCGCATTCGCGCCAATCCGTCCGTGGAGCAGGTCACCTCGTTCTACGAGACCAACGCGCCGTCGCTCGCCTCGAACGACAACCACTCGACCTATCTGGCGATCCGGCTGGTGCGGCCGACCTCGGACAGCAAGGCCCAGAAGGTGATCCACGATCTCTCGGCGACGGGGCTCACCTCGACGGTCGGCGGTCAGCGGACCATCGACCTCGACATCAACGACCAGGTCAGCAGTGACATCCCGTTCGCGGAGATGATCGCGATGCCGATCCTGCTCATCCTGCTGCTCTTCGTCTTCGGCAACCTCGTCGCCGCGCTCATGCCCGTGCTGATCAGCGCCTTCGCCGTCCTCGGCGCCTTCATGGCGGTCCGCGTGATCACGCTCTTCACCGACGTCTCGATCTTCTCCATCAACATCATCACGATCCTCGGCCTGGGCCTCGCCGTCGACTACGGACTGTTCATGGTGAGCCGGTTCCGCGAGGAGCTCGACAAGGGGCACGAGGTGCCCGTCGCGCTCTCGCGCACCATGGCCACCGCGGGCCGCACGGTCGCCGTCTCCGGCCTGCTCGTCACGCTCGCCCTCTCCAGTCTGCTGATCTTCCCGCAGGTGCTGCTGCACTCGATGGGCCTCGGTGGCGCCGCCGCCGTGCTGATGGCGATGCTCGGCAGCCTCATCGTGCTCCCGGCGATGCTCGCCATCCTGGGCCACCGCATCGACGCGCTGCGCCTGCCGTGGTCGCGCCGCAAGAACATCCCGTCGGTCACCGGCACCATCGCCGCCGCGACCGCCGACGGTGCGGGTCGCTGGGCCAAGATCGCGGCGAGCGTCATGCGCCGCCCGGTCCTCTACGCGGTCGGTTCCGTCCTCGTGCTCCTGGTGCTCGCGCTGCCGTTCGCCAACACCCGCTTCGGCGGCATCGACGAGCGCATGCTGCCCCCCGGCACGGAGAGCCGGACCGTCTCCGAGCACCTCAGCGCCGAATTCCCCAACGGCGGCATCCGCCCCATCCGGGTGCTCGTCAGCGGCGTGCCGGCCGAGACCGCGACGACCTTCCAGTCCACGGTCGGCGCCATCACGGGCGTCACCAGCACCGGCATCGCCGCCCAGAAGGGCACCACCACCCTGCTCACCGTCAACTTCACCGGCGACGCGAGCTCGGAGGCGGCCCAGAAGATCGTCAAGGACATCCGCGCGCTGGCACCGCCCGCCGGGGCGACGGTCCTCGTCGGCGGCTCGACCGCGAGCGTGATCGACCAGCTCGACAGCCTCTCGTCGCGGCTGCCGTGGATGGCGCTGCTCGTCGCGCTCGTCACCTTCCTGCTGCTCGCGATCGCGTTCGGCTCGCTGATCGTGCCGCTCAAGGCGATCATCATGAACCTCTTCTCCATCGCGGCCGCCTTCGGCGTGGTCACCTGGGTCTTCCAGGACGGCCACCTCGCCGGCCTGTTCAACTTCACCCCGACGGGATATGTCGAGGCCAGCCAGCCGATCCTGATGGTGGCGATCCTCTTCGGACTCTCGATGGACTACGAGGTCTTCCTGCTGTCGCGGATCCGCGAGCGCTGGGACGACCTGGGTGACAGCACCGCGGCGGTGGCGAGCGGCGTTCAGCGTACCGGCGGGATCATCACCACGGCCGCGCTGCTGCTCTGCGTGGTGGTCGGCGCCTTCTCGACCTCCGGCATCACCTTCATCAAGATGATCGGTGTCGGCATGGTCGTCGCCCTGATCGTCGACGCCACCCTGGTGCGCCTCATCCTGGTGCCCGCGACGATGCGGCTGCTGGGCAAGTACAACTGGTGGGCGCCGGGCTTCCTCAACCGGCTCTACGGCCGCTACGGCCACCGCGAGGAGGACCCCGTCTCGCCCGCGGCCCCCGACCTGGTCTCCACCCACAGCTGACCCGCTCCGAGCTGCGCCCCCGGCCCGTCCCGGCCGGGGGCGCAGCGCTTGTCTCCCAGACGGGTACGCCACTCGCGCCCTCACGATCGCCGCAACTCTTCAAGAGTTGGTCGCATCTCCGGGTCAGGGCACGTATCCGGTCAGCGTCAGATCCCCGGTCGGCTCCGCCTGCCGGGCGACCACGGTGCCGCCGACGCCCCGCAGTTCGAGCACGGTGCCGCCGCCTGCCGTGACCCGGGTGAGCGTCCGGCCGTCCGCGGTCCACAGCACCACGGTGTCGGTGGCCTCGGTCGTGCCGGTGGCCGTGTCGACCAGCGCGGTGGCGTGGAACCAGCGATCGGCCCCGTTGTCGATGTCGCAGCCGGTGCAGAAGAGGTAGACCGCCACCTCGCGTGCGCCCGGGGAGACACTCGCCACCTGAGCGACGCGACCGGCGGCGCTGCCCGCCGTGACCGGCACGGTCCGGCTCGTCGAGCCGCCGACCTCGACGACGGTCAGGCTCTTCCACAGGTGCTCGTCGCGTCCGGAGGCGAAGACGACGTGTCCGCCATCGGGTGACCAGGTCGGGAAATCGCCGTCGCCGCCGAGCTTGCGTACCGTGCTGGTGCCCGCATCGACCATCTCGATCACGTTCTGACGCGGGGAGATCTGGCGCCGGTAGACGATCCGGGTCGAATCCGGTGACCAGTCGAGCATCCCGGCCCCCTCTGTACCGGGCAGGACGCGCTTCCCGCTCCCGTCGGGATTCGCGATGGCGACCGCACCGGAGCTGCCGTCGGTGAACGCGATTCGGCGGCCGTCCGGTGCGACCCGGACGACGTGCCCGTCGCCGAGGGCGGGTGCGAAGTCCTCCAGGCTGTGGCCGGACCGGAACCGGCGTACAGCCGAGCGCCCGTTCGAGAGGTAGGAGTAGTAGAGCGTCCCCGGCAGGGCGGATATGTCCTTCGTCGATGGCGGGACCGATTGCCCCTCGGGCCGTGGTGTCGCGGTCGCCGACGCCGAGGCGACGGGTGCCGGGTGGTGGGTGTGGCCGTGGGCCGGCTCGCGTCGCAGGCCGCCGCGCCGAGGGCGAGCAGCGCGGTGACACCGGTGAGTAGGGCCTTTTGCATGATCACGCCTCCGTGGTGCGGGCCGAACGGTTTCGGCACACCACCTCCACGCGTTCACGGTCGGCCCGGTTGCAGCGGTTCCTCGGCCCGGTGCCGACACACATGGGATGCGATAAAGGTCAGGACCGGCTCCATCCGCGGAGTCGATCCTGACCTTTATCGCCGTCTCTCCGGCGGGTCCGGCATGAGAATTCAGGTGCGGCGCAGGGTGCTGCGGCGGGCCACCTTGAGATTGCGGCGGAGCTCCTTGGCCTGGCGCTCGTGGCGCACCAGTGCGGTGCCCAGGGAGATGCTCAGCAGCCCTGCCGCCGTCGGGATGGCGACCCAGATCGGCCAGAAATAGGTGAAGGTTCGGTTGGTGACGCTCACCATCGCCCAGAGCGCGATGTTGATGGACACGATCGTCAGCCAGATCGTCCACAGCACCCGGACCCAGGTCGGCAGGTAGCCGACCCGCTTGGGCCGCCGGACACCGTCGACCCGGGCGTAGGTGACGTGGCTGCGGGTCTCGATGCCGAGGCTCGTCGTGGGCAGGTCGGCGTAGAGCTGGGCGAGGTCGCCGTAGGTCACCGACTGCGGCACCCGGGCCACCCGCCGGTCGTGTTCGGCCTGGTCGAGCCGGCCCTCGCTGAGGGCGGTGCCGAGCCGGGCGATCACGGCCCGCCGGTCGGCATCCGAGGCTCGCATTCCACTGCGTTTGTCCATGGTCACGCGTCCGCTCGGGGAGTGAGAAGTCAGGTCGAGCGAAGTCTATGGATCGGCGCGGCATCATTTCGCCGATCACCGATGGCAGTTACCTGCCAAACATCGCTGCCGTCGGGGAATGCGTGCACATGGCAGGGGAATGCCACTGGCCTAATCTCTCCGGCCGCTTCTGGCCAATAGCGGCGCCATCTCCTCGACCCTATCTTGGGAATGACTCCAATTTCACCTGGTGGGGCTCATGCGAATACGCCGAACCGGTGAAGGAATCGTCAAAGCGCTGACCCGCCGTAGGTCAAATACCGAGGGATGTGACACCTTGCTTGAAGCATTCGATCTGACCAAGCGCTACGGTCCGGTCAACGCGCTCGACGGATTCAGCCTGCAGGTGGCCGCAGGCGAGATCGTCGGACTGGTCGGCCACAACGGCGCCGGAAAGACCACCTTCGTGGAGATCGTGTCGGGCCTTATCCGTCCCGACGGCGGCTCCATCACCATCGACGGCAAATCGCCGGCGGCGGCCCGTGGGCAGGTCGGCGTGACGCCTCAGCACCTGGGGCTCTACCCGTCCATCACGGTCCGCGAACACCTGCAGCTCTTCGGCCGGCTCGCCGGACTCCGCAAGGCCGCGCTCGCCAGCTCCATCGACGATCTCGCGGTCGCGCTGCGGCTCACCGAGATCATGGACCGGCGGACCGGCGTACTCTCCGGCGGCCAGCAGCGCCGCACCCAGGCGGCCACCGCACTCGTGCACCGGCCGTCGCTGCTGCTGCTCGACGAGCCGACGGCCGGCGCCGACCTCGAGACCCGGCAGGCGATGCTCGACATCGTCAAGCAGCGGGCGGGCGAGGGCGCCGCGGTCGTCTACACCACGCACTACCTGCCGGAGCTCACCGAGCTCCAGGCGACGATCGCGGTCGTACGCAGTGGCCGGATCATCGCCCGTGGCACCTATGACGAGCTGCTCGACGGGCTTCCGGGCGAGGTCCGGGTCGTCTTCGCGGACGAGGAGGACGTGCGGATCTCCACCACGGAGCCCACGGCCACCCTCGTCGAGCTGCTCAGCAAGGCCGACCGTGCGGTCACCGCGGTCGAGTTGCGCAACGCATCCCTGGACGACCTCTACCGATCACTGGCGGTCAGCAATGCTTCTTGACACCCATCCAGCGGCGGCGGTCTCCGTCCCGCAGCGCGCCAGTGCGCGCGGCTCTCTCCGCGAATCCGCTTATCGAATCGGTGCCGTGGCGAGGCACAACGTGATCATCCGGCTGCGCGACCCGGGCCAGATGATCAGCTACATCGTGGCCCCCATGATCCTCATGGTGGTCCTGAAGCCGCTCTACGTCAAAGCCGTCGACGGCGGCGCGGTGCAGGTGGTGACCGGCCTGCTCGTGATGTTCTCGGTGTTCGCGATCGCGATCGCCGGCTCGTCGATCCTCGTGGAGCGGCACTGGCAGACCTGGGACCGGCTCCGCCAGACCCGGGCCTCGGCGGCCGAGATGCTGCTCGGCAAGATCATCCCGATCTTCGTGGTGATGGTCGTGCAGCAGTCGATTCTCATCGTCTACGGCTGCCTCGTCATCGGGATCCCGATCCCGAAGTCCGTCGGCTACATGGCACTCGCCATCGCCGTCTGGGCGTTCTGCCTGCTCGCGATCGGCGCGGCGCTCGCCACGCTCGCTCGCAGCCTGGGGGAGCTCGGCGTCATCTCCGATGTCAGCGCGATCACCCTCAGCTCCTTCGGCGGCGCGCTCGTGCCGCTGAGCATCATGCCGGGATGGGCGCAGGCCGCGGCCCACGCCTCGCCCGGCTACTGGGCCCTGCAGATGATGCAGGCCGCCATCCGCGGTGACGGCCCGGGCGTGCTCGTGCCGGCCGGGGTCCTGCTGGGTCTCGGCATCGTGGCCGGGGCGTTCGCCGTCAGCCGCCTCACCAAGGGCTGGGGTCGCACCCGGCTCCTCTGAGGAGAGGACCGGGCTCCCGGAAGGGGGCCCGGCATCTCGGCACGTCGCAGAAAGGGCGCCGCCGCAACGGCGTCACCAACCCTCACTGACATTCTCGGGATACATAGGGGCATGTTGATGGATCACCAGTATTCACCCCGTGATGCGAACAGTCCGGCCGCAGAGCCGGAGATCGCGATCATCGGCATGTCCGGCCGATTTCCGGGAGCGGACGATGTCGACACCTTCTGGCGCAACATCAGCACCGGGGTGGAATCCTTCACGCAATTCACCGACGACGAGCTGATTCTGGCGGGCGAGGACCCCAAGGTCTTCAACCAGCCCAACTACGTCCGCTCCCGTCCCATTCTCAACAACATCCGCGGGTTCGACGCCGGATTCTTCGGCAGCAGCCCGCGCGAGGCGACCCTCGCCGACCCCCAGCAGCTCCTCTTCATCGAGGTCGTCTGGGAGGCGCTGGAGGCGGCGGGCTACGCCACCGCCGAGGACCGCGGCACGGTCGGCGTCTTCGCCGGCATGAACATCAGCACCTACCTGCTGACCCGGCCCAACGCGTTCCAGATGGGCGTCGAGATCGACGGTCTGATGGTCGGCAACGACAAGGACGCGCTCGCCACCAACGTCTCCTACCGCCTGGACCTGCGCGGACCGAGCGTGAGCGTGCAGACGTTCTGCTCCACGTCGCTGGTCGCGGTGCACCTGGCGGCGGCGAGCCTGCGCCGGGGCGAGTGCGACATCGCGCTCGCCGGCGGCGTCTCGATCCGGGTGCCGGACCGCGCGGGCTACGTCTACCACGAGGGCAACCAGGCCTCGCCCGACGGCCACGTGCGCACCTTCGACGCCGATGCCCGGGGCAGCATGTTCGGCGACGGTGCCGCCGTCGTCGCGCTGAAGCGGCTCGACCGCGCCATCGCCGACCGCGACACCGTGCTCGCCGTCATCCGCGGCTCCGCCATCAACAACGACGGCGCGCTGAAGTTCAGCTTCCAGGCGCCGAGCATCGAGGGCCAGCGGCGCTGCGTCACGACCGCCATCGCCAACGCCGGTGTCGACCCCGCGACGATCTCCTATGTGGAGGCGCACGGCACGGCGACCGAGGTCGGCGACCCGATGGAGGTCGCGGCACTCACCGGCGCCTTCGGTCCGACCGATGCCAAGCAGTACTGCCTGCTCGGCTCCGTGAAGCCCAACGTCGGCCACCTCGACCGCGCGTCCGGCGTCACCGGGCTCATCAAGGTGGTCCAGTCGCTGCGGCACGAGCTGATCCCCGGTACGCGCAATTTCCGCAAGCCCAACGCGGAGATCGACTTCGAGAACAGCCCGTTCCGGGTGACCGCCGAGCCGACGCCGTGGCCCCGCCGGGCCGACCGGCCGCGCATCGCCGGGCTCAGCTCGCTGGGTACGGGCGGCACGAACTCCCACGCCATCATCAGCGAGGCACCGGACCTGCCGGCCCGCCCGGATCGGCCCCGCCGCTTCCAGGTCCTGCCGGTCTCGGCCCGCTCGGCACTCGCCGCGGAGCAGGCCTGCACCAACCTCGCCGAGCGCCTGACCGCCGCCCCGGAGCTCGAGCTCGGCGACGTGGCGTACACCCTGCAGGTCGGTCGCAAGGTCTTCAACCACCGGCGCTTCGTCGTCGCGGACTCGACCACCGGCGCGGCCGCGAAGCTCGTCGATCCCACCGCGAAGCTGGGCCGCAACGACGCGACCGTCGGCCGCAAGGTCGGTTACCTGATCGCCGGAGTCGGCGAGCAGTACCCGGGCATGGTCGCGGCGCTCTACGCCGAGGAGCCCGCGTTCCGGGCCGACGTCGACGAGTGCGTGTCCATCCTCGGCCTGGCCGGTGCCGGGCAGCTCTCGGAGATCTTCACCGAGGCGAGCCGCACCGCCGACGCCGTCGGCGACCTGGCCCGCCTCCTCGGCCGCGACACGGCACCGGCGACGCCGACCGCGCTGAACCCGCACCTGGTCCAACCGGCCGTCTTCGTCGCCGAATACGCCCTGGCCCGCCAGCTCATCCGCTGGGGTGCCGCCCCCGACATCATGATCGGTTACAGCCTCGGCGAGTACGTGGCCGCGTGCCTGTCCGGCGTGCTCTCGCTGCGCGACGCCCTGCGCCTCGTGGCCCACCGCGCCTGGCTGATCGCGTCGATGGCACCCGGTGCGATGCTCGCCGTCGCCGCCGACGAGCAGCGGCTCGCCGCCGTTCTCGGTGACGCCTTCGCCGACCTCGACGTGGCGGTCCGCACCGGTTCCCAGCTCGTCATCGCCGGTCCCGTCGGCGCGGTCAACGCCGCCGCCGCCGTGCTGCGCGACGCCGAGATCGGCTGCCGCCTGCTCGACACCACGCACGCCTACCACTCCCGGATGCTCACGCCGATCGCGGCGGAGCTGACGGAGTGGATCGCCCGCAACGTCACCCTGCACGCGCCGACCATCCCCTACCTCAGCAACGTCACCGGGGAGCTCGCGACGGAGAAGGCGGTCACCGACCCCGGCTACTGGGCCCGGCACATGTGCGAGACGGTCGAGTTCGGCGAGGGGCTGGCGCACGTGCTGCGGACAGCCGACCTGTCCCTGGTGGAGATCGGACCCGGGCAGTCGCTCGGCGCCCTGACCCGCGGCCACGCGGCCTGCCAGCAGAGCCAGTGGCCGCTGATCGTGACCACGCTGCCCGCGGCCGCCGACACCCGCGACGCCAACGCGGCGCTCGCCGAGGCGGTCGGCCGGTTGTGGCTCGCCGGTGTCCCGATCGACTGGTCGGCCCTGCACACGACCGGCACGGACCAGCAGTGGCAGCCCGGCCGCGTCCCGCTGCCGACCTACCCGTTCGAGCGCCAGGACTACTGGCTGGAGTCGACCGGCGGCCCCGGTGGCGGCGGCCCGGTCTTCGACGAGACCGACCCGGCCAGCCTGCTGCACGGCCTGCCGAAGCTGCCGGAGACGGAGTGGATCAACGTGCCGGTGTGGCACCAGACCACGCCGCGGCCGGCCCGCACCGAACCCGGCCGCTGGCTGATCCTCACCGACACCGGCCTCGCCGACACGCTCGCCGCGTCCCTCACCGCCCAGCTCGAAGTGGCCGGGGCCCAGGTGGTGCTGGCCCGGCCGGGTGCCCGCTACGCCGAGGGCCCCGACGGCCTCGTGCTGCGCCCGGGCTCGCCGGAGGACGCCACGGCGGCGCTGCGCGGCCTCGCCGCCCGCGACCTGCGCCCCGACCACGTGGTGCACCTGTGGACGGTGGGCACCGGCACGAGGAGCGAGGGGAGCACGGCGACCGGCGACCCGGCCGCGACCGAGGAGTGCCTGCAGCGCGGTCTGCACACCCTCATCTCGCTGGCGCGCGCCGCCGGTGACCTCGGCTTCCCGGCCTGGTCCCTCGACGTCGTCACCAACGGCAGCCACCGGGTGCTCCCCGGCGACCCGGTCCGCCCGGAACTCGCCACCGTGCTCGGGCCGGTCCGGCTGATCCCGGTCGAATACCCCCGGGTCAAGACGCGGCTCATCGACATCGACACCGCGACGGCGCTCGCCTCGCCCCGCGCGCTCGTCGCCGAGCTGCGGTCGGACCCCGCCGACCAGGTGGTCGGGGTACGGGCGGGCAAGCGCTGGATCCCCGGCTACGACATCCTCGACGGTGCCAGCATCGCCGACGCACCGCCCGCCGTGCGGATCCGCCGGGGCGGCACCTACCTCGTCACCGGCGGCCTCGGCGGCATCGGCCTGGCGATGGCGGAGCGGCTCGCCGAGGACCACCGGGCCAACCTGGTCCTGCTGGGACGCACCCCGGTGCCCCCGCGCGACCAGTGGAGCCAGATCCTCGCCAACCCCAACCTCGCCGGTGAGGTACGCCGCCGCCTCGACGGCCTGCAACGGCTGGAGGGGACCGGGGCGCAGGTGATCACCGTCGCCGGCGACGTCTCGAACCCGGAGGACGTGGAACGGGCCGTCCGGGCCGGCATCGACCGCTTCGGGCAGCTCAACGGCGTGCTGCACGCGGCCGGCGTACCGGCTGTGGGCATGATGCAGTTCAAGACCGCCGCCGACATCGCCAAGGTGCTCGCGCCGAAGGTCGCCGGAACGCTGGCGATCGAGGCGGCCCTGCGGGACGTGCCGGTCGACTTCGTCGCGCTCTTCTCCTCGACCACCTCGGCGACGGGCGGCGGTGCCGGACAGGTCGACTACTGCGCCGCCAACGCCTTCCTCGACGCCTACGCCACCAGCGACCCGATCCCCGGAGTCGCGGTCACCTCGATCGACTGGGGTGAGTGGACCTGGAACGGCTGGACGACGGGCCTGGACAACTACGACGAGGGGTCCAAGGCCTTCTTCGAGGAGTACCGCGCCACCTTCGGCATCACCTTCGACCAGGGGTGGCACGCGCTGCAGCGGATCCTCGCCAGCGGCGAGTCGCACGTGATCGTCTCCACCCAGTCCTTCGCGCCGATCGTGGCGATGAGCCGGCTCTCCTCGATCGAGAGCCACCAGGCCGTCGTCAAGAAGGCACGCGACGCCCTCGGCCGCCACCCCCGTCCGGAGCTGTCGACGACCTTCGTCGAGCCGCAGACCCCGGCCGAGGAGACGATCTCCGCGGTCTGGACCGAGGCGCTCGGGCTGGAGCAGGTCGGCGTACACGACAACTTCTTCGAGCTCGGCGGCAACTCGCTGATCGGCATGGAGATCATCGCCGAGGTACGCAAGGCGTTGAACCTCTCCTACCTGCCACCGCACATCCTCTACCAGGCACCGACGGTCGCCGCGCTCGCCGAGGCAGCCCTCGCGGGCGAACCGACGACCGAAGACGAACAGGACCAGCAAGATGCCGGTGCCCGCGACCTTCACCGGTCTCGCATCGAGCAACGACGTAGCACGCTTCGGAGCGGGAGAATGTCATGACGGAAACGGATTACGCCTCAGCGGTGGCCCTGGTCGGCATGGCCGGTCGGTTCCCCGGCGCGGGCAGCGTCAACGAGCTGTGGCGCAACGTGGTCGCGGGGATCAAGGGCCTGCGCGAGCTGACCGAGGAGGAGCTGCGGGCAGCCGGCGTCGAGCCGGGCCAGCTCGCCGACCCCCGCTATGTCCGGGTCGGCGCGCCGCTGGCCGACCTGGACCGGTTCGACGCCTCGGTCTTCGGGATCAACCCCCGCGAGGCCGAGTCGATGAACCCGCAGCACCGGCTCTTCCTGGAGTGCTCGTGGGAGGCGCTGGAGGGGGCCGGTTACTGCCCCACCGAGGTGCCGGGCCAGGTCGCGGTCTTCGCGGGCTCCGGCTTCCCCGACTACATCGTGCAGAACATCCAGCACCTCGCCGGTGAGCCCGGCGGCGCGCTGCTGATGGCGGTCGGCAACGAGCGCGACTCGCTCGCCTCGCTCGTCTCCTACAAGCTCGGCCTGCGCGGCCCGGCGATCGCGGTGCAGACCTTCTGCTCCACGTCGATGGTCGCGGTCCACCTCGCCTGCCAGAGCCTGCTCACCTACGAGTGCGACATCGCGCTCGCCGGCGGCGCCTACATCCCGCTGCCGCAGCCGACCGGCTACATCTACGAGCAGGGCGGCATCACCTCCTCCGACGGCAAGGTGCGCAGCTTCGACGCCGAGGCGAACGGCACGGTCATGGGCAGCGGCGTCGGCGCGGTCGCGCTGAAGCGGATGTCCGACGCGCTCAACGACGGCGACATCATCCACGCCGTCATCCTCGGCTCGGCGTCCAACAACGACGGTCGCCTGCGGGCCGGTTACACCGCGCCGGGCGTCGAGGGCGAGGCCGAGGTGATCGAGCTCGCGCTCGGTGTCGCCGGGGTCAAGGCCGAGACGATCGGCTACGTCGAGTGCCACGCGACCGGCACCACCCTGGGCGACTCGATCGAGCTCGCCGCGCTGACCCGGGTCTTCACCCAGCCCCGCGAGGTGCCGTGCGTGCTCGGCACGCTCAAGCCGAGCATCGGGCACCTGGACCGGGCCTCCGGCGTCACCGGCCTGATGCGCGCCGCGCTCAACCTCAAGCACAACGTGCTGCCCGCGACGCCCAACTACAAGAGCCCCAACCCGGCGCTCGTGCCGGCGCTGGACCGCTTCACCGTCCTCACCGAGCACCAGGCGTGGCCGGAGGGCCCGCACCCGCGCCGGGCCGGCGTCAACTCCTTCGGCCTGGGCGGCACCAACGCCCACGTCGTGCTGGAGCAGGCACCGCTGCGCCCCGAGCGGCCGCACCGGGCCGGTCCGCACCTGCTCACCTTCTCCGGCGTCACCGATCAGGCGCTCACCGAGGTCGGCGACAACCTGCGCGCCCACCTCGCGGCCCATCCCGACCTCGACCTGGCCGATGTCGCCTTCACCCTGCAGGTCTCGCGGGGCGCCTTCGCGCTGCGGCGGGCGGTGGTCGTCCGCGACCAGGCCGACGCCGTGGCCGCGCTCGCCGACCCGTCGCGCTGGATCGACGGCAAGACCCAACGACGCAATCCGAAGGTACGCCTGGTCACGGCCGACGCCGAGGTCCCCGCGCAGTGGTGGACGGAGCTGCACGGCGCGGTCGCCGAGATCCAGGGCATCGAGCAGCGCCCCAGTGGACCGGCCGGATCGGGTGCGGCGCTGACCGCCCTGTCGTCCTGGTTGACGAGCATCGGCGTACGCCTGCTGCACGACGACTCCGACCAGTCGGCGAGCGTCGAGGAGCTGACCGTCGAGCCCGGCACGGAGGCGACGGCCGCGCAGTGGCTGCTCGCCACCCTGGGCCGCCTCTGGCAGGCCGGCTCCACCATCGCCTGGCCCGCACTGCACCGGGGCCTGGGCCGCAGGGTGGAGCTGCCGACCTACGCCTTCCAGCGGCGCCGCTACTGGGTCGAGGGCAAGAACAAGATGAACGTCCCGGATGTCTGGTGGTCCGCGCCGACGACGACCGCGCGCTCCTTCGACCGGGCACAGTGGACGCTGATGCCGACCTGGCAGCTCCGCCCGCGCCCCGTCGCCGACCTCGACGAGCAGGTCCGCCTCATCGGCCCCTGGCTCGTCTTCTCCGGCGACCACCGGGGCGAGGCACTGGTGCAGCGGCTCGCCGTCGCCGGTGCCGAGGTGACCGCCGTCCGCGTGGGCGAGCAGTTCGCCCAGGACGACGCCGGTGACTTCACCATCCGCGCCGACAACGCCGACGACATGGCGCAGCTCATCCGCTCGCTGATGGTGAGCCCGCGGGCGATCGTGCACGGGTTCAGCCTCGCCAGCCCGCAGGCGGCGCCGGGACAGGACCCGGTGGCGCACTTCGACATCGAGCAGGACCGGGGCTTCTACTCGGTCCTCGCCCTCGCCAAGGAGCTCATCGACGACAGCGGCGCCGCGCCGCGCGCCGAGCTGGTGCTGCTCACCTCCGGCGCGACCGCCGTGGTCGGCTCCGACCTGCGCCACCCGGAGCACTCGCCGCTCACGGCGCTGGCGCCGAGCCTCGCCCAGGAGAACCCGCGCCTGCGCTGCCGCCACATCGACGTCGATGAGGTCGCTGCCGACGCGGCGGGACCGCTCGCGAAGCTCGCCACCCAGCTCCTCGCGGCGACGGTCGGCCCGCACGAGGGTCCGGCGGCGGTGCGGGCCGGCGAGATCTGGCTGCGGCGCTACGAGCCCTACCCGATCGCCGAGCTCGGCCCGCTGGAGCACCCGATCGCCGACGGCGAGACCGTGCTCATCACCGGCGGTCTCGGCGATGTCGGGCTCGTGCTCGCCCGCCACCTCGCCAGCAAGTACAGCGCCAAGCTGGTGCTCACGGCACACAGCCCGCTGCCGCCCCGGGAGCAGTGGCAGTCGTTCCTCGCCGCCGTCCCCGCCGGCGGCGAGCGGACCGCGCGGCACATCCGGAGCGTCCTGGACCTGGAGAGCCGGGGAGCCGAGGTGCTCGCCCTCTCCGCCGATGTCGCCGACCGGGAGCAGATGCTCGCCGTCGTGCAGGCGGCGATCGGCCGCTTCGGCAAGATCGACGTGGTGGTCCACGGTGCCGGGGTCCAGGGCAGCGCGTTCTTCAACTTCGCCCACCTGATCGACCGGGCGTCGGTCAAGGCGCACATGGACGCCAAGGTCACCGGCTTCCACGTCCTGCAGGAGGTCCTCGGCGACCAGGCACCGCTGCGGCGCCTGACGATGTCGTCGGTCGCGGCCGTGCTCGGCGGCATCACGCTGGGCCACTACGCCGCGGCGAACGCGGCGCTGGACGCCTACAGCCGGGTGGCTCGGGCAGCCGATGCCGGGCGCTGGATCACCGTCAACTGGGACACCTGGAACATCGACCCGGACCGGCTCCAGGGCCACGGCCCCGGCGTCACCGACTACGCGATGGTCCCGGCCGAGGCGATCGACATCTTCGAGCGGGCGCTCTCGTCCGGCGACCGGGTCGCGCACCTCGTCATCTCGACGGGATCCCTCGGCGCCCGGCTGGAGCAGTGGGTCACCGGCGACCTCTACGACTTCGACGAGCAGGACACCGACAACCGTGAGCGGCACCCGAGGCCCGACCTCAGCACGCCCTTCGTGGCGGCGCGCGAGGGCACCGAGGCGACGCTGGTCGAGATCTGGTCCCGGGTGCTCGGCATCGAGCCGATCGGCACCGCGGACAACTTCTTCGAGCTCGGCGGCCACTCGCTCATCGCGATCGACCTCACCGCGCGGATCCGCAAGCAGCTGGGTACGGCGATCCCGATCACCGGCCTGCTGGAGTGCCCGACGATCGGCCAGCTCGCGGTGCTGATCGACGCGGCGGTCAGCGGTGAGGCCGCTGCGGCGGAGGAGGCGACCGATGCGCCAGCCTGACTACCTGCGGACGGTGCAGTCGTTCGTCCGCAACGAGCTCATCGGCAACGAGGCTGAGCTCGACTCCCTGGCGGCGGCACCGATCCCGGCCTACCAGCGCTTCGCCGAGACCGGCCTCGCCAACTGGTGGCTGCCGAAGGAGTCCGGCGGGCTCGGGCTCAACCTGGAGGAGAGCGTCCGGATCGTCTCCGAGCTCTCCTACGGCGACGCCGGGGTGGCGTTCGGCCTCTTCCTGCCGATCCTCACCACGAGCATGATCTCCTGGTACGGCTCCGACGAGCTCAAGGAGCGCTACCTCACGCCGTTGCAGGCCGACAACGGCTTCTGCGCCACGATGGGCAGCGAGCACGCGGCCGGCAGCGAGCTGGCCCGGATCACCACCACCGCCCGGCGCGACGGCGAGACGCTCGTCCTCAACGGCGAGAAGGCGTTCTCCACCAACGCCGACTTCGGGCGATTCCTGGTCGTGGTCGTCCGTGCGGAGGAGAACCCGTCGGCCTTCCACGCCGTGCTGGTGCCCCGGGACACGCCGGGGATCACGGTGGAGAAGCGGTGGGACGTCATCGGCGTCCGCGCCTCGGCGACCTACCAGGTCTCGCTGCGCGACTGCCGGGTGCCGGCCGCCAACCTGCTGCAGGGCAACGGGCTGCGGCTGCTGGAGGTCGGCCTCAACGCCAGCCGGATCCTGATCGCCACGACGGCGCTCGGCATCGCCCGGCGGGCCCGGGACCTGTGCATGGACTACGCCAAGACCAAGCAGGTCAAGGGTGCTCCGCTCGCCTCCAACCCGGTCTTCGCGGCGAAGCTCGGCCAGTTCGAGATGCAGATCGACGTGATGCTCAACCAGTGCCTCGCCGCGGCGCGCGACTACGACGCGATCGCGGAGCGGCCGGACGCGGCGGAGGAGTTCCTCCGGGCCGGCACGCTCAAGTCGGCGCTGACCACGAAGATGTTCTGCGGCCAGACCGGCTGGCAGATCGTGTCGGCGGCGTCGGAGATGTTCGGCGGTGTCGGCTACACCCACGAGTCGATCATCTCCAAGCTGCTCCGCGACGTACGCTACGTCTCCATCGTGGAGGGCGGCGACGACGTGCTCCGCGACCTGATGTTCGCCCGCTACGTCGTACCCGTCTCCAAGCGCTCCTAGCGCGACCATCGGGGCGGCGCGAGCATGACGCTCGCGCCGCCCCGATGCCTGCCTGCCTGCCAAGATCGCCGCAACTCTTCAAGAGTTGGTCCTCACGGGGCGCAGGTCGGGTTCCTCGGCGATGTCCGGCGTCGCGGGCGGCAGCCGGACAATCAATGCCGGACAACGACAGCGCCGCGCCGATCGTCTGCCTGGCTAGTCTCGGCCGATGTCCCCTTGGCGGAAATCCTTTGTCGCGGTGCCACTCGCCGTGCTCGGCGCCGCGCTCGGTCTCGGGTCGGTGCTCGGCGAATGGGCCAGGGTGGTGCTGCATCACGGCGAGACCGCACCCGAATGGATGCTCTTCTCCCAGCCGCTGTTCGGCCTGGCCTACACATCGGCGCTGATCGCCATGCTCGTGCTGGTGGCGGTCGCGCTCGCCGGCCGGCCCCCCGGCGGAAGCAGACGGCTGCGGACGGCCGGGCTCGTCCTCGCCGCATTGTCGTTGGCGCTGCTCGGACTCATCGCCTACGGGGTGACGGCCATCCCGTACCGGGTCAGCGGCTGGTCATACGACACCTCCCTGATTCTGGGCTGGGGCATCCACGCCGCCTTCGGCGCCTGGGCCGCGCTCGGTGCCGCGCTGCTGCTCGCCGCCCCGCCCCGCCGTCCCCCGGCGGCGGTCGTGGCTGAGTCCCAGGTCGATGGCCGCGGCTGACATGGCGACGGCCCGGCTCGTCCGAGCCGGGCCGCCGCATGCCGTGGTCGTCTCAGCGGGCGCCCGAACCGAAGGCGCTGTCCAGGTGCCGCCGTGACGCCGCGATCGACTCCTGGATGATCCCGGCCGCGATGCGTGCCTGCTCGGGAGTGTGGTGCGCCTGCACCTGCAGCCGGAACCGGGCCGACCCCGTCGGCACGACCGGGAACTCCGCCATCGACGCCAGCACGCCGCGGTCGAAGACGAGCCGGCACGCCGTCCGGGCCAGCTTCTCGTTGCCGATCAGCAGCGGCACGATCGGCGACGGCGAACCCATGCAGGTCAGGCCCCGCCCGGTGAGCTCCTCGCGCAGCGCGTGCACCGCGTCGAAGAGCCGGCCGCGCAGCTCGTCGCCCTCGGGCGAGCGGATGATCCGGGTCGACTCGGTGACGATCGCGGTCTGCATCGGCGAGAGCGCGTTGGAGAACATGTGCGATCCGCCGAACATCTTCACCGTCTGCTTGACGGCGGCGCTGCCGCAGGCGAGGAAGCCGCCGTTGGAGGCGAAGCTCTTGGAGAAGGCACCCATCACCAGGTCCACCTTGCCGAGCATCCCCTGCATGCCGATGACGCCGGTGCCGCCGGGACCCATCGCGCCGAGGTCGTGCGCGACGTCGACGAGCAGGGTGGCGCCGAACTCGTGGCAGAGGTTCTGGAGCGCCACGATGTCGGGGTAGTCGGCGTCGACGGAGAAGAGCCCGTCGGTGATGACGAGGATGCCGTTGCGGGTGTCGTGGGCGCGGATGTCGGCGAGCTTGGCCCGGACCGAGTCGACGCTGAGGTGGTCGAAGCGGCGCACGTTGCGGGTCGCGGCCCTCGCCCCCTGCTGGAGGCAGGCGTGGGCGAGCTTGTCTACCAGGACGTGGTCGCTCTGGCGGACCAGGCCGACGACGGAGCCGAAGCCCGCGCCCCAGCCGGTGGGGAAGAGGGTGATGTGCGGCAGGCCGACGAGGTCGGCGAGCGCCTCCTCCAGGCCCCGGGAGAGGCTGGTGTTGCCGACCGCCATCGCCGAGCCCGCGCTGTGTACGCCGTAGTCGCGCATCGCCCGGCCCGCCGCCTCGCGGATCGCCGGGTGGGTGTTGAAGGAGAGGTAGTCCTGCGAGGCGAAGTTGATGCCCCGGGTCTGGCGGCCGGACTCGTCGGAGATGGACGCCTCGGTCAGCGCCGCCTGCTCCAGGGTCCGGGAGTAGGGCCAGGTGCCGGTGGCCTGCCGGGCGCGGACCCAGCCGTGGAAGTCCTCGGTACGCGAGAGCAGGTCGGGACCGGCCGGTCGGAAGAAGTCGTAGGAGTTCTTGTCGAGCGCGTACTCCTCGTCGATGTCGGCCACCTGGGACAGATGGGCGGGCTCCAGCATCTCGGCGAGGTCGAGGTGGACCGCGGCCGACCGCTGGGCGAAGAAGGCCGTACCCACCTCGGTGTCGAGCGAAGCGAGCGTGTCCCACGGGACGTGAGTCGCCCAGTTGCGCATGGTCTCGGAGACCTCGCGTGCGGCGTCGGAGATCTCGGCCGCGTGCCGGTGCAGCAGCTCGCGGGAGGCGGGCTCGTCGAGCGGCAGCTCGGCGGCGCCCGCGAGCGCGGCGATGATCGCCGCGACGAGCTCGTCGTCCTCCCGGGGCAACAGCTGGGCCGGGGGGAGTGCGGTGACAGTCATGGGTCGTCCCTAGGGCTCGATGAAGGGGTTGCGGCGGTACATCCGGGAGGTCGCCTCGAAGTCGTCGAAGATGGGGTAGTCGCGGCTGCTGGACTCCCGCATCCCGCCGTCGAGCAGGAAGAGGTTGGACGCCTCGAAGAAGTCCGACAGCGGCGCGACGTCGCCGTGGGTGGCGAGGAACCGGTCCGTCTCGGCCTGGTTGTCGCGCAGCGCGAGGAACATCCGCAGCTCCTCGTGGCGCGGCGGGCGCATCTCGGCGAGCGTGCAGACGTAGTCGTAGTAGGCGGCGGCGGACTGGCTGCGCCGCCGGGCCTCGTACTCCTTGAGCGCGATCTCCAGCGGCTGGTCGCCACCGAGCCAGGAGCACAGGGCGGCCGAGACGAGCTCGGCGTCGCGGAACGCGTGCGTCATCCCCATCGCGGTGCACTGGTCCTTGAAGCTCTCCGCGTCGCCGACGAGCACCCAGCCGGGGCCGGAGAGCGGCCGCAGGTAGGCCGACTGGTCCAGCGTGCCGTAGAAGCGCTCGACCCGCTGGGCGGACCGCAGCTCGGCGCCGATCTCGGGGCTGATGAAGTCGACCGCCTTGGCGAAGTTGCCCGCGATGTCGCGGCGGAAGGCGGCCGCCCACTCGCTCGGGCCGTAGACGAGGTTCATCGTCTGGCCGAAGTTGGTCGGCACGGACGCCATCGCGAGCCGGCCGCGGCGGTGCAGCCGGGCGTGCTCGACCGGAGTGCCCTCGTAGTAGCTCCAGTAGGCGAAGGTGCAGCGCGGCCGCTCGTCGAACTTCGGCAGGTCCAGCGTACGGGCGACGAAGGAGTTCCGCCCGTCGGCGCCGACGACGATACGCGCGTGCTCCTCGACGGTCTCGCCGTCGCGGCCGTGGCCCCGGACGCCGATGACCCGCTGCTCGTCGTCGAAGAGCAGCTCGTCGACGGTGAATCCGGTCCGCACCTCGGCCCCGGCGGCGTCCGCGGCGTCGATCAGGATCTGGTCCAGCACCCGTCGGCGGACCGAGGTGTAGGTCTGCACGACACCGTGGTCATCGCCGTGCAGCTCGTCGAAGTACCGCTCCAGCAGCGGCAGCGGCACGGTGCCCGAGAGCGGGATGCCGTCGGTGACCATCTCGATGGAGGTGTGCGACGGGGTGACCGCGAGGACATCGTCCAGCAGTCCCCACCGGTTGAGGTAGGAGGCCCCGTGGGGCCAGAGGAAATGGGTGGAGACGACGTCGCTCGGGAAGGTGGCGCGGTCGACCACGAGTACGCGGTGACCGGCCCGGGCGAGCAACATCGCCGTCGATGAGCCGGAGCATCGCGCACCGACCACAATGACATCCCACATGGCGCCCTCACTCTCTGTCTGGGCTGGCCAGCACAGCGGCTGGGCTCGCCGGGACTGATGATGTGTCGGACGCTACGGCTGTCCGGGGCGGTGCTCTACGCGCTGGCGGTGGCCGGTTTATGCCGCCATCGCGCGCCGGTCCGCCGGACTGCCGCCACCGCGGTCGACCGGCCGCCGTCGATGACGAAGGTCGATGTGGAATCTTGTGCCAATCTGATTGACAACGTTGACAATCAACAGTTGTTCACCTTTGATTACCCCAGTCACACCCCGCTTCATCGGTCTTGGTCCGTCCCCCAATCCGATCTGGAGTAGCCATGTTCGCTCGGAGGGTTCGCGCCCGCATGCCCATGCTCGCCGCCGCACTGGTGGCGGCAGTCCTTCTACCCGCACCCGCCCACGCCGCCGCCACCGTCTGCAACCGCTACTGCGACGGCCGCGACGCCGCCCTGTCGCCCGTGGACCGGCAGCCCGTCGCCAGTACGCTGTTCGGCCGTCGCTTCGTCGTCCACGTCAACGACACCGACGCCATGATCTGGGGCTCCGTCGAGAACGGCAGCCCCACCGACGAGGTCTGGCTCGACCGCTCCTTCGACGGCGGCCGCACCACCGCCGACAGCCGCCTCGGCTTCGCCACGATCCCGTCCGGCGCCACCAGCCGCCGCACCCTGATGTACAACGTCGACAACTGGTCCACCCGGGCCGTCGGCGCGCTGCGCGCCTGCGGCAAGGCGGGCAACCGTCCCGAGATCAGCTGCACCGCCTGGGCCCGCACCACCTGGAACGCCTGGGACCGCCGGACCGCGGCGGCGACGGCGCTGATGATGCGCTACAACCAGGGCACCGGGCTGTTCGACACCAACGACTGGTGGACCAGCGCCAACTCCGTCACCGCGCTGATCGAGAACATGCGCCGCAGCGGGATGCGCAGCTACGACTACCTCATCGCCAACACCTACGACCGCAACGTCAATGCCAAGCAGGGCCAGTTCCGCAACGAGTACCTCGACGACACCGGCTGGTGGGGCCTCGCCTGGATCGCCGCCTACGACCTCACCGGCGACGTCCGCTACCTCAACACGGCCCGTGCCGACGCGGACTACATGCAGACCTACTGGGACACCCGCTGCGGTGGCGGTGTCTACTGGAAGACCGATCGCGCCAGCAAGAACGCGATCGAGAACAGTCTCTACATCCAGCTCACCGCCGCGCTGTCGCGGCGCATCCTGGGTGACACCGTCTACCGGGGCCGGGCGCTGGCGACGTGGAGCTGGTTCCAGAGCACCGGCATGGTCAACGGCTCCAACCTCGTCAACGACGGCATCAGCCTGAGCACCTGCCGCAACAACGGCAGCACCACCTGGACCTACAACCAGGGCGCGCTCATCAACGGCCTGGTGGAGCTGAACCGGCTCACCGGTGACGCGAACGTGCTCGCCGCGGCCCGCCGGATCGGCGACGCGCTCACCGCGAGCACCTACCTCAGCCCTGGCGGCATCCTGCGGGAGCCCAACGAGAGCAACACGTGCAGCGGTGACGGCGCGTCCTTCAAGGGTGCGGCGATCCGGGGCCTCGGCGTGCTCAACACGGCGACGGGTGGTGCCTACAACACCTACCTGCAGCGCAACGCCGACAAGGCGTACACGGCCAACCGCGACACGCTCGACTTCTACGGCAGCCACTGGGCCGGACCGTTCGTGCCGACCAACCACAGCTGCCAGCACAGCGTCCTCGACCTGCTGAACGCCGCACCCTGACCCCGGGGGACGGGGGAGTGCCGTGCCGGGACGACGGCGTCCCGGCACGGCACGAAAGGGCCTGCAGGCAGCCGGATGGAGGATTTTCTGTGGAGATCAATCGACGCCGCGTCCTGGCGGCGGGAGTCGGCGCGGCCGGGCTCGCCGCCGCCGGCATTCCCCTGACCTCCCCGGCGGGCGCGGCGCTCGCCGGGCCGCTGACGGAGACGATGGTGCTCACCGGCACCGACGCCGACAACCCGGTCGACTGGGAGTTCCAGGTGACCAGCGGGCGGCGCAGCGGGGTGTGGAGCACCATCCCGACACCGTCCAACTGGGAGTTCCACGGCTTCGGCAGCTACAACTACGGCTCCGCCCTGGTCCCGGCGGAGAAGGGCAACTACCGGCGCAGCTTCACCCCGCCCGCGAGTTGGGCGGGCCGCCGGATCTTCCTCGCCTTCGAGGCCTCGATGACCGACACCGATGTCCGCGTCAACGGCACCTCGGCCGGGGCGACGCACCGGGGCGGCTTCTACCCCTTCCGCTTCGACGTGACATCGCTGGTCCGGCTCGGCCAGGCCAATCTCCTGGAGGTGACGGTCAGCAAGGAGTCGGGCGACAACTCGGTCAACGACGCCGAGCGCCGGGGCGACTACTGGAACTTCGGCGGCATCTTCCGCCCCGTCTCGCTGCTCGCCTTCCCGGCCGCGCGGATCGACCGGGTCGCCGTCAACGCCCAGGCCGGCGGCGCCTTCGCGGCCCAGGTGACCCTCGCAGGAGTGACCGCCGCCGGCCGGGTGACGGGCCAGATCCGCCGCCTCGACGGCACCGCCGTGGGCGGGAGCTTCGCCGTCGCGGTCGCCGCGGGCGCGACGGCGGCGACGGTGACGACGACCGTCGCCGCGCCGCTGCGGTGGACCGCCGAGACGCCGAACCTCTACCAGGTGGAGATCGTGCTCGCCGACGGCGCGGGGACTGCGCTGCACAGCACCGCCGTGCGGTTCGGCTTCCGCACCATCGAGGTCCGCACCGGCGACGGCATCTACGTCAACGGCACGAAGATCGTGCTCAAGGGCGCCAACCGGCACACCTTCTGGCCGACCCTGGGCCGCGCGTCGAGCCCGCGGCTGGCCCGGCTGGACATCGGCCTGATGAAGGAGATGAACATGAACGCCGTCCGGATGTCGCACTACCCGCCGGACGCGTTCTTCCTCGACCTCTGCGACGAGCTCGGACTCTACGTCCTCGACGAGCTGGCGGGCTGGCAGAAGCGCTACGACGAGGGCGTCGGCGCCCCGCTGGTCGCCGCGATGGTCCGGCGCGACGTCAACCACCCGTCGATCCTCTTCTGGGACAACGGCAACGAGGGCGGCTGGAACACCGCGCTCGACGACGACTTCGCCCAGCACGACCCGCAGCAGCGCAAGGTCCTGCACCCGTGGACCACCTTCAGCAACGTCGACACCAGCCACTACCAGACCTACGCGAGTACGGCGGCGAAGGTCGCCGGAAGCACCGTCTTCCTGCCGACCGAGTTCCTGCACGGCCTCTACGACGGCGGCGCCGGTGCCGGACTCAACGACTACTGGAAGCTGATGGGCGGCGGCCAGCGAGCGGCGGGCGGCTTCCTCTGGTCGCTCGTCGACGAGAGCATCGTGCGCGACGACCGGGGCGGCGCGATCGACACCGCCGGGAACCTCGCCCCCGACGGCATCGTCGGCCCCTTCCGGGAGAAGGAGGCGAGCTTCTTCACCATCCGCGACATCTGGTCGCCGATCCAGCTCAACAGCCCCGACTACTACGCGAACACGTTCCCGACGGCGTTCGACAAGTCGGTGAAGATCGTCAACCGGTACGACTTCACCAACATCGACCAGTGCAGGTTCACCTGGCGACTGGTGAACTTCGCCGCACCCGGCGCGGGGGCCGGGCACGCGGTCACCGCACAGGGCAGCCTGACCGGCCCGAACATCGCCCCCGGCGCCGTCGGTTCGCTGATCCTCAACCTGCCCGCCAACTGGCTGGACTCCGACGCGCTGGAGTTGACCGCGACGGACCCGGGCGGCCGGGTCGTCACGAGTTGGATGTGGCGGATCAAGAAGGCGGCGGACTTCCGGACGCGGCTGGTGGTCCCGACCTCGGGCAGCGTCACCGCCACCGAGACCTCGACCAGCATCACGATGACGGCCGGGACCACGAAGATCACGATCGGCAAGGCGAACGGCAGGCTCACCGGCGTCACCCGGGCGGGCGTGGCGGTCTCGCTCACCAACGGCCCCGCACCGGCCGACGGGGCGTCGACCTTCACCGGCCTCAGCCATTTCCAGGACGGCACCGGCTGGGTGGTGCAGTCCACCTACACCGGCGACCTCACCTCGGCGCGGTGGCGGCTCGACGCGAACGGCTGGCTCCAGCTGGAGTATTCCTACCGGCGCACCGGCAGCCACGACTACTTCGGTGTCGGCTTCGACTACCCCGAGGCCAACGTGCGCGGCCTGACCTGGCTCGGCGACGGTCCGCACCGGGTCTACAAGAACCGGCTGCGCGGCGTCTCGACCGATGTCTGGACCAAGCAGTTCAACAACACCGCGACCGGGGCGAGCGGCTTCCAGTACCCGGAGTTCAAGGGCTACCACGCCCGCACCTACTGGGCGGCGCTCGCCACCACCGAGGGCACGATCACGATGGTCGCCGCCGAGGAGGGCCTCTTCCTGCGCCTGTTCACCCCGGCGGTCGGCGTCAATCCGCAGAACGCCACGGTGGCGTACCCGTCGAAGGGTTTGTCCTTTCTCGACGGCATCCCGGCGATCGGCAACAAGTTCCACGCCGCCGGCAGTCTCGGCCCGGAGAGCCAGCCCAACGTCGGTGCCGGTGACTACCACCGCAGCATCTACTTCCGATTCGGCGCCTGACCGCCGACAACGAGAGGAACAGCAATGCGAAGGAACCTCAGAGGACTCGCCGCCGGGCTCGGGCTCGCACTCGCCGCGGGACTCACGCTCGCCGTGGCGGCGCCGGCTCAGGCCGCCGAATCCAACGGTGGGGTACGCGTGATGCCGCTCGGCGACTCGATCACCGACGGGTTCAACGTGCCCGGCGGCTACCGGATCGGGCTGTGGCAGCGGCTCGCCCAGGGCGGTGTGCTGACCGACTTCGTCGGCTCCGGCGTCAACGGGCCGGCGAACCTCGGCGACCACGACCACGAGGGCCACTCGGGTTGGAAGATCCGCGATCTCGACGCCAACATCGTCACCTGGATCCAGCAGGCGAACCCGCGCACGATCCTGCTGCACATCGGCACCAACGACATCGGGCAGAACGACGACATAGCCAACGCACCGGCCCGGCTCTCGGCGCTGATCGACAAGATCCGGGCCTACGCCCCGGCGGTCGAGCTCTTCGTCGCGCAGGTCATCTTCCGCAACGACGCCGCCGCTGAGGCGAAGTCGCAGGCGTTCAACGCGGCGATCCCCGGCATCGTGGCGCAGAAGGGCCCGCTGACCCACCTCGTCGACATGCACACCGGCTTCAGCAACGCCGACCTCGCCGACGGCCTGCACCCCAACGCGGCGGGCTACGACAAGATGGCGGCCCGCTGGTGGTCGGCGCTGCAGTCGGTGCCGGGCAGCCTGTCGTCGCTCGGCGCCCCGCCGGTCGGCACCGCGGTCGCGCTGTCGAACCCGCAGTCCAAGCGCTGCCTCGATGTCTCCGGCGCCGGGACCGCCGACGGCACCCAGCTGCACATCTGGGACTGCCACACCGGCGCCAACCAGCGCTGGACCTGGACGGCCGCCGGTGAGCTGCGCGTTTACGGCGGCAAGTGCCTCGACGTCAACGCCAACGGCACGGCCAACGGCACGAAGGTCCAGCTCTGGACCTGCAACAACACCAACGCCCAGAAGTTCACCTTCCAGACCGACGGCACGATCGTCGGCGTCGGCTCGGGCAAGTGCATCGACGTCAACGGGAGCGGCACCGCGAACGGCACGCTGGTGCAGTTGTGGGACTGCAACGGCACCGCAGCGCAGCGCTGGTCGGCGCGGTGACCTTATGCCCGGTAGGGGCGGCCCGCCCCTACCGGGCATAACCACGCGAAAGGTGGGCAATGTATGTCCATCGATACATCCCATCTTGGAGGACTGCATGGCAATCCGTATCCGAATACTCATGGCGATGGCCCTCGTCGCCGTCTCCGCCGTCGCCGTCCAGGCACCCGCCTCGGCCGCCGCGACCACCGTGGTCGGGGTCGGCTCCGGCCGCTGCCTCGACGTGATCGCCAACAACCAGAACCCCGGGACCGGCGTCAACATCTTCGACTGCAACGGCCAGGCCAACCAGGCGTGGAACTACACGGCCGCCGGTGAATTCCGGATCTACGCCGACAGCCGGTGCCTCGATGTCGCGGGCCACGACACCACCGCACCGGCCGTGGTGCAGATCTACACCTGCAACGGCGGTGCCAACCAGCGCTGGACGATCAACGCCAACGGCTCGATCACCGGGGTCGAGTCCGGGCTCTGCCTCGACGTGACCGGCGCGGGCACGGCGAACAGCACCGTCGTCGGCCTGTGGACCTGCAACGGCCAGAGCAACCAGCGCTGGACCACCACCGTCGGCGGCGGCGACACCCAGGCGCCCACGGTGCCCGGTAACGCGCGGGTGAGCAACCTGCTCTGCAACTCGGTCACCTTCGCCTGGAACGCCGCCACCGACAACGTCGGCGTGGCGTTCTACGACATCTACCACGACGGCCAGCAGATGTCGTCGGTCAGCGGCAGCACCCTGTCCACCACCCTGACGGTGGTGCCGGGCGTGACCTGGGGCCTCTACGTCAACGCCCGGGACGCCGCGGGCAACGTCTCGCAGGCGAGCACCACGGTGACGATCACGCCGCCGCAGTGCCAGGCCGACACCACGCCGCCGACCGCGCCGACCGCCCTGACCGGCTCGGGGTCGGGGACCACGGTGTCGCTGAGCTGGACCGCCGCGACCGACAACGTCGGCGTCCGGAGCTACGACATCTACCGCAACGCCACCAAGGTCGGTACGGTCACCGGGGCTCCGCCGGCGCCGAGCTTCATCGACAGCGGCCTCGCGGCGAACACCGGCTACCAGTATTACGTCCGGGCGCAGGACGCCCAGGCCAACGTCTCACCGGCGAGCAACACCATCACGGTGACGACCGGTGCGTCCTGCGGCAGCGGTTCGGTCTGCACGGTGCGGCAGGTCACCACCGACACGGACATCCCGTGGGGCCTCGTCACGCTGCCCGACGGCACCGTCCTCTACAACCGCCGCGACGCGCAGGACATCATCCGGCTCAACCCGTCGACCGGGGTGAAGACGACCGTCGGCACGGTGCCCAACGTGCAGAGCACCGACGGTGAGGGCGGGCTGCTCGGCCTCGCCATCTCGCCGAATTTCGCCAGTGACCGGTGGCTCTACATCATGCACACCTCGCCCAGCGACAACCGGATCGTCCGGATCCGGCTGGAGACGAACAACGTCCTCAACACCGGCAGCGAGCAGGTCCTGCTCAGCGGGATCCTGCGCAACAAGTTCCACAACGGCGGCCGGCTGCGGTTCGGTCCGGACGGCAAGCTCTACGCCAGCACCGGCGACGCGCAGAACGGCGACAACGCGCAGAACATCAACAACCTCGCCGGAAAGGTCCTGCGGCTCAACACCGACGGCACCGTGCCGTCGGACAACCCGTTCGGCAACTACGTCTGGAGCTACGGCCACCGCAACCCGCAGGGCCTCGCCTTCGACTCGCAGGGGCGCCTCTGGGAGCAGGAGTTCGGCAACGCGATCATGGATGAGACGAACCTGATCACCAAGGGCGGCAACTACGGCTGGCCCGCCTGCGAGGGCACCTCCGGCACCTGCGGCACGGCCGGGTTCATCGCGCCGAAGCGTACCTACTCCACCGCCGAGGGCTCCTGCTCCGGCATCGCCGTGGTCCGCGACGTCCTCTATGTCGCGTGTGCCCGGGGCACCCGGATGTACCGGGCGGTCATCAGCGGCACCAGCCTCACCAACGTCCAGACCTACTTCAACGGCACCTATGGGCGCCTGCGCACCGTGGAGCCCGCGCCGGACGGCGGTCTCTGGC
Organism: Allocatelliglobosispora scoriae; assembly: GCF_014204945.1. Taxonomy (NCBI): domain Bacteria; kingdom Bacillati; phylum Actinomycetota; class Actinomycetes; order Micromonosporales; family Micromonosporaceae; genus Allocatelliglobosispora; species Allocatelliglobosispora scoriae. The sequence goes on from NZ_JACHMN010000003.1 coordinate 1,778,545, forward strand.
TCACCACCACCAACCTCGGTGACAAGGACAGCACCCCCAACAACAGCAACGAGAAGATCCTCCACGTGACGCTCGGCCTCTGACCAGTGTGTACGGCCGGTGGTCCACGGTTGCCGTGGGCCACCGGCCGTTGACGAAGTTCCCCAGGCGCGCCTAATATCCGGCCGTTGACAACGTTGTCATCCGATCGGCGGCGCGGTCGGCCATCCCTCATCGACGGCAGGTTCGCATGACCATGAAGAAACGCTCCCGCCCCGCCGCCTGGCTCGCCACGGCGGTCCTCGCCGCCGGCTTCGCCTTCGCCCCGGCGCTGCCCGCCACCGCCGCCCCCGGCGACTTCACCACCGGCTTCGAGGCCGGCGACCCGCAGCCCACCTGGGTCAACAGCGTCGAGTCCAGCACCAACATCGGCGGCTACTGCTGCGCGCTGACCGGGATGGAGTCCATCGTCGGCAGCGGGACCGCGCACGCAGGCTCCACGGCGCTGCTCTACTCCGGCAACGACCTCAGCGCCACCTCGTCGTTCTCCTACAATCGGGTCTTCGACGTGAACATCCCGGTCACCGCCGCGACCACCCTGTCCTACTGGGTCTACCCGCAGTCCGGCGGGCACCTCGACGTCGCCGTCGACCTGATCTTCACCGACGGGTCCAACCTGCGCGACTCCGGCGCCGTCGACCAGTACGGCGTCCGGGTGCACCCGACCTTCCAGGGCAACGGCTCCGTGCTCGGGTTCGACAAGTGGAATTACGTCACCTCGGCCATCGGCAACAACGTGGCGGGCAAGACGGTCGACCGGATCCTCATCGCCTATGACCAGCCGCTCAACACCGGCACCTTCCGCGGCTGGTTCGACGACATCTCCATCCTGGCGAGCGCGGCACCGGCCCGCCTGTCCAGTTATGTCGACACCCGGCGCGGCTCCAACTCGACCGGCGGCTACTCCCGCGGCAACACCTTCCCGGGTGCCACGGTGCCCAACGGCTTCAACTTCTGGACGCCGATCACCAACGGCAACTCCGACAACTGGCTCTATGAATACAGCAAGACCACCGTGCAGGGCTTCGCGATCAGCCACGAGCCGAGCCCGTGGATCGGCGATTACGGCCAGCTCCAGATCATGCCGATGACCGGCGGCCTCAAGTCGACACCCGATGCGCGCAAGTCGACGTTCAGCCACGCCAACGAGGTGGCCCAGGCGCACTACTACAGGACGAAGCTCGACACCTACAACATCACCGCGGAGATGGCGCCCACCGACCACGCGGGCGTGCTCCGCTTCACCTTCCCGTCGTCGTCGGATGCGGTCCTCCTCTTCGACACCATCGACAGCGCGGGCGGCTCCGTCGTGCTCGACGCCGCCAACCGCACGATCTCCGGCTACAGCGACCACCGCGGCCGCCGTCTCTACTTCTCGGCGACCGTCGACCACGCCATCGCCGCGACCGGCAACGTCAGCGGGCAGGGCGCGACGGGCTGGATCCGCTTCGCCACCACCGCCAACGAGCAGGTCACGCTCAAGGTCGGCACGTCGTGGATGAGTGTCGCCCAGGCGGCGAGCAACCTCGCCCAGGAGGTCGGGAGCAAGTCCTTCGACACCGTCAAGGAGGAGGCGGCGACGATCTGGGACAACACGCTCGGCAAGGTGAAGGTGGAGGGCGCGTCCACGGACCGCCTCGTCACCTTCTACTCCAACATGTACCGCTCGTTCATGTACCCGAACAACCGCTCGGAGATCGTCGGGGGCGTGCGCAAATACCTCAGCCCCTATGACAACGCCGTCCACGACGGCCAGATGTATGTCAACAACGGCTTCTGGGACACCGCCCGCGCCGTCTGGCCGCTCTATACGCTGCTCGCGCCGACCAGGACCGGCGAGATGCTCGACGGCATGGTCAACGCGTACAAGAACGGCGGCTGGACGGCACGGTGGACCGGGCCTGGCTACATCGACATCATGGTCGGCACCAACCAGGACCTGGCCTTCGGCGACGCCTACGTCAAGGGCGTGCGCAACTTCGACTACAACGCGGCCTACGCCTCGATGGTGAAGAACGCCAGCGTCTACTCCAACGACGGATCCAAGGGCCGCAAGAGCCTGGAGGTCTCCACCTTCAAGGGCTACGTGCCGCAGGACGTGCGGTCCGAGTCCGCCGCCTGGACGCTGGAGGACGCCAACGCCGACTTCGGCATCTACGCGATGGCCTCCGCTCTCGGCAAGACCGAGGACGCCGCCTATTTCCAGAGCCGGGCACTGGCCTACGCCAACCTCTACTCGCCGTCGGTCGGCTTCTTCCGCGGCAAGAACAGCAACGGCACGTGGCGTACGTCCGACGCGAACTTCAAGCCCAACGAGTGGGGCTACGAGTTCACCGAGGGCGACCCGTGGAACTACGTCACGGCGGCCCCGCAGGACCCGCAGGGCATGGCGAACCTCTTCGGCGGCCGGGCCCAGCTCTCCTCCAAGATCGATTCGGTCTTCGCGGCGTCCCGGGACTACCTGGTCGGCAGCTACGGCGGCACCATCCACGAGATGCTGGAGGCCTACGACACCAACATGGGTCAGTACGCCCACTCCAACGAGCCGATCCACCACATGATCTACATGTACAACTACGCCGGAACGCCGTCGAAGACCCAGAACCGGGTCCGCGAGGTGCTCACCAAGCTCTACGGTTCAGGCGCCGGCACCGGCAACGGCTACCTCGGCGACGAGGACAACGGCCAGATGTCGGCGTGGTACGTCTTCAGCGCGCTGGGCTTCTACCCGGCTCGCATGGGCAGCACCGACTACACCATCGGCGCGCCGCTCAACCCGAAGGCCACCATCGCCCTGGAGAACGGCCGGACCTTCACCGTCGAGGCCCCGGCGGTCAGCGACACCAACCGCTACATCCAGAGCGCCACGCTCAACGGGGTGAACTACACCAAGAACTACCTCACCCACGCCGACCTGCTCAACGGCGGCACGCTGAGCTTCGTCATGGGCTCGTCGCCGTCGTCGTGGGGCACCGGTGCCGGTGACATCCCGGGCTCGATCACCTCGGGTTCGGCGCTGCCGAAGCCGCTCGCCGACAAGCTCACCGGCGGCACGATCACGGCCAGCGCCGAGAACGGGACCAACGAGAACGCCGCGAAGCTCGTCGACGACACCTCGCTGAGCAAGTGGCTCGCGTTCGCCACCACCGCGACGCTGTCCTATCAGTTCGGCGGCGGTGCTTCACAGGTGGTCAAGCAGTACACATTGACCTCGGCGGACGACGTGCCGGGTCGGGATCCGAAGAACTGGACGCTGCAGGGCTCCACCGACGGGACCACCTGGGTCACGCTGGACACGCGGAGCAACCTGGACTTCAGCGATCGGCGGCAGACCAGGGCGTTCGTGGTCGCCAACAACACCGCCTATTCGCGCTACCGGCTGCAGATCACCGCGAACCACGGCGCTGCCGAGACGCAGCTCGCCGAGTGGGAGCTGCTCGGGTAACTGATGCAGGAGGGAACGGGCCGCCATCGTGGGTGATGGCGGCCCGTTCCGTGTCGCGACGCGACGGCTCTGTGCGGCGCCGGACCGGCCCGGTGCGGTGCTTGCGGGGTGTGGTGCTTGCGGGGTGTGGTGCTTGCGGGGTGCGGTGCTTGCGGGGTGCGGTGCTTGCAGGGTGCGGGTGCGGGGGTGTGGCGCGGGCTGGCGGGTCCTTGCTCTGGGCGGTCGGGTGGCGCGGGGCGGCTTCAGCAAAGAGCGCGCCGACGAGAGGCAGGTTCTGCCGTGCGCTGCCCGCTCGGGTCGCGCTTGCGCCGTCCCTTGCCGGACCGCTCCGACCGGGGGTGACGTCCATGATCGCGTTGTTTCCCGGAAGCTGGCCCTACGTGGGGTGGGGGAGGGGCCTATTTCCGGGAAGCAACGCGATCATGACGCGTGCGCTGCCCACTCGCTGCTGCTGCTGCCGCCGCCGTTGCTGCCGTTGCTGGCGTTGCTGGCGTCGGCCGCCAGCGGTCGGTCCGGCCTGTCGGTCCTGCCTGACCGTCCATGATCGCGGTGTTTCCGGGAAGCTGGCCCTACGTGGGGTGGGGGAGGGGCCTATTTCCGGGAAACAGCGCGATCATGACGCGTGCGTCGCCCACTCGCTGCTGCTGCTGCTGCTGCTGCTGCTGCCGCTGCCGCTGCCGCTGCTGCTGCTGCCGCTGCTGCTGCTGCTGCTGCCGCTGCCGCTGCCGCTGCTGCTGCTGCTGCTGCTGCCGCTGCTGCTGCTGCTGCCGCTGCCGCTGCTGCTGCCGCTGCTGCTGCCCCGCTGCCCACTCGCTGCCGTTGCTGGTGTTGGCCGCCAGCGGGCGGTCCGGCCTCTCGGTCCTGCCTGACCGTCCATGATCGCGGTGTTTCCCGGAAGCTGGCCCTACCGGAGGTGGGGGAGGGGCCTATTTCCCGGAAACAACGCGATCATGCTCGCGCTCGTCGAGGCCGTTGGAGCGAAGTGTGGAAGGGGTGAGCGCGCGCTGACCGTCCATGATCGCTGGAAGGGGACCGTCGCGAGTGCTGGAGCCGGCGACCGCTGGGGGCGCCGCCGGGCAAAGCCGCGTGTCCTGGCCGATCGGTGGCACTGATGGTGTCCGAAGTGTTGACGCGCCCGTAGCACGTCGGTAACCTTTGGCCAAAGCAGTGCAAGTTTATGACAATCCAGTGCATGGACTGTCGTTCGCTCGTGCAAGTTCCAGCAGGGCCGCTCACCTGCCGGTGTGTTGTTTCCCGGCTAACTCGTCGGTAGCGGTCCCACGGTCATGTGCCGACACCCCCCGCTGCCGTCAATCACAGCCACGCGCCCGTCCCTCAGCGACAAGGACAGTGATGAGACGAATCAATCCGATCAAGGTGATCGCGGCGACTGCCGCGACCGCCATGATCGCCACCATGGGGTGGGTGACCGTAGCCCACGCGGCCGGCGGCCCCAACCTCTCGCTCGGCAAGGCGACCGCCGCGAGCAGCACCAACGGCGGCAACGTCAACGGCAACCTCAACGACGGCAACCAGGCGAGCTACTGGGAGAGCGCCAACAACGCCTTCCCGCAGTGGGCTCAGATCGACCTCGGCGCCGCGACCAGCATCGACCAGGTCGTGCTGAAGCTCCCGTCCGGCTGGGGCACCCGCACGCAGACGCTCTCGGTGCAGGGCAGCACGAACGGCTCGTCCTTCACCAACATCGTCGCGTCGGCCGCCTACGCGTTCCCGGCGAACAACGTCGTCACCATCAACTTCACCGCTACGTCGACCCGCTATGTGCGCGTCAACATCACCGCCAACACCGGCTGGCCGGCCGCGCAGCTCTCCGAGCTCGAGGTCTACGGCGCCGGGACGGCGAGCACCAACCTCGCCCAGGGCAAGTCGACCGCCGAGAGCGGCCACGGCGACGTCTACGGCTCCGGCAACGCGGTCGACGGCAACCAGGCCAGCTACTGGGAGAGCGTCTCCAACTCCTTCCCGGAGTGGCTGCAGGTCGACCTCGGCTCGGCGCAGAACGTCAACAAGGTCGTGCTGAAGATCCCGGCCGGCTGGGGCACCCGCAACCAGACCCTGTCGGTGCAGGGCAGCACCAACGGCTCGACCTTCACCGCGCTGTCGGCGTCGGCGACCTACACCTTCAACCCGGCCGTCGCCGGGAACTCGGTGACGATCACCTTCGCGCAGGCCTCGACCCGCTACGTGCGGCTCGACATCACGGCGAACACGGCGTGGCCGGCCGGTCAGATCTCGGAGTTCGAGGTCTACGGTCCGGGCAGCACGTCGGACACGACCGCGCCGAGCACTCCGGGCACCCTGTCGCAGACGACCTCGGGCACGACGATCACCCTCAACTGGGGCGCGTCGACCGACACCGGCGGCAGCGGCCTGGCCGGTTACGACATCTACCGCAACGGCGCCCTCGCCGCCAGCGTCGGCACCGTCACCACCTGGGCCGACACGCAGCCGGCCACGGCGACGGTGAGCTACTACGTCCGGGCGCGCGACAACGCGGGCAACGTCTCGGGCAACAGCAACACCGTGACGCGGACCGGCACGTCCCCGGACACGACCGCGCCGAGCGTCCCGGGCACCCTGTCGCAGTCCACGTCGGGCACGACGATCACGCTGAACTGGGGTGCGTCGACCGACACCGGCGGCAGCGGCCTGGCGGGCTACGACATCTACCGCAACGGCGTCTTCGCCCAGTCCGTCGGCCTCGTCACCACCTGGGCCGACACGCAGGCCGCGACGGTCACCGTCTCCTACTACGTGCGGGCACGTGACGGCGCGGGCAACCTCTCGGGCAACAGCAACACCGTGACGCGTACGGGCACCAGCCCCGACACGACCGCGCCGAGCACCCCGGGCACCCTGTCGCACAGCACCTCGGGCACGACGATCACGCTGAACTGGGGCGCCTCCACCGACACCGGCGGCAGCGGCCTGGCGGGCTACAACGTCTACCGCGACAACGCCCTGATCGCGACCCTGGGCACCGTGCTCACCTACCAGGACGGCCAGCCGCAGACCGCGACGGTCTCCTACTTCGTCCGGGCACGGGACGGCGCGGGGAACCTCTCCGGCAACAGCAACACCGTCACCCGGACCGGCACCCAGAACCCGGGCTGCACCAACGTCGCGTCGGGCAAGACGCTGACGGCATCCGGCTCCATCTTCACCTTCACCCCGGAGAAGGCGAACGACGGCCAGGTCTCGACCTACTGGGAGGGCTCGGGCTTCCCGTCGACCCTGACCGCGGTGCTCGGTGCCAACCACGTCGTGAGCGCGGTCAACGTCAAGCTGAACCCGGACAGCGCGTGGGGCACGCGTACCCAGAACATCCAGGTTTTGGGTCGTGACCAGGCCTCGGGCACCTACACCAGCCTGGTGGCCGCGGCGAACTACCAGTTCGTCCAGGGCACCAACGTGGTGAACATCCCGGTCTCGGCCACCACGGCGGACGTGCAGCTGCGCTTCACCTCCAACACCGGTGCCCCGTCGGGCCAGGTCGCCGAGTTCGAGGTCTGCGGCACCCCGTCGCCGAACCCCGACCTGACGATCACCTCGACCACCTGGTCCCCGGCCTCGCCGAGCGAGGTCAGCGCGATCACCCTCTCGGCGACCGTGAGCAACATCGGCACGGCTGCCTCGGCGGCGACGACGGTCAACTTCAGCCTCGCCGGTGCGCTCGTCGGCAGCGCCAACGTGGGTGCGCTCAACGCGGGTGCCTCGACGACGGTCTCCTTCAACGCGGGAACGCGGGGGATGGGCAGCTACACCGTCTCGTCGGTGGTCGACCCGGCCAACAACATCATCGAGCAGAGCGACGCCAACAACAGCAACACGGCGTCGTCGCAGCTCACGGTCACCCAGGCGCCGGGTCCGGACCTGCAGGTGCTCGGCATCAGCAGCAACCCGGCCAACCCGGCGGTCGGCGCGGCGGTCAGCTTCACCGTGACGGTGAACAACCGCGGCACCACGGCGTCCGGCGTCACCTCGGTGACCCGCCTGACGGTGGGCGGCACCACGCTCAACACCAACACGGCGTCGATCGCGGCCGGCACCTCGGCGACGGTCGCCGTCACCGGCACCTGGACCGCGACGAGCGGCGGCGCCACCATCACCGCCACGGTCGACGCGACCAACGTGGTCGCCGAGACCAACGAGACCAACAACGCGCTGTCGCAGGCGATCGTGGTCGGTCGCGGTGCTGCGGTTCCCTACACCTCCTATGAGGCCGAGGCCGCCAACTACAACGGCGTGCTGGTCGAGGCCGACGCGCTGCGTACCTTCGGGCACACGAACTTCGGCACCGAGTCCTCGGGCCGCAAGTCGGTGCGCCTCAACACCCAGGGCCAGTTCGTCGAGTTCACCTCGACCAACGCCGCCAACTCGATCGTGGTCCGCAACTCCATCCCGGACGCCGCCGGTGGCGGCGGCCAGGAGGCCACGATCAGCCTCTACGCCAACGGCACCTTCGTGCAGAAGCTGACGCTGTCCTCGCGGCACAGCTGGCTCTACGGCACGACCGACCAGCCCGAGGGCCTCACGAACACCCCCGGCGGCGACGCCCGGCGCCTGTTCGACGAGTCCAACGCGCTGCTGGCGCAGTCCTACCCGGCAGGCACGAAGTTCAAGCTCCAGCGCGACTCCGGTGACAACGCCTCGTTCTACATCATCGACATGATCGACCTCGAGCAGGTCGCGCCGGCGCTCACCAAGCCGGCCGAGTGCACCTCGATCACGTCCTACGGCGCGGTCCCCAACGACGGCCTCGACGACACGTCCGCGATCCAGCGGGCCGTCACCGACGACCAGAACGGCGTGATCAGCTGCGTCTGGATCCCGGAGGGCCAGTGGCGTCAGGAGCAGAAGATCCTGACCGACGACCCGCTGAACCGGGGTCAGTGGAACCAGGTCGGCATCAGCAACGTGACGATCAAGGGTGCCGGCATGTGGCGCTCGCAGTTCTACACGCTGACCGAGCCGCAGGACGTCATCGGCGGCATCAACCACCCGCACGAGGGCAACTTCGGGTTCGACATCGACAGCAACACCCAGATCTCCGACATCGCCATCTTCGGCTCCGGCCGGATCCGTGGCGGCGACGGCAACGACGAGGGCGGCGTCGGCCTCAACGGCCGGTTCGGTCTCAACACGAAGATCACCAACGTGTGGATCGAGCACGCCAACGTGGGTGTCTGGGTCGGTCGCGACTACGACAACATCCCGGCTCTCTGGGGACCGGGCGACAACCTGCTCTTCAGCGGGATGCGGATCCGCGACACCTACGCCGACGGCATCAACTTCACCAACGGCACGCACAACTCCAAGGTGTTCAACTCGTCCTTCCGCACCACCGGTGACGACGCGCTGGCGGTCTGGGCCAACACGGCGGTCAAGGACCGCACGCTGGACAACACCCACGACAACCACTTCGTCAACAACACCGTGCAGCTCCCGTGGCGTGCCAACGGCATCGCGATCTACGGCGGCTACGACAACTCCATCGAGAACAACCTCATCTACGACACGATGAACTACCCGGCGATCATGCTGGCGACGGACCACAGCCCCCTGCCCTTCTCGGGGACGACGCTCATCGCCAACAACGGGATCTACCGCTCGGGTGGTGTGTTCTGGAACGAGGACCAGGAGTTCGGTGCCATCACGCTCTTCCCGTCGAGCCTGCCGATCACCGGTGTCACGATCCGCGACACCGACATCTACGACTCGACCTACGACGGCATCCAGTTCAAGAACGGCGGCGGCGCCATGCCGAACGTTCAGATCATCAACGTCAAGATCGATAAGTCCAACAACGGCGCCGGCATCCTCGCGATGAGCGGTGTCCAGGGCAACGCGGTCCTGACCAACGTGGTGATCACGAACTCGGCGACCGGCAACATCGTGACCCAGCCCGGGTCGCAGTTCGTCATCACCGGCGGCTGACCCGTCCGGTGACCGACTCGGCCTGAATCCGACAGTGGGGTTCGGCCGGTGACACGACCAGCCATGCGGTGTGTGCCAGGCGCACACCGCATGGCTGGTCTCGTTGTGCGCGTTGGACGCCGAGGCGCGGCCTTCCGTACGCTGTCGCGCCAGGAGATCGACTGCTGTGGAGGTATGGCGGATGCGACGACTCACCCTGGCACTCGCGATCGGCGTGGCGCTGCTCGGCAGTGTGGCGGTCGGCGGGGCCCCGGCGGCGTACGCGGCGGATGGTGGTCTTGCCGTGACCGTGCGGGCGACCGACCCGCTGGCACCGGTCGTGACCCTGACCAACCGCGGTGCCGAAGCCTGCCAGGCGGCGGCGACCCCGCTCGGCACGATCACGATCGCCGCGCTCGCGCAGGGCGGGCGGGCATCGGTGCCGACCACCTTCTCGCCGGGCCTCGACGAGCCGCTGGAGACCGTGGTCGGCAAGCGCCTGCGCACCCTCCAGCCCGGTGAGTCGCTCGACCTGCGACTCCAGCTGCTGCCGATCGGGACCACCGGGCACTCGATCGAGATCGTCACCTACACCGGCACGGTCGCGCCGATGGGGCTTCTCTACCCCGTCCAGGCCGGGCAGCCGCTGGACCTGCGGGTCAGCTATTACTGGCGGATCGCTCCGGCCCAGGGACCCCCGCTCTGCACGGCGTCCGCACCGTCCACCGTGGTCGGAGCAGCGGCGTCCGCGCCGACTGCCGCGGTGGGCTCGGGGCGCCTCTGGCTCATCGGCGGCGTGGTCCTGATCGTGCTGATCAATGTCGTGGTCGTCGTCGTCCTGCTGCTCCGGCGGCGTCGGCGCGCCGCGGCGGCGGCCGTGCTGATCCTGCTCGCCGCGCTCAGCGTGCCGGTGGCGCAGGCGCGGCCCGCCCACGCCAGGGTGGTCATCAACAACCCGAGCCTGCAGGCGCCCTATGACGCGTGCCTCGCCACCCTGCAGCAGCCGGGGCACGACCCGGCGGGCATCCTGGACACGATCCTCGGCCCCGGTGTGACGGTGACGCTGGAGGTGCCGACCGACGGGGTCACCCACGAGGGCGGGCTCAGCCGGTCGGAGATGTTCATCTTCTGGAACGCGGACGACCGCAGCCCGTACTTCGGCGGTGGCGGCAACGCCGATCCGTGCACGAGCCTTTACCACGAGATGTTCCACGCGTGGGAGGACAGCCAGGGGATCCAGGACCACCACGAGTGCATCACGGCCGACGGGCGCCACACCGGCATCGGGATCAACGAGGTGCACGCGACCGAGGCGCAGAACCCCCTGCGGGTCGCGCTCGGCATGCCGCCACGCGATCACTACGGCAGCAACCCGCTGCCCACCTCGCCGTGCCGCCCCTCGCAGGAGACCGATCCGGTCTGCACCGATCAGGGCTGCCCGGCCAGCGACGGCGAGCCGCACCTCACCACCGTCGACGGGAAGCGCTACGACTTCCAGGCGGCCGGCGAGTTCGTCGCCGCCCGCGATCCGGCTGGTGGATTCACCGTCCAGGTACGCCAGCAGCCCTTCCGCGACTCGCTGACCCTCGCCGTCAACACCTCGGTCGCCCTGGACGTCGCGGGGGACCGGGTGCAGGTCGATCTCGCCACCCCCGGCATCTCCGTCCTCGTCGGCGGCACGCCACGCGACGGCGCGCTGACCGAGCTCGAGCACGGCGGCCAGGTGCGCATCGGGGACGGCGGCGCTGGCCGCCTCGCCACCGTCATCTGGCCCGACGGATCGGCGGCGTGGGTGACCGGGATCGCCGGTCTGGGGCTCAACCTCTCGATCCAGCCGGCCCCGGCCCGCAAAGCCAAGCTCGAAGGCCTGCTGGGCAGCGGTCCCCGGGTCCGCGGCGGTGCCACGATCACCGGCGACGACTACGACACGCTCTACCCCGCCTTCGCCGACAGCTGGCGGATCGACGACGCGGCCTCCCTGTTCACCTACCCGGCGGGTCGGACCACGGCGAGCTACACCGATCGGGCGTTCCCGCACCGGGCGGAGACCGGGGCACCGGTCGACACCGCCGCTGCTGAGGCGATCTGCGCCAAGGCCGGGGTGACCGCCGCCGCGCAGCTCGCCGACTGCGTCTTCGACGTGAGCCGGACCGGTCAGCCCGCCTTCGCCGCGAGCGCGCTCGCCGCGCAGGCCTTCGCGTCCGGTGCGGTCCCGGGGGCCGCGATCACGGTCCCGGCGAACGCCGATGTCTACCTCGCCGGAGCAGCGCCGCTCGGCATGCTGCCCGGCGGGGCGGGAACCCTGCCGGTGCGGATCGCCTTCGACGCCGCCAAGGACCGCAGGATCTCGTTCCCGTCGATCACCGGGGTGCTCGGCGCGGCGGGCTCGGACCCGAAGGACGGCGCCGACGGCGGCGTCGACTACGGCGGGACCAGCGTCACCGCGCTCAACGGCATCTCCGGCGTCATCCACCAGAAGCGTTCGCTCTTCCTCGTCGGGGTCTTCCTCCCGGCGGGGGCGCCGACCGGATCGGGGCAGCCGGACGTGACGGACCAGGAGGGCAAGGCCGAGGTCGCTCCCGCGCTGGGCGTGCTCTTCGCCATCGGCGACGGCAAGACGGCGGCGGGCGCGGTGCAGCAGTTCGCGGTGCCGTCGGGGGCGACGAGGCTCTACATCGGCTTCGCCGACTCGGTCTCGTTCCACGGCTCGCCCGGCTACTACGGCGACAACACCGGCTTCCTCGCCGTCACGTTCGCGGTCGGCTGACCTGTAGGGGGTGAGCGCGGGCCACCGCGCTCATCCGGCACAGCCGGGCGGCGCGTTGCGCGCGTGCCGCGTTGCGCGCGTGCCGCGTTTTGCAGCAAAGCGTGGCCATTTCGCATTGCGAGGCCACGCTTTGCTGCAAAACGTGACAGGGCGTCGTCCACCCCGGTGCTGGGCCGTGTGGCTCAGCCGAGCAGGTCGAGGGCGGCTCGGACCACGGCGTCGGTGTCGATGCCGTGGTAGCGGTAGACATCCTCCAGCGCCCCCGCCTGGCCGAACCGGCTCACCCCCAGCGACATCGACCGCACGTGGTGGATCGTGGCGAGGAACGCGAGCGTGTGCGGGTGCCCGTCGAGCACCGTCACCATCGGCACCGCGCGGCGGGCGGGGAAGACCTGGTCGAGGATCCACGACGGCGCCTCGCCCAGCCCGCTGCGGGCCTGCACCGCCTCGAAGAGCAGGCCGGGACTGGTCACGCAGACCACCTCGGCCTCGATGCCCTGCTCGGCGAGCCGGTCCGCCGCGGCGAGCGTCTCCGGGATCATCGCGCCCATCCCGACCAGCATGACCGCCGGGTGCGCGGCGGTACGCAGCGTGTAGGCCCCGGCGATGACCTGCCGCCGCCGCCGCTCGCGGGCCGCCGGGTCGGCCGGGACCGCGGCGAGCGCCTGGCTGACCGGCCGGGTCGACAAGCGCAGGTAGGACGAGCTGCCGTCCGGGCGGCCGAGCCGGGAGATCGCGTCCAGCAGCGTCCACTCCACCTCGATCGCGAAGGCCGGCTCGTAGCTCACGCACCCGGGCTGCTCCAACCCGATCGACGGCGTCTTGATCGACTGGTGCGCGCCGCCCTCCGCCGCCAGGGTCACTCCGCTCGGCGTGCCGACGAGGATCGACTGGCCCCCGGCGTAGATGCCGTAGGACCACGGTTCGAGCGCCCGCTCGACGAACGGGTCGTAGAGCACGCCGATCGGGAAGAGCGGCTGTCCCCAGCGGCTCCAGGTGGCACCGAGCTCGCCGATCAGCCCGACCAGGTTGGTCTCGGCGATGCCGAGCTCCATGTGCTGGCCGGTAGGGCGCTCGCGCCAGTGCATCGTCGTCTCGGCGTCGTCGGCGAACCAGTCGTGCCGCTCGGCGGGCGACCAGATCCCGACCTTGTTGAGCCACCCGGCCAGGTTGGTGCTGGAGCTGACGTCGGGGCTCACGGTCACGACCCGCTTCGCCGCCTGCGGCGCCTCCCGGGTCAGGTCGAGCAGCGCGCGGCCGAGGGCGGCCCTGGGTGGTCGACGTGCCCGAGGGGGTACGCCCGATGTCGCTCGGCACCGTCGGCGGAGTGGTCGGCGCCACCTCGTCCCGGCGCAGCTTCGCGGCGGTGGCCCGGCACACCTCGGCGGCGGCGGTCCCGTCGGCGAACCGGGTCCAGGGCTGCCCCGGATCCATCCCGAGGTCCGCCGCGAGCTCGGCGAACTGCTCGACCGTGAGCAGCGAGGAGTGGTTCTGCGGGTGCCCCTGCGTCGGCAGCCCGTAGCCCTTGATCGTGTAGGCGATGATCACGGTCGGTCGGGTGTCGTCGATCTGGGCGTACGCCTCCCGCAGCGCCTCCAGGTCGTGCCCGCCGAGGTTGCGGATCGCCCGGGTGAGGGCGGCGTCGTCGAGCCCCGCGACGAGCCGGGCGATCGCGTAGGACGGGGCACCGGAGCCGGGCAGCCGGGTCCGCAGCTCGTCGGGGCGGCACCGCAGCAACCGCTGGTACTCCGGGTTGGACATGCCGAGGATCCGGTTGCGCAGCTCGGCGCCGCCGGGGCGCTCGAAGAGCTCCTCCAGCAGCTTGCCGAATTTCGCCGTGATCACCTGCCAGCCGGCGGCGGCGAACATCTTCTCCAGCTTCCCGGCGGCGATGGTCGGGACGACCCGGTCCAGCGACTGGCGGTTGAGGTCGACGATCCAGACGATCTCGCCGAGCTCGGCGACGGACGGGTCGAGGATCGCCTCCCAGATCGCGCCCTCGTCGAGCTCGGCATCGCCGACGAGGGAGAACTGCCGGCCGGTGCCCGCGCCGCCGATCGACGCGTCGACGAAGCGCCGGGCCATCGCGCCCCAGATCGGGGCGGTGGCGCCGATCCCGACCGACCCGGTCGAGTAGTCCACCGGGTCGGGGTCCTTGGAACGGCTGGGGTAGGACTGGAGCCCGCCGAACTCGCGCAGTCTCGTCAGGTAGGACGCGTCGAGCTCGCCGAGCAGGAAGTTGATGGCGTGCAGCACCGGCGAGGCGTGCGGCTTGACCGAGACCCGGTCCTCGGGGCGCAGCTCGGAGAACCAGAGCGAGGTCATGATCGAGATCATCGAGGCGCAGGAGGCCTGGTGGCCGCCGACCTTGAGGCCGCTCGGGTTGGGGCGGACGCGGTTGGCGTGGTGCACCATCGCCGTGGAGAGCCAGAGCACCCGGTCGGAGATCTCGCGGAGGGCGTCGAGCTGCGCTGCGGCCGGGGTCGGCGTGGTGAAGATCGTGCTGGTCATGGACGCCTCCAGGGCTCGGGTCAGCAGCGGGGTCCCTGCCACGCTAAACGGAATATATGATAGATGCAATCCGCGCGGGCTGTGATGCCGCCGGATCGAGCGTAGGGGATCGGGGGGCGTGAGCTGGCCGGATGGTGCTTGGCGCGCCGGGTTGGCGTACACCCGCTGGTCAGAGAGATCTTGAAGTGAGCGCGCGTCCTGGGGAGAGTGACGTCGCCGACGCAGCGTGACCGTGGTGCGGACGGTGCGCTACTCTATATTCGTGACAGCAGAGGTGACGAGCGGACTGCGTTCGGTCGCGAAGAACAATTCGGCCGTGGACCGTGTGACCGCCGAGATCCGTCGCGGCGTCCTCAACGGCACCCTCAAGGCGGGCTCCAGCTTCTCGATCGTGGACCTCAGCGTTCAGCTCGGGGTCAGCCACATCCCGGTCCGTGAGGCGCTGCGGCGGCTGGAGACGCAGGGGCTGATCACGCTCCGTCCCGGCCGCAGCGCCATCGTCAACCCGCTCGACCGCGACGAGCTGCGCTCCATCTACCGGCTGCGCAAGCTCATCGAGTGCGACCTCGCCGCGCGGGCCTGCCTCGACCTGACCAGCGCCGACCTCGACCTCGCCGAGCGGCTGCTGATGGACTACACGCACGCGGAGACCGACGCCGACGAGCTGTGGGAGCTGCACAAGCAGTTCCACCTCACGCTGCTGCGCCCCGCGCTGACCGAGTGGGACCTGCGCCTGTTGGAGCAGCTCTGGCACGCCTGCGACCGCTACACCCGGATCGTGTTCGAGACCTACCAGGTCGGCCAGGAGGAGCGCCGCCGCCGCGAGATGACCCACCGCCTGTTGCTGGACGCGGCGAGGTCGGGCTCCCCCGCAGAGCTGAAGCTGGCGGTCAACGAACACCTGGCCGAAAACGAACTGGCCTGCCTGGAGTGGATGGCCGCCCTCCCGCCCACCCCCTGACCGCCGCGGCCTGAAATTCGCGTTGATCAAGGGAAGACTCGCCGCATATCGGACACCCGACATGGTGAGTCTTCCCTTGATCAACGCGAATTGTCGAGGGGCGGCTCGCGGAGGTCGCGTTTGAGGACCTTTCCCGTCGCGTTCTGGGGGAGCTGCTGGAGGAAGACCACGTCTCTCGGCTTCTTGAAGGAGGCCAGGCGGGTTCGGCAGAAGTCGATCACGTCCGCGGCTGACAGCGGGCCTTCCGCCACGACGACGGCGCGGATCGACTCGCCCCACTCGGGGTCGGGGACGCCGATCACCGCCACCTCGCTCATCCCCGGGTGGGTCAGCAGGACCTCCTCCACCTCGCGCGGGTAGACGTTGGAGCCGCCGGTGATGATGACGTCCTTAAGCCGGTCGGTGAGGTAGAGGTAGCCGTCGGCGAGGTGCCCGAGGTCGCCGGTGCGGAGCCAGCCGTCGACGACGGTGCTGCTGGTGGCCGCTTCGTCGTGCCAGTAGCCCGACATGACGACGTCGCCCCGGACCAGCACCTGCCCGTCCTCGCCGTCGGGCAGCGCCTCGTGGCCGGGCCCGGCGATGCGGACCGCCACGTCGGTGAAGGGGCGCCCGCAGGAACCGGGCCGGTCGAGCGCCTGGTCACCCCACTACCTCGCCGAGACGATGGCGGTGCTCGCCACCGACGAGGTCGAGGTGCTGGTGCAGCGTGCCGTGGTGCGCCGGGACGCGCAGCGGCCGGACGAGGTGGGCGTGACGAAGCGCTTCAACGACATGATGAACGGCGCCTGATCGGGGTCACTGCGGCGGTGGGTCCTCGGTGTAGAGGACCGCCCGCCGCAGCCCGGCCGCCCGCAGCTCCGTGCCGAGGATGCGGATCATCGTGCGGGCCATCAGCGGCATGACGCCGCCCTTGCAGTCCATCCAGATCACCGGATCCGCCGCGTCGCCGTCCACGCTGATGTAGTTGGGCGTGTAGGGCTCGTCACCCGTCTCGACCCCGGCGGCGACCAGGGCCGCCTCATAGTCGTCCTCCGAGGCGAACTCGTGCCCGTCCTCGGTGGTCCAGACCATCCGCCGCCATGTCGCCCGCAGCGCGGCGAGCGCCCGCTCCCGGTCGTCGGAGCGGACGAAGACCCTCCAGTCCTGGGTCTGCACGTAGTCGCCGCTCTCGTCGAGGACGATCTGAACGGTGCTGGGACCCACGACGATCCCCTCCGGGTCGCTCTCCGACACCACTGCCCGGCGCATCCAGGCCCGGGCGAGCGGGTTCGACACGTCCGCGTAGGCATTGGCCACCCGCCACACCATCTCGGCCCCGGAGTGCTGCGCGGCGAACTCGAACCAGGGGTCGGCGTGCACGTGATAGGCGAACTTCTCGTGCAGCAGGTGGTAGCAGCCGAGCTTGAACGCCGCCTCGGCGTCGTTTTCCTGGGTCGCCTGGCGGACCCACTCCCTGGTCAGGCTGGGATCGGCGTGGCGGGCTTCGTCGGGATGGGCGGGCATGGTGTCAGGATGCCCGCCGGGTACGACATTCGATCGTCCAGTGTGGTCTCAGCGGCGGCATTATCGAGAATGCGGCGCGCAGTTGATCCTTGCTGACGGAGCGTCACATTATATCGACGGAAATCGGCGGCGCTGAGTCGCGTAGCCGACTCACGCCCATCTGGGTGGCGGCAAAGCTTGTCGAAAGTGGTGAAGCGGCAGATTATCGCGGAGATGACTTCCGCTGAGCGGTGATTCACGCGAGACTTTCCGAGTCCCGATGCCGCCACGACACATGGCCAGACCAGCCTGAGTAAGGGGAAACCCATGACCGACCACCGGTTGAAGGGCCGCGTCAAAGGGCTGTTCGCGGGTCAGCCGATGGACAGCGAGCCCTTCGACGAGCAGCCGCCGATGGTGCCGGCCGGCCCGGCCCTGGGGCAGGTGCCGCACCAGGCGCCGCAGGATTCCGAGGCCGAGCGCCAGGCCCTCCAGGTGCTGGTGCTCGCTCGGCGCACCGCTGACGAGCACGTTTCGACCGCACAGCACGAGGCGCACAAGATCCGGGCCGAGGCGCGAGCGTGGGCCGACGAGGTCGCACGGGAGGTCCAGGCCAACGCGGAGACGGTCCGCCGCGATGCCGACGAGGCCCTCGCCGACGCGCGGGCCAAGGCGGAGCAGGTGTCCCGTGACGCGCAGGCGGGCGTCGAGTCCGCCCGGCGGGAGTCCGAGAAGATCCTGGCCGCTGCGCGGTCCAAGGCCGAGCAGGTGGGCAAGGAGGCCCGAGCGAAGGCCGCAGGTCTGGAGCAGGAGGCGCAGGAGCGCTACGACGAGATCGTCGGCAGCCTGGAGGAGAAGCGTGGCGCGCTGCAGCAGCAGATCGCGACGCTGAAGAAGTTCGACCGCGATTACCGGAGCCGGCTGGCGAAGTTCATGCAGGGCCAGCTCCGTGCCCTCGGGGTCGAGGAGGAGCCGGTCGAGGAGCCCGAGGACCTGCTGGAGGTCGACGAGCCGCTCGGCGCGCCGACGACAGCCCAGTTGCTGGGCCTCGCCGACGACGACACCGGCTCGCACCGGGCCGTGACCCCCCGCCCGGCGGGCAAATCCCGGCAGAGCTGATCCTCCGGCAGGGCTGATCCCTCGACCGGGGCTGAGCTCTCGGGCAGGGCTTGAGACGGGACAGCGGCCCCCGCGACATGCGGGGGCCGCTGTGCGTCAGGCGAACAGGCCCGAGTGGTTGGCCTCATGGGCGAGGAGCCATCGCTTCGCGTCCAGGCCGCCGCCGTATCCGGTGAGGGCGCCGTTGGCGCCGACGACCCGGTGGCACGGCACGATGATCGAGATCGGGTTCTGCCCGTTGGCGAGGCCCACGGCCCGGAACGCCGTCGGTGAGCCGATCGCCACCGCCTGCTTGGCATAGCTCCGCGTCTCGCCGTAGGGGATCTCGACGAGCGCGGTCCAGGCCCGCCGCTGGAAGTCGGTGCCGGTGGCACTGAGCGGCAGGTCGAACGCGCGGCGGGTGCCCGCGAAATACTCGTCGAGCTGGGTGCGGACGTCGTCGAAGGCGGTGTCGTCGCGCTGCCACTCGTCGCGCCGGGCGCTGACGTGCCGGCCGGTCGGCAGGTAGAGACCGGTCAGTCCGCCGGGCCGCCCGGTCGCCGGGTCGCGCCCCTCGCGCACCACCAGCAGCTCGCCCAGCGGCGACGCGTGGTAGGTGAAGATCATCGGATTCTCCTGGTCAAGCATGTTCACCCGTCCAGTCTCCGTCGCGGCGACGGCGATGGCTGGCGGAAATCAGACATGACCGTCAGCGTACGGGACCGGGGTCAGCCGCTCGCCGCGTCGAGGCGCTGGAGCAGCTCGTGTGCGGCCAGCTCGACATCCTTGTGGTGCCACTCGGACGCACGGTAGACGCAGGCGATGAGGGCGCTGCGGTGCACCCGCCGGAAGTCGCCGAACACGAAGGCGTAACGGCCCTTCGTCTCGTCGGTCGCGCCGACGGTGAGCCCGAGGTGCCAGCTCGCATACTCCGCGAAGGTGTGCTTGTCCAGGAACGCGTTCTGGGCCTCGGCGTCAGGCTGGCTGTCGCCCCAGTTGCTCTCCAGCACATACTGCTTCTTGTCGATGAGGTCGCGGGCGTGCTCGACAGCCGCGTCGTTGAGCTCATACTTCGCCATGACCGGTTACCTACCCCTCGCGATGCCGCTTCAATCCGGTGGCGGGCCGACCGCGAACCCGCTCAGCAACTCGTCGGTGAAGACCTGGTAGCGGCCGCGGCCGTGCCGTTTGGCGTGGTACATCGCGACATCCGCCCGGCGCATCAGCTCGGCGGAGTCCGCCGAGCCGAGGGTGCTCAGCGCGATCCCGATGCTCGCGTCGACCCGCAGCGTGAGGCCGCTGATGCTCATCGGCTCGGCGAGGGCCCGACCCATCCGGTCGGCGACCGCGACCGCCTCCTCGACCCCGGCCACGTCGCCGAGCATGATCGCGAACTCGTCGCCGCCGAAGCGTCCCGCGACATCGCCGGCCCGCACCTGCGCCCGGATCCGCTCGGCCGTCCGCACCAGCAGCTCGTCGCCGGTGGCGTGGCCGAGCGAGTCGTTGACCGCCTTGAACCGGTCCAGGTCGATGAAGAGCACCGCGGTGGGCCGGGCGAGGCTGAGCTGCTCGGCGAGGCGCTCCAGGAAGAGCCCGCGGCTGGCGAGGCCGGTCAGCGCGTCGAGGACCGCCTGGTTCATCCGGTCCACGGTGTGCGCGTCGGTGAGGGCGAGGCTGATGTTCTGCGCGAAGACCCGCAGCGCCTGCGCCTCCTCCGGCCGGAACCGGCGGTCCTCCTGAAAGGACGCCACGACCAGGGCACCGGCGACCTGCCCGTTCTCGTGCACGGGCACGGCCATCGAGATCCGGAACTGCCCCCTGGTCAGGTCCCGGATGGTCCGCGAGGCGTTCTCGTAACCGGCGAGCGTGACGATGTCGTTGCGGCGCATGGCCTCACCGGCCGCACCCGCCTCGGTCAGCGGCACCGTCGGTGCCCGGCGGGTCGGCAGCCCCAGCGCCATCCGCAGCGTCGCCCGGTCCGGCTGCTGCGGCGAGCAGGTCCAGAGCCCGACGACCTCGTCGCCGAGTACGTCCTGCGTGGCGTCGAGGATTGTCTTGAGCAGCTGGGGCAGCGGGTCGTGGCGGGAGATCGCCCGCTGGATCGACGAGAGGTGCAGCAGCAGCCGTTCCTGCTCGCGCAGCGAATCGACCAGCCGCGCGTTGTCGGCGGCCTGCCGCTCGCTGCGCTCCCGCATGCGGTGCTCGGCCTCCAGCGTGCGCAGCATCGTCAGGGTCAGCTCCAGCACCCGGGCCATGCCGCGGATCAGGCTGTGCTCCTCCACGGTGAAGGGCTCGTCGCCCCAGCGCGCGATGATGAGCTGGCCGGGGTGCGCCCCGCCCCAGGGCGCGGCGATCGCCTGGCACTTGTCCAACCCGCGCACCTCGATCCAGTCGCGCTCGCGGCGGCCCACCGCGATCAGATCCTCGACGGGTACGGCACCCGCCGCGAACCCGACAGCCGCGGCCACCCTGCCGTCGACGACGACCGCCGCGACCTCCGCCTCCAGCGCCTGCGCGGCGCGCTCGACGGCGCCCCGGATGGCGGCCGCCTCGTCGGAGAGGGTGGTGACGACAGCGAGCAGCTCCAGCAGTTGTTGCACCTGGACCGAGCCGGCCGGCTGGTCTTGCGCCATCAGCCGAAGGCCAGGACGGTGAGCGTCTGGTTGTGGAACCCGTCGATGCCGCGGGTGCGGGCGATCTCGCCGTAGGTGTAGAACCCGGCGAAGGGGATCCCGTCGGCCCAGGTGTCGAGCCGTTCCCCCTCCCGGCGGATGCCGTCGTCGCCGAGGACGGCCCGCAGGGCGGCGCAGCTCAGGGTGAGCATCCCGACCGGCGAATCGTCGCCGAGCCCGTCGAGGGCGTCGAGGCAGGCCTGGTCGGTCGCCTCCAGGATCGACGCCTCGTCGCCGGTCATCACCCAGGTCAGGCCGCCGTGGTCGATGGCGCCGCCGCCGCCGATGGACCGCCCGACGAGGTCCACCTCGGTGCTGAGGTTGCGCGCCTCCACGCCGCTGCGGCGCTGGATCCCGAGCGGCCGGGGCAGCGCGAACTCGGTGAACGCCTGCTCGTCGGTGTACGCCTCCGGCGGCGCGTCGAGCCGCTCCAGGTAGACGTCGAGCGCGGGTCGGTCGTCGAGGGTGTAGACGCGGCCGTCGCCCGCGCTCGTCACGATCATCGGGTGGCCGACCTTGCGCCAGCCGTGGCGGAAACCGACCGAGAGCGGCGCCTCGGAGGAGATCGCCACCCCGACGACGGCGTCGGTGAGCAGGCGGTCGTCGCCCATCAGGTAGCCGCCGGTCATCCGCCAGCCGTCCGCGCACGCGCCGCCGAAGAGCGGGATCTCGGCACCGAGGACGCCGTAGACACCGCGCAGGATCGACTCCTGGTCGCGGACGGCACCGTCGGTGAGCAGCATCAACACCCGGTGCGGCAGGTCGCGGACCGCCCCGATGCACTCGGCGACCTCGGCGCCCGCCTCGCGCTGGCGGCCGGAGACGCCCTCGGCGACGGCGGTCGAGACGCTGAAGCCGGGACCGCCGATCGCCGCCACGGTCACCGAGCCGTCGGACGGGCCGCCGGGGCCGATCTCGCCGTGCGTCGTGCACCCGACGATCGGCACGCCCGGGGCGGCCTCGCGCAGCCCGGCGAGGACCGCCGCGGGGTCGTGGGTGATGGCGGTGAAGGCGATCAGCAGGACGGGATCCTCGCCGCGCAGGGCGTCAGCGGCGGCGGCGAGTGCCGCCGTCCGCGAGTCCGCGTGCGGGGACCGCCCCACACCCATCCACCGCCGGACCGAGTCCGCCACGGCACCCCCTTGAGACGTCTCCCCAGGCTCTTCATCGTGGCACAAGACCCCAGCTCACTGTGGGTTACAGCTAAATGATCCGGTCCCAGTCGACCGTGCGGGCCCAGTCGGCGTAGGTGTGCCACCGCACGGCCGGGTAAGCGGCGTGCAGGGACGCCAGGTCCGTGAAGTCGGTATTCGCCTCGAATCGGGCGAACATGTCGGCGATCTCGTCACCGGCCCACTGGCGGACCTGGTCGAGCGGCATCTGGCGATAGGGGATCTCGCGGCCGAGCACGTCACCGATGATCTTCGCGGCCTCCTCGCCGGTCACCCGGTCGGAGACGACGTCGATGCGGGCTCCGGTGCAGAGGTCCGCGTTCTCGATCGCGTGCACGGCGAGCCCGGCGATGTCCCTCCGCGTCCTTGCCGCCGGGGCCGAACGGGACGGAGAGGCCGAAGACGGCGTCGGCGCCCTTCGCCGCGCCCGCGAGGGCGGCCGGGTCGGCGAGGTGGCCGGTGACGACCCGGGCACCGGCGGCGGCGAGGGCGAGCGCGGGCGGCGAGTCGGGGGAGCGGACGAGGGCGGTGACATCGTGGCCGTGCTGGAGCAGCAGGTCGGCGACGGCGCCACCCTGCTTGCCGGTGGCGCCGATGACGAGAACGGTGGTCATGACAGGTGGCTCCTCGATCGCGGTTGCGGGGTCGGAGCCCATCCTCTGGCCTCAACCTTTGTTGAGGTCAAGCGTTAGGGTGGCAGTCATGCCCAGGCCTCGCACCACGTTCCACGAGCTCACCGTCGGCCAGGTCGCCGATCGCAGCGGCGTCGCGGTCTCCGCCCTGCACTTCTACGAGCGGCAGGGCCTGATCCGGAGCACCCGCACCAGCGCCAACCAGCGCAGATTCAGCCGGGACACGCTGCGCCGGGTCGCCTTCATCCGGGCGTCCCAGCACGTCGGGATCTCGTTAGCGGCGATCCGGGAGGCGCTCGACCGGCTGCCGAGCGAGCGTACGCCGACCCGCGACGACTGGGCCCGGCTGTCGCTCGCCTGGCGGGGCGAGCTCGACGCCCGCATCACCCAGCTGCAGGCACTGCGCGACGACCTCAGCGACTGCATCGGCTGCGGCTGCCTGTCCCTGCGGGCCTGCCACCTCACCAACCCGCGCGACGTGCTCGGCCGCGAGGGCTCGGGCGCCCGCCGCCTCCCACCGACAGCCGGCGGCGAGAGTTCTCAGCGCTTCCAGAAGCCGCCGTCCTTGTGACAGACCTTCCCGGTCGAGCGGCACTTCGAGCAGGTCAGCTTGTCGCCGAGCAGGCTCGTTTTCGTCTGCCCCTTGCAGTCGGGGCAGGTGCTGAGCGGCGCGTAGCACT
This sequence comes from Allocatelliglobosispora scoriae, assembly GCF_014204945.1. Classification (NCBI taxonomy): domain Bacteria; kingdom Bacillati; phylum Actinomycetota; class Actinomycetes; order Micromonosporales; family Micromonosporaceae; genus Allocatelliglobosispora; species Allocatelliglobosispora scoriae. The sequence goes on from NZ_JACHMN010000003.1 coordinate 1,801,941, forward strand.
TCTCACACGTCATCGGGGTTCCTCCAGCGGCCGGGCATCCTGTCGTGCCATCGACGCCCATCGTGTCAACGGCGGATCCGCGTGGCGTCCGCGCTCGGGACCGTCTTCGCCGCGATTCGCCGAGCGCCCAGTGATGATCCGGCAGGCGGACACGGCCGAGGGTCGTCGGGTCCGGGCCGTCGACGGCGTCGGAGCAACCGCCCGGGCTAACCCTTTGATGCGATGGTGGGGCCCGGCCACCGCGGTGACCGGGCCCCACCGGGACTGCGTCAGGCGTTGACGGTCCAGAGTTGGCTGGCGACGCCGGCGTAGGTCCAGATGTGGATCTGGGTGCCGTCGGCCGAGGAGCCGCCGAGGGCGTCGAGCACCTTGCCGGACTGCGGGTTGAGCAGCGAGCCGTTCGCCTGCGGCTGCCACACCTGCGATCCGGTGCCGTTGCAGGTCCACAGCTGCACCTTCGTGCCGTCGGCGGTGCCGCCGTTGTCGACATCGAGGCACTTGCCCAGCGCCTGGTAGGTGCTGCCGACCCGGCTCCACGCCTGCGCCGTGCTGCCGTTGCAGGTCCAGAGCTGGATCTTCGTGCCGTCGGCGGTGCCGGCGTTGTTGACATCGAGGCACTTGCCGCCGACGCCGGTGATCGTGCCGCCGCCGCTGGGGCCGCCGCTGATCGTCAGCGAGTCCAGGTTGACGTTGCCGGCGTCGCCGGTGTCGTAACGGTAGGCGATCGTGTTGGCACCGGCGTTGAGCGTCACCGCCTCCTGCTTCGTCGCCCAGGTGTCCCAGGTGCCGGTGTCGGCGAGGCTGGTCTGCCTGATCTTGGTGCCGTTGACGTAGAGGCTGATCGTCTTGGCTCCGGCGGCCGGGTTGGGACCGTTGGCGAAGCGCAGCCCGGCCTGGTAAGAGCCGGTCGCCGCCACGGTGACGGTGAAGGTCGTCGTGGCGCCGACGGTGCCGTAGCCGGCGATGAAGCCGCTGCCGGTGTAGCCGGTGTGGTCGGTGGCGATCCCGGCGCCGCCGCTCGTCCCCGCAGCCTCCGCCTGGTAGACGTTGTTGATCGGCGGGGTGCTGCCGGGGATGGCGTTGAGGGTGTACCAGACCTCGGTGCTCCACAGCGACACGCCGGTGCTGGAGGTGAAGGGCCGCGGCGAGCGGATGTGGACCACCCGTCCGGCCTTGCGGCCGGCGATGGCGAGGGTGACCTTCCTGCCGTCGGCCGACAGGGTCGCCGAGGTGACGGTGAGCGTCTCCTCATCGATCTTGGGGCCGCCGTAGTTCACGGTCGGCTCGTACCGCCACTGCTTGACCTTGTAGCGCGAGGCGAGGTTGGCGGCGGTCGCGGCGGAGATCGGCTGGGTGTACTCGATCTCGAAACCGGCTGCCGTGGCGCGCATCGCGAGCATGTCGAAGGTGGTGGTGCCGTTGGGGGCGAGCTTCTGCAGGCCGTAGGTGAGCTTGCCGCTCTGTCCCCAGTTGCCGCCCGCACCGAGCCCGCCGACATAGACGGCGCCGTCGGGACCGATGTTGACCTCGGAGACACCCGCCTCCAGCCCCTGGGTGAGACGGAACAGCGCGCCCTGGTATTCGCCGTTGACCTTCTCCAGGAACGCCCGCTGCAGGCCGCCGTAGGTGACGTCGCCGATGAGCAGCTGTCCGGCGTAGACACCGGTCGGCATCAGGATCGGGGTGCTGGGGGAGTTGGCGATCTCGTTCTGCGGCATCCACAGCACCGGTGCCGTCACCGGCTTGCTGTCGAAGGGTCCGGCCGGGGTGGTGTAGTGGTTGAAGAACCGGTCCTGCTTGATCTGGACCAGCTTCGACGCGGGCAGCCAGCCGCCCTGGTTGTCGGTGACGAAGACGGTGTTCTCGGGGCCCCAGCCGATGCCGTGCGGCGTCCGCAGGCCGCCGGCGACATAGGTGACCGCACCGGTCGTCTTGTTCACCTTGATCGCGGTGCCCCGGTTGATCGCGGGCTGGGGGCTGGTCGTCGCGCCGCCGCTGTTGATCGCGACGGAGAGGTTGAGGTAGAAGTAGCCGTCGGCGTAGAGCAGGCCGAACGCGAACTCGTGGAAGTTGCCGCCCCAGGGCCAGGTCGCGACCGTCTGGTACTGGTCGGCGACCTCGTCGCCGTTGGTGTCGACGAGCCGGGTGAGCTTGCCCTTCTCGGAGACGTAGACGACGCCGTCGACGATCTTGAGGCCCATCGGCTCCTTGAGGGCGCTGCCGATCCGCTTGGTGGTGACGGCTCCCGGCGTGGTGTTGCCGCCGGTGTTGCCGAGGATGTAGACCTCACCCGCGAGCGAGGTGCCGGACTGGTCGCTGCCGCCCCAGGTGCAGATGACCAGGCGCCCGTCGGGCAGCCAGTCCATGCCGGTCACCTTGGGCTGGAAGGCCGCGGTCGGCCGCAGGTTGGTGAGCGTGAATCCCGGGTGTACGCCGGTGAGCGGCAACCCGTCGCCCGGCGAGTCACCGGTGCCCTCGCACTCCTTACGGCCCGGAGCCGTCACCCGGACGACCCCAGCGTCGGTGCTCAGCACGGAGTTGGGCACCGTGACGAAGGCGGTCGAGCCGGGGGTCTGCCACTGCAGGGTGAGCTGCTGGCCGCCGCCGGCTTCGAAGAATTCGACGAAGAGCGCGTGGTAACCGGTGGTGAGGGTGATCGCGCCGTCCTTGGCGGTGGCGCCGTGGAGCCCGTCGTGGTTGATGACGACGGTGTTGTCGATGGTGAGGCGGGATCCGTCGTCGCTGGTCAGCCGGAAGGTGTAGCTGCCGGCCGTGGGGATGTTGATGTTGCCGATGGCCTGGGACATGAAGTTGTCCTCCTGGCCGAAGTCTGCCGCGGTCGTCCAGTTGATCGTGGACATGAGCTTGTCCACATTGGGCGTCTGGGCGGGCTTGAGGGTGCAGAGGGAGCTGAGGGCGACCTGCATGTCGAAGGTGCGCAGGGTGACGCCGGGGGTCTGGGCGGGGATCGCGGCGGCGGGGGTGACCCACAGGCCGGTGGTGAGCAGGAGCGCGGTTCCGATCAGGGCAGGACCGCGGAGTCGGCGGAGCAGGCGTGTGCCCATGGTTTCTCCTGAGTGAGGGGGTGACTCAGGTGGTCATCGCGCCGACGATTAACACACCCGCAACATTGGTGTACCGAACGGTAGGGCGTTCGGGGCCCGCAGTCCAGACCCTTTAGCAGAAGAATTCAAAAGTTTGTGCCAATTGAACAGAAGGCCGGTCGGGCAGGCGACCGGCCTCCGTCGTGAGTGGTCGGAACGGGGGGTCAGAAGTTGATGAACCCGTAGAGCGCCAGGTGGTTCGACTTCGTCCCGCTCACGGTGTGCGCGACGCTCGACGGCTGCACCGTGCCCCTGATGAAGAGGTAGTCGATCTTGCTGGACCCGTTGGTCGCGCCCGTCCCGTAACCGGTCATGCCGTAACCGCTCAGGGTCGAGGCGGCGATCCCGGTACGGTTGGCGTCGATCCCGACGATCCGGATCGTGGACCCGTTGAGCAGGCTCGTCGCGTCGGCGCCGAGGTGGATGCCGGAACTCGCGATGCCCTTGTCGCCGTCGCCCGCGCAGGCGTTCTGCCGGTTCTCCTGCGGCAGGTGCATCGTCGCGGCGAAGACCGTGGTCCCGGTCTCCTTGACGGTGAACCGGGCGGCGATCGCGCTGGTGCGCTTCCACGTCCACTTGTGGTCGGCGTCGGCGTCGATGCTGGGCGGCTTGTAGAGGGTGCACCCGGCGCCGTCGGCGTAGGCGGTGCCCGGCTTCAGCCAGCCGGCGCTCCAGTAGGCCGAGACGTCCCCGGCCGCGAGGCTGAGCCGCCGGGTGTTGTAGATGATCCCGTTGGTCTGCTTCTTCTTCAGGTCGCCCAGCGACTGCACGCTGCACTTGTGGGTGGTGCCCCACTCCTCCGGGTCGTCCCACGCGACGATCGCCCTATAGGTCCCGGCGGCGTAGCCGAACTTCGCCGAGAGCTGGTCGGCATAGGCGGTGGCCTGACCGGTGCCCCGGACCTGCTGCACGATCAGGATGTCCGGTGCCACCACCCCCGCCGTGCCGGTCCGCCCGCTGTCGTCGACGAGGATCGACGTGAGGTGGTCCGGGCCGGAGATGCGGGTGCACGAGCCGTCGGCGTTGTTGCGTACCAGGTTCTCGATGTTGTTGTTGTAGACGCGCAGGACGCGATCAGCCGCGACGGCGGCCGCCTCCGGTGGTGCGGCGGCCTGCGCCGATGCCGCCGGTGCCATTGCGAGGGCGAGTGCGGCGGCGACCGCCGCCGTGAACCGGTGCCGAATCATGAGGATCCTCCCCGGGCCGCCACCGTGGCGACCAGACCGGATCAACATAAGGCTTCGAAATATCTCTATCAACCGATACGGTGGTCGGCGCCCGGTGGTACGCCGGCTCGCAGTTAGCACCAACTCTTCAAGAGTTGTGGCGATCGTGGTGGGTCTCGCCGAAGAATGCCGTCAGGACCGGGGCCAGCACCTCCGGCGCGACGTCGTGGGTCTGGCCGTCAAGCGTGCGGTGGCGGGCACCGGGGATCGCCTCGGCCGTGGCCCGGGTCGCCGCGCGCAGGCTCTCGGGGCTCGCGCCCCCGTCCAGCAGCAGCGTCGGCACGGTGATCGCCGCAGCCCGCTCGCGGGGGACCGACGAGTCGCCCATGACGGCGTCGTCATAGGCGAGCGTCGGCGCGATCGCCTCGAACCCTGCCCAGAACGGCTGCGCCCGCATCCCGTCGACCACCCCGGCCGGTACGCCGACGTGTGTCATGAACAGGGCTGCGGCGTCGCCCCGGCGCCCGGCGTCGAGCAGCTCGCGGAGGCCGACCGAGTACTCCTTCGCCTGTGCGCCGCCGCCGGACTCGGTGAGGAAGGGCGGCTCGTAGAGGGCGAGGCTGGTGAACCGGACCCCGGCGGATGCGGCGGCGATGGTGAGGGCCACGCCGGACGAGATGGCGAAGACATGAGCCGCTCCACCGGCCGCCGCGACGAGTGCCCGCAGGTCCTCGATCTCCCGCTCGACCGCGTAGGGCAGGGTGTCGCCGCTCTCGCCCCGGCCCCGGCGGTCGTAGGTGTGGACGGTGAAGTCCTTCGCGAGCAGGTCGGCGAGCGGACTCATCGGACCCGAGTGCCGGAAGCACATCGCGCCGTCGACGAGGACGACGGCGGGACCCTGCCCGGCCGACTCGTAGGCGATCACGGTGCCGTCGGCCGACGTGAGTGCCGTCATGGCGTACCCCCTAGGTGGTTTTGATCTTTGCCAGGTAGTGGTCGAAGCGGTCGAGGCTGGTCTGGAACCCGGCCCGGGCCTGGGCGCTGCGGTAGGCGGCGGGCACGTTGGTCTGGTGGGTGACCACCTCGGTGCGGCCCTGGCCGATGTCGGTGAAGGTGATCGTGGTGCGCATGCCGCCCTCGACGTCGCCCTCGACCCAGACGAGCCGGTCGGGTCGGCTGACCTCGACATAGGTCGCGCGCATCGTGTAACTGCCGCCGTCGGCGTCGCTCACCATCGTCGTGGCGAACGTGCCGCCGGGTCGCAGGTCGACCGTGATGCCGTCGACGGGCGTCGTCGTGCCCGCCGGCCCCCAGAAGCGGGTGAGGTGCTCCGGTGTCGTCATGCAGTCGAAGAGCAGCTCAGGGGATGCGTCGTGCACCCTCGTGTAGGTCAGCTCGCCGGTCTCGCTCATCGCCCGTGCCCCGTCTCCCGCTCGCCACGCAGGGCGGCGAGGTGCTCGTCGAGCCGGTCGTAGCGCTCGGCCCAGACCCGGCGGTGCTCGGCGATCCAGCTCGCCGCCGCGTCGAGCCGCACCGTGTCCAGGGCGCAGGGCCGCGACTGCGCCGAGCGCGTCCGGCTGATGAGCCGGGCGTGCTCCAGCACCTTGAGGTGCTTGGAGACCGCCTGCTGCGTCATCGCGAACGGCTCGGCGAGCTGGTTGGCGGTGGCGTCGCCCCGGGCGAGCCGGGCCAGGATCGCCCGGCGGGTGGGGTCGGCCAGGGCCGAGAAGACCAGGCTGAGCTCGTCGTCCACCATCAAGGTCATGTCCCCACCCTAACACAACCGATCAGTTGCACAACTGATTGGTTGGTTACGCCATGGTGATCACGACCTTGCCCCGGGTGTGGCCGCCCGCGACGTGACGCAGGGCGTTCGCGGTCTCCGCCAGCGGATAGGTCCGCTCGACCACCGGCCGGACCTGCCCCGAGTCGAGCAGGTCGCGGAGCATGAGCAGGTCGGCGTGGCTGTGCTTCGCCAGCATCCCCACCATCGTCCGGCTGCTGAAAAGCGCCGCCACCAGCATCCGGAGCAGCGAGCCGAGCGGCCCGGTCCACCGGTTGCGCTTGGGCCCGCCGACGAGGACGAGGGTTCCGCCGGGCGTCAACGCGCGGCGGCGAGCGGCGTTCGAGCGGTTGCCCGCCACGTCGAGGATCAGGTCGTAGGTACGGCCGTCGCGGGTGAAGTCGGCGCGCGTGTAGTCGATGACGTGGTCCGCGCCGAGCCCCCGGACCAGCTCGACGTTGCCGGTGCCGCAGACGCCGGTCACCTCCGCGCCGAAGGCCTTCGCCAGCTGCACCGCGAAGGTACCCACGCCACCGGCCGCGCCGTTGATCAGGACCCGCTGCCCCGGCCGGATCCCGCCCCGGTCGCGCAGGCCCTGCAGTGCCGTGAGCCCCGCCAGCGGCACCGCCGCCGCCTCCTCGAAGCTCAGGTCGGCGGGCTTCGGCGCGAGCCGGTCGGGACGGATGGCGACCTGCTCGGCGAAGGCGCCGTCGCCCATGCCGAAGACCTCGTCGCCGACCCGGAACGCGGTCACGTCGCGGCCGGTCGCCGCCACCACCCCGGCCAGGTCGGCGCCGAGGGCGGTCGCGCGCGGGGTGACGAGCCCGGAGCCGATGCGTACGAGATAGGGCGTGCCCGTCGTTCGATGCCAGTCGTACGGATTGACCGAGGCGGCGCGGACGCTCACCAGCACCTCGTCGTCCCCGATCGCGGGTGGGTCGACCTCGTCGAGTGCCAGCAGCTCCGGTGAACCCCACCTGTGCCGTGCGATCGCTCTCATCCGTCTGCTCCTTCGTCGTTCCGATGTCGTCTCAGCATCGCCAGCGCTGAGCCGTCCCGCGTCGGGCAGCGGGCGGCTCCCCGGCTGCGCCCCCGGTGGTAGCCGGGGGTGCGGACTGCGCCCCGGGGCGTAGGGGTGGATCCGGCGGTCGGCGGACGCGAGGTCGGGCGCGGGTCGCCTAGGGTGCTCGCATGACCAGCCCCAGCGCACCGCCGGAGGTGTCCGCGCGCCGCCGTGGCGGGGCCGGGCTCGCCGTGCTGGTCGCGCTGGTGCAGCTCGTCGGCACCGCGATCTGGTCCGCCGGGCAGGCGACCGCATGGGACCCGCTCGGCTGCGCGCTGCTCGTGGTGAGCGGTCTCGCCCTCGCCGCCCGGCACCGGGCACCCGCCGCGACGCTGGTCGGCATCGCCGTACTGACCGTCGGCCACCAGGTGCTGGACCACCCGCGCGGGCCGACCTTCCTGGCGCTGATCATCGCCGCCGTCGTGGCGGCCCGGTCCGACCGGCGCGGTCCGGTGGCGCTCGTCGCGATCGCCTCCTACGCCGCGTGGGTCGTGCTCGGCGGACCAACCCTCGGCCGGGCGCTCACCGTCGCCGCGTGGGCGGCCGGGCTGGGAATCCTGCTCGCCGTGGTCTACGCCGCCGCGCCGATGGCGATCGAGATGGCGCGCAGACAGCGGCGGCTCGACGAGGAGCGCCGACGGCGGCAGGCGAGCGAGGAGCGGCTGCGCATCGCCCAGGAGCTGCACGACGTGCTCGGACACCACCTGTCGCTGATCAACGTACGGGCGTCGGTGGGGCGGCACCTGATGGACCGCCGGCCCGACGAGGCCCGGGCCGCGCTCGACACGATCAAGCAGGCGAGCGCGGAGGCGCTGCGGGAGGTCCAGTCGGTGCTCAACACGCTCTACCCCAGCGGGGAAGCGGCGCCGCGGGCACCGGCACCCGGACTGGACCGGCTCGACGAGCTGACGGTCGACGCCGGGCTCCCGGTGCGGACCACGATCAGCGGTGCGCCCCGGCCGCTGCCGGCCGAGATCGACCGGGCCGCCTACCGGATCGTGCAGGAGGCGCTGACGAACGTGCGCCGGCACTCCTGTCCCGGCGCCGCGGTGACGATAGCGATCGACTACCGGGAGGAGGAGCTGGTCATGCTGATCCAGGACGACGGCGGCATGCGCGGGCCGATCACCGCCGCGACGGTGGAGGGCAACGGGGTCAGCGGCATGCGCGAGCGCGCCACCGTGCTGGGCGGGTCGCTCACGGCCGGACCATCGCCGACGGGCGGCTGGCGGGTACGCGCACAGCTGCCCGCCGCCGGGGACCCCGCATGATCCGGGTGCTGCTCGGCGACGACCAGGCGCTGGTGCGGGCCGGTTTCCGGGCCCTGCTGGAGTCCGAACCCGACATCGAGGTGGTGGGGGAGGCCGGTGACGGTGCGCACGCCGTGCGGCTGGCCCGGCAGACCCGCCCCGACGTGGTGCTGATGGACATCCGGATGCCCGGCATGGACGGCCTCGCCGCCACCCGGGAGATCGCCGCCGACCCCGACCTGTCCGGTGTCCGGATCGTCGTCCTCACCACCTTCGAGCTGGACGAATACGTCGCCGAGGCGCTGCGGGTCGGTGCGGCCGGGTTCCTGGTGAAGAACACGGAGCCTGCCGAGCTGATTCGCGGCGTACGGGTGGTGGCGGCGGGGGAGGGGCTGCTCTCGCCGAGCGTGACCCGGCGGGTGATCGAGCAGTTCGCGCAGCGGTCGGCGGCCCCGGCACCGCCCCGGCAGCTCGCCGACCTCACCGAGCGGGAACGCGAGGTGGTGACGCTGGCCGGTGCCGGGCTCACCAACGGGGAGATCGCGGCGCGGCTCGGGGTGAGCCCGGCGACGGCGAAGACCCACGTGTCGCGGGCGATGGTGAAGCTCGGCGCCCGGGACCGGGCGCAGCTCGTCGTCTTCGCCTACGAGGCCGGCCTGGTCCGCCCCGGCTGGCTCCCCTGACGCGCCCCACGCCGCGCCCCACGCCGCGCCGCGCGCTGCGCGCTGCTTGCGCTGCATGATCGCGTTGTTTCCCGGAAATATGCCCCTCACTCGTCCTCGGAGGGGCATATTTCCGGGAAACAACGCGACCTTGGGCGTTTCCGCAGCGCAGCGCGGGCGGCGCGGTGCGGCGCGGGTGGCGCGGTGCGCCGTCAGGCGGCGGCGCGGATCGCGTCGGCCAGCGAGGTGGCGGGGCGACCCAGCAGGCGGGGCAGGTCGCCGCTGTCGGTGTCGAGGTCGCCGCGGGCGGTCGCCTCGTCGAGTGAGGCGACGAACCCGGCCGTGCCCTCGTCGAGCCCCGCACCCCGCAGGACCGCGGCGAGCTCGGCCACGGTGATGCTCTGCCGGGCGACCGGCGTACCGGTGACCTCGGTGATCGTCGCGGCGAGCTCCGTGGTGGTGAACGGCGTACCGCCGAGCTCGTAGGTCTTGCCCTCGTGCCCGTCCGCGACGAGCACGGCGGCCGCGGCCTCGGCGTAGTCGGCCCGGGTGGCGGCGGCGATCCGGCCGTCTCCGGTGGCGTCGACCACCGCACCCCGCTCCCGGTAGGAGCCGAGCTGGCCGGTGTAGTTCTCCGTGTACCAGCCGTTGCGCAGGATCGTGAAGGGCACGCCCGACGCCTTCAGGGCCGCCTCGGTCGCCTTGTGCTCCGGTGCGACGGGGAGCTCGGTGGTGTCGGCGCGCAGGGCGCTGGTGTAGACGATCCGGCCGACCCCGGCGGCCTTCGCGGCGTCGATGACGGCGGTGTGCTGCGGCACGCGCTTGCCGACCTCGCTGCCGGAGACGAGGAGCAGCACGTCGATGCCGGTGAGCGCGGTGCCGAGCGTCTCGGGCCGGTCGTAGTCGCCGTGGCGCACCTGGACGCCGAGCTCGGCGAGGTCGGCCGCCTTCTCGGGGCTGCGGACGACCGCCGTCACGTCGGACGGGGCGACACCCCGCTCGAGCAGCGAGGCGATGACGAGGCGGCCGAAGGGGCCGGTGGCTCCGGTGACTGCGTACGCGGTCATGACTTCTCCCGGTGTTAGTACTGTCGAATGGTCTGGCACTAACTATTCCACAGCGCTAGCGATGTGCAAGTGTCTGATCTATCATTGCCTGGTGGTTACCGTCACCGCAGGCCTTTCGGCCGGCTCCGAGACCAGCCCCGACCCCACGGACGAGCTGATCAGCGACGTGTTCGCCCGGGACTGCCTGTCGCGGGCCACGCTGGAGGACGTCGCCGGGAAGTGGGGCATCCTCGCCCTGCTCGCCCTCGGCGAGGGGGAGCTGCGCTTCAACGCGCTGCGGCGCCGGGTGCAGGGGGTGAGCGAGAAGATGCTCTCCCAGACGCTCCAGACCCTTGAGCGCGACGGCATGCTCAGCCGCGACGTGATCACGACGATTCCGCCGCGCGTGCAGTACTCGTTGACGCCGCTGGGGGAGCGGGTCGCGCAGCAGCTGCGGGGCCTCGCCGAGCTGCTGGAGGGGTCGGTCGACGAGGTGGGCGCCGCACGCGCTGCGTACGACGCCCGTGCTCTCACAGGTTGACGATGTCGACGTAGCTGAGCTTGTTGTTGCTGCCACCGGTGGCATTGCCGATCGTCAGCCGGCCGTCGGTGACCGTGACGATCACCGAACGCTCCACCCAGCGGGCGGTGCTGGTCGGGGTGCCCGAGACGGTGAGCACGCCCTCGACCGCGATGCGGTGGACGCTGTCGGTGTAGTCGGGGTCGCCCGAGGCGACGTGGACGAGGTAGGTGCCGTTGGGCACCGCGATCTCCCACGCGTTGGCGCTGGTCGGATGCTGGGAGTGGATCAGCGTGTCGTAGCGCTGGTCGGCGGCGCGGACCGAGTTGCGGTCCCGGGTGAAGGCTGTGTCGTCGCTGGTCCAGCCATAGCTGAGCCCGCCGGTCCGAGCGCCGAAGACGGCACCGGTGTCGGCGAGGTAGCCGGTCGGCACGGCCGCCGAGGCGGGCTGGAAGTTGACCGTCGCGGCGAAGCGCGGCGTCAGCAGGTAGGCGTGGTACTTGCCGTTGACGAGTCCTCTCCCGACGATCTGGCCCCGGTCGTTGATGCCGTTCGCCTGCTGCAGCGTCCAGCCGGTCCCGGCCGGGATCAGCGTGTCCAGAGCGGTGATGGTCGAGCCGGCTTGCCACACCCATGCGCGCGGCGCCGGGCACGGCTGGCACATCGGGTCGACGGTGCCGACGACCTGCCCGGACGCGTTGATCGCCTTCGCGGTGCTGTAGGCGATGCCGTCGATCGTGCCGATGTCGGTGGCGACCGGGGTCTGCGCCAGATCGGCGCCCGGCCAGAGGGTCGCGTGCGTGGCGTAGTCGCCGATCGGCGCCGCCCCGACGATCTGGTCCCGGACGTTGATCGCGGTCGCGGTGACGAGGTCGCCGCTGTAGTAGCGCAGCCCCGGCAGGCTCTCCAGCACGCCGTCGTGCCAGAGGAAGCCGGGCGAGCCGACCGCGTGGCCGAGCGCGTTGATCCCGGTCGCGGCGCCGAGGGACTCCGGCGGGCTGCCGAGGAGGACGCTGCTCCCGTCGGGGTTGTAGACCATCGCGACGGGGCTGCCCGACGAGTCGGCGGGGCGCTGCCCGCCCGCGATCTGCCCGGACGCGTTGATGCCGTTGGCGACGCCGAGCCGGTTGACGACCGGGCCGCCCAGGTCGGTGATGGCGCCGCTCGCGCTCCACCGCACCGGGTAGCCGTAGCCGCCGCTCTGCCGGTCGGACACCCCGGCGACGGTGCCGGTGTCGTTGATGGAGGTGGCGTAACTCGAATCGCCGCCGGGGTTGGTGCCCAGATCGGTCATCACACCGCTGGCCCAGCGGAAGGCGTGGGAGGCGTAGCCGCTGCCGACACTGGTGACGCCGACGACCGTACCGGCGTTGTTGATGCCCAGGGCGGTGCTCTGGGCGAAGGACGCGGTGCCGAGGGTGCCCAGGTCGGTGATGGTGTAACGGGACGGGAAAGCCGCTGCGGCGGGGCTCGCCGCGAGGACGGGCAACGCCGCCGCCACGAGGGCGGCGGCGAGGGTGGGACGGATCAGCCGAAGCACGGTGACTTCTTTCGCGAGGGTCTTCCCGCTGCGGACGCGGGCGGGACGGCGGTCCAGAGAGCGCTCTCCGGCGCCGGATCGAGCCTAGCCACGCCACGACCGATGTCAACGTTCGAATGTCCCGATGCTGCTCGTCGGCCCCGATCGCCTATCGTGGTCTGCTGGCCCGGGCGGAACGGCGCCGGCACGAGGGGGCGGGGAGCGTGGCGACCGGAGCCCCGCAGGGCGCCGGAGGACACTGGGGGTAGCGGAGTATGCGGGTGAGGCTGCTGGGTGCGGTCGAGGTCGCCGTCGGCGACGAGGTGCGGCCGGTTCCAGGGCTGCGCCGTAAGGCCGTGCTGGCGATGCTGGGTCTGCATCCCGGGCAGGTCGTCAGCAGCGACCGCCTGATCGATGTGGTGTGGGCGGAGGATGCGCCCGCCACCGCGCTCAACACGCTGCAGCGCCACATCTCCTACCTCCGCGACCTGCTGGGCGCCAAGGAATTCATCATGGCCCGCTCCTCCGGCTACCTGCTCGCCCTCGGCGACGAGGCGACGGACGTGCTCGCCGCCGAGCGCCTGATCCGTGCCGCCAAGCGGGCATCGGATCCACATCGGAGAGTCGAGGGGCTCCGCGCCGCGCTCGCGCTCTGGCGGGGCCGTCCGCTGACCGGTGTCACCGCCCTGCGCTGGTTCGGCGAGCAGGCGGAGCGGCTCGACGACATGGAGCGCGACGCGATGCGGGCGCTCGCCGAGGCCCGCCTCGAACTCGGTGAGCATCAGGCGCTCATCCCCGAACTGGAGCGCCTGCTCGCCGACCGGCCGCTCGACGAGGGTCTGTGCCGGCTGCTGATGACCGCGCTCTACCGCTCCGGCCGCCAGGCCGCGTCGCTGGAGCGGTTCCAGCAGCTCCGGCAGGTACTCGCCGAGGAGCTCGGTATCGATCCCAGCCAGCCGCTGCGGGAGTTGGAGACGGCGATCCTGCGCCAGGATCCGGCGCTCGACCCGCCCATCCGGGTCGCCGTCGTGGCCGGGACGCCCGTACCGGCACAGCTGCCGCTCGCCACCCGCGGGTTCGCGCCGCGGCACCGGGAACTCGCCCGCCTCGACGCCATGCTCGCCGAGAGCCGCGACGCCGGCTCGATGATGGTCACGGTCGTCTCCGGCACCGCGGGCGCGGGCAAGACGTCACTCGCCGTGCACTGGGCCCACCAGGTACGCGGATCGTTCCCGGACGGCCAGCTCTATGTCGACCTGCGCGGCTTCGGCGGTGACGCCCGGGTGGACCCGCCCGCGGTGCTGCGCCGCTTCCTCGATGCCTACGGCGTACCGGGGAACCGCATCCCGGCCGGTCCGGACGAGCTGGCCGCGTTCTACCGCACGATGCTCGCCGACCGGCGGGTGCTGATCGTGCTCGACAACGCCCGCGACGTCGAGCAGGTGCGGCCGCTGCTGCCCGGGTCGCCCGGCTGCGCCGTCCTGGTGACCAGCCGCAACCAGCTCACCGGACTGGTCGCCGTCGAGGGCGCGCAGTCGATAACGCTGGGCCTGCTCACCGACGACGAGGCGCGCGACCTGCTGACGCGGCGCATCGGCGCGGGCCGGGTCGCCGCCGAGGCCGTCGCCGTCCGCGACATGATCACGCTCTGTGCCCGGCTCCCACTGGCCCTGGCGCTGGCGGCGGCGAGCTGCGTCACCCGGCCGGACCTGGCCGTGGGGGAGGTGACCACGCAGCTGCGCGCGACGGCGGGACCGTTCGACGCACTCCGGAGCGTCTTCTCCTGGTCCTATCAGGCCGTCAGTCCCGCCGCGGCCCGGCTCTTCCGGCTGCTGGGCCTCCACCCGGGGCCGAGCTTCACCGTGCCCGCGGCGGCAACCCTGACCGGCCTCGACGTGGCGGTGGTCCGGCCGCTGCTCGCGGAGCTCATCGACGCGAACCTGATCCAGGAGTCGATTCTCGGCCGTTACCGCTTCCACGATCTCCTGTGGGCCTATGCCCTGGACCGTGCCGGCAGCGACGAGAGCCAGGCCGCGCGCCATGCCGCGGGCCACCGCCTGCTCGACCACTACCTGCACACCTCGGTACGCGCGGCGATGCTGCTCACGCCGCATCGGCAGCCGCTCACCGGGCTCCTGCCGCCGCTGCCCGGTGTCACCCTGGCCGAGCCGGTGACGCGGGACGCGTCGGTGGCCTGGTTCACCGACGAGCGCAGCGCGCTGCAGGCGATGCTGCGGCGGGCGGCGGCCGAGGGGTTCGACACCCACGCGTGGCAGCTGGCCTGGGCGGTGCAGGACTTCCTGGACCGGTGGGGCCACTGGGACGACCAGGTCGCCAACCAGCTCCTGGCGTCCGACGCCGCCGCGCGGCTCGGTCAGCGGGCAGCCGAGGGGCACGCCCACATCAGCGCCTCGACGACCTATGCCCGGCTCGGTGACAACGACCGGGCTCAGGACCACCTGCGCCGGGCGCTCGACCTCTTCGCCGACCTGGGCGACCTCGGCAGCCAGGCCAAGGTCCAGTACCAGCTGGGCTGGCTCGCCAACCGCCAGGGCCGCCACGAGCAGGCCGTCCGGCACGCCCGGCAGGCGCTGCGCCTCTACCGCGCCGCCGGCCAGCCGATGATGGCGGCGCGCACGCTCAATTCACTGGGCTGGGGGTACGCCCTCAGCGGCGATTTCGCCCGCGCCCGCCCCCGATGCGAGCTGGCCCTGGCCCAGATGCGGGAACTCGGTGACCTGGCCTTCCAGGCCGGGACCTCGGACAGCCTCGGCTACATCAACCACCATCTGGGCAATTACGACCTCGCCATCGCGCACTACCTGCGGGCGATCGAGCTCTACCAGGGCAATGACGACCGCTACTACGAGGCCGACGTGCTCGACCACCTCGGCGACTCCTACCGGGCAGCCGGTGACACGGCGGCTGCCCGGTCCGCCTGGACGCAGGCGGTGGAGATCCTGGATCAGCTGGGCCACCTGGACGCCGACCGGGTCCGGATCAAGCTCGGGTCCTGACGGGATTCTCGTGCGGCATCGGCTGCTCGTGCCCGACGCCGCAATCCCCGTCCACGTCGCAGATCACCTGGATCTCGAGGTCGCGGACCCAGCAGGTGTAGTCGAGCAGCAACTGGTGGTACTTGCCGCCGACGCGGCCGCAGCTCTCCTGCAGCGGCGGAAGGTCGTCGAGCCGGAAGTAGCCGCACCGGGCCGACTTCTCGCACCTGATGCTGCCCTCGGGCAGCTCGCAGCCGTAGGGGTAGGGCGATTTCGGATCCTGGCGGAACTCGCCCTGGAGCGCCGCGCAGATCGTGGCGAGCGCCTTTGAATCGATGCCCTCACGGGCCGTGGCACCGGCCGATGCCGTGCTCGGCGCCACGGCGACGAGCAGCGCGACCAGCGCCGCGACGGCCGGCAAACGCAGCACTCTGCTGAGATGGGGCACGATGAGTTCTCCTTCGCGCAAAGAACGGGGTGGCAGGAGTCACCCTGCCACCCCGTCCTGAAACGGCGCTGATGCGCGTCATCGCCTCGACAGGAGGATGCACTGCGCGACGGTCCGGCCCATGCTGATGCACATGGTCAGGCACCATTCGCGGGTCTCGCCGTCATAACTGGCGAAGATCAGCGCCGACCGGAAGGCCGCGATGCCGCCAGGGCCGTCATAGGTGCCGTCGGACAGATCCGTGAGCGTGGTGCCGAGGACGTCCTTGCTCCCGGGCACCACACCGAGCACCTTCACTCCGTCGAGCTCCGCACCGGCGGCGAGAGCCTCGACCTGCTTGGCGGTCAGCCGCACGCCGTCGGCGTCGACCACCACGACCCGCTCCACGGTGCCGAGCGAGCTGCCCGTGAGCTTCGCGAGCTGTCCCAGCGCCTCGCCGGGCGCACCCGGCCGGTCGGCCACGGTCACCGTGGGTTCGGTGGCCGCGGCGGCGGGTGCGGCCGCCCCCACGAACGCCAGCCCGGCGGCCGCCAGCGCGGCCACGACCATGCTTCTCATCCGCTCCCCCTAGAACTGGCAGGTGACGATCGGGATGGTGTTGCTGCCGGGCGGCGGCGGCGGGAACCAGATGCAGTGGTTGTTGATCCAGTCACCGATCCCGCCGACCCCGTCGACCACCCAGTCGATGACGGCCTCGACCGCACCGGTGATGGCGTCCCAGATCTCGCTGAGCAGATAGACCACGACCGGCTCGCCGCCGGTGTCCCCGACGGTGTCCGGCAGGTCCGACTGCGGGTCGAGCCGGTCGATGACGCGCAGCACCTTGGCACCCGTGGTGTCCTTGCCGGCGAGCAGCGCAGCCACCTCGGCGGGCGTCCGCTTCTTGCCGTCGTCGACCGCGACGACCGCCCGCTGGAACACCGCCCGGCCCCCGGTGATGGCGCTGGTGATGCCGGCCAGCTCGCCGATCGTCAGGTCGCTGGAGTGCTCGGGCCGGTCGAACCGGTCGACCGAGACCCGCCCCTTCGCGTCGACCCGCAGCGCCGGTGCGGTGACGAGGTCGTCCGGCCCGAACGGTGCCCAGGCGTACTGCCAGAGACCGTTCACGCACCGGAACGCGCCCAGCTTCGTACCCTCGGGCACGAGCTTCTCGTGCACCGCGCCGCGCGCGTCCACCTCCTGCACGACGCAGTCGGTCGACTTCCCCGCGACCCCGGCCGCAGCCGGAGCGGCCACCCCCGTCAGCGCGGCCGCGCAGCTCGCCGCCAGTGCGACAAGCATCAGCCTTCTCATGATGTCCCCTCCCGTGCTCTGTCGTTCATGGACACGACGTTCGCAGGACGGGCTGATGCCGGCCTGATGCGTGGCTGAAACGTGAAACGTATGGCGTGGCACGGATACGATCCGGCCATGCCCACCCACGTCGAGTCCCGCGGACCGAACGAGGCCAAGTCCCCCTACCTGGGCGGTCGGACCGGTCTGATCGCCGGCTACATCGAGTACGTCATGCAGGCCGGCTTCGTGCTGGCATCGCTCGCCGTCATCGGCTTCACCTTCGTCGCCTTCGACGAGCCGATCGCGGAGGGGTGGGGCTTCCTCGTCTTCGGGTTCCTGCTGCTGGCGATCTTCGTGCCGCTCGGCATCGTCTTCGCGCGCGACACCACGCTGACCCGGCAGCGGTGGCGGCGGCTCGACACCGTCGGGGTGCCGGCGATCGCGGAGATCCTGGAGATCACCACGATAATCCTGGACGAGACCGACGGGACGAGGCTCCGGCTGCGGATCAGCGGTCCCGGCTTCACGCCCTTCGAGGCGTCCCTGGAGTGCGAATACCGCCGCCCGATGCTGCAGGTCGGCGACCGCCTCAACGCGGTGGTGGACCCGTCCGACCAGCTCTTCGCGGTGCTGGCGGCGCCCCGGCCCCGCGGCTAGCCGCCTCAGCCCCGCAGGTAGGCCAGGACCGCCAGCACCCGCCGGTTGGTGTCGTCGGTGAGCGGCAGGTGCAGCTTGGCGAGGATGTTGCCGATGTGCTTGTTGACGGCGGCCTCGGAGAGCACCAGCGTGCGCGCGATCGCGGCGTTGGAGTGGCCCTCGGCGACGAGCGCGAGCACCTCGCGCTCCCGGGGCGAGAGTGTCGCGATCGGCTCCCGTCCGTGCCGCATGAGCTGCCGGACCACCTCCGGATCGATCACCGTCCCGCCCGCCGCGACCCGCCGCAGGGCGTCCACGAACTCCGCGATGTCGCCGATCCGGTCCTTGAGCAGGTAACCGATGCCGCCGCCCGAGGCGAGCAGCTCCGCCGCGTAGGTGTGCTGCACGTACTGGCTCAGTGCCACGACCGGGAGGCCCGGGTGGGCCCGGCGGAGGGCGACGGCGGCGCGCAGGCCCTCGTCGGTGAAGCCCGGCGGCATCCGGACATCGGTGACGACGAGATCGGGCGGGTCGGCGGTGACGGCCGCGATGAGCGCCGCCGCGTCGCCGACGGCGGCGGTCACCTCGCAGCCGAACCGGGTGAGCAGCCCGGCGAGCCCTTCCCGGAGCAGGACGGAGTCCTCGGCGATCACGACGCGCACGGCAGCTCGATCCGGACGATGGTGGGCCCGCCGACGGGGCTGGAGAGCAGCAGCCGACCGCCGACGGCGGCGACCCGGTCGGCGAGGCCGGTGATGCCGGAGCCACCGGCGGGATCCGCGCCGCCCCGGCCGTCGTCGCGGATCTCCACGGTGAGCATGCCTGCATTCTGCGCCACGGTGACCGAGGCCCGGGTCGTACAGCTGTGCTTGGCGACATTGGCGAGCGCTTCGGAGATCGCGAAGTAGGCGGTGGTCTCGACGGGCGCGGGCAGCCGGGCTGCACTCACCCGCACGGTGACCGAGAGCGGGCCGGCTGCGGCGAGCTCGTCGATCGCGGCGGGCAGGCCGAGTTCGGTGAGCGTACGCGGGCTGATGCCCCGGACCAGGTCCCGCAGCTCGACCATGACCGCCTTCGCCTGCTCGTGCGCGGAGTCGACGGCGACCGCCGCGGGGGACCCCGGTGGCAGGTCGAGCTTCGCGAGGCCGAGCTGCATGGTGAGGCTGACGAGGCGCTGCTGCGCGCCGTCGTGGAGGTTGCGCTCGATCCGGTGCAGCTCGGCGTCGAACGCGTCGGCGAGCCGGGCCCGGGACGCGGTGACCTCGACGAGCTGCGCCTCGGCCGAACCCGCCTCGACGGTGAGCAGCGCCCGGGCGAGGGCCGCCTGCGCCAGGCTGAAGGCGGCGGTCAGGTAGACCAGGATCGCCGCCGCGACGAGCCCGACGAGCGAGAGCCCGATCGCCTGGCCCATCGAGTCCACCGTGGTCGTGCCGATCACGAACGCGCCGGGGTCGAGCCTGATCGCGAGCGGGGCGGCGATGAGGGCGCCGACGAGCAGCCCGGCGATCATGACCGCGCCGAGCCACAGCGGGGCGATGACCGCGAGCACGAGCAGGTAGGCGAAGGCCCGCCAGGTCGCCGGGTCGAGGTAGAGGTTCCGGCCGCTGCGCCCGTCCCGGGCCGGGCGGTCGTCGACGAGCCGCAGCCGCCACCGTTCGACGTAGCCGACGCCGACCGCGAGCGGCGGGCCGATCAGCGCCAGCAGCACGATGCCGATCAGCCCGAGCGGGACGGCGGTGACCAGGTCCTCCGTGCCGTGCCGGAGCTTGCCCGCGGCGATCGCCACCGGGGCGAGGGGGCAGGCGAGCAGGGTCCACAGGACACCGCTGGCGAGCGCGGTGCCGACGGCGTAGGCGAGGCTCCGCCAGAGTGACGCGGAGAGATGGAATTGCCGCCGGGTGACCGCGCTGAGCGGCGCGGATGGGGAGTCCAAGGTCATGCGGTCCAGGCTATGGTCCGCCCCGGTGCCCCACGAGGAGGCCAGCGCTACACCTCGGGTATCGCCAGCCATACCTCGCGCTATGCCGCGCGAGCGTTATGTATTTGAATATCGGCATGACTCAACGACGTTGGCTAGTGACAGGCTGTTCCAGCGGGCTCGGTCGGGCGCTGGCCGAGAACCTCGCCCGGACCGGCGAGCAGGCGGTCGTCACCGCCCGCAACCCGGCGACCCTCGCCGACCTGGCCGAGGCCCATCCGGCGACGATCGCGGTCGCCGCCCTGGACGTCCGGGACGAGGCGCAGTGCCAGGCCGCCGTCGACCTCGCGGGGGAGCGCTTCGGCGGGATCGACGTGCTCGTCAACAACGCCGGCTACGGCCAGTTCGGCTCGGTCGAGGAGGTCTCCGAGCAGGAGGTACGCGATCAGCTGGAGACCAACCTGCTCGGACCGTGGCGGCTGCTGCGGATGGTGCTGCCGCAGTGGCGTGAGCGCCGGTCCGGCCACTCGATCCTCGTCTCCTCCACCTGCGGCTCGATGTCGCTGCCGGGGCTGTCGGCCTATGCGGTGAGCAAGTTCGCCCTGGAGGGGCTCGGCGAGTCGCTGGCGCTGGAGGCGGCGCACCTCGGGGTGAAGTCGACGATCCTGCAGCTCGGCGGGTTCGCGACCAGCTACGGCACGTCGCTCGTCGAGCCCGCGCGGCGGATCGAGGACTACGCCGTGGCCGAGGACGGCGTCCTCGCGGGCACCCGGGCGATCGCGGACTACGAGTTCACCACGCCGGTGGAGCTCTTCCCGCTGCTGGTGCGCAAGGTCGCGGCGATGGCGGAGCCGCCGCTGCGGGTGCCGTTCGGCCGGGACATCGAGGTCTATCTCGCCGCCGCGCTCCGGGCCAGGCACCAGGACTTCGAGCAGGCGCTCGCGGAGGGCCGGCACACGGCGGAGTGGGTCACGCCGTAACGCGGAGCAGCGCCGCCAGGGCCGGGTTGTCGATGTCGGCGCCGAGCAGCCGGGACGCGGCGAGCGCGGTCGGGTCGCCCAGCCGGTGCCGGTGCAGGTGGGCGCGGACGACGAACTCCCGCATCCCGGATCTCGCGGCGAGGGACGACAGCGCGGTGACGAGCGGCCCGGCCCGCCGCTCGTCGTCGCGGTCGAGCGCGGTGGTGATCGCCGCGTCCAGCACGTAGGCGTGCACCCACTGGTACCGGTCGGGCACCCGGCTGCACCGCGTCTCCGCCTCGGTGAGCCACGCCGTCGCCGCGTCGTGGTCGCCGCGCCGGGCGTGCAGCAGGCCCATGCCCCGGGCGGCCATCCCCTCCCAGCACGGGTCGCCGAGCCGGCAGGCGGTCGCCCAGGCCTGTTCGAGCCCGTCGGCCGCGCTCTCGGCATCGCCCGTCTGCAGGTCGAGCTCCGCCTGGAGCGCCTGCGGCCAGGGCAGGAAGGCCATCCAGCGCTGCTCGCGGATGAGGGCCAGCGACCGCGCCAGCTCGATCGAGGCCTGGCTGCGCTCGCCGCGGAGCAGGTGTGCGCGGGCCGAGATCGACAGGGACCATGCCTGCTGTCGGTGGTCGCCGCAGCGCTGCGCCCGCTCGACGGACTCGGCGAGCACGGCGAGCGCGGTGGGGTAGTCGCCGGTGTCGGAGGCGTTCATGCCGCGTACCCCCAGCAGGGGCGCGAGTTCGGCGTCGGTCTCGGCCATCGCCTGCGCCTTCGCCAGCCAGGTCTCGGCGGTCCGGTAGCGGCCCGCCTGCACCTCGACGAAGCCCAGCTCCCGGTGGGCCGCGACCGAGGTGGTCCGGTCGCCGGCCTCGGCGGCGAACGCGATCGCCTCGTGCAGCGCGAGCGCGCCCTCCTCGTCCCGGCCCCGGACCGCGTGGATCAGCGCACCGCCGAGCGCCCCCAGTGCCCGCGCCTGGAGGCTGATGTCGTGGCAGCCGGCGGCCTCGGCGACCGCGCGGCGCAGGCACTCCAGCCCGGCGTCGACGGCACCGGCGACGATCGCGGCCCGTCCGGCGTCGAGCTGGCTGATCGCGGCGGCCCGGCCGTTGCGCGGTGCGAGCCGGGGCGACCCGGTGGCCGTACCCGCCGCCTCCCGCAGCGCCGGTGACGCCTCGATGCCCAGCTCGCGCCGCAGCAGGTCCTCGCAGATCGCCACCTGCCGCTGCGCCGCGGTCCGGTTGCCCGCCGCCGCGAGGCAGCGCACCAGCCGCTCGTGGTTGCCCTCCTCCAGCGGGTTGCGCGCGACGGCCCGGGCCGCGTAGGCGATGGCGTCGTCGGCCCGTCCCGCCGCGAGCAGCACGGCCGCCGCGTGGCGCAGCCGTGCCTCGATCATCGCCGAGACGCGGTGCCGCTCCACCACCAGCCACGAGTCGAACTCCGGGCTGGACGCCGGATTCACACCTTCGAGCAGCTCACCCGCGGCGTCGAGGAGCAGGCCCGGATCGGCGGACTCGTCCGTGAGCAGCACCACGTCGACGTCGATCCCGGCGCCGAGCACCACCCCGACCGGATCGCCGCGCAGCGCGTCGGTCACGCCGAGCGCGCGGCGCAGCTCCGCGAGGGTCCAGCGCAGCGCGCCCAGCGGGTCGTCGGCCTCGCCGAAGAACAGCTCCGCCAGATGGGTACGCGTGGGCGGCCGCTCGGCGAGCAGGAGGTAGCAGAGCAGGGCCCACGCCTTGCGTCCGCGCGGCGACCGCACGGGCTGCCCGTCCCGCTCGATCCCCGGCGGACCGAGCAGCCGGATCGTCGTCATCGCGTCCACACCCCTCGCCTGCCTCGCCTCCCCTGCAGTATCCGCTCAGCGCCTCCGGCCGACCGCCTCCAGGTAGGTCGAGGGCGCGGCGACCGTGCCGTCGTCGGCCCGGTTGAACTCGCGGGCCACGTCGGCGAGGTCGGCGGCGAAGCTCGCCAGGTCGTCGGCGTTCAGCGTGCCCGACAGGCGGGTGATGGGGCCGTAGTGGTCGCGGAACCACTGGGAGAAGTGCTCCGGCGAGTGGTAGCAGAAGGTGAACTCCCGCTCGACGAGGCCGGTCCACTCCACCCGGTCGCCGAAGAGCTCGGCGAGGTGGTCCGCCGTGCCCCACTGGGTGGCCGGGCGGACACCGGCGGGCGGCGGCGCCCACCTCCCGACGGTCCGGAACAGCCGGCCGACCATCCCGGTGGGCGTCCAGCTCGCCAGGGCGATGGTGCCGCCGGGCGCCGTCACCCGGACCAGCTCGTCGGCGGCCCGCTGGTGGTCGGGGGCGAACATCACGCCGACGGTGCTCAGCGTCAGGTCGAAGGAGCCGTCGGCGAGGGGCAGCTGCTCGGCGTCGCCCTCGGTGAAGGTGACCGGCAGGTGCTCGGCGGCGGCGCGTTCCCGCCCCTGCTGGAGCAGGTTGACGGCGTAGTCCACGCCGGTCGCGACGGCGAACCGGCGGGCGGCGGCCATCGCGGCGTTGCCCTGACCGCAGGCGACGTCGAGGACCCGCTGCCCCGCGCGTACGTCGGCCGCCTCGACGAGCAGCTCGGCGATGATCTGCAGGGTGTTGCCGACGCGGGGGTAGTCGCCGGTCTCCCAGCCTGCCCGCTGCGCCTTCTTGATCGTCTCGAAGTCGATGATGGTGCTGGTCATGGTCTTCTCCTCAGGTGCACCGCCGTCTCAGCGGTTGACTCAGGCCAGCAAAGCCCGCCGCCGTGTGACGCACCGTGTGATGCCCCGGCTTCTCGGCCGCCTATGCTGAACCGGACACGGATCCGACCCATCCTTCCGACGATCGGCAGCGCATGAGCCAGCTCGAAGACATCGCCAAGCAGGACAACTGGCGCTGCTGGGTGTGCGACGAACCCGTCGACAGGACGGCGTCGGCCAACGACCCGCGCGGCCCCAGCGTCGACAGCCGCACCACGGCGAAGCTGAAGAAGGGCGCCACCGACTACGCCGGTGGCGAACGCCTGGCACACAAGCGCTGCAACACCCGCAAGGGCGCGGTCACCCCGGTGATCCCCTGGCCGTCGACGATCATGCTGGTCGAGCCCGCGCCGCTGATCGCGGTCGCCGAGCGACTGGACCGCAAGGGCGGCCGGGAGGTCGTCGTGCGCTGTGCCGACCGCAAGTCGGCCGATCAGACCGCCGCGTGGCTGGTGGACCGGTTCTCCCGGCTCGCGCCCGGGATGCCGGTCGAGGCGAGCGTCGAGCCCGGCGGCGGCCAGTTCCTGGTGGCCCTGACCACCGCCCGCCGACGCTGACCAGCGCGTTCGCGGGCGATGATTGTGTAGCGTCTGTCGTCGATGCGACCATTGCCCGGTGTTCCCACTGCGACGCCACGGTTGGTGGCTCATCCCCGAGTTATGCGCGGTCGCTGCCCTCGCGACCGGCCTGATCTACCTACGTCCAGGCGGCCTGCCCAGCCGGCTGGACACCCTCGCACAGACCACATTGGAGCGACTCGCCCCGGCTGAGCTCGAGCTCTTCGACGTGCAGGGGCACGGCGGCGAGGCCAAGGTGATCTGCGCCGTCGAGTCGTTCGCCACCGAGCCCGCGACCGTCGAGCGGGTCGAGGACGTGCGGGTCATCTACGCCCACTACCTCTGCGCGCTGGCCCAGCCGAACACCGCCTGGGACTACGCGACCCGCAGCGAGGGGCCGGTGGTGATCAGCCTGACGAACCCGCCGACCGTCCGGATCGCACAGTCCGGCGTCGGTTACCCCGACCGCGTCCGGGCCATGATGCCGGACGCCCTGGAGGCGCAGGCGTTCGCCGGTTTCAGCGATCGGCGCAGGCCGAGCGCCCTGGTGGTCCGTTACCACGACGAGGTCTCTTAGCGGCATTGCCGTGGGAGCGCTACCATGCGACACTTTCGATGTCTAGACCTATCAAGCGGGCTGGGAGTCGACGCAAGAGCGCACATCCTCGGGTGTGCTGAGAGGGCTTGCCGTGGTCTGTCCTCCGGCCCGTTGGTTGACGCGCGTCAGCACCCCTTGCTGGTCGATGTCCTTGAGCGCCTGTCCCCGCACTCGATGGCGTCGACCTCCCACCAGTAGGAAGGACAGACGGTGAGACACAGACGCCAGATTCTGGCGAGCCTGGTCGCGGCGGTCCTCACGGCGAGTATCAGCTTCGTCGTGATGCAGACATCTCCGGCACAGGCCCACGGTGTAACGATGGTCCCGGGCAGCCGCACCTGGCTGTGCTACCAGGATGGCCTGCGGGCCAACGGTTCGATCGAGGCCTACAACCCCGCCTGCGCCGCAGCCATCGCCGCGAACGGCACCACCCCGCTCTACAACTGGTTCGCGGTGCTCCGCTCCGACGCCGGCGGCCGGACCACGGGCTACATCCCGGACGGCCAGCTCTGCAGCGGTGGAACGGGCGGGCCCTACAATTTCAGCGCCTACAACGCCACCCGGACGGACTGGCCGCTGACCCACCTCACCACCGGGGCCAACATCCAGTTCCGGCACAGCAACTGGGCGCAGCACCCCGGCACGTTCTACCTGTCGATCACCAAGCAGGGCTGGAGCCCCACGACTCCGCTCGCCTGGAGTGACCTGACCGACTTCGCGAGCGTCACCAACCCGCCGGTGAGCGGGGGTCCGGGCGCGCTGAACTACTACTACTGGAACGCCCAGCTCCCGACCGGTCGCAGCGGCCGGGCGATCATCTACATCCGGTGGGTGCGCTCGGACAGCAACGAGAACTTCTTCAGCTGCTCCGACGTCAACTTCGACGGCGGCAACGGCGAGGTGACCGGCGTCGGCCCGAACCAGACCCCGCCGCCGTCGCCGTCGGTGTCCGCGTCGGCCTCGCGCTCGCCCTCGGCCTCGCCGTCGGCGTCGCGTTCGGCATCCGCGTCGCCGTCGCCGTCCGCGTCGGCGTCCTCGTCTCCGCCGCCGACCGGCGGGGGAGCGTGCACGGCGACCTACGCCCTGACCAACTCGTGGAGCAACGGGCCGACCAGCGGCGGCTTCCAGGGCGGGGTCACGGTGCGCAACAACAGCACCAGCGCCACTCTCAACGGCTGGACCGTCAAGGCGACGTTCGCCAATGGACAGACGGTCACGCAGTCGTGGGACAGCGTCTACAGCCAGAGCGGCGGCGTGGCGACCTTCACCAACGCCTCCCATAATCCGACCATCGCGCCGAGCGGCACCCGCACGTTCGGCTTCCTCGCCAACTGGACCGGCAGCAACACCGCACCCAGTCTGACCTGCACGAGTCCGTGACACCGGCGCGGGCCGCGGCGCTCCTGCCGCGGCCCGCGCGTCACGCGGGTTCCAGCTCGCGCAGCAGGTCGGCGACGCGGCGCAGCGCCGTGCGGACCCGGGCCGTGAACGCGCCGTCGTTGAGCAGGATCATCGTCTCGCCGCCGAGGAACGCCAGCCCGACGAGGACGGCGAGGTCGCCGGCGGTGAAAGGCCCCAGCGAACCGAGCCGGGCCTCGGCCTCCCGGGCGACGGTCTCCAGGAGGTCGATCCAGCCCTGGAGCATCGCGAGCACCTGCTTCGCCACCGCGTCATCGGACCAGCCGGCCGCGACCATCTCCTGCAGCACCCGGACATAGCCCGACGCCAGGTCGTCGTCGAGGAAGTCGCAGGCCTGCTCGTAGCGCTGCCACAGCGGGACGGTCGCGGCGTACATCGTGCGCTGGCGGCCGACGAGCAGCCGGTTCTCATGGTCGAGCAGGGCCAGCACCATGCCCTGTCTGCCGCCGAAGTGGTAGTGGATCTGGCTCAGCGGCACCCCGGCCCGGTCGGCGACCTTGCGGGTGGAGAGGTTGGCGTAGCCGTCCGCGAGCAGGCACGACCGCGCGGCCTCCATGATCCTGGTCGATGTGTCGGTCGCCAACGACGCGCTCCCGTCGGAGAAGGCATTGCTCGGTCGATCGACCGAATGCTAGCACCGCTCGATTCGGTCGATCGACCGAAACGTGGTGAAGGGGCCGCCGGATGCGGGCGCGGATCGCGGATGCCGAGGGCTTCGTCGAGCACGACGGGGTGCGAATCCACTACGAGGTCTTCGGCGAGGGGGAGACCACCCTGCTGCTCATGCCGACCTGGACCATCATCGACAAGCGGTTCTGGAAGGGGCAGATCCCCTACCTCGCCCGGCACCACCGGGTCGTCGCCTATGACGGTCCGGGGAACGGGGGGTCCGACCGGCCGCTGGAGCCGTCCGCCTACGGCCAGGAGGCCCAGGTGGCGTACGCGATGAAGGTCCTGGCGGCGACCGCGACGGACCGTGCGGTGCTGGTCGCGCTCTCCAAGGCGGCCAACTGGGCCCTGGACCTGGCGGCGAACCACGCGGACCGGGTGAGCGGGACCGTCCTGATCGGACCGACGGTCGCCTTCGCCGGCCCCGGCGCCGCCCGCACCGTGGCCGGGAAGCCGGAGCTCACGCCGTCCCGGGTGCCGTTCGTCGAGGTGGACCCGTCCGAGCACTGGGCGAAGTACGACCGCGACTACTGGCTCGCCGACTACGCCGACTTCGCCTGGTTCTTCTTCGGACAGTGCTTCCCCGAGCCGCACTCGACCAAGCAGATCGAGGATGCCGTCGGCTGGTCCCGGCAGACCACCGCCGAGGTCCTCATCGCCGACAGCCATGCGAGCAGGCCGGACACCGCGACGCTGACCGAGTGGTGCGGCCGCATCACGAGCCCGATGCTGCTGATCCACGGCGACCACGACCTGATCAGCCCGGTTCGCCGCAGCGAGCTGATCGCCGAGCTCACCGGCGGCGACCTCGTCGTGATCGAAGGCGGCGGCCACATCCCGCTCGCCCGCGACCCGGTCAAGGTCAACCTGCTCATCCGCGAGTTCGCCGAGCGGACCGCGGTGCCACCGCATCGGCGCCGCACCTGGTCGCGGTGGCGGCAGCGGCCCAAGCGGGTGCTCTACCTGTCGTCGCCGATCGGCCTCGGGCACGCGCGCCGCGATGTCGCCATCGCCCGCGCGCTGCGCGAACACCATCCCGACGCGCGGATCGACTGGCTGGCGCAGCACCCCGTGACGAGGGTCCTCGAGGCCGCCGGGGAACTGGTCCACCCGGCGAGCCGGCACCTCGCCAACGAGTCCGCGCACTTCGAGGCGGAGGCGGGCGAGCACGACCTGCGCGCCTTCGAGGCGCTGCGCCGGATGGACGAGGTGCTGCTGGCGAACTTCATGGTCTTCCACGACCTCGTGCGCGACGGCGGCTACGACCTCGTCATCGGCGACGAGGCCTGGGATGTCGACCACTTCCTGCACGAGAACCCCGAGCTCAAGCGCTTCGCCTACGCCTGGCTCACCGACTTCGTCGGCAACCTGCCGATGCCCGAGGGCGGCTCGCGGGAGGAGCTCGTCGCGGCGGACTACAACGCCGAGATGATCGAGCACATCGCCCGCTACCCGAGGATCCGGGACCGGGCCGTCTTCGTCGGCAACCCCGACGACGTGGTCGACGGCAGCTTCGGCCCCGGGCTGCCGGTGATCCGGGACTGGACGCGGGCGCACTACGACTTCGCGGGGTACGTCACCGGCTTCGACCCGGCCGCCGTCGCCGATCGCGCGGCGCTGCGGTCCGAGCTCGGCTACGGCCCCGACGAGCGGATCTGCGTGGTGACGGTCGGCGGATCCGGTGTCGGCGGGCACCTGCTGCACCGGGTCGTGGCCGCCTTCGACGAGGCGGCGCGACGCGTGGCGGGACTGCGGATGATCGTCGTCACCGGACCGCGCATCGACGCGGCGACGATCCCGGCCCGGGCGGGTCTCGAGGTGCGCTCCTTCGTCCCCGACCTCTACCGGCACCTCGCCGCGAGCGACCTCGCGATCGTCCAGGGTGGACTCACGACCTGCATGGAGCTGGCCGCGGCGGGCCGCCCGTTCCTCTTCATTCCGCTGCGCAACCACTTCGAGCAGAACTTCCACGTGGTGCACCGGCTCAGCCGCTACGGCGCCGGACGCCGCCTCGACTATGCGGACCTGTCGCCGGAGGTGCTCGCCGGTGCGATCGCGGCGGAGATCGGGCGCGAGACGGACTACCGGCCGGTGGAGACCGACGGTGCGGCCCGCGCCGCGGCGCTCCTCGCCGACCTGCTCTGATCGAGCGTCAGGGAGATCTTGAATGATTTCTGCTGCCCTGGCAGCAGAAATCATTCAAGATCTCCCAATCCGGCTTGGATGAGGTCGGCCGCTCGGCGGACGTCGGCGGTGACCGCGTCGCGGATCCGGTCGGTCGGCTGTGTGCCGTCGAGGTGCTTGCGCAGGCTGGCGGCCTGGATCTGCCAGAGACCGAGCAGCGCGATCGCGGCGATCTGCGGTTGCGGATCGTCCGCCTCGACGCCCGCCCGCTCGGCCAGCCGTGCGGCGGCGGCAGCGGTGAGCTCGTCGGCCACGTCGCGCTGGTGCGCGCGCAACGACGGGGTGGCCCGCATCAGCTCGCCGAAGCGCAGCATCGCCCGGGCGGCCCCGACCGGATCCTCCTGCGCGCCGAGCCAGCCCATGATCTGCGCCAGCTCGCGGTCGAGGATCCGCAGCACCGCCGCCACGGGGGAGCCGTCCGGCTCGTCGAGGCCGCTGAGCAGGGCCTCCCTCGTCGTGTCCCAGCGGTCCAGGACGAGGCTCTCCTTGGTCGGGAAGTAGTTGAAGACGGTCTTTTCCGAGACGCCGCAGGCCCGGGCCACGTCGGCGACGCGCACGGCGTCGAAGCCGCGCTCCAGGAACATCTCGGTGGCGGTGTCGGAGAGCTGCTGGCGCATCAGGCGTTTCTTGCGCTCGCGCAGGCCCTCGCCGGGTGCCGTGTCGGCGGCGGTGCCGAGCCCTGTCCAGTCGACCGTGCGTGCGCTCACGGCAGCCAGCATACCTGCCGCCGCTAAATATTTTCTGCTACTGTAAATTTCATGCAACGGAAAAAATCATGAACGCGGTGCTGGTGGTGGCCGGGATCAACGCCGCCTTCGCCGGGCTGCTGGCGGGGGCGGAGGCGACGGTGACCTTCGGCGTACGCCCGGCGTTGGGCCTCCTGGACGACGGGCCGCACCTGCGGGCTCGGCAGGCCCTCGTGCGCAGCCTGCGCGTCTTCGTGCCGTCGCTCTTCCTGCCGACCGTGCTCTCGTCGATCGCGGTCCTGGTGCTCGGCGGCGGATCCGGTGCCCGGTGGGCGGCGATCGTCGCGCTGCTCGCGTGGACCCTGATCACCTTCCTCGGCACGGTCCCCGTCAACCAGGCGATCCTGACCTGGGACGCAGACGCGCCACCGGCCGACTGGCGAGCGCGCATCCGGCGGTGGGAGCCGCTCGACCTGGCCCGGACCGTGCTGGCGGCGCTGACCTTCGCGCTGCTCGTCGCAGCCCTGGGCGGCTAGGGCGCGTCGGTGTGGCCCGCCCGGAGCTCGATGCGGGTGATGCCCCGCTCCGGGCCGCGCCTGCTCGTCCAGACCGCCCCGACCGGCTCGGTGCGGTCGATCGTCCACTCCGTCGGCGGGGTCTGCGTCTTCGCGGCGATCCGCTGGATCACCGCGTCGATCGCGTCGGCCGGATCGGCCCGGGTGCCGCCGAGGTAGAGCGCGACCCGCAGCAGCCCGCCGTCGAGCGGCTGGTAACCGGTGATCGTCGCGGTGTCGGTGCTCTCCTGCAGCCGCTCGGCGAGGCCGGCCACGACCTGGCCCGCCGACTGCTGGTCGTGCCCGCGCAGGTCGGCGACGAGCCAGACCCTCGTCTCCAGCAGGCCCGCGAGCTCGGCGAGCTCGGCCTCGGTGAGCTCCTCGCCCTCGCCGAGCAGCTCGGCCGGCTCGTCGTCGCCCGGGTGATCGTCGACGTCCCACGCCTCGACCAGGGTCCATTCGATCGCCGGCACCGGGCTCTCCGCCGTCCCGAGCACCGCGTAGGCGGTCGGGCGGGCAGCCTTGACCTCGACGGCGCCCGGTGGCACGCCGAGGCGCGCCAGGACATCGGTGACCACGGTGGCGTAGCTGTCGTCGGAGCCGTCGCCGAGCCAGCGGGGGTCCGTCGCGTGGACGAGGACGTTCCAGCGGCCCGGCCGGTCCGCGTCGGGGCGGACCGCCTGCACGGCACTGTCGAGCCGGGCGGTCGCCTGCTCGACGATGCCCCGGCACCGCTCCTCGTCGTCGGCGGCCACGATCATCGTCACGATGGCGAGCAATTCGTCGGTCATCTGCGTCCGCCGCCCGGGTTGTGGGTGAGTTGCCCGTCCCGGGAGACATTCACATGCGTGCCGTCACCGAAGACGTCTTGCAGCGTACCGGAGCTGTGACCAGGCTGCACGTCCCACTCCCAGGCGTCGCCGCCGCGTCCGGGCCCCTTGACCCAGAGGTTGCCGTAGTCGTCGCGGTAGCCCTTCTGGCCGCCGACCATCTCGCTCTGCGGGTTCTCCGGCTGCCAGCGTTTCGGCGGCACGAACGGGATCGGCCCGTCGGTCGGCAGCTCCAGTCGGTCCGCACCGGCCTGGAACCGCGGATTCTCATAGCGTTTCGCCGCGTCACCGGCGAGCTTGTTGAGCTTGCCGAGCGCCTCGTTGACCTTCGCCGGATTGGTGTAGTCGATCTTCCGCAGCGTGTTGGTGATGTCGTCGAGCTTGTCGAGCGGGAGGTGCTCGAAGCGGGCGAGCAGCTTCGCGAGCTTCCCGCCCTTGCCGAACAGGTCGCCCGCATAGGGGATCATCGACAGCGCGGAGAGGCCCGCGCCGCCCCAGTCGCCGCGGAAGAGGCTGATGACGCCGGAGACACCGTCGGAGATCGGGGTGGGGTCGAAGATCCCGACGATGTCGGCGATGAGGACGACCAGATCGGTCGCGCCGAGGGCGCCCTCGCTGGTGAGCTCCGCGATCTCCAGGTCGTCCGGCGAAGCCGCGGAGTCTGCGTCCGCCGTGCTGGCCCGGCGCTGCTCCTGGGCGTTGCGGAGCAGGGCCTCGCTCTGGGTCCGCAGCAGCGTCGCGGCGGTGCCGAGGGCGGGCAGGAGCGCGGTCTGCCAGTCGCTGCGCATCAGCTCGGCGTCGTCGCCCTCCCAGCCGCCGTGGTAGAGCGCGCCGGAGATGGTCGAGCCGAGGACGTCGAGGCTGTCGGCACCGGCTCGCAGCTGCCCGGCCAGCAGGTCCAGCCGGTCCGGATCGGCTCCGATGTAGAGTCCCACGGCGCGAACGTACCAGTCCGTCGATGCTCGCGATGCCCCGTCACGTTTTGCAGCAAAGCGTGGCCTCGCACAGCCGAAATGGCCACGCTTTGCTGCAAAACGTGACCGGGGCTAGAAGACCGGTACGCCCTCGCGGACCAGCCGCCAGTTCTGCGTGAAGAAGTCGGCCGGGTCGATGACGCCCAAGGCCATCGCCCAGTCGATGAGCAGCTGGCG
This sequence comes from Allocatelliglobosispora scoriae, assembly GCF_014204945.1. Lineage (NCBI taxonomy): Bacteria > Bacillati > Actinomycetota > Actinomycetes > Micromonosporales > Micromonosporaceae > Allocatelliglobosispora > Allocatelliglobosispora scoriae. Next base: position 1,833,665 of record NZ_JACHMN010000003.1, read on the forward strand.
GATCTCCTGCTGCGCGTTGTAGACCTGCGGTTTCACGATGCCCGGGAAACCGCCGCCGCCACTGCGCCGGTAGTTGTTGACCGCCACCACGAACTGCTCCGCGTCGCCCACCGGGGTGGTCGTCCCGGCGTGGTTCAGCACCGTGATCCGCTGGCCCACCGGCTTGCTGATGTCGATCTCGTAATCGACACCGGAGATGGTGTCGTAGTTGTAGTCCGGCACGGTCGGCTCGCTGATCGCGGCCGGGTCGACCGGCGCACCGACGGCGAGGGTCCGGAAGTACTTCGCCGAATACTCCAGGTAGGCGCGCACCTCGGCACCGCTGAGGACCACCGCCTCCAGGGTGTTGTCATAGATGTAGAGCCCCGCGACATCCTTGATCTTCACGTCCCCGGCCGGGAAGAGCGCGGTCCGGCTGAAGGGCGCCGCGATCGACAGCACCGGCAGGCCCGCCTGCGGAGTGCCGGCCAGCGCCGCCGTCACCGTGTCGGTCTGCACCTTGTTGATGAAGTCCAGGATCGGGGTGTCGAGGTAGCGGGACTTCTCCGCCGACAGCTCCACGGTCGAGGCGGCCACCACCTGGTTGATGTAGGCGACGGTCTTGTTGTGCTGCGCCAGCACCGCCGCGACGACCTTGGGGTCCTCGACCACGGTGTTGGTGTTGAGCATGGTCGCGTGCTTGCCCGTCACCCGCCAGCGGCCGCGCTCGCGGCTGAGGGTGAAGTCCATCCTGGTCACCCGCTGGCCCCACTTGGACGGCTCGGAGAGCAGCACCTGCTCGCCGGTCGCGGTGTTGACGACGAACTTCTCCACCACCTCGTTGTGCGCGTGGCCGAACAGGATCGCGTCGATCCCGGGCACCTGCTGCGCGATGAGGGCGGTCGGGTTCTCGTTGGGCAGCTCCGGGCCATAGCTGGAGGTGCCGCTGTCGCCGCCGTGCGCCGAGATGATGATGACGTCGGCGCCGTGGTCGCGCATGATCGGCACCCAGCGCGCGGCCGTCGCCACCAGGTCGTCGAAGCGCAGCACGCCTTCGACGTTGGCGCGGTCCCAGATCGCGACGCCGGGGTTGGTGAGGCCGAGGATGCCGACCCGCAGGGACGGGGCGCCAGGTCCGAGCGAAACCTTCTTGATGGTGTACGGCGTGAAAGCCGGCTTCCCGTTGCGGACCTTCACGGCGTTGGCCGCGAGCGCCGGGAACCCGAGCTGCCGGATCCACAGGTCCAGCAGCGGCAGCCCGTAGTTGAACTCGTGGTTGCCCAGCGTCACGGCGTCATAGTCGATGATGTTCATCGCCCGCGCCATCGGGTGCCGCTGGCCGGTCGACGTGATCGGCTCCTGCTTGGCGTAGTAGGTCGCGAGCGGCGTGCCCTGGATCGTGTCGCCCGCGTCGAGGACCAGGGTCGCCTTCCCCTTGCGCTCGGCCCGGACCTGGTTGACGAGGGTCGCCACCTTCGCCACGCCGACGTCGTTGTGCGCGCTGTCGTCATACTCCTTGTCGCGGTAGTAGTCCCAGTTGAAAACGTTCCCGTGCGTGTCCGACGTCCCGAGCACGGTCAGGTCGTAGGTCTTCGGCCGGCCGTGGCCGCCCGCGTTCGCCGGTGTGGCGGCGACGAGCGGTCCGGCGACGACCGCTGCGGCGGCGCCGGTCAGCAGTTGTCGCCGGGACGGCGTTCCGGAGGGAGAGGTCATGTCTCGCGCCTTTCCAGGGGGTGCGCCCGATAGGGTTTCCGTCCCGCACCCTAGCCAAACAGGTGAGGGCCACGCCACCCGAACGGCGCCGGTGGCATCAGGTGCTTCGGGCTACTGTGACGCCCATGCGCCGTAGCCTCAGGCCACTGTTCTTCGCGGGAGCGACCGCGCTCGTCTCGTGCGGCCTGCTGGCGCTGGCGGTGCGGTTCGGCTGGCTCGGCGCGGATGTCGGGCGTGGCGCCAACTTCTGCGAGGCGGCGCAGGACTCGCTCGTCCGCCAGCCGGCCAACTCGTTCAGCAACGTGGGCTTCGTCGTCGCCGGGCTGCTGATCGCCTGGCACGCCGGTCGACGCGAGCAGATCGGATCGGCGCTGGCGGCGCATCGCGCCCTCGCCACGGTGGTCGCCTGCCTCGTCGTCTTCCTCGGACCCGCGAGCGCCGCCATGCACGCCACCCAGTCCGCTGCCGGCGGGCACCTCGACATGGCGAGCATGTATCTCGTCGCCTCCTTCGCCGCCGCCTACTCCGGGATGCGCTGGTGGCGGGGCGGCATCCGGCTCTTCGCGGCGCTCTTCGTCGGCGGGGTGGTGTTCTGCGAGCTCGTCGGGGTGTGGAGCACCGAGCTGCCGGTGGTGAACTACTCGGGCAACGCGGCGTTCGGGCTGCTGCTCATCACGGCGGTGGTGCTGGAGACGCTGATTCGGCGCCGGGGCGGGGTGAGCGCCGTGGGGGCGTACGCGTGGGTGGCGCTGGCGTCGATCCTGACCGCGTTCGCCATCTGGAACGCGACGAAGACGTGGCTCTGCGACCCGCACTCGCTGATCCAGGGCCACGCGATCTGGCACCTGCTCTGCGCGGTGTCGGCCTACTACGCGTACCGCTACTACGCCAGCGAGCAGGTCGCCCCCACCCCTGAATTTTAATGCTGGACACGCCGAGGATTCCGCAACAAAAGTCAGGATCGACGTGCCGGGCAGTGTCGATCCTGACTTTTGTTGCAGTTGGCGCGGCGTGTCCAGCATTAAAATTCAGGGGGGATGGCATTGAGCCATTGACATGTCACCCCGGTCGCCGCGTAGGATTCGGCCTCGGAAAGCGCTTTCCGCACATCTCCCCCCACCGCGGGCGACCCGGCCCGCGGTGTCGACCGTCGCGCCCGCCGTGGGCGGGCGCCGGAGAGATCCGAGGAGAACGACATGTCCGATCCGGAACGCCCAGCTGGATCCCGTCCCACCCACCGACGCGCCACCACCTGGCGGATCACCCTCGCCGCCGCGACCGCTGCCGCCACCACCGCCGCCCTGCTCGGCTTCACCGGTTCGGCCAGCGCCGCGGTGCTGTTCACCGACGACTTCGAGGACGGCAACGCCACCGGCTGGTCCACCTCCGGCGGCAGCTGGTCCGTGGTGAGCGACGGCTCGTCCGTCTACCGCCAGACCAGCACCAGCGCCGACGCCAAGTCCCTGGCCGGCCAGGCCGCCTGGACCGACTACTCCGTCGAGGCGCTGGTCGTGCCGATCGCCTTCAACGGCAGCAACCGCAGCCTCGGCGTCGCCGCCCGCGTCCAGAGCACGTCCAGCTTCTACTCCCTGGTGCTGTCCAACGCCGGGCGGGTGGAGCTGCGACGGGTCTCCGGCGGCGGCGTGACCGCCCTCGCCACCGCCGCCACGCCGGTGGTGTCGGGCACCGCCCGACGGCTCCGGCTGGAGACGAGCGGCACCGCCCTGCGCGGCTACGTCGACGGCGTCCACCTCGTGAGCACCACCGATACCGCCTTCGCCTCGGGCCGGGTCGGCCTGGTCGCGTCCTACGCCAGCGGCTCCTTCGACGGCGTGCAGGTCTACACGGGCGGGACACAGCCGAGCCCCTCGACCTCGCCGTCCGCCTCGGCGAGCACCAGCACCAGTCCGCCGCCGCCGATCCCGCCGGGTCAGGCCGACGGCTTCGCCTCGGTCAACGCGCTGGGCCGCAACGGCACCACCGGCGGCGCGGGCGGCACCACCGTCACCGTCACCACCGCCGAGGAGCTGCGGGACTACGTGGGCCGCGCCGGTCCCTTCGTCATCCGGGTCGCCGGGAGCATCGCGCTCGGCAGCATGGCGACCGTCGTGGCCGACAAGACGATCGTCGGGGTCGGCTCCAGCGCCCAGATCACCAGCGGTGGCCTGCAGCTCGGGTCGACCACCCGCCCCGGCAACAACGTGATCATCCGCAACCTCACCTTCCGCGGGGCCTCGGACGACTCCGTGAGCGTCACCAACGCCGCGCACCACGTGTGGATCGACCACAACGAGTTCTTCCCCGCCTATGACGGGTCGCTCGACGTCAAGCGGCAGTCCACCTTCGTCACGGTCTCGTGGAACGTGTTCCACGGCACCGACAAGAGCATGCTGCTGGGCCACTCCGACGGCTACGCCGGGGACATCGGCTTCCTGAAGGTCACCTACCACCACAACCTCTTCGACGGCTCCAACCAGCGGCACCCGCGCGCCCGGTTCGGCGAACCGGTGCACGTCTACAACAACCACTACCTCAACGTCGGCCTCTACGGCGTGGCGTCGACGATGAACGCCGGGCTCGTCGTCGAGGGCAACTACTTCGAGAACGTCGCGTTCCCGTGCTACTCCGCCAGCGGCTACGCCGACAGCGAGCCGGGGCGGCTGGTGCAGCGCGCCAACGCGTTCGCCAACTCCGGCACGTGCGAGGCGAACGGGTCCGTGGCGGAGCCGGGCGGCTGGTACGCGTACACCCTGGACAGCGCGGCCACCGTGCCCGCGCGCGTCTCGGCCGGTGCCGGTGTCGGGCGGATCTCGTGAGCCCCCGGCGGCGCAGCCGGACCGGGTGGGCAGCGATCGGCGCCGCGGCGCTGGCCTGCGCGCTCGCCGCGACGATGAGCCTCGCCGCAGCGGCGAGCGCGGCCACCCTCTACAGCGACGATTTCGAGGACGGTGACTCGGCCGGCTGGTCCACCTCGGGCGGCAGCTGGTCGGTCGGCACCGACGGCTCGCGGGTGCTCCAGCAGTCGGGCACCAGCAGCGACGCCCGTGCCCGCGCGGGCTCGGCCACGTGGACCGACTACACGGTCTCGGTGCGGGTGAAGCCGACGGCGTTCAACGGCAGCAACCGCTTCGTGGCGGTACTGGCGCGGGCGCAGTCGGCGACGAGCTACTACTACCTCGCGCTGCGCTCGGCCAACGTGGTCGAGCTGAAGAAGCTGGTCGGCGGCGCCTCGACGACGCTCGCAAGCACCTCGGTGCCGGTCTCGACGGGCACCTGGGTGACGCTGAGCCTGCAGGTCGCGGGCTCGTCGCTGCGCGGCACCGTCAACGGCGGCAGCGTCCTGACCGCGACCGACACCCAGTTCGCGACCGGCCAGGTGGGGGTGGCGACCTACTACGCCGGCGCCGCCTTCGACGACGTCACGGTCACCGACGCGGTGGTCGGCTCGCCGTCACCGTCCACTCCGAACAGTCCGTCGCCATCCACATCGGCCAGTCCGCCGCCGCAGCCGCCGGCCGGGCAGGCCGACGGCTTCGCGTCGGTCACCGCGCTCGGGCTCAACGGGACCACCGGCGGCGTCGGCGGCCCCACGGTCACCGTCACCACGACCGCCGGGCTCCTGGCGGCGATCGACACCACCGGGCCGCTCGTCATCCGGGTCCAGGGCACGATCAACATCACGAGCAAGCAGGGGGTACGCCCCAACAAGACCATCGTCGGCGTCGGCACCACCGCCGTGGTCAACGGCGGCGGGTTCGACTTCTACCGCTCGTCCAACGTGATCGTGCGCAACATCAGGTTCACCAACGCCGAGGACGACGCCATCAACGTGGGGCAGAACTCGCACCACATCTGGCTCGACCACAACGAGTTCGTCAACCCGGTCGACGGGTCCATCGACATCGTCCGGGGCGCGGAGTATGTCACCGTGTCGTGGAACTGGTTCCGGGGCACCGACAAGTCCATGCTGATCGGCCACTCCGACGGCGCGGCGGCGGAGGACGTCGGGCACCTGAAGGTGTCGATCCACCACAACTACTTCGACGGCTCCGTCCAGCGCCACCCCCGGGTACGTTTCGGCGAGCCGGTACACGTCTACAACAACTACTTCCGCGCGAACACCCTCTACGGCGTGGCGTCGACGATGAACGCGGGCGTGCTGGTGGAGGGGAACTACTTCAGTGGGGTGCCGTTCCCGTGCTACTCGGCCGGCGGCTACGCCGACAGCGGTCCGGGGCGGCTGGTGCAGCGGGGCAACATCTTCGTCGGCTCCGGTCCGTGCGAGGTGTCAGGGTCCGTGACGGAGCCGTCGGGCTTCTACGCGTACACATTGGATAATCCGGCGATCCTGCCGACGACGGTGCCCGCCGGAGCGGGGGTGGGCCGGATCTGATCCGCGGCCGCGCCGTCCCTGTTCGGGGGCGGCGCGGCGCTCTGTTCGCGGGTGCCGGGAATATTCATGTTTGAACGCATGCAACAAACCTGCACATGTTTACGCTTGTTAATGGAAAGCGCTTTCCGTTAACGTGTGATCCGCGTGGCTCGCTCTCAACGTCGAGAACGAGAAGTGCACATGGGGGCGGTCGGCATACCGCCCTCATCTTCTGCCTTGGGTGGTGTGATGGCGCAACGGCTCGCGCTTGTGGACAAGACCAAGCCATATCCGCTCGCGGTCGCGAGCCCGACCGATTTCCGCTGGTCAGGCGAGATCGAGGTCGATCCGCAGCTCGTCGTGACCGACCCGGGATACAGCCTCTACTGCCTCGATCACGACAACCGCCGCGCGCTGTTCACACGGACCGGCACGGACCTGAGCCGAGTGCCGTTCCTGTTCCAGACCCAGTACGCCGACGCCACCGACCTCGTCGCGCTCTCCTACGCGGAGCTGCACGCGCTGCGGACACCAGCCGAGCCGAGCGGCGTCTTCCTCTACTCCACCGGCCGGTGCGGTTCGACCCTCGTCGCCGCCGCCCTCGCCGAGTGCGGCGGGCTGACCGGGCTCTCCGAGCCGGACGTGCTGACCCAGCTCGTCATGCTCGGCCGCCGGATCGGCGAGCCGGAGCTGCGGGAGCTGGCCCGCAGCTGCGTCCGGGTGCTCGCCCGGGGCAGGCCGGTCGTGATCAAGCCGCGCAGCTTCGTCGTCGAGCTCGGCTCGCTGCTGCACGACGAGTTCCCGCACTTCGCCTCCGTCTTCCTCTACCGGGAGCCGCAGGCCTGGGGCGAGTCGGCGGCGCGGGCCTTCGACGGCTACGACCCGGCCCTGGTCAGCGACCCCGGTGGCGTGCAGGACCGCCTCGGCGTGCTGATGCCGCTGCTCGCCGAACGGCGTCGGCGCCTGCGCCGCCTGCTCACGGCCGAGGAGGTGCTCGCGAGCATGTGGGTGTCGCATGTGGAGCACGCGATGGCGCTGCGGCACCGGGGAGTCGACCTGTTCACGACGAGCTACGAGGAGATCGCCGCCGATCCGCAGGTTGTGCTGAGCGCGCTCTTCCAGCACTGCGGGCTGCCCGCACCCGCCGACCTCGACGAGATCCTGGCCCGGGACTCCCAGTCCGGCACACCGCTGTCCCGGGCGGCGACGTGGAGCGACGGGCGTACCCCCAGGTTTGACGAGACCGCGCTGGCGCGGGCCGTCGCCGACCTGTGGATCGAGACGCTGCGGGTCGAGACGCCGCGGTTCGCGACGCTGCGGTGAGGACCCGCGACCTGCTCGGGAGCGGCACCCGGCTCACCGTCCAGATCATCCGCCGCGAGCCGCGGCTCTTCCTCGTCTCCCTCGGCGGGGCGTGCCTGGTGGTGGCGCTCTCCATCGGCAGCGCCTTCGTCATCGGCGCGATCGTGGCGGACGTGGTGGCACCGATGCTGGACCGCCGGGAGGTCGACGCGACCCTGCTCGCCGGGGCCGCGGCGGCCCTGGTCGTGCTGAGCCTGCTGAAGGTGGTCGGCATCTTCAGCCGCCGCCTCGGCGCCGTCTATCTCCAGCAGAGCCTCCAGGCGCGCCAGCGCAAGGAGATCGTCCGCAGATATCTCAGCCTGCCGCCCGCGTGGCACCGAGACAACCCGACCGGGACGCTGCTCTCCACCGCGTCGTCGGATGTCGACGCCTCGTCGTCGCCCGCCGGGAGCCTCGCCTACGCCGTCGCGACCGTGCTGCTGCTCGTGGGCGCGCTCGTCGCCCTGTTCGCCGTCGACTGGACGCTCGGCCTGGTCGGCCTGGTGATCTTCCCGACGCTGCTCGCGGTCTTCGCCACCTATTCGCGCCGGGTGGCTCCCCGCTTCAAGCACTCCCAGGGGTTGCGGGCGCAGGCCTCGGCGCTGGCGCACGAGAGCTTCGACGGTGCGCTGACGGTCAAGGTGATGGGCCGCGAGGAGCACCAGACCCGGCGGTTCGCGGCGACGATCGCCGAGCTGCGCGAGGGGCTGATCTCGATCGGCCGCTCCCGGGCCTGGCACGACCCGGTCATCGACACGCTCCCCAACGTGGGCACGATCGCCGTCCTCGTCGTCGGTGCCTGGCGCTGCCAGCAGGGCGTGATCGACCTCAGCGACCTCACCACCGCCGCGTTCCTCTTCGCGCTGCTCGACATGCCGATCCGCGCCATCGGGTGGCTGCTGAGCGCGATGCCCCGGGCGGTCGCGGGGTGGGACCGGGTCGCGAAGGTCCTCGCCGCGACGGGCGAGATGCCCTACGGCACGGTCGGCGTCCACGGCGGCGCGGCCGAGATGAGCTTCCGGCAGGTCTGCGTGCGATCGCTGCGCGAGGTCTCCTTCCGGGTCCCGCCCGGCCGGGTCGTCGCGCTGGTGGGACCGACCGGCGCGGGCAAGTCGACCCTCGCGGCGGTCGCGGGCCGGCTGCTCGACCCCGAGTCGGGATCGGTCACGCTCAACGGGGTCGACGCGCGCGAGCTCACCGCCGAGGCCTTCGCCGCGACCGTGGCGCTCGTCCCGCAGGTCCCCTTCATCTTCGCCGACACCGTGCGCGCCAACCTGACCCTGGAGCGGCCGGGCATCGACGACGCGGCGATCTGGGAGTCGCTCGGCGTGGCCCAGGCCGACGGGTTCGTCCGCGAGCTCGCCGACGGGCTGGAGACGAAGCTCGGCGAGCGGGGCGTCATGCTCTCCGGCGGCCAGCGCCAGCGGTTGGCGCTGGCCCGGGCCCTGGCCGGCCGGCCGCGGCTGCTCGTGCTCGACGACGCCACCAGCGCCGTCGACGCGGTGGTCGAGGCGGCGATCATCGCGGGCCTCCGGTCGCGCAGCGGGCAGCCGGCGATGCTCGTGGTGGCGACCCGCCGCTCGACCGTCGCGCTCGCCGACGAGGTGGTCTACCTGGACGGGGCGACGGTCGCGGCGGTCGGTTCGCACCGGGAGCTGATGCTCACCGAGCCCGGGTACCGGGACCTGCTCGCCGCCAACGACCGGCGGGTGCGCGCGTGAGGGGTGACGGCGGGATGTGGCACACGCTGCGACGGGCGATGCGCCTGTCACCCGAGCTCTACCAGGGCCTCGCGGTGACGCTGCTGCTGGCGATCGGCATGACCGCCGGTCGCGCCGCGGCCCCGGTCGCGGTGCAGCAGGGCATCGACCAAGGGCTGCGCGGTCCGACCGGCCCGGACTTCGGGGTGGTCGCGGTCATCGGCTCGGTCGCCCTGGCCGTCCTGGTCTTCTCCATGATCTGCGGGTACGCCATGATGCTGCGCCTGTTCCGCGTGAGCGAGACGGCACTGGCGACGGTCCGGGTCAAGGTCTTCCGCCACATCCACGACCTGTCGATCCTGCGGGTGGAGTCCCAGCAGCGCGGCGCCCTCGTCTCCCGGGCGACCTCCGATGTGGACCAGATCACCACCTTCCTGCAGTGGAACGGCGTGGTGCTCTTCATCTGCGTCGGGCAGACCCTCGTCACCGGGGCGGTGATGGTCGCCTACTCGTGGCAGCTGACGCTGGTCGTGCTGGCGGTCTTCGCGCCGGTCGTCTGGGTGGTGCGCGCGTGCATGCGCAACCTCGCCGCCGCCTACGGCGCGGTGCGGGAACGATCGGCGGAGATGCTCGGTGTCATCGCCGAGAGCGTCGTCGGCGCCGAGGTGATCCGCTCCTACAACGCCGCCGACCGGACCGTCGACCGGCTCGATCGGGCGGTCGACGCGCACCGCCTCGCGGGGCAGCGGGCGTCGCGGCTCACCGTGACGGCGTACTCGGTGGGGGAGCTCGCGGCCGGGGTCGCGCTCGCGGCGACCGCGGTGATCGGGGTGCTGCTCGGGGTCGCGGGGCGGATGACGGTCGGCGAGATCGCCGCGTTCCTCTTCCTCGTGGCGCAGTTCGCGCTGCCCGCGCAGGTCGCCGGGGAGATGCTCAACGGGCTGCAGAACGCGGTGGCGGGGTGGCGGCGGGTGCTCGACATCCTCGACGTGGCGCCGGATGTCACGGAGCCCGCCGATCCGCTCGACCTGCCGCCGGGGCCGATGGCGGTGCGATTGCGCGGCGTGGGGTTCCGCTATCCGCAGTCGACGGGCGAGGTGCTGCACGGCATCGACCTCGACATCGCGGCGGGCAGCCGGGTGGCGGTCGTCGGGCAGACGGGTGCGGGCAAGACGACCATCGCCAAGCTGGTCACCCGGCTCGTCGACCCGACGCAGGGGCAGGTGCTGCTCGGTGGCGTACCGCTGGAGCGGGTGCGGCTGCGGTCGCTGCGCGAGCGGGTGGTGCTGGTGCCGCAGGAGGGCTTCCTCTTCCGGGGCACGCTCGCCGAGAACATCGGGTTCGGCCGCCCGCTCGGCGAGGACGACGTGACCGCGATCCTGGCCGAGCTCGGGCTCGCGGACTGGGCGGCGGGCCTGCCCGACGGGGTGAACACCGTCGTCGGCGAGCGCGGCGAGGGGCTGAGCGTGGGGGAGCGGCAGTTCGTCGCGGTGGCCCGGGCCCATGCGACCGGTGCGGACCTGCTCATCCTCGACGAGGCGACGAGTGCGGTGGACCCGGCGAGCGAGGTACGCCTGCGTACCGCCATGGACCTGCTCTCCCGCGACCGGACGACGGTGACGATCGCGCATCGGCTGGCGACCGCCCGCAGCGCCGACGAGGTGATCGTCATCGACGACGGCCGGGTGGTCCAGCGCGGCAGCCACGACGATCTCGTCGCGGTGGCGGGCTCGCCCTACGCCGCGCTGCACGCCGCCTGGCTCACGAGCGAGGGCGCCCTGCGCTGACCTCTTAGCACCAACTCTTCAAGAGTTGGGGCCTTTGAGCCCCAACTCTTGAAGAGTTGCGGCTTTTAGGACCAACTCTTGAAGAGTTGGGGCGATCTTGGGGATCTCTGGAGTTCAGGGCAGGCAGCGCTCGATGGTGTCGGCCGCGGTGGGGGCTCCGCCGGTGGCGGTGACGGCGCTGCGCATCGCGGCCACCCCGTCGGCGATCGCCGGGTCCTTGACCATGACCTCGACCGCGGTCTTCAGGGTGCCGGGGTCCAGCTGATCCGAGGAGGTGAGGCGGGCACCGAGGCCGAGCTGCTCCACCCGCAGGGCGTTCGCCTCCTGCTCCAGGGTCTGCGGAACGGCGAGCACCGGTAAGCCGAAGCTCATCGCCTCCATGATGCCGCCCATCCCCGCGTGGCAGACCATCGCCGTGGCATGGGCGAGCACGTCGAGCTGGGAGACGAAGCGGTGCACCTCGACGTTGGCGGGCAGCCGGCCGAGCGAGGAGAGCTCGATGCGCTCCCCGACGGCGAGCACCACCCGCCACCGGGTGCCCGCGAACGCCTCGGCGCAGGCCCGGTAGAAGTCCGGCCGGGCGTTGTAGACGGTGCCGAGGGTGACGAGCAGGACGTCGTTGTCGTCCGGCGGGTGCCACCGTCCGGGCGGCGGCTGCAGGCACGGCCCGACGAAGCTGTATCCGGGGCCGAAGAGGTCGCCCGCGTACTGGAACGACCGGGGATAGAAGGCGAGCTGCGCGTCGGGCTGCGGAGAGAGGAAGAGCTCCGGGTCGAGTGCCGGGCAGTGCTCGCCGAGGAACTCCGCCAGCCGGACGGCGTAGGCGTGCAGGACCGGATCGGCGGGGTCGAAGGCGTTCAGGGCCTGCCCCATCGACCAGTGCTCGTTGGAGACGAGCATGGGCCACAGCTGCACCGTCGGCACGTCCAGCCGGGCGCCGAGGACCCGACCGGCGAAGGCCATCCGGTCGAAGACGATCAGGTCCGGCGGGTCGTCCCGATAGACCGGTTCCAACTGCGTGAAGGCGGCCTCGGCCTCGTCCAGGAAGCTCAGCAGGGTGCTGCTGATATACCCCGCTCGGGCCGGTACGCGCAGCGACGGGTCCGTGTCGGCGGGCCGCAGCGACCGGTAGGGCCGCAGCGCGGCACCGGTCGGCTCGACGAGGGCGCGGCGCCCCTCGATCGTGCTGTAGCTGACCCGGTGCCCCCGGCGGGTCAGCTCCGCCACCACGGCGAGAGTGGGGAAGACGTGCCCCAGGGCCGGGATGTTGAAGAACGCGATGTGCTTACCCATCGGCGGCCGCCAGCTCGGAGAGGCGGAGGTCCGGCCGGGCGACCGCTGCGGCGAGGATCTGCTCGTACCGGCGGACCATCGCGCCGACGGTCTCGGGCCGGAAGAGGGCGGTGTCGTAGCGGATGCCGGTACGCAGGCCCGCCTCGTCGAGGCGCCAGATGTCGAAGACGATGTCGTGCAGCACCTTCGCGTGCCCGTGCGGGAACCCCTCGATCGAGAGCGGCCCGAGCGTGGAGTGCTGCGCCGCGTTGTCGTTGCGCATGCTGAAGACGACGGCGAAGAGCTGCGTCCGGGCGGGGTCGCGGGGCACCGCCAGCGCGGCGAGCACCCGCCCCAGCGGGACCGCTTGCCGCTGCAGCCCGCCGATGACGGTGCTCCGCGTACGCGTGAGCAGCTCGGCGAAGGTGGGGTCGCCGGACAGATCGGTACGCAGGGCGAGCGTGTTGGCGAAGAGCCCCACGACCGGCTCGAACTCGGCGCGGACCCGGCCGCCGACGGGGGTGCCGACGCAGAAGTCGTCCTGCCCGCTCCGCTCTCGCAGGAGCACCGTCAGCGCCGCCAACAGCAGCATGTATGGCGTGCACCGGGACCTGCGGGCGAGCTCGACGACCCCGGTGGCGAGTTCCGGTCCGATGTGGTGGATCACCTCCTCGCTGCTCGCCGCCTTCTCGGCCGGGCGGGGATGGTCCGTCGGCAGGTCGAGCTGCGGCGTCCCGGCGAGCCGGTCGTGCCAGTAGGCGAGGTCGGCGGCCTGGTCCTGCTCGGACTCCCAGACGGCGAAGTCGCCGTACTGCAGCTCCAGCTTCGGCAGGTCCGCCGGGTGCGTACCCTCCACAAGAGAGAGATAGGCGGCGCGGACCTCGCGGCCGACGATGCGCAGTGAGGCGCCGTCGGCGATGATGTGGTGCATCGTGAAGCACCAGACGTGGTGGTCGTCGGCGAGGCGTACCAGCGACGAGCTGACCAGCGGGTCCTCGGCGAGGTCGAGCAGCATGTGCGTGCGGGCGCCGACCAGGTCGGCGGTGCGGGCCTCGCGCTCGTCCGGCGGGAGGGCGCTCATGTCGACGAGGTCGGTCTCGATCCCGGCGGGCGGCAGGACGACCTGCACGGGCTCGGCGTCGCGGAGCACGAAGTTGGTGCGCAGGCTCTCGTGCCGGTCGACCACCAGGTCGACGGCGGCCCGCCAGGCCTCGACGTCGAGCGGTCCGTGGATGCGCCAGTTGAGCACCAGGATCGGTGACGCGTCGCCCGGGTAGGAGGTGCACAGGAACCAGTAGCGCTGCTGGAGCGCGGAGAGCGGCAGGTGTCTCATCGTCGCGCCGCCACCATCCGGGCGATCGCGTCCAGCGTGTCGAGGCCGGGTTCGGTGCCGAGGTCGATCTCCACGCCGTACTCCAGGTCGATGGCGTCGATGAGCCGCAGCGCACCGAGCGAGTCCAGGCCCATCGCGCGCAGCGAGCCGCCGCCCAGCGCGTCGCCGACGCCGATCGTGCCGGTGGTGGCGCCGTTGACGAGTTCGGCGAGGCGCTGCCGCAGGTCGGTGCTCATGCGCGCTCCCGCAGGCCGTGCTCCGGAAGGCCGTGCTCCCGCAGGTGGTGGGCGATCTCGGCGATGGTCGGGGTGTCGAAGAAGACCTCCAGGGGCACCTCGCGGCCGAGCTGCTGCATGATGCGCACGTTGATCCGGGTGATCGTCAGCGAGTGGCCGCCGAGGTCGAAGAGGTCCTCGTCGACGCCGATGTCGTCGATGGCGAGAACCTCTTGCCAGATGCCGCGCAGGACCGCCACCAGCTCGTCGGCCTCGCCTGCCGCCCCGGTCTCCGCCGCCGGTGCCCTGCTCGGCGCGGGCTCCGGCAGCGCCGCCCGGTCGAGCTTGCCGTTGGGGCTGACCGGGAGCTGCGCGAGGGTCGACCACCGGGTGGGCACCATCGCGGCGGGCAGGGTCTCGGCGAGGTGCCGGCGCAGCTCCGCGCCGTCCGGGGCGGTTCCCCGCGCCACGACATAGGCGGCGAGCTCGCCACCCCGCAGCGCCACGGCCGCCTGGGCGACGCCGGGGTGCTCGCGCAGGCGCGTCTCGATCTCCTCCAGCTCCACCCGGTGCCCGCGTACCTTGACCTGGCCGTCGGTCCGCCCGCCGTAGACGATCCTCCCGTCGGCGGCCCACCGGCACCGGTCGCCGGTGCGGTAGAGGCGCCCCGCCGCGAAGGGGTTGTCCTGGAAGCGCTCCTCGGTCAGGTCGGGCCGCCGCAGGTATCCGCTGGCGACACCGTGCCCGCCGATGCGCAGCTCGCCCCAGACCCCGATCGGCAGCGGCCGCCCGTCGGCGTCCACGACGTAGGCCTGCGTGTTGGCGATAGGACGCCCGATCGTGACCGCCGACGGCTCGGCCGGGAGCTCGTCGGTGGTCGACCAGATCGTCGTCTCGGTGGGGCCGTAGACGTTGTGGAGCCGGGCCACCCGCGCACGCACCTGCCTGGCCAGGTCGAGTGGCAGCACTTCGCCACCCGCGAGCGCGGTGATCGTGGCCCGGCCGTCGAAGCCGGCGTCGAGCAGCACCTGCCAGCCGGACGGGGTCGCCTGCACATGCGTGACGCCCTCCCGCCCGATCAGCGCGGTGAGTGCCCGCCCGTCCAGGGCGCCGGTGCTGCCCGCGATCACCAGCCGGCCGCCGGTGACGAGCGGGAGGAAGAGTTCCAGGCCGGAGATGTCGAAGGAGAGCGAGGTGAGCCCCAGCCACCGGTCGTCGGGCCCGCTGCCGAGGGTCTCGGCCATCCCGAGCAGCAGGTTGGCGAGCGCGCCGTGCGGCACGACCACCCCCTTGGGCCGCCCGGTCGAGCCGGACGTGTACATCACGTAGGCGGCCTCGCCGATGCCCTCGGTGACCGGCTGCGGCTCGGGCAGGGCGCCGAGGCCGTCGATGACGAGCGCGGGCCGCGCGTCGGCGAGGATGAGCTCCTGGCGGGCGGGGGGATAGGCCGGATCGACCGGGACGTAGGCGCCGCCGCTGCGCATCACGGCGAGCATCGCGACGACCGCCTTCCAGCCGCGCGGCAGCCGGACGGCGATGAGGGCACCCGGACCGGGGAGGCGGGCGGCGAGTTCGGCGCTCGCCGCGTCCAGCTCGGCGTAGGTCAGGCGGTGGTCGCCGTCGACGACCGCCACGTCGTGCGGGCGGTGGCGGACCTGGGCGGCGAAGAGCTCCGGCACCGTGCCGCGCTGCTCGCGGGCGGTGTCGTTCCACCGCCGCAGCACCGTGTCGAGCTCCGCCGGCGGCATGATCGGCATCGTGGCGACGTCCACGTCGTGGTCGTCCGCGACGGCGGCGAGCACGGTCCGCAGGTGCTCCCCGATGCGCGCCACCGCTGCCGTCGGGATCGCATCCGGGCTGTGCTGCAGGCTCACCGCGAGACCGTCGTCGCCGTCGACGATCTGCAGGTGCAGCGCGTTGCGGGCGCCGCCGCCGAACAGCGACCACTCGACGCTCGCGGTGACACCGGGGAAGGCCGGTGCCGGGCCGCGCCGCCGGTAGCCGACGGAGATCGGGGTGAGCGCCGGTGCCACCCGCAGCCCGCCCACCACCTGCGCCAACGGGACCGCCCGGTGCCGGTAGAGCTCGCGCAGGCGGGACCGCAGGCCGAGCGCGTAGTCGCGGAATCCGCCGGTCGCCGCCGCCACGGTGACGGGCAGCTCGGTGACGTGGAGTCCGATGTGGTCGGTCGTCTGCTCGGAGCGGGTGGAGAGCCCGATCGTCACCGGCAGCCCGGTGTTGCCGTAGCGGGCCAGCAGCACGTGCACGGCGCCGAGCACCACCTCGAACCTGGTCAGCCCGTCGACGGCGACGCCCGGCAGGGTGAGCTCGACCGTCGCGCCCGGCTCCGCGGCGACCGGCGTCCGCACCAGCTCCGGCAGCACGACCTCGCCCGGGGCGGCCCAGCGACCCGCCCAGTACGCCTTCGCCGACTCTACATCGGACGGTGAAGGTGCCGCCTCGGCCAACGGCTCCAGGGCTGCGCCGCCGTACGCCGCCGCGAGGTCGTTGACGAGGATCTCCTTGGAGGTCCCGTCGAAGACGAGGTGGTGCGCGGTGACGAGGAGCAGGTGCCGGGTGTCCGACTCGCGCAGCAGCGTGAACCTGGCCAGCGGCCCTCGACCCAGGTCGTAGCGGCGGGCGATCTCCTCCCGCAGCCGGGCCTCGCTGAACGGCGCGTCCGTGAGGGTGACCTTCTCCGCCGCCGGAACCAGCCGGGGCAGGTCGCGGTCGACGGCGACGGCGCTGCTCAGGGCCGGGTGCCGGGCGATGACGGCGGCGCACGCCTCGCCGAGCGCGTGCCGGTCCAGCTCGCCGTCGAAGCGGATCCCCACCGCCATGTGATAGGTGGTGCCCGCCACCGAGGCCTGCTCGGTGAACCACACACCATGGAAGGACTGGTTCACGCTGCCTCCTCGGTCCGGGCGTCGCGGCCCTTCGCTGCACTCACTGCCGACCTCCGGTGTCGCCGGGGAAGAGTTGCCCGAGCTGTCGTTTGAGGACCTTGCCCGCGTCGTTGCGCGGAAGCTGATCGAGCAGCACGACGCCGCCGGGGAGCTGGTGCTCGGCGAGCCGCTCGGCGAGGAAGGCGCGGACGGCGGCGAGGCCGAGGTCACCGGCGGTCGGTCGGGGCACGATCACCGCGGCGAGCTGCGTGCCGAGCACCGGGTGCGGCACGCCGACCACGGCGGCCTCGGCGATCGACGGGTGCTCGTGCAGCGCCGCCTCCACCTCCAGGGTGGAGATCTTGTAGGCACCCGACTTCACCACGTCGCCGTCCCGGTCGGCGAGGTAGAGGTAGCCGTCGCGCAGCCTGCCGAGGTCGCCCATGCGTACCCATCCGTCCTGAAAGGTGTGACCGGTGGCGGCGTCGTCGCCGAGGTAGCGGCGGGCGTGCGGCGAGCGCAGCCAGACCTCGCCGATCTCGCCGTCGGGCAGCGGCGACCCGGCGGGGTCGGTGATGCGCACGACGCCGGGCTGCACGCGCCCGACCGCGTCGGGGCGCGTCGGATCGAAGATCATGCTGGTCTGTGCGGGTGCGGCCTCGGTCGAGGTGTAGTAGTTGACGATCGCGGCCCGCGGGAAGGCGCGGGCGAGCCGCTGCGCGATCGCCGGCGGCAGCGGGGCGGCGGTCGACCCCACCAGGTGTACGCCGCCGAGCTCCACCCCGTCCAGCGCCCCCGAGTCGAGCAGTTCGATCGCCATCGCGGGGACCAGGAAGGCGGTGCCGACCTCGGGCAGCCGCTGTGCGAACCGGCGCGGCGTGAAACGGGGCAGCGTGACGGCCGACGGTTTGGCGCTGAGCGCGTTCATCAGCATCGTCTGCGCCGCGTTGGTGCCGATCGGGAAGGCGTGCAGGAAGCGCTGCGAGTGGGCGAGCGTCATCCGCCGGGGATGGGTCTGGACGCCCGTGGTGAGGTTGGCGTGGGTGGCGGTGACCCCCTTGGGCTCGCCGGAGGTGCCCGAGGTGAAGAGGATCTGCCCGACATCGTCGGGCCGCGCGTCGTCATCACCGTCCATGGCGGAGGCACCGATCAGCCGCTCGACCCCGGCTTGCCCGGTGATCGCCATCACCGCACCGCACGCGGCCAGGAGCTGGGCGAGCCGGGTCGGCGGCAGGGTGTCGTGCAGCGGCACGGCCACGGCGCCCGCCTTCTGGACCCCGCAGTAGGCGACGGCGAACCAGGTCCAGTCCTTGTTGGCGAAGACCAGCCCGACGGCGTCGCCCCGGACGACACCCCGGTGCCGCAGCGTCGCGGCGAGCGCGGTCGATGCGGTGTCCCACTGCTCGAAGGTGAGCGAATCGCCGCCCACCACGTCGATCGCGACCGCGCCGGGGTCGCGGGACCGCCGCAGGGCCAGCAGGCCGGGCACGGTCAGGCGCGGTAGAGGCGAGTGCTCGCCGACCCCGGACATGGAGAATGGCTCCTCACGACAGCTGGAGCGGGGATCGGCATCTCGCCCGCGTATCGATACGAGTGTGCATCTCAGTAGATCGATGAAGCATCGACCGAATGGAGGAAAGCGCTTTCCGTACGCGCGGCCTACGCTGTCGTGATGCCCGCCGAACCCTTCCTCGCCGAGCAGGTGACGGCGCCGTTCGCCGGAGCACCCGACCCCGGCGCCCCGCTCACCTGGGGCCAGCGTGCACTGTGGATCGCGATCCGCCGGCACGGTGCCAGCCACGCCATGTTCAGCCTCCGCCGGGTCGTCGCCGCACCGCGCCGGTCCACTGTCGACACGGCCGCGGCGCTGCGGGCGGTGAGCGGACTCCTCGCGCGGCACTCGTCGCTGCGGACGCGGGTGCGGACCGTCGACGGGGAGTTGCGGCAGGTGGTGGCCGAGCGCGGTGAGCAGCCGGTGCTGCTCGTGCCGATCGAGAGCCTCGGCGGCCTCGGCGCCGATGACGGGGCGGCCGCCGCGCAGCAGCTCGCCGTGCGGATCGCCGCGACCCCGTTCGACCACGAGCGGGAGTGGCCCCAGCGGATCGCCCTGCTGATGGCGGGGGAGCGCATCTGCCGGATCGTCGTCGTCTTCAGCCACGTGACCGTCGACTTCCGGGCGGCCGAGCTGGTGCTGAAGGACCTGCGCCTGCTCCTGCTGCGCGGTGCCGTGCGGACGCCGGTGCAGCTCCAGTCGGCCGAGGTCGCCCGGATCGAGCAGGGCGAGCGCCAGCAGCGCCGCTGCGAGCGGGCCGTCCGCTACTGGCTCGACAGCTACCACCGCCTGCCCGCCGAGACGCTGCCCTACGTCGGTCCGGCCGGGTCGCCCCGCTTCCAGCGCTATCTCCTCGCCTCCGAGGCCGCCGACACCGCCGCCCGCGTCATCGCCCGGCGGGAGCGGGTGACGACCGCCACGGTGCTGCTCACCGTGGTCGCCGGGGTCGTCGCGGCGTGGTCCGGCAGCGACACCTGCGGGATCTACACGATGGTCGACAACCGGTCGGCCGACGACTACCGGGAAGCGATCTCGAAGCTCAACCAGCTCGGCCTCCTCGTGATCGACCTCGCCGACAAGCCCGGTTTCGCCGAGGCGCTGCCCCGGGTCTGGCACGCGGCCGTGGACGCCTACCGGCACGCCTACTACGACCCGGAGGAGATGGCGCGGGCGCACGAGGAGGCGGGCCTGCCCTACGCCACCGGCATCAACAAGCACTGCTACTTCAACGACATCCGGCTCCTGCCGGACGCCGAGAGCTCCGGCCGGGCCGCCGACGAGGCGGCCCTGCGGGCGGCGATGTCGCGCAGCACGTTCACCCTGGCCGAAGGGCTGGAGACGTTCACCTGGCGGATGCGGGTCGAGATCGTCGACGCGACCGGCGGGATGGGCTTGGCGGTCACCGGCGACACGGGCTACCTGCCGACCGAGGTCGCCGAGCGGTTCCTGCGCGACCTCGAACGCCTGCTCGTCGACGCCGCGGTGGCGGACCTGCCCTGGCCGTGGACAGCCCGGTAGCTCTCGCCAGGTGCGTGTCACGTTTTGCAGCACAGCGTGGCCATTCGTGAAGCGGAGACCACGCCGTGCTGCAAAACGTGGCAGGGTGGCGGCGAAAAGGGAGGCGGCGACATGTCCACCGAGCCGTTGTACGACACCATCGGAGCCACCTATACCGTCACGCGGCGTACCGAGCCGAGGATCGCGGCAGCGGTCTGGGCCGCGCTCGGCGACGCGCGGACGGTCGTGAACGTCGGGGCCGGGACCGGCTCCTACGAGCCCGTCGACCGCGACGTGACCGCGGTGGAGCCGTCGGCCGTCATGCGCGCGCAGCGCCCGGCGGATGCGGCGCCCTGCGTGGCCGGCTCCGCGGAGAGCCTCCCGTTCGAGGACCGGTCCTTCGACGCCGCGATGGCCTTCGCCACCATCCACCACTGGCCGGACCCGATCGCGGGCCTGCGCGAGATGCGGCGCGTGGCCCGCCGCGTGGTGGTCTTCACGCACGACACCAGCGCCGAGGGCTGGCTGGACCGGTTCTGGCTCATTCGCGACTACGTGCCCGAGATCGCCGACCTCCTGCATGGCCGGCCATCGGTGAACGAGCTGGCCGACGCGATCGGC
The DNA here is from genome assembly GCF_014204945.1 of Allocatelliglobosispora scoriae. Lineage (NCBI taxonomy): Bacteria > Bacillati > Actinomycetota > Actinomycetes > Micromonosporales > Micromonosporaceae > Allocatelliglobosispora > Allocatelliglobosispora scoriae. Next base: position 1,853,932 of record NZ_JACHMN010000003.1, read on the forward strand.
GCCCGCCTGGAGCCGGTGCCCATTCCGTGGGACTGCGTCGACGGCTTCTTCGAGGCCTACTGGCGCCGGCCGGAGGTCTACCTCGACGAGCAGGTCCGGCGCGGGATGTCGGTGTGGGCCAGGGTCGGGCCGCAGGTCGAGCAGCGAGCGGTGCGCGAACTCCGTGCCGACCTCGCCTCGGGCAGGTGGGCCGAGCGCAACCGCGACCTCGCCGGGCTCGACGCCGCCGAGCTCGGCCTGCGCCTGCTCATCGCCTGAGCCGCCCTTACGCAGTGGCGGGCCGGCGCAGCTCCTCCCCGAGGACGTGGTGGTTGTGGTAGTCGCGGGTCTCGACGATCTCGCCGTCGCGGACGCGGAAGAGCTGGATGTTGGCGATCCGGAACTCGTGCCCGGTGTGCGTCGCGCGGGCGCGGTAGTCGTACTCCGCGATGAGGACCTCGGGGTCGAGCGTCTGGTGCAGGACGACGTTCTCCACCCGGAACTCGAGCGGCGCCCCGTCGGCGAGCGCCAGGTGCGCCTCGATGGCGGCCCGTCCCTCCAGGTGCACCGGGTGGGGAAGCGCGAACGGCATCCGGACCTGCGCGTCGGCCGCGTAATGAACGGCGAGCTCCTGCCATCGTCCAGAGTGGATGATCTCCGTGCGCAGGTCGAAGATCTCCTGGGGGGTGAGGCTCATGGCGGCTCCCTCGGTTAGAATCGGAGTAAGCACTCCGTTAATTCGACTATATGGAGTGGACACTCCGATTGTCTAGGTGGACCCCGTGACGACTGCCAAACCGCTGCGCGCCGACGCGCAGCGCAACCGCGCCCGGCTGCTCGAAGCGGCGGAGGCGGTCTTCGCGGGCAGCGGTGCCGGTGCGTCGACGGAGGAGGTCGCCCGGGTGGCCGGGGTCGGCATCGGTACGGTCTTCCGCCACTTCCCGACGAAGGAAGCGCTGCTGGAGGCGGTCTACGTCGGCCGGCTGGAGCGGTTCGCCGCCGAGGCGGAAGAACTCACCTCCTCGGTCGACCCGGTCGCCGCGCTCCTCGGCTTCTTCACCCGGACCGTGCAGCAGGCGGCGACGAAGAACGCGCTGGCCGAGGCGCTCTCGGCGGCCGGTGTCTCGACCGAGCACGCGAACTCGACCGCCGGGACCGCGCTGCGCACCGCGCTGACGACCCTGCTCGACCGAGCTCAGCGAGCCGGTGGGGTCCGGTCCGACATCGGGATCGGCGACCTGGTGGGCCTCATGATCGGCGCGTCGCACGCGGTGTCGGGAAAGGACGACGCCGCCCGGGACCGCATCATCGCCGTGGTGGTGGACGGCCTGTCCGCCCGCCGCTAATAGGTCTCGAGCTCCTCGACCAGGGCACGTGCCCGCTTCAGCAGTGCGGGCGGGGCATCGCCCAGCGACAGCAGGTCGCGTTCCGCGGTACGCGCGTAGAGCAGCGCCTCGGCGTACCGCTGTCCGCGCTGGATCAGGTGGTTGGCGAAATCGCCCCGGCTCTGCGCGGACCGGAGCACCGCACCGGCCTCGTCGTGACCGGCGATCGCCGTGCGGAAGTGGGTGTCCGCCTCCGCCCACAGCGCCATCATCCCCGCGATGCCGCCGAGCTGGTGGTGCAGGGACGCGACGGTCGCGCGGTCCTCATGACCCTGCCATCGCAGGGCCGCCTGGTAGTAGCCGTACGCGGACCGCAGGCAGGCCGCCTGCTCCTCGGTGACGGGCACGGTGAACCTGCCCTCGATCCCGTCCCGGCGGACCTGCTCGCCGATCGCGTCCAGGTTCTCCTCGACGATCTGGTCGAACCGGCTCAGCATCAGGGCGCCCAGCCCGTCGAAGACGCGAGCGCGGTGCCGGGTGTCGGAGTCGGGCCCGAGATCCAGCGCCTCCTCCAGGCAGACGCGGGCCCGGTCGAAGTCGCCGTCGTTGCGGTACGCGTGGCCGAGGTCGATCAGGGCGGAGGCTTCGAGCGCGGTGTCGGAGATCCGGTGCGCGAGATCGACGGCGCGGCGGATGTCGTCGACGGAACCGTCGCGCAGCAGCTGGATCGCCTGGCTGCGCAGCGCCACCTGCCGAAGGTCGTCGTCGCCGTCGAGATCGCCGGCGATGAGGTCCCGGCGGGCGGCGGCGATCCCCCCGCGGGCGATCGGGTCGCCCCGGCGGGCGGCGAGGGCGTCGGCGTAGTCGAGCAGCACTCCCCGCAGGCTCACATCGACGAAGTTCACCTCCGGCTGCGGCAGGAGCGTCGCCGGGTCGAGCAGGACGGGCTGGAGGCGTTCGGCCATGGCGTACCAGGCGTCCAGGCGGTGGCCCTGCTCGTAGAGCATGCGCAGAGCCTGCAGCGGGCCGAGCAGCTCGTCGGCGCGGCCCCGGGTGAACGCGAGCTCGAACGCGTGGACGAGGTTCCGCTCCTCCAGCGCGATGATGTTGAGCGTGTCGCGGTTGCCGAGGTTGTATGCCCAGAAGAGCCCGTGCCCGAAGAGCGCGACCGACCGGCAGTAGGCCTCCTCGATCACCTCCGGCGTGCCCTGTCCGGCGGTGACGAGCTGGTGGAGGGCGTGCCGGAGGAAGGGGTGCGGGCCGTAGTGCTCGCCGTCGAGCCGCGTGAACCAGCCGAGATCGGCGACGCGGTCGAGGATCGCCGCCGCCTCGGCGTAGGTCAGGTCGGACGGCAGCTGCAGCGCGCGGTGCATCCGGATCAGGTGGTGGGCGGAGACGACGTCGCGGAAGGGCAGCAGGAGGGTGAGCGCCGAGCGCTGCGCGGCGGGCAGGCCGGCGAGAGCCCTCGATGCCGCGCCCGAGGGATCCGCGGTCACGCGGCCGGTGCCGAGGTCCGCGACGGGCGGCGCGGCCCCGCTGGTCAGCAGCCGGATCGCCGCGGGGTGGCCCTGGCAGAAGGCCCGGTCGGCCGGGGACCACACACCCGCGAGCTCGTCGCTCTCCGCCGGTGACAGGGGCCGGACCTGAAGCCGCCGGACGGTCGCCGGGAGCCAGGCGGCGCGGTCGCGCGATGTCAGGAGCAGCCGGACCGGTCCGCCGGCCAGGGCGGCGATCCGGTCGGCGAGCGCCCGCCGGTCGGCCTCGGGCCAGGAGGCGGTCCGCTCCAGCCCGTCCCAGATCCAGATGGCCGGTGCGTCGGCAGCCGGCTCGGCGAAGCCCGCCTCGGGCTCGGCACCGAAGCTGCCCCGGTGCAGCGGCCCGTCGACACCCCGGCTGGACCTGTACCACTCGGCGAAGTCCTCGGCGAGAGCGGACTTGCCGACACCGGCCGCACCCCAGAGCACGATCGCGTTGCCGGTGTCGAAGGCTCGATCGATGGAGATCGTGAGGTCGTCGCGGCCGACGAAGACCGGTGCCGCCGCGGCGGGTGCGGGCCGGTCGTCGGCGGTGACCGCCACCGGCGCGGCCTGCAGGATCACCGGCACCAGCCACTCACCGTAAGCCTCGTCCGCGGCGAGCCCGGCCCGGGCGACCGAGGCGGCGTGGCCCAGCGTGCGGCCCTGGAACAGCAGGTCGTAGAGGGTGGTGACGAAGGTGGTCGCGGTGGAGACGTAGATGTCGTAGCGCATCGCGACGACCGCCTTCACCCCGGCGTCGAGGCACCGGCGGGCCAGCGAGGTGTAGCCGGTCCCGTCCCGCGACGACTCCGACCGGCCGGAGCTGCAGGCGTTGAGGACGAGCGCCTCGACACCGTGGGTCGAAAGGGCCTCGCCCAGCTGGGCTCCGCTGACCAGCCGCCGGTTGCCCGGGGCGCCGGGCTGCTCGAAGACGGCGTACCCCTCGGGATCTCCGCCGGTCGGGCCGATGAGGCCGTGCCCGTCGAAGTGCACCAGGTGGTAGGGCTGCCCGCTCGCCGCGGCCGCTTCCAGCCGGCGCGACAGGGCCGCGAAGGTCGGCGGGCGCAGCACGTCGATGCGCGGGCCGCCACCGGCGGCGTGGCGGATCAGCCGGCCCGCGATGGAGCGGAAGGGCACGTCCAGGTCGGCGTGGGGGCGCGCGACGACGAGCAGGATCCGCAGCGGACCGGACAGGACGGTCACCGGGGCGGGGTCCGGGCGGCGCACCGTGTGCGCGAAGGAGCGCGCGGCGAGCGCCGGGCGGATGCCGCTGCCGGGGTCGCGGAGCATCTCGAACGGGATCGGCACGCTCCCGGCCAGGTCCGCGTCGATCTCCCAGTCCAGCCCGGCGATGTCGGCCCGCGCGCTCGACCAGATCTCGCGGGCCGCCGGATCGCCGTCGAAGATGCCCGTGAACAGCTCCCCGCCGAGCCGCTCGATCAGGGCGGCGCTCGCCGCCGCGACGGCGGGCGCCGGATCCGCGGGGAACTCCCGGAAATCCTCCAGGTACCACCGGATGCTCTCGCGCTCCCAGGCCCCCACCGGCAGGGGCGGCAGGGCGACGGTCGCGGTGAGCGAGTCCGCCTCGCGGTCCAGCCGAAGGTCGAGGGTGACGCCCGAGCCGCCGGGTTGGTGCGAGCGCCCGATCCACAGCATGTCGTGATTCGAACATGGCATCGACAGGAGCGAAAGCGAGACCCTACCGTGTGCCGCGGAGCCGACACCCGGCCGGAGGAGGGCTCGTGCGACCGGAGGAACTCGTCCTGTATGGAATGAGCATCGCGAGCAGGCCGTCCGGCGATCGGTCGGCGAACATCGAGGCCTCCATCGAGGCGTTCACCTCGGCCCTCGACCAGATCCCGGCCAGCCGCCGCTTCCCGCGTGCGTTCGCCGAATACCAGCTCGCCATGAGCAGGCAGGAGCGGCTAGCCGGGTCGGCCGAGGAGAACCGGGCCGCGGCGGCCGAGGGCTACCTGCGCGGGGTGAAGCTGCTGGAGGGGCTGCGCACGCAGGAGGCACGGGACCTGCTCGGCCAGACCCTCGGCAACCTGGCCCACCTCGCCGTCGCGGGGAACGACGTCGAAACCGCCATCGCGTACGCGGAGAGGTCCCTCCTCTATCTGGAGAAGTCGATCAATCCGCGCGCGTGGGGGGTGAGCCAGCAGAACCTCGGCAGCATGTACCTGCTGCGGTCGACGGCCGACCGCGCGGCCGACCTCGCACTCTCGATAGCCGCCTTCGACGCCGCGCTGGAGGTCCGTCGGCCGGACGGTCCGGAGCCCGCCCTGCACCGGCGGACCGTCGTGTCCCGGCAGCAGGCGGTGGCGATGCTGGCGCGGCTCGGCACCGCGCCGGGCGCGGCACCCGGCCCGGGCATCGAGCTGCTGGAGGCGCTGGCGGCCGAGCCGTCCGGCGACATCGTCCAGGACCGCCAACTGCACCTGCACCTCGGGCTCGCCTATCGCCGCCTCGCCGATCACGACGGCGTCGACCGGATGACGAGGCTGGAGGCGCGCGATCGGGCCCTGCGGCACTTCGAGCGCCTGCGGGAGCTGTCGGCGGACGACACGGACGAGCGTCGCGCTCGCGTCGACACGCTGGTGGCGATCGGGCGGGGTGAGCAGAGCGAGCGCGATCCGGTCGGCGCGACGGAGGAGTTCATCACCCGGACGGAGGCGTCGCTGACCGGCATCGCCACGGTGCTGGAGCCCGAGGATGTCGCGCGGATCAACGCGCGGTTGGCGGCGGCGTACACGCGCCGGCTCGCCGGTGATCGCGGGGACAACCTGCGGTCGGCGATCGGCGCCTATGAGCGGGCCCTGGCGGCCCTGGCCGGGACGACGGGAGGCAGCGGCGGCGCTCGCGGCATACGCCGACGCCGACGGCGACCACAGCCGCCAGGTGGCCGACGTGCTCGCCCGCCTCTACGCGCTGGAGTCCCGGGGGACGCGGCGCCGCTGGCTCCTGCCGCAGGTCACGCGCGCCTGAGCCGCGTCACCGCACGACCATCAGCCGGGTACGCCGACCGCGCCGCCCGGGCACCGGGAGCGGTCACCGCGCGCCGGTTCGCAGGACCAGGTCGGCGGCGAGGCGCTGCGCGTTGTCGCGGTTGGTCTCGATCGAGTTGGTGTAGAAGTGCACGCCACGGGTGAGCGGACCGAGCAGGTACATCCGGTCGTCGAGGGTGCTGTCGGCCCGCCGGACCCGGAGGGTGCCGAAGTCGACGTCGAGCCCGCCGAGCGGGTGCGCCACGAGTTCGCCCTGGAGCAGCAGGTGGTGCAGGAGCTCCGACGGGAGGACCCACGGGTTGTAGCCGGTACCGGTGGCGTTGATCAGGAAGTCGACGGCCGACCGGCCGCCGGTGCGGACGACGTCGAACCCGCCCCGGTGGTCCGGGTGGATCCCGCTGATTCCCGTGTGGACGGTGAGGATGCCTGCCGCCAGCATGCGCTCCACCCGGTACGCGTTGGCGAGCGGCATCGGGTGGCGGTAGGTCGACCAGGTGGAGAACTCGGCGAGCATGGTCTGCCGGGCGGATCCGCTCAACCGGTGCCAGATGATCGGCGTCAGCGCGGACATGGCGTCGAGGACCTCGTACCAGCGGACCTGGTTGTTCTCGGCGGCGTGGATGTCGGCCCGCAGCGCGGTCAGCGGATCGGCATCGTCGGGGCGGCGGATCGACTCCCAGGCGGCCGGCCCGCCGAGAGCCAGCTCCAGCTCGGCCCGGATCAGGCGTTCCATGGTGGAGAGGCTGATGCCGCCGGGCTCCTCCAGGGCGAGGCGTTCGACGGTGTCGCGGGTGACGAGTTTGAGGTCGGGGGTGTCGAGGATGCGCGGCTGGACCTTGGGCAGCCCGCGGCGGCGGGAGAAGCACGCGATCGGTCCGGTGTGGCCGCGGGCGTCCAGGGCGGCCAGCGCGTCGACGGCGGTGAGGCTGGTGCCGAGGATGCCCACCCGGGCGTCGCGGGGCAGCGCGTCGAGGAACGCGCCGTCCCACGGCGTCGGCGCGTAGGCGGGGTGCTCCGCCAGCCGGTTGTACTCGCCGGACGGCAGATCGCCCAGGCACAGCACGACGGTGTCGAGGTCCGGCAGGGGGATGCCCGCCGTCAGCCGCCACTGCCGGCCGACGCGCGTGCAGCCGGTGACCTCGCACCGGTGCGTGGTGACGGTCGGCGTACCGGTTGCGATCTTCTGCTCCAGGCACTGCCTCAGGTAGGCGCCGTAGAGCCGGCGGGGGACGTAGTCGATGAGATCCGTACCCGTCGCCGGTGTCCCGCGCCGGGCGGCGAGCCACCGTACGAAGTGGTCCGGGTCGTCCGAGTGGACGCTCATCGTCTGCGCCTGCATGTTGAGGATGTGCACCTGCTCGGCCGTCCCGTAGGCGACCCCGGCACCGAGCCGGTCCCCCTGCTCCATCAGGTGGATCTGGACCTCGGGACCCCCGGCGAGGCGGTCGATCAGCTGCATGGTGAGCATCACGCCGCAGGCGCCACCACCGATGATGCCGATCCGGATCATCGAGCGGCTCCGGCATCGGCCGCGGTCCCGTTTCCGGCGGTGACGACGGCGCGGTGGCAGGCGAGCAGCGACGTGGCGGCCGCGTCGACATCGGCGGCGGTGGTCGCCCAGTTGATCAAGCATAGGCGCAGCACGATCCTGCCGTTCCAGCGGCTGATGGCAGCCCAGCCCTCACCGCGGGCCTGGAACTCCTCCGCGACGAGGCGCGTGTGCTCGTCGCGGCCGCCCGGTCCGTCGAACCGCACCAGGACCTGGTTCAGCGTCACCTCGTTGAGGATCTCCACGCCCGGCTGCCCGGTGAGCCGGTCCGCGAAGCGGCGGGCGTTGCGGCAGCAGCCGTCGATGATGTCGGCGATGCCGCTGCGGCCGAGGCTGCGCAGCGCGGCCCAGATCGGGAAGACCCGCGAACGGCGCGACACCTCCATGCCCCACTCCACCGGATGGCGGTGCTCGGGCTGCATGTTCAGGTACTCCGCGAGCAGCGGCAACGCCGCGAGGTGGGCGTCGCGGTCGGCGATCATCGCGACGCCGCCGTCATAGGGGGTGTTGAGCCACTTGTGTGCGTCGGTGGCCCACGAGTCCGCCCGCTCGATGCCGTCGACGAGCTGCGGTCGCAGGGTCGGCGACGCCGCGGCCCACATCCCGAACGCGCCGTCGAGGTGCAGCCAGCCGCCCGCGTCGTGCACCCGGTCGGCGAGGTCCCCGACGACGTCGATGCCGCCGGTGTTGATGTCGCCCACGAGCCCGCAGACGATCAGCGGCGCGTCACCGACCTCGTCGAGTGCGGCGCGCAGCGCGGCGGGGACGATGCGGCTCTGGTCGTCGATCTCCAGGTGATGGATGCCGCCGCCGAGCCCCAGAACCTGCAGCGATCGGATCACCGCGGCATGCGTCGCGCCGTTGACCAGGACCCTGATCTCGGGGGCGCCCTGCATGCCCTGCGTCGCCACGTCCCAGCCGCGGGCCGCCAGCACGTGGTGCCGGGCCACGGTCAGGCAGAGCAGCTCGGCGTGGGTGCACGCGGGGACGAACGCCACCGACGTGGCCCGCGGCAGGCCGAAGATGTCGATCAGCCACTCGGCGCAGATCTCCTCGACGACGGCGGTGGCGGGCGAGATGTCATGGACGATGCAGTTCTGGTCCCACGTCGCGGTGAGCCAGTCCGCGGCCATCGCCACCGGCAGGGTCCCGCCGACGACATAGCCGAAATACTCCCCGTGCCCGGTGGGGACGAGGCCCCGGTCGACGCCGGTGACGAGCTGCTGGAGCACCTGCTCCGGATCGGACGGGCCGTCGGGCAGGCGGCCGCCGAGGAACTGCCGCAGCTCGGCATCGGTGGCGGTGGCGCGGACCGGGCGGTCCGGCAGCCCGCGCAGGTAGGCGAGCGCGTGGTCGGCGGCGGCGGGCAGCAGTGTCTCGAATTCGAGCTTGGTCATTGTCGAACTGTTGCTCGGGGGCATGGTTCCACCAACCGCACGTTCCGCGCAGTGGAACACTCATCGACTCGAACGCCACCTCGCCGCTTCCAGATCGCCGCAACTCTTCACGAGCCGGTCCTGAGCGCGGGGCCGGGGACGAACGGCGTCAGTCCCACTGGTCCAGGTTGATGAATCGGGCGAAGCCGCGCCACGAGTTCGGGCCCATGACGCCGTTGAGCGGCCCGGTGTAGCCGTAATCGGCGGCGAGGGTCTGCACCGCCCGCCACGAGTTGACGCCCATCACGCCGTTGACGGGGCCGGTGTAGCCGTAGCCGCGCATCGCCCGCTGCAGGGCCGCATAGGTGTTGACCCCCGGTACGCCGTTGACCGGCCCCGTGTAGCCGTTGGTGATGCGCAGCCAGTTCTGCATCCGGGTGTAGAAGACCGGGCCCGGCTCGCCCGTCGTCTCCGTGGTGGTCTTGGGCAGGCCGCCGGTCCCGGGCGGGTGCTGGGCGACGTAGTCGAGCGGGTTGATGCGTACCCCACTGGGGTTGATCATGTGCCAGTGGCAGTGCGGACCGGTGGAGGACCCGGAGCCGGGAGCACCCGCGGCGCCGCCGGATCTCCCGACGATCGCGCCGCTGCCGACCGCGGTGCCGTTGGCGAGCAGGAACGCCGACAGGTGCAGGTACTGGCTCTTGTAGCCGTCGGCGTGGGCGATCGTGACGGTGTGGCCGCCGGTGCCGTTGTCGGGGATGTTGGTGACGGTGCCCGCGCCGCAGGCGGGCAGGCTGGTGCCGACCGGCATCTTGAAGTCGATGCCGCCCAGCGAGCCGTGGTCGCGGTGGTCCTGCCAGCCGCTCGAGATGGGGTAGCCGGCGAACGGGTTGTAGATCACCGGCGCGGCGTGGGCGACGCCGGGCAGTCCGACCACGGCGGCACCGGCCACGGCTCCGCTCGTCAGAACCAGCAGGGAACGCCTGCTCAGGCCGGTGGCCGTGTCGTCGGTGCCGCAGCAGGCGGGCACCCGGTCTGTCGTCATGGGACGCTCCTCGATCTCCGGGGCGCGTCGGTCGGCGCCGTCGGTGATCGACATTACATAGACAATATGCGATAGATCAAGGGGTGGCCGGGAACCCCGGTGGGGCTCCCAGCCGTGGCTCACGGGTTGTTGGCGATCAGGATGTCGTCGACGTAGCCGCGGAACAGGCCCGTGCCGGCGGGCTGGTCGTAGCCGATGCGGATCTGGTCGACCGTGCCGCCGGCGAGCGAGCCGAGGCCGACCTGGACCAGGTTCCACTGGTTGGCGACCAGGCGACCGCCCTGGCCCTGGAACTGCGGGTGCGCCCGGACGCCCCACTGGTCGACCGCGCCCGAGTCGCGCAGGCTGCGCCCGTCGGTGAGCGCGAGGTCCAGCGCGACGAAGCGGGCGTTGGTGGTCTGCGGGTAGATCCAGTAGGTCAGGACGGACTTCGCCGTCAGCGGCAGGTGCACGTCGAAGACCCGGTTGTAGGAGTACGAGCCGGTGGCGCTGAGGTCGTTGCCGGAGTACATGAGCGCGTAGGTGCCGCCGTGGGCGGTCTCGGCGCGGCGGGCGCTCTCCATGCCGGGCAGGCCGCAGCAGTAGCCGCCGACACCGACACTGCCCTGCACGGTGTTGACCCAGGTCAGCGGCCAGTTGTCGCCGAAGTCCTGCTTGTAGAGCGGCCATGCGGTTCCGGCGCCGAGGACCGGCTGCAGGCCCGAGTGCCAGAGGTTGGCGAGCTTGACGTAGCCGCCGTTGGTGGGGTGGATGCCGTCGGAGCCGATGTCGGCGGGGGTGAGCCCGGCGTAGAAGTCGACGAGCCGGACCCTGTGCCCGGCGGCGGCCTGGGCCTGGGCGATCGCGGGCAGCTGCGCGTTGAACGCCTGGACCTCGCTGTTGTTGGCCGCGTCGGTCGACGGTACGAGGGTGGAGAAGACGACCGTCGCCAGCGGTGCGTCGGCGACGATGCGGTTCAGCAGCGCGTTGAGGCGGGCCGGGGCGGTCGGGAGCTGGTAGTTCTGCAGGGTGTCGTTGGTGCCGACGTTGAGCAGGACGACATCGGGGCGGTTGGCGGCGATCCAACCGTCCACTCCGGACGCGATCTGGTCGATGCGGTAGCCCGGGTGGCCCTCGTTGTCGCGGTCGGCGGCGGTTCCGGACTGGACGGAGCCGACGAAGTCGATGGCGACACCGGCGTCGAGGGCGAGGTGTTTGCGCAGCTCCTCGCGGTATCCGTTGCCGTCGCCGGAGCCGGTGCCCCAGGTGATGGAGGCGCCGAGCGGCATGATGCGCACCGGCGCCGCGGCGTGGGCGGGCGGCGCGGGAACGGTGAGGCCGGAGACCGCGGTACCGAGGGCGAGGACGGTCAGGGCATGGGTCAGTCGCATTCAGGACTCCCAGTTCAGGGATGGTGACAACGTTGTCATCGGGTGGACGGATCCGACCGGGGGACTGCGGTCGGGGATTCGGGCCAGGCTAGTCCATAACATCCGAATGCGTCAATTCGTGGTGCCCACTCAACCTTCCGGTCGGGCCACGTGTTGGGTGGGGTGAGACGAGGGGAGAACGACCTGATGCCCGACGACGAGTTCCGCGCGTTCGTGGAACAGCGGTACGCGCACCTGCTGCGTACGGCGTACCTGCTCTGCGGATCAGCCGACCGAGCCGAGGACCTGCTGCAATCGGCGCTGATCTCGGCGATGCGGCGCTGGCGCCGGATGGACCATCCGGAGGCCTACATCCGCCGCATCATGGTCAACACGCTGATCAACCGGTGGCGGCGGCCGATCCGCGAGGTGGCGTCCGCGTTCCCGCCGGACCGCGCCGTCCACGACGAACCGATCGAGGAGCGTGACGAGCTGTGGCAGGCCCTGCTGTGGTTGCCGGTCCGGATGCGCGCCGTCCTGGTGCTGCGCTACTGGGAGGACCGCTCCGAGGAGGAGACCGCGCAGATCCTCGGCGTCAGCGTCGGCACGGTGAAGAGCCAGGCGTCCCGCGGCCTCGCCCGGCTCCGCGACATCATCGGAGAGCAGCGCAGCCGCCCCCTCGCCCCCGCTCACGGGAGGAACTGACATGATCGACGAACTGCGCGACACGATGGAGCGGCAGTCGGAGCGGGTGATCCCGCGCCCCGACCCCTATGCCCGGCTGCTGCGGCTGCGCCGTCGTCGGCGGCAGCGGAGAGTCGCGGTGCTCGCGGCGGTGGCGGTGCTCGCGGCCGCGGGAGTGATGACGGGCTGGCGCTGGGCCGATCCGCCGGTCCCCGCCTTCACCCAGACCTTCGGCGAGGTGCCGGCGGCGCTGCGGCCGCTGCTGGACTCCCCGACCCGGGGCAGCCTCGCCGACGATGAACCCTTCCTGGAGGGCGCCCGGCGGGAGGGCGCGATCGAGGCGGCGAGCTGGCACTGGTTCGGTGGCGCGACCTACGCGGTCAAGGTGCTCTTCGCCGGGGACCTGGGCAACCGCCGCGTCGCGGTGGTCGCGGCAGGCGGCGCCACGCTGCAGGCACTGGTCTTCCAGGGCGTCGCCGGTGCCGCCGCCGATGACCTGGAGCTGACGGGAACGGGCGAGTTGGGACCGGTGGTGGACACCGGGTTCGCCTCGGACCCCGCGCACCCGGAGTACACCTACCTGCTGCTGGGACCGGCCGGGTCGGTCTACGAGGCGGCGCAGACCCGCTACACCGCCACGGGCGCCGAACGCGTCTGGTCCGATGCCGGTGCCGGGAGGGACTACCTGGGCATCGCCGATCTGGCCGGGCGGCACCGCTACCGGGTCAAGCTGGGTGCGGCGGTCCTGCTGGAGACGGAGGCGGGGATGGCGGGGACCCGGCCCTCGGTGGCGATCGACCCCCAGCCGGTCGGCGGGCGCGGGAGACCGCTGCCGAACGAGGCTCGCGATGCGGCCTCCACACTGGCCCTGCTGACCGGGCTGACCGGCCCGGCCGTCACCTACCGGGTGCTCTGGAGCGACGAGATCGACATGCCCGGGACCAAGAACGGCCGGGCCTTCGTCCTCACCGTCCAGGCCGCGACCGCCGACGGCGGCGGTCCCTTCTTCACCTCGTCCTATGACACCGCCGAGGGCCTCTACCGCGACCACCCGTCGGGTTACGGCATCGCGGGCGGCGTGGAGAGCACCCTGATCGTGATGCGGCTGCCGCGGTACGCCGAGTCCGACGACCGGCTGCAGATCATCGCGCCCCCCCACGCCGTCCGGGCCGAGATCACCCGGGACGGGGGCGGGCCGGTCACGGTCGACCTGGTGAACGGTGTCGGGCAGGTGCGGATGGCGGTCGGATCGCCGATCACCGTGACGACGTTCGACACGGCCGGGGCCGTCGTGGCGGCCAAGGTCTTCACGGAGGTGGACGGCTTCGCCTGCGACAGGTTCGCCCCTGAGGTGTGTGCGGCGCCCACCGCACCGACAGCGACACCGACACCGACACCGACGCCGTCGTCCTGACGGCCGGTGGCGCCCGGGACTGCTCCCGGGCGCCACCGGACCGGCGCCGAAGCGGGGCCGGTGGAAGCCGCCGTCCAGGGCCGGTCCACGCCGCAGGTCAGGGCCGGTCGACGCGCACAGGGGCGAGAGACCGGCGCAGCGAGCCCTGCTGACCCGCCGACGGGTCGAAGAACGTGCCGACCACGTCGATCGCGATGTCGATGAGTCCGGCCTGGTTGAAGACCTTGAACTCCTCCGTGGGGCCGATCTGGACGACAGCGGCGTTCGCCACGGTCTGGCCGGCGGCCGGGTTGAGGTTGGAGACCCCGGGCCGGCCGACTCCGTCCAGGGCCGGCCAGAGCGTCAGGAAGGTCGCGGCCGAGGGCACGATCGCGGTGACGTTGGCGGCCAGCGCCACGGTGTTGTAGATCGCGACGGGTGACGCGCTGAGCGTCCTGGTGAAGCCCGGGCCGAAGGGCCCGGAGCCTATTCCGACCCGGGTGTCGACGATGCGGGTCGGGGTCTGCGGCTGGAACCGCAGGCCGCCGCCGAGCGTGCCGTCGTCGTAGACGCCGACGAGGTCGACGAGCACGTGGACGCCCTTCGCCGAGCCGTTGTAGATGCCGATCATCGCCTTGTCGATGCAGCCGCCGTGGAACAGGCAGATCGAGGTCGGCACGATCGCCATGTTCGCCACCGTCGTGCCGGTGGTGAAGTTCAGGGTCGAGGTGCCCGGGATCGGGCCGTTGGCCCCGCTCCACGCGGTGAGGTAGCCCGCCGCCAGCGGGGAGACCGCCGTGATGGTGACGGCGAAGGCCTTGATGCGGCGGTTGTCCACCCCGAAGCTCAGGGGGACGTAGATCGACTCCTGCCCGCCCAGCCGGTATCCGGGTTCGGACCGGGTGTCCAGGACCCGCTGCGGCACGGTGGGGAAGAACTCCCCGGCACCGGCGCCGTCGCCCGTCGCGGTGAGGTAGTAGCCCATCACATCGGCGATGACCCCGGTCGAGCCGGCGGAGTTGAAGAAGTCGACCTTCCCGTCGGTGCCGATGCCGACGGTGACCGAGTTGGCCCCGGTCCAGCCGGCCGGGAAGTTGAGCGACGACGCGTACGGCCGGATCACCCCGTGGGGGAAGACGGTGACGAACCCGGCCGAGGTCGGGCCGGTCACCGTCACGTTCAGCACCACCGCCGAGACACTGTCGCCCGGCACGCCGCCCCGCCCCAGCACCGGCAGGCCGAGGGTGCCGCCGGGACCGATCGGGGCCTTCGGCGCGCCGATGCCGAACCGCGTGTCGAGGATCCGGGTCGGGGTGATCTGGCGGTAGGTGCCGGTGACCCCGGCCACGCCGGTGAGGGTGAGCTCGATCCAGGTCTCCTCGCCACCGACCTCCGTCAGCAGGAGGTAGGCGCCCTGCGCGCCCGTCGCCGCTGCCCGGGGCAGGATCGTGACGGTGCAGGTCCCGCCGACCGCCAGGGTCGTGCCGGAGCAGGTGTCGGCGCTGATCGAGAACGAGAGCGGCACATCGGAGCCCGGGTCGGTGATGGAGGCCTGGTCCATCTGCGAGGGGAGCGGGCCGTCGGCGGTCATCGTGACCGTGCGCGGCGAACCGGCCTGGCCCAGGGTGCCGGTGCCGAAGTCGATCGAAGTCACGTCGGGCACCACCGCCGCGGCGGCGGGTGCGGGTGCCGATCCCAGCACGGCGAGCAGGACGGCGGTGCTGACGATCGCAGCTCTGAGCTTGGTCACCTGAAGTTCCCCGTCGGTCGAAGGGGCACGCGACCCGGGCGCCGCGGCGTGTCCGAAAACCATAGATGCCCGTGATTGCCGAGGCCATCGGTCGTCCGGGCGACCCGCGGCAGGGTCACCCCCATTTCCGGGTACGCCGTCAGCCGCCCCCTGCTGCGAGGAGGCGGCTGACGGAGAGCTTCGCGGAGCGCGCCGCGGTGCCTGGGCTGAGAGCTTCGCGGAGCGCGCCGTGGTGCCTGGGCTGAGAGCTTCGCGGAGCGCGCCGCGGCGCCTGGACTAGAGCTTCACGGATCGCGCTGCGGTGCCTGGGCTGAGAGCTTCGCGGAGCGCGCCGCGGCGCCTGGACTGAGGAGCGCAGCGACGAGGGAAGGCGCCGCACAGGGGCGCGCGGAGCGAAGCGACCCAGTAATAGTGCGACAGCTCGTTCAGTACCCGTAGCGGTTCTTCAGGTGGCGCCACCAGTCGCGCAGCATCCACCTGTCGAAGTCGGTGATCTGCGTGGCGCTCCCCGCCTTCATGATGAAGCCGCCCACGCCGGTGGGGGTCCAGTCGTAGAAGTCGTCCAGGCCGAACGTGTGGCCCATCTCGTGCAGCAGGATGTGGATGTTGTCGGCGCCGACGTTGCCGACCAGATATTCGGAGCCGATGCGCTGGCCCCAGTCACCGCCCGCGCCGCCGCTCATGCCCGCGGTCAGCCACAGCGACTGGTCGTAGTGCCGGGCCGCGCCGCCGGGGCAGCCGGAGTAGTTGCCGTCCTGGTGGAAGAATCGGCCGCAGGGCTCGGAGCACTGCGGCGCGTTCTCGCGGATGTTGTTGACATAGATGTCGACCGAGTTGTCCGACCACTGCAGGGTCGAGCGGTCCCGGACCGCCCAGCCGACCACGCGGATGGGGACGGTGGCGTAGGGCCAGCCGTTGTGCCCGGCCATCACGTCCATCCACTTCTTGGACTGCCGCGCGAGTGCGGCGTGGATCTGGTCGCGCAGCGCCGCCGTCACCGGCGCGGTGGAGTCCCAGCGGACGCAGTAGTTGAGGAATCCGCCGTTCGCCACCACCTGGTCCCAGCCGTAGTTGCGGAAGCCGTAGAGGTTGCTGTAGGTGCTCTCCACGTGTGACCAGACCTCGCCTAGCGGTGTCACCAGCGAGGCCGGCGGGTTCCAGCCGCTGGTCGGCGGCGGGCTGCTGGAGGTCGACGGGCTCGCGGACGGCGATCGGCTCGGGGTGGGGCTGGCCGGCGGGGGAGTGGTGGGTGTGGTCGTGCCGGTGCAGGTGACCCCGTTGAGGGCGAACGAGGCGGGGGCGGGGTTGCTGCCGGTCCAGGAGCCGTTGAAGCCGAAGGCGACCGTGGCGCCGGTGCCGATGGAGCCGTTGTAGCCGACGTCGACGGCGGTGGCCTGCGATCCGCTCATCGTGGTGGTGGCACCCCAGGCCTGGGTGACCTGCTGCCCGGCGGGGAATGTCCACACCAGACGCCAGGAGGCGACGGGGTCACCCAGGTTGGTGATCGAGACGTTGGCGGTGAAGCCGCCGCCCCACTGGGACGGCACGGTGTAGGCGACCCGGCAGCCGGCGGCGGCGGCCTGGGCGGTCGCGACCGCCGTCCCGCTGGCGGCGACCGCTCCGGCGAGGACGGCGCACAGGGCGAAGGATCGGAACCTGCGGTGTGGATGGGTTTTCATGGCGCTCCTTTGTCGTGGGCGTTGACGACGCGCGAGGGTGACCATATTAGTTGGATATATAAACTAATTCAATCGTCCGCCCCGGTCGCGGGACCGGGGCGGACGCGATCGGTCAGGAGGCGGGCTCGCCCGAGGGCGCGGTCAGGGTGGTGCCGAGCGCGACGGGGGTGCCGAGGTTCGGCGTACCGTCCGCGTTCCAGGTGATCTTCTGGGCGCGGGTGGACCGGTTGATGTCGCAGCCGCCGTTCACGGAGCTGTTGCCGTGGTAGACGATCCAGTCCTCGGTGCCGTCGGGCGACTTGAAGAACCCGTTGTGGCCGGGGCCGTAGACGCTGTTGGCGTTGGAGCGCTGGAAGACCGGGTTCGGCGACTTGGTCCACGACGACGCCAGCAGCGGGTCGCCGGTGCCGTTGTAGGTGATCATGCCGAGCTTGTAGTCCGGCGTGGAGCAGTGGCTGGTGGAGTAGACGATGAAGGTCTTCCCGTTGCGCTGGATGACCTCGCCGCCCTCGGCGACGGCGCCGCCGACCGTCTCCCAGCTCAGGGTGGGCGTCACCAGGGTGCGGCGGGTGCCGCTCGCGGTCCACGGATTGCTCAGCGGCCGGATGAACAGCGGCTGCGACCCGTTGTAGAACGTCCCGAGCAGGTAGAGGTTGCCGTTGAGCTGCAGGATGCCCGGGTCGAGCTCCCAGGTGTTGTCGGCGGTCGGGTCGAGCAGGTCGGCCTTGAAGGTGTAGGGGCCCATCGGGTCGAGCCCGGCGCTCTCCAGCACGTGGATCCGCTGGGTGCCGAGGTCGTAGGGTTCGCGGCCGGCCGTGTAGTAGAAGTACCACCGCTGCCCGTTGGGGCCTGAGAGCAGGTGGAACTCCGGCGCCCACATGGTGCCCGCGCCGTTGGGGTTGGTGAGGTTGAACAGCACCTGGTCGGTGGCGGTGGCGAGGCCGCGCAGGGTGGTCGCCCTGCGCATGGTGATGGTGCGGTTCCACGTCGTGGTGGCGAGGTAGTAGTAGCCGTTGTAATACTGCAGCCACGGGTCGGGCCCGGCCTGCTTGAGCGGGTTGGTGAACGTGTTCGTCGAGCCGCCCGAGGTGATGGTCCAGGTGAAGGTCGCGCTGCCGCTGACACCGGCACTCGTCGCGGTGGCGGTGACGGAGTAGGACGCGACGGTGGTCGGGGTGCCGCTGATGACACCGGTGGCGCTGTTGATGCTCAGCCCGGCGGGCAGGCCGGTCGCCGCCCACGTGTAGGTGGTGCCGCCGGAGGCGGACAGGGTCAGCGACGTGGCGGTGTTGACGGCGGTGGAGCGGCTGCCGGGGTTGGCCACGGTGACGGTGGTGCCGCCGCTGGTGAATCCGGCGAGCCGCCAGATCCGGCTGGTGGCGGTGCTGCACGGCAACTGCACCAGGCCGGTGTTGACGGTGGAGGCTCCGCCCGCCGGGACGACGCACTTACTCGACCCGACGGAGAGGAGGTTGAAGGTCTTGTCGGTGCCGCTGACCGTCACCGGGTTGAGCTTCCACCGCTGGTTGGGGTTGCTGTGGCAGCCCCACTGGATGATCGTGGCGTTGTCGGCGGTCGAGGCGCCGAAGACGTCGACGCACTTCGAGGCGACGGTGGCGATCGTGTAGGTGTCGGTGGTGCCCGACACCGGCGTGAAGGTGAACTGCTGGTAGGCGGCGCCGGTGCAGGCCTGCTGCGTGAGCTGCACGGCGTCGGCCGTGGAGCCGCCGGGTAGCGCCATGCAGTTGCCGCCGTTGGAGTTGACCAGCGTGGTGGTGAAGGTCGCGATCGCGGCGGCGGGCTGCGGGACGAGCAGCATCGCGGCCACGAAGAGCGGCACGCTGAGGAGCGTGAGCTTTCGGGAGCGGTTCATTGCGTACAACCTCCGGGTTGGGGGTGGGTTGTTCGAGCGTCACGATGCATGACGAAAACCTTTTCGGCAAGCGGCAACCGTGACATGTTCGTGATCCAATGGACACTGAGGAGGCTGGCGGCGATCGACTGACCGAAAGGCTTTCGGTCAGTCGAAATATTTCGACAGGCGGAGCGGTGGCGCGGCGGTGCGAAAGGGCGGCGAATCCGCGCGGCGGGCATTGTCGGCGAGGACTAGTAAACTGCTGCTGCTGTCCGGTCCCACCGCCACGAACGGGCCGCGAGAGGAGCCGTCGATGACCGACTCGACCACCGAGGGATATGAAGTCAGCGCCGCCGAGATCGAGGGCATGGTGCGCAACCTGTGCGGCTACGCCCTGGGCGAGCCGGATCCGCTGCTGCGCTACGCGGACCTCACCCACCAGCAGGTCCTCTTCGACGGCATCGTCGCCGCGCTCCAGCGCGCGCGGGGCCGGGCGGTCGCGGACCTCATCGTCGCGGGCACGCCGATAGACACCGTCGCCACCACGACCAACCTCGCCACGGTGGCCCGGGTGAAAAAGCTCGTCAGCCTGGCCGGCGAGACCGAGCGGGTGAAGACCGCTCTGACGCCGCCCAAGGCGGTGCCGGCGAAGGCGCGGAAGAAGGCCGTTGCGCCGCCCGATCCGGTCATCGCCACCATCGCCGTTCCGGTCGATCCCGCCACCGCCAACCGCCCGCCGGCCGCGCCGCCCGCGGTGCGGCCGCCCGCCGCGGTGCCACCCGCTGCGCCGCCCACCGCCATGCCGCCATCGGCTGCGGTGCCGCCGCGGCTCGCCACGGCGACCGACAAGCGCGTGCTGACGGCGGCCGAACTCGAAGCGCTCGGCATCGGCGGCCGGGGATCGATCCCGACGAAGCGGCCACGCGCCTCGACACATTGACTCATATAGATCTTTAGCCCATCGTGGTGGGATGAGATTCGATCTGAAGCGAGTCGCTGTGGCCACCCTCGCCGCAGCAGCGATGACGCTGTCCATCCAGGCGCTCGGTCCGGGCACGGCAACAGCCGCGCCCGCCGTTGCCTCCGTGCGGGTCCTCTACTACGACGCGAGCGGGGCCGGCGAGTTCGTCAACGCCGTGCACCAGGGCGCGGCCAACTGGAACGCCCGCGTCACCAACGTGCGGCTGGAGCGGTGGACCTCCGGCCGCACCCGCAACGTCCGGGTGCTCGTCGACAACGGCTGGCCCCGCGCCTACGTCAACTCGCTGGGCAACGGCACCATCTACATGGGACGGCAGGCGGTGACGGAGGGCCACAACCCGACCCGGATCGCCGCTCACGAGCTGGGCCACATCCTCGGCCTGCCCGACCGCCGGACCGGTGTCTGCGCGGACCTGATGTCGGGTGCGAGCGCGGGCACGTCGTGCACCAGCGCCGTCCCCAACTCCCGGGAGATCGCCGAGGTCAACGCCCTGTTCGCCGGCTCGGTGCTGGTCGCGGCGGGCTGGCGGAGCGAGGCGGGCTGATCCGACCGGCAGGGCCGCTCCCCGCGGAGCGGCCCTGCTTCGACAAGCCGGCTACGCGGGGTACGCCTTGAGCGTGATCGCGTCCGCCTTGCCCGCCTGCTTGGCCATGATCTGCCGCATCGGCCAGTGGTTGACCATGCCCATGGAGATGTTGCGCAGCGAGATCATGAGCTGCGAGTTCGGGGCGTAGCCGCTGATCCCGCCGGGCGGCAGCTCCATGCACTGCTCGACATAGCCGCGCATCTCGTCCTGGTACCGGGCGAACGCGCCCTCGTGGTCGTCCGGGGTCGAGGCGAGCTCACCGGCGAGCACGTAGCCGCCGACGAGGGAGAGGCTCGTGCCGAGGCCGGACAGCGGGGAACCGCAGTAACCCGCGTCTCCGGCGAGGGTGATCCGGCCCCGGGACCACCGGTCGACGCGTACCTGGCTGATGCTGTCGAAGTAGAAGTCGGGCGCCTCCCACACCGCGTCGAGCAGCTGCGGCACCAGCCACCGCGACCGGGCGTGCCGCTCGGCGAGGATCTCCTTCTGGGCCTGGACGTCGTGCCGGTCGTAGGCGAGCTCCGGCGACCGGAAGCTCAGCGACGCCTTCGCCGTGCCGCCGCGCTCGGGCCGCAGGCTCGCGACGAGGCCGCCGGGCGCGTTGTACATCAGGAACCAGTCGTCCAGATTCCCCGGGTCCGGGACCGTGAAGTATCCGGTGTAGGCCCCGAGGTGGGTGACGAACCGCGCCTGTGGCCCGAAGGCGAGCCGCCGGACCCCGGAGTGGACGCCGTCGGCGCCGATCACGAAGTCGAAGGAGCGCACGAGGCCGCTGCCGAAGGTGACCTCGACGCCGTCGGTGCCCTCGGCCAGCTCCGCGATCCGGTCCCCGAACAGGTATTCGGTGCCGTCGCGGGTGGCCTGGTAGAGGATCTCGCTCAGGTCGCCGCGCATGATCTCGATCTCGGCGACGATGCCGCCACCGCCGAAGGCGTCGGCGGGGACGGCTCCGGTGATCCTGCCCGCGCCGTTGACCAGGGCATAGCCGCGCTCGTGGACCCCGGCCGCCCGGATCGCGGGCAGGAGGCCCATCTCCTCGACGACCCGGCGCGCGACACCGCGGATGTCGACCGCGTGGCCGCCGGGACGCAGCGCCGGGCCGACCTCCACGATCGTGGTGGCGAAGCCGTACCGGTGCAGCCAGTGGGCCAGGGCCGGTCCGGTGATGCTCGCTCCGGATATGAGCACACTCTGCTGACGCATCGCGGGATCCCCTATCGTGTGTACGCTGTAAGCCGGTAGTGCGTACACCGTAAGTTTGGTCGCTTCGGAACGGCAATGTGTACTAGTACACCAGCGTCGACCGGCCAAGGGTGGCGCCCTGGTGTACTAGTACATGAGGGGAAGGGAGCGCTGTGGCGAAGCCGCCGTACCAGCAGATCGCCGACGAGATCCGCAACCGCATCGCCACCGGCGACCTGGGCCCCGGCGCTCGCGTACCGTCCGCCCGGCAGATCACCGCCCGGTGGGGGGTCGCGATCGCCACCGCGACCAAGGCGCTCGCGATCCTCCAGCACGAGGGGCTGGTGAAGGTGGTGCCGGGGGTCGGCACGGTGGTCGGCGGCGTGCCGCCCCGGCCCGTGCCGGAGCCGTCCGGCGGCGGGCTGAGCCGGGAGCTGATCGTGGCGACCGCGATCGGTCTCGCCGACGCCGAGGGGATGTCGTCGCTCTCCATGCGCCGCATCGCCACGGAGCTCGATGTCGCGACGATGTCGCTCTACCGCTACATCCGCAGCAAGGACGAGCTCATCCTGCACATGATCGACGCGGCGTTCGGCGAGCACCCGCTGCCGGTGAAGCCGGACGGCTGGCGGGCGCAGCTGGAGACGGCGGCGCGCCTGATGTGGGCGCTGTTCCGCCGGCACCGCTGGCTCGCGCCGGTGATGTCGCTGACCCGGCCGCAGATCTCGCCCAACGCGCTGGCTCACACCGACTGGGTGCTGACGAGCCTGGACGGTCTCGGTCTCAGCCTGGAGGAGGTCGTGCAGACGCATGTCGTCCTCTTCAGCTACGTCCGCGGCCTGGCGACGGCGCTGGAGACCGAGGCCGAGGCGGAGCGGGACACCGGCCTGACCAACGACGAGTGGATGCAGTCGCAGGAGGCGACGATCACCGCCATGGCCAGGGCGGTCCCGCACTCCTCCGTACTGCGGCTGATGATGGAGTCGGAGCTGGACATGGGCCTGGACTCGCTGCTCGAATTCGGCCTGACGCGCCTCCTGGACGGGCTCGCGGTCCTCATCGCCCAGCGGCAGGCGGCCGCCCGCGGACGGGCACCGCGCCGGACGGGCACCGCCGGCCGGGCCTGACCGGCTCGCCGCCGCGTGAGCGCGCTCCGGCGGGCGCGACGTGATGTTCCGGCGATATTCTTGACTGATTCCAGAAAACTGACCAGAATACGGGACGTGGCCACGACCCCGGACTTCCAGCGGATGCTGCGGGGTGCGGCGTTGCGGGTGACCCGTCCCCGCTTGGCGGTGCTCAGCGCGGTCTTCGCCCATCCGCACGCCGACACCGACTCGCTGTTCGGCGTCGTCCGCCAGGACCTCCCCGACGTGTCGCGCCAGGCGGTCTATGACGTGCTCCGAGCGCTGACGGTCGCGGGCCTGGTGCGGAAGATCGAGCCGTCCGGCTCCGTGGCGCGTTATGAGTCACGGGTCGGGGACAACCATCACCATGTGGTCTGCCGATCCTGCGGCCTCATCGCCGACGTCGACTGCGCCGTCGGCGAGGCGCCCTGCCTCACCGCGTCCGACGACAACGGCTTCTCGATCGATGAGGCCGAGGTCGTCTACCGGGGTGTGTGCGCCACCTGCTCCACCGCCTCGATTTCCCATCAACCCAACCACAGAGCAACCGAAGGAAGTCATGTCTGAGAACCACGACATTGTCGTCACCGAGGAGCCGGCGCCCGATGCGAGCGCGGAGAGTGCGGAGAGTGCGGGTCGTTGCCCGGTCGTGCACAGCCCGCAGCCGACCCAGGGCGGCGGCAACCGCCAGTGGTGGCCCAACCAGCTCAACCTGAAGATCCTCGCGAAGAACCCGGCCGTGTCCAACCCGCTGGGCGAGGAGTTCGACTACGCCAAGGCGTTTAGCACCGTCGATCTCCCTGCGGTGAAGCGGGACATCGCCGAGGTGCTGACGACCTCGCAGGACTGGTGGCCGGCCGACTACGGCCACTACGGCCCCTTCATGATCCGGATGGCGTGGCACAGCGCAGGCACCTACCGCATCAGCGACGGCCGTGGCGGTGCCGGCGCCGGTCAGCAGCGTTTCGCGCCCCTCAACAGCTGGCCGGACAACGTCAACCTCGACAAGGCCCGCCGCCTGCTGTGGCCGGTCAAGAAGAAGTACGGTCAGACGATCTCCTGGGCCGACCTGATGGTGCTCGCGGGCAACGTCGCCCTGGAGTCGATGGGCTTCAAGACCTTCGGCTTCGCCGGTGGCCGGCCGGACGTGTGGGAGCCGGAGGAGGACGTCTACTGGGGTCCTGAGGCCATCTGGCTGGGCGACGAGCGCTACACCGGTGATCGCGAGCTGGAGAACCCGCTGGCGGCGGTGCAGATGGGCCTGATCTACGTCAACCCCGAGGGCCCCAACGGCAACCCGGACCCGCTCGCCTCGGCCCGCGACATCCGCGAGACGTTCCGGCGGATGGCGATGAACGACGAGGAGACCGTCGCACTGATCGCGGGCGGACACACCTTCGGCAAGACCCATGGCGCCGGTCCGGCGGATAACGTCGGCCCGAACCCCGAGGGCGCGGACCTCGCCGACCAGGGCTTCGGCTGGAAGAACGCCTACGGCACCGGCAAGGGCAAGGACACGATCACCAGCGGCCTCGAGGGCGCGTGGACCTTCAACCCCGCCGCCTGGGACAACGACTTCTTCAAGATCCTGTTCGGTTTCGAGTGGGAGCTCTCCAAGAGCCCGGCCGGCGCGCACCAGTGGAAGCCGAAGGACGGAGCCGGTGCGGACACCGTGCCGGACGCGCACGACCCGTCGGTGCGGCACGCCCCGACGATGCTCACGACCGACCTCGCGCTGCGCGTGGACCCGGCGTACGAGCAGATCTCGCGGCGCTTCCTGGAGAACCCGGAGGAGTTCGCCGACGCCTTCGCCCGGGCCTGGTTCAAGCTGACCCACCGCGACATGGGCCCGATCGCCCGCTACCTCGGCCCCGAGGTCCCGACCGAGACGCTGATCTGGCAGGACCCGGTCCCGGCGGTGACGCACGAGCTCATCGACGCCGCCGACATCGCCACCCTCAAGGACCAGCTCCTCGCCTCGGGTCTGTCGGTGTCGCAGCTCGTCTCGACCGCGTGGGCGTCGGCGTCGACGTTCCGCGGCAGCGACAAGCGCGGCGGCGCCAACGGTGCGCGCATCCGCCTGGAGCCGCAGAACGGCTGGGAGGTCAACAACCCGGACGAGCTGGCGCTGGTCCTGCGGAAGCTGACGGGCATCCAGGAGGCGTTCAACGCCGCACAGACCGGCGGCAAGCAGGTCTCGCTCGCCGACCTCATCGTGCTCGGCGGCGTCGCCGCCGTGGAGCTGGCGGCGAAGAACGGCGGCCACGCCGTCGAGGTTCCCTTCGCACCGGGGCGCACCGACGCGTCGCAGGAGCAGACCGACGCGGAGTCCTTCGTCCCGCTCGAGCCGACCGCGGACGGGTTCCGCAACTACCTCGGCAAGGGCAACCGGCTCCCGGCCGAGTTCCTCCTGGTCGACCGGGCCAACCTGCTCACCCTGAGCGCGCCCGAGCTGACGGTGCTCGTCGGCGGTCTTCGCGTCCTCGGCGCGAGCTCGCCGCAGTTCAGCTCCTTCACCGCCACCCCGGGCGTGCTGACGAACGACTTCTTCGTCAACCTGCTCGACCTGGGCACGCAGTGGAGCGCGACCTCGGCCGACGAGGAGACCTTCGAGGGCCGCAGCCTCGCCACCGGCGAGGTCGTCCTGACCGGCAGCCGCGCCGACCTCGTCTTCGGGTCCAACTCGGAGCTGCGGGCGGTCGCGGAGGTCTACGCCAGCGACGACGCGAAGGAGAAGTTCGTCAACGACTTCGTCGCCGCGTGGGTCAAGGTCGCCAACCTCGACCGGTTCGACCTGGTCTGATCCATCCGGACGTGCGGGCCGGCCGGACACCGGCCGGCCCGCACGTCCGGTCAGCGCTTCGCGCAGTTGTTGCTCTTGCGCCGGACCGTGTATTCGGTGGCGTCGTCGGTGATGCCGGACGGCTCGCCGTCGAACCAGGTCTCGACCTTGGTCCAGCCCGTACGCTGCTCGTAGTGCAGGTGCGCGGCACCGGAGTTGCCGGTGCTGCCGACCTTCCCGAGCTGGTCGCCCTGCTCGACGTGCTGGCCGACCTCGACCATCGGCGGTTCGAGCATGTGCAGGTACTGGGTCTCCCACGTGCCGCCGTGGTCGATCTTCACCCAGTAGCCGCCGCCCTTGCCCCGCGGACCCTCCGGGTTCTGCGGGTTCCGCCCGCCCAGGGAGCCGTTGATCCCGGCCTGGGTGACCGTGCCGGCCGCGGACGCGAGCACCGGCCGTCCCCACGTCGGCTTCCCGTCGAGGGGGAACATGTCGACGTCGAACTCGCCGTGTCCCGGGTAGGTGCCGAGCTGCCACGTCTCACCGCAGGTGACGGGGAGCTGGAAATTCGGGCGCGGACCGGGCGGCAGGAGCTGCGGCACGACCACGATGCCGGCGGTGATGACGATCGCGGCGGCACCGAGCAGCAAGACGATGAGCAAGGTACGCCGACGGCGGCGCGGGCGGGACCGCTGGGACTGGTAGGTCGTCACCGCCCGAGCATGACAGACCCGCGCGCTGTGCCGGACCCCACCGCATACGCGATATCCGGGCGGTCCGCCGTCGGTTCGGGCGGATTGGCAGAGCCCGGCGGCTCCGGATGGTCTACTCCATCCAGGGCATACACCGTGACGGAAGCGGGGGTCGTGGGATGCGACGGTTCAGTGCGAGCGTAGCGGTACTCCTGCTCGGCGTGGTCGCCACCGGCACCGGGGCGTGCAGCCAGGCGATCGGCAGCTCCGGGAAGCGGGCCGCCGCAGACCCGGCGTACGCCGCGGACCTGCAGACCTCGCTCCGGTCGATCCTGGCGGAGATGAAGGTACCCGGTGCCGTCGTGATGATCAGGTCGCCGGAGAAGGGCGACTGGACCTGGGCCTTCGGGACCCGCTCGATCGGCGGCGCCGACCGGTGACCGTCGGGGACCATTTCCGGATCGGTTCGAACACCAAGACCATGACCGGTACGGTCCTGCTGCAACTCGTGCAGGAGGGCCGGATCGGACTCGACGACCCCGTGTCGAAATACCGCCCCGACGTGCCCGACGGCGACGGCATCACGATCGCCGAGCTGCTGAACATGCGCAGCGGGCTCTACAACTACTCCGAGGACGAGCGGTTCAACGCCAAGCTCGACAGCGATCCGCGGTATGTCTGGAAGCCCGACGAGCTGCTCGCCATCGCGTACGCCCAGCCGCCCTACTTCCCGCCGGGATCGGACTTCCACTACTCCAACACCAACCTCGTCCTGGCCGGCCTCATCATCGAGCAGCTCACGGGTATGCCGCTGGCCGACGCGTTCCAGCAGCGGATCTTCGGCCCGCTCGGCATCCGGGAGACGCTGCTGCCGGGACCGAGCGACGCCGGGATCGCCGCTCCGCATCCGCAGGGCTACATGTTCGGCACCAATGTCAGCACGCTCGCCGACCCGGCCCTGCCCGCCGCCGAGCAGGCCGCCGCGGCGCAGGGCAGCCTGCTGCCGCGCGACGTCACCGACGGCAACCCGTCGTGGGCATGGGCGGCGGGCGGCGCGATCTCCACGGCCGACGACCTGACCCGCTACGCCACCGCGCTGGTCGACGGCGGACTGCTCGACCCGGCGATGCAGCAGACCAGGATGAACAGCATCCAGCCGTTGTCGGCGGCGGGCGGGACGGAGATCGGCTACGGCCTGTCCATCGTGAAGTTCGGGCCGCTCTACGGCCACGACGGCCAGCTGCCGGGCTTCAACTCCTTCATGGCGCACGACCCCGTCCGCAAGGACACGGTCATCGTGCTGACCACCCTCTTCGCGGGCCCCGACGGCAGGCAGCCGGCGAACGTGATGGCGATGGCGATCATGCAGGCCCTCTACGGCCAGCCGGCGAGCGCGTCCCCGTCGCCCACCCGCTGACCCGGGCTTCTTCTTAGCACCAACTCTTCAAGAGTTGGTGCTGAAGAAGAAACCCGAGCCCGGCGACGCACGGTCCGGCACCCCGGTCACGTTTTGCTGCAAACCGTGCCCATTCCGCGCCGCGAGGCCACGCTTTGCTGCAAAACGTGACGCGGGGGACGGCCGCGCCGCCGAATAGGACCAACTCTTGAAGAGTTGCGCCGATCATGGGTGGGGTCAGAGGAAGCGCCAGAGGTGGTCGTTGGTGCCGTTGTCGTCCCAGAGCAGGACCTGGGCGCCCTGCGCGGTGGAGGCGCCGCTGACGCCGAGGACCCGGCCGCCGTTGGCGCACTGGATCCGGAAGTAGCCGTTGGCGGTGTGGCGCAGGCGCCACCGGTGATCGGCGGTGCCGTTGTCGGCCCACTGCACCACCCGCGCGCCGTTGGCGGTCCCGGCGTTCTCCACGCCGAGGACCTTGCCGCTGTGGGAGTTGCGCAGCCGCAGGTAGCCGCCGGTGTCCACGACCGCGGTCCAGAGGTGGTCGGCGGTGCCGGTGTCACCCCACTGCAGCACCAGGCCGCCGTCGGCGGTGGACATGTTCTGTACGCCGAGCACCAGGCCGCTGCCGAGGTTCTGGATCCGCCGGGCGCCGGTGGGGACGAACCGCCACTGGTTGTCCGGCGTACCGTTGTCGGGGTCCTGGACGGCCTGGGCGCCCGTCGCGGTGGAGCCGTTGAGGATGGCGAGCAGCTTGCCGGTGTGCACGTTGCGGATCCGGTGCGAGCCGTCGCCGGAGTCGGTGATCGTCCAGCGGTGGTCGGCGGTGCCGTTGTCGGCCCACTGCAGGACGCGGGCGTTGTCGGCGGTCGACATGTTCTCCACCCCGAGCACCTTGCCGCTGTTGACGTTGCGCAGCCGGACGGCGGTGCCGTCGACGATCAGCTCCCAGTCGTGGTCCGCGGTGCCGCTGTCGGTCCACTGCAGCGCCGGGCCGCCGTCGGCGGTGGACATGTCCTGGATGCCGAGCACGAGCCCGCTCGCCGCGTTGACCAGGCGGAAGCCGGCGTTGCCGGACTGGCCGCCGGTCGACCAGTAGACGGTGTAGTTGAACCCGTGCGCATCGTGGAACGGGCCGAGGGAGACCGGGGAGCCGTTGGCCGTGGCGGTGAAGGCGAGCGCGGAGGTGCTGGTCCGGGTGACCGACGAGGGGACCAGGACCGGCAGCGCCGACAGCGCCGTGCTGCCGTAGTTGCCGGACAGGACGACCGGGCCGTAGGTGACCGCGACGACGTTCGGGTCGTCGTTCGCCGCGCGCAGGCTGACCTGCATCGGTAGGCGTACGGTGACGGCGTCCCCGGCGGTCCACGAGCGGGTCAGTGTCGCGTAGCTGCCCGGGGTGGTGGCGATGGCCTGCGCGACGCCGTTGACGCTGACCGTGGCGCCGGAGGTCCAGGCGGGGATCCGGATCCGCATCGTCCACGACCCGCCGACATTGCCGGTGACGGTGAGCGTGGTGGTGTCGCCGACGGGGTAGGCGGTCGTCTGGGTGACGGTGATGCCGCGCTGGGTCCAGGTCAGCACCGACGGCGTGAACAGGTTCACCGTCAGCGTGGTGCCGCTGTAGAAGTAGATGGAGTCCATCAGCTTCGTGTTCGTCTCCAGACCGGTGCCCTGGCAGCACCAGGCGGAGTTGTAGTCGGTGCTCCAGGTGCCGCCGCCCCAGGCCGGTCCGACGCCGCGGCGGCCACCGGGGTTGAGCGGGGTGAAGTAGGTGACGTGGCCGTGGCTGTCGGCCGGGTTCTGCTGGCCGATGAGGTGGTTGAGCAGCGCTCGCTCGTAGTAGTCGAAGTACCCGGCGTTGCCGGGGTCGAGCAGCCACAGCTCCCGGGTGAGCTTGAGCATGTTGTAGGTGTTGCACGCCTCGGCGGTGTCGCCCGAGAGGTGGGCGGCGATCGCGTTGGGCGCCCGGAAGTGTTCGGCCTGGCTGTTGCCGCCGATGGCGTAGGTGTGCGCGTTGACGGTGATGTTCCACGCGTTGGCCGCGATGTCGCGGTAACGGGTGGTGCCGGTCGCCTTGTACTCGCGGGCGGCGCCGATCCACTTGGGTACCTGGGTGTTGGCGTGCAAGCCGCCCAGCTGGTCGGCGTTGGCGGCGAGCGGGGTGAAGACGACCGCGTGGTCGAAGCGCTGCGCGACGGTGAGCCAGCGCGCGTCGCCGGTCTGCTGGTAGAGGTCGGCGAGGACGGCGTTCATGCCGCCGAACTCGGTCTGCAGCGTCGCCTGCTGCTGGCTGGAGCTGAGCCTGCCGGTCCGCGTGTCGACCCACCCGGCGAGGCTCAGCAGCACGTCGCGGGCCTGGGTGCTGCCGAGGTATCGCCACACGTCCAGCAGCCCGGCCATCGTCTTGTGCACCGCGTAATACGGCACGTTGCCGTTGGCGAGCGTGCCGGATTCGAGGTTGGCGACATCGGACTCGGGGAAGCCGGAGAGGTAGCCGGTGGCGTACCCGGCGGAGGGGTTGTTGTTTTGGCATTTTGCCAGCTCAGCCACCATGTAGGCGGCCTTGTCGCGACAGGTGGTGTCGCCGAGCACGGCGTAGGCCTGCGCCCAGGCGGTGAGGAAGTGCCCCTGCATGTGGGTGCGGAAGGGGAAGTTCGGCGCGTCCCAGCCGCCGGAGGCGGCGGCACCGTTGGTCGAGAGCCGGTGATTGGCCCGGAAGTTGTAGAGCAGCCGATCGACGTCGACGAACCGCAGGTAGGACAGGGTGCGGTTCTGATTGTCCAGCCAGCGGCCGGTGCTGAGCCGGACCTGGCCGAGGTCGAAGGCGTAGGCGGCGGCGCCGATGTCGGGCCGCGCCGGTGGCAGGGCGGCGGCAGCGGCCGGGGTGCCGCCGATCGCGGGCAGCAGGGACGCGGCGGCGGAGGCCCCGGCGGCCTGGAGCAGCCGGCGGCGGGTCACGGATGAGGACATGGGAACTCCTGATCTCGGTGGACCTCCGGCAAGGTCGACGGTCGCTGATGTTAGCGCTAACATTTCGGGGCCGATCGCCGCGACGTGCGGCATCGGGGATGGGGATTGCTCGATGGGGGCGCCGGGGGAACGCCCCCATCGATACGTTGACGAGATTGCCAGAATGTTTCGTCGCCTTCAAGGGGTGGCCGCGAACAACTACACGATCAAGGTCGCCGACGCGTGTACGCCGATCTGCGTCCCGCCGTTGGTGAGCTGGACGAAGCGCGGCGTCACCGTCGCGGCGTCCCGGGTCGCGCCGGTCAGGTAGGTGACGGCGACACCCGCCGGGGCCGCACCGAGCAGCTGCAGACCGAAGGTGTGGTAGCCGAGGATGTCGCGCTGCGTGGACTCGCCGCACAGCCGCAGGTATTCGGCGACCCAGGCCGGGCGGTTCATCGCGATGCCGCGCAACGCCACCGGCAGCGCCTGGCCGATCTCCGAGGTGACCCGCGCGGTCGCTGCCGCCTCCGAGGTGAACGGGCCGAACTTGCCCCGCCCGGCGACGAGGTTCAGCGCGTTGTCGAGCTGGGCCAGCGAGTTCTGGTAGGCGTAGAGGTGATCGTTGCAGTGCTCCACCTCGGCGTCGTGGTTGCGGGTCGCGATCGCACCGGTGAGGTAGAGGTAGACGCGGTCGTTGTTGTAGCCCTCGAACGGCCGCAGGCACTGCTGGACCGTGGCGCCGCCCAGGTTGTACGCCGTCATGTCGATGGCGAGGTTGGTCTCGTAGACCCCGGCCGCCAGGTAGTGCGAGGCGTTGGTGCCCTGCACCGAGGCCTGGTTGACGACGAGGTGGCCGAACCACCGCCGGTTGTCGCCGTCGCCGCTGTGCGTCGTGGTGATCGTCCACTGCGGCGCCTGGGGGCCCGCCGGGTCGATCGTGAGGCCGATCGTCCCCTCCGCTGCGGTGTCCGGGTTGCTGCCGCCCAGCTGCACCAGCGTACGCAGGTTGGTCGCGGTCGAGTCGTTGACGAGTGGCATGGTCGCTCCTTGTGCCGAAGGTATCTGTCGGCATGGAGAGGACGCGGTCGACGGCCCTGATACCGGAGCTGTCCGTCACGTATCCGATGTATCAGGCGCCGCCCGCCACGACCGTCCTGCTCGTTCATGGCCCTGGAGATCTTGAGTGGTTTCCGTCGTTATAACGACGGAAACCACTCAAGATCTCCAGGGCGCACATGCTCGCCCGCGTGGACGACTGCACCACGATCACGCCGCTGCCGCTGCGCGCCATCGGTTGGCTCCACGCACCCGAGCCGTCGGATGAAAACCTGCTCCGCTGGTCGTTCTGCTACCCCAGCGTCGAGCTGCGCACCCACCACCTGCACGTCGTCGAGCACCGCTCCACCGGCTGGCCCACCTGGCTCGCCTTCCGCGACCACCTCCGAGCACATCCGGAACTCGCCGGGGAGTACCAGCGGATCAAGACCGAGCTGGCCGACACCGCCGCCGACCGCCCCGCCTATCGGGCGGGCAAGGCGCCGTTCATCGAGGCCGTCCTCGCGTCGATCACTTCGTCGGCAGCGTGACCCGCAGGATCTGCGTCTCGGTCTTCCCCGCCGCGTCGGTGTTGCTGCTCGTGACCCACAGCGTGCCGGCCGCACCCGGGTCGGCGGTGCGGAGCTGCCCATAGGTGCCGACCAGCATCGCCTGCAGATCGGCGAGCGCACCGTCGCCGTCGACATCGGCCCGGTAGAGCCGCGAGCTGCCCGCGCACGCGACGTAGACGACGTCGCGGACGAAGGCCACGCCGAGACACCCGCCCTGAGCGGCGGTGAAGGTCTGCTGCGGCGCGAGGAGATCCGTCGCCTCGCAACCGTCGCCGGACTTCGACTCGGTGCCGTCGCACGCGGGCCAGCCGTAATTGCCGCCCTTGACGATCAGGTTGGTCTCGTCGGCGGCGCCGTCGCCGTACTCCTGGATCCAGGCCCTGCCCCGCCCGTCGAAGGTGATGCCCTGCGGGTTGCGGTGGCCGATGCTCCAGAGGTAGCTGCCGCCGAACGGATTGCTGGCCGGTGGCGTGCCGTCCGGGTTGAATCGCAGGACCTTGCCGCCGAGGCTGCGCACGTCCTGGGCCACCTGCGGCTTCTGCGCGTCACCGGTGGCGACGTAGAGCTTGCCGTCGGGCCCGAACCGCAACCGTCCTCCATTGTGGAACTTGCCGCGGGGGATCCCCACGACCAGCGACTGCATCGATCCGGCGTCCAGCACGCCGCCGTTGAGCCGCAGCCGGACGACCCGGTTGTCGGTGGTGGTCGTGAGGTAGGCGTAGATCCAGCGGTCCTTGGCGAAGGTCGGCGCGACGGCGATGCCCAGCAGGCCGCCGTCACCGCCGGTCCCGGCCGCGCCGGGAACCTCTCCCAGCGAAACCCCCTGTCCGGTACGCGGGTCCAGCCGCACGATCTCGTGCCCGTCGCGCCGGCTGTAGAGGACCGACCCGTCGGGCAGCTCCACCAGCCCGCCGATGATGTCGGTCTCCTTCGCCACGGGGGCGACCCCGCAGAGCATCGTGCAGAGGGCGCCGGCGGTGACGTCGACCCCGGCGCTGCGCGGCGAGGTGTTGCCCTGGCCGTCGCGGGCGCCGACCTGGTAGCGGTGGCCGCTGGAGGGCGCCACCCCGAAGTCGATGAAGGTAAATTTCTTGGCCTTGCCGACGCCGTCCACGGTGCCGGTCTTCGCGCCGTCGCGGTAGACGTCGTAGGCCGCGATCCCGACGTCGTCGCTCGCGGCGTCCCAGGTCATCGTGACGGTGGTGCCGTCGGCGACCGCCTTGACGCCGCCCGGTGTGCTGGGCGCCTTGGCGTCGGAACCGCACTGCGGCGGCGTCACCGCGACCGCGTCGCTCGCCGGTGAGGTGTTTCCGGCCTCGTCGCGGGCGCTGACGTGGATGCTCCAGGTGGTGGCGGGGACGAGCGTGATCGCGGTCGACCGCTGCTCGCTGTCGACGCTCGTGATCAGCTGGCCGTCGTGGAAGATCTCGTAGCGCGTGACCTCGGTGTCGTCGGTCGACCCCGACCAGGTCAGCGAGGTCGCCCGGCAGGTCACCTCGCCGAGGGTGAGCCCGCCGGGCCGGGTCGGGGGAGAGGTGTCGGGCGGTGTCTCCGGCCACAGCGCCACCGCGAAGACGCCGCTGGTGACGACCACGACGAGGGCGATCCACAGCAGGACAGTCAGGAGTCGGGAACCACCGGAATCCGAAGCGACGGGTGACGGACCGCTGGACGTCATCCCGGAAATCTATCCAGGTAGATGGCGCGAGCGCCAGCCCTCACGACCAGCACTCCACTCCCGCTCGGAGGCGCTCAACCTGCATCCCATCACCCTAGGATGCTCAAGGGGTGGTGACGCCTGCACCACACCCGTACTCCTCTTAGGACCAACTCTTCACGAGTTGCGGCGAGGGTTAGGACCAACTCTTGAAGAGTTGCGGCGATCTTGGGGCGGCGGGGCGGCCGGGCCGCGTGGCCCCTGGGCCGCGGGCGGGGCGGTTTTAGGGCCAACTCTTCAAGAGTCGGCCCTAAAACCGGGCGTGGCCGGGGGCTTCAGGGGGTGCAGGCCCGGTTGAGCAGGCGGGTGTGCAGGTGCCAGCCGGTGCTGCGGGCGTGCTGGATCAGGGCGAGCAGCACTCGGCGTTCCCCGGCGAACCAGTCGAGCGCGTGCCGCTTGTCGGTGAAGGTGGCGATGACCGTGCCGGGCGACGCCACCGGCAGTGAGACGACGTCGCGGTCCGGGTTGATCAGCCGGTCGGCGGCGTGCGCGGTGTGCAGGTAGTGGTCGAGCAGCCGGTGGGTCGCGGCGTCGCGCTGCTGCCGGTCCTCGACGAGGTTCACCTGCTCCGAGGCGAACAACCGCATCAGGTCGTGCAGCCCGTAGCGCTGCGGCCGGAACTCGTCGATGAGGTGCGACCGGGCCAGCTCGGCGAGGAGCGTGGCGGCGCGGCGCGGGGGCCGGCCGGCGAGGCTCGCCGCGGCGGCGAGCGAGATCTCCGGGCCCGGGTGCAGGCCCAGCAGCCGGAACAGGCGGGCAGCGGCGATGCTGACACCGCTGAACGACCAGGAGAAGGCGCCGCTGATGTCGATGCCGGGGTCGCCCGCGCCGAAGGCGTCGAGGGACAGCGAGGCGCGCATCTCCGCCGCGACGGCGGCGAGCGAGAGCTTGGGCCGGGCGGCTGCCCGGGCCGCCGCGATCACCAGGGCCAGCGGCAGGTTGCCGCAGCGGGCGATGATCTCGGCGGCGGCGTCGGGTTCGCGGGCCACCCGGTCGACACCGAGCCGGGCCGCGAACAGTTCGCTCGTCTCGGCCGTGGAGAGCAGGCCGAGGGTGAGGGTGCTGACGCCCTCGGTGGCGTGCAGCGCGGTGAGCTGCTGGCGGCTGGTGATGATGACCAGGCAGTCCGCCGTCCCCGGCAGCAGCGGCCGGACCTGGTCGGCGTCGCGCGCGTTGTCCAGCAGCATCAGCATGCGCTTGCCCGCGAGGCTGCTGCGCAGCAGGGCGGACTGCGACTCCATGTCGTCCGGAATCCGCTGCGGCGCCACGTTGAGCGCCTCCAGGAAGGCCTGCGCGGCGGCGGACGGCTCCACCGGTACCCCGCCGGGATCGGATCCGCGCAGGTTGACATAGAGCTGGCCGTCCGGGTACCGGTCGGCGATGCGGTGTCCGAACTGGATGGCGAGGCAGGTCTTGCCGATCCCGGCCGCGCCGTCGATCGCCGAGATCACGGTCCGGCCCTGCTCCGACTCGTGCGACAGCCGGGCCAGCCACCGCAGCTCCGCGTCCCGGCCGACGAACGGCCACGCCGCCGTGGGCAGCTGCCGGGGCACGATGAATTCCTCCGGCGGCGACTCCGGTTCTGTCCGCTCCACCGGATCCAGCTCCCCGCGCAGGATCGCGCCGTGCAGGTCCCGCAGCTCGACGCAGGGTTCGATGCCCAGCTCCTCGTCGAGCAGTCCCCGCACCGACTGGTAGGCGGCGAGCGCCTCGGCCTGTCGGCCGCAGCGGTACAGGGCCAGCATCCACAGCCGCCACAGTCCCTCGCGCAGCGGGTGCTCCCGGGTCAGCGCCTGCAGTTCGGCCACGAGCTCGGAGTGCCGTCCGCAGGCGAGGTCGGCCTCGATGCGCGCCTCCATCGCCGCGATGCGCAGCTCGTTGAGGTGGTCGGCGGCGGCCCGGACCGCCTCGGTCGGGGGTGCGTCGGCGAACGCCGTCCCGCGCCACAGCCCGAGTGCGGAGGTGAGCAGCCGCGCCGCCTGCTCCGGGTCATCGGCCCGCAGCGCCTGCATGCCCTCGGCCGCCTGCGACACGAAGAGGGCGGCGTCCACGTCCTCGTCGTCGACGGCGAGGCGGTAGCCGGGCGAGTGGGTGACCAGGATCCGGCCGTCGGCGTCGCCGAGCAGTCGGCGCAGCCTGCTGACATAGCCGTAGACCTGGTTGGCGACCGTGCGCGGCGGCGAGTCGCCCCACATCTCCGCCGCCAGCTGGTCCAGCGAGACCACGCGCCCGGGGTCGACCAGCAGGGCCGCCAGCAGTGAGCGCCATTTGGCGGCGGGTACGGCGTGCCACTGCGTGCCGTCGAACGCCTCCAGCGTGCCCAGAACCCGGAATCGCATGGCTACACATTGCCCACACATCGACAACATTCGCTAGTTCTATCGTCGGAAATAGTCCCGTACCAGCTACTACCACCACCATGGAGGTGTATCCGAATGACCCGTACGAAGAAGATCATGGCGGCACTGGGAGCAGCCGTTCTGCCGGTGCTCTTCATCGGCGCCGTCGGGAGCCCGGCGGCCGCCGACTGCCCCGGGGACACGTTCTGCCTGTACGAGACCGCCGGCTACGCCGGTGGCCAGTACACCTACCACCCGACCACGAGCTGCACCAACCTGGGCAGCGGCATCGCCGACGACGCGAACGCCATGCGGAACTACCGCGGCTACTACGTCAAGCTGTGGGACTTCCCGGGCTGCTCGGGCTCGCTCACCTACACCGCCAACCCCAACTCCTACGACTCGGACTTCGGGAACAACGGCTTCTCCAACAAGGCCAGCTCCCTGAAGCGGGTCTAGTTCCCCGACAAGGTGCTGGGAC
The DNA here is from genome assembly GCF_014204945.1 of Allocatelliglobosispora scoriae. NCBI lineage: Bacteria > Bacillati > Actinomycetota > Actinomycetes > Micromonosporales > Micromonosporaceae > Allocatelliglobosispora > Allocatelliglobosispora scoriae. The sequence goes on from NZ_JACHMN010000003.1 coordinate 1,890,284, forward strand.
CCGGGGCATCGGTGTCCCAGCACCTTTCCCACCTTCGGCACTAGAGCAAGGATTCGTGATGCTGCGACCGATCAGCCTTCTCGCCGCCGTCCTCCTCCTCGCCGGCTGCGCTGCTCCCGTACCCCCGCGCTCTCCTGACCTGGCTCTGGACTTCGCGCCCACCGCGGCGGTCGAGGCGCTGCGCCTGCCCTTCGACGCCTACTCCTACTCGCTGTCCGAGCTCTACACCATCTCCAACGCCGAGGACGTGCTGACGGGGGAGTGCATGCGGGCCAAGGGACTGGCCTGGGAGGTCGTCGACCGGCCCACGGACCTGCCGGACCTGCGCAACCGCCGCCGCTACGGCGTGGTCGAGATGCGGATCGCCGAGCGGGTGGGCTACCACGTCCCGGCCGGGCTGCTCACTCCGGTGGCGGTCGAGCAGAGCTACGACCAGCGCGAGAGCAGCCTGAGCGAGGCTCAGAAGGCGGCGGCCTTCGGCGCCGGCGGCTGCGGGCCGCAGGCGTCGCAGCGGCTGCGGCCGGACGAGGATGCCGGCCAGGGCCTGCTGCAACGGCTGGACCGCGGCTCGCTCGACGATTCCCAGCGCGATCCCCGGGTCGCGGCGGCGCTGCGCTCGTGGCGGGACTGCGTCCGCCGGCTGGGCTTCGACTACCCGGACCCGTTCGCCGCGATCTCCGATGCGCGATGGTGGGCGGACGACGCCGCGGGCCCGTCCCGGCAGGAGGTGGCGGTCGCCGTCGCCGATGTCCGGTGCAAAGAGCAGACGAGCTTGATCGAGGCCTGGTACGCCGCCGAGCTGCGCATCCAGCAGGAACTGGTCGAGCGGAATGCCGTCGAACTCCGGAAGGTCGGTGCCGCGATGCAGAAGGAGCTCGCCGCGGCCCACGCGATCCTGGGGCGGTAGACGTTCTCCTGCGGGCGTCGATTGTCCGACATCGACCACAAGCGCAGTTGGTGCCTTCCGCCGGTTCGCGATGCACCCATTGACACGCCAATCCGCCGCGGTCATGATCGGCAGCCAACCGATGATCCATTCGACGTCGGTCAACGTCCCATTCGCGTAAAGGACCCGCATGCGACGTACCGCAGCCTTGCTGGCAGCCCTGGCCCTCGCCCTCGGCGCCTCGCTCATCGCCACGACGCCCGCCTACGCCGCACCGGCCCGGGCGAACGGCCAGAGCAACCCGGTGATCTTCATCCACGGCTACAGCAGCACGAACTGCAGCACCTACTGGTCGAAGGCCTCGTCCCTGTTCAGCAGCACCGGCTGGACGGGTGCACGGGTCACCTACGGCTACTACACCGACGACTCCAGCTGCTCCCACGAGTACGCCGGCAGCCTGAACTCGTCGATCAAGACGATCGGCAAGGACCTGGCGAACTGGATCTACACCACGTATTCGAAGAACGGCGTCAAGGTCGACGTGGTCGCCCACTCCATGGGCGGGCTCATCATCCGGTCCGCGCTCACCGAGGTGGCGAAGAAGACCGCGGGCTGGCCCGCCTACCTCTACGTCGAGGACGTCGTGACGCTGGGCACCCCGCATGACGGTGCGATCGTCGCCGGTGGCCTGTGCATCTTCGTGAACAACACGCAGTGCTCGGAGATGTCGGCGGGCAGCACGTTCCTGCAGGGGCTGACGGCGCGTCCGGAGTCGGCGATGCAGACGGACTGGACGAACATCGGCTCCTACGCCGACGAGATCGTGACCGCGGCGTCGGCCACCTACATGAACGGCCAGCACAAGATCCAGTACCAGCTGGCGGCCGGTCTGCAGCACGCCGAGCTGATCACGGCGAGCACGGGTACCTACAGTTCCCGGTTCTCGCACAACGGTGCTGCGTGGAGCGCGTACGCCGCCCGCGTCAACCCGGTCCAGTGGGCCAGGAACGCCGTGTACTACAGCTCCTCCACGTAGGCCTGCACCCCTTGATCGTGCTGTTTCCCGGAAACAGTCCCCTCGCAGACCGGGTGAGGGGACTGTTTCCGGGAAACAGCACGATCAAGGCCGGGTGGGACCCCGTCGGTGTGCATTCACCACGGGAGCTCCGAGTAGGTCGAGGACCTGGGCAGGCCGGGGGGCCGGCCCGCCCAGGATTGCGCTACACCGTGATGCGGCCCGCGCCCGCTCCCGCGGTCACGCTCGCCTTGACGCCACTCGCGCTGTCCAGGGTGTACGAGTACGGGATGCTCGCCACGCTGCCGCCGGTGCCGCCGGCGCTGGAGCCGACGAAGTAGTTGTTGCGTGCCACCAGCCCGCCGACCGGTGAGGAGCCCTCGCCGCGGTGATAGGTGTCGTCGACGTTCTCGAAGTAGTTGCCTTCGACCAGGACGCCGGCCCCGCAGGTGGAGGCCACGCCGTACCCGCCGTTGCCGTTGTAGTAGTTGTTGTAGACGTGCACGGGGTTGCCGAAGCGCACCCGGGGGTGGCGCTGGTTGGACCCGTCGAACCAGTTGTGGTGGTAGGTCACCCGCAGGTGGCCGGCGTCCTCGCCGGCATTGTCGTCGCTGTGTCCGAGCAGCATGGACTTGTCGTGGTTGAAGACCCGGTTCCAGGAGATGGTGACGTAGTCGGAGGCGCGCTTGACGTCGACCGCACCGTCGTACCCGTTGGAGAAGCTGTTGTGGTCGATCCAGACCCGGGTGGAGTATTGGACGTTGATCCCGTCGTCGTCCCAGTCGCGGAAGGCGATGTTGCGGATGATGACGTTGCTGGCGTTGGAGACGTTCAGACCGCAGCCGGCGATGGTGGCACCGGAGTTGCCGAGGATCGTCTTGTTGGACCCGACGGTGATCATGCCGGAGCAGGAGATCGTGCCGGAGATCCGGACGACGCGGGCGGTGGTGCCGGAGACGGCGCTGGCCAGGGCCGAGGAGCTGGTGACCGTGGTGGCCGAGGCGCTGCCGCCGCCGGTGGTGCCGCCGCCCTGGGTGGCCCAGCCGACGAGGCCGGTCTGCGACCCGCCGCCGCCTCCGCCGCCGGAGCCGGTGTTGATGAGCTGCCAGTTCTGGTTCCAGCCGCCGAGGTCGGCGAACTGGCTGATGATGCCGCCGTCGGTGGTGGACCACTCCCACAGGTCGAGGGCCTTGCCGCTGTGGCGGTTGAGGAACTTGACGTAGCCGCTGTCGGTGTCGCGCACCGCGAAGTGCTGGCGGGTGCTGCCGTTGTCCGGGTTCTGGACGAGCCCGGTGCCGTCGTTGGCGTTGGGCAGTTCGAGGAACTTGCCGCTGTGGCGCGACTTCAGCTTGTAGTAGCCGCTGCCCGCGCCGACGAACTGCCACTGCTGCTGGTAGCCGTCGTTGCGGGCCCACTGGACGATGGGCGCTGCGTCGGCGGTGCTGAAGTTGTAGAGGTCGATCGCCTTGCCGCTGTGCCGCGACACGATGGTGTACCAGGCGTTGGTGTCGATGGTGACGGCGTGGGCGGGTGCCGCGACGGCCGCGCCGACCGCGGCCAGGACGAGGCTGAACAGGGCGGTGACGGCGGTACGCCGACGCCATAAGTGCGTGGTCGACGTCCGTGGAGTGAGGTGAGACATCGGATGGGACCTCCGAGGTATGGACCGCGAGCGGCATTGGCGTGCCGCCCGCGGTAGGTTGGGGAGCGGGTGGAAAGCGCTTTCCAATCCGGAAGGCTAGCCAGGGCGCATATGGCTGTCAATGCGATGGGCATGCCAATGGGAGCGCTCACATTGATCTTCATGGTCTGCTCGCCCGCAGTGGAGTCACGGAGGCGGGTGCCGTCGGTGGCGCGCACGGCGGGAGATGCGCGCGGCTCGACCCGGCCGACTACGTCCATTCCGCCAATGGAATGCCGATCGCCTGCCGTGCCGCCGACGAGTCGGATCATCGGATTCCGGAGCTCCGGCGGAAAATCCTGTCATCAGTAGAAATACAGGTTGCGTATCGGCTATTGACCGATGTGCCACTCGCCGGACGTGACGGCGCACACCGCGAGTTCTTCCTGCGTGTTCTCCACGCTTGCGCAGCCCTCGCCGCCGGTTCGGCATCGATCGTGGTGAGCTGAAATATCGATCTGTCCGCTCATCTTCGACCCCTTCTTGAGGTCGCGCCGATAGCGTGAATTCAGGCCGTGGCGGCGACCGCCCATGGCTTTACAGAGGAAATGCAGCCCCGAATATCGCCGTGAGTCCGGCGAATTATTCGCCTCATGGGGAAACGGAACCAGTCATTCCATAAGGCGAAGGTAGTCACATGAACACATTTACGGAAACGCGTGCCGCCCTGGAGCCCCACGAGCTCCGGTGGCGAGTGGACGAGACCCTGGCCGATTTCCTCTCGACCCAGGGTGCGCTCTGGCCGGAGGCGGCGCCACAGGCGGTGCTGGCGGAGCTGAGCCGGTTCGTCACGGCCGGCGGGAAGCGGCTGCGGCCGGCCTTCTGCTACTACGGCTACCTCGCCCTCGGCGGGGCCACCGAGGACGGGATCATCCCGGCCGCGGCGTCGCTGGAGCTGCTGCACGCCTTCGCGCTGATCCATGACGACATCATGGACGCCAGCGACACCCGGCGCGGCCACCCGACGCTGCACCGCAGCCTCGCCGGGATGCATCGCCGGGAAGGCTGGCGGGGCGACAGCGACCTGTTCGGGACGGGGACCGCGATCCTCTGCGGCGACCTGTGCTTCGCCTGGTCGGAGGAGCTCTTCTCCGGCTGCGGGCTGCCCGCCGCCGACGTCGCCGCGGCCCGCCGGATCCTGATGTTGATGCGGACCGAGACGATCGGCGGGCAGTACCTGGACCTGCGGGAGCAGGCCGATCCGGGCACCGTCGAGACCGCGCTGCGCGTGGTGCGGTTCAAGACCGCCAAATACACCGTGGAGCGGCCCCTGCAGATCGGGCTGGCGCTGGCCGGCGGCGACACCGAGCTGAGCAAGGCCTTCGGCGAGCTCGGCGAGACGCTGGGGGTGGCGTTCCAGCTCCGCGACGACCTGCTGGGAGTCTTCGGCGACCCGGCCAGGACCGGCAAGTCGGACCTGGACGACCTGCGCGAGGGCAAGGCCACCGTGCTGATGGCCGCCGCCCGGGCCCGCGCCACCGCACTGCAGATCGACGAGCTCGACCGCCTGGTCGGCGACCCCGAGCTGGACGAGGCCGGGGCGCAGATCGTCCGGGAGATCATCACCGGCACGGGAGCGGTCGCGGTCACCGAGACCATGATCGCCGACCGGGCCGCGGAGGCCTACGACATCCTGCAGTCCGTCAAGATCGCCGACGAGGTCCGGCCCGTCCTCGAGTCGCTCATCGCCGGCTGCGTGCGGCGGGACTACTGAGGGAGTCGAGATGGGACGGGTACTGCTGGCCGCACCGCGCGGCTACTGCGCGGGCGTCGACCGGGCGATCGAGATCGTCGAAGCCGCGCTGGCACGTTACGGACCGCCGATCTACGTACGCCGGGAGATCGTCCACAACAGCTACGTCGTCGGGGACCTCGCGTCCCGGGGCGTGGTCTTCGTCAAGGAGCTCGACGAGATCCCGGCGGAGTCGCTGGTGATCTTCTCCGCGCACGGGGTGGCGCCCTCGGTGCGGGCGGAGGCGGAGGAGCGGGGGCTGACCTTCGTCGACGCCACCTGCCCGCTGGTGAGCAAGGTGCACGCCGAGGCGCGCCGGTTCGACCGGGACGGATACGACATCCTGCTGGTCGGGCACGCCGATCATGAGGAGGTCGTCGGTACGGTCGGCCAGGCGGCGGACCGCATCCGGGTGGTCGACCCCGACGACGGCGAGTTCGACCTGGCCGGGGTGGACCCGGACCGGGTGGTGTGGCTGTCGCAGACCACCCTCGCCGTCCAGGACGTGACCGGCACGGTGCAGCGGCTCAAGGAGCGGCTGCCGCAGCTGCGCAACCCGCCGAGCGACGACATCTGCTACGCCAGCCAGAACCGGCAGGACGTGGTCCGGCTCATCGCCGACCGCTGCCAGCTGGTCCTGGTGGTCGGGTCGCAGAACTCCTCGAACTCGATCCGGCTCGTCGAGGTGGCCCGGCAGGCGGGGGCGGACGCGGCGTACCTCATCGATCGGCCGCACGAGCTGCGGCCCGAGTGGCTCGACGGGGTGGAGACCGTCGGGGTCACCGCCGGTGCGTCCGCCCCCGAACTGCTGATCCAACAGTTGCTCGGCCTGCTCGCCGAGCACGGCTACGCCGATGTCGAACCGATCACCACCGTCGTGGAGACGGAACGTTTCGCACTGCCGGCCGGCTTGCGGACGACGAGTCCCTAGAAGGAGCTTCCATCGTGGCAGCGTTGCCCGACCTGGCCCTGTTGAGCAGGGTCACCGGTCCAGCAGATGTACGCCGAATGCGACCCGACGAGCTGCCCGCACTGGCGCGGGAGATCCGGGACTTCCTCATCGACCGGGTGGCGGCCTCCGGTGGCCACCTCGGTTCCAACCTGGGCCTGGTCGAGGTGTCGATCGCCCTGCACCGGGTGTTCCGCTCGCCGACCGACACCCTGCTCTTCGACACCGGGCACCAGGCCTATGTGCACAAGCTGCTCACCGGCCGGGCGGAGCGGTTCGACCGGTTGCGGCAGGCCGACGGCTTGTCCGGCTACCCGTCGCGCGCCGAATCCGAGCACGACGTCATCGAGAACTCGCACGCGTCCACCGCCGTGGCGTACGCGGACGGGTTGGCGAAGGCTCTGGAACTTCGGGGTGACACCGACCGCCGCGTGGTCGCCGTGCTCGGCGACGGCGCGCTCACCGGCGGCCTGGCCTATGAGTCGCTGAACAACCTCGGCGGGGCGCCGGAGCGGCCGGTCATCGTCGTGCTCAACGACAACGGGCGCTCCTACGGCCCCACGATCGGCGGGATCGCCGACCACCTGTCCGAGCTGCGCACCATCTCGTCGGCGGAGGACGGCAACTTCTTCACCCACCTGGGGCTGGCCTATGTCGGGCCGGTGGACGGGCACGACGAGCCGGCGGTGGAGCGCGCGCTGCGGCAGGCCCGCGACCTCGGCGGACCGGTGGTGGTGCACTGCGTGACCCGCAAGGGCTACGGCTACGCCCACGCCGAGAACGACGAGCTGGAGAACTTCCACGCCGTCGGGGTGATCGACGTGGCGACCGGCAATCCGTACCGGGAGGTCGACGAGACCTGGACCGACGTGTTCGCGCAGGAGCTGTGCCACCTCGGGCAGTCCCGCCCGGACCTGGTGGCGATCACCGCGGCGATGGGCGGCCCGACGGGACTGCTGCAGTTCGCGACGAAGTTCCCGGAGCGGTATTTCGACACCGGCATCGCCGAGCAGCACGCGATGGCGTCGGCCGCCGGACTCGTGCTCGCCGGGGCGCACCCGGTCGTCGCGATCTACTCGACGTTCCTGAACCGGGCACTCGACCAGCTCCTGATGGACGTCGCGATGCACCGGTCGCCGGTGACCGTCGTCCTGGACCGGGCCGGGATCACCGGGCCCGACGGGGCCAGCCACCACGGCATCTGGGACCTGGCGCTGCTGGGCATGGTCCCCGGGCTGCGGGTCGCCGCCCCACGCGACCCGCAGCGGCTGCGGGACCTGCTCGCCGAGGCGATCGGGGTCGGCGACGGGCCGACCGTGCTGCGCTTCCCGAAGGCCGTCGCCGGTGCCGACATCGCCGCCGTCGACACGGTGCACGGCATGGACGTGCTGGCCGTGCCCGGCGACCTCCCCGCCGACGTGCTCCTGGTGGGGGTCGGCGTCCTGGCGGGGGAGTGCCTGCGGGCGGCCGAGCTGCTCGCGGCGCACGGGATCGGCGCCACCGTCGTCGATCCGCGCTGGGTGCTGCCGGTCAACCCCGCCCTGCCCGGCCTCGCCGCCCGGCACGCGCTGGTCGTCGCCGTCGAGGACGGTACGCGGGTCGGCGGCGTCGGGGCCGGGATCGCCCAGGCCTGCGCCGACGCCGATGTCACCACCCCTGTCCGCAACCTCGGCCTGCCCCGCTCCTTCATCGAGCACGGCAGCCGGGCCGACCTGCTCGCCGCCGCCGGGCTCACCCCGCAGGGCATCACCGACCTGGTGCTGCGCCTGCACCGCCGACCGACACAGTAAGGGCCTTTCCGTGACCGCCATCTCCCTGGGCATGCCCCCTTCCGCTCCGCGCGTCCTGGCCGACCGGCGGATCTCCCGCCGGCTCATGGTGGGCCGGGTCCCCGTCGGGGGCGACGCCCCCGTCAGCGTCCAGTCCATGACCACCACGCTCACCTCGGACGTCGACGCCACGCTCCAGCAGATCGCGCAGCTCGCCGCCGCCGGGTGCCAGATCGTCCGGGTCGCCGTCCCCAGCCAGGACGACGCCGACGCGCTGGCGGTGATCGCCCGCAAGTCCACGCTGCCGGTGATCGCCGACATCCACTTCCAGCCGAAATACGTCTTCGCCGCCATCGACGCGGGCTGCGCCGCCGTGCGCGTCAATCCCGGCAACATCAAGAAGTTCGACGACAAGGTCGGCGACATCGCCCGGGCCGCCCGCGACGCCGGGATCCCGATCCGGATCGGCGTCAACGCGGGCTCCCTCGACGAGCGCCTGCTCGCGAAGTACGGCCGGGCCACGCCGGAGGCGCTCGTCGAGTCGGCGCTGTGGGAGTGCTCCCTGTTCGAGGAGCACGGGTTCACCGACATCAAGATCTCGGTCAAGCACCACAGCCCGCTCGTCATGGTCGCGGCCTACCGGCAGCTCGCCGCCGCCTGCGACTACCCGCTGCACCTCGGTGTCACCGAGGCCGGACCGCTGATGCAGGGCACCATCAAGTCCGCGAGCGCCTTCGCGATCCTGCTCGCCGAGGGCATCGGCGACACGATCCGGGTCTCGCTGTCGGCCCCGCCGGTCGAGGAGGTCAAGGTCGGCATCGGGATCCTGGAATCCCTCGGCCTGCGTCCGCACCGGCTGGAGATCGTCTCCTGCCCCTCGTGCGGGCGGGCCCAGGTCGACGTCTACAAGCTCGCCGAGGAGGTCACGGCCGGGCTGGAAGGGCTGCCCTATCCGTTGCGGGTGGCGGTGATGGGCTGCGTCGTCAACGGTCCCGGCGAGGCGCGCGAGGCCGACCTCGGTGTCGCCTCCGGCAACGGCAAGGGGCAGATCTTCGTCCAGGGCGAGGTCATCGCGACCGTACCCGAATCCCAGATCGTCGAGACCCTCATCGAGGAGGCCCTCAAGCTCGCCGCCCGCCTCCAGCTCGAGGAGAGCGACGACGCGACCCCGGAAGTCCTGGTCGCCGCCTGACCGCAGTCCCGCACGACAACGCAACAGGGAGCACGAAAAGATGAGTGTGGAGCGCACCACCCAGCTCTGGCCGGAGGTGGTCGAGCGGGTGCACCGCGACGGCCCCGCCGCACCCGCCATCGGTGTCAACGGACCCGACGGCACCCCCGCGAACCCCTTCGACCTGCTCTGGACACGCAAGGCGATCGCGGGCTCGCCGCTGGCCGAGCACGTCGCCGCCGCCGGGACGCGACCCGAATACGGCACGTCCCTCTACGACCCGGTCGCGGCGTGGCGGGTCCTGCAGCAGTATCCCGGCGCGTTCGGCACCGAGTTCGAGCAGCGCAACCGGGCCTGCGCCGAGATGACCGAGCACGCGTGCGCGCTGCTCGGCGACATCAGCGCCGCCCGGTCCGGGCTCGGCGACAGCCGCCGGATCTGGCAGGCACCGGTGGAGATCGGCGACGACTCGGCCGGTGCGATCCTGGCGTCGGCGCGCAGCGGCGCCAACGGGGGACGGACCACGAAGTCGCATCCCGGGCTGTGCACGAGCCCCGCGTGGGCGGAGGTGATGGAGGAGTTCGGCCTCGCCGGCATCGCCTCGCTGCCGACCGTCGGCCTGGGCGCCTGGCTGATGTCGCTGCTGACCAACGACTTCCCGGGCGGCGACGACTGGCGGCAGGACTACGTGATCTTCCTCGCCTACGCCTTCTACTTCGAGTACAACCTCGACAGCGCCTCGTTCGGGCAGCAGCGGGCCGAGCGGGTCCTGCAGGACCTCAACCACATGTGGGACGTGCCCGGCCTGCCGGTCGACCTGGTGGTGCGGCGGCTGCACATGCTGACCTCGATGGCGTTCTTCGACACCAAGCGCAAGGACGAGGCCGCCGTCCGCGACAACCCGACCGACGGGCTCACCGCCTGGGTGCACCGCGACCGCGACTGGTGGCGCGACTTCAAGGCCCTCGACAGCGGCGGCTGGGCGCACTACCTGTCGTTCCACCCCGGGGTCGCCGGGCGCGACGACATGATGCTGTGCGGGCTGACCAACGACTGGGTCGACCTCGGCCCCGACCTGCGCAACGGCGAGTGCAACCAGAGCGTCCTGGCGATGACGCGCGGCTCGGTGACGACCTCGGCGCTGCTGGAGTGCTACGAGCGGTCGGTGTGGATGCTCAACAGCCAGCTCACCCCCGACGGCAGGGTACGCCCTGAGCGCTTCACCGGGTGCATGACGACGATCGGCACCTGCATGTGGGAGATGTCCAACCACCGGCACGACATCTGGCGCTACTACGTGATCGGCATCGACTCGTGCGCGGAGGCCACCGAGCGGGACCTCTACCGGTCCGGGCTGCTCGCCGACTGCTACGCCGAGGACTTCACCCCTCGCCTACCGGTCGGCACCGAGTCGCTGGCGGTGTCGCGGCGACCGCTGCCCTACGAGGTCCTCGTGGGCGGGGAGTGGCACCGGGGCGAGGTGGCCCTGAGCGTCCCGCTGTGCGACGCCGTCGAGGCCGGGGTGCTCGCGATGAGCGTGGTCCTCTACTCCTACGTCGTCCCGAAGCTCCTGCGCGACGGCGAGATCACCGTGCCGGCGTTTTTGTCCTACGTGGACAGTGAATACTGCGGCAACTTCGCCGAGGTGATGCGATCGGCGTACGCGAGCGGGTTCGACGACCCCTACTGCCAGGCGGTCGCGAGCCTCGTGCTGGAGCAGTGGTGGTCCGGCATGTACTTCGCCATCGGCCTGGGCAGCCTCATCGAGGCCCAGCCCGGTGCCATCGCCGGCGACCGCGCCTACGACACCGCCGCCGAACCGGCCCACCCCACTCCCAGCTACCGGTAAAGGATCACCATGTCTCAGCACGAAAGCTCCCGGGTGGCGCTCGCCACCGAGGTGTTCGGCAATCCCGCCGCGCTCTTCACGGCGCTTGGCAGCCGCTCGCCGCTGCACCGGGTCACGCTCCCCGACGGGCAGGCGGCGGTCATGGTCACCGGCAACCGCGAGGCCCGCGAGGCGCTCAACGACCCCCGCCTGGTACGCAGTATCGAAGCCGCCGCGCCCGAACTGCGCATGTTCCACCCCCTCGCCCATGACGAGTACAAGATGCCGCAGCACATGCTCTTCGCGGACCCGCCGAACCACGCCCGGCTGCGCCGCCTCGTCTCCAAGGCGTTCACCCGCCCCCGGGTGAAGGAGATGCGGGCCCGGGTCCAGGAGATCACCGACGAGCTGATCGACGTCATCGCGCCGAAGGGCAGCGCCGACCTCGTACCGACGCTGACCCAGCCGCTCTCCGTCGCGGTGATCAGCGAGATGCTCGGCGTACCGGCGCAGGACCGCGCCGAGTTCGCCCACCACGCGACCCTCATGACCGGCATCAACGCGTTCTCCGACTTCGCCGCGGTCATCGCCGCCAACCAGTGGCTGGACGCGTCCCTGACGGAGCTCGCGGCCCGCCGCCGGGTCGAGCCCGCCGACGACCTCCTCTCGGCGATGGTCGCCGCCCAGGTCGACGACGACCAGCTCACCGACCTGGAGGTGAAGTCCAACGCGCTGCTGCTGCTCATCGCCGGGTTCGAGACGACGATGAACCTGATCGCCAACGGCATCGTCGCGCTGCTGACCCACCCCGAGGCGCTGGCGGCGCTGCGGGCGGACCCGTCGCTGATGCCGAACGCGGTCGACGAGATGCTCCGCTACGACCCCCCGGGCTCCACGGTGACCTACTACTACGCCGCGGAGCGCACCGAGATCGCCGGGTTCGCGATCGAGCCGGGCGAGCAGGTGGTGATCTCGGTGGCCGCCGCCAACCACGACCCGGCGGTCTTCACGGACCCGTCGCGGTTCGACATCCACCGCAACACCGGCCAGATGCTCAGCTTCAGCCACGGCATCCACTTCTGCCTCGGCGCGCCGCTCGCCCGGCTGGAGGCGGAGGTCGCCTTCACCACCGTGCTGCGCCGGCTGCCGGACCTGGCCCTGGCGGTCCCGGTGCAGGAGCTGACCTGGAACCAGAGCTACCACCTGCACCGCATGGACGCCCTGCCGGTGACCTTCACCGTGTGACGCCTGTTCCGCAACGGGGCCCCGGGTGACCGGGGCCCCGTTTTGTGTGCAGGTTGTGTGACCGGCGTGGCCCCGAGCCCATACCTTGCACTACTATGCCTAACAGTTCAAGGTATAGGGAGGATCGATGTGCGTCTGACCAAGGATCTCGTCGCCGCTGCGGCCACTCCGCTGGTGCTGGCCATCCTCGCCAAGGGCGAAAGCTACGGATACGCCATCCTCAAGCAGGTCAACGAGCTCTCCGGTGGCGAGCTCGACTGGACCGAGGGGATGCTCTACCCGCTGCTGCACCGCCTGGAGCGGCTCGGCCATGTCGCATCCGTCTGGCGCGAGACGGATGGCGCCCGCCGCCGCAGGTATTACCTCATCACCGACCAGGGCCGCGCCGAGCTCGCCGAGCAGCGGCGGCAATGGACCACGGTCATGGACACCCTGAAGGGTGCCTGGCACACCACCACCCACCCACTGCTGGAGGCATGACGTGACCGACGATGTCGTGGAAGGGCAGATCGCGCAGTGGCGCGCGTTCGTCCAGCGGCGCCGCGAGCTGCAACAGCCCGACGCCGACGAGCTCGAAGACCACCTGCGGTCCACCATCGCCGAGCTCATCGAGGCGGGACTGCGCCCCGACGAGGCGTTCCTCGTCGCGGTGAAGCGGATGGGCGGCCTCGACGAGCTGTCCCGGGAGTTCGCGCGGGAGCACTCCGACCGGCTGTGGAAGCAGCTCGTCCTCGCCGGTGACACCGGCAGGTCGAAGTCCGGCTGGCTGGGCTGGCTGCCGATGGTGGTGTGCGCGGGGATCGCGGCGATCGCGGTCAAGGTGCCGTCCCTGTTCGGCGTCGACTTCGACGACGACTTCTGGACGCGCAACTTCGCGCTCTTCGGACTGATCCCGCTGGCGGCGTTCTTCGCCTGGACCCGCCGGATGAAGCCGCTGGGCATCGGCGTCCTGGTGCTGCTGTTCACGCTCGGTGCCGTCGGCGCCAACGTGTTCGCCCAGGATGCGCGCGGCACCGAGGACTTCTCCGTGGAGGGCCTCACCGCCGTCCACCTGCCGCTGGCACTGTGGCTGGTGGTGGGGTTCGCCTACGTCGGCGGGGAGTGGCTCTCGGCCCAGCGGCGGATGGACTTCATCAGATTCACCGGCGAGGCGTTCATCTATTTCGTCCTGATCGGGCTCGGCGGCGGAGTGCTCACCGGCATCACCTACGCCACCTTCCAGGCGATCGGCGTCGACGTCGACCCCTTCGTCACGAAGTGGCTCGTCCCCTGCGGGATGGTCGCCGCCGTGGTCGTCGCGGGCTGGCTGGTCGAGGCGAAGCAGAGCGTCGTGGAGAACATGGCGCCGGTCCTGACCCGGCTGTTCACCCCGCTGTTCACGGTGGTCCTCATCGCGCTCGTCGTCGCGTTCACCATCTCCAAGGGCGGCATCGACGTCACCCGCGACGTCCTGATCCTGTTCAACGTGGTGCTCATCGTGGTGCTCGGGCTGATCCTCTACTCGATCTCCGCCCGCGACCCCATGGCCAAGCCCGGGATCTTCGACCGGCTCCAGCTCGCCCTCGTCATCAGCGCGCTCGTCATCGACGTGCTGGTGCTGATCGCGGTCTACGGGCGTACCGGTGACGCCTTCGGCTACACCCCCAACCGGGTGGCGGCGCTGGGCCTCAACGTCATCCTCTTCGCCAATCTCGCCTGGTCGGCGGTGCTGCTCGGCGGCTTCCTCGGCGGGAAGTCACCGTTCCGGCGGCTGGAGCGGTGGCAGACCGACTACCTGCTGGTCTACGCCGGTTGGGCATGGATCGTGGTGTTCGCCTTCCCGCCGATCTTCGGCTACGCCTGACCGCAGGGGTTCCGCGCCGACCGTCGCTCGCAGGGGGAGCGGCGGTCGGCGTACCCGGATGGTGGTTTTGATCTCAGGGGATGCTGAGGCCGAGCGCGGCGAGGATCTCCGCCAGGGGCTGGTAATAGGTGACGCCGCCGCTGGTGCAGTTGCCGCTGCCGCCCGACAGGATCCCCAGGATCAGCCCGGTCGACGGGACGTAGAGGGGGCCGCCGCTGTCGCCCGGCTCGGCGCAGATGTTGGTGCGGATCAGGCCGGAGACGGTGCCCTCGGCGTAGTTGACGGTGGCGTTGAGCGCGGTGATGGTCCCGCAGCGGACACCGGTGGTGGCACCGCTGCGGCACACCGTCTGCCCGACGTAGGGAGTGCCGACCCCGTTGATCGTGAGCAGCCCCGGGTAGGTGTTGACGGCACTGGGGTGGGTGAGCGCCGTGTTGGTGTAGCGCACCGCGCCGTAGTCGTTGAGCGGGAAGCTCGTGGCGGTGCGGGTGCCGATCGCGATCGTCCGCGCGGAGTTGGTCCACCAGGTCGCCGACGTGGTGGTGCAGTGCCCGGCGGTGATCATGTAGTAGGTGGTGCCCTTGCGGGCGTTGGCGCCGAGCGAGCACCGCGCGGACGTGCCGTAGACGGGGTCGCCGCCGGCGAGCAGCGTCCGCAGGGTGCCGTGCTCGCGGCGGATCACCACCCCGGCGTGCTGCGTGCCCGCCCGCAGCGACGCGGCCTGCGCCGCGGTGACGGTGTCGTCGAGGGTGACGGTCGTGATGCCGGTCGTGGGGTCGACCGTCCAGGCGATGCCGGGGGTGTGCACGGAGCTGAGCAGTGCCTGCGCGGACTGCGGCGCGGCGGGCGCGGCCTGAGCGGCCGGTGCCGGCGCGGTGAGCAGGGCGGCTGCGGCTAGGGCGGCGAGGAGGGAACGGCGCATCGGGGGCCTCCGGAGATTCATCAAGTGTCATAGATGAATAGCCAGCATTCCATCGATCACTCTCGACGTGCAACGGATGCCGAGGTGTCGCCGTGTGCAGGTTTGTTGCAGGTTTGCCCTCCAGCATTGACATGACTTGATGACCGTGGCTAGGGTCCGACGTAACGGAAAGCGCTTTCCGCACGAACCGAGTGCCACCCGATGTCCTCCTCCGCAGGGCGGCACGCACCGAACTCGCCGATCTCCGCGCCCGTCCCGCGCGGTCTCTTGCGCCCCACTCGCTCCCGGCACGACAACGAAGGTGAGACCACCATGAAACGAGCAGTCGCACTGCGACTCCTGGCAGCCGGGGCCGCAGCGGCCACCGCCGCGGCGATCGGCATGGCCCTGCCGATGACCCAGGCCTCGGCCGCCGTCGGCGCGGCCACCGGCTTCGCGTCCGTCAACGGCGGAACCACCGGCGGCGCGGGCGGCGCGACGGTCCGGGCCACCACCGGCACCGCCATCCACACCGCCCTGTGCACCCGGGCCAGCAGCAGCACCCCGATCATCATCGAGGTCGTGGGGACCATCAACCACGGCAACACCGCCAAGGTGTCGGGCAACAGCTGCAACACCGCCGCCGGTGTGATCGAGCTCAAGGAGATCAGCAACGTCACGATCATCGGGGTCGGCGGCGGAGCGGTCTTCGACCAGCTCGGCATCCACATCCGCGACTCCAGCAACATCATCATCCAGAACGTGACGGTCCGGAACGTCAAGAAGTCCGGCTCGCCCACCTCCAACGGCGGCGACGCGATCGGCATGGAGAGCACCGTCCGCAACATCTGGGTCGACCACGTCACCCTGGAGGCCTCGGGCGGCGAGTCGGAGGGATTCGACGGCCTCTTCGACATGAAGGACAACGTCCAGTACGTCACGCTCTCCTACGCCATCCTGCGCAACTCCGGCCGCGGCGGCCTGATCGGGTCGAGCGAGAGCGACCGGTCCAACGGCTTCATCACGTTCCACCACAACTACTACAGCAACATCGACTCGCGTACGCCGCTGCTGCGCGGCGGTGTGGCGCACATCTACAACAACTACTACGAGAACCTGCACGAGTCCGGCATCAACTCCCGGGCCGGTGCCAAGGCCAAGGTGGACAGCAACTACTTCAAGGACTCCAAGGACATCCTCGGCACCTTCTACACCAGCGAGGCCGGCACCTGGCAGACCAGCGGCAACATCCTGGACAACGTGACCTGGTCCGCGGTCGGCAGCGAGAACAACCCGGCCGGTCCGAGCATGCCGTCCACCACCACGGTCAGCATCCCCTACTCCTACAGCCTCGACGGTGCGAGCTGCGTGCCGGCCATCGTCCGCCAGACCGCGGGCGCCAACACCGGCCTGCAGACGTCGAACGGCAGCTGCACGCCGCAGTCGCCGCCGGCCAGCCCGTCGCGGACCGCCAGCCCGTCGGCGTCGCCCAGCCCGTCGCGGTCGACCACCCCGTCGCCGTCGCCCTCGACCAGCCAGCCCACCGGCACCAACCTCAGCATCGGCGCCGGTGCCGACGGCTCCAGCAAGGGCGGCGGGACGAGCTACGGCAACGTCCTCGACGGCAGCATGACGACCTTCTGGTCGCCGTCCGGCACGACCGGTGAGATCTCGATCAAGTGGAGCTCCGCCAAGTCGATCTCGCGGATCAACATCCGCGAGGCCTCCGGCGCCACCGGCCTCATCGGGGCCTGGCAGGTCGTCAACGCCGACACCGGCGCGGTGCTGAAGTCCGGCAGCGGGGCGGGCGTCATCACCTTCTCGGCCACGTCGCTGAAGAAGATCACATTCAAGATCACAAGCGCGTCGGGTACGCCGAAGGTCGCCGAGTACGAGACCTACGCGCTCTAGCCGCCGCGAACACGGGCGGGAGCCGTCAACCGACGGCTCCCGCCCGTGGCGGACCCGGATCGGGGTGTGCGGTTGCGGGTGGCAGCCGATAACCTTGCCGACCATGGTCTCGTACAGGTCCGCCCGGTGGGGGAAGCTGATCGCGCTGCTGCTCAGCGCAGCTCTCGCCACCCCCGTGGCATTGGTGGGCGTCCCTGCGGCCGCGATGGATCCGGCCCGGGTGGCGCCGATTCCGTGCCCGAAGGCCGTCGCGCCGAAGGTGTCCCGCCCGCCCCGCCCCTCACCGCCCGCCACGGATCCGCAGCAGGCCGCCGTGGGCGGCGAAGGGCTGGCGACGACGGGCCTCGTCGTCCCGCCCGGCGTACCAGGCCCGCCCGCCAACACCGCGATCTCCTGGATCGTCGCCGACCTCGACACCGGCGCGGTGCTGGGAGCCTGCGGCGCGCACGAGTACGGCACCCCGGCGAGCGTGCAGAAGCTGCTCCTGGCGGCCACGTTCCTGAGCAGGCTGGATCCGAAGCAGGTCGTCACCATCACCCACGCCGACGTCGACATCCCCTTGGACAGCTCGGCGGTCGGCCTGATCGAGGGCGGCCACTACTCGATCGAGACGCTGTGGCTGGGTCTGCTGCTGCAGTCGGGCAACGACGCCGCCAACACGCTGGCCCGGCTGGGCGGCGGCACCGCGCTCGGCGGCGTCGAGGCGATGAACGCCGAAGCGGCCCGGCTCGGTGCGCTGCAGACGCACGCGGTGAGCCCGTCCGGCTACGACGGCCGCGGCCAGTTCACCAGCGCGTACGACCTGGCGCTGATCGCCCGGGCGTGCTTCGCCGACGAGACCTTCGTGCGCTACGCGCTGACGCGGACCACGAACATGCCGGCCCAGCCCCCGAAGCACCCCAAGGGCTACCAGATCCAGAACGAGAACAAGCTCATCTACGGGTACGCCGGCGCGCTCGGCGGCAAGACCGGCTTCACGTCGCTGGCCCGCCACACCTATGTCGGCGCGGCGGAGCGCAACGGCCGCCGACTCGTCGTGACGCTGCTCGGTGCCGAACCTCGACCGCAGCGCGGCTGGCAGCAGGGTGCCGCGCTGCTGGACTGGGGCTTCAGCCTGCCCGCCGATGCTTCCGTGGGCGAGCTCGTCCAGCCGGGCAACCTGTCGTCGACCCAGGCGCCGGGGTCACCGCAGCCCGCGGCTGCCGCTGCGGCATCCGGCGGCGGGTGGACGTGGGTGTTCGCCCTCGTCGCGGGACTGGCGGTGGCGGGATTCACCGTCGCGGCCGGGCTGATCCTGCGCGGCCGCCGACCCCGGCGAGGCTAGTCCGGTGCGGCTGGCTCGGCGAGGCTGGCCCGGTGCGGTTGGCTTGGCGAGGCTGGCATGGCGAGGCTGGCTTGGCGAGGTTGGACCGGTGCGGCTGGCTCGGCACGGCGACGAAGGGCCGAACCGGCCGGACGCCGCTGCCAGGCGGTAACCGGACTGCCTGTCGGGCCCGTATGCCATGCTGGTGCCATGGAACGTGCCGACCTGGTCCACCTGCGCCGGGCCCGGGACCGGATGGATCGCGACTACGCCCGCCCGCTCGACGTGGCAGCCCTCGCCCGGGAGGCGCTCATGTCGCCCGGCCACTTCTCCCGCAGCTTCCGGACGGCGTTCGGCGAGACTCCGTACTCGTACCTGATGACCCGCCGCATCGAGCGGGCGAAGGCCCTGCTGCGCCGGGGCGACATGTCCGTCACCGACGTCTGCATGGCCGTCGGCTGCTCCTCGCTCGGCTCGTTCAGCTCGCGCTTCACCGAGCTGGTGGGGGAGACGCCGAGCGCCTACCGGGCTCGCGGCCACTCCGAGCTCTCCTCGCTGCCGGCCTGCATCGCGAAGATCGTCACGCGGCCGGTCCGGAGCAGAGAAGGTCGCCCGGTCGGCCCTGCCGTAGCGTGACCTGCATGGATATCAGACTCTCGCATACCTTCCTGGCGGTGGACGATCCCGACAAGTCCGTCGAGTTCTACCGCGACGTTCTCGGCCTGGAGGTCCGCAACGACGTCGGCTACGAGAAGATGCGCTGGATCACCATCGGCTCGCCGTCCCAGCCGGAGGTCGACATCGTGCTCGAACCCCCGGCTGCGAACCCGAACATGTCGCCGCAGGACAAGGATGCCGTGGCCGACCTGATGGCGAAGGGCCTCTACGGCACCGTCGTGTTCTGGACGGACAACTGCGACGAGACCTTCGAGCGCGTCCTGGCCGCCGGTGCCGATGTCATCCAGGAGCCGATGGACCAGCCCTACGGCGTACGCGACTGCGCCTTCCGGGACCCGGCCGGCAACCAGGTCCGGTTCACGGAGGCGAAGCGCTGACCCACGCGGGCCGGTCGGGCCGGACGCGTCAGAGCTGCATCACCACATAGGCGTAGCCGGCGTGGTAGAGCGCGCGCACGTCCGGCTCGACCGTCACCGCGATTTCGTGCGGGCGGCTCTCCGGCCCGGGCAGGCTGAGCAGCATCGCCCCGCCCGCGGCGGCCATCCGGGTCGCACCGCAGTCGATCTCCTCCTCGATCCGGTTCGCTCCGGCTGCGAGCTGGAAGTGGATCGAACCGGCTCCGACGCAGGTGATCAGCAGCTGGTAGGTCGTGGCCCGGCCGGCGTCGTCGGTGTTGCGGATGTCGGCGTCGAGCGGGCCGGACGACGAGTTCACGACTCTCTCCCGCTCCTCGTCGTCGAGGGGCAGTGCTGCTCGGGCGATCTCGGCGAGTGCGGTGAGGTTGACGGCCTCGCCGCTGGGTGGGGCACCGGGCGTTTCGCCGTCGTCGCCGAGGCCGCCGATGCCGAGGGAGGCGGCACCGAGCACGAGGGCGGCGCAGCCCGCCACGGTGAGCGCGGCGGTGGTGCGGCGGCGGCGTACGGTCCGATGGGCGGCGGCGGTGCCCGGCGGGCGTACCAGGCTGAGTTCGGCGGCGCGGACATCGGCGAAGGCGCTCCGGGTGTCGTCCTCCGACAGCAGATCAGGCATGGTGGACCTCCGATTCGAAGTGGGCGGCGAGTGCGGTGCGCCCGCGGTGCAGCCAGGATTTGACGGTGTTCGAGGAGACGCTCTCCCGCTCGGCGATCTCCGCGACGGACATGTCCCCGAGGTAGTGCATGACCATCGCCCGGCGCTGCGCGGGCGGCAGCGTGGCCAGGGCCGCGACCAGGGCGACCCGGTCCGGCCCGGGCCCGGCGACGCTCGGCTCGTCGCGCTGCCGGCGCAGGAAATTCAGCGCGGTACGCCGTCGGCGCCAGCCGCTGGTCGCGAGGTTCCAGGCGACGCGGCGCACCCAGGCGACTGGATCGTCGTATGTGGACACCTGTCGCCAGCGCTGCAGTGCCCGGCAGAAGGCCTCCTGCACGACGTCCTGCGCCTCCTGCCGGTCGCCGAAGTAGACATACAGCTGGACGGTGAGGTCGCCGTAGTGCGCCGCGTAGAGCTCGTCGAAGTCGGTCACTGGCGTTGTCGCTCCCGGGGAAGTTCGGATGGTCCGGCGACTACACGTATGACCACCCCTCAGGGTTGCGGGTGCCGGTTCGGCACCCGGGGTCGTTACGCACTGTTGCCGCCGGGGCAGGGGTGGTCGTTGGTGTGTGTGGGACTTTGCTCTGCTTACACCGGCGCATCACCGGGAATGTCCGGATCTAGTGGCCGATGCGTGGGTGTAAGCAGAGCAAAGCGCTGCGCGTGGTGGTGGGTGTCCGAGGGCTGAATGTCACCCTGTGTGGCCGCGACACCGTGTCAGTCGCGTGTCAGGGCGCTGTCAGGCCGCCCCGGCACGCTGTAGGCATGACAGCTGAACCGATGATCGAGGCCGAGGGTCTCGTCAAGCACTTCGGTGCGACGAAGGCGCTGCAAGGTGTCGATCTCGTCGTGCCGCGAGGAACTGTGCTCGGTGTCCTCGGCCCCAACGGCGCGGGCAAGACCACGGCCGTACGCATCCTCTCCACCCTGCTGGCCCCCGACGCCGGGACCGCCCGCATCGGCGGCTTCGACGTCGTCCGCGACGCCGAGCGCGTCCGGCAGTCCATCGGCCTCACCGGCCAATACGCCTCGGTCGACGAGGACCTGACCGGCCGGCAGAACCTGGAGCTCTTCGGCACGCTGCTGGAGCTCGGCCGGACCGGATCCCGCCGCCGCGCCGTCGAGCTGCTGGAGTGGTTCGACCTCTCGGATGCGGCCGACCGGCCGGCCAAGACCTACTCCGGTGGCATGCGCCGCCGCCTGGACCTCGCCGCGAGCCTCGTCGGGTCCCCGGACGTGATCTTCCTCGACGAGCCGACCACCGGCCTCGACCCCGCCAAGCGCGAGGACATGTGGGACGTGGTCCGCTCCCTCGTCGGGAACGGCTCGACCGTGCTGCTGACCACGCAGTACCTGGAGGAGGCGGACGCGCTCGCCGACGCGATCACCGTCATCGACCACGGCCGGGTCATCGCCCACGACACCCCCGAAGGGCTCAAGCGGGTCGTCGGCGGCCAGACCCTCGAGGTCCGCCCGGCCGACCCGGCCAACCTGGCCCGGACCGCGCAGATCCTCTCCGAGGTCTCCTCCGGCGCGCAGGCCGACGAGATCCGCAAGGGCGTCCTCGCGGTGCCGGTCGGCAACGACGCGGCCCTCACCGAGAGCGTCGCCCGGTTCGCCGCCGCCCGGATCTCGGTCACCGAGCTCTCCCTGCACCTGCCCAGTCTCGACGAGGTGTTCTTCTCCCTCACCGGCCGGACCGCGTCCGCCGACGACACCACCAAGATCAAGGAGGTGGCTGTATGACGACCCTGCTCGAAGCCCGCCGCACCACCAACCCGGCCCAGTCCGCGGTGACCCCGAACCGGCGGCCGTTCCGGCTGGTCCGGCACTCGCTCGCCCTCATGAAGCGCAGCCTCATCAAGACCTGGCGGACGCCCGAGGCGCTCATCGACGTCACGCTCCAGCCGGCGCTGTTCCTCGTCATCTTCGTCTACATCTTCGGCGGCGCCGTCGCCGGATCGACCCACGACTACCTGCAGTTCCTCCTGCCGGGCATCCTGGCGCAGACGATCGCGACGGGCTGCATCGCCATCGGCGTCAACCTCAACACCGACATCGCCAAGGGCGTCTTCGA
Source organism: Allocatelliglobosispora scoriae (assembly GCF_014204945.1). NCBI lineage: Bacteria > Bacillati > Actinomycetota > Actinomycetes > Micromonosporales > Micromonosporaceae > Allocatelliglobosispora > Allocatelliglobosispora scoriae. The sequence continues at coordinate 1,912,341 of NZ_JACHMN010000003.1, forward strand.
CCGGTTCCGGTCGCTGCCGATCCCGCGCTCGGCACCGCTGCTCGGCGCGGTCCTCGGCGACGTCGTGCGCTACGTCATCGTCACGATCTCCACCCTCGGCATGGGCTATGCGATGGGTTTCCGAATCGAGTCCAACCTGCTCAGCGCGCTCGCGGGCTGCCTGCTCGTGGTGCTGTTCGCCCTGTGCCTGAGCTGGCTGCCGGTGCTCGTCGGCATGAAGGTGCGCACCGCCGGTGCCGTGCAGGGCATCATGTTCGCCCTGGTCATGCCGCTGAGCTTCGCGTCCAACGTCTTCGTCGGCACGAGCACCCTGCCCGGCTGGATGCAGTCTTTCGTCAAGGTCAACCCGATGACGCACCTCGTCGAGTCCGTCCGCGGGCTCTTCCTCGGCACGCCGGTCGGCAACCACGTGTGGTGGACGCTCGCGTGGTGCGCCGGGTTCGTCGTCGTGTTCATGCCGCTCGCGCTGCGGGCGTACCGGAAGAAGATCTGATTCGGCAGTGACCCCCCGCGAGCGATGCCTCGCGGGGGTTTGCTCCTACCCGGCGAGGTGCTGCGCGAGGTGGCCGACCACCTCGCGCGCGTCGTCCTCGATGCCGTGGATGAAGGTGGACTTGCGGCGGCGCAGCAGGGGCAGGCCCAGCGCGTAGAGGCCCGGGCTGTCGAGCACGCCGCCGTCGTGGTTGAGGTAGCCCTTCGCATCGACCACGGGGACGTCGAGCCAGCGGTAGTCCGGCCGGAACCCGGTGGCCCACACGATGGTGCTGATCTCGCCGCCGCGCAGGTCGAGCTGCAGCCGCGCCGACGCGGGCACCCCGGTCGGCGCGAAGCGCTCGGGCGGGCCGACCTCGGCATCGCGGTCGTGGCGGCGGGCCCACCCGTCGAAGGTGTCCAGCAGGCGTTCCATCTTGAGGTCCGCCAGGGAGAACACGTTGCGCAGGCCGCCGGAGAAGAGCGCGCGGCCGTCGCGGACCGCGGCCCAGCGCCCCACCAGCTCGACACCGAGCGCCGAGAGCGCGTTGAGGTCGAGCGTCGAGCGCTCCGGGGTGCCGACGAGCTGCGGCGAGGGCAGCCGCCGGGCCCGGGTGAGATCGTCGATCTCGTCGTGCCGCTGGTCCCACACGCCGGCGGAGTCCATCCACCACAGCACGTCGCGGCCGCGGTAGGTGCGCGGCAACCGGACGTGCTCCCCGACCGAGAGGATCACCGGCCGTCCCGATCGCTGGATCTCCGCCGCGAGCTGCACACCGGTCGCGGAGGCCCCCACGACGAGGACGCCGCCGTCGGGCAGCTGCGCGGGGTTGCGGTAGGTGAAGGGCGTGAGCTGCTCGATGGTGGTCGGGACCGCTTCGTGGAGCGCCGGGACCGTGGGCCGGTTGCAGGCTCCGCTCGCGATGACGAGCGCCCGGCAGCGGAGCTCGCCGTGGTTCGTCGTCACCCGGTACCCGTCGTCGACGCGGCGCACCGAGGTGACCTCGGTGCCGGTCTGGACGGGCGCGCCGGTGACGGCGGCGAAGTGATCGATGAATCCGATCACTTCGCCCATCGTCATGTAGCCGTCGGGATCCGGGCCATCGTAGTGATGGCCCGGCAGCCGACTCTGCCCGTTGGGGGTCAGCAGGCGCAGGGAGTCCCAGCGTTCCCGCCGCCAGGAGTTCGCCACCTCGCCGCGCTCGAGCACGACGTGGTCGATCGAGTGGGCGCGAAGGAAGTGGCTCGCGGCGAGACCCGCGTGTCCGGCGCCGATGACGACCGCGGTGGCGTACTCGATGGCTCTGCCCTCCTCAGGCGACTTCGACGGTGACGTTCGTGGGGTTGGTGAGGGCGTCGAAGACGGCCGAACGCTTCTGGGACTGGGCCACCAGCGCCTCGATCTCCTGCTTGGAGGCGTCGGCATCGATCGTGAAGGTCACCTTGACGTCGTTGAAGCCGTTGCGGACGTCGCTGTCGGCACCGAGGATGCCGCGGATGTCGTGCTGGCCCTCGACGACCGACTCGACCGAGCGCAGCTGGATGCCGCGGTTCTGCGCGACGGAGGCGACACCGGCGGTGAGGCAGCTCGCGAGCCCGACGAGGAGGTATTCGATCGGCGTGATGCCGTTGTCCGCGGCCGCGAAGACCGCGGGGTGGTCGGCGTCGAACACGGTCTCGGTCTTGTGGCTCTGCTCCTGGCCGAGGCCGAAGAACTGCTGGATGGTCGTGGTGCTGTGGACGCCGTGCTGCCACTTGGAGGCCGCCCGCCAGGTGAACTGGGCGGCCTCGGGCGCGCCCTTGAGCACCTCGCGCGCGTCGAGTAGTGCCTGAACATTGACTCCGTTATCGACGTCGGTCATGTCGGGGGTACTCCTCTCGGTTGTATTCCTATAATTCCTATCGGGGTTCACGACATTACACTGGCCCGCCCCACCGGGACTAGTTATGATCTCGGCTATGCCACCCTCGACAGCTGCAGCCGGTTCGGTCGGCAGTGTCGAGACGAGGTACCTCGACCTGCCCGGACCGGTCCGGCTGGACTGCGGCCGGGAGCTGCATCAGGTTCGTGTGGCGTACGAGACCTACGGCATCCTTTCACCCGATCGAGACAACGTCATCCTCGTGTGCCACGCGCTCAGCGGCGACGCGCACGCCGCCGGCTTCGCGAAGAACCCACCCGAGACGGGTACGCGGGACGGGTTCGCCGCCGAGTCCCGCGACGGTGCGGCCGGCAAGGGCCTGGGCTGGTGGGACGGGATGATCGGCCCCGGTAAGGCGTTCGACACCGATCGCTTCTTCGTCGTCTCCACCAACATCCTCGGCGGCTGCCGCGGCACCACGGGACCGTCGTCGACCGACCCCGCGACCGGCCGGGCATACGGGTCGGACTTCCCGGTGATCACCGTCGCCGACATGGTCCGCACGCAGCGGGCGTTCCTCGACGAGCTCGGCATCAGCAGGCTCGCCGCGGTGGCGGGCGGCTCCCTCGGCGGGATGCAGGCGCAGGAGTGGGCGGTCCTCTTCCCCGACCAGGTCGACGCCATCGTGGTCATCGCGAGCACGCACGCCCTGCACCCGCAGGGGGTGGCCTGGAACGCGATCGCCCGGGACGCGATCATGCGCGACCCGGCCTGGCAGGGCGGCCACTACCACGGCACCGGCCGAGCGCCCGACGACGGCATGGGCGTGGCCCGGATGGTCGGGCACATCACCTACCTGTCCGCACCGGCGCTGGGCGACCGGTTCGGGCGCAGGCTGCAGTTCGCCGACGACATCCGCTACACGATCAGCGAGCCGGAGTTCGAGGTCGAGAGCTACCTGCGCCACCAGGCCGACTCGTTCGTCAAGCGCTTCGACGCCAACACCTACCTCTACACGTCGCGCGCGCTGAGCTACTTCGACCTGGCACGGGAGCACGGCGACGGGTCGCTGGTGCGCGCGCTGGCCGGCGTCTCCGCGCGGACGCTGCTGATCGCGTTCAGCTCCGACTGGCTCTACGCGCCGTCCGCGTCGATCGAGATCGAGCAGGCCCTGCGCGAGCTGGGCAAGCCGGTGGAGTTCCACCTGATCGAGGCGCCCTACGGCCACGACTGCTTCCTGCTGGAGGAGGCGCGCCAGACGCCCATCATCCAGCAGTTCCTAGGCGACCCAGAGATGAAGAGGAACCAGTGACCGACCACCTCCCCCGGACCGAGGAGGCCCACGAGTTCGGGTTCGACACGCGGCAGCTGCACGCCGGGCAGCGTCCCGATCCGAACACGGGCGCCCGGGCGGTGCCGATCTTCCAGACGACGAGCTACGTGTTCGAGGATCCGGAGTCGGCTGCGGCGTACTTCAACCTCCAGGAGTACGGCAACACGTACTCGCGGATCATGAATCCGACCGTCGCGGTCTTCGAGGAGCGGGTGGCGAACCTGGAGGGCGGCAGCGGCGCGGTGGCGTTCGCGAGCGGGATCGCCGCGCAGGCGGCCGCGCTCTTCACGCTGCTCCAGCCGGGCGACCACGTGGTGTCGTCCTCGGCGATCTACGGCGGCACGGCCAACCAGCTCAAGCACCTGCTGCGCAAGATGAACGTCGAGCTGACCTGGGTCGACCCCGACGACCCGGACGCGTGGCGGCGGGCGGTCCGCCCGCATACGAAGGCGTTCTTCGGCGAGACGATCGGCAACCCGGCCGGCAACGTGCTCGACATCGAGACCGTGGCGGCGATCGCGCACGAGCACGAGCTGCCGCTGATCGTGGACAACACGTTCGCGACGCCCTACCTGTGCCGGCCCATCGAGTGGGGCGCCGACATCGTGATCCACTCGGCGACGAAGTTCATCGGCGGGCACGGCACGAGCATCGGCGGCGTCGTCGTCGAGGCGGGCACGTTCAACTGGTCCAACGGCCGGTTCCCGGTGATCGCGGACCCGTCACCGGCGTACCACGGGCTGCAGTTCCACGAGACGTTCGGGACCTACGGCTACCTCATGAAGCTGCGGGCCGAGACACTGCGCGACCTGGGCGCGGCGCTCTCGCCGTTCAACGCGTTCATGTTCCTGCTGGGGCTGGAGACGCTGTCCCTGCGGATGCAGCGCCACGTCGAGAACGCGCAGGTGATCGCGGCCTACCTCGACGCGCACGAGCTCGCGACGAACGTGACCTACCCCGGCCTGCCCGGCGGCAGATACGCGCCGCTCGTCGAGAAGTACCTGCCGCGCGGTGCGGGTGCGGTCTTCTCGTTCGACTGCGCGGGCGGCCTCGCGGGCGGCCAGGACCTCATCCGGGGCGTCTCGCTCTGGTCCCACCTCGCCAACGTCGGCGACGCGAAGAGCCTGATCATCCACCCGGCCAGCACGACGCACCGCCAGCTCAGCGACGACGAGCTCCGAGCGGCGGGTGTCGCGCCCGGGACGGTACGCCTGTCGGTGGGCATCGAGGCCGTGGACGACCTGATCTGGGATCTCGAACAGGGCTTCGCCCAGGTCGCGGCCGCAGCGGAAAAGAGGTAGACCTGCCATGACCGACCTCGAGCGGTACCAGGCTCCGGCGGCGATCCAGCGCGTCCTGCACAGCGCCAGGACGATCGCGATCGTCGGCCTGTCCGGCAACGAGCTGCGCGCCAGCTACTTCGTCGGCTATTACCTCAAGCGGCACAACTACCGGGTGATCCCGGTGAACCCCCGCGAGACGCAGATCCTCGGCGAGACCTGCTATCCGAGCCTGCTCGACGTGCCGGTGCCGGTGGACGTGGTCAACGTCTTCCGCGCGCCGGACGCGCTGCCCGGGATCGCCCGCGACGCCGTGGCGATCGGCGCGGGCACCCTCTGGTGCCAGTTCGGCGTGATCAACGAGGAGGGCGCCCGGATCGCGGAGGAGGGCGGTGTCAAGGTGATCATGGATCTGTGCCTCAAGGTCGAGCACGCGCGCTACGTGGGCCGCATGCACTGGCTCGGCTTCAACACCCAGCGCATCACCTCCGTCCGGGGCGGTCTGCAGTAGACAGTCGTGGTCGCCGATGTCCGGCCGTGTGACTGATACCGCGGAGCCTGCCGAATGGGCATGATCAGCGGGTGTCCGGGACCGCGCTGAGCGATGTGCTGCAGCAGGTGATGCAGCGGGTCGGCGTGGGCGCGCAGACGTTGAGCAAGCTGACCGGCGTGCCCCGGACCGCGATCGACAACTGGCGTGACGGCACCGTCCGCAGACCGCGGCACTGGCGGCCGCTGCTGCGGATCGCCGGGGCGCTGCTGCTGTCGCGGGACGAGACCGACGCGCTGCTCGCCGCCGCCGGGCACCCCCGCCTCGACACCCTCGACAGCACCCTGCCGCTGGACGATCCGGACCGGTCCCACCTGGCCCGATGGGCGGTCCAGCGGCGCCGCAGCGCGACCGTCCGCCACGAGCTCCGGGCACCGGCACCGGACTTCGTCGGGCGGATCGATGCCGTCAAGCGGATCGTCTCGCTGCTCAGCGAGCTCGGCGGCGGTGGCGGGGTCGTCGGCATCCGGGGCATGGGCGGCATCGGCAAGACCGAGCTCGCCCTCGTCGCGGCGAACGAGCTCGGCGAGTCCTTTCCGGACGCCCGGCTCATCGTCAACCTGCGCGGGGTCAGCGGTGCGCCGCTCAGCCCGGAGCAGGCGATGCGCCAGGTGATCCACGCCTTCGCCTCGGACGAGCCGCTCGAGGACGGGCTGGAGGCGCTGCAGCGCCGCTACTGCTCGGTGCTCAGCGGCCGACGCGTCCTCATCCTCGCCGACGACGCGGCCGACGCCGCCCAGGTGAGCCCGCTGCTCACCCCGTCCGGCAGCGCCCTGCTCGTCACCAGCCGACAGCGCTTCGCCATCGCGGGCATGACCACGGTCGACCTCGGCGAGCTCTCCGAGGCCGAGGCGGTGCGGCTGCTGGAGACCTCCTGCGAGCGGCTGACCGTCGAGGAGGCGCAGCTCATCGCGAGCGCCTGCGGCCACCTGCCGCTGGCCCTGCGGATCAGCGCGGGCCTGCTGACCAACGATCCGACGCTCGCCGTGTCCGAGCACCTCGCCGCGCTCTCCGACCACCGGCGTCGGCAGGCCCACCTGCGGGACCCCGACGACGAGCGGCTCGACGTCACCGCCTCCCTGGCGTTCAGCCAGGCCCGCCTCGACAGCGCCAGTCAAGCGGTGTTCCGCCAGCTGAGCGTGTTCGTCGGCGACTTCGACACGGCGCTGGCCGAGGCGGTCGTCCGGGTGCCCGGCGGCGCCGACACCACGGTGGTCCTGCGACTGCTACTGCGGCGCAGCCTGATCGGCTACGAGCCGGCGCGCGGCCGCTGGCGGCTGCACGACCTGGTCCGCGACCTGGCGCGCAGCGCCGCCGAGGACGCCGGTGACTGGGTCCCGGCCATGTGGCGGTACGCCGAGGCCGGCGTCCGGATGGCCGAGGCGATCCGCAACGGGTACCTGTCCGGCGGCGACGCGATGCCCGCCTCGCTGGCGATGTTCGACCTCGAACGCCCGCACCTCGACGCCGGGCGGCGATGGCTGGGAGCCCACGTCGGCGACGAGCGTGCCGACCGGCTGCTCGTCGCCGACGCCGTCGCGATCGACAGCTACTCGTTCCTCCGGCACGACTTCCACAACGAGCTCCAGCCCATGGTCGAGCAGGCGCTGGCCGCGGCTCGCCGACTCGGTGACCAGGCGGCCGAGGCGCAGCTGCTCAACCAGATCGGTCACCTGGCACTGCAGGCGAGCCGGCTGCCCGAGGCCGCCGCGCACTTCGAGCGGTGGCTCGCGATGCCCCGGCCGACCGGTGACCGGCTCCAGGAGATGCGCGCGCTGAACAACCTGAGCGTGGCGTACGTGCAGCTGGGCCAGCCTCGCCGCGCGATCACCGTGAGCGAACGTCAGCTCGATCTTGCCCGCGCGGACGGCAACCGGCGGCTAGAAGCGATGGCGCTGACCAACCTGGCCCGGACCCTCGGTTTCGTCGGCGAGCCCGTCATCGCCCGGGACCACCTGGAGCTGGCGCTGACGATGGTGCGCGAGGACGGCGAGCGGTTCGGCGAGTGCCTGATCCTCGACAACCTCAGCACCGTGCACCACATGCTCGACGAGCCCGCGCACGCCGTCGACCTCGCGCAGCGGGCCTACCGGATCGCCGCGAGCCTCGGCGACCGGGAGCGGATGGCCGAGGCGTCGGCGACGCTGTCCCAGGCGCTGGTCCCGGTGGAGCCGGTGGCCGGGGCGGACCCGGCCGGTGGCACGGGGCCGAGCGGGGCCGACGAGGCGGCGGCGGTCGGTGAACGCGCGCTCGCGATCGCCCGCGAGGTCGGCGCGCGGCGGACCGAGGCGAAGGCGCTGAAGGCGCTCGGTCGCGCCTACGCGGCGGCGGGGCGGTCGGAGCTGGCCCGGCGGATGTTCGAGGAGGCGCTGGCGATCAGGACGGAGACCGGCGACGAGAACGGCGCCGCGGACTGTGCCTGGCTGCTCGGTGCCAACCTGCTGCCGACGGACCGGGAGCGGGCGCTGCACCTGATGCGCCGGGCGGTGGCGCACTGGACCGGGATCGAGCACGCGCGGGTCGCCCTGCACGCCGCCCGGCTGGCGGAGCTCGACGGACCCGCGCCCGGATCAGGCCACTGACACGGCGGTACGCGTCAGCATGCCCGCTATCGCGCTCAACGGCTGCCCACCGGCGATCTGGTAGACGGTGACGCCCTCCCACCCGTGTTCCCGGAGCTCCGCCAGCACGCGGGGGATCCGCAGGACCCGCCCCCCGGCGATCGTGTAGGAGTCCGCCATGCTGACCCGGTCCAGCCCGTTGACCTCGGCGACCACGGCGGCGAGCACCCGCTCGTCGTCGCCGGCCGCTCGCCTGTCGTCCGGGGCGGTCGGCGCCGGCTCGTCGCCCACCGGCGGCCGGCCGGCGGTCGGAGCGGCGAATCCGATCATGCGAGCGACATCGGAGATCCGCAGGTCGACCGAGGGGTCGTCGTGCGCGAGCAGGACGGCCTCGTAGCCGCGCAGGAACCGCTCCATCGCGTCGGCGTCCAGCACCGTCGAGTGTGCCCTGAGCTCGACGACGACGGCATCCTGCAGCTCGTGGAGGCGCAGGTAGGTGTCCGAGCCGTAGGCCGCCCACGCGGTCGGCGTCGGGTTCCACCGCAAGGCGGTGTGCCGGACGTTCGCCGCCTGCGCCGGGACGCTGAGGAAGTTGAGCTCCGATCCGGTCCGCAGGACCTGCCCGCGCCGGACGCTCTCACGGGACACCAGCTCCACCAGCTCGTCGAAGGGCACGTAGGCGTTGCGCTGCCCGTGCTCGAAGCGCTCCGCGGTCCGGCGCAGGACCTCGGTGAACGACGGATCGCCCGTGCAGTCGACCTGCATCAGCAGCGGCGTGGACAGGCACGTCATGACGTCGTTGTAGGGGTTGGACTCGCGGTTGCCGGTGTAGGTGAGGTGGGCGACCCGGTCGCCGCCGGTGTAGGCGGCCATCACCATGGCGTAGGTGGTGAGGTGCATCAGCGACGGCCACGTCTGGTGGCGCGTGGCGATCCGGCGACTGGTGTCCAGCATGGACGGTGAGGTCAGGGCGGCGGAGCGGGCGACCGGGTCGTCGTCGGCGATGCGGCGCGGGCCGAAGGTGTCGGCGGGCATCTGCGCGATCTCGTCACGCCAGTAGGCCAGGGCACCGTCCTTGGCCGCGGCGGCTCCCACCGACGACTCGTAGCGGGCGAGGTCCAGGGGCTGGTGCCGGATCGGTTCGAGAACCGCCGGGCGTCCGGTGGCGATGCCCGCGCTGAGGGCCGCGAGGTCCCGGCCCAGGCGGTCGATGGTCCAGGCGTCGAACGCCATGTGGTTCAGCACCAGGACGAGGCGCTGGGGCCGACCGCCCGCGGTGACCACGCAGGCGCGCATCGGCCACTCCTGCGCGAGGTCGAAGTCCGCGGTGCTGAGCCGTTCGATGACGTCGGCCGGTGCCTCGGTGCCGTCCCGGTCGGCGGATGCGGTGCTCAGCGGCAGCGAGCCGGGCGGGTGCACCCGCTGTCGCGGGTCGCCCGCCACGTCGAAGTGATAGGTGGTACGCAGTGCCTCGTGCCGGCGGACCAGGTAGTTGAGCGTCGCCCGGAGTCCGGCGATCGAGACGCCGTCGGAGAGCTCGATCTCGATGACGAGATGCGTGTCGTGCCGGGCGAAGGGTGGCAGCTGGTGGTACCTCAGCCAGACGGATCGCTGTCCCCAGCACAGGTCCGCGTCCTTGGTCGCATTCGACATCGTGAATCCTCCACCCGTATTGAACAGCCCCGATGAATCGTTGCGCGAACGGCAACGGGGCGACAGCGGGTGGCGGTGGCAGGTTGCGGACGCGGAGGCGGTGTCCGCTACCTGCCAGGCGGAGCGAGGGCGGCGATGCGGGCGCGCAGGGCGTCCGCCTCCCCACGGCCGAGCTGATCGAAGACCTCGACCGCCCGCTGCCAGGCGGCCCGGGCGGCGGTGCGGTCCCCGGCACCCTCGTGCGCGTCGCCGAGGTGCACCAGCACGTCCGCCTCGTTGAAGAGGTCGCCCGCCTCCCGGTAGAGGCGCAGCGACCGCTCCAGGCACGCCACCGCCTCGACGTGGTCGCCGAGGTGATGGTGGGCGAAGCCGATGCTGTCCCAGATCGCCGCCTGCCCGTAGGCGTCGTCGAGCTGCTGGTTGAGCTCCAGCGCCTCCCCGCAGTGGCGCAGCGCGGCCGGGTAGTCGCCGAGCTGCGCGTAGCCCCAGCCGAGCGCGTTGAGGACACGAGCCAGTCCGACCCGGTGGCCCGCTCGCCGATAGAGGTCGGCCGCGCGCAGCCGGTGCTCCTGCGACTCCAGCGGGTTCCCGCGGAGCTCCGACAGCCAGGAGAGGCCGAAGGCGGAGTGCGCCTGCCCGAGCAGGTCGCCGAGGCGGTCATAGCCCTCGATCGCCCGCTGGTAGTGCCGCAGCGCCTCGTCGTACCGGCTGAGCTGGGCATATCCCCGGCCGAGCAGGCGGTCGGCGTAGGCGGCGCCCCGCTCGTCGCCGAGCCGGTCCGCCGCGCGCAGGGCCGCGTGCTCCACGGTGATCCAGTCCCACCAGTGGCCCTGGTGATCCAGGAAGTCGACCAGGCTCCAGGCGAGCTGCCAGACGTGCCGGTCCAGGCCCGCCGACTCGGCCCGGGCGACGGCGGCGAGCAGCACCGGGTGCTCCGCGGTGAACCACGCGAACGCCTGGTCGCGGTCGGCGAGCTCCAACGGCACCGCGGTCGGGTCGGCGGTGAGCGGTGTGATCGGATCGCGGTGCGGTTCGATCAGGAGTGCCGCGGTGCAGGCGATGCCGAGGTAGTGGTCGAGCATGCGGCGGGTCGCGGCGTCCCGGTCCGCCTCCTCCTCCGTCTCGATCAGCAACTCCACGGAGTAGGCGCGCAGCAGGTCGTGCATGGCGTACCGGCCGGGGGTGTGTTCGGCGAGGAGATGGGCGCGCGTGAGCTCGGCCAGGAGGCGGCGTGCTCGCGTCGGCGGCTCGCCGGTGAGCGCGCCCACGACCGCCGCGGCGAGGTCCGGCTCGGGGTGCGCGCCGCAGAGGCGGAACAGCCGGGCGGCGCCCGGTGTGAGTGTGCGGTAGGACCACGACAGCACCGCTCGCACGGCCGGGAACCCCTCAAGCTGGTCGGTGGCGTCGCGCAGCTCGGTCGCGATCGCAGCCAGGGGAAACGCCGGATAGGTCGCCGCCCGCGCGGTGACCACGGCGAGCGCGAGCGGGAGCCCGGCCGAGAGGGCCACGATCTCGTCGACCGCCTCCGGGTAGGCCGCCGCGCGGTCCGCACCGATCCGTCTCGCGATCAGGTCCCGGGCGTCGTCGGCGTCGAGCAGGCTCACCGGGATCGGTTCGGCGCCCTCGATCGCGACGAGGTCCTGCAGCTGATCCCGGCTGGTCACCATGACGCGGCAGTCCGGCGCGCCCGGCAGCAGCGGTCGGACGTGGTCCGCGTCGCGGGCGTTGTCGAGGACGATCAGCATCCGCCGATCCGCGACCAGGCTGCGATAGAGGTCGATCCGGGCCTCGAGGTCGGCCGGGATCCGGTCGCCGGGCACCCCCAGCCCGGTGAGGAAACCGCGCAGCGCGGTGGCGGGGGACAGGGCGTCGCTGCCGTGGTAACCGTGCAGGTTGACATAGAGCTGCCCGTCCGGGAACGACGCCCGGGCACCGTGCGCCCAGTGCAGGGCCAGCGCCGTCTTGCCGACCCCCGCCGTGCCGGAGACGGCGCAGATCGCGACGTCGCGGGCGGACGGACCGGGGGAGGGCAGCAGCTGGTCCAGCCGCTTGAGCTCGATGCCCCGGCCGACGAACCCGGCCACGCTCCCGGGCAGCTGGGCGGGGCGCGCGAGGACCGACTCCGGGCCGGTGCCCGGCGGGCTCACCGGCCCGGCCGCGGGAACGGTGCCCGCCACCGGGTTCTCCGGTCGGGCGGCGGCGCAGAACCGGTCGCGCTGCTCGCCCTCGAGCTCGAGGGCGTCGGCGAGCAGGCCCACCGTGGTCAGCCGGGGCAGTGCGATGCGGCCGGCCTCGATGTCGCGGAGCTGCCGGGAGCTGATGCCGGCCCGCTGCGCCAACTGGTCCTGTGTGGACGCCGATCTGAGTCGGTGAAGCCGCACCAACTGCCCGAACGTCTCTCCCCCGACCACGGACAAAACCTAGCAAGGCGAAAGGTTCCGCTCAATCTCCGGTAGAACTCCTGTTGCCCTCATCACCGTCCTTCAATGCACAAACGAGAAGCCAAGCCGCACCGTCCGCGAACAGGTGGTGGCGGCTCGGCTGCCTCATCTCAGCGGGAGTGGCGCAGCAGGATCACCGCCAGCTCCGATCCGTGCGGGCCGAGCTGGCTGAACCGCCGGGCGGTTGCGAGCTCGTGGTCGTGGGCGAAGCCGGAGCGCCCGCAGGCGACCCGCGCCTGCTGCACCTGCTGGGCGAGTTCGAGCCGCTCCCGGATCAGCCTGATCAGTTGCAGGTCGATGCGGTCCAGGCGGCCCTGCAGGGAGGTGACGAGCTCGGGCTCGGCCACCGTCTCGGATGCCATCAGGGTGCCAGCAGGGTGCCGACGTGGCGCCCGAGCAGGTGCAGGCCGTCGGCGGAGAGAATGGATTCCGGATGGAACTGGAAGGATCGGAAGTTCGGGCCGTGCATGGCGAAGACCTCCTTGGTCGCCGGGTCGCGGCTGACCATCACGGTCCCCAGGCGGTCGGTGTCGGCCTGGGCGACGAATGTGTTGTAGAAACCGACCGTCGCCGTCTCGTCGAAGATCTCGATCGTGCGCTGGCGGCCTTGCTGCGTGTGTTCGAGTCGGACCAGTGGCAGGCCCAGGTGGTGGCTGAGGATCTGGTGGCCGAGGCACACGGCCAGCAGCGGCCGCTGCGACGCGTAGATCTGCGCGGCCAGCGTCCGCAGCCGGGCGATCTTGGGATCGTCCCCGTCGCGTGGGTCACCGGGCCCGGGACCGAGCACGACCAGGTCCCAGCCGTCGGTCCGGCTCACCTCGCGATAGGTGCGCACGGTCACGTCGTGGCCGAGGTGGCGCAGCTGGACGGCGAACATGTCGGTGAAGGTGTCCTCGGCGTCGATCACGAGGGTGCGCCAGGTCGGCGGCTTGCGAGCCGGCCGTCGTCCCAGCCAGAACGGCGCCAGGTCCGCGTTGCGTCCCTCCAACTGGGCCTCGATCGCTGCGTCGACCGCAGGCACGGCCACGGGGGTACGCGCGGCCGCACGCTCGCCCGAGAGCGCGGCGAGCATGCCCGCCACCTTGGCATGGGTCTCCAGGACCTCGGTGGCCGGATCCGAGTGGCGGACCAGCGTGGCGCCGACGCTCAGCGTGAGGTCGCCGTCGGCGGTGATGTCGGCCGTGCGGATCACGATCGCCGCGTCGAGCCGGCGATTCGGCTCGACCAGGGCGATGACGCCGCTGTAGTAGCCGCGGCCGGTGGGCTCGCGGCGGTGGATGACCCGGCAGGCGTTCTCCACGGGGCTGCCGGTGACGGTGGGTGCGAGCAGCGTCTCGCGCAGGATCGCGGGCAGGGGCTGCTTGCTGGTGCCGCTGATGTGGTATTCGGTGTGCGCCAGCCGGGCCATCTGCCGCAGCCGGGGCCCGATGACGGTGCCGCCCTCGTCGCAGATGCGCGCCATCATCTTGAGTTCCTCGTCGAGCACCATGTAGAGCTCGTCGGTCTCCTTGCGGTCGTCGAGGAACGCCTGCAGCCCGGCGGGGTCCGGCTCGCCGGCCGGGTACCGGTAGGTCCCGCTGATCGGGTTCATGGTGACCAGGTCGCCGTCGACGCGCAGGTGGCTCTCCGGCGAGGCGCCGACGAGGGTCCGCCCGCCGAAGCTGACGAGAAACGTCCAGTAGGTGCCGTGCTCCTGGCGCAGCAACCGTTGGAAAATAGTCAGCGCCGTCGACGGGGAATAATCCGCTAGACATCCGTGATATGAACGCTTGATAACAAAGTTTGAACCTTCTCCGGCGCCGATTTCCTGGTCGATGATCTCGCGGACGGATGCGGCGTAGGCGGCGTCGGAAATATCGAACTCACCGTCGGCCAGAGACACCTCGGTGTTGGGCATGGCGGCGATGAATGAATCAAGAGGAATCGCGATTCGATCAGTGATTTCGATCGTCACGATAGGTTCGCCGTCGTCGTGGCAGGCGTAGCCGCGCTCGGTGATCTGCCGGTAGGGAAGCAGCACCAGAGCGGCATCGTCGCTCTTCATCGCGGTTTCGAGGGTGTGGCTCTCGACAGGTGTGCCCAGGATGAGCTCGACCGTGTCCGGATCGGTCTCCGGTCGGTAGAGCAGTGCGCAGGCCGCCGCATCAGGGCTGTCCAATGCGGATGAATGTAGGTTGCGCAGTTGTGAAATCAGGTTGTGCGTCGACACCCGGGCGGGCGGTTTAAGTCGCATTGCGTCTAGCTCCTCCCACGTGAACGCTGGCAACTATGGCACCGGAGAAGTGACATCGGCAACTACTCGTCCAATGCGGACGGCTACTCAATCGAGTAGTGCTGCGGGTAGGGATTCGCTGCTAGCGTCCGAGACCGAACTCGCCGAAACGGGATTTGCGAAAGCGAGGAATTGTCTTGGGCAACTTGGTGCAGAAGTTCGGCGGATCGTCGCTGGGCGACATCGATCTGGTGAGCCGCGCCGCGCGGATCGTCGAGGCGGCCTACCGCCGGGGCGACCGCGTGGTCGTGGTCGTGTCCGCCCGCGGCGACACCACCGACGATCTGCTGGCGCTGGCGGAGCAGACCTCACCCGAGCGGCCGGCTCGCGAGATCGACCAGCTGCTCGCCACGGGGGAGACCGCGTCGGCGGCGCTGATGGCGCTCGCCCTGCACGCGATCGGCGTCCCGGCGGTCTCCCTGACCGGTGCGCAGGCCGGCATCACCGCGGCCGGTCCGCACGGTGCGGGCGTGATCGCCGAGGTGGACCCGGCGCCGCTGACGGCGTTGCTGGACCGCGGCAACGTGGCCGTGGTCGCCGGATTCCAGGGCGTCGACCCGTTCGGCAACGTGCTCACCCTCGGCCGGGGCGGTTCGGACACGACCGCGGTGGCCCTGGCCGCGGGCCTCGCCGCCCGCTGCGAGATCTACACCGACGTCGAGGGCATCTTCACCGGCGATCCGCGCCTGGTGCCCGATGCCCGGCTGCTGCCCGTGATCACCGCACCGGTGATGGCCGAGATGGCGTTCGCGGGCGCTCGGGTCATGCACTCGCGTGCCGTGGAGCTGGCCGCTCTGACCAATGTGGAGCTGCACGTGCGCAGCAGCGCCTCGGACGCGCCCGGCACGACCGTGGCGAGCGGTCCGCAGGAGCTGATGGAGATCCGCGGTGCGGTCATCGCCATCACCCACGACGCACAGGTCGCCCGGGTGCTCATCCAGGCACACGCCGACCTGGCGCGGGAGGTGTTCGACATCCTGGCGTCGCTGGGCGTGCCCGCTGATCTGGTGGCGCGCTCGGGCAGCGGCGAGGCGGAGTTCCGGATGGGATTCACCATGCCCGCCACGGGCAGCGAGCTGGTCCGCACGGCGCTGGAGCGGGCAGCCGCGGCGCACGGCGGCCGGGTCGAGGTCTCGACCGACGTCGGCAAGGTGTCGCTGGTCGGCACCGGCATGCTCAACCGCCCCGAGCTCACCGCCCGCATGCTCGCGGTGCTGGCCGGGGCACAGATTCCGACCAGCTGGGTGTCGGCCACCCAGCTGCGCACCTCCGTCACCGTGCCGCACGGACGCCTGTCCGAAGCGGTGGTTCTGCTGCACAAGGAGTTCGAGTTGCAACGCGACGACTACGACATCGTGGCACTGGTCGCGCCATGAGCGGCCGCGACCTGCGCCTGCGGAGGCTTTTCCGCAACGGCCCGCGCCTGCTGGTGGTCCCCCTCGACCACGCGGTCACCGACGGTCCGATCCCGACGAGCGGCGGCATCGGTGCGCTCGTCGCCCAGCTGGCCGACAACGGCGCCGACGCCATCGTCCTGCACAAGGGCGGTGTGGGGCGTATCGACCCGAGTGCCTTCGGCGAGGCGGCCCTGATCGTGCACCTGAGCGCCAGCACCCGTTTCGCGCCCGACCCGGACGCGAAATACCTGGTCGCCAGCGTCGAGGAGGCGCTGCGCGTCGGTGCCGACGCGGTCAGCGTGCACGTCAACCTGGGCTCGCACGACGAGCGCCAGCAGATCGCCGACTTCGCCGCGACCGCCGAGGCCTGCGACCGGTGGGGCCTGCCGCTGCTGGCCATGATCTACCCGCGCGGTCCGCGGATCGACAATCCGCGGGATCCGGAGCTGATCGCGCACGCCGCGACGCTCGCCTCGGATCTCGGCGCGGACATCGTCAAGACGCCCTACACCGGCGACGTGCTGACCATGGCCGATGTCGTGGCCGGCAGTCCGATTCCGCTCATCGTCGCCGGGGGCTCCCGGCTCTCCGGTACGGGTGACGTGCTGTCGCTGGTCGACGACGTGCTCGCCGCCGGAACGGCCGGACTGGCGATGGGCCGCAACATCTTCGAGGCTCCCGATCCCGGCGAGCTCACCCGACTCATCGCCCAACAGGTCCACCGTGTACGAGAGGAAGTACTGACATGAAGGTGTGCTGGCTGGATGTCCGCAATCTGCCGGACGGAGTACGCGAGGCCGTCATCGAGGAGGCGATCCATCAGCGGATCGACGCGATCGTGGCGAGCAACGCGGAGCACCTGACCGCCATCCCGCCGACCGTGCGCCGGGTCCTGTGGCCCCGCGACGGCCGGCTGCCCGAGGAGCTCGGCGGCGTCGACGTGGTGCTCGTCGACGCGACGACCGGTGTCCCGGCCACCTACGGCAGCCGGACCGACGTGCAGTACGGCCAGTTCGTCGAGGTGACCGACGCGACGAGCCTGGAGCGGGCCAACACCGCCGCGCGGACGCAGCCGTGGTCGGTCATCCGGTTCCGGGACCCCACCAAGATCCCGCTGGAGATCGTGCTGGCGGCGGCGTACAAGGCCGACGGTGTCATCATCACCGAGGTCGCCGACCTCGAGGAGGCCGAGATCGTCTTCGGTGTGCTCGAGCACGGCTCCGACGGTGTGCTGCTGGCGCCGAAGGGCGTCGGCGAGGCGACGAAGCTGCGCGCGGTCGCCACCGGCGGCATCGGCGAGCTGGCACTCGTCGAGCTCGAGGTGACCGGCACCGAGCACATCGGCATGGGCGAGCGGGCCTGCGTCGACACCTGCTCGCACTTCCGCGAGGACGAGGGCATCCTCGTCGGCTCGCACTCCAAGGGCATGATCCTGTGCTGCAGCGAGACGCACCCGCTGCCCTACATGCCGACGCGGCCGTTCCGGGTCAACGCCGGTGCGATCCACTCCTACACCATGTCGGCGGAGGGGCGCACGCACTACCTCAGCGAGCTCAAGGCCGGCAGCAAGGTGCAGGCCGTGGACGCCAAGGGCCAGACCCGGCTGGTGACGGTCGGCCGGGTGAAGATGGAGACTCGGCCGCTGCTCTCCATCGACGCCGTCTCCCCGGACGGGCGGCACGTCAACATCATCGTGCAGGACGACTGGCACGTGCGCGTCCTGGGCCCCGGCGGTGTCGTGCTCAACACGACCGAGCTGCGCCCCGGCGACAAGGTGCTGGGCTATCTGCCGACCGAGGACCGCCACGTCGGCTACCCGATCGACGAGTTCTGCATCGAAAGCTGACGAGGATGACCCGGATCATCGATTTCCATGCCCGGCTGGGGGCGGGACCGGCAGCACTGTCCCGCCTCTACGCCGCGATGGACCGCCACGGCATCAATGCCGCTGCCGTGGCGGCCGGCGGCATCCTGCCGCCGGAGGTGCTGTCGCGACAACTGATCGACGGCAGCCACGTCACGACGGAGCCGGACAACGACGCGGTCCTCGCCGCGGCGGAGGTCTCGGCCGGGCGGCTGATCCCGGTCTACTTCGCCAACCCGCACACGGGTACCGGTGACTACACGGCTCGGGCCGGGCGGTTCCGCGGCCTGGAGCTGTCGCCGGCCGTGCACGGCGTACCGCTGACCGATCCGATCACCGACGACTTCGTGCAGGTCGCCTGGCGCAACGGGCACTCGGTCTACATCGTGTGCATCATCCGGCCGGGATGCGGTGTCGCGGACCTGGCCGACCTCGCCAAACGCCATCCGGAGACCAATTTCGTACTCGGACACGGCGGCGCGAGCGCCATCGACTTCTACGGCGTCAACCTGATCGAACCCCACCCCAACATCCTGTTCGAGACCTCGGGCGGCTACTCCAGCGTGCTCGGCTACGCGCTGCGCACGCTGGGCCCGGGCCGGATCCTGTTCGGCACCGAGCACCCGCTGCAGGATCCCGGACTGGAACTGGCCAAGTTCGCCGCGCTGGGGCTGGCCGAGGCGGACTGGCACCAGATCGCCGAGGCCAACGCGGTGCGACTGCTGAAAGAAGGCGACCATGAGTGAGGCGAAACCGCTCGGCGAGTGGGGCGATGCCGACGAGATCCGCGCGATCCAGGAGAAACAACTGCCGCAGGTGTTCGCCTGGGCGCAGCGCTCCCCGTTCTACCAGGCCCGGCTGCGCGGTGGCGAGACGCTGCGGGACCTGGCGCCGACCACGAAACAGGACCTGCGCGACGCGTACCCGTTCGGGCTGCTCGCCGTGGAGAAGTCGCGGCTCGCGACATACCACGAGTCCAGCGGGACGGCGGGTGCCGCCACGGCCTCCTACTACACGGAGGAGGACTGGGTCGACCTCGCCGAGCGGTACGCCCGCAAGTGGATCCCGATCGGCCCGGAGGACACGTTCTTCGTCCGGACGCCGTACGCGTTGATGATCACCGGGCACCTGGCGCACCGGGCGGCCCGCTCGCACGGCGCCACCGTGGTGCCCGGCGACAACCGCTCGCTGGCGATGCCGTACTCCCGGGTGGTGCGCCTGCTGCACGACCTGGAGGTGAGCATCACCTGGTCGCTGCCGACCGAGACCTTGATCTGGGCGGAGGCGGCCCGGCACGCGGGCTGGCGGCCGGAGCGGGACTTCCCGGCGCTGCGGGCGTTCTACGTCGGCGGCGAGCCGCTGACCGCCGCCCGGCGGGCCCGCATCAGCGAGGTCTGGGGTGGCGTGCCGGTGGTGGAGGAGTTCGGCTCCACCGAGACCGGGAGCCTGGCCGGCGAGTGCCCGCACGGCCAGATGCACTTCTGGGCGGACCGGGCCATCCCGGAGGTCCTCGATCCGCAGACCGGCGAGATCAGCGCCGAGGGCGCCGGGCACCTGATCGTCACGCCGCTGTTCCGCGAGGCGATGCCGCTGCTGCGCTACAACCTGGAGGACAACGTCGAGCTGTCCTATGCACCCTGCGCCTGCGGCTGGTCGCTGCCGACGATCCGGGTCCTGGGCCGGGCGGCGTTCGGCTACTCGGTCGGCACGGCCCGGATCAACCAGCACGACACCGAGGAGCTCGTCTTCGGCCTCCCCCTCGAGTACGGCGTGGCGTTCTGGCGGGGCCGCGCGCTGCCGGACCGGCTCCGCATCGAGATCGAGGTCACCGCCGAGCACCGGCAGGCGGCGTGTGCCGCGCTCGCCGAGGCCGTGCAGGCCCGGTTCGGCGCACCCTGCGAGGTGACCGGCATCGACCCGGGCGGGCTGCTGCCGCACCGGGTCCTCACCGCCAGCCAGGATGTCCTCAAGCCGCGCAGCCTGTTCGGCCCGGACGAGGACTGGGACAAGGCGATCATCTATGGGTGAGCAGCCGGTCGGCATCGTCGGCGCGGGCATCGCCGGGCTGACCCTCGCCGTGGCCCTGCAGCGGCGGGGCCTGAGCTATCACGTCTTCGAGCAGGCGCCCCGGTTCGGGGAGGTGGGCGCGGGCATCCAGCTCGCCCCGAACGCGACCCGGCTGCTCTACCGCCTGGGCCTCGGCGACGCGCTCGACGCGGTCGCCGTCCGGCCGCACGCCATCGAGCTGCGCGACGGGCGCACCGGCACGGTGATGGCGCGCACCGAACTCGGTGAGCGCTGCGTCGCCGAGTACGGCGCGCCCTACCTCGCCGTGCACCGCGCCGACCTGCATCAGATCCTGGCGGGTGCGGTGGATCCGGCCGCCGTCACGCTGGGCGTGCGGTGCACGGGGATCGACCAGGACGGCGAGGTGGTCACGGCGGCGTTCGACAACGGCCGCCGGGACCGGTTCGCCGTCCTGGCCGGCGCCGACGGCGTGCGGTCGGCGGTGCGGTCCACCTTCCTGCACGACGCGCCCCGCTACAGCGGGCACACGATCTTCCGCGGTCTCATCCCGGCCGAGCGCCTGCCGCAGCTCGCGGCGGAGCCCCGGATCGTGCTGTGGCTCGGTCCCGGCCAGCACGCCGTGGCCTATCCGGTGGCGGGCGGCAAGCTGATCAGCTTCGGCGCCACCATGCCCGAGGCCGAGTGGGGCGCCGAGTCGTGGTCCGAGCCGGGCTCGCTGTCCGGGCTGCGCGAGGCCTACGAAGGCTGGGACGACGGGCTGCGCGACCTGCTGTCCCAGGCCGACGAGGTGAGCCGGTGGGCGCTGCACGATCGCGACCCGATCATCGGCTGGACCCACGGCACCGCCACGCTGATCGGCGACGCGGCGCATCCGATGCTGCCGTTCGTCGCGCAGGGCGCCAACCAGGCCGTCGAGGACGCCTATGTCCTCGCGGGCTGCCTGGCGCAGGCGCCGGTCCCGGAGGCGCTGCGCCGCTACGAGCGGTTGCGCCGCCCGCGTACCGACGAGGTCCAGGAGATCTCCCGGCGCAACGCGACCGCGCTGCACGACGGCTCGCGCCCCGATCCCGCCCAGCAGCAGCGCCAGCAACGGTGGCTGTTCGGCTACGACCCAGAGGAAGGCTGAGCTCCATGCATACACAGATCGCCCTGGTCACTGGCGCCGCATCCGGCATCGGTGCGGCGGTGGCCGCGGAGTTGGCCCAGCAGGGCGTGGTGGTCGCGGCCGCGGACACCAACGAGTCCGCGCTGGCCGAGCAGGTCGAAAAGATCACCAGCAACGGGTACGCCGCACGCGCGTACTCGATCGACGTCCGAGATCCGGTCGCCGTCCACGAGGCGATAAACGCCATCGAACGAGACCTCGGCCCGATCGGCATCCTGGTCAACGTGGCCGGCGTTTTGCGTACCGCGCCGATCCTGGAGCTGACCGACGACGACTGGCAGACGGTCTTCTCGGTCAACACCGTCGGCGTCTTCAACATCAGTCAGGCGGTCGCCCGGGGCATGGTCGCCCGCCGTTCCGGCTGCGTGGTGACGGTCGGGTCCAACTCCGCCGCCGTGCCCCGGATGCACATGGCGGCCTACTGCGCAGCGAAGGCGGCCTCCACCATGTTCACCAAGTGCCTCGGTCTGGAGCTGGCCGAGTACGGCATCCGCTGCAACATCGTCGCGCCGGGCTCCACGGACACGCCGATGCTGCGCTCGATGTGGGCCGACGGCTACGGCCGCCAGTCGGTGCTCGACGGCGCCGCCGACCGCTACCGCATCGGCATCCCGCTGCGCAAGCTGGCCGAGCCCGCCGACGTGGCGCACGCGGTGGCGTTCCTCGCCTCCGACCAGGCCAGCCACATCACGATGCACGAGCTGTGCGTCGACGGCGGCGCGGCGCTGGGGGCATGACGATGGGAACACTGCCGATCGATGTCTACCCGATGCCGACCGAGAGCGAGCTGCCCGCCAGCACACCACAGTGGAAGCCGGACCCGCGGCGGGCGGCCCTGCTCGTGCACGACATGCAGCAGTATTTCGTGGACATGTTCCCCGCCGGGCAGTCACCCGTGACGGAGCTGGTCGCCAACGCGGCCCGGCTGCGTGCTGCGGCGGCGGATCTCGGGCTGCCGGTGTTCTATACCGCGCAGCCCGGCCGGATGAGCAGGGCCGACCGGGGCC
Organism: Allocatelliglobosispora scoriae; assembly: GCF_014204945.1. Lineage (NCBI taxonomy): Bacteria > Bacillati > Actinomycetota > Actinomycetes > Micromonosporales > Micromonosporaceae > Allocatelliglobosispora > Allocatelliglobosispora scoriae. Next base: position 1,934,225 of record NZ_JACHMN010000003.1, read on the forward strand.
TGCTGCTCGACGTCTGGGGCGAGGGGATGGAGGGCACCCCGCAGCAGCGCCAGATCGTGCCGGAGCTCTCGCCGCGCGACGGCGATGTGGTGCTCACCAAGTGGCGCTACAGCGCCTACCTGCGGACGGATTTCGCCGAGCGGCTCGCCGCCACCGGTCGTGACCAGCTGATCGTCTGCGGTGTCTACGGGCATGTCGGCATCCTCATGACGGCCTGCGACGCGTTCTGCCGCGATGTGGAGGTGTTCCTCGCCGCCGACGCGATCGGGGACTTCACGGCGGCGCACCATCGCTCGACTTTGGACTACGTCGCCGCTCGCTGCGGCGTGGTCGCCTCCACCCGCCAGTTGCTGGAGGCCATTTCAGCACCGTAGGCGGATGGTGGCAGTCGAGAGGGATGCCTGGCCGCCGACCAGCGGCCAGGCATGTCCTTCTCAGTCCGTCTCGCCGCGGCGCGATCGTGGCAGCAGGCGGGCGAGCTCGACCCGCGAGCGTACGTTGAGCTGGCGGAAGATCTGCCGCAGGTGATAGTTGACCGTATGATGAGATAGATAGACCTGTTTAGATACTTGCTGGTTGGTCATGCCCTGGGCGACGAGTTCGGCGATCTCCTGCTCGATCATGCTCAGCCCGTCCCAGCCGTCAGGCTGCGGTGCCGGGTGCCGGCGGGCGACCCGGAGGCTGTGCAGGACCGGCTGCGGGATGCCCTCGACGATCTCCCGCCAGATGTCGTCGTCGCAGAAGGCGAAGTCGTTGCCGTGGGCCGTGATGGCACCCAGCGCCAGTGCCTCGTCCATCACCGGCAGCAGCGCCGCCACAGGTTGATGAAGCAGATCGGCCACGTCGTGCAGAGCGAACGTCCGGCCGATGGCAGCAGCGACCCGCAGCACGTGATGGCAGTCGGTCGAATACTCGATTTCGGTGCTCATGAAGCCTCCCCCGATCGTTGTTCATCGTCCTCAGGTGACGATGCCGCAGACTATGTCCAGCAGCGCCTCCTCGGTGACCTCGCCAGGATCGCCGTGCCAGGCCACGTGCTGGTCGGGCCGGATCAGGGTCAGCGGTGCGCCGATCACCTTCCGGCAGCCGTCGTCGTCGACGGTCACGTGTCGGATCGGCACGCCGCGCCGTTGCGCGGCCGCCACGAGGGCTGCCCCCGCCGCGTCCGGCGTCTGGTCCAGCACCGCGAAACCGGCCCCCAGCCGGTCGAACAGGTGCTCACCATCGCCGAGGAACAGGCCGGGCACGCGCATCCCCGGCCAGACCTCCGGCGTGACCCTCCGCCAGTCCCACGCCGGCTCCGGCCCGCCGTCCGGCACGACGATCGGCGAGGTGTAGCGGGCGCCGAAGTGGATGCCCAGGTTGTCGATCTGGTAGGCGTCCTGGTCGAGGAACCCGGCGAGCTGCGCGCGGGTCGCGCCCACGGCCGCCAGCGCGGGGAAGCGCCGCCACACCTCCAGCAGGTTGAAGGAGAGCTCCCGGTTGATCAGTGCCACCGGCCGCCGCTCCGTCTCGTACGCCGTGAGCAGCCCCGCGCCGCCCCACCCCTGGACCACGCCGGCGAGCTTCCAGGCGAGGTCGACGGCGTCGGCGAGACCGGTGTTCGCCCCGTGTCCGCCGGTCGGGTAGAACTGGTGGGCCGCGTCCCCGGCGAGGATGACCCGTCCGCTGCGGTAGGTGGTCGCGACGCCGAGCCGGCCCTCCCAGTGCGCGACCGCCATGACCTCGTCGAACCGGATCGGGGCGCCGAGGCGCTGCTGCACGACGGCGAGCGGGTCCGTCGGCGGCTCTCCCTCGTAGGGGAAGGTCGCGGTCCAGACGGCCTCCTCGTCGCGGGAGACGAGCATGACCCCGCCCGTGTGGATGCCGAGGAAGTAGCGCCCGTGTGCCCGCAGGAGCGGGTCGTCACTGCGAAAGTAGACATCGCAGTGCTGCGAGGTGGGTCCGATCAGGTCGACGCCGATGTCGGCCGCGTTGCGGACCGCACTGCCCGCGCCGTCGCAGCCGATCGCGTACGCCGCGCGCAGCTCGTGCTGCTGTCCGTCCGGATCGGTCAGCCGCGCGATGACAACATTGTCATCCTGCGCCAGCGACCGGAACGTCCAGCCCTCCCGGAGCTCGATGAGGGGATGGTCGCGGACCGCGTCCCGCAGGATCTCCTCGAGGATCGACCCGGTGAGCCGCTGGTAGGGCTCCGCGGGCATGGTGCCGTCGTTGACCCGGCGGATCGTGTCGCGCTGCTGGTCGACGGACGGGTAGTTCCACACCGCCAGGGGCGGTTCGGCGAGGCTCGTATACCAGTGGAAGGTGAAGTCGAAGCGTGGCGGAACGCCCCGCTCGCGGATCGCCGGACCGACTCCGAGCCGGTGCAGCAGCTCCATGCTGCGGGCGTTGACGAAGTCCATCTTGGGATACGGCGTGGCCGCAACAGCACGATCGACCACCAGCGACGGTACGCCGAACTGTGCGAGCTGCAGCGCCAGCGTCGCGCCGACCGGTCCGCAGCCGACGATCAGGATCGGCTCGGTGGGAGTCGGGGCGGTCACCTCGGTTCTCCCAGGTCCGTGCCCGAGGTGGCGGCGATCCCGTCGGCGCCGACGATGGCGTAAGGTGATGATTCACCCATAAAGTTGATAATAATGCGACTTGGTGGATGGAATTCGTCGGGCTCGCGCTGGCGGATCGAGCCGTCGACGACGTTTTCGCGGACGAGTCCGCCGGGTTCGCCCTCCAGTGCGCTGCAGGGCGTGATCGCCGAGAAATAGCTGGTCGGGTCGGTTGCCTCGTGTGGCAGTCCGGACCACGACCGGTCGCGGCCCTGGTGTGCGGGCCGCCGACAACTGATCGAAGACATGCTTCATCCACTCCTGTTCGAAGGTCGTGGACAAAGCCTCGTCTTCATCGATGCGTCATTGCATCACGTGTTTCCGTGAGGTTGAATGGAATACGCGCCAGGGGGACACATGGGGGATGATCGCACGTGGCTGAGCAGAGCCTTGTCGGCCGTTCGGAGGAGCTCGCGGAGGTTCGCGGGATCGTCCAACAGACCAGGCAAGGGATCGGCGTATGTTTAACCATCGATGGCGCTGCCGGCATTGGGAAGAGCCGGCTGTTGCACGAGGGCGCCCGTGAGGCCGCCGACTCCGGAGTCACCGTCGTCTCCGGGAGAGTTACCGAGCTCGACGCCGCCGCACCACTGTCGCCGCTGCTGTCGGCACTGCGCGGGCACGTCGACCTCGGTGAGTTGGACCCGGTCGCGGGCAACCGCTACTGGTTGATCAATCGGCTGACCGAGCTGATCGAGGCCGCCGCCCGCATCCGACCCGTGCTGATCGTCCTCGACGACCTGCACTGGGCCGACGAACTGACCGTGCTCGCCCTGCGGGACATGGTTCCGGCACTGCGCACCAGCCCCGTCGGCTGGCTGCTCGCCCTGCGGCCGCTGCCGCGCCGCTCAGCTGTCCGCGACGCGCTGCGCTGGATCGCGACCGAGCACGGCCAGCAGATCCATCTCGGTCCGCTGAACCAGCGGGAGATCGCCCAGGTCTGCCAGAACATTCTCGGCGCTCCGGCCAGCCCGGAGCTGCTGGCGCTGGCCGACCGCAGCGGCGGCAACCCGTTCCTGCTCGAGGAGCTGATCACCGGCCTGCGATCGGGCGACCGGATCCGGTTCACCGGCGGCGTGGCGACGGTCGAGGACGGCAGCCTGCCGCCGGGATTCGTCGTCGCCGCCCGACGGCGCCTGCTCGAACTGCCGCCTCCGGTGCGCCAGCTGCTGGACGCGGCAGCGGTGCTCGGACGGCCGTTCTCCCTGCACGAGGCCGCCGCGCTGCTCGGCAAGACCGCCGGTGACATGGTCGATCCGGCGGCCGAGGCGGTCACCGCGTGCATCCTGGTCGAGGTCGGCGACGAGCTGATGTTCCGGCACGACCTGCTGCGCGACGCGACCTACCGCTCGCTGTCCGCTCCGGTCCGCCAGGCACTGCACCGCGAGGCGGTCGACGTCGTGCGGATGGAGGGCCGTCCCGCCGTCGAGGCGGCCCAGCACCTCATCCGGGTCGCCCGCAAGGGTGACGCCCAGGCGGCCGCGGTGCTCCATGAGGCGGCCACCGAGCTGCGGGCCTCGGCACCGAGCGCCGCCGCAGATCTGCTGCTCCACCTGCTGGAACTGCTCGAGGACGACGACGAGACCCGTCCGGCCCGCATCGCCGAGGCGGTCGACGCGCTGGCCACCGCCGGTCGACTCGCCGAGGCGCGCACGTGGGGGGAGCGGGCCCTGCGCAGCGGGATCGACCTCGGCACCGAGGGGCAGCTGCTGCTGGGGCTCGCGGAGTCCTACAAGCACGCCGGGCAGAACGCCGTGGTGGTCGAGCTCGCCGACCGGGCGCTGGCGCTGTCCACGGTCGACGACGCGGTCCGTTCGCAGCTGCACGCGGTGCGGGCGCATGCGCTGCTCGTGGGCGATCTCAGCGGTGCCGAGTCGGCTGCCGACCAGGCCGTCGTTCTCGGTGCGCAGGAGGGCATGTCCACCGCGGTGGTCTTCGGCAACGCGGCGCGCAGTGTGGCGAGCCGCGCGCGGGGCCACCTCGACGAGGCGGTGAGGTACGCCAACGACGCGGTCACCGAGGCGGGCCGGGCCGGTGGGGCGACCGCGCACCGCCACCCCGGAGTGTGGCTGGGCGCCGCTCTGGCTGCTCAGGACCGTTTCGACGAGGCGGAGGAGATCTATACCCACGGGCAGCGAACGGCGGAGCAGCTCGGCACCGCCTGGTCGCTCCCGCTGTGGCACTTCTACCGCGCGTCGCTGTATTTCGCACAGGGCCGGTTGTCCGATGTGGAGGCGGAGGGCGAGGCCGGCCTCCGGGTCGCCGAGCAGCTCGGCGCGCTTCAGCTCAGCGTACCCCTGGCGGGGTTGTTGGGCCGGGTGGCGGTGATCCGCGCGCAGATGCCGCTCGCACGCGACTACCTGCGCCGCATCCAGCGCACACTCGCCACGGGGATCACGGTGGCGCCGGAGGACGCGGCCTGGACCAACGCGGTCATCCAGGATGCCGGCGGGCAGGCGCACGCTGCCTACCAGGCCCTCGCCGACCTCCACTCCCAGCTGCCCGAGCGGGTCCTGGTGTTCTGCCAGGATCCAGGCGCGGTCGCCGCGATGGTGCACATCTCCAAGAAGGCGGGGCAGTCCGCCCAGGCCGCCGCGATCGCCGCCGTCGCGCTCACGCTCGCCGAGGGAAATCCCGGCAACCGCACCCTCGCCGGGGTCGCCTCCCATGCCGAGGGCATCGCGCACATGGACGTGAAGCTCCTGGTGGAGAGCGTGGAGCTGCTGGAGAACAGTCGGCGGCCGCTGGTGCGGGCGAGCGCGCTGGAGGATGCGGCGACCGCCGAGCATGCCGCCGGCCGACGGGGCCGCGCCATCGAAATGCTCGAGATCGCCTTGGGGATCTATACCGACTGCGGAGCCTGGCAGGGACAGGCGCGGGTGGAGAGGCATCTGCGCGCGATCGGCGTGCGGCGCCGGGCGTCGTCACCGGTCACGGCGTCGCCGCTCGCCGGGCTCACGCAGGCGGAGCTGCGGGTGGTTCGGCTGGTCGTCGAGGGTGCGACGAACCGCGAGGTGGCTCGACAGCTGCTCCTGTCACCGCACACGGTCGACAGCCACCTGCGGCATGTCTTCGCGAAGCTGGGCATCAGCAGCCGGGTCGAGCTGACCCGGGTCTTCATGGCCAACGCGATCATCCCGTAAAGACGTGATGCGCCGCCCGTCGGCGGTGTGCATGCAGGTCCGCGACCGAGTAGCTGTAGCTCGGGTCGCGGGCCTGCATGCACCGTCCTAGCCTGTCAGTGGGTGGTGAAGACCCGCTCGTACTCCAGGCGCGGCTGGCGGTCGAACCATGCGTCCGGGCCCGGCTTGCCGAGGTTGATGACGAGGAAGGCCTGGTGCCGGGTCGGGTCGAAGAACTCCTCGGTGATCTTGTCCGCGTAGAAGCCGGTCATCGGCCCCGCCGCCAGACCGACCGCGCGGGCGCCGAGGATGAAGTAGCCGGCCTGCAGGGTCGCGTTGAGCTGGGCCGCCTCGATCCGCACGTCCTCCTCGGAGAAGAAGACGTCCTTCGCCGCCGGGAAGATCGGGAACAGCTCGGGCAGCAGCTCGTGGAACCGGACATCCGCGGCGAGAATGGCGACCAGCGGTGCGGCCGAGGTCTTGCCCTGGTTGCCGTCCCACATCAACGGGATCAGGCGGCTCTTGGCCTCTTCCGACCGGATCAACGCCACCCGCAGCGGCTGCTGGTTGAACGATGTCGGCGCCCACTTCACGAGGTCATAGAGCGCGGCGATCTGCTCGTCGCTGACTGGCTCGTCGGTGAACGTGTTCGCCGTACGCGCCTCACGGAACAGCAGGTCCTGTGCCCGCTCGTCGATCAGTACGTGGTTTGACGACATCAGTCATCTTCCTTTCGGAGATCATGCGAAATGATCAGTGGTGTCTCGGCAATTCGGTGTGTGTGCGCCGATGCGAGAGTGGACCTGACCATGTGGACCCCTGGCGCACACCACAAAGGCGCCCACGCTCCCGCACCGGGCTACGCTCCGCCTTGCCCGGAGCCAGGCCGACACTTGTCCCATGCTCGATCCCACTCGCATCGGTCCCGGCCGACCGTGATGGGGGCATCCGGCCGGCCACCCCATCAGGGGTTCGATACCAGGCTGTCTCACGAGGAGTCCCGGAACATCACGTATTCATGTGACTTTCGAAGGGCCGATCCGATCGCCGGGACGGCAGGCGGAGTGACCTGCGGCCGCTTCGGTCCACCGATCAGGATCCCAGGAACACGTGATGTGGCGTAGCGGTCGGCCACGGAGACTACGGGTGTCACTTCGATGAGCTAGAGGTAAGGGAGCGCATGGACAACGTCCCCGTAGTGGTGGTCGGCGCTGGCCCGGTCGGAATGATGGCGGCGCTGGAGCTGGCCCACCATGGGGTGGAGTGCGTGCTCGCCGAGCAGAACGCCGGACCCACCCTGCATCCGAAGATGGAGTTCACCAACCCCAGGACCATGGAGCACCACGCCAGGCTGGGACTCGCGGATGACATCCGCAAGGCGGGCGTGCCCGCGGGCTACCCCTTCGACGTCCTCTGGTCGACCGGCCTGGACCAGGACGGCGAGCGGCTCGCAGTGTGGCATCAGCCCTCGGTCGAGCAGAAGTGGCAGGAGATCAGGGAGCGCAACGACGGCAGCCAGCCCAGCCAGCCCTACCAGCGGATCTCTCAAGCCGACCTCGAGCCGGTGCTGCTCGACCACTGCCGTCGCCATCCACTGATCGATGTCCGCCACCACTGGCGGTTCGACTCGCTGCAGCAGGACGCCGACGGCGTCACCAGCACGTTCCAGGATCTGACGAACGGCACTCCCCGGACGGTGCGCTCCCAGTACATCGTCGGCTGTGACGGCGCCGGCAGCGCGGTGCGCCAGGCCGTCGGGATCCCGCTGAGCGGCGGCGGCATCGCCGACGGCGAGGGCGGCGGCATCCGCGACCTGCCGGTCGTCTTCTCCGTGACCTTCCGCACCACCGACACCGAGCGCCTGTTCCGGCACGGCTACTTCTGGCACCACTTCACCAACCGCTACGTGCTGATCTCGCTCGACGAGGCCGGGACCTGGTCCTTCCACGCCCTGCACCAGTCCGACTTCGACCCGCCGCCGGCCGACCCCGCGGCGTGGATCCGCTCCCTGCTCAACGTCGACCTGGATATCGAGAAGATCCTCGTGACGTCGCGCTGGAAACCGCAGTACCTGATCGCCGACAGCTTCCGGTCCGGCCGGGTGCTGCTCGCCGGTGACTCCGCGCACCAGATGTTCCCCGCGGGCAGTCATGGCATGAACACCGGCGCGGGCGACGCGGTGGACCTGGGCTGGAAGCTGGCGGCGCTGGTCAACGGTTACGGCGGGCCGACGCTGCTCGACAGCTATGAGATCGAGCGACGGCCGGTCGGGCTGCGCAACATGGCGATGTCGCGACAGCACCTCGACGTGCACTTCGAGCACATGCGGCTGCGGGGTGAAGGGGGACCGTTGGCCCCGCTGGGCGAGTTCCTCTCCGCACAGCCCGGCGAGAACACCTACGAGGGCATCTACCTCGACTACCGGTACGCGGGGTCTCCGATCGTCTGTGCCGACGGGACCAGCGAGCCGGAGTCCGACCAGCTGCGGTATGTCCCGAGCACCTGGCCGGGTTCACGCCCGCCGAGCGTGCTGCTGGCGGACGGCAGCCAGCTCTTCGATCACTTCGGACCCGAGTTCACGCTGCTGGATCTGGCGGGTGACGGCAGGGCCGACGCTCTGCTGACCGCTGCGGCCGACCGGGGCCTGCCGGTCCGCCACGTCGTGATCCGGGAGGACCGGGTGCGCGAGCTATGGGAGTGCGACCTGGCGCTGTTGCGCCCGGACCAGCATGTTGCCTGGCGGGGGGAGCGCGTCCCCGCCGACCCGGTCGAGATCGTCGACCGGGTCCGAGGCGCGGCGAATGAGAACACGACGCCGCTAGCGGCCGAGGAAAGGTCGAGCCAAGGGCACCGTTAGAACATGCAGCACTTCGTAATAAGCATCGCAGATTCACATTCAGCATTCAGGAGGCCCTAGTGGCGACCGAACCATCTAATCTGGTGGCGACCGCACCATCGAACATAACCAGTGGCGACGCGGGAGCTAAGAGCAAACCTACCTGGATGATCCTGGCGTTGGCCTGTGCCTGCCAGTTCATGGTGATCCTGGACTCGTCCATCGTCAACGTCGCTCTGCCCTCGATCCAGCAGGATCTCAGCTTCACCGCCACCAGCCTCGCCTGGGTGGTCAACGGCTACCTGCTCACCTTCGCCGGCTTCATGCTCCTGGGCGGTCGAGCCTCGGACCTGTTCGGCCATCGGCGGATGCTGATCGCGGGCCTGTTCGTCTTCTCGGCGGCGAGTCTCGTCGCCGGTCTGGCGAATGCGTCAGAGGTGCTGGTCGGAGCCCGGATCGTGCAGGGCATGGGAGCCGCGATGTTGGCCCCGGCGACACTCGCCGTGATCAACACGTACTTCACCGAGCAGCCCGCACGTTCCAAGGCGTTCGGCGCATGGTCCGCCTCGGGCGGTATCGGCGGCATGGCCGGCGCGATCGCGGGCGGCGCACTCACCACCGGTCTGTCGTGGCGGTGGATCTTCCTCATCAACGTGCCGATCGGCGCGGTGCTGATCGCGGTGGCCGTGGTCTCCCTCGTGCGTGCGCAAGCCCGCCAGCGGGAGTCGCTCGACATCGTCGGTGCCATCACCGGCACGGCGGGTCTCGGCGCGCTGGTCTACGGCGTCATGCACGTCGCCGACTACGGCTGGACGTCCACGCGGGTCGTCGTGCCCGCGCTGGTGGGCGTGGTCCTGCTCATCGTCTTCGTCGTGGTGGAAGCGCGATTCGCGGTCAACCCGATGATGCCCCTGCGGTTGTTCAAGATCCGGGGTGTGGCCGTCGGCGGAGGAGCGCTGCTGCTGTTCGGTGGAATCGCCATCGGCATGTGGTTCTTCACGTCGCTGTTCATGCAGAACGTTCTCGGCTACAGCGCTTTCGAGACCGGGCTCGGGCAGACCCCCGCGGCGGTCATGTTCGTGGTGATCGCACGCTTCGCCTCCGGCCTGCTGCCGAAGACCGGCGTACGCCCACTGGTGCTGGCGGGCGCCGCCTGCTTCCTGGTCGGCTTCACCTGGCTCGCCCAGGCAGACTCCACCAGCAGCTACGTGGCCAGCCTGCTCGGGCCGACACTGCTCATCGCGGTCGGCATCGGCCTGACCTTCCCCACCCTCATGGCCGCGTCGACCGCCGACGCTCCCGAGGGCGACGCGGGGATCGTCGGCGGCATGGCCGTCACCGCCAGCCAGGTCGGTGGCTCGATTGCCCTGGCCGTGCTCGCGACGGTCGCCGGGACGGGCATCGCGTCGGCGCTCAGCGGCGGAAGCACTCCGGCCGAGGCCTTCGCCTCCGGCTACGAGACGGTCTTCTACATCGCGGCCGGGGTCGGCGTGGCGATCGCGGCGGTCAGCCTCCTGCTGCCGCGGCTCAAGACCGACTGACCCTGCGACAGGTCCTGACGTAGGGTCCTACTGACGTCAGACCGGGACGCAGGACCAGCGCCGCAGCATGTTCACGCATGCTGCGGCGCTTTTACGTCCGGCACCGGCTCTGCGCCTGCCGCCGCGATAGGACACAGCGCTCCACGCGTCAGCTGGAGATGCGGGCCGCGATGCCGTCGAGGAGGAAGTCGAGGCCGGTGCGGAAGGTCTGGTCGGCGTCCAGATGGGTGCCGTCGCGAATGGCCGAGGCGAGCGCGGGGAATCGGCCGGTGGCGAAGGTCCGCTCCAGATAGGGCCCGTGGGCGGCCTGCCACTGTCGCTTGTCCATGCCGGTCGCCCGCTCGGCGCGCAGCTCGGCGATCTCCCGCCGCACCGCGCCGACGACGTACGCATCGACCGCGGCGATCGCCGGGACGGCGGTGTCCACGTCGACGCCGCCGAGCGCGGCCACCGCGGCCTCCATCCTGGCCAGCGCGTGCGGCCCGAGCTGCGGCCGCCCGCCGATCAGGTCGGCGAACCATTCGTGCCGGTGGGCGGCGTGCCGGGTGGCCTCGGCGAGCGAGCGCAACGCCTCCCGCCAGCCGTCCCCGGCCGGGCGGATCTCGGCGTGGACGGCGTCGACCACCAGGTCGAGCAGTTCGTCCTTGGTGGCGATGTAGCCGTAGAGCCGCATCGGCCCGACGCCCAGCACGGCGGCGACCTTGCGCAGCGACACCGCTTCCAGCCCGTCCGCGTCGGCCAGCAGGATCGCCGCGCTGACGATCCGGTCCCGGCTCAGGGGGGCCGGCACCGGTCGATCCGGCGGCTCCGGTCGCTCCCACACCAACATGCCGCTGACGATACATCCCCTAGCGCGATACAGTGTATCAATCGATACGGTGATTTGGAGGAAAGCCATGACCATCGCCATCGTCGGGGGCGGCCTCGGCGGCCTGGCTCTCGCCCGCGTGCTGCATCTGAACGGGATCGAAGCCGTCGTCCATGAACGCGAAGCGTCGCGTGACACGCGGGTGCAGGGCGGCATGCTGGACCTGCATGCGAAGACCGGACAGCGGGCGTTGCGCCTGGCCGGCCTGATCGACCAGTTCCACGCGATAGCCCGGTCCGAGGGCCAGGACCTGCAGCTTCTCGAACCGGACGGCACAGTGCTGCTGCGGCAGGACACGCCCGACGGCGCCCCCCTCGACCGCCCCGAGGTCGACCGTGCCGATCTGCGCAACCTGCTGCTGGACTCTCTCCCGGAGCACGCGGTGCGCTGGGGGCATGGTGTCGAACGCGCCGACGGCGGCCTGCTGCGCTTCGCCGACGGCAGCAGCGCGCCATATGACCTGCTGGTCGGCGCCGATGGCGCGAACTCCCGGGTCCGCCCGCTGCTCACCGACGCCCGCCCGGTGCACACCGGCCAGAACGCCGTCGAGCTGTGCATTCCTGATATCGATCGCACCCACCCCGACCTCGCGGCGATGGTGGGGCGCGGCAACTACTGGGTGCTCGGCGACGGACAGTCCCTGTCGGCGCAGCGCAATGGCGACGGTCGCGTCCGCGTCTACCTGAGTTTCTATCGCACCGCCGAGGACTGGTTCGCCACCAGCGGGATCCCGTTCGACGATCCGGCTGTCGCCCGGGCACGGCTGATCGAGCTCTTCAACGGCTGGGACCCGCGGTTCATCGCGCTGATCGCCGCCTGCGAGGACATGATCGTGCCCCGGTCGATCACCACTCTGCCGGTCGGCCTGACCTGGCCGTCCACACCGGGCGTCACGCTGCTGGGGGATGCCGCGCACCTGATGCCGCCGGTGGGACAGGGCGCCAACATGGCGCTGCTCGACGGCGTCCTGCTCGGCCTGGCACTGGCCGAGCACCCGGACGATTTTCCGGCCGCCGTCCGCGAGTACGAACAGGAGATGTTCGAGCGCACCAGCGCCGCGGGCCGGATGTCCGTGCGGATCCAGGAGATGCTGACGGCGCCGGACGCCAGTCGTCAGATGCTCGCGTTCTTCCGACCCCGCTGAACGGTGCCGATGAGTGGCTCCTGGCCTGCCCGTTGGCCAGGAGCCGTCGGGGAGCCTGCCGGACGGGGGACCCCCGGCAGACTCCCCGAGCTGTCACCGCCGGACGCCCGTGATCACCACGTCGCCGAGGCCGCCGACATACAGGCGGCCGGTCGGGTCGAAGCCGGCCTCGCCGAACCACTCCTCGTACTCGGCGCAGGTGTAGACCATGCCCTCGCCGCTCGCGACCGTCAGGAAGTACGCCGACAGTGCCGCCGCGAGGTCCGGGCCGGTGCCGTCGTCGTCCGCGCCCGGCGTGACGACGAAGATCCCGGCTCCCGGCTCGACCGCGCGAGCCGCCTTGGCCAGCAGCTCCTTGTTGCGCTCGATCGACCAGATCTCCAGGAAGTGGCCGAACAGCACGGCGTCACAGCCCTTGGGGAACTCGTCGTTGAAGGCGTCGAGACCGATCGCGCGGACCCGGTCGCTGAGGTCGAGGGTGGCGATCTTCTCGTTGGCCGCCTCGGCGACGGTCGGCAGGTCGACGATGGTGACCTGCAGGTGCGGCCACCGGCGGGCCAGGTGGGTGGCGTTGATCGCCGTCCCGCCGCCGATGTCCAGCAGGTGCGTGTAACCCGAGAGGTCGAGGTGCTGCATGAGCTCCTCGGCGACGAGCCGGCTGACCGACCCCATCATGTTGTGGAACGTCTTCTCCAGCTTGGGGTCCTGCGCGAGCCGCCCGTAGAGCGTCGGCGAGTCGCCCGGGATCGCCTTCTGGAGGCCGACGTTGGTGTACTCCTTGATGGACTCGTAGAACCAGGCCATCGGGCGGTAGTTGACGTGCTGCTCCCACGGCACGAACGCGGCCGGGACGTCGTCGAGCTTGCCGGCGAGCGGCTCGGAGACCGCCGTGTTGTAGTACTTGTCGCCGTCCTTGCGCAGCAGCCCGGCCGAGGTGGCGCCGAGCAGCAGGATGCGGGCGGGCTGGTTCTGGATCTCCAGTCGGCTCGCGATCTCCTCGCGGGTGAGCCCCGGCTCGCGACCGAGCAGCTCGAAGAGCCCGAACTCGCAGGCGGCGGCGAGGTACTGGAATCGGTAGTGCGCGTAGAAGAGCTCACGAAGCGGGTCGATCTGGTTCGTCCGTGAGTCGTTGGGTACCGTAGTCAACGTTCAACTCCTTTGTGGACAGTGTGAAGGGTGTTCGACGCGAAGGCCGGCCCGGCGACGACAGTCACCGATCGCTACCGCAACCTGGTCAGAGGTCCTCGGGGGAGCGGATCACCGGCGTCAGCTGCTCGGTGTGGTGCCGCCGCCGGATCTCGGCGACCGCTTCGCTCAGCGCCGCCTCGTCGGACGGCGGTGCGGCGAGCAGGTCCGCGATGTCCTGCTGGTAGACCTCGTGGCCGGCCGGTGACGCCATGAAGAGCATCCGCATCGGGCCGGGTCCCGGGTTCCGGAAGCCGTGGGGGGTCTTGGCCGGCACGTACATCACGCTGCCGACGGGTGCACGAGCCACCCGGGCACCGCTGGCCGACTCCCAGTCCCGCCAGGATCCGGGTCCGGTCGTGCGCACCACCGGCTCGAAGGCGAAGAGCTCCAGCTCGCCCTCGAGCACGTAGAAGATCTCCTCGTGATGGGCATGGATGTGTGCCCCGACGTCGAATCCGGGTCCGAACCGGCACTCGACCGCCAGCAGGTTCGGAGTGTGGATCTCGCCGACCTTCAGGCTCAGCTGGTGGCCGATCGGCTTGCCTTCGCCCGGTCCGAGCACGAATCCATCGTGTCCTTCATTCACGCTCATATCTGCTCCCCTTCGTACTGGGGTTGGTGAATTCGATCTCCGGATGCAGGTCGGCCCGTGTGTTCCCTGAGCTCCGCCGCCTCCGTTATCGAAGTGACACAGGTAGTCTCTGCGGCCGACCGCAGCCCTACATCACGTGTTCCTGGGATCTTGATCGTTGATCATGAATGCGGACGGGTGCCGGCGGGCGGCCGGGGGGCGTTCGGCTCGCGTACCGATGGCCGAGTTGCGCCAGGGCGCGGCGCCGCTGCGCGGCGAAGATCATTTCATCGACAGGTGCAGATTAGGGGGCTTGTCCTGATCGGTGTGCCACTCGATGATCGACATCGATATCCGATGATGTTCCTCGAGAGGATCTGCATCATGACACCCCTCCCCAAACGTCGGGGCGGTCTGCGGCGGACGCTGCTCGCCGTCACTGCGGCACTACTGCTCAGTCCGCCGGTCGTGACCATGGCGGCCCAGCCCGCGGCGGCCCTGCCGCCTGGCTACAAGGGCATCCAGGCCGGTGCCGTGCTCAACGACGACTGCTCGCTGTCGGTGTCCGGGCAGAAGATCTCCGGCCCCGGTGCCGACACGGCCGTCCTGAACGCCACCAAGTGGCTGCGGATCGACTTCCGCATCGCCCGGACCTGCCGCGACGCCTACGTCAACCTGCTCGCGGGGCTGCCGTCGCACATCTCGATCATCGGTCTGCTGGACTCCGAGTTCTCCAACGCCGAACCGGTCGACTTCGCCCAGCACGCCGTGGAGATCGCCTGCGACGGCGGCTACGGCCGGGTCACCGTCTGGGAGATCCGCAACGAACCCAATCACAACGACACGTGGCTGGAGCCGGCGCGGTTCGGCGAGTTCGTGGCCCGGTCGGCCTACCGGATCCACTCCGAGTGCCATGACGAGGTCATCAGCGGCGGCCTGGTCGGCGACTCGGGGCGCGGTCCGGTCTGGACCTACATCACCGACACGAGCGCGGCCATCGCGGCCCATCCCGAGTGGAGCAACAGCGCCTACACCTCGCTCAACGCGGCGGTCGACGGTGTCGGCATCCACCCCTACTCCTACGCCCGGCGGATGCACATCACCGAAGAGCCGCACCAGCCGCTGGCGGACTTCCTCTGGCACATGACGGGCGAGCGGGGCAACCCGGTCAGCGGTGAGCGGATCTACGTGACCGAGTTCGGCTACCGGATGCAGGACAACAACATCGACGAGCTGAAGCCCGAGGAGATGGCCGACGAGGGCGAGCAGTGCGACAACCTCGTCGAGGGGTTCCAGCAGATCGCGGCCAGCGGCATCTACGCCGCGACCTGGTTCACCCTGATGGACTGGGACGACGAGCACCGCCGGTTCGGCCTCTACAACATCAACAACGGCCCCGAGCGGCTCGCCCGCTACGGCTACGTCGACGGCAACTGCGCCGGTCCGACGGCCGGCGTCTTCAACGAGGAGGCCGACCAGCTCCAGTGGACCAGCACCGCGCTCGCCGGGACGGCCGGCCGGGCGTCGCTCGCCGCGACCAGCTATGAGATCGCCGTCGCCCCGCCGGGCTCGTCGGCCTTCTCCATCATCAAGACCTCGAGCCAACCCTTCCTGCCGATGTACGCCTTCAATCCGCCGCTCGCGGTGGGCGTGCACCGGTGGAAGGTCACCCGGATCACCGACGGCAGGCGTTACCCGTCGCCGGGCCAGTGGACCTTCAACTACCTCGGCCGACCGTCCCCGCCGACCGGTGCCTACGCCGCCGGCGGCTCGACCGGCACCTTCTACACGATCAATTGGACCGACAACGCGATCAGCGAGACCGGTTACGAGATCTCCAACAGCTTCGAGACCAGGATCGCCCCGGCCAACGCCACCAGCCTCACCTGGACCGGCGCGACCCCGGGCGTGAAGGACTGCTTCCGGGTCCGCTCCTACAACGCCTTCGGCCCGTCCTACTGGGCGCTGGAGACCTGCGCCACGACACCGTCGCTGCCCACGGCGCCGTCGAACGTCACGGCGACGGTGCTCAGCGGGACCAGCGTACGCGTCAACTGGGCCGACCTGGCCGGCAACGAGACCGGCTACCAGGTCTCCGACGGCACGACCACCGTGTCGCTGGCGGCGAACTCGACCACATACACCTGGAGCGGCCTGACGATGGGCACGACCAAGTGCTTCACCGTCCGCTCCTACAACACGGTCGGCTACTCGCCGTGGTCGGGCAGTGTCTGCGCGACGCTGCCGACGATCCCGATCGCACCCGCCGGGCAGACCGCGACCGTCGCCAGCGGCACCAGCATCACGCTGACCTGGCAGGACAAGTCGACCAACGAGTGGGGCTTCGAGATCTCCAACGGCACCACCACCAACGTGGTCGGCGCCAACAGCACCAGCTACACGTGGGGTGGCCTCGCCAACGGCACCTACCTGTGCCTGATGGTGCGGTCCTACAACAACGCCGGGTACTCGGCCTGGACGCCGTATGCCTGCGCCACCACCCCGACGATCCCGGTGGCGCCCAACGCGCAGACCGCGACCGTGGTGAGCGGCACCAGCATCCGGATCAACTGGGCCGACCGCTCCGCCAACGAGTGGGGTTTCGAGATCTCCAACGGCACCACGTCCACCGTGGTCGGCGCCAACAGCACCAGCTACACCTGGGGCGGGCTCGCCAACGGCACCTACATGTGCTTCATGGTGCGCGCCTACAACCAGGCCGGCTACTCGCCGTGGACGCCGTACGCCTGCGCGACGACGCCGACGATCCCGATCGCCCCGGCGGGGCAGACCGCGACCCCGATCAGCGGTACGCAGATCACCGTGACCTGGCAGGACCGGTCGAACAACGAGACCAGCTTCCAGCTCTACAACGGCGTCAGCTACCTCACCCTGCCCGCCAACACGACCAGCTACACGTGGGGCGGGCTCGCCAACGGCACCTACATGTGCTTCTCGATCAAGGCGGTGAACCTGGCCGGGCAGTCGGCGTCGACGCCGTACGCCTGTGCGACGACGCCGACGGTTCCGGCCGTGCCGACCAACCAGACGGCGACACCGATCAGCACCTCGCAGATCCGCGTCAACTGGGTCGACCGGTCCACCAACGAGATCGGTTTCCAGGTCTTCGACGGGGTGACCTACTGGACGGTCCCGGCGAACACGACCGTCTTCACGCGTACCGGCCTGGCCTCGAAGAAGTACATGTGCTTCGCGATCAGGTCCTACAACTCCGTCGGCTACTCGGCCTTCACGCCGTACGCCTGCGCGACGACCTTCTAGAGGACGGGGGAGGGCCGGGCGGGTGCGTCACCCGCCCGGCCCTGGGGGTTCAGCAGCCGGTGGTGCTGAACGAGTGCGAGGAACCGGAGTTGTCCCAGCCGATGTCGCGCAGGTCGGGGAATCCCCAGCCGGGGGAGAGGCAGACGTTGCCCGGGTGCGCGCTGGTGCTGGTGTAGTTGTAGCCGGCGTACATGCGCACCCGCATGTTCTGCGAGCTGTTGTTGAGGATCGCCGACGGCGAGTCGTTGAGGCTCACGCCGTCGCTCCAGTAGTTGTTGCGGTAGTCGCCGTCGGAGCCGTACCACTCGTAGCGGTTCACGTCCGAGCCCGGGTTGGTGTAACGCCAGACGCAGAAGTAGCCCGACGGGCAGCTCGGGCCGGCGAGCAGGCCGGCGCCCGCGGTGACGGTGACGCCCATCTCCGCGGCGGTCACCCCGCCTGCGGCCGAGTGGGCCGAGGTCGGGACGGCCATCGCCGCGGCGAACGCCATCACGCCGACCGCGATGCGTAGAGCACGCATGTGTGTGCCTCCTTGTGGGTGGTTGAGCCCGCGGCTACATGCCGCGGACGGCTTCAGCGGGCAGCGGTGATCTCGCGGGCCCGGGGGAGCGCAGCACGCTGCATGCTCCGGTGGTGCCGGACGGCGTCCCGGTTGTCGCGGCCGACCTCGAGGGTGTATTTCTCGTCGAGCTCGCGGGCGACCCTGCCGAACCCGGACGCCACCGCGCAGTCGGCGGCGGCGGTCGCGTCGGCCAGCTCGACCCGCCTGGCCTCGGCGGGGCCGCCGGTGGCGGCGCCCGCGGCGACCCGCAGCTCGTCGGGGGTGGCGGCGGTGATGCCCCGCTCCCGCAGGCAGGTGCTCCAGGCCGTCTGAGCTGCCTGGTACGCGGGGTCGGCCAGCACGCGGGGGATCACCAGCGGGCTGAGGTTGGTGGCGATGGCGGAGACCCCGAACCACGTCGGGTGGTCGCCGTAGAGCCGCCCTCGGGCGGTGGCGATGCAGGAGCGGGTGTCGGCGGTCAGGGTCTGCCCGGTCGGCAGCGTGACCGAGAGCACCTCCTGCTGGGTGCCGATCAGCGCGGTCTGGAACGCGGGGCTGTCGTCACGGTTGCCGGGTTCGCGGGCCAGCGCGTCTAGACTGTCCTGGATGTCGCTGCCGTAGCCGTGCAGGCGTGCCCAGGCGGGATCGTCGATCACATAGCGGAAGTCGCGCTCGTCGGGCAGGGTGGCCGGGTCCCGGGCCGTGTAGCGGAAGCCGTGCTCGCTCATGCACCGGCCGACGAGGATGTCCTCGGCGTAGTTGAGCAGCCGCTCCTCGTCCCGGCTGAGGGCCGGACCGATCGCGGGACTCGGCTGCGGGTCGCCGGCGGCCATCGCGTTGACCGCGACGGCGGTGCCGACGCCGAGCGCGATGACCAACAGCACGCCGCCCAGGTATCTCATGGACGTCGACCCTAGGCATCGTTATATCGATAGAAATCCCGCTGCGGGTTGAGATGTCCGTGCGACTTCCGTGGTAGTCCGGCCGCGGCGTCTACCGCACCGGCTGGATGCCCGGCCGCCAGCCGAGTGCCGGTCCGAGCCGGCCGGCGATGTCGGTGAGGATCTGCACGTAGTCGTCATGGTCGAAGGTGAACGGCAGCGCGAACGCCACCTCGTCGATCTCCCGGAAGGCCGCGTGCGCGTAGAGCCGCTCGGCGATCTGCTCCGAGGTCCCGACGAGGTCGAGGGCGAACATCATCCGGGCCGGGCCCTGCGGCACGGCGGTCCGCGGGGTGCGCTTCTCGGCGTAGGCGGTGTATCTGGCCCGCTGCTCCGGTGTGGCGCTGTCGGTGGGGATGACGACGAGGCCCTGCGAGACACGGGCGGCGGCACCGGCGGGATGCGCGGCGCGGAAGGCCCGCACGTGCGACAGCTGGATCTCGGCGAAATCCTCCGACTCCTCGGCCTTCACGACACTGCTGGTCAGGAAGTTCATCCCGTTCTCGCCGGCCCACTGCGCCGAGCGCAGGCTCGCACCGCCGTACCACATACGCGCGCTCAGGCCCGGCGAGTGGGGCTGGACCCGGTCGGAGAAGACCTCGAAGCCCTCGACCCCGCGGAAGGCGGTGACCGGCTCGCCGCGGACGCCGTCGAGCAGGCGGCGCACCCGCTGATAGCTGAAGTCCTCCGCCTCGGCGGTGTCGGGGTAGAGCGCGTCCTTGACCTGGTCGAAGTGCATCGGCGGGCCGACGCTCACCCCCGGATTGAGCCGGCCGCCGGACAGGATGTCGACGGTCGCCAGGTCCTCGGCGAGACGCAGCGGGTTCTCCCAGCCCAGCGGGGTGACCGCCGTGCCGAGCTCGATGCGCTGCGTGCGCTGCGACGCCGCCGCGAGCAGTGCCACCGGCGAGGACACACCGAACTGCAGGTGCCGGTGCCGGACCCAGGCGCTGTCGAACCCCAGCTGCTCGCCCAGCTCGATGATCTCCAGCGTCGACCGGTGCCCCCGGCCCGGATCGGCCTCGTCGAACAGCCCGATGGTCAGGAAGCCCAGCTTGCGCAGCGGTCGTTCGGGCAGCGGCACGGGATCCTCCATCGTCCGGGTAGCGACCATCGTGCCAGGCCGCGGCGGCGTCAGAGCAGCCGGTCGGTCGCCTGGTCCGCGTCGCCGCCGAAGAACACGTCCAGCACCTGCTGGAAGATCCGCTCCTGCGGGTCTGCGCGCAGGAACAGCGTCATCGACGACCGCAGCTTCACCGCGTCGATCCCGCCGAAGATCTCCTCGGCGGACCGCCCGGAAGTGCCGGCCACCACCGACGCGCACTCCCGCAGCCGGGCGCCGAGCACCTCGTGCCGCAGGTAGGCGCGTGCCTCGGCGAGCGAACCGATGGCGTAGCGCTGCGACATGGAGCTCATGCCCAGGCCCGCCACCTGCGGGAACACGAACCACATCCAGTGTCCGGTCTTGAAGCCCCGCCGCAGCTCCGCCAGCGCCCCGGCATAGGTGCCGAAGTCGTCCTGGGCGGCGACGAAGCGGCCGAGATCGTAAGCGTCCTCCATGCCGAACACTCTAGGAACCAGGTCCGACAACCGGTACGCCGGACGACGCCGTCTAGGATCGCGGGCATGGGAGCACTGAAGCACTGAAGCCTTGGCACCTGGTCATCGGCGGCGGTTTCTGCTGCGTGTTCGTGGTCACGATCATCGTCGCGGTGGTCCTGCTCGTGGTGCGGTCCGGCAGGAAGGGCTGAGCGGCCCTGGTGCCGGTGAGCCCGGGCCGGTGTCAGCGACCTCCTTGAATCGACCGTCTACATTTCGTCCTGTGTTCGCCTATGTGTATGTCGGAGCGCTCTTCCTCGGCATGATCCTCATGCTGTGGCTGGCCGCGACGAGCTTTCTGCCGTCCACGGGTCTGCGCCTGTTCTACGCGCTGCTCGGAGTGCTCTCCGGTGTCTACGGCGGCTATCTGGTGAAGACCGCCTTCATCGACGGCGGGCCGTTGCAGGTCGGGTTCCTCGTGCTGCCGTTCCTCCTGCCGTCCTATGCCGGATATGAGCTGTTCAAGGGCTACCGGGCCGCGAAATCCGAACAGCGCGGCTGACGCCTGGTCCGGGGTCGGGCTCGCAGCCCCGCGCAGCAGGCAGGGAGGGCCGCCAAGGCCCGACCGGTGCCCGCGGGAGCAACGGTCCGGACCGGCGGCGGCCCGGGAGATCCTGGTTTTGATCCGTTCCGTGGCGGTCAGGCGGGCAGCGCCAGTCGTTCGGACACCCAGGTGATCGCATTGTTGAGGGTGGCACCGTCCTCGCCGGGGTCGTCGTCGGCGTCGGCGAAGTAGTTGGCGCCGCTGTGCAGGCCGACCAGCGCGATCGAGCGGCGCAGCGGGATCGGGGGCTGTCCGGGAACGGCGGCCGACTGCAACGGACCGGCGACCGCGGGACTGACCGCGAAGACGGGGCCGCCTGAGTCGCCGCTGGCACCGGTGTTGGTGTCGTCGGTGGTGAAGGTGAAGACCTGCTCCCAGCCCTCGTGCGTCTGGTCGACGAACAGGGTTCCGGCCAGGCCGGTGACGGGCAGGACGCGGTGCTCGAAGCCGAACAGGTCGCCCTGGTGCTTGCCGTAGCCCATCTGGACGAGCTCGAACTCGGCGAAGTCGGCCATCTCCATGCCGTTGTAGGGGTGGCCGTTGGTGAGGACGGACCGGGCCTGCAGCTCGCTGGTCGGCCGGATGATCCAGCCCTCGGTCGCGTAGGCGGCCGACCGGAACGCGTGGCCGGGCCCGGCCGCGGCGACCAGGCCCTCGACGCGTCGGCGGAATGCCGGGTCGGTGACGCGTACGACGACCGCGTCGTAGCCGCCGTCGGCGACGTCGGCATGGGGCAGGAGGTGGACGGAGGCGATGGGCGAGTCGACCAGATTGGCGTTGACGTCGTAGAGGCGGGCCCGGACCCTGGCCCTGAAGTGGGCGACCGGGTCCGGTGCGTCTCCTGCGGCCATGGTCAGGTTGTGCTTGGCGGTGACGATGTCGACGCCGCTGGCGGTGACGCGGACCACGACGCCGCTCGCGGTGAAGTTGGCCGCCCGCCGACCGGCGGTCTGACCGAAGAACTCGACGGTGATGCCGCGCAGGAACGCGAACATCTGCTCGTTGGCGGCTCGCCACTCGGCGGCCGATGCGCGGACCGGCTGGGAAAGTCTCATGATCGCCCTCTCTGCTGGGTTGATGTCAGACAGAGCCGTCGGGCGGCCGGACTGATACGTCGGTGACCGGACAGGCGTCGCTCAGGGACCGGCGGCGGGTGCGAAGGCGTGGATCTCGTCGACCAGGTCGGCGGCGCCGGGGGAGCTCGCGAATCCGCCGCTGTGGAGCATCGCGGCGAAGCGGGACAGGCGCTTGCCTATCCAGGAGATCTGGCGTTCGGCCGGCAGGTCGAGGACCGGCCGGATCGCGGCGGCTGCGGCATCCAGGTCGCGGAGCTGGAGAAGGGCGGTGGCCTCGTAGAGGTGGGCGAGCGCCTCATCGTCGAGCGACCGCGCTTCCGGCGGCTCCATCTCCCAGATCGCGATGGCCGCTCGTGCCTCCCTGGCGGCGCGCTCGGCATCCGTGCCACCATCGAGCCAGATCAGGCTGCTGCCGCCGTAGTAGAGCTGCTTGGCCTGGCTGAACTCGAAAATCCCCGCCATGGAATCCGTCGTGGACAGGTGCTCACGCCCCTCCGCTGCCTGATCCAACGCACGGATGGTCGCCGTCGAGTCTGCGAAATGCGAGCGGCACTGCGCGTAGCCACAGAGCAGCCGCAGGGCGCCCGTCCCCGGGCCGTGGAACGCCGAGACGCTGAGAATGTGAGCCTCGGCCTGGGGATAGTCGCCCTGGAAGCGGGCGATGAGGCTCTGCGTGCCGCGCACCCACGCGCCCAGTTCGGCGTCACCGGCGCGTTCGCTGCAGGCCAGAGCGGCTCTCGCGTGTGTCATCGCGCTCTCGGCATCTCCGAGATCCAAGGCGGAGTAGGCGAGGATGCCTTGCAGCCGTCCAATGGTGAGATAGAGGTCGGCCAGTTCGTGGGGGCGGTACTGGTGCTGCTGAAGGCGTCGTAGCGCCTCACCGCGCAACTCGACCGCCGCCACCAGGATCGGCCCCGGCGGGCTGCCGAGATAGGCGACGGCTAGGCGGCGCACCTGCCGATCGAGATCACCGTTCTCGATCAGCTGCTCGGCGGCGCTGATCAGCCGAAGCGAATCACGGGTCGAGGCGGCGAGCAGCCTTCCGGTCCGTGCGGCCTCCTCGCGGCGGTCGGCGTCACCGCGCCATGTCCCGATCAAGGCCCCGTGTGCGTCCAGGGCGCGATCGGCAAGCTCTGCGAACTGTCGATCGGGGAACTTGTGTCCTTGCTCGACGCGGCCGATATAGCCGTGATGGAAGCGGATCCGTGAGGACAGCTCTCTGAGCGACCATCCATGTTGAACGCGCAGGGTGCGCAGCGAGGCACCGAACTCCAGAGGCTCCACGCTCTCAGACTCGGCGAACGCGCTCATGTTGTCTGCCTTCCCGCTGTCGCCCATCGTCCGCGTTCCACGGTAGACGACACCGGATCACCGCATCGAGGTCGTGATCCAGGTCAATATTTGCCGAGCCGATGTCGCAGATTCGATGCGATTTCCGTATCGGCGTCACAATGACCGATCGATCGTGAGGGAAGACATGGCAGACCTGAGCCGTTCGAGTACCGGGATCTCGTCCTTCGACCTCGCCGACCCTCCCGAGGATCCGCCGGCGGAGTGCACGGACCTGGTGATGTGGGCGACCGCGCGGGAGCTGCTCGCCGACCATGAACCGGTCGACGGTTCGTGCGAGGTCTGCGACACGAAAGACCTGCCGTGTGCGGGGCGCGGCCTCGCCATTCAGGGCCTTCAAACCGCGTGCGGTGTCGACGTGCCGACGGCGGACTTCTGGGTGCATCTGATGCGGGTCAGGGCGGAGAAGGGATCCCGATGAGCTAGCGGGCGCCGCATGCCGTGCGGGGCGGAGCCGTCGAGCTCCGCCCCGCCCGTGTCATCCTGGAGGTGGCGGCATCCGTCAGAAGCACAGGCGGCGTCCAGGTGGATCTCAGAGTTCGGCGTCATGCTGGCGTCGTTCAATAGTGCACCCGGAGACGGAAGGACCAGGTCATGGCCGCTGTCGACTACGACGCCCCCCGCACAGCCCCCACCGAGCCCGAGACCGAGAGCCTGGACCTGCTCCAGGAACGCCGGGAACGCAAGACCGACGATCTCGCCGACACCGACTTCGCCGACGACTACATACTGCCCGGCTTCGATGTCCTCGACGAGGAGCTGTCGACGACCGTCGTGCCCGTGCAGCCCGACGAGTTCCGCTGCGGCGGCTGCTTCCTCGTCCTGCACCGAGGGCTGCACGCGGGCGTACACCGGGGGCAGGACATCTGCCGCGACTGCGCCTGACGCGCGCGGGCGTCGGGACCTCCGACGCCCGCGTTCGTCCAGGGCGGATCCCGGTCCGACCTCGACCGCGCCCAGGTAGCGTGGGGGCATGTGGTGGGGCGTGGCGATCGAGGCGCCGGATCCGGGCGCGCTGGCTCGGTTCTACGCGGAGCTGCTCGGCTGGCCGGTCGTGCACGAGGAGCCGGGCACGGCCGTCGTCGGCGCGCCGCCGGCGGGATCCAGCTTCCTGGTGTTCCAGCTCGCCGAGGGCTACGAGCCGCCGGTGTGGCCGCCGGTCGACGGACGGCAGCGCCCCATGGCACACCTGGATTTCCAGGTCGCCGACCTCGACGGGTCAGCCGCGCGGGCGGTCGCGCTCGGCGCCCGCGAATCGGAGTTCCAGTCGCGGCCGCAGGTCCGGGTCATGCTCGACCCGGCCGGACACCCGTTCTGCCTGTGCCTCGACGACTAGCCTGCTTCAACTTCGGGGCCCGCCGGCCGAGATCATCCCGTGCGGGCCGCACCAGAACAGGCAACGATGCCAGCCTATGCCGTCGCCCGGTGAAGGCCGCGTGTATCGGCCGCTCGTACCCTGGTCCGCACCGCCCGCGCGGGTGCAATGCACGATCAAGAGCCGATGTGGGTACGCCCGGCGAGGAGCGCTGACATGCCGTGGATCGTGATCGTGGTGATCGGCACCGGAATCGTCACAGCACTGTGGACCCTGCGTCGGCGGGCCCTGCTCGTGACGGTCGACGGGCTGAGCATGGAACCGACACTGCTGCACGGTCAGCGGGTGCTCGTGTGGCGTACCCGGCGGAGGTTGGTGCGCGTGGGGCGGTTGGCCGTGCTGGCACCGCCGGAGAGTGCGGCGCGACGGCGGCCGCTGCTGGTGAAGCGGCTGGTGGCGCTGCCGGGCGAGCCGGTGCCCGACGAGTTCGCCGCAGCGCCCGGGCTGCTCGACGGGCGCGTGCCCGCCGACGGGCTCTTCGTCGTCGGGGACAACCGGGCCGGCAGTTCCGACTCCCGCGATCTGGGGCCGTTCCCGCTGGCCGGGCTGGTCGGGGTGGTGTGGTTCCGGGTGGGGGTCGATCCGGCGATCGCACCGGTGCAGCGGCGGGACGCGGACCGCCACGCCGGGTGAGGCGGCCGAGAGCTGACCGCCCCACCGTGACGGTCAGCTGTAGCGTCGTCCGCAGCCGCCCGCCCGCAGGATGTTCCCGTTGCGGCAGTCGTAGTAGAAGCACTTGCCGCCGGCCTCGCAGGACGTGCCGGTCCACTGGATGGTCCAGCCGTTGCAGTTCGGCCACGGGCACGCCGCGCTCGCCTTGGCCTTGGGCACGATGGCGCCGAGCATCCGCTCGCCCAGGTCTGTCACCAACTTGATCATAGAAGTCACCTCCCTCGATCGATCCTGGGCCGAGAGTATGAGCGCGGGGTCCAGCGCCGGTTCACTGTGCATTCACACGGCTACGCAGCTCGGTGGCGCTCGTCAGGAGGTCGGCCCAGGCGTCGCGGTGCGGATCGAAGTGCACCAGGATCCGGGTGATGCGGATCGACTCGTCGAGGTGCTGTCCGGCCCGGTCGTTGTCGCCCCTGGCGAGCAGGGCCTGGCCGAGCTGCAGGTGGCTGATCGTGAGGTTCTCCAGGTGGAACGGCTCGTCGGCGTTGCGGCGGGCGATGTGCTCGCGCAACGCCAACGCCTCCTCGTGCAGTGCCACCGCCTCGTCGGCCTGGCCCTCGGCGAGCCGCAGGTTGCCGACCCCGGTCAGCGAGGTGGCGAGGTCCGACTGCCAGGTGAGGTCCCCCGGGTCCAGCTCCACCGCGGCGCGGGACGCGGCGAGTGCTTGATCGAAGTAGGCCATGGCGTCCGCGTGCTCGCCGATGGCGAGGTTGATGCGGCCGAGCTCCGAGCAGATGGCGGCGATGCCGCTGCGGTGCATCGGACCGGCCGGATCCAGCCGCACGACGCGGTGCATGACCGCCAGGGCGTTGCCGTAGGCCTCCAGGCACCGCTCGATGCCGTCGAGCCGCATCGATCCCCGGTTGAAGTGGGCCTGACCCTGCTGGTAATAGGTCTGGGCGAGGTTGCTGAGCCCGCGGATGTCGTCGGGGCGGTCGTCGACGACGCGGCGGGTGTGTTCGAGCATGGCCGCCAGCTGGTCCTGCGCATCGTCCGGATTGCCCTGCTCCCGCAGCACCGTGGCGAGACGGTGCCGGATGGCGGCCAGCCGCTCGGCGAAGCCGTCGAAGTCGCCGAAGACCTGCCCTTCGCCGGTGAAATACTCCAGGCAGGCCTCCAGGAGCCGCTGCCGGGCCGCGAGCGGCAGCCGCTCCTCGACCGCGCGATCGACATCGGTGCCCATGCGCAGCACGAAGAAGAGCGCATCGAACAGCTCGGCCGGTGCGGCGGCGAGGTGGCGCAGGATCGCCACGACGGCGTCGCCCGGGTGCTCCGCGGAGTGCTCGGCGCCGACGACCCAATCGGCCGTGATCGCGACCGCCGCGACGAGTTCGGCGTCGGAGAGGTCGCCGGCCAGGTGCTCGGCGATCTCGGCCGCGGCGCGGACGCTGATCAGGTGGAACAGCAGCTCCGAGATCCGCAGCGAGTCCTCGGCGGGCAGCGACCTCAGGTGGCGTACGGCAGCGTGATGCAGGTCCATCGCGGTGTCGTCGTCCTGGCGGTAGCGTGCCGTCACCGCGGTCGCCATGAGCTCGTGGGCGAAGGTCCACGTGCCCTCGCCGCGGCGCAGTGTCAGCTGGGACCGGAACGCGCGGCGCAGCCGGGCCACGTCCAGGGCGGTCCACGACTGCCGGCCCAGCTCCGTCAGGATGCCGAGCAGGTCCTGCTCCCGCCAGCCCTGGCGGGCCAGCAGGACGGTCAGGGCGAACTCGGCCACCCGCTCGGCGCCGTGCACGGCCTCCAGGTGCTGGAGGAACGACGTGGCGATCTCGGCCGGGCCGGCCGGGAAGCCCGCGGCCATCCGGTTCAGCTGCTGCCGCACGGTCACCTGCGGATCGACACCCGCCATCGACTCGGCCAGGAACAGGTCCGCGCCCGCCAGGTTCATCAGCTCGGCGGCCATCTGGCACCAGAACGGATTGCCGTGCGAGGCGAGCCCGTCGCCGTCGGCGCTGTCCAGCAGGATCTGGAGCGTCTGCTCCTCGACGGTGCGGTGGTACCGGGCGCAGACACCTCTGATCAGGTCGGCGGCCGCCTGCCGGGTCAGCGGTTGCAGGACGTGGGTGGGGTTGCCCGTACGGGATTCGATGATCTCGACGGGAGTGCTCGGGCGGCCGAAGGCGAGCATCAACGTCCGCGGTCCCAGGCTCGACGGCAGCCAGGCGAGGTAGTCGCCGCGCGGGCCGCCCTCGAAGCCGTCCACGCCGTCGATCAGCAGCACCACCTGCTGCCGCGCCGACACCTCCTGCAGGAGGGAGCCGAACGCGGCGTCGAGCGCATCCGCGGTGACGAGCGCGTCGACGTCCACGCTGCGCCCGGCCACGGTGGCCAGCCGGCGGGTGAACCGGCGCACCATCGTGCTCACGCTGCTCGCGTCCGCGCCCATGCCGGACGAGTGCGCGAGGACCAGCCGGTCCGCGGTGTCCGGCAGGGTCGCCACCAGCTGCGCGAAGAGCGCGCTCTTGCCGGAACCGGGCGGTCCGGTGATCGCGATGGCGCCGTGCTGCCCGGTATCCGCGAGCTCATGGCAGCTGGCGAGCAGGCCTTCCCGCCCGACGAACCCCAGGCTCTGCTGCTCGACGAACGCGTCGAGATCGGCCGCACCCTCCTCGCCGTCCCCGGCGGCCGCCGCCAGGCCGGAGGTCTCGGCATCGATGTGCCGCCACAGCTGCTCGACGGCGTCCGCCGCGAAGCGGTCGAGGTCGTGCCGGGTGTAGGCGAACGTGCTGTCCGGCAGCGCGGCACGGAGATCTCGGCGCAGGCGGCCCGCCTCGCCACCCTCCTCATCGGAGGATCGCAGCAGGAAGACCACCGGGCGGCACCGCCCCCGCGCGGGGTCGAGCGCGGCGGTGATCTCCAGCTCGGTGACGCTCAGCGGCCGGTCCGGCAGCACCAGGCCGTGCTCGCGGGCGACATCCGCCACCAGCTCCCGCGGCGGCGTCCAGCCGTAGCGGTCGCCGATCAGGGCCAGGAAGAACGGCCGGCACCGCTCCACCTCTTCGAGGCAGACCGACAGCACCTGCGTCTGCCGCTCGGACTGCTCGGCCTCCTCGGAGGTCCAGATGCCCCACCGCAGATCGACGATCTCCAGGTGGTGTCGGCGGGCCCGGAGGCGCTCCTCGATCACCGGGAAGACGTGCTCGCGCAGCACGTCCCGCTCGCGGTGCATGTCCTGGAACGTCGAGGAGACGAACACGGAGATCGTCGGCCAGGCCATCAACTGCCTCCTTGGCGTACGGGCACGGTCGGAACGCTTCTCGCTGTGCTTCCTCGGGTCACTGTCGGACACCCGTCGTGGCGGTCCGCCCGACTGATCAATGACGACCACTGCCCGCGCGGCCGTTGAGGGCACCGATTCACCCTTTTGCATCGGCGATCGGCAGTCAAGTCCGAGGCCGTCGCCGGGCACGGGTGCGACCGCCCACCGGCGGCGTGGCAGGCTGTGGGGATGCGTGCACTGGTCCAGACCGTCAGCCATGCCTCGGTGACCGTCGACGACGAGGTCGTCGGCGAGATCAGCGACGGCCTGCTGGTCCTGCTCGGCGTGACCCACACCGACACACCGCAGGTCGCGCAGACGATGGCCCGCAAGGTCCACGAGCTGCGCATCCTCGACGAGGAGCGGTCCGCCGCCGACACCGGTGCGCCGCTGCTGGTGGTCAGCCAGTTCACCCTCTACGGCGACGCCCGCAAGGGCCGCCGGCCGACCTGGACGGCTGCGGCACCCGCCGAGGTGGCCGAGCCGCTCGTGACGGCGTTCGTGGCGGCCCTGCGGGAGCGCGGCGCCGTCGTCGAGACGGGCAGGTTCCGCACTCACATGATCGTGGAGAGCACGAACGTCGGCCCCCGCACCGTCCTCATCGACCTGTGAGGCTCAGAGTTCCCTGACGAAGACGACGGCGTCGATCCGGTCGATCGTGGCGGGGTCGAGGGCGGCGTAGGTGTAGTCGGCCGGTACGCGAGGCGTCAGCCGCCGGTCGAGGGCCGCGGTGAAGCGGGCGGGATCGATGACGGCGCGGTCGTGGGGGAGCGCCGACAGGACCCCTTCGAGGGTCTCCGGTCCGGGGGTGTCGGTGCCTCGGGTGCCGAAGGTGGTGGCGGCGAAGGCGTACCCGTCGCCGAGGCGAGCGCCCATGACGGCGCCCGCGCTCCACCACCGCAGCGGTTGCCCGCCGAAGTGCATCCCGCTCTGGTCGCGCTGCAGGTGGCTGTTGTGGGCGAAGGCGAGGGTGGGACCGCGATCGGCCTCGCGGCGGACGATGGCGTCGAGGTTGTCGGCCATCATCGCTTCGCGCAGGAACATGATCGCGTTGAGGCGGGTGGGCGAGGTGTCGGCGAGACCGGCGTGGTAGCGCAGCAGCCCGGCGGCGGTGCGGGCGTGCAGGTCGGCGCGCCACCGGTCGTCGGCGGAGGTCTCGGCCGCCAGCCGGGGCGCGTGCATGGTCAGCTGCGCGCGCAGGTCGTCGGCGACGAGGCGCAGCTCCCGGGCCTCGGGGGTGCGGCCGACGGACCGCGCGGGGTCCCGCAAGGCCTCCGGGTCGGTCCAGAGCTCGTCGGGGCCGAGCAGGTCGTCGAGGGCCTCGCGGCTCCAGGCCGGGTCGACGTGGGCGGCGAGGTGGTCGTGGAGTGCGGTCAGTGCGGCGCGCGGGCTAGCGGCTCCGGTCATCTCCAGCGGGCCGTCGAAGCCGTCACAGCGGAGCCGATCCTCCGGCGGGCGCTGCTCGTTGACGGCGCGCATCCACCGCAGCAGCTCGCGGTTGGCGGGTGAGGCCGCCAGGCCGTGGCTGAAGCCGCCGCTCATCGCCTCGTCGAGGGTCCCGGTGCCGCCGGCGACGAAGTCATCGGCGACCAGCGCGGCCAGGCAGTCGCTCTCCATGGTGATCGAGCGGTAGCCCTCGTGCTCGACGAGGTGGCGGAAGAGCTCGTTGCGCAGCTCGGGAAAGGCCTCGACGCCGTGGGTGGGCTCGCCGAGGCCGAGCAGGCGGGTGGCGGGGGACAGGAGCGCGGCCAGGGCGCCGCCGGTGAAGGGGCGGGCCGAGTTCTGGATCAGGTCTGTCATTCCGTCAACCCTATCGTTGAACTCCCGGTGTAAACTTCGGCGACGAATCAAGCTGTCGGTGAGGACAAACCTTCAACATGCGGCCCATCGATCTGGCGCGCGGGCACGGCCTGTCCACGCAGGCGGTGCGCAACTACGAGGAGGCGGGCATCCTGCCGCCGGCCGAGCGCTCGCCGCACGGCTACCGCGCCTACGGCCCGCGCCACGCGGCAGCGCTGCGGACGTTCCTGGCGCTGATCCCCGGGCACGGCCACGCCGCCGCGAGCGCGATCATGCGGTCGGTCAACGCCGGTGCGCTCGCGGTGGCGCTGCGGCTGATCGATGAGAGCCACGGGCAGCTCGCCGAGGACCGGCACACGCTGGACGAGGTGGAACGGGCGCTGCGCGACCTGGTGCCGCCGCGCGAGCCGGGGCCGGGTGCGACCTTCATCGGGCCGCTCGCCCGTCGGCTCGGCCTCCGACCGGCGACGCTGCGCACCTGGCAGCGGGCCGGGCTCGTCGTGCCCCGGCGCGATCCGCGCACCGGCTACCGCGTCTACACCGCCGCCGACGTGCGCGACGTGCTGCTCGCCCACCAGCTGCGCCGCGGCGGGCACGGGCTGGCGCAGATCGCCCGGGTGCTGGAGCGGGTGCGGGCCGCAGGCGGACCGGAACCCCTGGAGGCGACCCTGTCGGAGTGGCGGGAGCGGCTCACGGCGCGAGGCCGCGCACTGCTGGCGGGCGCGTCCGCACTCCACACCTATCTGGGTACGCCGTAAGACGCCACCCGATCTCTCTCCCTCTTCAACGTATACCGCACCGGGGGCCTTGCCGCAAGACCCCGGTCGTCCAGCAGAATCGTCTGCGTGAACCACCTGACGACCAGCGTTTTCGACCTTCCCGACCGCCTCTCCGCCAAGGCCGACCCGGCCCTGATCGCCGCCGACGAGCAGCACTTCGCCGCCATCGCGGAGAACCTCGCCCAGCTGACCGCGGAGCTGACCGACCGCCTCGCCGTCGAACGCAGGGCGCCGGGCGGCACCGGCCAGCAGGCACTCGACCGGGATCAGGAGATCCAGCGGTTGAGCGCCCGGCTGCGTACCCTCCGGCGGTTCGGGGTTGATCTGTGCCTGGGCCGGATGGTCGGCGCGGACGGCGCCGAGCCGGTCTATGTCGGACGGCTCGGACTCACCGACGACGCGGGACGGCGGCTGCTGCTCGACTGGCGCTCGCCCGCCGCCGAGCCGTTCTTCGGATCGACCCACGCCAACCCGATGGGTCTGGCGAGCCGCCGCCGATACCGCTGGACCCGCGGCCGGATCACCGACTACTGGGACGAGGTCTTCGCCGCGGACGGGTTCGAGGGGCACGCCGCCCTCGACGACCAGTCGGCCTTCATCGCCAGCCTGGGCGGCAACCGGTCGGCCCGGATGCGCGACGTGCTCGGCACCATCCAGGCCGACCAGGACGCGATCATCCGGGCCGGGTCCGGCGGCGCCCTCGTCGTCGACGGCGGCCCGGGGACGGGGAAGACGGTCGTCGCCCTGCACCGCACCGCCTACCTGCTCTACTCCGACCCGCGCTTCGCCCACCGCCGGGGCGGCGTGCTGTTCGTCGGTCCGCACCAGCCCTACCTGGCCTACGTCGCCGACGTGCTGCCGAGCCTCGGCGAGGAGGGCGTGCAGACCTGCACCGTGCGCGACCTCGTCGCCGAGGGAGCCGCGGCGGTGGTCGAGGCCGACCCGGAGGTGGCCCGGCTGAAGTCGTCGGCGCGGCTGGTGACGGCGGTGGAGGCTGCGGTCCGGTTCTACGAGGAGCCGCCCACCGAGCCGATGACGGTGACGATCGAGGGCGTCGACATCCGGCTCGGCGCCGACGACTGGGCCGAGGCGTTCGAGGCGGCGGAGGCCGGCATCCCGCACAACGAGGCACGCGACCTGATCTGGGAGGAGCTGCTCACGATCCTGCTGGACCGCTATGACGGCGACGACTCGCCCGCCCTGGTCCGCCGGGCGCTGCTGCGCAACCGGGCGCTGCTCACGGCCTTCAACGGCGCGTGGCCGCTGCTCGAAGCGGCCGACATCGTCGGTGACCTCTGGTCGGTCCCCGCCTATCTGCGCCGGTGCGCGCCCTGGCTGAGCGCCGACGAGCGCGGGCGGCTGCGGCGCACGGATGCCACGGCGTGGACCGTCTCCGACCTGCCGCTGCTCGACGCGGCCCGGCAGCGGCTGGGCGATCCGGAGGCGTCCGAGCGGCAGCGGCGGCAGCGGGCCGTCGTCGCCGCCGAGCGCGAGCAGATGAACAAGGTCGTCGACGACATGCTCGCGGCCGAGGACAGCCGGGAGCCGATGGTGAACCTCCGGCGCGACATCCAGGCCGCGATGGTCGACGAGAGCGTGCTGCCCGGCACCGACCCGGACCTGCTCGCCGGGCCGTTCGCGCACATCGTCGTCGACGAGGCCCAGGAGCTGACCGACGCGGAGTGGCAGATGCTGCTGTTGCGCTGCCCGTCGCGGAGCTTCACCATCGTCGGCGACCGTGCCCAGGCCAGGCACGGGTTCACCGAGTCCTGGCAGGAACGGCTGGAGCGGATCGGGCTCGACCGGATCAGTCTCGCCTCGCTGAGCGTCAACTACCGTACGCCGTCGGAGATCATGGCGGCGGCCGAGCCGGTCATCCGGGCCGTGCTCCCGGACGCCAACGTGCCGACCTCGATCCGCAGCAGCGGCGTACCCGTCGGGCACGGCGCCGTCTCGGAGCTCGGCTCCATTCTGGACGGCTGGCTCGCCGCGAACGCCGACGGGATCGCCTGCGTCATCGGCGATCCCGCGTTCCCGGCGACGCCGAGGGTCCGGTCGCTGACGCCGGAACTGTCGAAGGGACTCGAGTTCGACCTGGTCGTCCTCATCGACCCGGAGTCGTTCGGCGAGGGCGTCGAGGGCGCGGTGGACCGCTATGTCGCGATGACCCGGGCGACCCGGCAGCTCGTCATCCTTACCGGAAGGTAAGGCCGGCCTTCCCCGCCGGCCCGGAAACGTCACCTCGCGGCCATGGCCCCGGCCATCGACCAGGCACCATATTGGTCTCGGCGGCCGGTGTCCCGGCTCGATGACGGACGATGAGGGCGAGACGATGAGCGCGATGAGGAAGGTGCGGTTCCTGGCCGCCACGGCGGCGATCGGGCTGGTCCTGACGGGCTGTGCGCTGCGGTCCGGCGGCGGCGGGGCGGGGGATTCCACCCCGTCCGCCGCCCCCGGCGGCTCGGCGCCGGTCGCGGTGACCGAGTTGAAGATCAACAAATCCTACTGGTACGCCGGTTTCAAGGTCACCCTCGGCACGGCGCGGATCGTCGCGTCCTCCGTCAGCGGGAAGGAGGCGGTGACGATCGAGGGGGTGTTCCAGAACCTCAGCCCCGAGCACTCCCGGATGCCGACGACGACCGCCCTGCTCGTCGTGGGCGACCGCACCTACTCCGAAGTGGACCATCCGCTGTCGGAGCTGCCGGAGGTCCCGGCGCAGCGCAGCCAGCCCGGCAGCTACGCCTTCGAGGTCGACGAGCACTTCGTCCTCGCCGACGCGGTGCTCGTCGTCGGCAAGCCCTCCGACCGGCAGGCGACGATCCCCTTCACCGGCCCGGCCGGGCTCGTCGCGCTGGAGCCGAGGCCGGTGCCGGTCACCGGCAAGGTCCTGCGGGAGAAGACGGGCAGCGTCTTCATGACCGTCTCGGCGGTGGAGGTGCGCTCCGACGAACCGCTCCTGCACGGCGAGGCGCCGACCGGCCAGGAGTTCCTGCGGCTGGCCTTCTCCGCGACCAACAACACCGACGCCGGGTTCGCCTGGGTCTTCGACCGCGACCTGCACCTGATCCTGCCCGACGGCACCTCGATCGGCACCGCCGACAACTGCAGCCGGGCCCAGATCTATCCCGCACCGCACGCCACGGCCACCGGCGGGCTCGCCTGCTTCCTCGTACCCGCCCCGGCGAACGGCGTCTACCAGCTCACCTGGAACCTGTTCCAGAAGGGAGCGCTGCGCGTCCCGGTGGAGTGACGAAAGTAGAATGCCCCCGATGACGCTGGACGCCGGTGACGGAACGCAGGGGACCGGTGCTCCGGCGCCGGTCCTGCACCCCGGCGACCCCCGGCGGGTGGGCGGGGTGCGGCTGCTCGGGCGGCTCGGCGAGGGCGGCATGGGCGTCGTGTTCCTCGGCCGGGCGGAGAGCGGACGCCTGGTGGCCGTCAAGGTCATCCGGGCGGACTACGCGCGCGACAGCCGCTTCCGGGCCCGTTTCGCCGCCGAGGCCGCCGCCGCCCGGCGGGTCGCGCGCTTCTGCACGGCGCAGGTCCTCGACGCCGGGCAGGACGGCGACCTCGCCTACCTCGTCACCGAGTTCATCGAGGGTCCGACGCTCACCGCCGCACTGAGCCAGGACGGCCCGATGCGCGGCTCCACACTGGAGAGTCTCGCCATCGGCATCGCCGCCGCGCTCAACGGCATCCATGCTGCGGGCGTCGTCCACCGCGACCTCAAGCCGAGCAACGTCCTGCTGTCGCGGGTCGGCCCCAAGGTCATCGACTTCGGCATCGCCCGCGCGCTGGACGCGCTGGAGGGGCTCACCGAGTCCGGCGACATCGTCGGCACACCGGCGTACATGGCGCCCGAGCAGTTCCGCGGCACGGCCACGACCGCCACCGACATCTTCAGCTGGGGCGCGGTCATCACCTTCGCCGCGACCGGCCGCCCGCCGTTCCGGACCGGTACGCCCTACGAGCTGATGAACCGCGTCCTGTCCGAACCACCGGACCTCGGCGGCCTGGAGGGCCCGCTGCGCGGCCTCGTCGCCGGCGCCCTCGACAAGGACCCCGACCGGCGCCCGACCGCGCGAGCGCTGCTCCTCGCGCTGGTCGGCGACACCGCGGACCCGATCGACGCGACATCGCGGATCCTCTCGACACAGTGGACACCGCCACCCGTGGCCGCCACCCGGCTCGATGTCGCGCCGACGCGACTCGACGACGGCGCCGCGGCCGGACCGCTCCGCGGCCAGGGTCGGTCCGGAGCGCGCATGACACCAACTCTTCAAGAGTTGCGGCGGTCGTGGCAGCGGCGCCGCCCGGACGTGGCGGACCGGGCACCGGCGCGGCGATCGTGGCAGCGGGTCCTGGTGCCGGCGGTCGCGGTGGTGCTGGCCGTCGCGGCGGTGGTGCTCTGGGGATCGCTGCGCGACCGCACCGACGACCGGGGCACCCCCGGCGGCGACGCGTCGGCTTCCGCCTCGGCCGGACCGGGCGCTTCGGCACCGGGCGGCCCGTCGGCCTCCGGACCGGTCGGATCGGTGCCGCCGTCGACGGGATCGGGCACGGTCGGCGCCGCCGCGCCGATCGCGATCGGGGTACGCGTTCCGCAGCGGGGCGCCATCTCCCTCGGCGTCGGCGAGGTACGCCGCTACCGCCTGCACCTCGATGCCGAGCGCAAGGTCTACGTGACCGGCGATGTCTGCTCCGACCTCGTGCCGTGGCGGCTGTCCTACCCGGACGGCCGGCCGATCGGCTCCAACACCCTCGGCTGCCGCCAGTCCGGCCCCTACGCCCTGCCCGCCGGCGACTACGACCTGTTCGTCGGCGGCCCCGGCGTCGACGGCAAGTACGCCCTGACGATCGTGGACCGGTGAGCGGCATGGCAGCCTACCTGGAGATGTGGGGAACCACCGGCGCGTCGATGATCCCGCTCGACGGCGACCGGTTCACCCTCGGCAGCGCCGACTCCAACGACCTCGCCGTCCCCGCCGACCGCCGCCTGTCGCGGCTGCACGCGGTGCTGGAGCGCTACCCGGCCGGCTGGTGCGTCCGCGACCTGGGCTCCCGCAACGGGACCTTCGTCAACGGCCAGCGCATCTGGCGGGAGCACGTCCTCGCCGACGGTGACGAGATCCGCGCCGGACAGTCCCGGTTCGTGCTGCGGTCCGGCCGCGTGCCCGCCGGGCAGGTCACCGAGGCCGGTGCACCGGCGCCGGAGCTCACCGGCCGGGAACGCGACGTTCTCGTCCAGCTCTGCCGGCCGCTGCTGGCGGGCGCCATCTTCACCGAACCCGCGTCCAGCCGGGAGATCGCCGCCGCCCTCGTCGTCACCGAGGCGGCGGTCAAGCAGCACCTGCTGCGGCTCTACGAGAAGTTCGGGATCGGCGACGACGGCGAGAAGCGACGTGTCCGCCTCGCCAACGAGGCGATGGCCCGCAACGCCATCACCCGCGCCGACCTCGCCTAGTCGACGGGCCGGTCCCGGCCTAGGCGCCCTCGACGAGGCGGTTCTCCCAGGCCCAGGCGGCGATCTCCACCCGGTTGCGCAGCCCGAGCTTGGCCTGGATGCCCGCGACGTGGCTCTTGACCGTACTCAGGGAGATGAACAGCTCCGCACCGATCTCCTGGTTGGTGCGGCCCCTGGCGATGGCCCGGACGACCTCGAGCTCCCGGTTGGTCAGGGGCTGCACGAGCTTGCCGCTCGGCGGCGCGCCCGTCGCCGTCAGCAGCCGCAGCAACCGGGTGGTGACCGAGGGGGAGACCAGCGCGTCTCCGCTGTGCGCGGCGCGGACCGCCTCCACCAGCAGCGCCGGTCCGGCGTCCTTCAGGATGAAACCCACCGCGCCGCCGCGCAGCGCGCCGTAGACATACTCGTCCAGGTCGAACGTGGTGACGACGATGACCCGCAGCGGGGTGGGCACGCCCGGTCCGGCGAGCGCGCGGGTGACCTCGATGCCGTCCAGGCGCGGCATCCGGATGTCGACGAGGCAGACGTCCGGGCGCAGCCGCCGGGCCTCGGCGATCGCCTCGACACCGTCGGACGCCTCGGCGACCACGGTGATGTCGGGCTGGTCCTCCAGGATGAGCTTGAGCCCGCCGCGAACCATCGCCTGGTCGTCGGCGAGCAGCACTCGGATGGTCATCGCGGGCTCCGATCGGCGGCGGGCAGGGTGGCGACCACGGACCAGCCCGCGCCGGGCCGGGGGCCGACCGTCAGCGTGCCGCCGAGCGCCTGGACCCGTTCCCGCATCCCGGCGAGGCCGTATCCACTGCGGAGTGCGGGCCGGCCCCGGGTCGGCGGGGCGTCGTCGGAGACCTCGACGGTGAGCACGGCCGGATCCTGGTCGACCGCGACGGTCACCGAGCGGGCGCCGGGCGCGTGCTGGGAGATGTTGGTCAGGGCCTCCTGGACGATCCGGTAGACCGTGCTCGCCACCTCCGGCGGCCACCACCCGGTGTCGTCGGGCAGCCGCAGGCGGGCCGTCGGGCCGTGCTCGTTGAAGCGCTGGACCAGCGTGCTGAGCTGCTCGGCTCCGTGGGAGGGCTCGCGGGAGGCCGGTGCCGCGTCCTCGGAGTCGCGGAGCAGGCCGACGACCCGGCGCATCGCGGCGAGCGCGTCGGCACCGGCCTGCTCGATCCCGGCGAGGGGTTCGGCGAGCCGGCCCGGGTCCTTCCGGGCGAGCAGTCGGGCGGCCTGCGCCTGGAGCACGATGCCGGTGATGTGGTGGGCGACGACGTCGTGCAGCTCCCGGGCCAGCTCCAGGCGCTCGTCGCGGCGTATCTGCTCGGCGGTGCTCCGGCGGCGCCCGTCGAGCAGGCGCAGGGCCGCACCGCCCGCGCAGGCGGCGAGCCACGCCATCGCGTTCAGCACCGTGACGGTGCTGGGCGCGGGGGAGAACGGCTGGTCGGCGAGCCAGCAGCCGAGCACCACCGCGAACCCGCCGGCCGTGACTGCCGCCGCCGACCGCACCGGCAGCGTCCGGATCGCCGAGCCGACGAGCACCGCCAGGGCCAGGGCGGTGACCGGGCCGGGCTCCTGCGGGAACCCGGCCCGGGCGGAGACCGCGATGGCGACCGCGGCGACGGCGAGCCCGGTCACCGCCGTGGCGGCCCGGTGCCGCCGACGGCACAGCGCCAGCGCGGACACCACGGCGCCCGCGGCGCAGTCGAGCTGCCAGTAGCCGCCGCCCCAGGTCGCCCTGATCGCGCCCGCGGTGACGACGAGCCCGGCGACGAAAACCACGGCGAGCCCGACGTCGATCGCGAGCGCTGCCTGCCGATCCCGGATGTTCACAGCGTTCAGGCTACGAGTGCGGCGCGGTGGCGGCGGGCCCGGCGGCGTCGAGCGTCCGCAGCACCGCCCCGAGCGGCACGGCGCCGAGCCAGGCCGCGGTGCTGAGCGCGGCCATGGGCGAGAACCCGCCGGTGATCCAGCAGCCGACGACGACCGCGAGACCGCCCGCCGCGACGGACGCAGCCTGCGGCAGCGGCAGGCGCCGGACCGCCGCACCCACCAGGACCGCCAGCGCCAGGGCCGTGACCGGTCCCGGCTCCTGCGGCAGGTCGAAGAGTTCGGCGACGGTGATGCCCGCCACCGCGCCGAGGACGCCCGCCCACGCCGGCCACCACGGGTGGAACCCGCGAGCCAGGGCGAGCAGCGAGACGGCCAGCCCCAGGGCGAGGTCGAACACCCAGTACCCGCCGCCCCAGCTGTCACCCAGCCGGCATGCCGTGAACGCCAGTCCCGCGGCGCACACCACCGCCAGCGCCACGTTGAACACGTTTCCCACCAGCCGATCCGTATGTGTCATGCCGCCCAGGCTAGGAAAGGCGGCCGCGCGGCGTACCGGCCGAAAGTAGGGGTCGCCGACCGTGGCCGCCGTTCCTTGGACCGATGTCCACGGGCACGCCGCGTTCGCAGGATGTGGCCATGCCTCAGACAACGGACCATCCGGTGCTGCACGCCGAGGGTCTCACCAAGCGATACGGCCGCCGCGCCGCACTGACCGACTGCGATCTGCACATCCCGCAGGGCCGGGTGATCGGGCTCGTCGGCCCGAACGGCGCGGGCAAGTCGACCCTGCTCCAGCTCGCCACCGGGCTGATCGAGCCGACCTCGGGCACGCTGCGCGTACTCGGATCCAGCCCGGCGGCGAACGCGGCGCACCTGGCCAGAGTGGGTTTCGTCGCGCAGGACACCCCGGTCTACGCGTCGTTCTCGGTCGCCGACCACCTGCGGATGGGGGCCAGGCTCAACCCGTCCTGGGATCCGGCCCTGGCCCAGCGGCGCATCCGGCAGGTCGGGCTGGACCCCCGCCAGCAGGCCGGGCGGCTCTCCGGCGGTCAGCGCGCGCAGCTGGCGCTGACCATCGCCGCCGCCAAACGCCCCGAACTGCTGATCTTCGACGAGCCCGCGGCGGCCCTCGACCCGCTGGCCCGCGACGGCTTCCTGCAGAGCCTGCTGGAGTTCGTCACCGAGCTCGGCGCCAGCGCGCTGCTCTCCTCGCACCTGCTCGGCGACGTCGAACGGGTCTGCGACCACCTCATCGTGCTCGCCGACTCCCGCGTCGAGCTCGCGGGCGAGGTCAGCGAGCTGCTCGCCGCCCACCGCCGGGTGATCGCCCCGCGCGGCGACCTCGACCGGCGCCCGGCCGGCATCGACGTGATCGCGGTGGAGCACACCCACACCCAGAGCCGAGCGGTGGTACGCCTCGACCGCCCGCACCCGGACCTGCCCTGGACCGTCGAGCCGATCGGCCTCGAGGAGCTGGTCCTCGGCTACCTGACCCGCGCGGCAGCGGGGGAGGGGTCGCGATGATCTGGATCAGCTGGCGGCAGTTCCGCGCCCAGGCCCTCGTCGGGGTCATCGCCCTGGCCCTGCTCGCCGCCTACCTCGTCGCCACCGGCCTGGAGATCCGCGACTCCCACGACGCATACCTCGCCCGGTGCCACGGCAGCGGCGACTGCGCCGACGCGATGAGCCGGTTCCTCGACGACTACCGCACCAGGTTGCTGTTCCTCGCCGCCCTGCTCGCTCTCGTCCCGGCCCTGCTCGGCATGTTCTGGGGAGCGCCGCTCGTCGCGCGGGAGTTCGAGTCCGGCACCCACCGGCTGGTCTGGAACCAGAGCGTCACCCGCACCCGCTGGCTCGCCGTGAAGCTGCTGTTCGTCGGCCTCGCCGCGATGGCGGTGTCCGGCCTCGCCAGCGCCGC
This sequence comes from Allocatelliglobosispora scoriae, assembly GCF_014204945.1. Lineage (NCBI taxonomy): Bacteria > Bacillati > Actinomycetota > Actinomycetes > Micromonosporales > Micromonosporaceae > Allocatelliglobosispora > Allocatelliglobosispora scoriae. The sequence continues at coordinate 1,974,528 of NZ_JACHMN010000003.1, forward strand.
GCTGACCTGGGCGGCGAGCCCGTTCGACGAGGTGGCGGGCGATCGCTTCGGCACCGTCGTCTTCGGCGCCCGCAACATCACCCCCATCGCGTACGCCGCCGCGGCGCTCGCGCTCGGAGCCGTCGTCGGGCAGCTCGTCCGGCGTACCGTCGTGGCGATGGCGGTGACGATGCTCGCCTTCGTCATCCTCCAGTTCGCGGTGCCGAACCTGGTCCGCCCGCACCTGATGGCGCCCGGGCACACCGCGCTGCCGATGACCGCCGAGGCGTTCAACCAGGCGCAGGGCCTCGGCAGCCTGGGCAACGCGCCGGTCGTGAGAGGACTGTCCATTCCGGACTCCTGGATCACGGAGACGAGCGAGCTGCTCACGTCGGACGGCCGACCGCTCGACGCCGAGGTGTTCGACGACTGCCTGATGCGTGCGCCGAAGACCGGGGCGACCGGCCGGTACGGCGACACCGCACCCTGCCTCGCCGCCCACGACCTGCACGTCGACATCGCCTACCAGCCCAACGACCGCTACTGGGCCTTCCAGTGGATCGAGACGGCGATCTACGCCGGGTTGAGCGGGCTGCTCGCGGGATTCGCCCTCTGGCGTATCCGCCGCCAGGTGTCCTGACCTGGCGCGGCCCGGCCTTCTCGCAGGCGACCGCGGCCCGGGACCGCCTGGGGGCCGCGGTCGCGACGGTCGGGAGCGCGGCTAGTGCGCCTGGTCCGGGAGCCGGTCGGTGCCGGGCTCGGCGGCCTCGGACGTGGCGGCGAGCGATCCCAGCAGGGCCAGGGACCGAGCGCTCTCCGATCCCGCCTCGGCGTGGTAGACGACGAGGAGCTGGCCGCCCGAGTCGCCGATGGTCAGCTTCTCGCGGCGCAGCTCCAGCGGCCCGACCTGGGGGTGCCGCATCCGGACCGGTGCGCCGGCGAGGGCCTTGACGTCGTGGCGGGCCCACAGCTGCCGGAACGGCTCGCTCGCCAGCGACAGCTCGCCGACGAGCTTCGCGATCCGCGGGTCGTCGACACCGGCGCCGATCGAGGTGCGGAACGCGGCGACCATCCCGCCGACCGCCTGCTCCCAGTCGGGGTAGAGGTCCTGCTCGTCGGGGTCGAGGAACACCGACCGCAGGCGGTTGCGTCCCGGCCGGATGCCGGGGGAGAGCGCGGTCGCGAGGCGGTTCGCGGCGAGGACGTCGAACATCCGGCTCTCCACGAACGCCGGCAGGCCGAGCGCGTCGAGCAGCTGCCGGATGCCCGTCGGCACGACCTCGCGGCGGGGCCGTTTCGGCGGGGCCGGGCCGCCCGCGGAGAGGCTCATCAGGTAGTCCCGGGCGGTGGCGTCGAGCCCGAACACCCGGGCCAGGGCGTCGAGGACCTGCGGCGACGGGTTGCGGTCGCGGCCCTGCTCCAGACGCAGGTAGTAGTCGACGCTCACGCCCGCGAGCGTGGCGACCTCCTCGCGGCGCAGGCCCGGAGTCCGGCGTACGCCGGTGACGCGCAGCCCGGCGTCGGCGGGAGTCACGAGCCCGCGCCGCGCCCGCAGGTAGTCGCCCAGCACGTTCGACCCGGTCACCGCCTTATCCTAGGCAGGCGCAGGCCCCCGGATCATGGTCCTGCCACTCCCAGGATGTGCGGGGTCCTGCCTGCCGGGCACGGTCGGGGGCATCGTGGAACGTGCTCGGGGCACCTCGCCCGCGAGCAGGAAGGACACCATGTCATCCCAGGAGCTCCCCGGCGGCGTCTACCGTGTCGCCGACCTCGCCCTCACCCGGGTGGGCTACGGCGCCATGCAGCTCGCCGGGCCCGGGGTCTTCGGACCGCCGAAGGACCCCGACGCCGCGGCGGCCGTCCTGCGGGCGGTCGTGGAGCGCGGGATCCGGCACATCGACACCGCCGACTTCTACGGCCCGCGCGTGACGAACGAGCTCATCCGCGACACGCTCGCGCCCTACGCCGACGGGCTGCACATCGTCACCAAGGTGGGCGCCCGCCGCGACGAGACCGGCGCCTGGCTGCACTCGCGGGAGCCGGACGCCCTGCGCGCCCAGGTCCACGACAACCTGCGCAGCCTCGGCGTCGACACCCTCGACGTGGTCAACCTCCGCGTCGGCGGCGGCAGCGACGGCCACTCGGCGGTGCCGGGGTCGATCGCGCCGCAGTTCGAGGCCCTCGCCGAGCTGCGGCAGCAGGGGCTCATCCGGCACCTCGGGCTCAGCACCGTCGACGCCGACCAGCTCGCCGAGGCTCAGACGATCGCGCCGGTGGTCTGTGTGCAGAACTTCTACAACATCGCCCACCGGGAGGACGACGCGCTGGTGGACCTGACCGCCCGGCAGGGCATCGCCTACGTGCCCTACTTCCCGCTCGGCGGGTTCACGCCGCTGCAGTCCGGCGCCCTGCGCTCGGTCGCACTGCGCCTCGACGCGACCCCGATGGCGGTGGCCCTCGCCTGGCTGCTGCGGCGCTCGCCCAACATCCTGCTGATCCCCGGCACGTCCTCCGTGGACCACCTGGAGCAGAACATCGCCGGTGCCGGGCTCGACCTCCCGGCCGACGCGGCGGCGGAACTCGACGCCATCGGCGGCTGACACGCCGACGCGGCGGGCTCAGCCGCCCTCGCCGATGCGCCACCAGTCCCGCAGCTCGGTCGTCTCCTCGGACCAGAACTCCAGCAGGTCGCCCGGTGCGAGCCCGAGAGCGCGTTCGATCTCGCCCGGGGTGAGGCTGCGCAGCGAGTCCGAGAGCGACCGGGTCAGGTCGAGCCAGTAGCCGCGCAGCGTGGACTCGCTCACGTAGAGCTGCTGGGCGATCCGGGCGTAGCTCAGGCCGCGGGCCCGGCCGTGCAGGATCTGGCGCTGCCGCTCGCTGAGCAGGGTGATGCAGTCGCGCCGGACCAGCACCTCGAGGATCCCCACGACCGATTGCGGCACCGCCGTGCCCCCGGCGGCGACCTCGAGGAAGATCTGCTCGGCCCGGCTCGACGGCAGCGCCTTGGAGACGATGCCGCTGGCACCCGCCGCGATGCAGGCCGCCAGGACGAAGCGGCGCTCCTCCTGGGTGTAGACGCAGACCCGGTAGCCGCAGCCGGTCAGCGCGCGGATCGCGGCGATGCCCTGGCGTACGTCGGGCTGCAGTTCGAGGTTGGCCAGGTGCAGGTCGAGCAGGACGACGTCGACCACGGGACGTCGGCTGACGAGCTCCTCCACCGTCGCGACCGCGGCGACGACCTCGAGGCCCGGCATGAGCAGGCCGATCGACTCGCGGATCAGCGAGGCGTCGTCGACGACCGCCACCGTGGCGGTCACGGCGCGTCCAGGTAGGCGCTCCGGGTCCGGCGACCGGCCCCCGATCCGGGTTCCGACCGGATCGTCACCGTCGTCCCCTCACCCACGGCGGACTCGATCTCGATGTCGAGCCCGCTCATCCGCAGCTCGCCGATGACGACCTCGCGCAGCCCGACCCCGGCGGTCATCGTCGCCGGGTCGAACCCGACCCCGTCGTCGCGCACGGTGAGGGTCCAGCCGTCGCCACCGTCGAGGTGCACGACGACCCCGCTCGCCCGGGCGTGCACGCGTACGTTGAGCAGCAGGCTCTCCAGCGCGCGTTCGAGAGCCTCGGCCTGCTCGGCGGGGATGCTCAGGCCGGTGCCGAGGTCGAGCAGCGCGTCGATGTTCAGGTCGGCGAACCGGTCGCACACGCGCTGGATCATCACGGCGAGCTCCGCCGGCGGCTCGGCGCCGGTCGCTCCACCCACGAGCGTCCCGTCCCCGGCCAGGGTCCGTCCGCGCAGATAGGAGCGCATCCGCTGCAGCTCCACCTCGGCCTGGCCGATGAGCCGGGACCGGGAGACCTCGGTCCCGGGCTCGGTGAGCAGGCGCATGACGGCGACGCCGTTGTGCATCATCACCTGGGCGCGCCGCTCCTCCTCCCGCCGGGCCAGCTCCGCGACGCGGGCCCGCGAGATGTCGGCGTCGTGCGCGATGCGGCGGGTGTAGCCGAAGAACATGCGCCCGACCAGCGCGTAGACGATGTAGGTCATGATGTTGCCGACGGCGGTCGAGGTCATGTTCTCGCCGACCTCGCCGTGGATGTAGACGAGGTAGCCGGCGATGATGCCGAGCAGGCCGCCCGCCCACAGGGTGAGGCTGCGGATGCCGCTCGCGGTGATGATGATCGACAGGGCATAGCCCGGCTGGTACGCCATCCAGGTGCCGAACCGTTCCCCCGACGCGAGGACCAGGGGGCCCAGGGCCAGCAGTGCGGAGGCGAGGGCGAAGTCCGCCGCTGCCGCGACCGCGCCGAGCGGGCGGCGGCGTACCAGCGTCGTGATGCTCACCGCGGTGGCCGCGGCTGCCGCGGCGAGCCAGCTCGCGAGGTAGGCGCCCGGACGCGGTGACGTCGCGACCCCGGCGGTGACGGCGGGGACCATCTGCGCGATCGTGCCCAGGCGGACCCCGGCGGTGAAGTAGGAGAACGCCCGCTCGACACCGGCCCTGGTCGTCGGCAGATCCGCGACACGCCACAGCCCGTTCCGACCGCTCATGGTCCTCCTCGGGTGGCCGACGGCGAAGTCCGCGGATTCGTTGGGTCACAGCGGATCAGCGACACGCAACGATGAAGGTACTTCAGCGGGGTCGGCGTAGATAGGGCGTTTCGTCAACGGATCCAAGGAGGACAAGTGCCTGAATCGATCGATGGCGGTACGCGGATGGTGCCCCGCCGCGTCATCCTCAGGGGCACCGGTGCGCTGGTGCCGGCGGTGATCCTGGCGTCGGCGACCGGTGGTGCGGCCGCCGCCGCGAGCCCATCGGCAGCGGACCGGACCAGCGGCGACCGGACCGTCCGAGGAGCGTTCTCCGCGGGCGGCTACGGGTGGCCGGCAGCCGAGCCCCGCGCCCGGGCGGCCGCCGGGGTGACGTTCACGCTCACGGCGGGCGGCCTGCCGCTGGCCGATCGCCGGGTGCGGTTCTCGCTCAGCGAGTTCCACGCGGCCGGTCGCAGCCTGTGGTTCGAGGCGGCGCCGGGACCGAAGCCGGCCCGCCGGCTCGGATACCTGGACCTCGACACCGATGCGTCGGGCACCGTGCTGCTGGACCGGTGGCTGCGTCTCGGCGCCGTGCCGACCGCCGCGATCGGGGCGCATCCGCTGCTGCGGGCACAGCTGGTGGGCTCGGAGACGCTGCTCGCCTCCGCCCGCCTGTCAGTCCTCTGATTCCGATCTTCCTCGCAGCGGTGATCCCGTCGACGGTGTCGCCGCGCCCCCTTCAAGGAGCATGAGTTGACGAGAACCGTCGCCGGAGCCGAGCAGTGGGCCCGCCAGAACGTCACGACCGCCGGTGGTGGCGGCTTCTACAACGGCTACAACTGGAGCGGAATGTGCCAGGCCCTGATGTTCCGGGCCTGCGGTCTGAGCGATTCGGCGGACACCGCCTATCAGGCCTACCGAGCGTCCGGTGCCCGCAACACCGACTACTCCGCCGCGCCGCGCGGTGCCTTCCACTGGTGGGCCGACCACGGCGATCCCGACCCCGGCCACGTCGCCCTCGACCTCGACGGCGGCGGCACCCGCTGCCTGATGGCGTCGTCGCAGCTCTCGGGCGGGCAGGACTTCGCCCCCGGCGGATACTGCATCGGCACCCAGGCCGTGCCGACCTACAACTCGCTGTCCGGACTGATCTATCTGGGCTGGACCCTGGACAACGTCGGCTCCCGGATGTCCGATGTGGGCACTCCCGGTCCGGGCAACAACCCGGGCCCGGCGCCCTACGCCCTCACCGTCGCCGATCAGAAGGTGCTGCAGACGCTGGCCCAGCGCGGCGGCTACACCGGCCCGGTCGACGGTGCGATGGGCGTCAACAGCTGGAAGGGCGTGCAGACCGCGGTCAAGGGCTACGGCTACACCGGTCCGATCGACGGGGTGCCCGGGACCAACACCTACCGGGCGATCCAGTCGCTGGCGCAGGACGGCGGCTACACCGGGCCCGTCGACGGCGTCCTCGGCCCGAACACCATCCGCGGCGTGTCCGCCTGGCTCGTCTCGCACCCGCCGTCCACGCCGCCCGGCCCGGGACCGGCACCGAACCCGCCCGCGGGCAGCGCGATCTACGGGCTCGACGTCGGCACCAGCCAGGCGAACCTCGACTTCCTCGCCGCGCGCAGCGCCGGGTACCGGTTCTGCGTCGTCAAGTCCGGCGGCTCCAACGACGGCACCCACCAGCCCTACACCTCGCCGTACTACGTCCGGCAGGTCGACGCGGCCCGTGCCGCCGGGCTCCTCGTCGGCCACTACTGGATGAGCGGATGGGGCACCGCCGCCGGTGACGCCGCCTACTACCTGGCGCACCTGCACGACTACCGGGCCGGTGATCCGCTGATGATCGATGTCGAGGGGATCGACGGCAGTCCGGTCTGGACCGACGCCCAGACGGCGGCGTTCATCACCGCGGTCAAGTCCGCGCTGGGCGCGACGCCGTTCCTCTACACCTACTCCTCGCTGCTCCGGTCGAAGACCTGGACGCAGACCCAGGCGACCGGTGCGAAGCTCTGGATCGCCCACTACGACGTGGCGCCGGGCAGCCCCGAGATCGGCACCGCCTATCCGACCTGGGCGATCCACCAGTTCAGCAGCTCCGGATCGATCCGGGGCGTCACGGTCGACGTGAACTACGCCAAGCCTGACGCCTTCGGATCCGCGACGCTCCCGCCGCCCGGGCCGAACCCGGTCCCCGATCCGGTGCCGGACATCCCGCTCGCCGACGGCGTCACCGTGCAGCGCGTGGCACAGCTCGGCGGCTATGTCGGCCCGATCGACGGTGTCCTCGGCGTCAACAGCTGGAAGGGCGTGCAGACCCTGCTCAAGCAGCTCGGCCTCTACACCGGGGTGATCGACGGGATCCCCGGTGCCAATACCTACAGAGGACTCCAGCAGCTCGCGCAGCGCGGCGGCTACACCGGGCCGATCGACGGCGTACCCGGCCCGAACACCTATGCCGGACTGCGCGGCTACCTCGCGCAGACCGGCGGGGCCGTCACCATCTCGACGGCGGACGCCAAGACCCTGCAGCAGCTCGGCCAGCGCGGCGGCTACACCGGCCCGGTCGACGGTGTCCTCGGCGTCAACAGCTGGCGGGGCGTGCAGACCGTCCTGTCGCAGGGCTACTACACCGGCCCCCTCGACGGGGTGCCCGGTCCGAACACCTACACCGGGCTGCAGCGCCTCGCGGCCGACTACGGCTACACCGGGCCGATCGACGGCTCCCCCGGCCCGAACACCTTCGCCGGGATCCGGAGCTACCTGAGCGTGACGTCCGGCGGCCCCGGTCCGATCTCGACGGCGGACGGCACGGTGCTGCAGAAGATCGGCAAGGCCGGGGGATACACCGGCCCGATCGACGGTGTGATGGGTGTCAACAGCTGGAAGGGCGTCCAGACCGTGGTCCGCGGCTACGGGTACGCCGGTCCGCTCGACGGCGCGCCGGGCGCCAACACCTATCGGGCGCTGCAGACGCTGGCGACCGCCGGGGGATACACCGGCCCGATCGACGGTGTGATGGGTGTCAACAGCTGGAAGGGCGTCCAGACCGTGCTGCGCCGCTTCGGCTACACCGGTCCGATCGACGGCGTCCCGGGCACGGCCACCTACGCCGCGATGCAGCGGATGGCGAAGCTCGGCGGCTACACCGGACCGGCCGACGGGGTCCTCGGGTCCTTCAGCTGGCGCGGCCTGCAGGCCTGCTTCCGGGGCTGGGACTACGCCGGCCTGATCGACGGGGTGCCGGGGGCGGGCACCTACACGGCGGTGCAGCGGCTCGCCCAGACCAGCGGCTACACCGGGCCGATCGACGGCGTACCCGGCCCGAACACCTACCGCGCGCTGGCCAATCTGGTCGCGTGACCTCTTTCGACATCTCACCCTGGGAGGAACGTTGACGATGCAAGACGAAGCGCGCCCGTGCTGCGGCGACGCTCAGGACGACGGCCACGGCACCACCGCGATCAGCCGTCGCGCGCTGCTGTGGCAGGGTGCGGCGGTCGGCGGCGGGCTCGTGGCGGGCGGGCTCGTGCTGCCCGGCCTCGCCTACGCCGCCCCGGCGATCTACAACCCGTTCAGCGCCTACCCCATCACCGGCACGTGGCAGGACCACCTCAACGCCGGCTCGCTGGGCGGCATCGACTTCGGCATGGGCGTCGGCACGTCCCTGCCGGCCTGCGGTGCCGGCACCATCCAGAACATCCCCTACAACGGCACCGGCGGCCACACCGTCACGATCTACCATGCCGACGGGTACCGCAGCCAGTACATGCACCTGTCGCAGTTCCTGCTCGCCAACGGTACGAGCGTCGCCGCGGGCTCTGTCGTCGGGCGGTCCGGCGGTGCCCGCGGTGCGGACGGCTCGGGCAGCTCCACCGGCCCGCACCTGCACTGGCACATGATCAACCCGAGCGGCGTGCGGATCAACCCGCTCACCTACGTGTCGGGCCCCGGCGTACCTCCGCCCGGCCCCGGTACGTCGTCGCAGGGCGTGATCCTGCAGGAGATCGGCCAGGCGGGCGGCTACACGGGTCCGGTGGACGGCGTGCCCGGCACGTATACGTGGCTCGGCGTCCAGCAGGTGGTCCGGGGCTACGGGTACACCGGCCCGATCGACGGCGTACCCGGCGGCAACACCTACGCCGCGATGCAGCGGCTGGCGCAGAAGGGCGGCTACGCGGGCCCGGTCGACGGGGCGCTGGGCGTCAACTCCTGGAAAGGGCTGCAGACGGTGCTGCGCGGGTTCGGCTACGGCGGCCCGATCGACGGCGTACCCGGCCCGAACACCTACGCGGCGCTGCAGCGGCTCGCCAAGCTCGGCGGGTACACCGGCCCGATCGACGGCGCGCTGGGCGTCAACTCGTGGAAGGGCGTGCAGAAGGTGCTCGCGGGCTTCGGCTACGGCGGCCCGATCGACGGGGCGCCCGGCGTGAACACCTACGCGGCGCTGCAGCGGATGGCCCAGCTCGGTGGGTACACCGGCCCGGTGGACGGGATCCCCGGCCCCAACACCTGGGCGGCGCTCGGCCGGCTCATCTAGCCGACGCATCCGGAGCCGGGACGCGCTCAGGGCTGCTGGTCGATCGGGAAGATGATCGGACTCAGCAGGTAGAGCCGGCGTCCCGGCTCCGGTGCGTTGTCCATATGGGGCAGGAGCATCGCGCGGAGCTGCTCGGCCATCGCCGTGATCTCCGCCGCGCTCAGCCACAGCGGGATCTGCACGTAACCGACCATGTCCGCGGTGGGGTCGGCGTCCGGCCGGTCGAGGTAGGCGCTGAAGTCGGCGAGCAGGGCGCCCATGGCGGCGGCGAAGCCGTCGCGGTGGTCGTCGATCGTCATCGCCGCGGCCTCCTGCGGGCTGATGCGCGTGCGCGCCCGGTCGAGCCGGTAGGTCCGCTCCACCGCCCCGTGCACCCGCTGCTCCCCGACGACCTCCAGCAGCCCGGCGGTGGCGAGTATCCCGACCTGGCGATACAGGGTGGTCTTGGGCACGTCGGGGAGGTGCTCCCCGAGCTCGGCGGTGGTGAGGCTGCGTCCGCCGGCGAAGGCGTGCACGATGCGGATCCGCACCGGGTGCAGGAGGAGGTCGACCATGTCCACCCGGCTACTCTCCCATATCTGGTACCATTCCCAAATATGGAAACGCTAACCTCACCCCTCGCCGTACCCCGCGACGGCCGCCCGGCGGTCGTCTTCCTGCCCGGCGCCGGCACGATCGGCCGCGACTACTGGAATGTGCACCGCCGGGCCGCCGAGCTGACCACCAGCGTGATCTACGACCGGGCCGGGACGGGCGACGGCGCCGCCGCAGACCTGCCGCGCACCCTGACCGAGGCGACCGACGAGCTGCGGTCGCTGCTCCACGCCACCGTCGAGGGCCCCTACGTGCTGGTCGGGCACTCGCTCGGCGGTCTCTACGCGCGCTTCTACGCGACCCGGTTCCCCGGCGAGGTGGCGGCTCTGCTGCTGCTCGATCCGGCTCACGAGGACTACAACGCGGCGATGCCCGCACCGCTGCGCGAGATCTGGGAGGGCTTCGACGCGGGCGAGGTCGCGGCGTCCTTCGACGAGCTGCCCGCCGAGGTGCTGCAGTTCTACCGGAGCCTGTTCGCGCAGGAGCTGGCGAGCTGGCCCGCCGAGGTCCGCGAGCCGCTCATCGACTACCACGCCAGCCCGCGCGGGCTCCGGATCGGCCTCCAGGAGGCGAGCAACCTCGACCGGATCTACGCCGAGATGCGCGCCGCCGGTCCGCTGCCCGACGTCCCGCTGCTGATCCTCTCCTCGGCCGAGGTCGACCCCTTCAAGACCGCCGTCTCCGCGGGCATCCCCGCATCGCTGCTCCAGGGGGAGATCGACGCCAAGCTCCGGCTCTACACCGACTTCGCGGCGTCGGTGCCGAGGGGCGAGGTCCGCCCGGTCGCGGCCGGCCACGTCACGATCCACCTGCGGGGCGAGGAGGCTGTCGCACAGGCCGTCGCCGACCTCGTCACCGGCCGCCGCGCCGGTGGGATGGGGGAGGAGGGCACCCCGCCTGCCCCGGTGCGGTGAAGCTGCTTCCCGTGGTCCGCTGAACGGGAACGGTAGTCTCCGGCGGGATGCCGGATCATTCGCGATGCCGCGTCCCGTGACGAAGGAGAAGCGTGGTGACTGACCGGCAGCAGGCGGCCGATCCGGGCGACCCGGCGGGTGGGCCGCAGCCGGCTCATCGTCCGGGCGCACGCGATGTGGTGAGGCTCGGTGTGGTGGTGGCCGCGCTGGGTGTCGTCTTCGGCGACATCGGCACCAGCCCGATCTACACGATGCAGACCGTGTTCAGCCCGGCGGATCCGCACCCCGTGCCGGTCAGCACCGACAACGTCTTCGGGGTCGTGTCACTGATCTTCTGGTCCGTCATGATCATCGTGACGCTCACCTACGTGCTGCTGGCGATGCGCGCCGACAACGACGGCGAGGGCGGCATCATGGCGCTGATCACGCTGCTGCGGCGGCAGGGCGCTCCCGGCGGCAGGCGGGCGACGGCGTTCCTGGCGGCGCTGGGCATCTTCGGCGCCGCCCTCTTCTTCGGCGACAGCATGATCACCCCGGCGATCTCGGTCCTGTCCGCCGTGGAGGGTCTCAAGGTCGTCAACCCCTCCCTCGAGCGGTTGATCATCCCGATCACCGCCGTCATCATCGTCGTGCTGTTCATGGTGCAGCGCCGGGGCACGGCCGCGGTCGGCCGGGTGTTCGGGCCCATCATGATCGCCTGGTTCCTGGTGATCGCCGCCTGCGGCATCGGCGGGATCGCGCACCACCCCGACATCCTCCGGGCACTGTCACCGCTCTACGGGCTGAAGTTCCTCGCCGGCCACTTCCACATCGCGTTCTTCTCGCTCGCCGCGATCGTGCTGGCGGTGACCGGTGCCGAGGCGCTCTACGCCGACATGGGGCACTTCGGCCGCCGCGCCATCACCCGGGGCTGGCTGCTGCTCGTCCTGCCCGCGTGCGTGCTCAGCTACCTGGGGCAGGGTGCGCTGATCCTGAAGGACCCGGCCAACATCAGCGCTCCGTTCTTCCTCCTCGTCCCCGGGTGGGCCCGGCTGCCGCTGGTCCTGCTCGCCACCGCCGCGACGGTCATCGCCGCCCAGGCAGTGATCACGGGTGCCTACTCGGTCGCGTCGCAGGCAGCCCAGCTGGGCTACCTGCCCCGGCTGCGGATCGCGCACACCTCCGAGTCCAGCAAGGGCCAGATCTACGTGCCGTGGATCAACTGGGTGCTCCTCTTCTCCGTGCTCACGCTGGTCTTCGCGTTCCGCACCTCGGCGGCGCTGGCCTTCGCGTTCGGCATGGCCGTCACCGGCACCATCACCATCACCACGCTGCTGTTCCTCTACGTCGCCCGCGCCACGTGGAAAACTCCACTATGGATCCTCGTCACCGGCGGCGCCGTGCTGATGACCGTGGACCTGCTCTTCGTCGCCGCCAACCTCACCAAGCTCGCCCACGGCGCATGGCTGCCGCTGCTGATCGGCCTCACCGCGTTCACCGTCATGACCACCTGGCAGCGCGGCCGGGAGATCGTCACCGCCGAGCGCGAACGCCGCGAGGGATCGCTGACCGAGTTCGTCGACCGGCTGCGCAACGGCAAGGCGCTCCTGCGCCGGGTGCCCGGCACGGCGGTCTTCCTCAACCGCGGCAAGCAGACCGCACCCCTGGCCCTGCGGGCCAACGTCGACCACAACCACGTCCGCCACCAGCACATCGTCATCGTGTCGATCGAGACCCAGCCGGTGCCCCGGGTCCCGGCGGGCGAGCGGCTCACCGTCGACCACCTCGGCAACCCCGCCGACGGCATCATCCACGTCACCGCCCGCTACGGCTACATGGAGACGCCGGACATCCCGGCCGCGCTGCGTACGCTGGACCTGACCCAGACCGAGGGCGAGCTGGAGCTGCACGACGCCTCCTACTTCCTGTCGAAGATCGAGCTGCGGGCCGGCGACGAGCCCACGATGGCGGCCTGGCGCAAGCGGCTGTTCATCGCCACCTCCCACATCACCGCGGACGCCGCCGAGCACTTCTCGCTGCCCCGCGACCGCACCGTCATCACGGGCTCCCACATCGAGGTCTGAGCGGCGGGGTGAGGGCGCCCACCCCGCCGTCAAGATCGCGTCAAGAAACCGCCGACCTGCGTATCCAAAGCGTCAGGAACCCGTTTGCGGCGATGAAATGCGAGTTCACTCCTACTCGCGGCCGGTGAATCCACCGGATCGCGGGATGCCGAGGCATCGCATACATCGTCGACAAACGAAGGAGGCGCACGGTGGCCGACATGGCTTTCGTGTTGCTCACGGTGGGGCTGTTCGCAGTGCTCGCCCTCGTCGTCCGGGGAGCTGAGCGGCTGTGAGCACCAACCTGATCGGCTTGATCATCGCCAGCGGCCTGGCGCTCCTCATGGTCGCCGCCCTGCTGTTCCCGGAAAAGTTCTGAGGCCGAGCAGATGACCACGACATCCGCCGGAGTGATCTTCATCCTCTCGCTGCTCGCCGCCCTGGCGGTCGCGTACCGCTACCTCGGCGACCACATGTACGGGGTGGTCTCGGCCACCCGCCACAGCCGGGCCGAGCGCGGCATCTACCGGGCGGTCGGCGTCGACGCGGACGCCGAGCAGTCCTGGGGGGTCTACGCGCGCAGCGTGCTCGCCTTCTCGGTGATCTCGCTGCTCTTCCTCTACGGCTTCCTGCGCCTGCAGGACCACCTCCTCGCCTCGCTCGGCCCGGCCCTCTCGGCCGGGATCGACGACCGGGTCTTCCCGCACCTGGGCTGGAACACGGCGGTCAGCTTCGTGACGAACACCAACTGGCAGGCCTATTCGGGTGAGTCGACGATGACGCACGTCGTGCAGATGGCCGGTCTCGCGGTGCAGAACTTCGTCTCCGCCGCCGTCGGCATCGCGGTCGCGATCGCGCTGGTCCGCGGCTTCGCCCGGCACCGCTCGGGCACCCTGGGCAACTTCTGGGTGGACCTGACCCGCATCACCTGCCGCATCCTGCTGCCCCTGTCGATCGTCGCGGCGGTCGCGCTGCTCATCGGCGGCGTGGTGCAGAACCTGACCGACGGCTCGCTGGTCACCACCCTCACCGGCGGCAGCCAGCACCTCACCGGCGGCCCGGTCGCCAGCCAGGAGGCGATCAAGGAGCTCGGCACCAACGGCGGCGGCTTCTACAACACCAACTCGGCGCACCCCTTCGAGAACCCGACGGGCTGGACCAACTGGCTGGAGATCTTCCTGCTGCTGCTGATCCCGTTCAGCCTGCCCCGGGTCTTCGGCCGGATGGTCGGCGACAACCGCCAGGGCTACGCGATCGTCGCGGTGATGGGCATCCTCGCCATCGCGAGCATCGCCCTGACCAACGCGTTCGAGCTCTCCGCCGGCGGCACGGTGCCGCAGGCGGTCGGCGCCGCGCTGGAGGGCAAGGAGGTCCGGTTCGGCGTCGCCGACTCGTCCACCTTCGCCGCGGCCACGACACTGACCTCGACCGGTGCGGTCAACTCGTTCCACGACTCGTTCACCCCGCTCGGCGGGATGATGCCGATCGTCAACATGATGCTCGGCGAGGTCGCTCCGGGCGGCACGGGCTCCGGCCTCTACGGCATGCTCGTCATCGCGGTGATCACGGTCTTCGTGGCCGGGCTCATGGTCGGGCGCACCCCCGAATACCTGGGCAAGAAGATCGGCGCCCGGGAGATGAAGTTCGCGTCGCTCTACTTCCTGGTGACCCCGGCGCTCGTACTCGTCGGAACAGCCGCGGCGCTCGCGACCGGCAACAGTTCGACGGCCCTGAACGTCGGCCCGCACGGGTTCGCCGAGGTGCTCTACGCCTTCACGTCGGCGGCGAACAACAACGGGTCGGCCTTCGCCGGCATCACCGTCAACACCCCGTGGTGGGACACCGCGCTGGGGCTGGCGATGCTGCTGGGCCGCTTCCTGCCGATCATTCTCGTGCTCGGCCTCGCCGGATCCCTCGCCGCGCAGCAGCCCACCCCGGCCTCGGCGGGCACGCTGCCCACCCACAAGCCCCTGTTCATCGGGATGGTGGTCGGCGTCGTGGTCGTCCTCGTCGCGCTGACCTTCCTCCCCGCGCTCGCGCTCGGCCCGCTGGCCGAGGGCCTGTGACTGCGAAAGAGACGATGACCATGAGTGTCACGACTGTGACCACCCCCGAAAGGTCCGGACCGCGTGTGGTCGGTGGCGGCCTGCTCGACCCCCGGCAACTGCTGCGGTCGCTGCCCGACGCGGCCCGCAAGCTCGACCCGCGCACCCTGTGGCGCAACCCGGTGATGCTGATCGTCGAGGTCGGCGCCGTCTACACCACCGTGCTCGCCGTTGCCCACCCCTCCCTGTTCGCCTGGTCGATCACGATCTGGCTGTGGCTGACCGTCGTCTTCGCCAACCTCGCCGAAGCGGTGGCGGAGGGCCGGGGCAAGGCGCAGGCGGCGACACTGCGCCAGGCGAAGAAGGACACGATCGCCCGACGGCTCACCGGCTGGCGTGAGGGCGCGACGGCGTACCGGGAAGCGGCGGTGGCGGCGTCGGCGCTCGCGCAGGGCGACATCGTCGTCGTCGAGGCGGGCGAGATCATCCCCGGCGACGGTGACGTGGTCGAGGGCATCGCCAGCGTCGACGAGTCCGCGATCACCGGCGAGTCCGCACCCGTGATCCGGGAGTCCGGCGGTGACCGCAGCGCCGTCACCGGCGGCACGAAGGTCCTCTCCGACCGGATCGTCGTCAGGATCACCCAGAAGCCGGGGGAGAGCTTCATCGACCGGATGATCGCGCTCGTCGAGGGCGCCGACCGGCAGAAGACCCCCAACGAGATCGCGCTCAACATCCTGCTCGCCAGCCTGACGATCGTGTTCCTGCTGGCGGTGGTCACGCTGCAGCCGATGGCGGTCTTCGCCAAGGGCTGGCAGGGCGCGGCCCCCGACACCGCCGCGCTCGACGGCACCGGTGTCAGCGGCATCGTGCTCGCGTCGCTGCTGGTCTGCCTCATCCCGACCACGATCGGCGCCCTGCTCTCGGCGATCGGCATCGCCGGGATGGACCGCCTGGTGCAGCGCAACGTGCTCGCGATGAGCGGCCGGGCGGTGGAGGCTGCGGGCGATGTCAACACGCTGCTGCTCGACAAGACCGGCACGATCACCCTCGGCAACCGCCAGGCCGCCGAGTTCCTGCCGGTCGACGGCGTCGAACCGCTCACCCTCGCCGACGCGGCGCAGCTCTCCAGCCTCGCCGACGAGACACCGGAGGGCCGGTCGATCGTCGTGCTGGCGAAGGAGGCGCACGGCCTGCGGGCCCGCGCGGACGGCGCGATGGCCGACGCCGCCTTCGTGCCGTTCACGGCGCAGACCCGGATGTCGGGGGTCGACATCGACGGCCGGCGGATCCGCAAGGGCGCCGCGGCCGCGGTCATGAAGTGGGTCCGCGACAACGGCGGCCACCCCACAGACGACGTCGGCCCGGCCGTCGACGCGATCAGCTCCGCCGGCGGTACGCCGCTGGTGGTGGCCGAGAAGCTCGGCGACGCACCGGCCCGGGCGCTCGGCGTGATCCACCTCAAGGACATCGTCAAGGCCGGGATGCGGGAGCGCTTCGCCGAGATGCGCCGGATGGGCATCCGTACCGTGATGATCACCGGGGACAACCCGCAGACCGCGAAGGCGATCGCCGAGGAGGCCGGAGTCGACGACTTCCTCGCCGAGGCGACCCCGGAGGAGAAGCTCGCCCTGATCCGCACGGAGCAGGAGGGCGGCCGGCTCGTCGCGATGACCGGCGACGGCACCAACGACGCGCCGGCGCTCGCCCAGGCCGACGTCGGCGTGGCGATGAACACCGGCACGTCGGCGGCGAAGGAGGCCGGCAACATGGTCGACCTCGACTCCGACCCGACGAAGCTGATCGAGATCGTCGAGATCGGCAAGCAGCTCCTCATCACCCGGGGTGCCCTGACCACGTTCTCCATCGCCAACGACATCGCGAAATACTTCGCGATCATCCCGGCGATGTTCGCGGTCGTCTACCCCGACCTCGACAAGCTCAACATCATGCGGCTGGGCAGCCCCGAGTCGGCGATCCTGTCCGCCGTCGTCTTCAACGCGCTGGTGATCATCGCGCTGATCCCGCTGGCACTGCGCGGCGTGCGTTACAAGCCGAGCAGCGCTGGCGCGCTGCTGACCCGCAACCTCTGGGTCTACGGCCTCGGCGGCATCGTCGCACCATTCCTCGG
This sequence comes from Allocatelliglobosispora scoriae, assembly GCF_014204945.1. NCBI lineage: Bacteria > Bacillati > Actinomycetota > Actinomycetes > Micromonosporales > Micromonosporaceae > Allocatelliglobosispora > Allocatelliglobosispora scoriae. Next base: position 1,991,316 of record NZ_JACHMN010000003.1, read on the forward strand.
CATCAAGATCATTGATGTCCTGCTCAACCTCGTCGGGGGGATCTCGTAATGCGCCTGCCACGGTGGATCTCACAGCACATCGCCGCCCTGCGCGCCGTCCTGCTCTTCACGCTGCTGCTCGGCGTCGCGTACCCGCTGGTCGTCACCGGGGTCGCCCAGTTGCCCGGGCTCGATGCCAAGGCCGGCGGCTCTATCGTCGAGGTGAACGGGCAGCCGGTCGGCAGCTCGCTGATCGGCCAGTCGTTCACCGACGCCGACGGCAACCCGGTGCCGAAATACTTCCAGTCCCGCCCGTCGGCCTCCGGTTACGACCCGGACGCCACCGCGGCGAGCAACCTCGGCCCGGAGAGCATCGAGGACACCCTCGGCGACCCGGCCCTCGACCCGAACTCCGCCGACGGCGACGGCAGCGCGCAGTCGCTGCTCACCCAGGTCTGCGCCCGCAGCCTGGCGGTCGGTCGGCTGGAGGGGGTCAGCGGTGCCCGGCCCTACTGCACCGGCGACGGTCTCGGCGCGACGCTGCGGGTCTTCTACTCCGGCGGCCTCACCGGCACCGTGACCCGCGCGGTCAGCGTCAACCAGGCCTGCCCGGCGACCCCGTTCCTCAGCGCCTACCGCGGCGTGCCGGTGGAGTGCGCCCGGTTCGGCGACGACTACTCCGGCGGGGTGCTGGTCCCGATCCGGGGCGACGCGCCTGATCGGCCGGTCGTCCCGGCCGACGCGGTCACCGCCAGCGGCAGCTCGCTCGACCCGCACATCAGCGTCGAGTACGCCGAGCTGCAGGCCCCGCGGATCGCCCGGGAGCGCCACCTGGGCGTGGACGCCGTGCGGAAGCTCATCGCCGAGCACACCACCGGCCGGGGCCTGGGCTTCCTCGGCGAGCCCGCCGTCAACGTCCTGGAGCTCAACCTGGCCCTGGACCGCGGCTGACCCCACCCGGCGTGCCCGGTGACCGGACCTCCGATTCCGGCCACCGGGCACGTCCAGCGATCCCGGCGGGCGCCGGTTGAGGAGAATGAGCAGCTATGAGCAGCGGGCAGTTGCGGATCTACCTGGGAGCCGCACCCGGAGTGGGCAAGACCTACGCCATGCTCGAGGAGGCGCAGCGCCGTGCCGAACGCGGCACCGACGTGGTCATCGGCTTCGTCGAGACCCACGGGCGCCGGCACACCACGGGCATGATCGGCGACCTGGAGCTGGTGCCCCGCCGCACGATGGAGTACAGGGGGTCCACCTTCACCGAGATGGACATCGACGCGATCCTGGCCCGCCGCCCCGAGGTGGTCCTCGTCGACGAGCTCGCGCACACCAACGTGCCGGGCTGCCGCAACGCCAAACGCTGGCAGGATGTCCAGGAGCTCCTCGAGGCGGGCATCCACGTCCTGTCCACACTCAACATCCAGCACCTCGAGTCGCTCAACGACGTCGTCGAGCAGATCACCGGCGTACCGCAGCGGGAGACCGTGCCCGACGAGGTGGTGCGCCGGGCCGAGCAGGTCGAGCTCGTCGACATGACGCCCGAGGCCCTGCGCCGCCGGATGGCCCACGGCAACGTCTATCGGCCGGAGAAGGTCGACGCCGCGCTCGGCAACTACTTCCGGGTCGGCAACCTCACCGCCCTGCGCGAACTCGCCCTCATCTGGCTCGCGGACAAGGTCGACGAGCAGCTCGACCGGTACCGCACCGCCCATGACATCAACGCCACCTGGGAAGCGCGCGAACGCGTGGTCGTCGCCCTCACCGGCGGCCCCGAGGGCGAGACGCTGCTGCGCCGGGCCGCCCGCATCGCCGACCGGGCGCGGTCGGCGGACCTGCTGGCCGTGCACGTCGCCCGCAACGACGGGCTCACCGGCGCCGACCCGGCCCTGCTGGCCCGCCAGCGCATCCTGGTGGAGAGCCTCGGCGGCACGTACCACCAGGTCATCGGCGACGACGTACCCACGGCGCTGCTCGACTTCGCCCGGGGCGTCAACGCCACCCAGCTCGTCCTCGGCGCCAGCCGACGCGGCCGCCTCGCGCAGCTCTTCTCCCGGGGCGTGGGCGTCACCACCACCGCCGAGTCCGGCACGATCGACGTGCATCTCGTCACCCACCACGAGGCCAACCTCCGGTGGCGCTTCACGGTCGGCCGCAGCGCCCTGTCGCGCAGCCGCCGCATCGCCGGGTGGATCACCGCGATCGTCGGACTGCCGCTGCTCACACTGCTGCTGTCGCTCGGCGGCGAGCTCGCCCTCGCGACCGACATCCTCTTCTTCCTCGCCGCGGTCGTGGCGGTCGCGCTCATCGGCGGGATGTGGCCCGCACTCTTCACCGCGGTCGGCGGATTCGTCCTGCTCAACTACTTCTTCATCCCGCCGCTGCGGATGTGGACCATCGCCGAACGGGAGAACCTGCTCGCCCTGCTGGTCTTCCTCGTCGTGGCGATCTCGGTCAGCGCCACCGTCGATCAGGCGGCCCGGCGGACCCGGCAGGCGGCCGGCGCCCGGGCCGAGGCGCAGACCCTCGCCGCCGTCGCCGGGAGCGTGCTGCGCGGCGACCGCCCGCTGACCGCGCTGCTGGAGCGGTTGCGGGAGACGTTCGGCCTCGTCTCGGTCACCCTGCTCGAAGCCGTGCCGGATGCGCAGCGCAGCCCGGACCGCCGCCAGGATCCGGGCGCCTGGACGGTCGCGGCCTCCGTCGGCACCGAGCCCAGCCGCTCGCCCGGGGACGGTGACGTCGACGTGCCCGTCGACGACACCCTCACGATGGTCCTGCGCGGACATCCGCTGGCCGCCGCCGACCGCAGGGTGCTGGAGGCGTTCGCCGCCCAGGCCGCGATCGCGCTGCGGCAGGAACGGCTCACCGTCCAGGTCGCCGCCGCCGTCCCCGTCGCCGAGGCCGACCGGATGCGGACGGCGCTGCTCAACGCGGTCAGCCACGACCTGCGTACCCCCCTGGCTTCTGCCATCGCCGCGGTGACGAGCCTGCGCAGCACCGACGTGAGCTGGAGCGACGAGGACCGGCGGGAGCTGCTGGCGACCGCGGACGAATCGCTGGAGCGGCTGCACCGCCTCGTCATCAACCTGCTCGACATGAGCCGGTTGCAGGCCGGCGTGCTCGGCGTCTCGCTGCAGGCGGTCGGGCTGGAGGAGATCGTGCCCTGGGCCCTCGACGAGCTCGGCGAGCCGGGACGGGCGGTCCGGCTGCGGATCCCGGTCGACCTCGCCGCGGTCAGCGCCGACCCGGGCCTGCTGGAGCGCGTCCTCGCCAACGTCGTCGGCAACGCGCTGCGGTACAGCCCGCCGGACCGGCCGCCGCTGCTCACCGCCAGCGAGCACGGCGGGCTGGTGGAGCTGCGCATCATCGATTACGGGCCCGGCATTCCAGAGACCGAGTGGGACCAGGTCTTCCTGCCGTTCCAGCGGCTCGGCGACTACACCAACGCCACCGGTGTGGGGCTCGGGCTGGCGCTCGCCCGCGGCCTCACCGAGGCGATGGCCGGCTCGCTGCGGCCCGAGGCGACCCCCGGAGGCGGCCTGACCATGGTGTTGTCCCTGCCCGCAGTGGAGAGCGAGCGCCAATGATCAAGATCCTCATCGTCGATGACGAGCCGCAGATCCTGCGCGCGCTGCGGATCAACCTCAAAGCCCGGGGGTACGACACCGCCGAGGCTCCCGACGGCGCCACCGCGTTGCGCGCCGCCGCGGACTTCCGCCCCGACCTCATCGTCCTGGACCTCGGTTTGCCGGACCTGCACGGCGTCGACGTCATCGCGGGTGTTCGCGGCTGGAGCCAGGTGCCGATCATCGTGCTGTCCGGCCGGATCGGCAGCGACGACAAGGTCAAGGCCCTCGACGCGGGCGCGGACGACTACGTCACCAAGCCCTTCGAGATCAACGAGCTGCTCGCCCGGATCCGGGCCGTCACCCGCCGCCGCGCCCCGGCCGAGTCGGTCGGGGCGGTCGTCACCATCGGCGGCAACACCGTCGACATCAACAACCACATCGTGCGGTCCGCCGACGGCGAGGAGGTGAAGCTCACCAAGACCGAGTGGCACCTGCTCGGCGTCCTGCTGCGCAACCCCGGCACGCTGGTGAGCCAGCGCCACCTGCTGCACGAGGTGTGGGGACCGCAGTACGGCTCCGAGACCAACTACCTGCGCCAGTACATGGCCCAGCTGCGCCGCAAGCTCGAGAGCGACCCGGCCCACCCGCGGCAGCTGTTGACGGAGCCCGGGATGGGCTACCGCTTCCTCGCCACGCCGACCTGACCCACCCGGGCGGCCTCAGGAGTGGGCGGACGGCACTTCGCGAACGGTGACGAGCTCCGTCAGACCGGAGATCTCCAGCACCGGACCGAGCATGCTGTTGGCGACGAGTTCGATGCGGTCGGCGTTGGCGAACAGGACCGCCAGGCCCGCGCTGTCGAGGTAGTCCACCTCGGCGAAGTCCAGCAGCACGTGGCCCGGTGCGCTGCTGATCGCCTCGGCGAGATCGGCGGTGTTGCTCATGTCGATCTCCCCGCGCACGGTCAGGGACGTGGTGCCGTCGGCCTTCTGTGCCGAGCTGATGGTCAGGGGTGTGGTCATTCGGCGATCCTCGTATACATGTCGACGGTCGTGCCGGTGCTGCTGGAGTCGATGTTGACGTGCTGCATGATGGCGCGCATCAGGCCGACGCCCCGCCCGCGGTCGGTGTTGACCGTCGGGCTCTTCCACCTGCCGGTGTCGGCGATGGTGAGGCGCAGCCCGTCGGCGTACGCCTCGGCGCGCAATCTGATCGGCTCGCCCGGGTTGCCCCGGTGTCCGTGCTCGATGGCGTTGGCGCAGGCCTCACCGGCGGCGATGAGGATGCCGTGGGCCACCTTGGACGGCAGGGCGCAGCGGTGCAGCCAGTCGCGCAGCGCGTTGCGGACCGGGGCGAGCTGGCCGGCCTCGGCCGGAAACGTCATCTGCAACGGCCCGGGCTGGCGGTAGAGCAGGAAGGCGACGTCGTCGTCGAACCCGCCGGAGGGAGCGAGACTGTCCATGACGTGCGCCGCGAGCTGCTCGATGTCGATGTCGCGGCCCTGGTGCAACGTGTTGGTGGCGTTGTCGATGCCCTCGCCCATGGAGCCGCGGCGGCGTTCCACGAGGCCGTCGGTGTAGAGCATCATCGTCGCCCGCGCGGGCATGGTGTGCTCGGCCTGGCCGCGGGAGGCGCCGAGGCGCACGGCGAGCGGCAGGGAACGGCCCTCGCTGAGGATGTCGGTCTTGCCGTCGCGGTGGGCGATGATGCCCGGCGGGTGCCCGGCGCTGGCGTAGGTGAGCTGACCGGTCTCCAGGTCGAGCACGCCGCAGAAGACGGTGGTGCACCTGGCGCCCGGAATCGCGGCGGCGAAGTGGTCCATCGTCATCAGGGTGCGGGCCGGGCTGGGATCCTGCAACAGCAGCGCGCGGCAGGCACTGCGCAGCTGGCCCATGACGGCTGCGGCGGCCAGGCCCCGGCCGACGCAGTCGCCGACGACGATGCCGATGCGGCCGTCCGGGAGGGCGATGGTGTCATACCAGTCGCCGCCGATCTCCAGGGGCGAGGCGGCCGGCTCGTAGCGGACGGCGAAACCGTGCGGCAACTCCGACGGCCCGAGAATGGCGCGCTGCAGGGCCAGGGCGGTCTCGCGCTGCTGATCGATCTGGTGGACGCGGGTGAGCCCCTGGGCGAGGCTCCCGGCCAGCAGCGACAGCAGCAGCCGGTCGTGCTCGGTGAAGCGGCGGCCGGCGGCCAGGTCGAGCCAGAGCACCATGACGCCGTGCGGGTGCTCCAGCCGGATGCCCGCCCCGTCGCCGCCCGCCACCGCCGCGGTGAGGTTGGGCCCGTCGCGCAGGTCGGCGATGGCGGTGCGATGGCCCTCCGGCAACTGCTCCCAGGAGACGGGCTCGCCGCGCGCCGAGCTCAGGGCCGGTGCGGCGCCGGGACGGAAGACGACGCCCAGCGTCTCACCGGCGTGCCAGAGGTGCTGAAGCTCGGTGAGCGCCCCGGTCACGGCCTGGGCGAGGTCCGGCGCCTGGGACAGGCGCAGGTTCAGGGCGGCCATCGCGGTGTCGCGCTGAATGGCGTAGTGCTCGGCCGTCACGTCGCGGAACGTGCCGACGGTGACGGTCCGGCCGCTGTCGGGGTCCTGCGCCCTGTTGAAGGACGCGTTCACCCACACCCGGTGGCCGGCGCTGTGGGTGACCGGGATCGTGTAGGTGCCCTGCGCGTTCTGGAGGAGCGTGTCGAACGCGGCGGCGACCTCTCGGTAGGCGGCCTCGTCCGTGCCGGGGTCGGGCCACCACGGGTGCGTCGGCTGGTAGGGCAGCCCTTCCGGGCCGAAGCCGAGGATCTCGGTGAACGCCGTGTTGATCTCGATGACCGCGCCGGTCTCGTCGCAGACGAAGAACGCCTCCTGCAGGGAGTTGATCAGTGCTGTCCGCCAGCGGGCATGGTGGTTCCGGGTCCGCGCCAGCTGCACGCTCGCCCGCACCCGGGCGAGGAGTTCGGCCGCCGAGAAGGGCTTGACGAGGTAATCGTCGGCACCCGCCTGCAGGCCCTCGATGGAGGCCTCCTGACCCGCTCGTGCCGACAGCAGCATGACCGGGATCGCCTCGGTGCGGGGATCGGCCCGCAGCGCGATGAGCAGCTGCAGGCCGTCCAGGCGGGGCATCATGACATCGCTGATGATCAGGTCGGGCGCCTTGGCACGAGCCGCGTCGAGTGCGTGCCGGCCGTCGTCGACGGTGCGGACCCGATAACCGGCACCCGACAGCAGCCGGGCGAGGTAGGCCCGCATGTCCGCGTTGTCGTCGGCGACGAGCACGGTCGCCGGCCTGGACAGGCCCGGGCCGAAAGCCGGCATACCCTGGTCGGAAGCGCCGACCAGGGTGTCCGAGGACTCATCGGGCACCCAGCGCAGGGCCTCCTGGACATAGGGCTCGGCCGCGGCCGACAGCGCCGCGGAGCTCGTGGCGGCGACGATGGCCCGGGCGGGCAGATGGCTGTGGCCGAAGGGAACGCTGATGGTGAAGCGGGTGCCCTCGCCCTCGGCGCTGTGCGCGGTGATGGTCCCGCCGTGCAGGCCGACCAGCTCCTGCACCAGGGCCAGGCCGATGCCGCTGCCCTCGTTGGATCGGGAGCGCGCGTTCTCGACGCGGTGGAACCGTTCGAAGAGCCGGGGCATCTGATCGGCGGCGATGCCGATGCCGGTATCGGTCACGCTGACGATCGCGTACTCGTGGTCGCGGCTGACGCTGACGCCGACCGAGCCCTCGAAGGTGAATTTCAGGGCGTTGCTGAGCAGGTTGAGGATGACCTTTTCCCACATGCCGCGGTCGATGTAGACGGGCTGGTCCAGTGGCGGGCAGTCGACGGTGAACCGCAGGCCGGCCTTCTCCACGGCGGAGCGGAAGACGCTGGCCAGTTCGGCGGTGACGGCGGCGAGGTCGACGGGCTCGTAGCTGGCCTGCATCCGGCCGGCTTCCAGGCGCGAGAAGTCCAACAGGCTGTTGACGAGCTTGCCGAGCCGCAGGCCGTTGCGGTGGATGACGTCGAGCTCCTCCTGCACCGCCGGGTCGGTGCCCGAGCGGCGGCGCAGGTCGTCGATCGGACCCATGATGAGGGTCAGCGGCGTGCGGAACTCGTGGCTGATGTTGGAGAAGAACACGGTCTTGGCCCGGTCGAGCTCGGCGAGCTCCTCGGCCCGCCGCTGCTGGGCCTGGTAGCTGCGGGCGCTGGCGATCCCGGTGGCGACATGCCCGGCCACCAGCTCGACGAAGGACCGGTAGCCGTCGTCGAAGGGGCGGTAGCGATTGAGCCCGGCGACGAGGAAGCCGTAGGGGGCGCCGCCCTGGCGCAGCAGCGGGATCAGCACCGCCTGCGTCGGCGGCAGCGGCCAGATTCCGGACGGGATGCCGGCGTAGCGGGGCTGGGCCAGATCCACCAGGTGCGGCTCGGTCCCGGTCAGGGTGGCGGGCCAGATCGGATCGGGACCGTCCAGCGGGATCGGTGAGACGGCCACGGCGTGCCCGAGCTGGATCCCCGTCGTGCCCGCCAACAGTGCTGTTCTGTCGCGGATCAGGTAGGTGAGGGTGAACGGCAGATCGCGCTGATTGCGGTCGAGCTGCCGGCTGGCGAACGCCAGCGTCTCCTCCTCGGTCCGCACGACGCTGGGGTCCGACCCCAGATCCCGCAGGGTGGCCATGCGCCGTTCGCTGACCACCCGGGTGGTGTCCTCGCTGACGACGCAGAGCATGCCGACGGCGACGCCGGATTCGTCCCGCAGCGGGCTGTAGGAGAACGTGTGGTAGGTCTCCTCCTGGTAGCCGGACCGCTCGAGGAACAGCAGCAGCGCCTCGTCCCAGGTCGCCTGCCCCGTGGCGAGCACGGTGTCGATGCGGGGGCCGATGTCGTCCCAGATCTCGGCCCAGACCTGGTTGGCCGGGCGGCCGAGGGCCCACGGGTACTTGTGGCCGAGGGTGTCGCGCCGGTATGCGGCATTGCAGAAGAAGGTGAGCTGCGGTCCCCACGCCATCCACATGGGGAACTTCGACGACAGCAGGATGCTCACCGCGGTCTGCAGGCTCTGCGGCCAATCACGCACCGGGCCCAGCGGTGTCGCGGCCCAGTCGACCGCGCGCAGGTCCAGGGCGACATCGGGATCCGCGGCGAACACGTCGTCCATCAAGCCCTCACCGGAAGCTGACACAGGGAAGCCGCCTTCATGCCTCCTAGCCTGCCATCTGTGCGGGGACCTCGCCAGGCGCGGGCAGCGCTTCGCGTTACCGCGGTGTCAGCACGGAGAACTCGTTGCCGTCGGGGTCGGCCATCGCCACCCGGCCGGCCTCGTCGTGACCGGTGCCGATCCGCGTCGCGCCGAGGGCGAGCAGGCGGTCGACCTCGGCCTGCTGATCGCCGGGGGCGGCCGGAGCGAGGCCGAAGCGCAGCCGGTCCGTGCCGACCCTCTGGTCCAGCGGGGGACCGCCCCAGGTGATCTTCGGGCCGCCGTGCGGCGAGCGGATCGCGGTCTCCTGGTCCTGGTCCCAGACGAGCGGCCAGCCCAGTGCCTCGCTCCAGAAGTAGCCGACCTCCTGCGAACCGTCGCAGGCCAGCGCTCCGATGAAGCCGCAGTCGGCGAGGAAGTTGTTGCCCGGCTCGATGACGCAGAACTCGTTGCCCTCCGGGTCGGCGAGCACCACGTGCTCCTCGTCCGGGAGCTGGCCGACATCGATGTGGCGGCCGCCGAGCTCGAGCGCTCTCGCCACCGTCCGCTGCTGCTCCGCGAGCGAGGAGCTCGTCAGATCGAAGTGCATCCGGTTCTGGGCGGCCTTCTGCTCCCGGGTGGGGTGGAACCGGATCCGGAACCCGGTGTCATCGGCGGGCAGGAGCTCGACCCCGTCGGGTGCGTCGTCGGCCACCTGCCAGCCCAGCAGCCCCGACCAGAACCGCGCCACCAGGGGCGGATCGATCGCGTCGAAGCTGACCGCGAACAGTTGACTGGCCATCGCGCTGTCACCCCTGACTCATCGCCGTGTTCAACCCTCGAGCGGAAGCCTAGGGCGAGTCCGGGCCACCCGCAGCCGAATATCCGGCCCGTGGTGGAACCGGATGGAACGGGGTGGAACGCCGGGAGGGCAGGCGTGCGGATTCCACGCCTGATCCCCACCGAGAGAAGGTCATGATGATCAAGAAGGTTCTGCTCCGCGGCACGGTCTGCGTGGCGCTCGCCGTCGGCGGCCTGCTCGCCACGACCGCCGTCCCCGCATTCGCGCTGTACCCGATCTCCGCCACCTGCCCGACCTGCGAGCCGTAGGCGGGAGCGGGATCGGCCGGCCGCCGCGTCGACCGCTCCCGCGTCCGGCCGGGAGATCACCGTTAACCGGTTGTCGCGGCTGGTCGGCTCGACGATGATGGCGGTGATGGCCGCCGGACCAGCGGACGGAACCCACCATGGATCTCGACCGACGCCGTGAGCTCGCCCGCCGGGCGCTCGACGGCTACGACAGCGGCCCCGACGCCACGACCCGGGCGCTGGCGGGCGCCCTGGCGAAGGTCGACGACGCGGTGGCCCTGGTCCTGGTCGAGGGGCTCAGCGACCAGATCGCAGTGGAGACCGCGGCGGTCGGCCGCGGCCGGGATCTGGAGGCGGAGCGCATCGTGATCGTGCCGATCGGCGGCGCCCACGCGATCGGCCGCTTCCTGACCGACCTCGGCCCGCTCGCCGCGCAGGTCCGCCTCTCCGGCCTGTGCGACGTACGCGAGGAGGAGATCTTCCGGCGGGCACTCGTCGCCGCCCGGATCGGCTCGCCCGGCACCCGCGCCGACATGGAGCGCCTCGGGTTCCACGTCTGCGTCGACGACCTCGAGGAGGAGCTGATCCGTGCCGTGGGCGCCACCGCGGCCGAAGCCCTCTTCGACTCGCAGGGCGACCTGAAGTCGTTCCGCTCGCTGCAGAGCCAGCCCGCCTGGCGCGGTCAGGACCCGGAGCGGCAGATGTGGCGGTTCCTGCGCAGCGGGTCGCGCCGTAGCCTGCGCTATGCCCGGCTGCTCACCGAGGCGGCGATGAGCCGGGGTGCCCTGCCCGCGCCGCTCGCCGCCCTGCTCGACGATTCCGTCTGACCACCCAGGCGCTAGCGCGGGATGCCGAGGGTGGCGGTGAGGTCCTCGTGCAGTTCGAACCAGACGCCGTGGCCCGAGTCGACCTCGACGTTGGTGATCCAGATCGGATCCGCCGCCGCGCGGGCGAGCGCGCGGGCGAAGCGGTCGTGGTACCCGGTGAAACGGAGGAGCCGGGCGGTGAGCCGCCGTTCGAGGTGTTCGAGCTCGCGGGCGATGGCGGCCAACCGCCGGTGCAGCTCCGCCCGGTCCGTGCCGCCGCCGAGGGGTGCCGTGCCCGGGGCGAGCTGCCAGGCGGTGAACAGCCGCACCGCGCGGGTGTTGAGCGGCAGGAACTCCTCATGGGCGGCGCTGATGTCGGCGCGGGCGCCCGCGGTGTCGAGCTCCTCCCGCAGCTGGGTCTCGTTGCGACGGCGTCCGGCTTCGGTCAGTGACCATCCCTCCAGGTCGGCGAAGGCCGACCGGGTGACCCAGCCGCGCGCCTGGGCGTCGAGGAGCTCCTCGTGGGTCATCGCCGGGTCGAGGTCGAACCGGCGGGCGACGGCGGCGGTGTCGGTGAAGCCCTTGACGCGTACGGCGTGCAGCACGAGGAGTTCCGCGGTGGACGGGTGGGTCATGGGGAGCGTCCTTCCCGCTCGGCGGGTGCGGCCTCGACGGTGCCGAGGGTGCCGTCGACCGTGACGGGTTCGCCGTCGCGCAGCCGGCTCGCGGCTTCCCGCGCACCGACGACGGCGGGGATGGCGTACTCGCGGGCGACGATCGCCGCGTGGGACAGGACGCCGCCGCTCTCGGTGACGACGGCCGCCGCGACCCGGAACAGCGGGGTCCAGGCCGGGTCGGTGGTGTGGCACACCAGCACGTCGCCGCGCCGCACGCGAGGGAAGTCATCGACGCCACACACGACGCGAACCGGTCCGGTGGCGCGACCGGGGCTGCTGGCGGTGCCGGTGAGCAGCACGGCCGCCGGATCGGCCGGTCCGGCGCGGGCGGGTTCGGCGGGCAGGACCGTGATCGGGCGCGACTGCACGATCCAGAGGCGACTCCCGCGTGCCGCCCACTCGACGTCCTGCGGCCGGCCGAAGAGTTCCTCACACCGCCGGCCCAGCCCGGCGAGGTGCTCGATGTCGGCCGGGGACAGGCACCGGCGAGTCCGGTCGGCGACGGCGACGGGCGATCGGACCAGCCCGTGCTCGCCGCGGTCCAGGCGGGTGCGCTTGGTGCCGATGCCCACGCGGAGCGGCCCGGACCGGGGCACGACCACTTCGTCCGGCGTGACGGCGCCGGAGACCACCGATTCGCCCAGCCCCCAGGACGCGTTGATCACGATCGCGTCGTCGCCGGTCCGCGGGTCCCGGGTGAAAAGCACCCCGGCGCGGTCGGCGTCGACGAGGTCCTGCACGATCACGGGCGTGCTCGCCTCGGCGTCGCCCAGGCCCAGCTGCTCGCGGTAGCCGCGGGTCCGCGGCGTCCGCGTCGAGGCGGCACACCGGCGGACCGCGGCGAGCACGTCCGCGAGCGCCGCGACACCGAGGACCGTCTCCAGCTGCCCGGCGAACGACGCCTCGGCCGAGTCCTCCGCCCGGCTGGACGACCGGACGGCGAACGCCGCACCGCCGAGGCGGTCGAGGTGCGCGGCGATCGAACCGGGGTCGGCGTCCGGGTCGGTGACGACGAACCCGTCCGGCACCGGCAGGCCGGCGCGCAGCAGGACGCCGAGCCCGGCCGCCTTGTTGCCGCAGCCTTCGTCGGCGTCGATCAGTGCGACGATGCTCACGCAGCCTCCCGGCGTCGGCCACCGCGGTCTGGCATGGTCACGCTTGCGGACCGGTGGCGAGCCGGGCCGAGACGCGCTCATAGCGCTGCTGCGCGGCCTGGGCGGTCCGCAGGCCCAGCGCATCGGCGATCTGCCCCCAGGTCAGGCCCTCCGCGCGGGCGACGAAGAGCAGGCCCGCCTCCAGCTGGTCGACCTCGCTGCGGCCCGCGGAGAGCAGCGCGAGCGCCGCATAGAGATCCGGGGGTACGTCCAGCGACGTCCTCTCGTTGTCGGCGCGCCACAGCGCCTGGCGGATCAGGGTGATCGCGTCGTGCGGCTGGCCCGCCATCAGCCAGGGAAGGCGCGGCAGGTCCTCGCCGCCCCGGGCCATCAGCCAGTTGCGGGCCTCGCGCTCGGCGTCGCCCGCCGCCTGATCCGCTGATGCTCTGTCCACCATCGCAGCCTGCCTCCTCAACAGAGTGTTGTCAACAATGTGTTGAAGAAGGCGGGGTTCCGGGCTAGCCTCCCCGATGTCCGCGCGCTTCCGGGGAGGATCCGATCCAGACCGCTCTCGTCCTCGACATCGACGGCACCCTGTGTCCGCAGTCCGGCTTCAGTCCGTTCGGCCCGCTGGTCGAGGTCGGCGTCGCGCTGCACCCGGTCCTCGTCGCGCCCTCGCTCTGCGCCGCGCTCGCCGACCTCGGTGCCCGGCCCCACGTCACCCCGGTCTGGCTCACGACGTGGCCGCCCGAGACCCGCCGCGCCCTGCGGTCGCCGTTCCCCGGCCGGGACTGGGAGCAGATCGACCTGGACGGGGTCGGCGGCGCGACGGGTCGGCGGTGGCCCAAGTGGGCCGCCCTGACCGCGTGGCTGGCCGACAACGCCGACATCACCCGCGTCGCCTGGGTCGACGACGATCTCGCCCTCGACGCGGAGCCTGATCGACACCACCCCGCCGGCAGCCGAGCCGAGTTCTGCGTCCGGGAGCTACGCCGCCGACACCTCGATGCGTTCGCCATCGCGCCCACCGGCGAATACGGGATGACCCCGCGCCACCTCGCCGAACTCGAACAAGTGATCGGTCGTGGTCAATAGCCTATTGAATCGATGGGATTAGTGGAGTTAGGATCCCTGTCGACCATAGTGCTAATGCATATCGATAGCTGAATGGGTGTTGCCACCTGTCGACCATCGGCTCCCTCCGCGAGGCCCGCGCCGGCCGTACCGGGGAAGATCTTGTTTAGCGATCTGGTGAGACGGCTCCTGCGCGACCGGTGGGCGTCCGCCGGTGCGGCCACGGTCCTGGCCTTTCTGACCGCGGCCGGGCTCGCACCGTGGCTGGCCGCGCTCGGCGGCCACGACCCATACACCTATGACCTCGACGCCCTCGACACCTCGGGCATGCCGGTCGGCTGGGGCGGCGGCATCGGCGCCGATCACTGGCTCGGGGTGGAGCCGCTGACCGGGCGCGACCTGTTCGCCATCGCGGTCCACGGCGCGCGGACATCGCTGCTGATCGGGGTCAGCGCCACGGCGGTCGCGGTCGTGATCGGCGTGGGCGTCGGGACCACCGCGGGCTACTTCGGCGGCTGGACCGATCGCGTCATCAGCCGGGTGATCGACGTCCTCTTCGGCTTTCCCGCCCTGATCTTCATGATCGCGCTCGGCGCCATCGCCCCGGCGAGCGTGCCGCGGCAGCTGCTCGTCATCGGGGTCATCGGGCTCTTCGGCTGGCCCGGCATCGCCCGGGTCGTCCGCGCGCAGACCCTCTCGCTCCGGCACCGCACCTTCGTCGTGGCGTCGGTGTCGATGGGGGCCGGGCCGTGGCACGTGCTGACCCGCCAGATCCTGCCCAACCTGACCAGCACCATCATCGTCTACAGCACGATCATGATCCCCGGGATGATCGGGGTGCAGGCCGCCCTGTCCTTCCTCGGAGTCGGGCTGCCCCCGCCCACCCCCGACTGGGGAGCCCTGATCAGCAACGCGATCGACTGGGTGCAGACCGATCCGATGTACCTCGCCGTGCCCGGAACCGCGCTCTTCCTCGCCACCCTCGGCTTCAACCTGCTCGGCGACGGCCTGCGCGACATCCTCGACCCCCGACTGGGCGCGGGTCGCGCCAGGAGACCGCTGGGGGCGCGCCGATGAGGATCCTGCGGATAGCGGCCGGGCGCCTCGCGTCCACGCTGCTCGTGCTGCTCGCCGTCAGCATGCTGACCTTCGCCGTCTTCTACCTGCTGCCGACGGACCCGGCACAGCTCTCCTGCGGCCGCCCGTGCACCCCCGAACGGCTCGCCGACGCGCGCGCCTTCATGGGCTACGACGTGCCGGTCTGGCAGCAGTACCTCGACTTCCTGTCGGGCATCGTCGTCGGGCGCGAGTTCGGCTCGGCCGGAGCCGTGGTGCGGTGCGCGGCGCCCTGCTTCGGCTACTCCTTCCAGCTCGACGCCCCGGTCACCGAGCTCATCGCCGAGCGGGCCGGGGTGACCTTCTCGATCGCGATCGGCGCGGCCGTGCTGTGGCTGATCATCGGCGTCGGCGCCGGGGTCGTGTCCGCGGTCCGGCGCGGTGAGGCGGCCGACCGGGCGGCGATGACGCTGTCGGTCGCCGGGGTCTCCGCACCCACCTACCTCGCCGGGCTGCTCGGCATCTTCCTCTTCGGATTCACCCTCGACATGGTGCCGGTGGGCGGCTATGTCCCGCTGGCCGAGGATCCGGTGCAGTGGCTGTGGCACCTCGTGCTGCCGTGGACGGTGCTGGCCCTGCTCTCCGCGGCCGTCTACGCCCGGCTCACGCGCGGGCAGATGCTGGAGGCCCTCGGCGAGGACTACATCCGGACGGCGCGCGCCAAAGGGCTGTCCGAACGGCGAGTGGTCCTGCGGCACGCGTTGCGCAACGTGCTCGTACCCGTCGTCACGGTCTTCGGTCTTGATCTCGGCGGTCTGCTCGGCGGCGCGGTCATCACCGAGCGGGTCTTCAGCATGCAGGGCCTCGGCGCCCTGCTCATCGACGCGGTCGGCAACGTCGACCTGCCGCTGCTGGTCGGCGTGACCCTCTTCTCCGCATTCCTCATCATCGCCGCGAACGTCGCCGTGGACCTCGTCTACAGCGCGCTTGACCCCCGGATCTCCACCGAGACCGGCCAGTGAAAGGAGACCACGCATGAGGAGACGCCACAGCCTTTCCGGTGCCCTCGCCCTCACGGTGCTGCTGGGGCTGACCGCCTGCAACGCCAACGCGGCGCCCGAGCAGCAGCCGCCGGGAGGGTCCACGACCGTCAAGGGCGGCACACTCACCATCCTGAGCTCGTCGACCACGGTCAACCTCGACCCGGCCAAGAGCCAGAGCCTCGCCATCACCACCCTCGGCCTGGTGCACCGGCGGCTGACCAGCTGGGACATCCAGCCGGGCAAGACCGCCGCCGTCGTCCCGGACCTCGCGACGGACGCGGGCAAGCCGACCGACGGCGGCCGGACCTGGACATACACCCTGCGCGAGGGCCTGAAGTACGCCGACGGGACCGCGATCACCGCCGCCGACGTGAAGTACGGCGTGGAGCGCTCCTTCGCACCGGAGCTCTCCGGCGGCCTGGGCTACCACAAGACGCTCCTCACCGGCGGGGCCGCCTACAAGGGCCCGTTCGGCGGCGGCGCGCTCGCCTCCATCGAGGCCCCGGACGCTCGTACCATCGTCTTCAGGCTGGACAAGCCCTTCGGCGACTGGCCGTGGGTCGTCTCCACCCCGGCGTTCGCCCCCGTGCCCAAGGCGAAGGAGGACGTCCAGAAATACGGCCAGAACCCCGCCGCCTCCGGCCCCTACCAGGTGGAGTCCTACCAGCAGGGCACGGCGCTGAAGCTCAAGCGCAACAGCTACTGGGACGCCGCCACCGACCCCGTCCGCACGGGCGGGCCGGAGAACATCGTCATCCAGCTCGGCCAGGACACCTCGGTCGTCGCGCAGCGGTTGATCGCCAGCACCGGCGACGACAGGAACGCCTTCGGGTCGAGCTTCGTGCCGCCCGCCCAGCTCGCGCAGATCCAGTCCCAGCCCGACGCCAGGAAGCGGCTCGTCACCTCGGAGGCGGGTGCCCTGGAGTTCCTGGCGCTCAACACCAGGCGCCCGGCGCTCGCCGACGTCAGGGTACGCCAGGCCATCCGCTACGCCGTCGACAAGAAGGCATACCAGATCGCCGCGGGCGGGGAGATCGGCGGCGGGCCGGCGACGACCCTCATCACCCCCGGCATTCCGGGCCGGCAGGACTACGACCCCTACCCGGCCGGTGCGTCCGGTGACGTGGACAAGGCGAAGCAGCTGCTCGCGGCGGCCGGCGTCACCGCGCTGTCGCTGACCCTGCTCGTGACGAACGACCCGGTGCGTCTGACCAAGGCGCAGGCCATCCAGCAGGGGCTCACGCGCATCGGCGTCACCGTCACGATCAAGCCGGAGGACTCCGACACCTGGTTCAGCCACGTCACCGACGACCTCGGCGACTACGACCTCGCGCTGACGAGCTGGCAGCCGGACTTCCCGAGCGCCAACGCCAACATCCAGCCGCTGTTCGCCTCGAGCGAGATCGGCGGCGGCGGGTTCAACCTCTCCCGCTACTCCAACGCCGCGGTCGACAAGCTCATCGAGCAGGCGAGTGCCGAGATCGACCAGACCCGGGCGCAGGCCCTGTGGGTCGACGCCGACAAGCTGATCCAGGCGGACTCGCCGGTCGTGCCGCTCATCTACTCCCGCAACTCCTTCCTGCACGGGTCCAATGTGGCCAACTTCTTCATCGCCGCGTTCCCCGCCTACCCCAACTACCTGAAGGTCTCGCTGAACCAGGTATGAGCCTCTTCGCGGTCACAGATCTGTCCATCTCGTTCGACGTGGGTGGGCGGCCGCACCAGGCCGTCCGCGGTGCCGGCTTCACGCTGGACCGCGGACGGGTCCTGGCCGTCGTCGGCGAGTCGGGCTCCGGCAAGAGCGTGACGGCGCTCGCCGCGCTCGGGCTGCTGCCCGGCACGGCGACCGTCTCCGGCAGCATCCGGCTCGACGGCGAGGAGCTGCTGTCGGCCTCCCTGCGGCGGCTGCGCCAGATCCGCGGCGGCGCCATCGGCACGGTCTTCCAGGAGCCCATGAGCACCTTCAACCCGATGTACCGCATCGGATGGCAGCTCGCCGAGGCCATCCGGGTCCACGGGTCGGCGGGCCGGCGCGAGGCCCTGAGCCGGGCCCGGGAACTGCTCGACACCGTGGGCATCCGCGACACCGCCCGGGCCGCCGCCGCATACCCGCACGAACTCTCCGGAGGGCAGCTGCAGCGCGCGGCGATCGCCATGGCGATCAGCAACGATCCGGCGCTGCTGATCCTCGACGAGCCGACGACCGCGCTCGACGTCACGGTGCAGGCCGGGATCCTCGAGCTGCTGCACGGACTGCGGGAGCGGACCAGCACGGCGATCCTGCTCATCACCCACGACATGGGTGTCGTGGCCGACCTCGCCGACGACGCGGTGGTGCTGCGCGACGGCGAGGTCGTCGAGATCGCCGAGGTGGGCGACCTGTTCGCCGCGCCCCGCCACGACTACACCAGGGCGCTGCTGGGCGCCGTCCCCCGGATCGCCCCGCGCTCCCACCCCGCGCCGCCGGTCGATCCGGAGCCCGTCGCGGCGGTGTCGGTCCGCGGGGTCACCGTGGACTACGCCGGGCGGCACCAGGTGCGGGCGGTCCGGCAGGCGACACTCTCCATTCAGGATGGTGAGATCGTCGGCCTGGTCGGCGAGTCCGGCTCCGGCAAATCCACCCTCGGCCGCGCGATCGTCGGCCTGGTGCCGCTCGCCGAAGGACAGATCCACCTCGCCGGTACGCCGGTGGCCGGCCCTCGGCGGGCGCTGCGGCGGCTGCGGGCCCGGACCGGCATCGTCTTCCAGGATCCGGCCTCCTCGCTGAATCCCCAGTGGACCGTCGGGACCAGCGTCGCCGAACCGCTCTACCTGCACACCACCATGTCGGCGGCGGCGCGGCGGGCGAAGGTGGCGGACCTGCTCGCCTCGGTGGGGATGGATCCGGCGTTCGCCGCCCGCCATCCGCACCAGATGTCGGGCGGACAGCGCCAGCGCGCGGCGATAGCCCGTGCCATCGCCCTCGACCCGGCCCTGCTCATCGCCGACGAGCCGACCAGCGCGCTCGATGTCTCCGTGCAGGCGCGCATCCTCGACCTGCTGCGCGAGCTGCAGGGGAGGCTCGGATTCGCGTGCCTGTTCATCAGCCACGACCTCGCCGTGGTGAGCCAGCTGGCGAGCCGGGTGGCGGTGATGCACCAGGGCCGCATCGTCGAGCAGGGCTCGGCGGAGCAGGTCCTGCTCGACCCCCGGGAGCCTTACACCCGCCGGCTTCTCGCCGCCGCGCCCGTCCCCGACCCGCTGCGCCAGCGCCGCCGGGGCAGGCAGGAGGTCCCGCCCCGATCCTGAGCGCCGACGATGGCGGACTATGCGGTCGGTGTGGTCGCGCAGACCCAGGTGCTCTGCGCGGCTGGCTCGTAGGCCGAGACGCCGGTGGAGTGGAAGGCGCGGACCTTGAAGCACATGTACGTGCCGGGGGCGAGCCCGTCCCAGGCGTACGCCGTGGTGCCGGCGCCGGTGTTCCTCGACGTGTTGCCGTTGGTGATGGTGAACCCGTCCTCGTCGGAGGAGTTGTCGCTCCACTGCAGACGGATCGTGCTCGTGCCGATCGCCGTCGCCGTCAGGTTGCCCGGCGCCGCCGGTCCCGCACCGGAGAGGCTGATCGCGCAGACCCATGTCTCCTGCGCCGCCGGGTAGTAGGCCGAGACGCCGGACGAGTTGAAGGCGCGGACCTTGAAACACGAGTAGCTCGACGGTGCCAGGCCGGTCCAGTCATAGGTGGTCGTGTCGGGGCCGACATCCCGCGACGTGCTGCCGTCGATGACGGTGAATCCGCTCTCGCCGACCGACCTGTCCTTCCAGCGCAGGCGGATCGTACCGGCGCTGATCGGCGTCGCCGTGAGGTTTCCCGGTGCCGCGAGCGCCGTGGTCGGTGCGCTCGCCTTCGGGCTGGTGGTGGCGGCGGAGCTCGGCAGGGCGCCCGCCGGGCTGGGGCTCGCCGCCGGATTCGTCGCACCGACACTCGCCACCGGAATCACGGCGCCGCCCGCTCCGGCCGGGCTCGGGGTGCCGGCGCCCGGGCTCGCCGCGAGGCTCTGCGGTTGCGCGTCGGCGGGGAGGTTGAGGAGGATGCCGACGGCTGCGACGGCCGCGACGGCCAGACCGGCGCCCACGACCGCGAGCAGCCGCCCGCCCCGGTGCCGGTCGCGAGCGGGCTGGCTGCGGGTCGGCACCGGCATCGAGCCCGGCGGCGGCACCGGCACCACGGCCTGGGGCCGGGTGGTGGCCGAAGCCACCTCGGGCGGAATCACCGCCGCTGCGGGCCGGTGCTGGTGCTGGTGCGGGCCCTGCGCCAGCGCCCGCCGGGCCTGGTCGGCGAGGACGGCGCCGGAGGGCCAGCGCATCGCCGGGTCCTTCGCCATCGCCCGCTCCACGATCGCCCGGACGCCGGCAGGCACGTCCGGCGGCAGCGGTGGCGGTTCGTCGTGGACGTGCCGCATCGCGATCTCCACCACGCTGTCCCCGGCGAACGGCAGCCGGCCGGCGAGGCAGCGATAGGCCACGATGCCGAGCGCGTAGACATCCGATGCGGGGGTGGCCGGCCGGCCCAGCGCCCGCTCCGGCGCGATGTACCCGGCGGTGCCGACGAGCGATCCGGTCGCGGTCTGCGCCGACGCGCCGGCCGATCGGGCGATGCCGAAGTCGGTGACGAGCACACCGCCGTCCGGGCGCAGCAGCAGATTGCCGGGCTTGACATCGCGGTGCGTCACGCCCTTCTCGTGGGCCGCGTGCAGCGCCTCGGCGGCCGAGGCGACGAGCCGCATCGTCGCCTCGGGGCTCAGCCGCCCGACCCGGGCCAGGGTCTGTGCCAGCGACTCGCCCTCGATGTACTTCATCACCAGGTAGACGCCGACCGCCGGGTCGGCGCCGAAGTCGTGCACCTCGACGACACCGGGGTGGCTGATCGTGGCCATGATGCGCGCCTCGGCCCGGAACCGGTCGACGAAGACCGGTTCGTCGGGCAGCCCGCCGAGCAGGCATTTGACCGCGACGGTGCGGCCCAGCACCAGATCGACGGCGCGCCACACCTCACCCATGCCGCCGCTGCCGACGCGCTGCTCCAGCCGGTACCGCTCAGCCAGCACCGTTCCCGCACGGACCAATGTGACCACCTTCGCGGGCCGGATCCACCGAGTCGTTCCCAACGGGGAGTAGGTTAGCCGCTGGACGGTGATCTTCCGGGCGGGTGTCGGGCTGTCACCCGGGTTCCGGACGATGCCGGGCTATACGCAGGGCGAACACGGCGATCGCGGCGGCGCCGGACGCGGCGAGCAGCCGTTCCAGCAGCCCGCCCAGCCCGGCGTCCTCGGCCGCGATCAAGCCGACCAGCAGGAGCGCGAATCCGATGCCGACGCCACGGGCACCCCAGGTCCAGGACCGCCATCCCGGTGCGCGCCGGAACGCGGCCGCGAGGACGAACGCGGTGGCGATGAAGAGCAGGATCCCCACCATGGTGATCATCGAGTCGAACTTCCCGCCGGTATTGGCGAGCTGCTGCTCCGCGCCCGTGCACCCCGGATCGGCCAACCGGCACGTGCGCCCTGCTCGGACTGCTCGGCGCCCTACCCGCGACCGCCGCCGCCGCCCACCCGCGATCCGCGGCGGCGGTGCCCGGACCGGGCACTCTGGACCCCGCGTTCGGGGTCGGCGGCATCGTCACCACCGCCTTCGCGGGCCGAGCGGTCGGCGCCGGCGCCCTCGCCGGGCACGGACCGGACGGCGTCACCGTCGTCGGCGGCGGGCTCGCCACCAACGCATCCGACTTCCTCCACGAGGCGTACGCCCCGCCGCCTCCTAGTTCATGTGGGTGATCTGGATCAGGTTGCCGCAGGTGTCGTCGAAGACGGCCGTGGTGACCGGGCCCATGACGGTGGGCGGCCGGGTGAACACCACGCCCAGCGCGGTCATCCGGTCGTACTCCTGCTGCACGTCGGCGACGGCGAAGGAGGTGAACGGGATCCCGTCGGCCACGATCGCCGCCTTGAACTGCTTGGAGGCCGGGTGCGCATCGGGCTCCAGCAGCAGCTCGACCCCGTCCGGATGCGCGGGCGACACGACGGTCAGCCAGCTGTGACCGTCGCCGAGGGGCACATCGGTCTTCTTCACGAAGCCGAGGACCTCGGTGTAGAAGCGCAGCGCCTTGGCCTGATCGTCGACCCAGACACTGCACACGTTGATGATCATGATGGCTCCTCTGCGTGCCGCCGGCGCTGCCGCTCCGAGCCGATACTCGCATACGCCGGGCCGGGGCGGGCGCGACCTAGGGGAGGTCGGGTGCGGTGCCCGCGTGGGTGTAGGTGCCCGGTGTGTGACCGGTGGCGCGGCGGAACGCGGCGATGAAGGCGCTGGTCTTGCGGTAGCCGACGGCACGGGCGACGGCGTCGACCGTCGTCCCGTTGGCGAGCATCTGGACGGCGGCGCGGACCCGGACCCGGGTACGCCAGCGGGCGAAGCTCAGCCCGGTCTCGCTGAGGAAGAGCCGCGACAGGGTCCGGACGCTGGTGTGGACGTGGTCTGCCCAGGCGGCGAGTTCACGCTGGTCCGCCGGGTCCGCGATGAGCCGTTCGGCGACGGCCTTCACCCGCGGGTCGGTCGGCATCGACACCTGGATGTGGTGGGCGGGCAGCGGGGTGAGCAGGTCGAAGACGAGCGCTTCGGCGTGCGGCCGGCTCGGGTGGTCGGCGCCGACCCGTCCCAGGTGCGCGACGAGCTCGCGGAGCAGCCGCCCGACCGGAACGCCGGTGGGCTCGGTCCAGGCGATGGGGCAGCGATCGGGAGCAAACATGATCATCGATACTTCACCGGCGCGCAGCGCGGACGCGGCGTGCTCGACCCCGCCGGGAATCCAGAGTCCATAGCCCGGCGGGACGAGCCAGTCGCGTGCCCGGGAGAGGACCGCGAGGGTCGCGGTGGAGCTCGACATCAGGATCGGCTCGGAGTGCGAATGCGCATCGACCTGGGCAGAGGACCCCATCTCGCCGTGGTAGACGGTGAGGATCGGGGTGGCCGTTGCAGGGTATCGGTTGGCCGCTGCGTGCACGATGGCCACACTATCGTTAGGCGAGCCTCACCAGGGCGGATCAGCTTCGATTCGAATGAGGGAACCATGACCGGACTCGCCGAACGCCTGGCCGACCTCGCCAGCGGCGCCATGCTCGACACCGCCCGCGTCACCGGTCTCAGCCGCCTGTCGGCCGAGTTCCTGCGGGTGGAGCTCTCGGCCGACGCGTTCCGGAAGGCGACGTGGGTGCCCGGCGCGAAGCTCCAGTTCCGGCCGCGCCGCGGCTCGATGGGCCTGCGTACCTACACGCCCATCGGCTGGGACGCCGACCGCGGAGCGACCGAGCTGATCGCCTACACGCACGGGGACGGTCCGGCGGCGGAGTGGTTCGAGCGGGTGGCGGTCGGCACGGAGTGCGGGGTCTTCGGCCCGCGCCGCTCGATCGACCTGCGCGACCCCGCCGGTCCGGTGGTCTTCGTCGGTGACGAGACGAGCGTGGCGCTCGCGGCCGCGCTGCGCACCGTGACCGGCGACGTGTCGCACGTCTTCGAGGCACGCGACCCGGCCGGGCTGACCGGCGTGCTGGCGGGGCTGGGGATCACCGAACGGGTGGCGGTGGTCGTGAAGACGGCGGACCGGGTCGAGCTGCTGCGGCAGGCGCGCGACGCGGCGGTTCGGACGGCGTACACCCTGGTCGTCACCGGCGACGCGGCGACGGTGCACGCCGTGCGGCGCGACGCCCGGGGGTGGCCGTCGACCCCCGGGCAGGTGAAGGGCAAGGCCTACTGGGCCGAGGGCCGCACCGGCCTCGACTGACCGCCCGGCGTTACGCTGGTCGTCGTCGACTTGAGGAGAAGCTGCGCACCGGTGAGCCGTCTGACTGTTCTCGACGTCGTCGCCTGGGAGGGCCGAGAGATCCCCGGCGACCGGACGGCCGCACTGCTGCGGGCACTGGCCGCCGCCGGGCCGGGCGGGCTCGGCGAGGACGAGCTGGTGGGCGAGGTGTGGCCCACCGACCCACCGGCGAATCCGCGCAAGGCGTTGCAGGTGGTGGTCTCCCGGGCGAGGTCCGTCACCTCCGCCGAGGTGATCGAGCGTACGCGGCGCGGCTACCGGCTGGGACTGCCCGCGATCGAGGTCGACGCGTGGGCGCTGCGGCCGGAGGGGCTCCGGCTGGCCGCCGCCGGCCGGTGGTCCGACGCCCTGCCGCTGCTGGAACGGGCCGCGGTCGGCGGCGACGCCGAGGTCGTGGCGGCACTGCTGCGGGCGCTCGGGAGCGTGCGGGGCGTGCCCGCGGCACTGGAACGCTACGAGGAGTACCGGGCGGGCCTCGCCGCGTCGCTGGGGGTCGATCCGTCGCCGGAGCTGCGCGCGCTCCACGCCGAGCTGCTCGCCGCCGACCGGCCGGTCCGCAGCGGGGTCCGCTACGACGCCGACCGCCTCATCGGCCGGGAGGCGGACCTGGCGGCCCTGCGGGTCCTGGTCCGCACCCATCGGGTGGTCTCCATCATCGGCACCGGCGGCCTCGGCAAGACCCGGCTGGTGCACCTGATCGCGCGGTCGGCGGAGCAACCCGTGGTCCACGTCGTGGAGCTCGCCGGGGTCACCTCGCCCGAGGGCGTCGCGGTCGAGGTCGCCGATGCTCTCGGCGTACGCGAGTCGGTGGCCGGGCGCCCTGTCGTGCTCCGCCCCGCCGACCTGCTCACCCGGCTCGTGGACGCGGTCGGGACGGTCCCGGTGCTGCTGGTGCTGGACAACTGCGAGCATCTCGTCGACGCCGTCGCCGACCTCGTCGCCGCGCTGGTGTCCCGCACGCCCCGGCTGACCGTGCTGACGACCAGCCGCGTGCCGCTCGGCCTGCCCGCGGAGCGTGCGTATCCGCTGCCCGAGCTCCCGCCGGACGAGGCCGCGGTCCTGTTCGCCGATCGGGCCACCGCCGCCCGGCCCGGGGTGGTGCTCGATCCGGACGACGTGCGCGAGCTGGTCATGCGGCTCGACGGGCTGCCGCTCGCGCTGGAGCTCGCGGCGGCGAAGGTCCGGTCGATGAGCGTCGTCGAGATCACCCGCCGGCTCGACAACCGCTTCGCGCTGCTGCGCGGCGGCAGCCGGGCCGCACCCGAACGGCACCAGACCCTGCTCGCGGTCATCGACTGGTCCTGGAACCTGCTCACGCAGGAGCAGCGGGTGGCGCTGCGCCGGTTGGCGGTGTTCCGCGACGGGTTCTCCCTCGACGGCGCGGCCGCGGTGCTCGGCGGCGACGCGCGCGAGGTGGTCGCGGCGCTGGTGGAGCACTCCCTGGTGGTCGTCCGGGAGGCCGCCGGTGTCCGCTACCGGCTGTTGGAGACGGTCCGGGAGTTCGGGCGGATGCAGCTCGTCGACGCCGGAGAGGACGCGCTGGCCGACAAGGCCCTCTCGGCATGGGCCACCGAGCTGGCGACCGTGGCCGGCCGGCGGCTGAACAGCCCCGACCAGGTGGCGACGATGGCGCTCGTCCGGGAGGAGGAGGGCAACCTCGTCGACGTCCTGCGGCGCGGCCTCGCCGCGGACGACCGGCCCGCGGTGACGGCGCTCTACGCGGTGCTGGCCGGCTTCTGGATCGTCGAGGGCTCCCACGCGAAGGTGACGAGCATCGGACCCGCCGTCGTGCGGCTGCTGCTGTCGACGCCGACCGCGCCCGAGCTCGCCGACGGCGTCCGGGTGTGCCTGACGGTGGCCGGAATCAACGAGATGATCTTCCAGAACGGTGTCAGCGGCCCCCTCCTGGACCGGCTGCGGCTGCTCGGGCCGGGTTCCGACCCGCAGGTCGCCACCATGGTGCGGGTGCTCCTCGAGAGCGGCGTCGAGGCCTCCGTCCAGCAGATTCAGCGGCTGGTCGAGCTCGCCGCCGACCCCGACCCGGTCGTCGCCCGGCTGGCGCTGGGGTGGCTCTCGCGCTGCTATGAGAACCTCGGCGACCTCGCCGCGGCCCTGACTGCTGCCCGGCGCGCCCTCGAGCTGTGCGACGACGCCTACGGGCCGTGGATGCGCGGAGTGATGTCGGCCAGCGTCGCCGGCCTCGCGTTCCAGACCGGCGATCTCGTCGATGCCCGGTTCTACGCACAAGCGGCGCTGCCGGTGCTGGCATCGCTCGGCGCCCACGAGGACTACGTGCAGACCCTCGCCACGCTGGCGATGCTCGCCCTGCACGAGGGCCGTCTCGACGAGGCGGCGCAGATCTTCGACGAGGTCGCCGCCGAGGACGGTGCGCAGGCCCTGTTCGGCGGTGCGACGGAGCTCATGTGCGGCCGGGCCGAGCTGCTGCTCGCCCGCGGCGAGACCGATGCCGGGCTGGCCGCCTACACCGCGGCCCTCGCCGCGATCCGCGACCGCAGCGCGCCCGGACCGCAGCTGCCGCCCGCGCTGGAGTACTGGACGATGGTCGCACAGGGCGCGCTCGTCGCAGCCTTCGTCCGGGCCGGGCGTCCGGCTCGCCAGGACCGCGACGAGCTGCTGGTCCGCGCCAGGGAGGCGACCTCGGGACCCCACCTCGCCGATGTGCCGGTCCTCGGCTGCGCGCTGTTCGCGCTGGCGGTGTGGGAGATCGTCTTCGGTGACCGGGGCGCCGGTGCCGCCCTGCTCGCGTACGCGGACCGCTTCGCCTTCAACCGGATGCTGCCGAGCCTCGACTGGTCGTGGGCGGTCTCGCTCGCGCAGCCGGCCGGGATCGCCCCCGGCGACCCGGCCGAGCTGCGCGAGCCGCTCAACGCCCTGCTGCGGAGCCTGGCCTGACCGCTACACCTTGCGGCTGTAGGAGCGCACCGCCAGCGGCGCGAAGACCCCGACCACCACGGCGCAGCCGAGCACGGCCCAGCCGACGGCGGCCGTCAGCTCCCCGTCGTTCATCAGGTCGCGGATGGCGTTGATGACGAGCGAGACGGGGTTGACCTTCACGAACGCCTGCAGCCAGCCCGGCAGCGAGGTCAGCGGCACGAACGCGTTGGAGAGGAAGGTCAGCGGAAACATGATCATCAAGCCCACGCCCTGGACCGCCTGGGCGGTGCGCAGGACCGTGCCGAGCCAGGCGAAGATCCAGGACAGGGACCAGCCGGCGGCCACGACCAGGATCCAGCCGGCGGCGACCCCGACGACACCGCCGCCCGGACGGTAGCCCATGGCGAGTCCGGTGAGGACGGTCAGTGTCGACGCGATGGCGTAGCGGAGGAGGTCGGCGACCATGGGGCCGGCGAGCGGGGCGATACGCGCCATCGGCAGCGAGCGGAACCGGTCGAAGACTCCCTTGTCCATGTCCTCGCGCAGCTGCGTACCCGTCGCCATGCAGGCGGTCAGCGCGGTCTGGACCATGATGCCGGTGATGATCGTCGGCAGGTAGCTCTTGACGTCCCCGGCGATCGCGCCGCCGAAGATGTAGGTGAACATCGCCGTGAACAGCAGCGGCTGGATCACCACGTCGAAGAACTGCTCCGGGTTGCGCTGCATCTTCTTCAGCGCGCGCCACGCCATGGAGAAGG
This sequence comes from Allocatelliglobosispora scoriae, assembly GCF_014204945.1. Lineage (NCBI taxonomy): Bacteria > Bacillati > Actinomycetota > Actinomycetes > Micromonosporales > Micromonosporaceae > Allocatelliglobosispora > Allocatelliglobosispora scoriae. Next base: position 2,018,354 of record NZ_JACHMN010000003.1, read on the forward strand.
TCTGGCTGACCGTCTCCCGCAGGGAGGTACGGGCGGTCAGCCGCCGCTGGGACGCGGGGATGATCAGGGTGCTCATCGGGACTCCTCGGAGGTGGGCTCGGCGTAGTGGCCGGTGATGGCGAGGAAGACCTCGTCGAGGGTGGGCTGCCGGACCGACGCGGTCGCGATGCCGATCTCGGCGGTCCGCAGCGCGATCAGCACGTCGGCGGCGCGGTTGGGGTCGGGCAGGGCGATGGAGAGGCCACCCGCCTCGGGCGTCAGCGCCGGCACCTCGCCGAGGATCCGGGCCGCCAGGGCCGCCGCCTCGGGGGTGCGGTCGGCGTCGGTGAGCTGCACATAGAGGGTGGAGTTGCCGACGCTGGCCTTGAGCTCGTTGGGCGTGCCCTCGGCGACCTTGCGGCCGCGGTCGATGACCGCGATCCGGTCGGCGAGCTGGTCCGCCTCGTCGAGGTACTGCGTGGTGAGCAGCACGGTGGCGCCGTCGCGGATCAGGTCGCGGATCGTGTCCCACATCTGCCCCCGGGTGCGGGGATCCAGGCCCGTGGTCGGCTCGTCGAGGAAGATCAGCGGCGGCCGGGAGATCAGCGAGGCGGCCAGGTCGAGCCGGCGACGCATACCCCCGGAGAAGTTCTTGATCTGCCGGCTTGCCGCGTCTTCGAGGCCGAACCGGCCGAGCAGGTCGGCCGCGCGCGCCTTCGCGGCCGACGACCGCAGCCCCTGCAGGCGGCCGAAGAGCCACAGGTTCTCGGCGGCGGTGAGGTTCTCGTCGACGGAGGCATACTGCCCGGTCACACCGACGAGCTGGCGGATCTGGTGCGGGTTCGACGCGACGTCGATCCCGAAGATGTCGGCCCGCCCGCCGTCGATCGACAGGAGCGTCGTCAGCATCCGCAGCATGGTGGTCTTGCCGGCCCCGTTGGGTCCCAGGACGCCGAAGACCTCTCCCGTGCGGACGGTGAGGTCGACGCCGTCGACGGCGACCACCTCACCGAACCGCTTGATGAGGCCGGTGGCCTCGACGGCGAGGTCCGACCCGGCGGTCCCGCCCGTGTCGGGACGGGCGGGGGCATATGCGAGATTCATGCGCCCACTATGGCCCAGCCCGCCTTCACCCCGGTTTCGCGGTGGTTTCACCCGCCGTCAGCGGGATCCCGACCCGCCGGTCAGACCGCGTCCGCGGCGGCCTGGACGAAGGCGCGGACCAGCGCGGTCTCCCCGGCGCTGCGCCACACCGGGGCGTACCGCAGGGCCGGTCCACCGGCGATCGGCACGAAGACGATGTCGCGGCGCAGCCGGGAGGCCGCCGCGTAGGACCCGATGGGGGAGACGACGCCACCGGCGCCGATCGCGGTGAAGGCCTCCTCCAGGGTGGTGACGGCGGCCCCGCGCCGGATGGGCCGCCCGGCCGGTGTCACGGCGGGGGTGTGCGCCGCCCAGACGTAGTCCGGAACGGGCCCCTCCAACCCCACCACCGGGTGGTCGCCGAGCTCCTCCATCTCGACCCGGTCCCGGCCGGCCAGCCGGTGGTCGGCGGCGACGGCCAGCACCAGCTCCTCGGTGTAGAGCACCGGCCCCACCACGAGGTCGGGCTCGTGGACGGGGAGCCAGACCAGCCCGACGTCGACCCGGCCGGCCCGCAGCGCACCGAACGGGTCGGCCGGGAGGATCTCGCGCATGCGCAGCTCGCAGTGCGGATGCCGCCGCCGGAATAGGTCGAGGACCGCGGTGATCTCCTGGTGGTGGGTGTCGAAGGTGCCGACGGTCAGGGTGCCGACCTGCCCGCGAGCGGCGGCGGTCGCCTCGGCGATGCCGGCCATGATCTCGCCGTAGCCCGCGGCGAGCCGGTCGCGGAGCCGCTCGCCGAGCGGGGTGAGCCGCACGCTGCGGCTGGTCCGCTCGAACAGGGCGCCGCCGATCCGGCGCTCCTGCTGCCGGATCGACTGGCTGACCCGCGCCTGGGACACGTGGAGTCGCTCGGCCGTACGCCCGAAGTGGAGCTCCTCGGCCAGCGTCAGGAAGATCTCGATGTCGCGCAGCTCCACCAGGCTGCCGCCCCCTCCGGTCACCGCGCGTCCGAATTCCGGCCCTGAACTGCGCAATCCGGAAGTTTACGGCCGAGGCGACGGCTCCGTCCCGCGATCGTGATCCGGGCCACGGTCGACGCTGCGGGCGCCTGGCGTCGAACGATAACCGCTGGCTTAAGCACCGGTGCGATCTTTCGCGTTGTTCCCCGCCACCGGCCGGGCGATCGTGGGCTCATCAGCGCCGAACGCACCGAGAAGGGGACACCACCCATGAGTACCACTGAGGATTACCAGGCCGCGGAGCTGCTCCTGCGCCGACCCGCGCGCCCCGGCGAGCTCGTCGTCGGCGACCGGATCAGGCCGCGGTGGATCGACGGCGGAGCACGCTTCTGGTATGCGGTGAGCGACGGGACCGGCCGCCGGTTCGAGCTCGTCGACCCGGCGGCGGGCACCCGGGAGCCGGCCTTCGACCACGCCCGGCTCGCCGCCGCGCTCGCCGCGGCGTCCGGCCAGGCGGTCGATGCGCGGGCGCTGCCGTTCTCCGCCATCGTGCCGGCCGGCGACGCCGTGGAGTTCTACGCGCTGGGGGACTACTGGCGCTGCCGCCTCGACGACTACACCTGCGAGCGGGCCGCCTTCACGCCGCCGGGCAGTCCGCTGGCGGTGCCGTCACCGGACGGGAAGGCCGCGGTCTCCCAGCGGGGGTACGACCTGTGGGCGCACTCGCCGTCCGACGGCCGGGACCGGGCGCTGACGACCGACGGCGCAGCCGACTACCGGTACGGCTCCAGCCCGGAGTGCCTCGGCAACGGCGCCCTGCTGCGCAAATTCGGGCTGCCGCACCTGCCGCCCGCGGTCGCCTGGTCGCCCGACTCGACGAGGGTCCTGACGCACCGCACCGATGAGCGCGGCGTCCGGCAGACCCACCTGGTGGAGTCCCGGCCCGCCGACGGCGGCGCACCCGTGACGCACACCCAGCGGTACGCCTATGCCGGCGACGAGACGATGCCGCTCGCCGAGCTGGTCGTGCTGGACGTCGCCGACGGCACGGTGGTCCGCGCGCAGTCGGAGCCGCTGCTCATGCCGATGCTGTCGCCGGTCATGGGCGGGTGGGCGTGGTGGGCACCGGACAGCCGGGTCGTCTACTACCTCAGCCAGCCCCGCGACCGGCGTACGCTCACCCTGCACCGGCTGGACGCGGTCACCGGCGAGGTCGCCACCGTGCTCAGCGAGTCCGGGGCCACCCGTGTCGAGCCCAACCAGTGGACCTACGAGCCGCCGATCGTGCGGGTGCTCGCCGGAGAGGTGCTCTGGTACTCGCAGCGCGACGGCTGGGGGCACCTCTACCGCTACGACCTGCACACCGGCGCACTGCTCGGGCAGGTCACCGCCGGCCCGTGGGCGGTACGCCAGATCCTGCACGTCGACGAGGCCGAGCGGGTGGTGTACTTCCTCGCCGCCGGGCTGGTCGAGACCGACCCGTACCGGCGTACGGTGTGCCGGATCGGGCTCGACGGCACCGGCTTCGCCGCGGTCACCGACGACGACCTGGACCACACCGTCACGATCGCGGAGTCGTCGGCGTACTTCGTCGACTCCGCGTCCACTGTCGACACACCGCCGACGGCGACGGTGCGGGACTGGTCCGGACGGGTGCTGGTCGAGCTGGAGCGCGCCGACATCGGCAAGCTCGCCGCCACCGGCTGGACGCCGCCGGAGCGGTTCCGCGTCACGGCGGCCGACGGGGTGACCGACATCTACGGTGTGCTCTACCGGCCCCGAGGGTTCGACCCCGGGCAGCGCTACCCGGTGGTGGACAGTCTCTACCCCGGACCGCAGGCCAACCGGGTCGCGCCGGGCTTCGACCCCGGCGGGATGGGACTGGACGCGGAGCCGCTCGCCGCGCTGGGCTTCGTGGTGGTCGCGGTGGACGGGCGCGGTACGCCGGGGCGGAGCAAGGCCTTCCACGACGCCTCCTACGGCCACCTCGCCGACGCGGGCGGCCTCGCCGACCACGTCGCGGCGCTGCGGCAGCTGGCCCGGACCCGGCCCTGGATGGACCTGGACCGGGTGGGCGCGTTCGGCCACTCCGGCGGCGGCTACGCCACCGTGCGGGCGATGCTCGAGTTCCCCGAGGTCTACCGGGTCGGCGTCGCCCTCTCCGGCTCGCACGACGCCCGCCACTTCAGCCTGGACTTCGTGGAGGCATACGACGGCGCGGACGATCCGCAGGCCTGGGCCCGGTCATCCAATGTGGAGATCGCGCACCGGCTGGCGGGCCGGCTGCTGCTCATCCACGGCGAGATGGACGACCGGGTCCACCCGGACCACACCCTGCGGCTGGCCGACCGGCTCATCGCCGCGGACAAGGACTTCGAGCTGCTCATCGTGCCCGGGGCCGAGCACGTGTTCATCGACTGCCTCGCCTATGTCCGCAAGCGCGGCTGGGACTTCCTGGTCCGCGAGCTGATGAGCGTGGCCCCGCCGGCCTACCGCCCCGCCCCCATCCCCATCGATCCGGAGCTGCTCGGCGAGCTGTTCGCCTGATCAGCGGGGTCCTCGGCGGCGGCCGGTCGGGATCGCCGGCGCAGGAACAGGGCGAGGATCCCGGCGAGCAGTCCCCAGAAGGCCGACCCGATCCCGGCGATGGGCAGACCGGCGGCGGTGACCACGAAGGTGATCACCGCCGCCTCCCGGTCCTCGGGCTCGCCGACGGCGCTCGCCAGGGCCGCGCCGAGGGCCGGGATCAGCGCCAGACCGGCGACGGCGATGACGAGCACGGGCGGGGAGAGCAGCACCAGTGCCGCGGCGAGACCCGTACCGAGGCCGAGGATCAGCTGCCCGCCGCCGAGGCCGATCGTGGCGATCCAGCGCCGGGCCGGATCCGGGTGGGTCTCCGGTCCCGCGGTCAGCGCGGCCGTGATCGCGGCGAGGTTGACCGCGTGCCCGCCGAAGGGAGCGGCCGCCGCGCTGGTCAGCCCGGTCGTCAGCAGGATGCCGCGCAGCGGCGGCCGGTAGCCGAAGGTGGCGAGCACGGCCGCGCCGGGCACGTTCTGACCGGCCATCGTGACCAGGAACAGCGGCAGCGCCAGCCCGACCGTGGCCGCGACGGTGAACGCCGGCGGCGTGAAGTCCAGCACCGGCCGCAGCGGGGCGCCCGCGAGACCGTGCTCGGTGCCGCTGATCGCGATGGCGGCCACGGCGGCGGCGAGCGCGCCCGGCACCGCCCAGGGCCGGGCGAAGCGCATCAGCGCCGCCCAGGTCAGCGTGACCGGGATCGCCAGCAGCGGCACGTCGAGCAGCGCCCGGACCGGCGCCGTGCAGAGCGGGACGAGGACACCGGCGAGCATCGCCCCGGCGACCGGGCGCGGGATCGCGGCGACCAGCCGGGCCAGCCAGGGCACCGCTCCGGCCAGGACGGTGAGGGCCGCGCAGGCGAGGAACGCCCCGACCACGACCGGGAACCCGCCGTCGATCGGACCCGTCGCGACGAGGAGCGCCGCACCCGGCGTGGACCAGGCGATGGCGATGGGCATCCGGTAGCGCAGGGCGAGGAAGGTCGCCGCGATCGCGATGCCGAGGCACAGCGCGAGCAGCCCGGACGCGGCCTGGCGCTGGTCGGCGCCGACCGCCCGCAGTCCGCTGAGGACGATGGTGAACGCGCTGGCGTAGCCGACGACGGCGCTCACCAGCCCGGTGAGCACCGCCTGGAAATCCCGCACGTCCGCCCCCCGCTGTTCCGTTTCGCAACGATGCTGGCACATCACCGCCTGCCGGGGCCACCCGGCGCCGGGCACCGCGTCGTGCGCGGCGACGACGGTCGGGCCAGCACGGACTCGCGGTATTCCGGTCCGGTGCCGGGTGGTCGCGTCGTCGGCGCCGTGGTCCGGCGTTTTCTCTGGTGGTGCCAGCGGTGGCCTATCGCTTTCTGCCAGTCTGGACCCGTGACCGAACTGCTCGTCGTGATCGTGACCGCGCTCGTGGTGATCGCCGCCGCGACCGTCGTCGGCCCGCGTCTGGGGATCGCGTCGCCGCTCGTGCTCGTCGCGGTCGGCGTCGCGGCGAGCTTCCTGCCGATGTTCACTTCGGTGCACATCGAGCCCGAGTGGATCATCGAGGGCCTGCTGCCGCCGCTGCTCTACTCGTCGGCGGTGTCGATGCCGACGATGAACTTCCGCCGCGAGTTCGGGGCGATCAGCGGCCTGTCCGTGCTGCTCGTCGTCGGCAGCGCGCTGCTGCTCGGGCTGTTCTTCACGCTCGTCGTCCCGGGGCTGAGCTTCGCGTGGGGAGTCGCCCTCGGCGCGATCATCAGCCCGACCGACGCCGTGGCGACGTCGATCATCAAGCAGATGCCGGTCTCCAAGCGCGCCGTGGCGATCCTCGACGGTGAGAGCCTGCTCAACGACGCGACCGCGCTGGTCCTGCTCCGCACCGCGATCGTCGCGACGGCGGCGTCGTTCGCGTTATGGGGCGCGGTCGGCACGTTCGTCTACTCGGTCGTCGTCGCCGTGGTCGTCGGCTGGGCCGTGGGACGGCTCAACCTCGTGGTCCGCAGGCGCGTGACCGACCCGACCGTCAACACCGTCATCTCGTTCACGGTGCCGTTCGCCGCTGCCGTCCCCGTCGAGCTGCTCGGGGCCTCCGGTCTCGTCGCGGCGGTCGTCGCGGGCCTCGTCACGGGCATCCGTGCCCCGCGCGACCTGTCACCGCAGAACCGCCTGTCGGACTCGCAGAACTGGCGGACGGTCGAGCTCGTCCTGGAGGGTGCGGTGTTCCTGACGATGGGCGTGCAGATCAAGTCGATCGTGACGAACGTGGAGAACGACCACGCCGGGGTCGGGGCGGCCGTCCTGGTCGCGGCCGGTGCCCTGCTCCTGACCATCCTGGTACGCGCTGCGTACGTCGCGCCGCTGCTCGTCGTCCTCGCCCGCTGGGCCCGGCGCATCGCGAAGATGCAGGGCCGGATGCAGGACATGCAGGACCGGATGAGCACGCCGGAGGGCAAGCAGGAGACGTTCGAGGAGATGAACTCCCGTCGGCGGAAGGTGTCCGAGCGCGATCTCGACCGCTTCGCCCGCCGGGTCACCCAGTCGCTCGCCGACATCGACTACTTCCTCGCCAAGCCGCTCGGCTGGCGCGAGGGCACCGTGGTCGTGTGGGCGGGCATGCGCGGTGCCGTGACCGTGGCGGCGGCGCAGTCGCTCCCCGACGACACCCCGCAGCGATCGGTGCTGGTGCTCATCGCGTTCGCCGTCGCGACGATGTCGCTGCTGGTGCAGGGCGCCACCATCGGCCCGCTGCTGCGGCTCATCACGCCGAAGGTCGACCAGGCCGCGATCGACGAGTCGGCCACCGCCGAGCGGGCCCGGATCATGGAGCTGCTGCGGGAGAGCGCCGAGACCGTTCCGGAGCCGCCGCACCCCGCGGACGAGGCGAGGCCGGAGGGGTTCGCGAGGGCGAAGAGCCATCGGCTGGCGGTCATCGCGGCGCAGCGGTCGGTGCTGCTCGACGCGCGCGACAACGGCACCTTCGACGCCGACGTGCTCGCCAACGCGCTGGCGAACCTCGACGCGTCGCAGATCGCCATCGAGATGCGCGGCAAACCGGTCGGGTGACGCGGGGGTCTCGTCGCGTACCCGGATGGGGGGTTGGTTCTAGGGTCTGGTCCAGGTGAGGATGCCCAGGCACATCTCGTCGCTCGTGCCCTCGCCCCAGACGACGTAGCGCGGTTCGAGCCGCTTGAGGGAGGGCAGCTGGGAGCGGAGCGAGGCGTCGTGGGTGCAGGTCACGCGCAGGTTGTCGCCCTTGGCGATCCTGACCGGAGTCAGCAGCGGCCGGGCGCCCTGGTTGTCGAAGTCGTAGACCGGCACGTCGAGCAGCACCTTGGCCTTCGGGGTGCCGGGGTTGAGCTCCACCTTGATCGATCGGCCGAGCAGGTGCATGTGGCCCGCGGCGGCGTAGACGAGGCCGGCTTCGCGGACCCGGTGGTCGCACTCCTGGACCGGGCCGGGTACGGGGGTCTTGCCGCCGTTGCACAGGAGGTTGAGACCGGCGACCGTGGAGCCCGCCTGGGTGCCGAAGCGGTGCCAGACGTCGAGCACGGCGTTCTCGCGGTCGCAGAGGGGGCCGCTCTCGCTCGACGTGCACGGCAGCTCGACGGCGCCGGGGAGCAGGGTGGTCTGCAGGGGAGCCAGCGCGGCGGTGCCGGGGGCGAGGCGCAGGCGGATGCCGGACCGGTCGGGGGCGGGCTTGGCGCCGCCCAGGGCCACGGTGCTGTAGTGCACCTGCATGACGAGCTGGCTGCCGGCCTCCATGCGGTAGCCGACCTTGGCGCTCATCAGCGTCTCGTGGCCGCCGGGCGCCCAGGCGGCGATCCAGGAGGCACCGCTGTTGAGCTGGCCGAAGGTGCCGCCGGAGCCGATGCCGGTGCCGCCGAAGCAGGTCCAGCCGTCACCGTCCTCCTCGGCATCGAGCTCGCGGGCCTGCGCGACATCGCCGGGCTGCACGCGGAAGAAGATGGCGTGGTGGACGATGTCGGCGTTCTGCGGCAGGAACTGGCTGCCGGTGATGAAGGCCGCGTCGGTGAGCTCGGGGTCGACGAGGAAGCAGCGGTATTCGTCGGTGCCGCCGTTGGGCGGCTGCGGGGTGAAGGGGCGCTCCATCGACAGCTCGACGAAGCGCTCCCCCTGGCGCAGCGGCGCGGGCGGTGCGGCGCTGTAGACGCGGTGGCTGGCGTGCGGATCGGCAGCGGTCGCGGCGACCGGGACCGGCGTGTTGGCCGCGCAGGCCGCCAGGCTCGTGGCGGCGGCGAGCGCAGTGATCAAACCGAGCAACCTCATACCTGAGAAGGTACGCGGTGGATGTGACCCATGAGTAGCCTCGATTCGGCCACAGTGCCGCGCCCCGCCGCCGATCAGGCGATCCGCGTCTCCCGCATCGTCCAGTTCGTCTCCCACGTCCGGCCGTCGTCCGTGGAGAGGGCCTGCTCCCACGTCGCCGACTCCGGGCTCAGCACGGTCCACCGGTAGCGGCACACGACCGGGCGGCCGTCGTGGGTGTCCTCGGCGACGAACTCGCCGACGCCGCCGTCGAACCGCCCGCGTACCGGTGCCCGGTCCATCTCCAGCGTCCGGCTGTCGAGCCAGTGCAGCACCCACTCGCGGGCCGCCACGTCGTAGACGCGGAAGGTCATGCCGCGGTAGGTGGACGGGTGCGAGAACTCGCCCTCGTCGATGCTGATGCCGCCGTTGAAGTGGGTGCGGGCCTCGAAGGTGTTCTCGAACTCGTCCCACTCGGTGCAGCCGGTGAGCCGCGAGCGCAGCTTGCGATGCCGGACCCGCCAGGTCCCGGTCAGGAAGTCGAAGTCCCCGGTGACCTTCGGGAGGTGGTCGGCGGGCACGTCGACGGGGTGGCGGCTGGTGCGGTCGAAGTCCATGACCCAGTTGGTCTCCCAGGTCCGCTCCCCGTCCGCGGAGTAGGCCTGCTGCCACCGGGCACTCGCCGCGGTGATCGCCGACCATTCGTAGGTCATCCGCACCGGCGTACCGTCGGAGTGCACGTCATCGCCGATCAGCCGGCAGGAACCGTCGTGCCAGGAGCCCCGCACCGGCGGGCCGACGATGCCGTCGCGGCTGCTGACCCAGTAGATGGACCACTCGCCGGTCGCCTCCGAGAAGAGCCTCAGCGACATCCCCGAGACGCCCGCCGCCGGAAAGGTGATCTCGTCGACGCTGACGGCGCCGTCGAGGTAGGTCCGGGCGGTCGCCCGGCTCCCGGCCGAGGCCAGCCACTCGTCGCTGCCGACCAGCAGATCCTTGAGCCGCCGGTGCTCCACGTCCCAGGAGCCGACGAGGAAGTCGAAGTCAGTGTTCTTTGCCATGAGGACGAGTCTGGACCGAATACCTGTCAGGCTATGGCAGTCTTTTCGCATGCGTTCCAGCCGCCTGGTCTCGATCCTGATGCTGCTGCAGGCCCAGCACCGCCTGACCGCCCGGGAGATCGCGGCGGAGCTCGAGGTCTCGCTGCGCACCGTCTACCGCGACGTCGAGGCGCTTGCCGCCGCGGGCATCCCGATCTACGCCGAGCAGGGGCGGGCGGGCGGCTACCGGCTCGTCGACGGCTACCGGACCCGGCTCACCGGCCTGACCGAGGCCGAGGCCCAGTCGCTGTTCATGGTCGGTCTGCCGGGACCGGCGATGGCGCTCGGGCTCGGCGCCGAGGCGGCCTCCGCGGAACGCAAGCTGCTGGCGGCGCTCGCCCCGGAGCAGCGGGTACGCGCCGGTGAGCTGCGCGACCGCTTCCACCTGGACATCCCCGCCTGGTACCGCCAGGCCGAGGACGCACCCCATCTCGCCGCGATCGCCGAAGCCGTGCTCAACGACCGGGTCGTCGCGGTGACCTACCGGCGCTGGAAGGCACCGCGGGAGGTGGAGCGCCGGCTCTCGCCCTACGGGCTGGTCCTCAAGAGCGGCACCTGGTATGTCGTGGCCGGGACCGGCGAGGGCACGCGTACCTACCGGATCTCCAACATCCTGCGCCTCACGCCGGCCGCGGAGCACTTCGAGCGCCCGCACCGCTTCGACCTCGCGGCCTTCTGGCAGCAGCACCTCGACGAGTTCGACCAGCGCCGGATCACCGCCACGGCGGTGCTGCGGCTGTCGGCCCGGCTGGTCGGGCAGCTCCCCGACAAGTCCGACCCGGCGCTGCGCAAGGCGGCCGCGGGCGTGCTCCCCGATCCCGACGGCTGGACCACCGTCGAATTCCCCGTCGAGCATGACGCCGAGGCCGCCCGGCAGCTGCTCCGGTACGGCGCCGAGGTGCGGGTGCTGGCACCGGAGTCGCTGCGCGACGCGCTGCTGGCCGTGGCCCGAGCCGTCCTGGCGGTCCACGACGAGCCGGTCACGCCGGGCCGCTCCTCGGTCGGCGCCGCCGGGTGAGGACCAGCACCGCGGCGAGGACCCCGAGCGCCGTGGTGCCGACACCGCTGATCAGCAGCGTCGCCTGCGCGCCGAGGGCGGCCACGAGCGGGCCGCCGGCCGCCGTGCCCAGCGGCACCGTCAGGATCATCACCGCGCCCCGGGCCGCCAGCACCGACGGCAGCAGCTCCACGCTCGCCGACCGCTGGAACAGCGCCGTCGACACCGACGGGTAGGGCGCCCAGATCAGCCCGGCCAGCCCGAACGAACCCAGCGCGATCCACAGTGGAGCGCCGAGGCCGAGCGGCAGCAGCGCCAGCCCGAAGCCGAACACCACCCCGATCGTGGTCGGCCAGAGCCGCCAGCGCCCCAGGTACCCGGTGGCCAGCCCGCCCGCCACCGCCCCGATGCCGAAGGCGGTGAAGTACGCCGCCAGCTCGCCCACGGAGCCGACGAGCACGGGGAGCGCCACCAGCACCGGTCCGAAGAGGACGAAGTACCCGAAGGTCATCGCGAGCAGGCCCAGCAGCGTCGGATCGGCGGCGATGGCGCGGAAGCCGGGGGCGCGGTGCGGCGTACCGGCCGGGGGTCGGGCTCGTCGTCCTGGCACGGCGAAGCGGTAGGTCGCCGCGAGCAGTGCGAACGTCGCGGCGTCGACCGCGATCACCCAGGCCGGGCCGCCCCACCCGATGATTAGCGCGGCGAGCGGCGGCCCGACGATCGTGGCGAACTCCGACAGCAGGTTGAGCACCGCGTTGCCGGCGAGGTGCTGCTCGCGGGGGAGCACCTCGGCGAGCAGCGTGTAGCGCCCGGCCCCGCCCCACGAGTGCAGCAGCGACGAGGCCGCGAGCAGCGTGACGTAGAGCCCGATCCCCAGCACCCCGGCCGCCGCCGCGATCGGGATCCCGGCGAGCGCGACCGCCCGCAGCATCGCGTCCCACCCGGCGAGCTGCGCGCCCGGCCGCCCGCGCAGGAACCGGCTCAGCAGCAGCGCGCCCACCGCCCCCGGCAGTGTGTAGGCGGCAGCCGCGACCGCCACATAGGCACCGCCGCGGCCCGGCGGTGCGAGCTGCAGCGCGAGCCAGCTCACCGCGATCGTGCTCATGCCGTCGCCGAGCGAGGAGACCGCGATGCCGGGCAGCACCCGCCGCAGCACGGGATGGGTCACGACCGGCCAGTAGGGGGATGCCGTCATGCCTCAACCTCGCACCCGCAGCGCCGGTCGACCAAGCGGTATCGCCCAGGGCGCAACGGGGTTGCGAGGGGCGCCGGGGCTTGGTTATGGTGCTCGGCAGTCAACGCATTGTCTGGGAGTGAAGTCCATGGTCTCGGCGACCCACAGCGGCCGCCGCGCGCTCACCGCCTGACCGGCGCGAGCGCACCTGCGGTCCTACGGCGCATCGTCATGCCCGCAGCACCATCCTGACCCAGAGGTTACATCTGATCATGGACAACAACGTCCAGCAGTCTGTCGTCGCCATCCTGTCCCGCCGTCCCGAGGTCGTCGAAACCGGCCCGTTCGTCATCGGCTGGGACCCCACCACCGACAGCCGCAACGTCAGCTACGCCACGCCCCGGCCCGGCGCCGCCGTCACCGCCGACGACGTGGCGGCCCTGGTCGCGGCGTTCCGCGCGATCGACCGGATCCCGCGCCTCGAATACGTGCCGGGCTGCTGCCCGGAGCTCGAATCGCTGCTGCTCGCGGCAGGGTTCGCGATCGAGGCCCGGCACACCTACCTCGCCTGCACGCCCGCGACGCTCGCCCCGCTCCCCGTCCCGGACGGGTTCGAGCTCATCGAACCGTCGACCGACGAGGAGCACCACGGCGGTCTCAGCGTCCAGAACGAGGCCTTCGGCGGCGAGGCCACCGCCACTCCGGCCGATGTGGAGCGGGCCGCGCGTACCCAGCGCAACGGCGGGGTCGTCCTCGCCATCAGGACGACCACGGGGGAGTACGCCGCCGCGGGCCTCGCCTCACCGCCCGGCGCCGGGCTCGTGGAGGTGGCCGGGATCGCGACGGCGGAGCGCTTCCGGCGGCGTGGCCTGGCCGCCGCGCTGACGGCGGAGCTCGCCGCGACGGCGTTCCGGCGGGGTGCGCAGGGTGCCTGGCTGGAGGCGGAGAGCCCGGTGGCGGGGCGCGTCTACGAGCGGGTCGGCTTCGTCCCGTCCGGCCAGCGCCTCTACATCGCCCTCGACTAGCCCTGTTCGTCTCAGCACCAACTCTTCAAGAGTCGGTGTCGACGCGGTGATCGGCGCAACTCTTGAAGAGTTGCGCCGATCTTCGTGTCCTAGCCTTCCGCGCGGGCCTCGGCGAGGACGGCGTAGATGTCGTCCGGGGTGAGCACTCCGAGCACCGTGCCGTCGCGCTCGACCGCCACCCAGCCGGTCTCCCCCTCCAGCAGTGCGGCGAGCGCCTCGCGCAGCGTGACATCCGCCGCCACGACCGGCGGCTTCGCCGGTGCGTCGGCCGGGAGCGGCCGCAGGGCGTCCGGCGGGATCGGGGTGACGGCGAGGCGCTTGATGCCCCGGTCGGCGCCGACGAAGGCCGCCACGAACTCGTTGGCCGGCCGGGCGAGGATCTCCGCCGGGGTGCCGTACTGCTCCAGCTTGCCGCCCTCGGAGAGGACCACGATCTTGTCGCCGAGGCGGACCGCCTCCTCCACGTCGTGGGTGACGAAGACGATCGTCTTGCGTACGGTCTGCTGCAACCGCAGGAACTCGTCCTGCAGTCGGCCGCGCACGATGGGGTCGACGGCGGAGAAGGGCTCGTCCATCAGCAGCACGACGGGGTCGGCGGCGAGGGCCCGGGCCACCCCGACGCGCTGGCGCTGGCCGCCGGAGAGCTCGTGCGGGTAGCGGTCGGCGTAGCGGGCGGGGTCGAGGCCGACCGTCTCCAGCAGCTCCAGGACCCGCTCGCGGGAGCGCTGCTTGGACCAGCCGACCAGGCGCGGGACGGTGGCGACGTTGTCGCGCACGGTCTGGTGCGGGAAGAGCCCGACGTGCTGGATGACGTAGCCGATGCGGCGCCGCAGCTCCACCGGGTCGACGCTGGTGATCTCCTCGTCGCCGAGGAACATCCGGCCGGAGGTCGGCTCGATCAGCCGGTTGATCATGCGGAGCACGGTGGACTTGCCGCAGCCCGAGGGTCCGATGAGCACGACGAGCTCGCCGGCCGGGATCTCCAGGCTGAGGTCGGCCACGGCCACGGTGGCGTCGTCGTATTGCTTGCGGACGGAATCCAGCCGGATCGTCGCCGCGGCGGTAGCGTTCACCTTATGCCCTCCAAGGTCCTATTTGTCGCAGCTGTCGGGAGCGACCCGCGCAACCCCTGGTTCTCCTGGAGCTACGTTCGCCAGAACTCCGATACCCTGCTCGCCGCGCTGCGTGAACACGTCCTGCTCACGGTCGTGGCGGTGCTGGTCGCGTCGCTCATCGCCATCCCGCTGGCACTGGTGGCGTACCGGTTGGAGTGGCTCTCCGGAACGATCCTCGCACTCTGCGGCGCGCTCTACACAGTTCCCTCGCTGGCGCTGTTCGCGATGCTCGCGCCGTTCACCGGCCTGAAGCCGGTCACCGTGTTGATCGGCCTGGTGCTCTACGCGCTCCTGACGATCCTGCGGGGCGGGCTCACCGGCCTGCGCCAGGTCCCGCCGGAGGTCAGAGAAGCAGCAAGAGGCATGGGGTACGGGAAGCTGCGGCTCCTGTGGCGCATCGAGCTGCCGCTGGCGATGCCGAGCATCGTCACGGGCCTGCGGATCGCGACGGTGACCACCGTGGCCCTCGTCACCGTCGGCTACGTCGCGGGCCACGGCGGGTTCGGCACGTTGATCATCAGCGGCTTCAACAACAACTTCTACCGCCCGCAGATCATGACCGCGACGCTCGCCTGTGTCGGGCTCGCCCTCGTCTTCGACGGGCTGCTGCTGCTCGCGGCCCGGGCCACCATGCCCTGGCAGCGCCGGAAGGGATCCTCATGAGCGTCATCGACGACGCCGTCACCTGGCTCAACGACCCGCTCAACTGGACCGCTCCCGACGGCGTCATCGCGCGGACGATCGAGCACCTTTGGATCTCGGCGGCGGCGGTCGCCATCGCCTGCGCGGTCGCCTGGCCGATCGGGATCTGGCTCGGCCACACCGGCCGGGGCGGCGGCACCGTCGTCACGCTCGCCAACCTCACCCGGGCCGTTCCGACCGTGGCCCTGCTCACGATCTTCCCGCTGACGATCATCGGGTTCGGGGCACGGGCGATCGTTCTGGCGCTCGCCGTCTTCGCCATCCCGCCGCTGCTCGCCAACGCCTATCTCGGGCTGCGCGAGGTCGACCCGGATGTCCGGGACGCCGCCCGGGGGATGGGCCTGTCCGGTCGGCAGGTGCTCACCTCGGTCGAGCTGCCGCTCGCGGTGCCCTACCTCGCCAGCGGATTCCGGACGGCGGCGGTGCAGGTGCTGGCGACGGCGACGCTGGCGGCGTTCGTCAACGGCGGCGGGCTCGGGATGATCATCAGTCGGGGCTTCGGACTGGGCCTGGTCTCGGGCGGCGGCCAGGTACTCGCCGGCGGCGTCATCGTGACCCTGCTGTGCCTGATCGCCGAGGGTCTGCTCGCGATCGCCGAGAAGCGCCTCACGCCCCGCGCCCTACGCCGCTGAACCCGATCACGGTCACCGCACCCCCGCCACGTTTTGCAGCAAAGCGTGCCCATTCCGCGCGGCGAGGCCACGTTTTGCTGCAAAACGTGACGGGAGGCGAGGCGGGCCGCGCGGGATGGGACCAACTCTTGAAGAGTTGCGCCGATCTTGAGGGGTTCCGGGGAACCTCGCCCGGTGCTGGGGGATTTATGGCAGATTGGGGGCATGTGGACTCGTACCGGGATGGTGGTTTTCGGGGTTGTGGTCCTGGCGGCGGGCGTCGCCGGGTGTGGTGAGTCGGGGTCGTCCGGCACGACCGCGCCGGTCTCGGTGAGCGGCGCGGGCTGCGCGCCGGTCGCCGGGTCGCAGCTCGTGGTGCTGACCGACGACAAGAAGCTGCAGAACTCCGACAACATCGTGGCCGTGATCAACACCAAGGCCTCCACCCCGGCGCTGGTGGCGGCGACCGACAAGGTCGCGGCGGCGCTGGACACCAACAAGCTGATCGCGCTCAACAAGGCAGTCGACGTGGACCGCAAGACGCCGCAGGTGGCGGCGCAGGAGTTCGCGGCCTCGGCCGGGCTCACCTCGGGGCTGTCCGGCGGCAGCGGCGCGGTGAAGATCGGCGCGGCGAACTTCTCGGAGAGCCAGACGCTCGCCGAGCTCTACAAGATCGCGCTGACCGCGGCCGGGTTCCAGGCGAGCGTGCAGACGGCGGGCAACCGGGAGCTCTACGAACCGGCGCTGGAGCGGGGCGAGATCATGGTCTTCCCCGAGTACGCCGCCACGTTCACCGAGTTCCTCAACCAGAAGGCGAACGGCAAGGACGCGGCGCCCAAGGCGAGCGGCGACATCGACGCCACGATGGCCGCCGCCAAGGAGCTGGGCGGCAAGGTCGGCCTGAGCTTCGGTACGCCGTCGCCCGCCGCCGACCAGAACTCGTTCGCGGTGACCACGGCGTTCGCGGAGAAGAACGGCGTGAAGACGCTCTCGGACTTCGCCGCGAAGTGCTCCGGCCAGGCGTCGATCCTCGCCGGACCGCCGGAGTGCCCGCAGCGGCCCTTCTGCCAGCCCGGGCTCAAGGACACCTATGGGATCAGCTTCGGCGCCTTCCACCAGGCCGACTCGGGCGGCCCGCAGACCAAGACCGAGCTGACCACCGGCAAGGCCACGGTCGGACTGGTCTTCTCCTCCGACGGCAGCCTCGCGGCGAGCTGAGCGCGCAGGTTCGCCGCGCGGAGCGAGCAGACCGCGCTGTGCCGCGAACATAATCGCCGTGCGGGCTCCGGTGGGGGAGTGGCAGGATGTGGCCGTGTCGTATCAGGTGAGAATGCTGACCGTCGAAGATCGCGTAGCAGCCTGGGAGCTGGGCAGCACCGCCTTCGGCTACCGGGACCGGCCGATGGGCGAGGACTGGTCCCCGGTGAAGATCGGGTGGATCTCGTGGGGTGTCTTCGACGCCGACGGGCGGCTGCTCGCCAAGGCCGTCGACCTGGAGCAGGGCCAGTGGTTCGGTGGCCGGGTCGTGCCCTCCTGCGGGCTCGCCGGTGTCGCGGTCGCCGCGGAGTCCCGCAACCGCGGTCTGGGCCGGATCGTGCTGACCAGGCTGTTCGCCGAGGTACGCGACCGGGGCGCCGCCATCGTCAGCCTCTTCCCGACGACGCCGTTCCCCTACCGCGCGCTCGGCTGCGAGGAGGTCGGCGCGCTGGTCCACCTCTCGGTGCAGGCGTCGGCGCTCGCCGCCGTCCGCACACCGAAGTCGGTGACGCTGCGGCAGGCGACCGAGGCCGACATCCCCTTCGTCCACGACATCTACCGCACGATCGCGAGCGCGGGCAGCGGCATGATGGAGCGGTCCGGACCGCGCTTCAACGACACCCCGGCGGAGCTGATCGCCGACTACCACGGCATCACCCTCGCGATCGGCCCGGAGGGCGCGATCGAGGGCTACGCGAGCTGGGACCGGGGGTCGGGCTATGACGAGACCGGCTCGGTGACCGTCTACGACCTGATGGGCCTGACGCCGGACGCGACCGCCGCCCTGGTCTCGATGCTCGGCGGCTGGGCCAGCGTCGCGCCGAACGTGGTGCTGCGGCTGCCGCCGGGCGACCCGGCGCTGCTGCAGTTCTCGTCGATCGGCGCGACCGTGCACAAGCGCCAGCCGTGGATGCTGCGCCTGGTAAACGCGCCCGCGGCGGTGGCGGCGCGCGGCTGGTCGCCGCTGCTCTCCGGCGGTGTCGACCTGGATCTGATCGACGCTGTCTGCCCGTGGAACGCGGGTCCGCACCGGCTCGTGCTCGACGGCGGCGACGGCGTGCTGGAGCCCGGTGGCAGCGGTGCGGTGCGGATCACCGAGCGCGGCCTGGCCCAGCTCTACGCGGGTGCGGCCGATCCGGCGACGCTGCGCCGGGCGGGCATGCTCACCGGCGGCGAGCCCCGCGACGACGACTTCCTGCGGACGGCGTTCGCCGGCCCGGTCCCGGCCCTGCTCGACTACTTCTGAGGCCCTCCCCGCGGCCGCCGGGCCCTGCGGAGCCCGCCGCGCCCGACCGCCGCGGGCGTGACCAGCTCGGCGGTCCTGATCGTCGCAACTCTTCAAGAGTTGTGACGATCAGGGGAGCCGGCGAGTTCGCGTGTGCCGGGAAGCCGACGACGACAGCCGGCGATCGAGCTCAGGAGCGGGCGAGTGCCGTGATGTCCCGGGGCTCCAGGATGCGCTTCGGCGCGCCCGAGGTCGCGATCTTCAGCATGGCGACGCCGATCTCCTCGGTCGTCGTGATCAGGCTGGGCGCGAGCCGCCGCAGCAGCGGGGTCAGCGGTGCCATCACCGCGTAGAGCACCCGGTAGAGCCTCGTCTTTGAGGTGATGCCGTGCAGCGGCTGCACGGCGCCGGGACGCATCGCGTACGCCTCCAGGGGCAGCGCCAGCACCGCGTTCTCCGTGGCGCCCTTGACCCGGGCCCACATCGTCCGGCCCTGCTCCGTGCTGTCGGTGCCCGCGCCCGAGACGTAGACGAAGGTCTTCCCCGGGCAGGCATCGGCGAAGGTCGACGCCGCCGCCAGCGTGAAGTCGTAGGTGATGCGGCGGTAGTCGGGCTCCTTCACGCCGACCGAGGAGATGCCGAGGCAGAAGAAGCACGCGTCCGCGCCGGTGAACTCGGCGGCGACGCCGGAGAAGTCGGTGAAGTCGCGGTGCACCAGCTCGCGCAGCTTGGGGTGCTCGGTGCCCGAGGGCGCCCGGACCAGGCTCAGCACGCTCGTCACCCGGGGGTCGAGCAGGCACTCGCGCTGCACGCCCTGGCCGACCATGCCGGTCGCACCGAAGAGGATCACCTTCACCAGCGAAGCGTAGGCGCCCCGGTGGGCACCACGCGCAGCAGACCCGTGAGTAGCTTTCGGGTTCTCCGGATTTGCGGGTCGGCGACCCTTTACGGTGATTGCTGTCGACCTGAAGGAGGAGACATGGGTAAGAACAGTGGCAAGGGTGGCCGGGAGCAGCGCGACCAGGCGCAGTCCTACATCGACGAGATGCCGGCCGAGACGGCGTCGGGGCGCATGGTCAACGACGACGGCTCGCCCGCCGACGACGCGGCCTGGCAGTCCCGAGAACGTTCGCAGCAGACGGCACTGAAGAGCAAGGCGCCGCCGGTCTCCGCTGCCAACAAGGGCAAGAAGGGCAACCAGCCCCGCGGCTAAGGTGCCGCTGAGGTCGCGCTGTTCCCCGGTGTCTCCGGGGAACAGCGCGATCTTCGCTAGTAGGTGAGCCCGAATCCGAAGGGGAAGAGGGCGTCGCCGCCGTTGGCGGGCTGCCTGCCGTCGCGCGGCCAGGTCACCGGCAGCTTGCCGCCCGGCTTCACCATGCCGAAGAGCACGTCCGCGACGCCCGCGCCCTCGGTGCCTGGCAACCACGACGCGAGCAGCGCGTCCCACCCGCTGAGCTGCGCGCCGACATCCATCGGCCGCCCCGACACCAACACCACCACGATGGGTACGCCGGAGGCCCGCAGCCGGGACAGCATCGCCAGGTCGTCCGGGTCCAGCACCACCCCGTCGGGACGGTCGCCCTCGAACTCGGCGTAGGGCTTCTCCCCGATCACCGCGACCGCGACCTTGAATCCCTTGCCGATCCCGTTGCCGCTCGCGTCGTAGGTGACGCTGCTCGACGGCGCGACCGCTTCCCGGATGCCCTGCAGGATCGTGGTGCCCCGGGTCGTCTCGCCGGACTCGCCCTGCCAGGTGATGGTCCAGCCGCCGGACTGGTTGCCGATGTTGTCGGCGCTCTTGCCCGCGACGAAGATCTTGTTGCCGGCCTTGGCGAGCGGCAGCACCCGCCCTGAGTTTCCTGGCGCGCCCTGCGGGGCTCCCTCGCTTCGCTCGCTCACTCCTCGTGCCAGCGCGCTGTTCTTGAGCAGCACCTGAGATTTGGCGACCGCCGTCCGGGCGAGAGCCCGGTGCGCGTCGCTGCCGACGGTCGCGGCGAGGGACCGGTCGGTCAGCGGCTTCTCGAAGAGGCCCAGCTCGAACTTCTTGGTGAGGATGCGCCGGTTGGCGTCGTCGATGCGCTCCTGGGTGACCCGGCCCGCGCGGACCTCCTCGCGGAGCAGCTCGATGAAGTCGGCCCAGTGGTCCGGGACCATCGCCATGTCGACGCCCGCGTTGACCGCCGCCCGGACGTCCTCGGCGGAGAGCCGGTCGGCGCCGTCGATCTGGTCGATGCCGTTCCAGTCGGAGACGACGAAGCCGGTGAAGCCGAGCTCGCCCTTGAGCAGGTCGGTGATGAGGTATTTGCTGCCGTGCACCTTGTCGCCGTTGAAGCTGGAGTAGGAGACCATCACCGAGCCGACGCCCCGCTTGATCGCGGCCTGGTAGGGCGGGAGGTGGACCGCCCGCAGCTCGGCGTCGCTGATCTTCGTGTCGCCCTGGTCCTTGCCGCCGCTGGTGCCGCCGTCGCCGAGGAAGTGCTTGGCGGTGGCGAGGATCGAGGCCGGTCCGCCCAGCTGCTCGCCCTGCAGGCCGGTGATGACGGTCGTCATGGCGCTGGCGATCTCGGGCCGCTCGCCGAAGGACTCGTAGGTACGCCCCCAGCGGTCGTCGCGGGCGACGCAGAGGCAGGGTGCGAAGGTCCAGTGCGCGCCGGTCCCGGCGACCTCCTCGGCGGTGGCCCGGCCGATCTGCTGCACCAGGGCCGGATCGCGGGTGGCGCCGAGCCCGATGTTGTGCGGGAAGACGGTCGCACCGGAGACGTTGTTGTGCCCGTGCACGGCGTCCACGCCGTAGAGCATCGGTATGCCGAGCGGGGTGGCGAGCGCGGCCCGCTGGAACGCGTCGACCATCTCCGTCCAGCCCTCGGCGTTGTTGGGCCGGGGCGTGGAGCCGCCGCCGGACAGGATCGAGCCCAACCGGTACTGCGTGATGTCGTCGGTCGTCGCGGACTTGCGCTCGGCCTGCGTCATCTGGCCCAGCTTGTCGTCGAGGGTCATCCGTCCCATCAGGTCGGCGACCCGCTCGGCGACCGGGCGGGCCTTTTCGCGGTAGGGCGCGTCGGCCGGTGCGGCCTGCGTCGCCGTGGGCGGCGACGGCGGCGCGTCACAGGAGCCGGCGGCGGTCAGCAGGACGACCCCGATGGCGACGAGCCCGCTGCGCAGGCGGTGGGACGAGAGGGAGGCGGGCATGCTGCGCAGACTACGTCCGCCGGGAGAGCGCTCCAACACCGTCTCGCGGAGCGAGACCTCCCGTCGGGCCGTGTCGCAGGTCAGCCGCGGATCACGCGGACGACGAAGTCCGCCGCGTTGCGCGCCGCCAGCGCCTGGACGTCGTCGGTCTTGCCCGCTCCCCAGTCCGAGATGCCCTTGATCAGGATCCACTCCACGGGATGGTGGCGTACCGCGAAATACACGCCCGCGCCCTCCATCTCGCCGCCCTCCGCGTCGGGCTCCAGCCGGATCAGCTCGTCGCGGGCCGCGACGGAGTTGAGCAGCACGTTCTCGGAGAGCATCAGTCCGAAGTGGACTCCGCACCGGGTCCAGCCGACGGCGGCGCTCCGGCAGCGGTTGATCAGGAGGTCTGACAGCGTCACCCGGTCGCCCCGGAGGATGTCCCCGGTGTCGGTCTTCTTGCGGTAGCCCATGTCCCGCAGCCGCGTACCCACGATGACATCGCCGAGCCGCTGCCCTCGTTGCTCCCGCAGGCCGTAGCAGATCCCGGTGAGGAACACCGATACGGGCTTGAAGTGGCCGATGAGGTTGGCCGAGGCGTCCCGCATCGCGGCGGTGCCGCTCGTGCCCTGCTCGCTCAGCGCCAGCATGATCTCGGTCCGCCCGATCGTGCCGAGATAATACGCCGAGTGCGCGCCGACCGGCTGCACGACGGGCGCGACCTCGTCGTCGAGCGCGGCGCGGACCGCCTGCACGACGGCGTCGAACTCCACCGTCGCCGCGGTCAGGATGAGGATCCGGTCACGCCGCGTCTGCGCCTCGATCTCCGTGAGCAGCGCCTCGATCGCCTCCCGGCGAAGCCGCAGGAACCGCCGGACCGCCACGAAGACGAAACCGTAGAGGGCGACGCCGACCATGATGTAGACGGCGCCGGCGATCTGAGCGGCGCGCGAGGACGCCACGACGCCGTCCGCCTGGCCGACGACCGACATCCGCCGCAGGAGGAACATCAGGGCCGCGCCGTAGGTCGCCGGATGCCCGGCGCAGGACGTGCCGCAGGCGGCGCTCTCCTCGTCGGCGACGACATCGGCCGTGACGGCGGCGAACACCAGCGTCATGCCCACGATGGCGGAGACCCACCCGGTGGGGGGATGCAGGTCGCCCCGGACCGGTTTCGCCCCGGCCGGACCGTGCTCGTCGAGGATGAACAGCTCGGGATCCATGCCCTGGAGCCGGCTGGTGCGGCGGTCGGCGGCCAGCTCCGCCTGCGCCCGGGTGCTGGTGCAGGCCGACATCGGGCACAGGATCACCTGTCCCGCGCCGGTCAGCGTACGGACCTGGCGCAGCGCGCCGCGCAGCACGGCGTCGACGTGGCCTGGCTCGGTGACGTGGCAGAGCGACAGGGACCAGTTGTGGTTGAGGTAGGGGTCCCGGGCGAGCTCGATCGCCCGGGGCGTGAACCCGTCGACGTTTCGCCACATCCAGACGGCCGCCCGAACTCCCATCAGGAGCATCAGCCCCAGCAGGTAGAGCATGATCAGCAGGGCGAGCGACAGGATGAGCACGAGTCCGAGCTCCGGTGCCGCCGCCAGCCTCGTCCCGATGACGACCGGCACGAAGAGCAGGAGCAGGCCGAGCGCGATCGACCAGGCGGGCACCAGCTCCCACCCGCCGTCGAGCAGCCGCATCGCCCGGGTGGCGCGGGGCGGCGGCGCGTCCTTCGAGAGCCAGGGCCGTTCGAGGACGGCGAACTCCTCGGGCGAGTGCCACACCAGGCGGTTCTCGCGCGCGGCGAGGCGGATCGCCATCGCCAGCGGCAACCGTGATCGGAAGACGCCGGTCAGGCCGCGCGGGCGGATCGTACCGATGGCCTGGCGGGAGAGTTCCGCACCGCGGACCGCGCGGGCTGCCGCCCGGCACTGGGCGGGGGTGGGCATGGAGCCGCGCGGGGATTCGGGCACTCGAACATACTGACGCATCTGAGTACGTGAGCGCTGCCGGACCGGCCGACCGTCGCGGGCTAGCGGCGTCGGCGCAGGGTCCAGACGACGGTCATCTCGGCGGTGACGGTGCCGTCGGCGGTGGTGATGGCGATGTGGACGGGAAACTCGGGCCGGGTGCCCGCGGCGAGGTCGGCGGCGACGTCCGCGACCGGCCGGCCCAGCGTCGCCGTCGCGCGGACGGGGCCCATCGCCAGCTTCTTGTACGCGATGTCCGCCCGCACCGCCAGCGGCAGGTTGTCGGTGAGGTGGTCGGCGAAGGCGGCGAGCACGATCGCACCGGACGCGGTCTCGCCGAGGCTGAACATCGCGCCCGCGTGCGGTCCGCCGACGTGGTTGTGCACCCTCGGGTCGTCGGGCAGCTCCGCGACGACCCGGATGCCCGCACCGTCGGCGCTCACCTCGACGAAGGTGGCACCGATGGTGCGGGCGAAGGGAACCGCCTGGAGCAGCCCGTCGGCGACGGCTTTCGCGTCGATACTCATGCCACTAAGTTACCGACTGGTAATCTCGGGTGGCAAGCGGGTCAGTCGCCCCGTTTCGCGGTCGCCGTCGCGATGCCGACGATCCAGCCCGCGAAGAGTCCGTAGGCGGATCCCGCCCCGGCGACCTGGAAGGCGCCGACCAGGGACGGATCGGCGACGATGAAGGCGGTGATGAAGGCGGCGAGGGCCGAGGCGAAGACCAGGGCGGCCCAGCCGAGGAAGAAGCCGCCGGCGCCGCCGACGACCGACTTGGTGACGACGCCGAGGATCACCGCGACGATCAGGATGAGCAGCAGGGCGCGCAGATCGTCGGCGATGAGCCGGCGCATCGCGCCGCTGGAGTCGTCGACGGGGCCGAGGGCCCAGCGTGGCCATGCGAGAACCCGGAGGAACCAGCCCCAGGCGCTGTTGCCCGAGGTGTGGTTGCCAACCCATTCGACAAACGCCTGGTTGCCGAAGATGAGGACGAGCGCCGTCGTCGCGACGATGCCTGCGCCCGTGACAGTGCGGGTCTTTGCCATGCCCACAAGCTACGCTCGACACTGACTCTCGTCGATTCGAGACGTGGTCGTTACCGGACGCCGATCGGCCGATGATCAAAGGCCCCAATCGGTGATGATCTCCTCAGTGTGCTCGCCCGGCACGGCCGGCGGGCGGCTCAGCGACCCCGGTGTCCGGGAGAAGCGCGGTGCCGGTGCGGGCTGGCGGACGCCGTCGCGGTCGGCGTAGGTGGCCCGCGCGGCGAGGTGCTCCTCGTCCGGCGCGGCGCTCATCGGCAGCACCGGCGCCACACAGCCGTCGGAGCCGGCGAACGTCTCCGTCCAGTGTGCTCGCGTACCCGTCAGGAAAGCCGCACCGAGGCGGGCCCGCAGCTGCGGCCACCGCTCGCGGTCATACTGGTCGTGGTCCTCCTCGGGCAGGCCGAGGCCGGTGAGCAGGCGGGTGAAGAAGGCCGGCTCCAGCGCGGCGACCGCGACATGCTCCCCGTCGGCGGTGGGGTAGACGTCGTAGAAGGGCGCGCCGCCGTCGAGCAGGTTGACGCCGCGCTCGTCGGTCCAGGCGCCACCCGCCGAGAGACCCCAGATCATCGTGGTGAGGTGCGCGGTGCCGTCGACGATCGCCGCGTCGACGACCTGCCCCTGCCCGCTCGTGCGCGACTCCCACAGCGCGGCGAGCAGCCCCGCGACCAGGTACATCGCGCCGCCCGCGAAGTCGCCGACAAGGTTGAGCGGGATCTGCGGCGGCCCGCCCGCCCGGCCGATCGCGTGCAGCACACCCGTCGTGGCGAGATAGGTGAGGTCGTGCCCCGCGGTGCGGGCCCGGGGACCGGACTGCCCCCAGCCGGTCATCCGGCCGTAGACCAGGCGCGGGTTGCGGGCGAGGCACTCGTCGGGACCGACGCCGAGGCGCTCGGCGACACCCGGCCGGAACCCCTCGAACGCCACGTCGGCGCGCCCGGCCAGCCGCAGCACCAGCTCCACCCCGGCCGGATCCTTCAGGTCGGCGGTGATCGAGCGCTTGCCCCGATTGAGCAGGTCGAGCCGGTAGTCCACCGCGGTGATGCCGCCACCGGGCCGGTCCACCCGCACCACGTCGGCGCCGAGGTCGGCGAGGAACATGCCGCAGAACGGACCCGGTCCGATCCCGGCGATCTCCACCACCCGCAGGCCGCGCAGCGGCCCCGTGTTGCTGCTCATCCGCCGACGGTAACGCCAGACCGGGCGGGCCACCGTGGTGGCCCGCCCGGTTCATGACGCGGGGACGTGCACTACGGCTTTGCGTTCACCGCAGGCATGCCGTTCGCGGGAGTGTCCAACTCGGCCCGTCGCTCGGCGAGCTTCTCGCCGAGCTTCGAGTGGCTCAGCTTCTCGTTGAGCGTGTTGCGGCCGTCGGCGTAGAGCTTGGATGCCTCAGCCTGCACGATCCCGATCGCATCCTGCACCACCGGGTCGTCCTTGACCTTGCGCACAGTCTGCGCGAGCTGGTCGAACTTCTCCCGGCCCGCTCGTGTACCGAGCACATAACCGGCGGCGAGACCGCCCAGGAACCACAGTTTGCCAGACATGTTTCGCACCTTTCTGTTGTCGGCTTGAGGGGCTCATACCCCTCCCCGGAGCGCGCCAACCGCACATGGCCGGACTTTGCCGAGGGGATCGTCTACGGTGCGTCAGTGAGCGCAACCAACACCACTGTCTACTCCGACTACACGGCCTCGCTGGCACGCAAGCGCGTCGCCGCCGGAGTGCTCTTCTTCGACGACGATGAGCGGGTGTTGCTGGTCGAGCCCACATACAAGGTCAGCTTCGAGATCCCCGGCGGCTCCGTCGAGGCGGGGGAGTCGCCCTACCAGGCCGCTGTCCGCGAGGTCTACGAGGAACTCGCCCTCGTCACGTCGCCGGGACGGCTGCTGGTGATCGACTGGGTGCCGCCGGCGGACCGGCGTACCGAGGGGCTGATGTTCGTCTACGACGGCGGCCTGCTCACCCCGGACCAGGTGGCGACCATGGTGGTGCCCCTGGTCGAGCTGCGCGGCTATGTCTTCGCCACGGCGGAGGAGGTGGGCCGGCTCCTGTCGCCGCTGCTCGCCCGCCGGGTCCACGCCGCGATCGCCGCCCGGACCACCGGCACGGTCGCCTATCTGGAGGACGGCCACGTCATCGTCTGAGGCAGCGGCTCCGGAGGTCAGGGCGCCGTCAGCCTGGACGCCGTGTCGATCGCACCGATGATCAAGCCCCCCACGATGGTGGCGAGTACCAACGCCATGAGCGACCGGCCGACGATCCGCTGGGCCCGGCTTCGCTCCGGCTTGGCGAGTCCCTCGGCGATCTGCTGATAGGCGGTGAGGGTGCCGAGCGGTGACAACGGCACGACCTCCTCGACCTGCGGCGCGGGCGCCCGGTCGGTCGCGGGCCGGACGACCGAGGTCGGCAGGATCCGGCCGGGGAGCTGCCGGAACCGGTCGGGGCCGGCGTCGGGGTCAGGCGTCATCGGGTCACCATCGACCACCGCCCGACCTTGATCAATCAGCCGCTCGGCCGCGAATGCGCAGCACCTCGTCGATCGTGTCCGCCTCGTCGGCCCGCTTGTCGTCGCGGTAGCGCAGCACCCGGGCGAAGCGCAGCGCCACCCCGCCCGGGTAGCGCGGGCTCGTCTGCACCCCGTCGAACGCGATCTCGACCACCTGCTCAGGCCGCACCGTCACCACCCACTCGTCCCGGTCGGTCGCGAGCTCGAGGAAGCGCGCGGTCTGCCAGCGCAGCGTCTCATCGGTGAGGCCCTTGAAGGTCTTGCCGAGCATGACGAACCCGCCCGTCCTCGGGTCGCGGGCACCGAGGTGCAGGTTGGACAGCAGCCCCTGGCGGCGGCCGTGGCCCCACTCGACGGCGAGCACGACGAGGTCGAGCGTGTGCCGCGGCTTGACCTTGACCCAGGCACCGCCGCGCCGCCCCACGTCGTAGGGCGCGTCGGCGGCCTTGATGACCACGCCCTCCTGCCCGGACCGCAGCGCCGCGTCGAAAGCCGCCTGCGCCTGCTCGGGTGTCGAGACGGACTGCCGCCCGACCAGCATCTCCGCCGGAAGGTGCTCGGCGAGCGCCGCCCAGCGCTCATGCCCGGGGCTGTCGAGCAGGTCGGTGCCGTCGAGGTGCAGCAGGTCGAAGAAGTAGGGGAACAGGCCGCCACGACCGTGGCTCGCCGCCTGGCGGGCCGTCTCCTGGAAGGGCAGCGGCCGACCCGCGGTGTCGAGGCCGAGCGCCTCGCCATCGAGCACGAACGTGCTGCCGGGCAGCGTGCGGACCGCCGCCACCACCTCGGGCAGCCGGGCGGTGATGTCGTCGAGGCTGCGGCTGAAGACGGCGATCTCGTCACCGGCGCGGTGCACCTGGATGCGGATGCCGTCGAGCTTGGCGTCGACGACGGCCGGGACGCCGGTGATGCCGAGCGCCTCGGTCACGTCGGCGGCGGGCTGGGCGAGCATCGGTGCCAGCGGCCGGCCGACCTGGAGTGCGAAGGTGCCCAGGATCGCCGCGCCGCCGGTGAGCGCCGCCGCCGCCACGACGGAGAGGTCGCCGGAGAGCAGCAGCGAGCGCCGGACCAGCGCGGCGTCCACGGCGGCCGCCTCGGCGACGGCGTCGGCGAGGATCCCGGCGAGCGCGCCCTGGCGGACCTCGCCCGTGAAGAGCCCGCGCAGCAGCGCCTGCTCGGGCGCGGTCGCGGCGGCGAGGAGCCGGTGCAGCTCGTCACGGCGCCGGGCCTGGGATCCGGTGCCCGCGATGGCGGCGATCCGGTCGATCGCGGCGTGGACCTCGGCGACGGAGAGGGTCGGGACAGCGGCCGGTGGCGGCGGCTGTTGCAGGCTCGCCCAGCCGACACCGGTGGAGCGCTGCCGCAGCTCCCCGGCGAGGTAGGCCGCGCCGGGCTCGATCTCGTCGGGCGCCAGGCCGCGCAGGGCGGCGGCGATCAGCTCGATCTTGGCCTTGCGGCCGGATGTCGCCGCGACCGCTGCGGATGTCGCCGCCACCTCTGCGAAGAGCACCGACCCATCCTCGCACCGCCCACCGACACCGGCGACCGGTTCCGCCTCCGTCGCACCAGACCTGGCCGCCGGGCCGGCCTGATCCGCCGAGCGCGACCGACCGCCAGCCACGATCGCCGCAACTCTTCAAGAGTTGGTCCCACGGCCCGTCGACGTGCCCGTCGGCGTCCCGCCGCGCCGGCCCGTCGTACGCGGCCTCCGGTCACGTTTTGCAGCAAAGCGTGGCCTCGCGAAGCGAGAAGGCCACGCTTTGCTGCAAAACGTGACCGGAGCGGGGTGAGCGGGCTCCGAGGTGCGTGATCTATGCTCCCCGCGTCATAGCGATCTGGGAGCGCTCCCCAGCGTTCCTCGGCGCCGTCCGGCGAAGGGTGATGGGCATGTGGCGGATCCTGCTGCGCACCGTGCGCGCGCACCCGGGGCAGCTCGCGGTGCTCGGCCTGCTCGGTGCGCTGCTCGCGGTGGTCGCGGCGGCGGCTCCGGCGTACACCCGGCTCGCCACCGCCGATCTGCGGTCCGCCCAGCTCAGCGGTGCCCTGCCGCTGGAGCGGGTGGTCAGCGTCCGGGGTTCCGTGCCGGTCACGCCGACCGGTGACGGCGGGCGCGTCGAGCGGCTGCAGCGCCGGATCGAGACGGCGGCCGAGGGCACCGGGCTCACCCTCGTGCTCACCCGCGAGCTCTCCGTCCACCTGGGAGCACCGACGGCGGCCGAGACGGACAGAGGCCTGGTCACCGCATTGATCAGCCGCGAGGGCGCCTGCGCCCGTGTCGTCCTCAGTGGAGCGTGCCCGGCCGGGCCGGGGCAGGTCGCGCTCGGTGCGGCCACCGCCGGTGCCCTCGGGCTGCGGATCGGCGACACGGTGCACGCGAGCGTGTCGACGGGGGTCGGACCTCGGGAGCACGCGCTGCGGATCACGGCGACCTACACGGCCCGGCCCGGTGCGGAGGCCTACTGGGCGAGCCGGCCCGACCTCGCCGACGATCCCCGGCGGCTCGATCCACCGGCGCTGACGGATGCGGCGACCTTCGCCGTCCTCGCCACGTCGGGTACGGACTTCGGCGCCGCGGAGTCCGCCGACGACCAGGAGCCGACCACCTCGACCACGGTCACCGCCGACCTGCTCGCCCTCGACCCGGCGGCACTCCCGGCCGACCTCACCGCCGTCGCGACCCGGGCCGAGGAACTGCGCTCCACCCCGCCCGACGGCTTCACCACCATCACCCGCCTGCCCGACCTGCTCCACCGGGTCACCGAGAACCAGCATGCCCTCGTCGCCGGGCTCACCGCCACCGCCGGGGAACTGCTCCTGATCGGCGCCTTCGTGCTGCTGGTGGCGGCCCGGTCGGCATCGGCACAGCGGCTGCCGCGCACCACCCTGGCGCTGCTGCGGGGCGCGCCGCCCTTCTCCCGCTGGTGGTTCGCCGCCGCCGGGCCGGTCCTGGCGACCATGCTCGCCGCCGCGGCCGGTGCGCTCGCCGGGAGGGCGCTGGTACGGGCACCGGTCACCCCGGTCGACCTCGCCGTCGCCGGTGCCGCCGTCCTCCTGCCCGCCATCGCCGTGGGGGTGGTGGAGGCGCATGCCCTGCGTACGCCGATCCTCAACGCCCTGCGCGCCACCCGCTCGGCCCGCAGCGGACGTGCCCTGCAACCCCTCGACGGCATCGTCGCCGCCGGTGCCGCCGTGATGATCTACCAGCTCGCGGTCGGGGTGCCGGACCGGGGCATCACCCCGCTCGCCCCCGGCCTGCTGCTGCTCGCCTTCGCGCTGCTCCTGGGCCGCCTGCTCACCACCGCGACCGTCGGCATCGGCGGCCACCAGCTCCGCCGGGGCGCCCTCGCACCGGGCCTCGCCGCCGCCCAGCTCGCCCGGGGCTCGGTGGCGCCCCGGCTACTCGCCCTGCTCATCGTCGCGGTCGCCCTCTTCGCCACCGCCGCCTCGGGCTACCGCACCACGTCGGCGGCGCTCCTCGACCGGGCCCGGCTGGAGCTCGGCGCCGACCGGGTCCTCGTCGTCACCGGCATGCCCTACACGGCGGTGCGGGACGCGGTGCGCGCCGCCGACCCGCAGGGGCGCTACGCGATGGCCGCGACCCGGGACACGATCGGCGCCCACGCCGTGCTCGCCGTCGACAGCGCGCGCCTCGCCGCCGTCGCCGGGTGGGACGCCCCCGCCGGTCAGCCGGACGCCGCGACCGTCGCGGGCCTGCTGCGGCCGCCGGTCAACCCGGCGGTCACGGTGACCGGCACCGAGCTGCTGCTCGACGTCACCGTCACCGAGCGCCTCGGCATCGCCACCCCGGTCGAGCTCCAGCTCGTGAAGGCCGACGGCACGCTGGTCCCGGTCCGGCTGCTCGTCGGGCCGGAGCCGGGCACGCGGACCTACCGGGCGGCGGTGTCCGGGTGTTCGGGCGGTTGCCGGGTCGCCTACCTGCGGTTCGAGTTCTCGCCGGACGCGCTGCGGATCGAGCGGATCGCCCAGTCCGGCCCCGAACAGGTCCTCCTCGACGGCGCCGCCCTCGCCTCGCCGGGCCGCTGGCGGTCGGGCTTCACCACGGCGCCCGGCGAGATCACGGTGCGCCACGGCACCGGGTGGTTGAGCGCCACCTACGTACCCGACGATCCCCGGCACATCAGCACCGATCTGCGGGTGCTGCTCGCCGACGCACCCGTGCCGCTGCCCATCGTCGCCGCCGGGCGGCCCTCGATCGCCCAGACCGACGAGGTGACCGATCTGCCCGTCCTCGCCATCGACGACCGGCCGGTCCACGTCGTCGCCACCACGCCCGGCCTGCCCGGTGCCGGAGCCGACGGATACCTGATGGACTACGAGTACGCCGACCGCCTCGCCGCCGAACCGCTCGGCCGGGCGGGCACCGAGGTCTGGACCACCGCCGACACCCCGCCGCAGATCCTCGCCGACCTGCGCGAACGGCTGACCGTGCTGCGGGAGGAGACCGTCGCCGACCGGGCCGACCGGATGCTGCGCGACGGCCCCGGGCGGGCTGCCCTGCTGCGGCTGGCGGCGACCGGGCTCGGTCTGCTGCTCGCCGCCGGCGGGCTGCTCATCACCGCCGTCGCCGAGCACCGCCGCTGGGTCCGCGAGCTGCTAGCCCTGCGGGTGCAGGGGGTGAGCGGCAGGGTCGCCCACCGCAGCGTGCACCTCTACTACGCGCTGCTCACCGGCACGGCGGTGCTCGCCGGGGTGGCGCTGGCGATCGCGGCCGCACCGCAGGCACGGCGGACCGCGCCCGTCTTCGTGGACGCGTGGAGCGCCACCGGCGTACCCGTCGGAAGCGGCGTGTGGGGCGCGCTGGCCGCCGCCGCCGTCGCGGCCGTGCTGCTCGCGGGCCTCGCGGGGCTGGTGGCGAGAGCCCATCTCCGCCGGTTGGCCACGGCGACGGCGGGTGTCCGATGAGGCTGGTCCGGGCGATGCTGCGGCAGCGGCGGGGCGCCGCGCTGACGATGCTCGTCCTCGCCGCGATCGCGACCCTGGGCGCCGTCGCCGGGCCGCTCTACCGCGACGCCGCGGCGTCGGCCGCCACGACCGCCGAGGTCGCCCAGGCGACGCCGGTGGAGCGGGTGATCAGCCGGACCAGGATCGTCGAGGTGACGCGCTCGTTCGGCCCGGCCAAGCGGTTCAGCGACGACCTGGAACCGCTGCTGCCCTACCGCAAGGGGTTCGAGACCGTCGGCGGGCTGCAGATCGCCGGGCGGGTCACCGGCGCGAACACCCAGGCGTCGGCGTGGCTCGTCTACCGGGGCAACGTCTGCGCGCACATCGTCGTCGTCGCCGGGCGCTGCGTCGCGGGTGCCGGTGAGGCGGTCCTGCCGGTCTCGGTCGGGCACGACCTGGGCCTCGGCGTCGGCAGCGTCGCCGGATTCGAGGCCGGGCTCGTCACCAGGTCCGGCTTCAGCAGCGAGGGCGAGCCGGTCGCCGTCACCGTCGTCGGCCTCTACGAGCTGGGCGACGTCGCCGGAGCCTACGGCGCGGGCCGCTACACCGGCGACGACCCGGCCGAGGGCGCACCGGTCTTCGCCACGCGCGAGACCGTCATGGGCACACCCTTCGAGGACGCCGTCCTCATCACCGACTTCATCGCCGGCCCCGAGGCCTTCACCGACCTGGGCGCGCTGCGCACCCTCGTCACGGACGAGCGTGACACGGGCGACCAGGAGGGGTACGCCGTCAGCGGCGACCTCGACCGCCTCGCCGACCGCATCGACGCCAGTCACGCCGTGCTCGGGATCGCCATCCAGGTCGCCGCCGTGCCGCTCGTCCTGCTCGCCCTCGTCGTCCTGCACCTCGCGGTGACGGCCGGGGTGCTGCGGCGGCGCACGGAGTTCGGCCTCGCCGGGCTGCGCGGCGTCCCGGCCGGCACCCGCTGGTGGCTCGCCTCCGCCGAATACCTGCTGCCCGCACTCGCCGGTGCCCCGTTCGGGCTGCTGCTCGGCCTGCTCCTCGTCGGACGGCTCTCCGCGGCGCTGCTGCCCGGGGACCCCGGCGTGACCCTGACGGGGGAGACCGTCGCATACGCCGCGATCGCGGTGGCCGCCGCGATCGCGGTGGCCACCCTCGCCCAGTGGCGGGCGTCGCGGGGACCGGTGGCCTCGCTGCTGCGCCGCACGCCCGCCCGGTCGAGGGTGGCCCTCGCCGGTCTGGGGGAGGTGATCGCGGTGCTGCTCGCCGCGGTCGCCGGCTACCAGATCACCGCCGACACGGCGCCGAGCGGGATCGCCCTGCTCACGCCGCTGCTCGTCGCGATCGCCGCCGGATTGCTGGCGCGCCGGGTCGTCAGCCTGCTCGCCGGGCGGGCGGCGGCGTTCGCCCTCCATCGTGGACGGTTGACCCCGGCGATGTTCGCCTTCGCGGTGGCCCGGCGCCCCGCGCTGACCCGGCTGCTGACCCTGCTCATCGTGGCCTTCGCCGTCGCCGGGTTCGCCGTGGCGGCGGCGGTCACCGGATCGGCCGCCCGCGCCGACCGGGCCCGGCACGACCTCGGCGCCGCCCAGGTGCTGCGGGTGAGCCCGGTCCCCGCCGACCGGCTGCTCGCCGCCGTGCGCGCCGCCGACCCCGAGGGCCGCTACGCCATGGCGGTGGTACGCCTGCGCGACGAGCAGTTCCCGATGCTCGCCGTCGACACCGACCGGCTCGCCCGGGTGGCGTACTGGGGGCCCGCCATCGGCCTGCCGGCGTCGTCCGTGCGCGACCTCCTCCGCCCGGCCACGCACGGCGCCGAACTGCCCGTCATCACGGCCGGTACGCCCGGGGAGTCCGTCCGCGCGCTCAGCTCGTCGATCCCGGTGACCCGCGCTGCCCCGGTCGCCACCGTGCCGCGGCTCGGGTCCCGCGGCGGCCTCGCCGATCTGGGCCTGGTGATCGCGGCGACCCAGGACCAGTCCGCCGACGCCCGCGAACCCGAGATCTGGCTCGCCGCCGACGCCCCCGCCGACCTGCGGGAACGCCTCCGCCAGGCCGGGCTCGGCATCACCGCCGCCACATCCGCCGACGCCCGGATCGCCGCCGCCGACGACCAGGGCCCGGCGCTCGCCCTGCGGTTCTTCGTCGTCGCCTCGCTCACCGCGCTGCTGCTCAGCGTCGCCGCACTGCTCGTCGCCGCCGAGTCCGAGCGCGAGGACCAGGTCCGGATGCTGCGCGCCCTGCGCGTGCAGGGCCTGCCCGCCCGCGCCGTCTGGTCGCACATCTTCGGCGGGTACGCCGTCCTCGTCACCGCCGCCGCCCTCGCCGGTCTCGCCGCCACCGCCGTCGCGTGGCTCGTCGCCCGCTCGGTCGTCCCGTTCTTCGCCGACGGCGGCGGACCACCCGTCCCGGCGCTGCCGCCGAGCCCGTGGCTCGTCGCCGTCGCCGTCGTGGCGGGCGCCGGGGTGGCGCTCACCACCAGTGCCTTCGCCGCCGCATCGCTGCGCCGCGCCGTCGAGAGGAGTCCACAGTGAACGGTCTCGCCGTGATCTGCCGCCGCGTCGTGCAGATCTACCGGGCCGAGGGCGGCGATGTCGTCGCCCTCGCCGGAGTCGACCTGGAGATCGCGCCCGGTCAGAAGGTGGCCCTCGTCGGCCCGTCCGGCTCCGGCAAGTCCACCCTGGTCGCGCTGCTCTCCGGGCTGATGCGGCCGAGCGCGGGCCGGGTCCAGGTGGGGCTCGTCGACATCGGCAAGCTCACCGACGCCGAGCTCGCCCGGCTGCGCGGCACCGACATCGGCGTGGTGCTGCAGGGCGCCAACCGCAACCTGCTGCCCTATGCCACGCTGGAGGAGAACCTGTGGCTCGCCCAGCGGCGCGCCCGCAAGGTCCGCCCCGCCGACGTCGAGCCGCCCGAGACGATCGCCGGACTGGTCGGCCTGCTCGGCTCGGGTCACCGCCGCATCCTCGACCTGCCGCCGGGCGCCCGCCAGCGGGCTGCGCTGGCGGTGGGCCTCGCCGCCTCGCCCGGCCTGCTCCTCGTCGACGAGCCGACCAGCCAGCTCGACCACGACGCCCGCGACGAGGTCCTGGAGGCCCTGGACCGGGTCAACCGCGAGCGCGGCACCACGATCGTCGCGGTGACCCACGACCCGATGGTCGGCGAGGCGTTCGGCCGCGTGGTCACGATCCGCGACGGCCGCGTCGGCGCCGAAGGCCGTGGCGGCCGCGAATTCGCGGTGGTGGCAGGCGACGGCACGGTCCAGCTGCCCCCCGCGATGCTGGAGAGCTATCCGCCCGGCACCCTCTTCACCGTCGACGACACCGACGGCACCGTGACATTCGAGGCCGAACGCTGACCGGGCCGCTCCAAAATTCGCGTTGATCAAGGGAAGACTCGCCGCATATCGGACACCCGAGATGGTGAGTCTTCCCTTGATCAACGCGAATTTTGGGGCGGTCAGTCCGCGGCGCGGCGCTCCTCGAAGACGTCGTAGGAGAGGGAGCGGTAGAGGGACAGGGCGCGCTCGTTGGGGCCGAAGACGTTGAGGCCCAACCAGCTGTTGCCGCCCTCGAGGGTGGTCTGCTCGCCGAGGAGCATCGCCGCTCGGCCGTAGCCGCGACCCCGGTGCGCCTCGGCCACCTCCACGCCGTAGACCCAGCTCATCTCGGGCGCGTAGCCGTGGCCGATCCAGACCGTGCCGACGACCTCGCCGCCGACCTCTACGCACCGGAGCGCGTGCCCGGCCGTGGCGACCCCGCCCGGCAGCAGCTCGTCGAACTCCGCCGCCGACTGCGCCCGGCTCTCCTCGATCGTGCCGAGCCCGGCCTCGGCCTTCTCCACCGCGTAGGCCTCCACCTGCTCGGCGCGCCAGCCGGTGAACTCGGCGTCGGTCATCGGCCGTCCGACCACGCCCGGCGGCAGCTCGATCGGCTCCGCGACGGCCTTGACCATCTGCCGGGCCCGCACCGGGAAGTCGCCCAGCAGCGCGACCTGCGCCGGGTCGCTCGGATCGATCCCAAAGGCCGGTCGGCCACCGTGCTTGACGGCCCAGCTCCCCGCCCACGCCAGCGCCGCCCGCCCGTGGCCGCGCCGCCGGTGCTCCGGCTCCACCCAGATGTCCAGCAGGTACGCGTTCCCGTCCGCCCGCCCCGGCATGGTCATGACGACGACCCCGACAGCCGTGCCCCTCTCGTCGACGAGGCACTCGATCGCCCGTTCCGAGGCGCTGGAGAGCTGCTGCAGCCGCCGCTGGACGTGCTGGTTGACCGCCCCCGACGGGAGCGGGTGGCTGCCGAGCCCGGAGTGCAGCCGTGCCTGCCACCCGGCGCTCCAGTTGTCGGTCTCGTCGGCCGTGGCCGGTCGTGTCGTCGTCACCCGACCGAGCCTACGGCCGCCCCGCCGGCACCGCCCGCCGGCGTCGCACCGGCTCCGCCGAGCGTGATGGTTTCGAAACCCTAAATCTGGGCTCCACCTGACAACCGGTCGGCCGGGACACGGTGTCTCTACAGTGGCGCGCCACGCATTTACCTCACTCAAACTCAAACGGGAGATGTGATAACAAATGCTTCGTCGCACAGTCTTCAAGGCCGCACTGGCAGCGACCGGTGGCGCCCTGACCTCGATCGCCGCTGCCGAGGCCGCGCAGGCCGGTGGCGGTTTTCCGGACATCATCGGCCTGCCGGACGGGTTCCAGCCCGAGGGCATCGCCATCGGCGCGGGCACCACGTTCTACGTCGGCTCCCTCGTCGATGGGGCGATCTACCGCGGCGATCTGCGGGACGGCCGGGGTGGGCTCTTCATCCCCGGACGGCCCGGCAGCCAGGCGATCGGCCTGGAGCTCGACGATCGCGGCCGCCTGTGGGTCTGCACCGGGGTCGGCGCGGCGGTCTACCAGGCCTCGACCGGGCGGCGGCTCGCCGAGTGGGACTTCGGCGGCAGCTTCGTCAATGACGCCAAGGCGACCGGCCGGGCGGTCTGGTTCACCGATTCCTACCGGGGCGTGCTGGTGAAGGTGCCGATCGGCCGCCACGGCGAACTGCCCGGACCGGCCGGGTTCGAGACGGTCACGCCGACGGGACCGCTCGCCGAGGTGGACGCGTTCAACAACGGCATCGAGTCGACGGAGTGCGGCGCGCTGATCATCGGCCAGATGGTCGCGGCGCGGCTGGTCCGCTTCGACCCGGCGACGGGTGGGTCGAGCGTGGTGGATCTGCGCGGCGGCAGCGCGGCCAACGCCGACGGGCTGCTGCGCCGGGGCGGTGTGCTCTATGTCGTGCGCAACTTCGACAACGCGATCTCGAAGTTCCGGCTGGACGCGGACGGCGGTGTGGCCCGGCCGATCGGGCAGTTGACCTCGCCCGCCTTCGACATCCCGGCGACGATCGGCGCCTTCGGCACGAGCATCTACGCCGTGAACGGCCGCTTCAACATCGAGGCCCCGGCCCCCACGGACACCTACGACGTGGTCCGCGTCGCGGCCTAACGCAACACCGCAGCGCAACTCTTCAAGAGTTGTTGCTTCAGGCCGCCCGGCCTGAAGCAACAACTCTTGAAGAGTTGCGCCTTCCCGATCGTCCGGGCAGGGAGGTTGACTTATTGAAGAATGTGTAATTATCTGGGTCTGGCGTTGCCCTGACAACGTTGTCACACCCCGTCCTCTCCTGAGGAGACAGTCATGTCCCAGGCAGTCTTCCGAACCGGCGCGGCACTCGCCGGCCTCCTCCTCGCCTCCGTGGCGCTCACGACGACCACCGCCGCCCCCGCGGTGCAGGCGGCAGTGCTCCCGCTGACGCAGCACGTCAACCCGTTCATCGGCACCGACGACAGCAACTCGCCCAACCCGGTCGGTGGCGGCGCCGGCGGCAGCACGGTCCCCGGGCCGGTCGCGCCGTTCGGCATGGTGCAGTTCAGCCCGGACACCCCGACCGCCTCGCCGTCGGGCTACCGCTTCGGCGACACCCAGATCCAGGAGTTCAGCCTCACCCACTTCAACGGCGCGGGCTGCTCCAACAACGAGGACCTCGGCATCCTGCCGATCACCGGCAACCTCGGCGCCTCGCCGGGCAACTCCTGGACCAGCTACCAGGCGACGCAGACGAAATCCGCCGAGGTGGCACAGGCGGGCTACTACAAGGCGGTGCTGAGCAACTACGGCGGCACGCAGGCGGAGCTGTCGGCGACCACGCGTACCGGGATCATGCGGTTGACCTATCCCGCGACCACGACGGCGAAGGTGCTCGTCAACACCAGCCGCAGCGCGACCGGCACCCGCAGCGGGTCGCTGCAGATCTCCGGCAGCACCGTCACCGGCACCTTCACCGGCGGCGGCTTCTGCGGCTCGTCCAAGACCTACCAGGTCTTCTACCGCATGGAGTTCGACCGGGCGCCGAGCAGCGTCGGCACCTTCGCCGGTGGCACGATCACCAACGGCGGCACCAGCGTCAGCGGCACCGAGACCGGCGGCTGGCTCAACTTCGACACCTCAAGCAACCGGGTGGTCCAGGTCAAGGTCGGCATCTCCTTCGTCAGCCAGGCCAACGCGCAGGCCAACCTCACCGCCGAGCAGTCCGGCTTCGCCTTCGACACCGTGCGCGCCAACGCCGACACGGCCTGGAACACCATCCTCAACCGGGTCCAGGCGACGGGTGGCAGCGCCGCCGACCTGCAGAAGTTCTACACCTCGCTCTACCACGTCTTCATCAACCCCAACGTGGCGAGCGACACCAACGGGCAGTACCGCGGCTTCGACAACGCGATCCACACCAGCACCCGGACGATCTACCAGAACTACTCCGGCTGGGACATCTACCGGTCCTGGGGTGCGCTGATCGCGCTGATCGCCCCGAACGAGGCGGCCGACATCGCCAACTCGATGGTGATCGACGGCCAGCAGGGCGGCCTGATCCCGAAGTGGTCGCACAACCACAACGAGGTCTTCGTGATGACCGGCGACCCCGGCCCGATCGTCGTGTCCAGCATGAACGCCTTCGGCGTCACCAACTTCGACCGCACCGCCGCGCTCAACCTGATGAACTCCAGCTCCAACGGCGGCACCACCCAGGGCGGCGCGATCCGCGGCCGGCAGTCGGGCTACGTCAGCCGGCACTACGTCACCGAGGACCCGTCGGACTCGGAGGAGTATTCGGCGAGCGACTTCGCGGTCGCCCAGTTCGCCCAGCGACAGGGCAACACCTCGCTCTACAACACCTACATCGGCCGCTCGCAGTGGTGGGCCAACGTCTTCTCCACCGAGTCGTCCTATGTGCACCACCGCAACGCCGACGGCACCTGGACCTGGCCGCTGAGCCCCGCGAGCGACTCGGGCTACACCGAGGGCAACGCCTCGCAGTACACCTGGATGGTCAACTGGAACTTCGCCTCGCTGATCAACCTGATGGGCGGCCCGCAGACCGCGGTGCAGCGGCTCAACCACCACTTCACGCAGCTCAACGGCGGTCTCACCGCGCCCTACTTCTACATCGGCAACGAGCCCGAGCACGGCGTCCCGTGGGCCTACAACTTCGCGCGCTACCCCGCGGGCGCGTCGTCGGCGGTGCGCCGGGTCATGACGGAGTCGTTCACCACCGGCGCCGGCGGCCTGCCGGGCAATGACGACCTAGGAGCAACATCAGCCTGGTACGTGTGGAGCGCGCTCGGCATGTATCCGCCCACTCCCGGTGCCGACACCCTGGCGCTGCACGGACCGCTGTTCCCGTCGGTGCTCATCGACCGACCCACCGGCGACATCCAGATCAACGGCTCCGGTGCCGGTGCGACGAGCCAGTACGTCCAGAGCTTCAACCTCAACGGCACCGCGCAGACCCGCAACTACCTGCGCTACACCGACATCGCCGCCGGCGGCACGCTCAACTACACGATGGGCGGCTCGCCGTCGAGCTGGGGCACCGGTGCCGCCGACGTACCCCCGTCCTTCAACGACGGCTGGACCCCGCCCGCCGCGGCACCCGGCCTCGGCACCAACCTGGCCCAGGGCAAGGCCGCGACCGGTTCGACCCCCTGCGCCGCCACCGAGGGACCGGCGCTCGCGTTCGACGGCGTTCTGGGAGCGGCGAGCAAGTGGTGCTCGCTCGCGACGGGGACGAAGTTCCTCCAGGTCGACCTCGGCTCCGCGCAGAACGTCTCGTCGTTCGTCGTCAAGCACGCCGGGCTCGGCGGCGAGAACACCGGCTGGAACACCGGCGCCTTCACCATCCAGACCAGCCTCGACGGCACCACCTGGACCACCCGGGCGACGGCCACCGGCAACCGGTCGAGCCGCACCTATCACCCGATCGCCACGGCGTCGGCCCGGTACGTGAAGCTCAACATCACCACCCCGGCGAACGACGGCAACACCGCCGCCCGGATCGCCGAGTTCGAGGTCTTCGGCGGGGGTGGCGGCGGCCTGGTCAACGTGGCGCTCAACAAGCCCGCGACCGGCTCGGCGGCGTGCGGCACCACCGAGGGCCCGGAGAAGGCGGTCAACGGCAGTGTGACCGGCGGAAACGCGGACAAGTTCTGCACGGTGGCGGCGAGCAAGACCCTCCAGGTCGACCTGGGCTCGTCGGCGGCGCTCCAGTCCTTCACCGTCCGGCACGCGGGTGCCGGTGGCGAGAGCACCGACTGGAACACCCGCGACTTCTCCATCCAGGTCTCCGCCGACGGCACCACCTGGACCAACGTCGTCACGGTCACCGGCAACACGGCGAGCGTGACGAACCACCCGATCAGCACGACTCCGGCCAGGTATGTCCGGCTGACGATCGCCACACCGACCCAGACCACCGACGGCGCGGCCCGGATCTACGAATTCGAGGCCTACGCCTGACCTGGGTATTCCCGAATCGCCGCCCGGGCCGATGCGCACGCCGACCGCACCGGCCCGGGCGGACACCAAGATCGCCGCCGGGCTCGCCCCCGTCACGTTTTGCAGCAAAGCGTGCCCTCGACACGAGAAATGGCCACGCTTTGCTGCAAAACGTGACGGGGCCGCGGAGCGCGCGGCTGTTGCGGGCGGGGGATATCCTGTCGGCATGTCTGCCGTCGCCGCGCCCCGCTGGGCACCGCTGCTGTGGCTGACGCTGTGCTCCGCCGCCGGTGCGATCGTCACCGGGCCGAGCCTCACCGGCGCCGTCGTCAGCGTCGCCGCTCTGGTCATCAGCATCGTGCTGGCGCTGCGCACCCTCGCCGGGATGCCCGTCCCCACGGGCCGAGCGGTCCTCGGGGCGAGCCTGCGCGACCGGTCCCGGCGCACCGCCGTCTCCCGGCAGCGCGACCCGGATGCGGCCGGGCGACCCCGCCCGCGAGCCCCGTCACCGAATCCCCTGGCCGGGTAAGAGCCGCTGCACCAGCGCGCTCACCGGCCCGACGGTTGTCCTCGTCTCGACAATCCCCAGGGGTTTCGCCATGTCTCCAGTCCAGGGTGCCTACACCCTCCTGCAACAGATCACCGCCGCGCTGGCACCGATCGGCGGCGCCGCTGCCGCCGTGATCGCGGTCACCATCGCCGTCCGCCTCCTGCTGCACCCGCTGACCCGGGCCGCCGTGCGGGGCGAGAAGGCGAAGTCGCGCCTGGCTCCCCGCGTCGCCGAGCTGCAGCGCGAGCACGCCAAGGACCTGCCCACGATGACGCGCAAGCTCACCGAGCTCTATCGGGGCGAGAAGATCTCGCCCTTCGCCGGGCTGCTGCCGATGCTGGTCCAGGTGCCGTTCTTCATCGTCCTCTACCAGCTCTTCGCCAGTACGACGATCGGCGGCCACGGCAACGGGCTGCTCACCGAGCGGCTGTTCGGCGTACCGCTGAGTGCTCGGTTCGTGCCGCAGCTGCCCAGCCTGGGTGCGCAGGCGTGGGTTTTCCTCGTGCTCTTCGCGGTGCTGTCGCTGCTGGCGTGGCTCGGCTCGCGCCGGGTGGCGAAACTGGCGCTGCTGCAGCCCAAGCCGCCGGAGGGGCTGCTGATGAAGCTCGCCCAGGTGGCGCCCTACGCGATCCTGATCAGCGCCGCGTTCCTGCCGCTCGCCGCCGGGATGTACCTGGCGACGACGACCGCCTGGACCGCCGCCGAGAACCTGCTGCTCCGGCGCGGCATCCCCGAGCCCGCCTGACGCCGAGACGGGTCCCCCGCCACCCTTCCCGCGGCGAGGGACCCGTGTTCACGGGCCGACCCAGTGGTCGGCGTCATGAGCACCGCAACGCTTCAAGAGTTGCGGCGCTAGTACCTGGTGGTGACGGACACCCCCGAGAACGCCGTGGTGGCGTAGAGGCTGATGTAGCGGTAGCCCGCAGCGGGATTCGACACCGTGAGCTGCTCGGTGTTGCCCGCGTTCACCGACCGCGAGGTGTAGGCGGTGCTCGTCGCCCACGTCGACGCGTTGTAGTACAGATCGGCGTTGCCGGTGCCGCCCGCCGACGTGATCGTCAGCGTGCTCACCCCGGCGGGCAGGTAGATGTAGAGGTAGTAGAGCTGCCCGGCGCTCGCCGCGAGCCCGCTGCGCCTGCAGTTGCGGTCCAGCGTCCGGATGTCGGCGCCGGTGCACTCCGGCGCGGCCGAGGTGGCGACGACCGGGTTCGTCACGCTGCCGGTCGCGCCGAGGTTGTCGGTGACGGTGAGCGTGACCTGGTAGGTGCCGGCGGTGGCATAGGCGTGCACCGGGTTCGCCGCCGTCGACGAGGTGCCGTCGCCGAACGACCAGGACCGGCCGGTGATCGTGCCGTCGGCGTCGGTCGAGCCGTCGGTGAAGGCGGCGCTGAGCCCGGTCACGGCCGAGGTGAAGCGGGCGGTCGGCGGGGTGTTCACCGGGGGAGTGCCCGCGCAGGCCCCGGCCGCGCACGCCGTCAGCCAGGTCTGGAAGTCCGCGTCGTAGCGGGTGCCGATCGTGGTGGCGTAGACGGCGCGGCCGCCGGTGTAGTCGTTGACCCGGAAGCGGGCCAGCATCGCGTGGATGTCGGCCGGGTGCTTCTCGAACATGTAGCGCACCGCGAGGTAGCCCCACGAGTAGATCCGGCTGGAATCGCTGTTGTCGTAGGTGGTGCCCCAGAGCGTGCTCAGGGCGTAGGTGTGCTGCCCGGCAGCCGTGATCGCCGCGTCGTAGTTCACGCCCCGATAGGTGTAGGAGACGTACTCCGCGACGCCCTCGACCCACCAGATGTTCGGCACCGAGACCGTCCGGGTGAAGTCGCCGTAGGTGTCGAACCGGCCGTCGAGGTAGTGCGTGAACTCGTGGTTGAGG
This sequence comes from Allocatelliglobosispora scoriae, assembly GCF_014204945.1. Lineage (NCBI taxonomy): Bacteria > Bacillati > Actinomycetota > Actinomycetes > Micromonosporales > Micromonosporaceae > Allocatelliglobosispora > Allocatelliglobosispora scoriae. The sequence continues at coordinate 2,061,237 of NZ_JACHMN010000003.1, forward strand.
TTCCAGATCGCGAAGACCGGCCGCAGCCACTCGGCTTCGTAGGCGATGAACCGGGGCACGTTTCCCTGCGTGGCGGGGTCGCCCTCCAGGTACATCCCGCCGTTGTTGGTGTCGATGTCGAACAGCACGCCCGCGTATGTCTGGTAGTCGTCGCTGCTGTGGAACGCGACCACCTCCAGGGTGCTGTTGAAGTCGTCGGCGACGGGCACGCCGTTGTCGCGGACCAGGGTGTGGAAGGAGGCGATCTGGCCGGCGAGGCTGGTGCAGCTCGCCGCGAGGTTCGCCGCCGAGATGTCCTGCGCCCGGATCTTCAGGCTGGCCGAGCAGGTGTGGGTGATCGGCAGCACCGCCGCGGCGAGCGCCGTCTCGAAGCCGCAGATGCCGTAGTAGGCGCAGTTGGCACCGTCGAGATAGGACGCGAGGTCGGCGACGCGTACCCAGAGGGATGCCCGTGGACCGGTCATCGCCGACAGGTTCAGCAGGCCCTTGGCCTGCCCGCGCACCGTGGTGAGCAGCGCCGGGGTGTCGAGGAAGCGGGTGAGCTCGCCGCCCGCGTTGGCGACGAGGTAGCCGCTGTCGGTCCCCAGCAGCCCGATGTTGGCGCTGACGAAGGAGTAGAGCACGTCGAGGACGCTCTGGTCGGCCACGACCGCCGCGAGGAAGGCCGGGAGCTGGTGCCCGCGCCACAGCACGGTGAAGGTCGCGTTGACCGCGCTGCGCATGTACCACGACGCGTCGTAGGCGGAATTGAAGCCGGTGAGCAGGCGCTTCACGACGAAGAGGTAGCGCACGTTCTCGCCGGAGCTGTCGATGAGGATCACGGCCTCGCTGAGCACCGCGCCGTTGGCGTCGTTGACATCGGTCGAGCGTGCCGAGCCGAAGAACCGGTCCAGCCCGGCCCGGATCGCCGTGACCAGAACGGATCCGTAGGTCCCGACGTCGCCGGGGTGGTAGAACTGCACGTAGTAGCCCGCCCGCAGGAAGACCACGAGCTGCAGCGCGCTCGTCGAGTTGTCGCCCGGATAGGTCGCCGAGGTGTCCCGCAGCGCATAGGCGATCGTCGTCATCTGCGCCTCGCGGAAGACGCTGTTCGCCGTGGTCCCGGTGATCGAGAAGAGCGTGTTGACGCAGTCGACCGTCGCCGCCTTGACGAAGCTGACCAGCGCCGTCCCGGTCCGCGACCCGAAGTCCGCGGCACTGCACGCGGCGGCCGTGCCGACCAGCCCGCGATGCGAGGGCGCTCCATGCTGCGGCGCCACCGGCGGTCGCGCCGAGGGGTTCAGCGCGCTGCCGCGATCCGCCGCCACGTCCGCCGCGGTCGCGGTCCGCGGCGCGGCACCGGCCGAGGCCGCCCCGATCAACGACGCGGGGGGTACGGCGTGAGCCGGCGCCACGGTCAGCGTGCCACCGATCGCCGCCACCATTACTCCAATAAGGACTGTTCCCAGGGGTGTCTTCATGGCGCCGGACGCTACGACCGGTGCACGTCGTCTTCCAGCACATTTAAGACTGCCTTGATGTCCCGTGCGGCCCCGCGACGCTTCGCTATGACCGGCCCTAACATCCGCGCGGGCGCCTTGCCGCCGGGATATCCATTGATCACAATGGCGGCAACCGAGCGGAGGACCCATGGTTCCCGACATCCTGCTCATCACCGAGTCCACCACCAGCCCCGCGATCAGCCGGGTCCTGCGCGAGGCGGGCCACCGCGTCCGCCGCAGCCCCTCCGTCGCCGTGGCCTGCGAGGCGCTCGCCACCGACGGCGCCGACCTCGCCCTCGTCGATCTCGGCGTCACCGGGGGAGAGGGCGTCGCGGTGCTGCGCTCGCGTACCCCGGCCGCGATCGTGCTCATCGACTCCGCCTGGCACCCCGAGCTCGGGCGGCTGCTCGCCGCGGGCGCCGACGACTTCCTCGCCAAGCCCTTCTCCGCCGCGCAGCTCCTCGCCCGGGTCTGGCTGGCGCTGCTCGGCCGGGCCGCCCCGCGCGACCGCCCGATGACGAGCGGCGGCCTCACCGTCGACCCCGCGACCCGGCAGGCCTGGCTCGACGGGGTGCCGCTGGCCCTGTCCCGCCTGGAGTTCGACCTGCTCAGCTACCTCACCGCGCGGGCCGGCGAGGTGGTGTCCCGGCAGGAGCTCGCCGACGCGGTCTGGCACGAGCCGCACGGCGACCACAACCGGACCATCGACGTGCACCTGAGCTGGCTGCGGCGCAAGCTCGGCGAGACCGCCGCCCGGCCCTGCTACCTGCACACCGTACGCAGCGTCGGCTTCAGGCTCGCTCTCGACGCAGAGTCCAGGCGTGGTAGTGCGACGTTTGCGTGACCAGCTCGCGGTAGACCTCCGTGGCGAGCTGGTGCAGCGCCGGGGCGAGCTGCGCGGCCGGGCTCTCCCGCCGCCACGCCAGCAGCTGCCGGTAGCGGATCGGCGAGCCAGCGATCGGTTTCACCACCATGCCGTAGATCGGCTTCATCGTGGGCTGGCAGGCCGAGATGCCGACGCCCGCCACGATCATGCGCTGCATGTTCTTCTCGTCCAGGAACTCGTGCGTGCGCACCGGGGCGAACCCGGCCTGCCGGCACGCCTCGTAGAAGACATCCGGCCAGCCCGCGCCGTCGTCCGGGGTGACGAACCAGGCCTCCCCGGCGAGCTCCGCCAGCGGCACCTCGGTCCGCTGCGCCATCCGGTGCCCCGACGGCAGCGCGACGAAGGCGGGTTCCAGGGCGAAGGCCCGGTGCGCGATCGCCGCCGAGTGCCGCAGCTCCCGACCGGGGTAGTCCAGCACCAGCGCCACGTCGATCAGGTCCGCCTCGAGCAGCTCCACCAGCGCGCCGATCGAGTATTCGCTCTTCACCGTCACCGACACCTCGGGGTGCTCGGCGGCGAGCCGGGCGACGAGATCGGCCACGACCGGGGTGATGGTCGCACCCAGCCGCAGCGTCACCGGCCCGTCCGGCGCGGGTGTCGGCATCGGGCCCCGGGTCAGCGCGTCGACCCGCGACAGGATGTCGCGGGCCTGGTCGATGACATCGCTGCCGAAAGGGGTGAGGCCCACGCCGGCCGCGCTGCGGACGAAGAGCTGCCCACCGAGCAGCTCTTCCAGCCGGCGCAGCTGGGTGCTCATCGCGGGTTGGGAGAAGCCCAGCGCGACGGCCGCCGCGCCCAGGCTGCCGGCGTCGGCGATGGCGCAGAGGGTTCGTAGGTGGCGCAGCTCAAGCCTCATGAAAGTCTCATTATCCGGCACCCGCCCCGCTCGCGCGGCGGGGTACCTCGGAGTCCGAGCGGCTGAGATCGGCCGCGGCGGCTGCTCGCGTCCGCGGAGCGCGGGCACCGGCGCGCCCCCGGACGGTTTCCGCACGCCGCTGGTGCCCGCGTTACCGCCGGTAGGACAGATGGCGGAACGCTCACCGCCGGACCGGCGATGAGCGTTCCGCCATCTGGAAGCGGGGTGCCTCAGGGGTTTCGCATGCCGTCGGCGCGTCCGCTCCTACCCGTGTCGGCGTGCCGCCGCGTCAGGTCGACCCGGCATCAGGGGAAGGTGACGATCGGGCTTGATCGGACCTCGTAGAGGACGCTGGCGCTGTTGTAGATGTAGATCACGGTCTTCATCTTGGCCGGTTCGACCGGCGGGTGGCCGAGGGGCCAGTAGCGGTACCAGCAGCAGTAGTGCCCGGTGGTGGTGAATCGGGTCTTCGCCGACACCCACATGCCGTTGTCGTCGCTGCCGCGGATGACGTGGATGGCGACCCGGTAGTAGTAGCGGTTGTTGCTGGGGGCCGTGTCCAGGTAGAAGTCCGCCCGGATGTTGTCGGCGCCGGCGCCCCAGTCGACGCACGGCGAGAGGATGGACGACGGCGTGCAGCCTCCCACGGCGAGGGCGGGTGTCGCGAAGACGAACACGCCGACGGTGGCCGTCGGCGCGAGGGTGACCAGTTGCGCAAGTCGTTTCAGCACTCATTCTCCCAGGGGTCGACATTCCTGATCGGACCGGAGCATCGTGGCGAGCGGGCATGACACACGTCGTGGTGTCGGCGCAATGTCCTTGTGGGGCACAGCGAACCAGTCAATCCACATCGGACACGAACATCGACCGTGCCGGCCGGGCCATCCACGTCAGGGGTTCTTAGACCACGCCCGGAGGTGGTGGCGCACCCGTGATGGCGGGTCGGTAGGCGTACTCGCCCCGAGACCTCCACCCCGGGCCCGCCGCCCGCGCGTCGGGTGGTCGCCTCAGGGTGCGTAGCGGCCCGGCTCCAGGACGAGGGCGGCGGCGCCGGCCAACCCGGCGTTGGTGCCGAGCTCGGCGGGTACGACATTGAGCCGCTGCAGGAACTCCAGCTTGGCGTAGTCGCGCAGGTACCGGCGGACCGGGTCGAAGAGGAGGTCCCCGGCCCGGGCGACCCCGCCGCCGATGATCGCCCGGTCGACATCGCAGAGCGCGGCGGCGGTGACGATGCCGGCCGCGATCGCCTGCCCGGCCCGCTCGAAGGCCTGCATGGCGATCCGGTCCCCGCCCCGTGCGGCGATGTCCAGCGTGATCGCCGTCGGCGGCCCGTCGGGGCGCCAGCCGTTGCGCAGCGCCCACTTCGCCATGCTGGGCCCGCTCGCGATCGACTCGACGCAGCCGATGCCGCCGCACGGGCACCGGTCGCCGTGCAGGTCCACCACGACGTGGCCGAGGTGCCCGGCGTTCGCCGTCGGGCCGTGCATCAGGCGGCCGCCGATGATCAGGCCGCCGCCGACACCGGTGGAGACCACGAGCACCAGCAGGTCGTCGTGGCCGCGCCCGGCACCGAGCCAGTGCTCGCCGGCGGCCGCGCAGTTGCCGTCGCCCGCGAGGACCACCGGCACGTTCGGGACCAGGTCGGAGACGCGTTCCACGATGGGGAAGGAGCGCCAGCCGGAGATGTTGACCGGGCTCAGCGTGCCGCTCTTGAGCTCCAGCGGTCCGGCCGCGCCGATGCCGATGCCGTCGACCCGCCGCCCGTCGAGAGCCTTGCCGATGATACCGGCGAGGGCGGCGAAGACCTCCTCGCCGTCGCCCTTCGGCGTCGGGGTGGAGACCGGTTCGCCGATCAGCCCGTCCGGTCCGGCGAGGCAGGCGGCGAGTTTGGTGCCACCGATGTCGACGGCGAGGACGAGCTGTTCAGAGGTAGGGTGGTCGGCGTGACGCATGCGCACGGCGACAGGCTCCGCCGACCGACCATGGTCGACGTGGCCCAGCGCGCGGGAGTCAGCCTCAAGACCGTCTCCCGTGTGATCAACAAATCCCCGCACGTCCAGCAGGACCTCATCGACCGGGTGCTGGAGTCGGCCGCCGCGCTGGGCTTCCGGCGCAACCACAACGCCAGCACGCTGCGCTCCGGCCTGCCGACGGCGACGATCGGGCTGCTCATCGAGGAGATCGCCAACCCGTTCTACTCCACCATCGCCGACGTGGCGGCGGAGGTCGCCCGGCACCACGAGACGCTGCTCATCACCGCCAGCTCCGAGGAGGACCCGGCGCGCGAGCAGCAGCTCCTGCGGGACCTCTGCGCCCGCCGCGTCGACGGGCTGCTCGTCGTGCCGACCGGCGCCGATCATGCCTTCCTGCGGCCGGAGGTGGAGCTCGGCGTACCCGTCGTGTTCCTGGACCGCCCCGCGACCGGCCTGCTCGCCGACACCGTGCTGCTGGACAACCGGGGTGGCGCCCGCGACGGCGTGGCGGGCCTCGTCGCCGCCGGGCACCGGCGCATCGCCGTGCTGCTGGACTCGCTGAGCGTCTACACCATGCACGAGCGGGTGCTCGGCGCCCAGGAGGCGCTCGCCGCGGCGGGCCTGGCGTGGGATCCGTCGCTGGTGCGCCAGGACGTCCGCGACCCCGCCGCCGCGGGGCGTGCCGTCGCCGAGCTGCTCGATCGCGCGGACCCGCCGACTGCCTTCTTCGCGCTCAACAACAGGATCACGGTCGGCGCTCTGCAGGAGCTGTGGCGGCGCCGCAGCGACGCCGGGCTGGCCGGGTTCGACGATTTCGAGCTGTCGCATCTGATGCCTCGTCCTCTCACTGTGGTCGCCTATGACCTGCGCGCCTATGCGCGGACGGCGGCGGAGCTGCTCTTCGGCCGGATCGGCGGCGACCATTCGGCGCCGCGCACGGTGATCCTGCCGACCAGGTTGGTCCAGCACCCTTCCCCCTAGGGGGGTCCGGCCTCCGCCCAGCCGGCACCGGCCGGCAGCGCGGCGGCCTGCACGCCCAGCGCCAGGGCGATCGCCCCGAGGGCTGCGGCGTGCTCGCCGAGATGAGCGGGGACGACCTTGACGGCGTCGGCCGCCGCAGGCATCGCTGTGTCGGCGAGCCCTCGGCGCAACGGTTCCAGCAGCAGGCCGGTCGCCGCACCGAGCTCGCCGCCGAGCACGATCCGATCGGGGTTGAGCAGGTTGACCAGGCCGCCGAGGGCGACGCCGAGCTGGTGCCCGGCGTCGGCGAGCAGGCGGCGGCAGCCCCGGTCCCCGTCGGCCGCCATCGTCACGAGCTCGGCGAAGTCGCGCAGCTGGGGGTGGGACCTGCGGGCGTGCTCCACCATCGCCCGGCCGCCCGCCGAGAGCTCCAGGCAGCCGCGGTTGCCGCAGCGGCAGACCGGTCCGCGCGCGTCGAGGGTGACGTGGCCGAGCTCCCCGGCGGTGCCGATCGTGCCGCGGTAGAGCCGTCCATCCAGGACGATGCCGCCGCCGATGCCGGTCGCGACCTTGACGTAGACCAGGCCGCTGCAGCCCTGCCCGGCGCCCCAGACGAATTCGCCGAGCGCGCCGAGGTTGGCGTCGTTCTCCACCCGGACCGGGCGGCCGAGCCGGATGGCGAGCTCGTCGGCGGCGATCATCGCGGCCCAGGCGGGGAGCAGCGGCGGCGAGCCGATGCGCCCGGACTTGGTCATCGGGGCGGGCAGGCCGAGACCGACGGCGGCCACGTCGTCGCGGGTGGAACCGATTCCGGTCAGTGCCCGGTCGACGAGCTCGACCGCCTGATCGAGGACGCTGTCGGCCTCCTCGTCGGCGTCGAAGCTCAGCCGGACCGCGCTGTCGTCGATGACCTGGTGGCCGAGGTCGGCGATCGCGACCCGGACGTGGCGGCGGCCGATGTCGAGGCCGATGGCGAGACCGGCGGCGCGGGCGAGCCGTACCACGGCGGCGGGGCGGCCTCCGGCGGGGCCGACGGCGGTCTTCAGCTCCTCCTCGACCAGGCCGGCGGCGCCGAGCTCGGTGACGCCGTTGGCGACCGTGGGCCGTGAGAGTCCAGTGAGGACGGTCAGCTCAGCGCGCGTGCGGGGGCCGTGGATGCGAAGCACCTCAGCCACCCGGCGCGTGTTGGGGCTGAGCGTCCCGAGCATGCGGACATACTTCATCTCCGGCCTAGTTTTGTCAAACATTGACTGAACCTCGGGCAAGAGCCCGAAATGCCACGGCCCGTCCGACATCCGCCGTCACATTTTGCAGCAAAGCCCGCCTATTCATGCATGAATAGACGGGCTTTGCTGCAAAACATGAAGAGATCACGAAGGTTCAGTCATTGCGGAGCAGCTCCATGCCGAGGCGGGTGAGCTGATGGACCATGCGGTTGCGGTCGCGGTGGCTGGTGATCAGCCGGGCGTCGCGCAGGATGGTGGCGTGCTCGCTCGCCGACGCGACGGAGATGGCCGCCCGGCGGGCCAGATCGCTGGTCGTGGCACCGGTGCCGATCGCGTAGAGCATCGCCGACCGGGTCTGCCCGATCAGGGGGCCGAGGCTGCCGTTCTCCTTCGCCTCGACGGTGACGATGGTGCCGGGCGGCCGCTCCACCGGATAGATCAGCACCGGTGGCAGCTCCGGGTCGAAGAGCGTGACCGGCTGGACGAGGTTGAAGTAGGACGGGATGAGGGTCAGGCCGCGACCGCCGAGGTGCACCTCCTGGTCGCGGTGCGCCGGGACGCGCAGCTCGCCGCCGGAGTAGGAGGCCATCGGCCGAAGGCTGTTGAGCAGCGCCTCGACGCCGCCGTTCATCATCTCCCGCATCCGCTGGCCGCGGTCGCGGTCGATCGCCGAGTCGATCCGGGGCTGGTGCGGGGCGATCGCCAGCGAATGGAAGGCCCGCATCGAGTCGGTGAGCCGCTTCAGCGCCGCCGGCTCGCCCCGGACCAGTTCGGGGATGCCCGGCGGCAGCTTGCTGTTGCGCTCGGCGAGCCGCCGCAGATCGCGGCCCAGCATGGGGATCGGGGTCGAGCGGATCGCTTCGAGGCCGTACTCCAGTCCTCGGGCGGACTCGGCCGGGGTGAGGAAGTCGGGGTAATAGCCGATGGTCGGGCTCAACGCGAGCAGCAGCCGGAGCTCGTCGCGGGGCACCTTCGCCTTCAGCTCGGCCAGGCTCGTCTGCCGCCACTCGGTGAAGAGGAGGTCGCCCTGCTGTCGGCGGAGCATCTGCAGACCCATGATCATTTCCCAGCCGGGGTCCGGCTGGGACGCGATGCGCGTACGGGCGATGTCCTCGGAGGTGAACACGATCCGCAGCATGAAACCCCTCCCCGTCGAAGTGACGTGACTCTACCGCCAGGCGGCTACAACTGGTCAGACGCTGATGATGCCGCAGCGGATGCGCCGAGGGTCCACTATTTCCCACGGGCCGGGGCGCCCTCGCCCGCATGTTACCTATGCGTAGCATCGGGTCATGCAGTTCCTCGTCGATCGGGGCACGGACCGGCTCGCCGTTCGCCGCCACGACAATCCGCGGGCGGACACCGTCATCGTGATCTTCCCGGCGATGGGCGTCCCGGCCGGCTACTACGACCGTTTCGCCGCCGCCCTGGTCGGGGCGGGCTACGAGGTGGCCGTCGCCGACCTGCGCGGCACCGGGGACAGCACGCCCCGCCCCACCCGCGCCTCCGCCTACGGGTACGCCGACCTCGCCGACGACGTGGGCGCCGTCCTCGAATCGCTGGCCGACCGGCGGGCCGGACGCCGGACGCTGCTGCTGGGGCACTCCCTCGGCGGGCAGGCGTGCGTTCTCCGGCTGGCCCGGTCGAGTGCCTCGGTCGACGGGCTGGTGCTGATCGGCGTCGGCCTGCCCTACTGGCGGAGCTACGACCGCCGGCGCCTCGGCGTCTACGGATTCACCCAGGCGATCGCCGCCACGAGCGCCCTGCTCGGCATCTGGCCCGGCTGGGGCTTCGGCGGCAGGCAGGCGCGCGGGGTGATCCGGGACTGGGGACACACGGCTCGCCACGGAGTGTTCCCCGGCGGGCTCGGGGAGGAACGGCTCGCCGGGATCTCGGTGCCGGTGCTCGCCATCAGCGTCGACGACGACCGGTACACGCCGCCGTCGACCACCGACCACCTGACCGCGAAGCTGACCGGATCCGTGGTGACCCGGCACCATCTGAGCCGGGACGAGGCCGGTGTCGCGCTCGACCATTTCCGCTGGGTGAAGGCCGGATCGGCGATCAGCCGCCGCATCGACACCTGGCTGGGCGACCGGGTGATCGCCGACTGACCCGAGGGCTGCGGCCTTCGGCCGGGTCGGCATATCGTGCGAGGATGCCCGACATGGTGCGTCGCATGCTGCTGGTCGGAGGTGCCGCATTGGCCCTCATCGGTTTCGTCCTGGGCCTGAGCTCCATCGCCCTGCCGTGGCTCGACATCGATGTGGTGGCCCGGGTCGACCTCATCGGCTTCTCCCGCCAGCAGCACGACTCCAAGCCCGTCTTCGCCCTCGACGGCGGCGCCTGGTTCTTCGTCGTCCTGATGCTGCTCTTCCTGCTTGTCCTCGCCGCCACCCTCACCTCGGGCGCGGTCTCCCGCCTCCTCGGCGGCGCCGGCATGGCGCTCTCGGTGGCCGGCCTCGCGGTCGTGGTCGCGATCTGGCCCGACACCGATGCCGGAGACTCTTCCGTGGTCTCCGCCCTGGGCTTCGCCCAGGCCCAGACGGAGCTGACGGTGGGCGTGGGCGCCGTCCTGGCCCCGATCGCCCTGCTCATCCTGGGCGCCGCGGCCCTCCTGATCGGCCTGGGCGGCGGCATCGGCGACTGGCTCCGCCGAGTAGTGGCCGCAGCCGCCGCGTAACCCCAAAAATTCGCGTTGATCAAGGGAAGACTCGCCGCACATCGGACACCCGAGATGGTGAGTCTTCCCTTGATCAACGCGAATTTTTCAGTGGGCCGTGGACACGGTGGCGGGGAGGGGGCGGGAGCGGTGCTGGGCGCGCAGGCGCAGGAGGTACGCGTGGGCGTACTCGCAGATGACGGCGTGCTCGTAGACGGCCCTCGGGACGTCCAGCGTGCTGTCGACGCGGACCATCACGCCCGCCGGGGACCAGGTGCGGAACGTCGGGTCGCCGGTGATCGTCGACAGCACCGCCATGACCGACTCGTCCAGGCGCAGCGAGTGCACCGCCCGCCTGTACTCCTCGCTGCTCAAGCACAACGCGAACGGGATGTTCATCAGGCACAGCGCGGTCTGGATGTCCAGGCGCAGCCACCGCCTGGCCCCCGGCGACACGTCGATCGGCGGCACGGTCAGCATCGAGCAGTCCAGCTCGCCGATGGGCTTCGCGGCGAGCGGGCGCCCACCGGCGGCGACACCGAGCGAGATGAGCACGTCGTAGACGTTGATGTCGTGCTCGATCACCGCCCGGTTGCCGAGGTCCGCGATCGACGTCGGGCGCAGCGCCACCTCGGGCAGGCCGGGCAGCCCGGCGTTGCGGGCGGCGAAGACGAGCAGGTTGGTCTCGATGATGAAGTGCCGGATCAGCATCGTCGCGGCCTCCGGCGAGACGAAGCGGCGGATGAACCAGACACAGAGGCGGTCCATGGTGGCGTGCGCGGTGAACTGCACCGGGACGACCCGCTTGACGATCACGATGAGGGCGACGGCGAGCCGGGACACCACCCGCGTGACGGGGTAGAGCCAGCGGCGGGACCAGCCGCGCTGGTCGCGTACCACCATCCGGAGCGTGCCCGGGTCGAAGGGCAGGGCCGGGTCGGACAGGATGGCCGACCAGACCGTCGGTTCAGGCCGCATCGTCGACCTCCGCGAGCTGCATGGTGTAGAGCCGGGCCACGACGGCGGCCGTGCGGACGATCCGCTCGGCGCGCGGCCGGTCGATCAGCCCGGAGCGCAGCAGCGCCCGGAGCTGCTCGAAGTGGTCGTCGTCGTTGGCGCCGTGGTAGCGCAGGAACCGCACCTGGTCGTCGCCGAGATCGAGCTGCTCCTGCAGCCGCCGCGCCCAGCCGAGCGCCTTCGCGGTGCCGAGGCCCTCGATGACGAACATCGCGCCGAGCAGGTCGACCGGGTCGGGCTGGCTCGCCTGGTGGAACATGAAGGCCGACAGCGCCTCGGAGCCGATGTTCTTGCGCGCGCCCCGGATCTCGGCGAGGGTGCCGCCGACGGCGCAGAAGTCCTCCTCCAGCAGCTGGTAGTCGCGGTGCTCCTCGGCGGCGTGCCGGATCGCGGCGCTGCGCAGTTCGAAGAGGTCGACGGAGAAGTTCGAGGCCGCCCGGGAGATCCACCGGCCGCCCTCGACGACCTGCTGCCGCAGGTGCAGCAGCAGCGCCTGGTAGTCGCCGAGGGTCGCGGTGCCGGTCTCGATCCGGCGGATCAGCGGTACCTTCGCCAGGCGCCGCTCCAGGTCGCTCCAGACGTGAGCCAGCTCCAGCACGGTCCAGCGGACCACGCCGTTGTCGTCGGCGGCGGGTTCGCCGAGCGGGGAGGGCGTCTCGACCGGCGCCGCGACAGCGAGCGGTGCGCCAGAAGGCGACGGTCCGACGCAGGTCAGCAGCGCGAACGCGAAGGTGAACCGGCCCGACTCGGGCACGATCAGCAGGATCTGCTCACCGGGCTGGAAACGGTCGGTCTGCCAGCACTCCTCCAGCATGACGAAGATGCTCGCCGCGCCGGTGTTGCCCCGGGTCTGCAGGTTGCTGAACCACTTCTCCTCGTCGATCATCAGGTCGGCCTCGCGGAGCAGCCGGAAGATGTCGGCCTTGAAGTGCTCGGCGCTGTAGTGGCACAGCACATGGTCGATCTGCGCCGGGTCGAACTTGCCGGCCCGAACCAGGGCGACGAACTCGCGCAGCCCGACCTGGAAGAGCCCGGGCAGCGCCCGGACGTCCTGGCGCAGGCGGAGCATGCCGTCGGCCTCCGCCTGCGCCACGCTGGGCTGGTCGAACCAGGTCCGGCCGACCTCCGCCACCGGGCCGTCGAGCCCCGCCCGCATGCAGACGGGGTGCTCGTGGGCGTAGGAGACGGTGTGCACCCAGTCGACCCGCAGGCTGGTCCGGTCCGGCCTCGGCTCGGCCTCCAGCACCACCGCGCCCGCGCCGTCGGAGAGCGTCCAGCGCAGGAACTCCGCGTCGAACGTGCTCCGACTCCCCGTGGCGAAACGGCGAGCGGTGAGGGTCCTGCTGACGAGTTCCGATCCGACCGCGACGGCCATGTCGTGCTCGCCGAGGCGTACCGATGCGGCTGCCGCCTTGAACGCGGCCATGCCGGAGGCGCAGACGCCCGAGGAGGAGAGCAGCTCCATCGGACCGCCGCCGAGGCGGCCGTGGACCATCGAGGCGAACCCCGGGACCAGCAGGTCGCCCTGAGTCGTGCCGGTGGCGAGCATGCCGACCTCGTCGATCGTCACGCCCCGGTCCTTGGCGGCCCGCTCGACCGCCTCGGCGGCGAGCTCCTCGTTGAGCATCGTCGTGGTGCCGTCGTCGTCGATGGCGTAATGCCGGGTCCGGATGCCGTTGGCGGACAGGACCCGGGCCCGCGAACCCGGCGCGTCGTGCTGCGCGCCGAGCCGGCGGGCGATCTGCTCGTTGTCGACCGGCTCCCCGGGCAGGAAGGCGCCGCAGCCGGTGATGTAGATGTCGCGCGTTTCAGCCATGCCCCTATCCAGCCACCGCGAGGGCCGGGGCGGATCCGCGCGCGGGCTCAGATCCGCCGGGGGGTGCTACTCAGGTCGACCTACTCAGTCCTCGGCGTCCAGGCCCTGCTCGATGGCGTATCGCACCAGCTCCACGCGGTTGTGCAGCTGCAGCTTGCCGAGCGTGTTCTGCACGTGGTTCTGCACCGTGCGGTGCGACAGCGTGAGCCGCTCGGCGATCTGCCGGTAGGCGAGGCCCTTCGCCACCAGCCGCAGCACCTCGGTCTCCCGCTCGGTCAGGGTGGGCGCGCCCGCCCCGCCGCGCGGTGCGTCGGCCATCCGGCGGAACTCACCCAGCACCAGCCCGGCCAGGCCGGGGGTGAAAACAGCATCACCATCGGCGGTACGCCGGACCGCCGCCAGGAACTCCTCGCGCGCCGCCGACTTGACCAGGTATCCCGCCGCGCCCGCCTTGACCGCGTCGAGCACGTCCTGCTGCTCGCCACTGGCCGAGAGCACCAGGATCCGCGGGCAGACCCCGAGCAGCCCCCGGATCACGTCGACCCCCGACATGTCGGGCAGGTGCAGGTCGAGCACGACGACATCGGGACGGGCCGCACCGGCCACCCGGACCGCCTGGGCGCCCTCGCCCACCGCCGCGACCACGTCGTAACCCGCCTCGGCGAGGTCCCGGGCCACGCCCTCGCGCCACATCGGGTGGTCGTCGACGACCATCACCCGGGTCGCCCGCTCCTGACCTGTCATGACCGGGAGCCTAGCGGCCCGGCCGGGACATGCCGAAGTCGCGGACCCGCATCTCGACCTCGACGCCCTGCCCGGGCGCGCTGGTGATGGCGACCTCGCCGCCCAGCTCGCGGATGCGTCCCCGGATCGACTGGGCGACACCGAGCCGCCCCGCCGCCTCGGCCTCGGCGAGCCGTTCCGGAGCCATCCCGACGCCGTTGTCGCGGACCGTCACGGTGACCTCGCCCCGCTCCTCCTCGACCAGCACCCACGCCTTCGCCCCCGGCCCGGCGTGGGCGCGGACGTTGTCGAGCGCCCCGGCGACCGCCGCGGCGAGCTCGGTGGCGGTCGCCCGGCCCAGGATGACCGGCGTGGCCGGGGTGGCTATCTCGACATCGGTGGTCGTCATCGGCCGCAGCAGTTGCCGCAGGTCGACCAGCCCGGCCCCGGCGCCCGCCTCGACCGGCCCGAAGCCGACGAGGGCACGCAGCGTCGCCTCCTGCTCCCCGGCGAGCCGTCCCAGCTCGGCAGCCTCGCCGCCCAGCTCCGTACCGCGGCGCTGGACGAGCGCGAGCACCTGGAGCACGCCGTCGTGGATGCCCCGGGCCAGCCGTTCCCGCTCGCGGGTCGCCGCCTCCAGCTCGACCGCGTGCTGCATCCGGGCCTCGGCGGCGGCGGTGACGTGGGTGAGGTAGCCGACGGCGAACCCGGCGAGCAGCAGCAGGACGGTGCCGTTGAAGACCGACTGGTTGACGGTGCCCCGGACGCTGAGGTCGAGTGCGCCGAGGAAGAGCGCCGTCGCGACGGCCCACCGGCGCCCGCCGAGGATGGCGCTCGCGAGCACGGGACCGGCGACCCACGCCATCGTCAGCGTCGACGCGCCGGACCGCAGCGCGGCGGCGGGGATGACGAGCTGGCTGGCGAGCAGGCAGGCCGAGGTGACGGTGAGGTCGGCGGCGACGAGCGGCCAGCCGCGCCGTTCGGGGGAGGAGTACCCCCAGACCGAGACGCCGGTCCAGGTCACCATCACGCCGAAGATCATGAAGCCCAGGACCGGGCGGGTGAAGGTGGCGTAGTTGCTGATCGTGAGCACCGCGGCGTACCCGAGGGAGGCGATGCGGAACGCGCCGATGGCCCGCCACAGCGGAGTCTCCATGCTCACAAACAATGATCATGGCATGAACTGTCACCGTGGGGCAACCACGCGTGATCGTTGCAGCATGGACCACAAGGGACACTTGACACCGTCAATGGTTCCTGGCAAGGATATGCCCCGGGTCACATAGAAGGGGTCGCACTTATGAATCTTCGTTCTCTCCAGGCGGCGGGGGCCGCGGTCCTGCTCGGCGCGGCGATGAGCGTGGTCGCGTTCGCCACCCCCGCCAGCGCCGGCTGCGCCCGCGGGTATTACGACTGGGACAAGCTGCCGGTGGGCAAGCTCTTCGACGGTTCCAACGTCAACATCCGCACGGGCCCGTTCCTCAGCTGCGGCGTCGTCGGCACCGGGCAGCTCAGCCACTCCGTGGACTTCTGGTGCTACACCACCGGTGACACGGTCACCCGCAACGACGAGACGATGCGCACCTGGACCTTCGTCCGCGACACGACCAACGGCGCCACCGGCTGGGTGGCGGACCTGTTCCTGGACTACAACGGCAGCGGCTACTCCTGCTGACCGCCGCGACGGGCCCGGCATCCCGGGCCGGGCCCACGGCGCGGAGTAGAGTCGGCGACCATGTCCGACCTCCCAACAGCGACCGTCGTCGAGATCTATACCGACGGGGCGTGCAGCGGCAACCCCGGCCCCGGCGGCTGGGGAGCGCTGCTGCGCTACGGGGCGCACACCCGTGAGCTGTTCGGCGGGGAGCCGGAGGAGACGACGAACAACCGGATGGAGCTCATGGCGGCCATCCGGGCGCTGGAGAGCCTCAAGCGGCCGGTCTCGGTGCGGCTGCACACCGACAGCACCTATGTTCGCAGCGGGATCCTGAGCTGGCTCGCCAAGTGGAAGAGCAACGGCTGGCAGACCTCGGCGAAGCAGCCGGTGAAGAACGCCGACCTGTGGCGCCGCCTGGAGGCCGCGGTCGAGCGGCACGAGGTCGAGTGGCTGTGGGTCAAGGGGCACGCCGGCGACCCGGGCAACGAGCGCGCCGACGCGCTCGCCAACATGGGCGTCGAGGAGGCGCGCGGCGCGTTGAGTCGAGCACGCTGACCTACGCGCGCGATCACGGCCGGAAGCGGATACTGAGGGGCATGAGTACGGTTCAGCCTGATCGGTCGCCGTTCACGCAGCTTGACCAGATGTCGCAGGAGATGCGGGACTCCGTCATCGCCGCCCTCGACGGGATGGCCGCCGACCCCCAGATCCAGCGGGTACGCGCCAGAGCGCTCGACGCCCTGCGCCCCGCACCCGGCCAGCGGCTCCTCGACGTGGGCTGCGGCGGCGGGGAGGTGGCCCGGGGGCTCGCCGCCTACGCCGCACCGACCGGTCACGTCACCGCCGTCGACCTCGCCGAGGCGGTGGTGGAGATCGCCAGGTCCCGTGACGACGGCAGCCACGTCACCTACGAGGTGGGCGACGTGCAGAAGCTCGGATACCCCGACGGGTCGTTCGACGGGGCGCGGACGGAACGCGTACTCCAGCATGTCGCCGACCCCGACGCTGCCGTCGCCGAGCTGGTCAGGGTGACCAGGTCCGGTGGCCGCGTGTGTTTGATCGACACCGAGTGGGACTCGCTGCAGTTCGACGGGCTGCCGCTGGAGCTGGTCGGCGCGATGCGGCAGACGCTGCTCGGCGGCGTGATGCTGCACCACACCGACATGGGGCGCACGCTGCGGCGACGGCTGGTCCGGGCGGGGCTGACCGAGGTGGCCTGCGAGCCGGTGCCGCTGTGGTGGACCGATCCGGCGAAGGCCGCGGTCGTGCTGCCGATGGTGAGCAGGCACCTGCCGAAGAAGGCCGGGATCATCCCCGCCGAGCTGCAGAAGAGCTGGTTCGAGGCGGTCGACGAGGCGGCGGGCCGCGACGAGTTCCTGGCCCACCTGACCATCTGGGTCGCCGTCGGCGTCGTCCGCTAGCTCGCGCGGGGCCGCGCTCAATAGCACCAACTCTTCAAGAGTTGGTGCTATTGAGATTCAGGCGGCGGTGAGGGTGCGGCGGGGGGCGCGGAGGCCGAGCAGGCGGCGGCCCGCCGCGAGCAGGTGATCGCGGAGCGTGGCGTCGTCGAGGTGGGTGAGCATCGGCGACGACGCCGTGCAGGCGATCCCGGACAGCGCCAGGCTCGCGTTGACCTCCCCGGCCGGGCCGGGATCGGCGGCGGCGAGCAGGGTGAGCGGCTTGCCGAAGAGCTCCGCGATGTCGGGGTGGGTGCTGAGCGCGTGGCCGACCCCGGGGTCGGTGCCGACGATGCCGATCAGCTCGCGGTGCCGCACCGTCATGTCGACGAAGCCGACCAGCAGCGCGTCGGCGCGGGCATGCGGCGTGCGCAGCGACTCGGCGTAGGCGATGAGGTCGCGCAGCTCCTCCAGCGCGGGCTGGAGCACCGCGGTGAGGATGTCGTCGCGGGTCTTGAAGTGGTGGTAGATCGCCGCCTTGGTCACGCCGAGGTTGTCGGCGATCATCTGCAGCGACGTCCCCGCGAAGCTGTGCAGGGTGAACAGGCGCAGGGCGCAGTTGAGCAGGCGGTCCCGGGTGTTCTCACGGGTGATCATCTCGCCTCCCTCCTGCCGGTTGATTCACTCTAGGTACGGGCCTCATTCACGTCAAAGGTATCCGATCGCCGTGGTGATCTCCTAGCCGATCGTAAAGTTAATCACTAGCCGATCGGCTTGTGAATGCCTTTACGATCGGCTAGCTTCGGCCTGTAGGCGGCGGACTCCATCGAGCAACGTGAACTGCGTGTTTCGGTCCGGTGTCGGCCCACGACCCCTTCCTTGGAGTGCATTCATGGCCACGCTGCTCTACCGCATCGGGAGCTTCTCGTTCCGCCGGAGATGGCTCGTGACGAGCGTCTGGGTGCTGCTGCTGGCGCTGCTCGGCGTCGGCGCGGCCACGATGTCCGGCAAGACGTCCAACGAGTTCTCCATCCCCGGCACCGAGGCGCAGCAGGCCATCGACCAGCTCCGCGACAGGTTCCCGCAGGCCAACGCCGGTGGCGCGACCGCCCGCGTCGTCTTCGGCGCCCCGGCCGGCCAGACCGTCGCCGACCCGGCCAACCAGGCGGCGATCGCCGCGGTCGTGCAGCGCCTCGGCGGCGTGCCGCAGGTCGCCAACGTGCTAGACCCGTTCACCGCCAAGACGATCTCGCCGGACGGTCACTACGCGTTCGCGCAGGTCACCTACAAGGTGCAGGGGCCGCAGCTCACCGACGCCGACAAGGACGCGCTCTTCGCGAGCGCCCAGCCGGGGCGTGACGCCGGGCTGGTCGTCGAGTTCGGCGGGGACGCGCTGCGAGCCAACCCCGAGACCGGCATCGTCGAGGTGCTCGGTGTCGCCATCGCCGCCCTGGTGCTGATCATCACCCTCGGCTCGCTGATCGCGGCCGGGTTGCCGCTGCTCACCGCCGTCGCGGGCGTCGGCGTGGGCGTCGCCGGGCTGCTGCTCGCGGCACGCTTCGTCGACATCAACGCCAACAGCCTGATCCTCGCGGGCATGCTCGGCGTCGCGGTCGGCATCGACTACGCGCTCTTCATCGTCTCTCGATACAGACACGAGTTGACCCTTCGCAGCGACCCCGCCGAAGCGGCCGGGCGGGCCGTGGGCACCGCCGGCTCCGCCGTGCTCTTCGCCGGGCTCACCGTGATCATCGCGCTCGCCGGGCTCACCGTCGTCGGCATCCCGATGCTCGCCAGCATGGGCCTGTCGGCCGCCGCGACCGTCGCGGTCGCCGTCCTCGTCGCGCTCACCCTGCTCCCGGCGCTGCTCGGCTTCGTCGGTCCGCGCATCGCCAAGGGCAAGCTCTTCGGCCGCAGCACCCCGGACCCCGAGTCCGACTCCGGCCCCACCCCGATGGGCGAGCGCTGGGTGAAGTTCGTCGTCAAGATGCGCTGGCCGGTGCTGGTCCTGGCGCTGCTCGGCCTCGGTGTCGTCGCGATCCCCGCCGCCGACCTGCGCCTGGGCCTGCCCGACGACGGCATGGCCGCGACGGACACGACCCAGCGCAAGGCCTACGACATGCTCAGCGCCGGCTTCGGGCCGGGCTTCAACGCGCCGCTCACCCTGGTCGTCTCGACCAACGGCAAGGACCCGCAGGCCACGATCGGCGCCGTCGCGGGCACGCTGCAGAAGGTCGAGGACGTCGTCTACGTCAGCCCGCTGGGGGTCAGCCCCGACGGGGGTACGGCGCTGCTCGCCGTCATCCCGAAGGAGGGCCCCAACGCGGAGTCCACCACCGACCTGGTCAACACGATCCGCGACCAGTCCGGTGAGATCAAGACGGCGACGGGTGCCGACATCGCGATCACCGGTCCGACGGCGCTCAACATCGACGTGTCGCAGACGCTCAACGACGCGATGCTGCCCTACCTCGGTGTCGTGGTCGGGTTGGCGTTCCTGCTGCTGATGCTGGTGTTCCGGTCGATCCTGGTGCCGCTGAAGGCGACCGCGGGCTTCCTGCTGAGTGTCGCGGCGACCTTCGGCGCCGTGGTCGCGGTGTTCCAGTGGGGCTGGCTGAGCAGCGTCTTCGGGGTCAAGGAGACCGGGCCGATCATGAGCATGCTGCCGGTGCTGCTGATCGGCATCCTGTTCGGGCTCGCGATGGACTACCAGGTGTTCCTGGTGACCCGGATGCGGGAGGAGTTCGTGCACGGTGCGGACGCGCAGGCGTCGATCGTGGCCGGGTTCCGGCACGGCGCCCGGGTCGTCACGGCCGCCGCGATCATCATGATCAGCGTGTTCGGCGGGTTCGTCTTCTCGGGGGAGCCGCTGATCCAGTCGATCGGGTTCGCGCTCGCGTTCGGGGTGCTCGTGGACGCGTTCATCGTGCGGATGACGCTGGTGCCCGCGGTGATGTCGCTGCTGGGCCGGGCCGCCTGGTGGCTGCCGAAGTGGCTCGGGCGCATCCTGCCCAATGTGGACGTCGAGGGCGAGAAGCTGCAGGCCAAGGCGCCCGCTGTCGTACCGGTCGAGGTTCCCGCCGCCGTGTCGGACGACGTGCCCGTGCGGGCGCGCTGACCGATCGCGATGGTTCACCCGGCGCGGCGCCACCTCGCCGCGCCGGGCCGCCATGATCGCCGCAACTCTTCAAGAGTTGCGGCGATCATGGTCGCTGCCGGAGGTCTCCGCTGCTGCTGCGGGGCTCCGGCACTGACCAAGATCGGATTGTTTCGCGGAAGTAGTCCCCTCGGAGCGTGCCGGTAGGGCCTGTTTCCGGGAAGAAGCACGACCTTGCGCGGCGGTAGGGCGCGATCACCGCCGTGCCGCGGCACGGCACGGCGCGTCCCCCTAAGGGCTCTCAGCGAGAGATCAGGGAAGCCTCGGGTCGGCGCCTGATGCGCGATGAGCGGCGGGACGTTTACGGTGACCCGGTGACCCTGATCTCTACCGCATCGCTGACCAAGCGCTACGCCAACGGCGTGGTCGCCCTCAGCGACCTCACGGTGGACGTGCAGCCCGGCGTGGTCGGTCTCGTCGGCGCCAACGGTGCCGGCAAGTCCACCCTCATCAAGATCCTCCTCGGCCTGGTCGAACCGACCACCGGCAGTGCGAAGGTGCTGGGCCTCGACCCCGCCACCGAAGCCGAGAAGATCCGCGCCCGGGTCGGCTACATGCCGGAGCACGACTGCCTGCCACCCGACCTCGCCGCCGCCGAATTCGTCACCCACATGGGCCGGATGAGCGGGCTGCCCAAGACCACCGCCCGGGAACGCGCCTCCGAGGCCCTGCGCCACGTCGGCCTCTACGAGGAGCGCTACCGGCAGATCGGCGGCTACTCCACCGGCATGAAGCAGCGGGTGAAGCTGGCCCAGGCGCTCGTGCACGACCCGGACCTGCTGCTGCTCGACGAGCCGACCAACGGCCTCGACCCGGCCGGGCGCGACGCGATGCTGGGCCTGATCCACCGGATCGGCTCCGAGTTCGGCATCTCGCTCATCGTCTGCTCGCACCTGCTCGGCGAGGTCGAGCGGATCTGCGACTCGCTGATCGCGATCGACGGCGGCAGGCTGCTGCGGGCCGACACCGTCGCGGGCATGACGACCGCGCGCGACGTGCTCGCCGTCGAGGTCTCCGAGGGCACCGAGCAGCTCGTCGCGCACCTGACCGGGCTCGGCCTGCCGGTCACGGTCGACGGCCACCTGATCCTGGTGCCGCTCGCCGACGACGCGACCTACGACCGGATCCTGGGCGCGGTCGCCGCGCTGGATCTGCCGCTGCACCGCCTCGACCAGCGCCGCCACCGCATCGCCGAACTCTTCCAGACCGCCGCTCCGGAGGCCACCCATGTCTAACCCCGACATCGCCAGTGGGGTCATCCACGACATCGGCTACCAGCGCTATTCGGGGGTCCGGCTCGGCCGGGGGTACGCCGCCCGCTCCCTCTACGTCCACGGTGTCCGGACGGCGTTCGGATTCGGGCGCAGCGCCAAGGCGAAGATCTTCCCGTGGTTCGTCGTCGCGGTGATGCTGCTCGTCGCCGTGATCCTCACCGCGATCCGCTCCCTGCAGGGCGAGGTGGTGCTCGGCTACACGGCGTTCCCCGATGTGATGAGCCTGCTCACCGTGCTCTTCTGCGCGATCGCCGGTCCCGAGCTGGTGTCTCGTGATCTGCGCACCGGCGTACTCCCGCTGTATTTCAGCCGACCGCTGGCCCGCAGCGACTACGCGCTGGCCAAGTGGGCGGCCCTGGTGACCTCGGCCTGGCTGCTGCTCGCGGCACCGCTGGCGGTGATGTTCTTCGGCGGGGCGTTCGGCGTCGCCGACATGGGCGAGTTCTGGACGGAGCTCGGGCACTTCCTCGCCGGTCTCGGCTACGCCGGGGTGCACGCGCTGCTCTTCGCGTCGATCGCGATCCTGATCGGGTCGCTCTCGGGCCGGCGGGCCGTTTCGGCGGCGATCATCGCGGCGTTCTTCCTGCTCGCGACCGCCGTCTTCGGCATCATGGCCTCGCTCGGCTTCGCCACCGAGAACACGACGCTCACCGAGCTGTCCCTGCTCTTCAGCCCGCCGACCCTCGCGCAGGGGGTGGAGCTGTGGTTGTTCAACCCGCGCCCGGAGGACCTCGACCTGAGCATCGGCGACTTCGGCCCGGTCTACGGCCTGGCCTGGCTGGGCTTCACCCTCCTGTCCGTCGCCCTGCTGCTGCTCCGTTACAGGAAGGTGGCCCGATGAGCGTCGAGCTGCAGACCGTGTCCAAGTGGTACGGCAACGTCGTCGCCGTCAACGACGTGACGATGACCCTCAACGCGGGCGTCACCGGGCTGCTCGGCCCCAACGGCGCCGGCAAGACGACGGTGCTGCACATGATGGCCGGGTTCCTGCCGCCCTCGCGCGGCAGCGTGCTGATCGAGGGCGAGCCGTCCTGGCGCAACCCGGCGATCTACGCCAAGCTCGGCCTCGTCAGCGAACGCGAGGCGGTGCACGGCTTCCTCACCGCGTGGGAGTTCGTGCTCGCCAGCGCCAGGCTGCACAAGCTCGGCGATCCGAAGGCGGCCGCGAAGCGGGCCCTGGCGCTGGTCGAGATGACCGACGCGCAGGACCGGCGGATGGAGACCTACTCCAAGGGCATGCGCCAGCGCACCCGGGTCGCCGCCGCGCTCGTGCACGACCCGTCGGTGCTGCTGCTCGACGAGCCGTTCAACGGCATGGACCCGCGCCAGCGCCTGCACATGATGGAGCTGCTGCACGGGATGGGTGCCGACGGGCGCACGGTGCTCTTCAGCTCGCACATCCTGGAGGAGGTCGAGCAGGTCAGCGGCACCGTCCAGGTGATCGTCGCGGGCCGGCTCGCCGCCTCGGGCGACTTCCGCACCATCCGGCGCCTGATGACGAACCGGCCGCACGTCTTCACGATCAAGTCCAATGACGACCGGCGGCTCGCCGTCGCGCTGATGGGGCAGGCCTCGGTCAGCGGCGTCGAGCTCGACCCGGCGCTGGGCCTGACCGTCCGCGCGGCCGACTACGGCACCTTCACCCGGGCCCTGCCCAAGATCGCCCTCGGCGAGGGCATCCGGGTCGAGCGGATGCTGCCGACCGACGAATCCCTGGAGAGCGTCTTCTCCTACCTCGTGGCTGCCTGAGAAGAGTCGACATGAACCTCACCATCGCCTCGATCACCCTGCGGGGCCTCTTCGGCCGCCAGCGGTTCCTGCTGCTCCTGCCCCTGCCGGTGCTCCTCGTCGCGCTCGCCGCGCTGGCGCAGTCGCTCGGCGCCGACCCGTCCGACTGGGGCGGCCCGGTCATCGTCGGCCTCGGCCTCGCCGTGGTACTGCCGGTGATGACGCTGATCATCGGCACCGGCGTACTCGGGTCCGAGATCGACGACGGGACGATCGTGCACATCCTCACCAAGCCGATCGCCCGGCGGGAGATCATCCTCGCCAAGCTCGCCGTCGCGGTCCTCGTCAGCGCCGTCGTCTCCGGGCTCGCCCTCTTCGCCACCGGGCTCATCGCCGGGTCGACGAAGCTCGCGATCGGGCTGCTCGCCGGTGCGGCGCTGGGGTCGCTCGCCTACTCGGCGCTCTTCCTCGCGCTCAGCCTCGTCACCCGGCGGCCGGTGCTGGTCGGGCTCGTCTACGTGCTGATCTGGGAGGGCATCCTCGGCAACGCGATCAGCGGGACCAAGGTGCTGTCGATCCAGAAGTACGTGGAGGCCGTGGCCGACAAGATCGCCGGATCGGACGTGCTCAACGGGGTGGTGTCGCTCCCGCTGGCGCTGATCATGGCCGGGGTCTTCACGGTCGGCGCGACGCTCCTCGCGATCGACCGGCTGCGCTCCTTCAGCGTCGCCGGCGAGACCTCCTAGCCCTCCACACCCAAGATCGCCGCAACTCTTGAAGAGTTGGTCCTAAACCCCGTTAGGACCAACTCTTCAAGAGTTGCGGCGATCTTGGGTGCAACGCTTTCGTTACCCGTGCTTAAGGCTTCGGGGCAGCGCGCGACGACATCGATGGATAGCCTCCGGTCAGTGGATCACGGGGATCCACTGACGACTCTTAGCACGGGGAGGTTTCTATGAGTCGGTTATATCGTCATGCCCTGGTGGGCGCGCTGACCGTGGTCATCGGTGCCGTCGGCGCGGTGGTGGCGCCCGCGACGCAGGCCCAGGCGGCAGCACCCGCCGACCACGTCCTCTACTGGAACGACGTTCTCCTGCGCACCTACCGGCAGGTCGGCGGCGCACCGACCCCGCTGGCCCGGGCCGGTGCCATGATGCACGGCGCCATCTACGACGCGGCCAACTCGGCCACCTGCCGCCTCGGCGAGGCGGTCTTCCCGGTCGCCGACACCTGCATCGCCAAGCGCTACCTGATCAAGGCTCCGGGGCAGAACGGCGACTTCAACCCGGTGCTCGGCTCGGCCATCGACTACGCGGCGGTCACGGTCCTGCGGTCGGTCTTCCCGACCGTCAACTTCAACGCCGACCTCGCCACCGCGCAGACCGGCACGACGAGCTCGGCATCGCAGTCCGAGGGCGTCACGATGGGCAAGCAGGCGGCGAACGCGATGATCGCGGCGCGGGTCAACGACGGCTCGACCAACACCACCGCCTACACCCCCGGCACGGTGCCGGGCGCCTGGCGGGAGACGGGTTCCGGCTCGGCCGCCACGCCCAACTGGGGACTGGTCAAGCCGTTCGGCCTGACCACCGGTGCCCAGTTCCGCCCGCAGACGCCGGCCGGCTTCACCACCTATCCGACCCTGCTGGCGAGCTCCGCTTACGCCGCGCAGGTCAACGAGGTCAAGGACCTGGGGTCGGCCACCTCGACCACGCGGACCGCGCTGCAGACTCAGATCGCGTGGTTCTGGGCCAACGACCTCAACGGCACCTACAAGCCGCCGGGCCAGCTCTTCGCGCACACCCAGATCGTCGCCAAGGCGAAGGGCCTGAACCAGCGCTCCAACGCCCGGCTCTTCGCCCTCGTCGGCTTCGCCATGGCCGACGCCGCGGTCGCGGCCTGGGACGCCAGATACCAGACCAGCATCGACCTGTGGCGGCCCGAGTCGGCGATCACGCTCGCCGACACCGACGGCAACGCGGCGACGGTGAAGGACGCTGCCTGGCAGCCGCTCTCCGCCGACACCGCCGGGGTGCACTTCTCGCCCCCGTTCCCGGCCTACGTCTCCGGCCACGCCACCTTCGGCGCGGCCTGGGCCGGTGCGATGAAGGCCTACTTCGGCACCGACACCTACACGTGGACGGCGACGACGGAGGACCCGCACGCGGTCGGGGTCACCCGCACCTTCACCACCTTCACCGCTGCGGCGACCGAGAACGCCCGCAGCCGGGTCTACCTCGGCGTGCACTACCAGTGGGACGCCGACTACGGCATGGCGGCCGGCAGCAGCGTCGCGGCGTACCAGGCGACGAAGCTGCTGACGCCGTGGAGCCTCTACCAGCACTACGCCGACGCGAGCTCCTGCCAGGACGAGGGCGGCAACCTCGTGCTGCAGGGCCTCTACACGGAGTACAAGTGCGAGGTCTTCGTCAACGAGAGCGCGGATCTCTACGTGCGCTGACCGATGACGCGGCAGGCCGCCCGGATCCCGGGCGGCCTGCCGCACTCTCAGGGGTAGGGCAGTGTGCGCGGGCCCTGGGTGCGGGCGCCGAGGGCGTGGACGCGGTCGCGGAGCCCGCGGTCGGCGGTGACCACGACCACCTCGCCGGACTCGGCCCGCCTCGCCGCCACCAGGGCCACGATCGCGTCGTCGCCGGAGTGCGGGGCCGGCTCCACGCGTACCGAGCCGATGGTTTCGACACCGCGGGCCGCGCCCTCCACGACCAGGACGACCTCCAGCGGGCCGGGGAGGTCCGGCAAGCCCGCGGCCGCGAGCGGGTCGATAGCGTCCCGCAGCCGCCGCGCGGCACCGCGGCGGTCGCGCCACCAGCCGTCGGGCACGGAGCCCACCACGTTGGCGGCGTCGACCACGAGCAGCGTCAGCACCGGATCATTCTCGGCTATCGGGTGGATCGGCCCAGCACGACGCGGCCGACCAGCGCCAGCAGCCCCGGCACGATGGTCGGGATGAAGCCCGTGACCGTCGCGACCTCCATCGCGCGCTTGGCGTAGTGCGCCTTGTTGCGGACGACGAGAACGACCGCCGTCGCCGCGGACAGGACGGCCACCGCCTGGCTGATGACGAAGACCGTGAAGAGGAACGTGAAGCCGGTGCTCTCACCGTCGACCGCACCGCCCGGGTCGGCGATCACGTCATAGGCGGTCGGCGTCAGCAGCACCGCGATCAGCGCCATCAACACCGTCGTCGCGGCGAGGACATAGGTGGCGAGGCGGTTGGGGCTCATCGAGGCCATGCGGGTCTCCTGGGGCTCATCGGGACACTGGCCGCTCCGCGTCCGGAACCGGCACAAGGGTGATGCCCGGCGAAGCCGACCGCCAATCGACCCCCCGTGTCACGTTTTGCAGCACGGCGTGGCCTCGGTGCGAGAAATGGGCACGCTGTGCTGCAAAACGTGACAGCGGGCGGGGCGGGGAAGGTCACGGTGCGGGTGCCGGGTCGGCCCACGTAAAGTGTGACGGTGAGTGAGATCGACACCGACCGGCCCGAGATCGACCCCGCGCGCCTCGAGATCTGCCTGAGCGTACTCGCGGAGGCCGGTGAGCTGCCCGGCGAGCACCCGCACGCGGTGGCGCTGCGGATGGCGACCGCGCAGCTGTTCAAGGCGGTGAAGAAGCAGCGCCGGGCCGACCGGCGCGAGGCGGTGGCGGCGGCCGACAAGGCGGTGATCGCGGCGACGGCGACCGGTGCGCCGGGGCGCATCGACGACGAGACCGCCGGAGTGCAGCTCACCACGCAGACCGTCGGCTCCACGGCCGGGTTCCTGATCAAGTCGCGGCCCTGCTACATCTGCAAGCAGCACTTCCGCGAGGTGCACGCCTTCTACCACCAGCTCTGCCCGACCTGCGCCAAGCTCAACTGGGAGCGCCGCGAGGCCCGCGCCGACCTGTCCGGCAAGCGCGCGCTGCTCACCGGCGGCCGCGCCAAGATCGGCATGTACATCGCCCTGCGGCTGCTCCGCGACGGCGCGCACACCACGATCACCACGCGCTTCCCCAACGACGCCCTGCGCCGCTTCCAGGGCATGCCCGACAGCGCCGACTGGCTCCACCGGCTGCGCATCGTCGGCATCGACCTGCGGGACCCCGCGCAGGTGGTCGCGCTCGCCGACTCGGTCGCGGCCCAGGGGCCGCTCGACATCCTGATCAACAACGCGGCCCAGACGGTACGCCGATCGCCCGCCGCCTATTCGCAGCTCGTCGCCGCCGAGTCCGCGCCGTTGCCGGACGGGCCGCTGCCGGAGCTGATCAGCTTCGGTCACTACACGGGGGAGAGCCCGGCCGCCGCCGCGATCGGGTCGATGCCGCACCAGCGGATGGCACCCGAGCTCGTCACGGCGCTCGCCCTGACCACGGGCGGTGCCTCGCTGGAGCGGATCGAGGCGAACACGGCGATCGACGCCGGCGGGCTCGTGCCCGACCTGCACCACACCAACAGCTGGGTGCAGCACGTCGACGAGGTCGACGCCGTGGAGCTGCTGGAGGTGCAGCTCTGCAACGTGACCGCACCGTTCGTGCTGGTCAGCAGGCTGCGCCCGGCGATGGCCGCGTCGAGCGCCCGCCGGAAATACATCGTCAACGTCTCGGCGATGGAGGGCCAGTTCGGCCGGGGTTACAAGGGGCCGGGCCATCCGCACACCAACATGGCGAAGGCGGCGCTCAACATGCTCACCCGGACCAGCGCGGGCGAGATGTTCAGCACCGACGGCATCCTGATGACGAGCGTCGACACCGGCTGGATCACCGACGAGCGCCCGCACCCGACCAAGATCCGGCTCGCGGACGAGGGCTTCCACGCCCCGCTGGACCTCGCCGACGGCGCGGCCCGGGTCTACGACCCGATCGTGCGCGGCGAGCTCGGGGAGGACGTGCACGGCTGCTTCCTCAAGGACTACGCCCCGATCGCGTGGTGACCGGAGCGCACGACGGCGAGGGGCGCGGCCGGGCCGCTGCGCGCTACCGTGGCAGCCGACGCAGCCGACGATGGGGGAGCAGATGACGACGCCGATCCTCGGCACCCGGCCCGATGCGCCGGCCCCGCGCGTCACGACGATCCTGGCGATCTCCGGCTCGCCGTCGCCGACCTCCAAGACCGCGCGGGTGCTGAGGCACGTCGCCGACTCGCTGCCCGGGCTCACCACCTGCGACGTGCGCATCCTCAAGGTCCGCGACCTCTCGCCGGAGGTCCTGCTCGGCGCCGATCCGAACCACCCGGAGATCCTCGCCGTCCTCGAGGCGATCCGGGCGGCCGACGGGGTGATCATCGCCACCCCGGTCTACAAGGCCGCCTACAGCGGGGTGCTGAAGGCACTGCTGGACCTGCTGCCGCAGTTCGCCTTGGAGGGCAAGGTGGTGCTCCCGCTCGCCACCGGCGGCACCATCGCGCACGTGCTCGCCATCGACTACGCGCTGCGCCCCGTGCTGAACTCCATGGGCGCCACGCACGTCGTGCCGGGCTTCTTCATCCTCGACAAGCTCATCACCGAGCACGAGGACGGGATCGTCATCGAGGAGCCCGCTCAGACGCTCCTCGACGGCGTCGTGCGGGCTTTCGTCACCGCACTGCGCACCTGATCCCGCCCTCCCGTCTCCTACTCGCTGGGCGGGGGCAGGATGCCGTTCGCCATCGCCGCGGTGACCGCCGCCGTGCGGTCGTGCACGCCGAGCTTCTCGAAGACGTGCACCAGGTGCGTCTTCACCGTCGTCTCGCTGATGTGCAGGGCCCGGCCGATCTCCGGATTGGACATTCCCGTCGCCACGTGCCGCAGCACCTCCGCCTCGCGGGGGGTCAGCGCCGGGAGGGCGCCGGTGCGTACCTTGCGCATCAGGGTGGCGGCGACGGAGGGGGCCACCACCGACTCCCCCCGGGCGGCGGCGCGTACGCCGTCCACCAGCTGCCGCCGCGGCGTGTCCTTGAGCAGGTAGCCGATGGCACCGGCCTCGACGGCGGCGAGGATGTCGGGCTGCGCGTCGTAGGTCGTCAGCACCAGCACCCGCGACAGCCGCGCCGAGGTGATCTGCTTCGTCGCGCGTACCCCGCCCATCCCCGGCATCCGCAGGTCCATCAGGACCAGGTCCGGTCGCAGCTTCGCCGCTGCGGCGACCGCCTCCTCACCGGAGCAGCACCTCGCGGCCACCTCGATCCCCGGCTCGCTCATCAGGATCGCGCCCAGCCCTTCCCGGACCACGACGTGATCGTCTGCCACGACGACGCGTACCGACATCATTGCCTCCCCATGATCGGCAGCCGGAGGCGGACGGTCGTGCCCGCCCCGGGTGCGCTCTGAACACTGAGCTCGCCACCGGCCTGGGCGACGCGGCGCCACATCCCGGCCAGTCCGAAGCCCTGACCACGGTCGTCGTCGGCGGTGAAGCCGCGGCCGTCGTCGCTGATCTCCAGGGTGACCTCGGTGTCACCACGGGAGAGCCGTACGTCCACCCGGCTCGCGCCGGAGTGCCTGCCCGCGTTGGCGAGCGCCTCCTGCGCCGCGCGGAGCAGCGTCACGTGCTGCTCGTAGGGCAGGTCCGTGCCGCCGGAGGCGCTGAAGGTGGCGGTCACCCCCCGTTCCCGGCCGAACCGGCGGACCAGGGTGCCGAGGGTCGCGGGCAGCGTCTCCGGCTCCGGGTCCCCGGCCGCGAAGGTCGCGACCATGGTCCGGGTCTCGCGCAGGTTCTCCCGGGCCGTCCGGGCCGCGCTCGCCAGCCGCCGCCCGCATGCCGCCGGATCGGTCGCGAGCTCGACCTCGGCGGCCTGGATGAGCAGCAGGATGCCCGCGAAGCCCTGCGCGAAGGTGTCGTGCAGCTCCAGCGCGATCCGGTCCCGCTCGGCGAGCACGCCGGCGTCGTGGTGGGCCCGGCAGAGCGACGAGAGCTCGGCCGGGCCCATCCATCGACCGGAGGATGCGGGCCTCCATCCACCGGAGGTGGTGCTGGATCGGGTCACACCACGATCCTGTGGGGAGACGATTCGTTCTGTCCCGCCCGAGCGTGTTCGGGCTTGTTCGGCTTTGTTCGAGCCGTGTTCGCAGAGGTCGGAGGCTTGCCTACAGTCGGTCGAAGGTGAAGACCTGCCCCATGTCGTCGGGATCGCAGCGGAGCTGGAGCACGGCCGCCCAGGCCTTGCGGGACGCGCCGAGCACCGCCATGCACATCTGCGTGTTCAGCACGCGGATGTGGTAGCCCTTCAGCGGGGTGTCCACCGGATCCAGGTGGAACTCCTCGATCCGTTGCGGCCCGCAGGTCTCGTCTGCGGCCGGCGCTCCCGAGCGGAGGCTGCCCGCGAGAATTCCCAGGCAGCCCGCACCGAACTGGGGGTGCTCGGTGCCGATCCGGTAGGTGCCGCCGTCCAGCGGGATGAGGGAGCGTTCGGGGAAGCTCTCCTCGCAGGGGGCCTGGAAGATCTCCCCGCTCTCCAGATCGTGCCGCTCGGTGAAGCAGAGTCCGGAGTTGGCGGACCGGATGTTGATCAGCCCGGCGGCAAGGGGATCGCTCGCCACGGCCGAGGGGGAACCGGAGCCGGAGACGGTGACCGGCGGATCGGTGGCGGAACGCTGGATCGCGAAGACGACCCCGGCTGCCACCACCGTGAGCAGCGCGACACCGGCGATGAGGGCCGACAGCCGCCGTCGCGGCGCGGCGGCGGCCGGCGGGGGGTCGTCGCCGGCGTCGGTCGTGACCACATCGGATTCGGTGGAGTCGGCCCGGTCCGATGCCACGGGTGTGCCGAAGGCCGGACGGGAGGCGGCGAGCCGCTGCCGAGCGGCCACCCAGGCGGCCACCTCGTCGGGCGACGCACCGCAGGCGCGCAGCAGTGCCGAGACGAGCTCCTCGCGCGGCAGCGTCTCCCGGCCCAGCAGCGTGGCGAGGGTGCTCGCCGGCAGCGTCTCCCCGGCGGCCGCGGTGATCTTCTCGATGGCGCGGTAGGTGAGCCCTGACCGTTCCCGCACCCGCCGCAGCAGGTCGATGAACTCGGCGGGAGTACGCGCACCGGTGGGGTCGAGGTCGACGTGGTCATCCGTCATGGAACTTCCCTTCGCGCGTTTGCAGATCCGTTACCTGAACGCGGCGATGAGGGTATCTCGTTGGCATCGATTCGCGGATTTCCGTCCGGCATGGCGCGTAACACGCCATTTACATATCGAAGATGTTGACTGGACACCTATTGAATGGAAACATTTCGATAGGTATTCAACCTCCGTGATCCGGCGGCACGACCTGCCGAGGATCCACAGCCCCCAGGAGGAACCGTGAGAATCGCTCGACGCCTCGCCCTGGCCACCGCCGTCGTCACCCTGACGGCCGGTGCGGCCGCGGCCACCACCACACCGGCCGCAGCCGCCCCCGCGGCCCCGGCCAGCATCAACGCCACCGCCACCGCGCTCGCCGAAACGCTCGGTGACGCGCGCAGCGCGGGCTCCTACCGCGACGAGGCGACCGGTCAGCTGGTCGTCAACGTCACCGACGCGGCAGCAGCCGACGCCGTCCGCGCCACCGGCGCCACCCCGCGCCTCGTCAGCCGCAGCACCGCACAGCTCACCGCGCTGCGGGACAGCCTCGACGCCGGCGTGGTCGGCACGGCCTGGTCCCTGGACCCGGTCACCAACCAGGTGGTCGTGACCGCCGACTCCACCGTCACCGGCACCCGCCTCGCCGACCTGCGCGGCACCGTCGACAAGTCCGCGGGCGGCGCCCGCATCGTGCAGACGCCCGGCGTGTTCCGGCCGCTCATCTCCGGCGGCGACGCGATCTACTCCGGCGGCTACCGCTGCTCGCTCGGCTTCAACGTGCGGGCCGGCAGCGTCTACTACTTCATCACCGCCGGTCACTGCACCAACATCGGTGTGCCGTGGTACTCGAACTCGGCCCGGACGATCAAGCTCGGTGACCGTACCGGCACCAGCTTCCCGACCAACGACTACGGCATCGTCCGCTACACCAACACGTCGATCGCCATCACCGGCGGCGTCGGCTCGCAGGACATCACCGCCGCCGCCAACGCCTACGTCAACGAGAACGTGCGGCGGCGCGGCAGCACCACGGGCATCCACAGCGGCAAGGTGACCGGCCTCAACGCGGTCGTCAACTACGCCGAGGGCACCGTACGCGAGATGATCCAGACCAACGTCTGCGCCGAGGGCGGCGACAGCGGCGGCTCGCTCTACGACGGCAGCCTCGCCATCGGCCTCACCTCCGGCGGCAGCGGCAACTGCAGCAGCGGCGGGGTGACCTTCTTCCAGCCCGTCCCCGAGGTCCTGAACCGCTACGGCGTCCAGGTCTTCTAGGACGGCACCACGCACCGGCGGTCGGATCCTGGCGCGCTCTGGACGTCAGGATCCGGCCGTTGGCGCGTGCCGGTCGATGATCCCGCCGAGATCGAGCCCGCGCGGCAGCTCGCCGTAGGCGAGGCCCCGATCGCTGCCCAGCCGCGCGGCGCAGAACGCGTCGCTCACCGGCCCCGGGGCGTAGCGCAGCAGCAGCGACGCCTGCAGTGCCAGCGCCATCTCCGCCACCAGCCCGCGTGCCTCGGCCTGCTCCACCCGGCCACCGCCGATCCGTCGACGCAGCCGCGCCACCAGCTCGTCGAGGCGCCGATCCGCACCGCCGGTCAGCGCGAGCTCGGCGAGGAAGGCGTCCACCGCGGCCGGGGAGCTCTCCATCGCCCGCAGCACGTCCAGGCAGATCACGTTGCCCGAGCCCTCCCAGATGGAGAGCAGCGGCTGCTCGCGGTAGCGCCGGGCGAGCGGCGCCTCCTCGACGTAACCGTTGCCGCCCAGGCACTCCAGCGCCTCGGCGGCGTGACCCGGACCCCGCTTGCAGATCCAGTATTTCGCCACCGCCGTCGCCAGCCGCCGCAACGCCTTCTCCTCCGGGGTGTCGGCGTCGTATGCCGAGGCGAGGCGGACGGCGGTGACGAGGGCCGCCTCCGCCTCCAGCGCCAGGTCGGCGAGGACCGCGCGCATCAGCGGCTGGTCGACGAGACGGGCACCGAACGCGCTGCGGTGCCCGGCGTGCCAGATCGCCTCGGCGGTGCTCTGCCGCATCCCGGCGGTGGTGGCGAGCACGCAGTCGAGCCGGGTGTGGTTGACCATCTCGATGATCGTGGGCACGCCGCGCCCCTCCGGCCCGACCAGGTGTGCCCGCGCCGCCTCGAACTCGACCTCGGCCGAGGCGTTGGACCGGTTGCCGAGCTTGTCCTTGAGCCGCTGCAGCCGCAGCCCGTTGCGGGTGCCGTCGGGCAGCACCCGGGGCAGCAGGAAGCACGACAGGCCGCCCGGTGCCTGCGCCAGCACGAGGAACGCGTCGCTCATCGGCGCCGAGCAGAACCACTTGTGCCCGGTGAGCTCGAACTCCCCGCCGCCGACCGGGACCGCGCGGGTGCTGTTGGCCCGTACGTCGGAGCCGCCCTGCTTCTCCGTCATCGCCATCCCGACCAGCACGCCCGCCTTCTCCTGCGGCGGCCGCAGCCCCGGGTCGTAGACGGTGCTGGTGATCAGCGGCTCCCACACCGCCGCGAGCTCGGGATCGGCGCGCAGTGCCGGAACGGCCGCGTAGGTCATCGAGATCGGACAGCTGTGCCCCGGCTCCACCTGGTGCATCAGCATGACGACGGCGGCCCGGGCCACGTGCGCGCCCGGTTTCGGGTCGCGCCACGGCGATCCGTGCGCGCCGTGGCCGACCGCCGCGCCGAGGAACGAGTGCCAGGCCGGGTGGAACTCGACCTCGTCGACGCGGTGGCCGAAGCGGTCGTGCGTACGCAGCACCGGCGGGTATCGGTGCGCCTGATCGGCGCGCAGCGCCGCGTCGGCCGTGCCCATCTCGGCACCCACGGCGGTGACGTGGTCCACCGCCCAGCCCGCGCCGCCCCAGGCGAGCGCCTCGGTGAGCGGGGTGTTGGCGGTGAAGAGGTTGCCGCCGACGAGCGGCGGTGCCTGGTTGGTCACGTCATGGGTCGCCATGCGCCGAGCTTAACGCTCGTGCAGGAGCGCTGCCCGCTCACGCGTTCCGCCCGACGAGGCTCCCCGCCCCGGTCACGTTTTGCAGCAAAACGTGGCCTCGGCGCCGAGAATGGCCACGTTTTGCTGCAAAACGTGACCGGGGGCGCGGCGGCAGGGCGCGGGGCGAGGACGGTCAGCGGTGGCGGCCTCGGGGCTTCAGGCGGGTCGCGGGCAGCTCGGGGGCCGGGATCGACGAACCGTCATAGCCGGTCACCGTCCCGAAGCGGTCGCCGTCGGCCCACGCCGCCCGGGCCGCCACGATCTCGTCGTGGTCGCGGGCGACGAAGTTCCACCACATCACCAGCTCCTCCGCGAAGGGCTCGCCGCCGATCAGCAGCAGCCGTGCCGCCGGCTGTGCCACCAGGTCCAGGCCCGTGCGGCCGGTGCCCAGGTAGAGCAGCGGCCCGGGTGCCAGCTCCAGCCCGTCGACGAGGGCGGTGCCGGTGAGGGCGAGGACGGCGTACTCGAAATCGGGGCGCAACGGGAACGACCGGCGGGACCCGGGTGCGAGCGCGATCTCCGCGCCCACCAGCGGGGTGTAGGCCTTCGCCGGCGACACCAGGCCGTCGAGCTCACCCATGAAGACCGTGACGCCGTCGCGGCGCGGGAGATCGCCGTGGTGCTCGAAGTGCGCGGCCACGTCGCGCTGGTCGGCGGGGAGTGCCACCCAGAGTTGTACGCCGTGCAGCCGCTGCGGAGCGTCGCCCGGTGACTCCTCCGAGTGCGAGATCCCCCGCCCCGACGTCATGAGGTTGAGCTCGCCCGGGGTGATCCGGGCCAGGCTGCCGACGCTGTCGCGGTGCACCACGTCGCCCTCGACGAGCCAGCTCACCGTCTGCAGACCGCAGTGCGGGTGCGGCCCGACGCGCATGCCGGGACCGCCCGCGATGGAGACCGGCCCGTAGTGGTCCACGAAGCACCACGCCCCGACCATCCGGCGGTCCCGGTGCGGGATGGTCCGGGTGACGGTGAGGCCCCGGGTGCCGCCGAGCACCACGTCGCGCCCCACGAGCAGCTCGTGGACCGGGCCCTCGGCACCCTCGGCGCCGCACTGGATCTCCTGCGGGGCGGGTTCGACGTTGCTCATGGACCCAATCTAAACCGTCAGCTTCGCGACCTCGCTCCCGGCGAGCAGGAACGCGCCCACGCCGAAGTCGCTGGTGGAGGTGCTGGTGACGGGCTGGCTGGAGTCGGGGTTGGCACCGACGCCCTGCACCCAGCCGAGCAGCCCGCTGGGGCGGACCGCCGTGGCGACCATCCCGTTCCACGCCTTCGCGACCACGGGCAGGTAGGTCGCGCTCGGCAGCAGCCCGGTGCGGATGCCGTAGGCGAGCCCGTAGGTGAAGAACGCGGTGCCGCTCGTCTCGGGGCCGCCCCGGTGCGCGGCGTCGGCGAGGTTGACGTTCCAGAAGCCGTCGGCGCGCTGGATGCCGGGCAGGGCGGCGCTGAGCGCCTGCAGCGTGCTGACGTACTCGGCCCGTTTCGGATCGGTGGCGGGCAGCAGCGCGAGGACCTTGGCGTGCGCGGCGAGCGCCCAGCCGTTGCCGCGGGACCAGTAGACCTTCTTGCCGTTGGGGGAGTGCGAACCCGAGCCGTTGGGCCAGATGTAGCCGGCGTCGCGGTACCACAGCCGGTCGGTGGCGTTCCACAGCCCGACCCCGGAGATCTGCTTCTTCGTGTAGTCGTAGAGCTTGCCCAGCTTCGTCAGGTAGGTGGCGTCGTTGCGGTAATTGGCGACCCGGACGAAGACCGGCATCGCCATGTGCAGGGCGTCGACCCACCACCAGTCGGTGTTGGACGTGTTGGAGCCGTAGACCATCAGCCGGATCGACTCGTTGATCGCCGTCAGGTGGGACGCGTTGCCGTCGATCTCGTAGAGGTCGTAGTAGGCCTGCCCGGCGTTGTGGTTGTCGGCGTGCCGGGTCGACGTACCCCCGTTGAGCGCGTAGTTGTTCTGCTGCGCCCAGTTCCGCGCGTAGGTGAGGTAGCTCGCCACCCCCGTCGCGCGGTAGGCGGCGATGGTGCCGCTGACATAGGTGGCGCGGGCCCACTGGTTGTTGCCCGGGTCGGCGTGCCCGTTGATCCAGTAGTCGTTGACGAGCCGCATGCCGGCGAGCACGGCGGAGCGGGCGGGGAGCGTGGTGCCGGGCGCGGCGAGGGCGGTGCCGGGGAGTCCGGCGGCGCCGATGCCGCCGGCGAGCGCGGTGCCGGCCCGGAGCAGGGTGCGACGATCCATGCGGCTCAATATAAAGGAAACTTGACTAACAGTCCACGATCGATACGACCATCCTCGATCACTCAAGATCGCCACAACTCTTCAAGAGTTGGTCCTATGGGACCGGCGCGACGCTCCCTCTCGGCGCGACCGCGGAAGAAACCGGCGCAACTCTTGAAGAGTTGGTGCTATCCGCCGCCAGCGCCTGGGCGTAGACGGCGAGCATCGACGTCGCGAACTCCGCCGGGGTGTGCCGGGCCGCGTTCGCCGCCGCCGTCGCACCCAGCGCCCGCGCGGCCCGAGGATCCCCGAGCAGCTCCAGCACCCCGTCCGCGAACGACGCCGGGTCCGGCTCCACGCACCGCGCGGCACCGCCCAGCGGCCCGGTCCGGTGCAGCTCCGGGTCGACCATCACCGTCGGCACCCCCGCGTGCGCCGCCTCCTGCAGCACCAGGGCCTGCGTATCCGTCCGCGACGGGAACGCGAAGACGTCCGCGCACGCGTAGGCCGCCGCCACCACCTCCGGCGGCTGCTGCCCGGTGATCACGACATTCGCCGCCGCGAGCGCCCCCGCGCGCGCCAGCAGACGCCGCAGCCAGCGCGGTTCATAGACCGCGCCGATCAGCACCAGCCGCGTCGCGGGTCGCTCCCGCAGAATCCGGGTGTACGCCGCCAGCAGCAGCTCCACCCCCTTCTCCCGGTTGACCCGGCCCACGAAGAGCAGCACCTGCCCGTCCTCGCGCAGCCCGTACCGCGCCCGGAACGCCGCCACCGCCTCGGCATCCGCCGCCCGCGGCCCCACGCCCGTCGGCACCAGGAACATCCGCCGCGCCGCGACCGGCAGCGACACCCGCTGCAGCACCGCCGCGGTCGGCAGCACCACCGCGTCCGCCGGGCCCAGCAGCAGCCGGTTGCCCGCGTCCAGCGCCGCTCGCCGCCCGCCGCCGGTCAGCTCCGGCATCGGCGTACCCAGCCGCCGGGCGTAGGCCTCCGCGAGCACCCGCAGCGCCACCGCCGGCACCCGATAGGCATCGGCATAGGCGTGCAGATCCGTGTGGTAGGTCTGCACCAGCGGCACCCCCAGCCGCTGCGCGGCGAGCACCCCGAGCAGCCCCGTCGGCCCCGGCGAGTGCACGTGGATCACGTCGGGGAGGTAGGCCTTCAGCCCGTCGAGGAGCTCCTGGCGGGCCGGGCGCAGCGGCCACCGCGACAGCCGCAGGTCCGCGACGCCGCAGGGGAGCGCCGGCAGGCGTACCAGCCACGGTTCTGGCTCTTGACCGGAGTGGGCGGGCGCGACGGTGACGCTCGCGTGGCCCGAGGCGGCGAGGGCGGCCCGCAGGGTACGCAACGAGGTGATGACCCCGTCGCGACGCGGCAGGTACGTGTCGGTGAAGTGCATGATGCGCACCCCCGCAGCGTGGGGAGGCCGGACCAACGCCAGACGGCCGCCAGGTGAAGCGCGGCTCGTTCGGCTGTGAATATTGCGGGTTCGTCGATAATCGCTGGTGCAAGCGGATTTCCGGGGCGGATCATCTGCGCCGTGACCGACCTCCAGCAGTTGCCGACGCAGCTCACCGTCGATGACGCGGACTCACCGCGAGACATCGTCGATGCGCTGATCCTCGCTGCGTTCGTCAGCGGAGATCAGCCCTTCGCGCACACCTCGCGGCTCACCCGCGTACGCAAGGAGGCACAGCTCCTCCCCGAGTCCGGCACGATCCTGCGCGCCGCGACCGACGACGGTCAGCGCAGCCACCTGGCGCTGGGCGACGGCTGGACGCTGCGCGCCGTGCGCTGGCGCGGCGGGACCGCCGACATCACCGTCACCGCCGTCACCGAGGAGCTCGCCAAGCGGGTCGTCGAGGAGGCCTCGGCGGGCGCCTGCGAGGAGATCGAGGAACCGGCCGAGGCGATCGAGATCGGCTTCTGGCACCGCAGCCGGCACGGCGCCCAGCGCACCAGGCGCAGCATCACCGCGCCGGTCTGGGCGGAGATCCGGCACAACTACTCCCGCGCCGTCATGGACGCGATGGACCAGCTCATGGCGGTGACGCCGGAGACGGCGACCGGCCGGCTGCTGCTCATGCACGGCCCGCCCGGCACCGGCAAGACCACCGCGCTGCGCTCGCTCGCCCGCGCCTGGTCCTCGTGGTGCCAGGTCGACGTGGTGATGGACCCGGAGAGCCTGTTCAGCGAGTCGAGCTACCTCATGGAGGTCGCGGTCGGCGACGAGGAGTCCGAGGAGCGGCGCTTCCGGCTGCTGCTCTTCGAGGACTGCGACGAGCTGATCACCTCGGCGGCGAAGCAGTCGAGCGGGCAGGCGATGTCGCGCCTGCTCAACCTCACCGACGGCATGCTCGCGCAGGGCCGCGACGTGCTGATCGGGCTCACCACCAACGAGCCGCTGGCCCGGCTGCACCCGGCGGTCATCCGGCCGGGGCGCTGCCTGGCCCAGATCGAGGTCGGCAAGCTGCCCCACGAGCAGGCGGTCGCCTGGCTGGACGGGCACCCGGCCCGGGTCGACGCCGGTGGTGCGACGCTCGCCGAGCTCTACGCCCTGCGCCGCGGCGACGTCCCGATGGTCACCACGGCCGCCGAACCGCCGGTGGGCTACTACCTCTGACCGACTACGAAGGGCCCTGCCGGAAACGGCAGGGCCCTTCGTCACACATGACAGGGTTACTGAGCGGCGAGGACGTCCACGACGAAGCGCAGCGGGCCGGCCGGCTTACCCGCCGCCGTGGCGGCGGCCTCGTCGGCGCCGTAGGCGAGGGCGCTCGGGATGTCGATGAGGACGCGGCTGCCGACCTTCACGCCGACCAAGCCCTGGTCCCAGCCGGGAATGACCTTCTGATTGCCGATCTGGAAGGTTGCGGGCTCATTGCGCGACCAGGAGGAGTCGAACTCCTTGCCGTCCTTGTAGAAGACGCCGACGTAGTTGACCGTGATCTGCTGCTTGGCCACGACGGCCGGGCCCGTGCCCTGGATCAGCGTCTTGACATCCAGCTTGGTGAGCGTCGCGGCGTCGCCCTTGGTGACCTCGGGCTTCTTCGCCAGCGCCGGGGGCACCTCGACCTTCGGGGCGGGCGGATCGGCGGCCGGCTGGTCCGTGGCGACCGCGCCCGGCGAAGCCTGCGAGTCCAGCGCGGCGGGCGTCTTGGCCGAGAAGGCACCCAACAGGGCCAGCAGGCCGACCACGGCGCCGATCGCCACCACGGCGACGATCATGCCGGTGAACGCGTTACGGCGGCGGGCGGCCGCCTCCCGCTCAGCGGCAGCCTGCTTGAGGGCGACTCGCTTGGCCGCCTTCTGCGCCTCTCGTGCTTCTCCGATGCTCACGGATCTAGCCTCTCGTCGTCGTTGGATCGCGGCGAAGTGTAGCTCAACGGACGCCACCCGGCAGCCTCCCGGGCGTGGTTGATTCACCAATTGCGATACGCGGGTTGCCTGCCGCGGCACGTTGGGGGCAACGCCGACGAGACCCCCACCCGGTGGAGGTCTCGTCGGCGTTGCGGAGCGGTGGCTGTTCCCTCAAGGGCGCCCCGGCTCCGGGTCAGAAGATGGTGACCGAGGTTCCGGTGAACCGCGAGCTGCCGTAGGAGAACGTGGTGCCCGGAGGCAGGATCGGGCTGCAGACGGTGCCGCCGTTGATCCAGCAGAACTGCGTCGTGTAGCCCCCCGACCTTCCGCCGCTGCGGTAGGGCCAGCTGCCGAAGAACGTTCCGGGAGTTCCATAGAACCCCTGGTGGGCGTACGGGACCTGGCCGGAGTAGAAGCAGGCATATGACGCGGTCGAGCAGATGTTGGTGTTGCTGATCTCGAGGCCGGCCCGGTCGAGCGGTTGAATGGAGATCACCTTGCCGCTTGCCGGATCGAGTACGACGAATGATCCCGGCGGTATCTGCTCGGGCTCGGCGGCCTGGGCCGGCGTCGCGAACAGTCCTACGAGAGCCGCGACCAGCAACCCGAGGCCGGCGTGGCGGATCTTCCTTGTCCAGGTCCGTTGACCCAACATCTTTCCCTCCAGCTTTCCCTGTTTGGGCGAGAAGGGTTCAGGCTAGACGCAGTGATCCACGTGTGTAAATATCGTCGAGATGACAATCATCGATATGTTGCGGTGTATGCGTTCCCTGCCTTCGGCCGGCCGGGGGGCCGCTACGGAGTGGTCGGCTGCGTCAGGGCGCCCCGCGCCGGGCGTTCGAGATAGCTCGGGCCGGGCGGTGCGAAGCCGAACCGCTCGTAGAGCCCGTGCGCGTCCAGGGTATGCAGCATCCAGCGGAAATCCCGGCCCGGACCCTGCTCGATCATGAGGTCGACGAGGGCCACGCCGAGGCCGCTGCCCCGGTGGTCGGGGTGCACGTAGACGTCGGCGAGGTAGGCGGTGGCGAGACCGTCCGAGAGCGCCCGGGCGAACCCGACCAGCGCACCGGACTCGTCGTCGTAGGCCGCGACGACCCGCCACGCCTCGTCGATCTGCCGCTGGACGGCGGCCCGATCACGCCAGCGACCCCAGTACGCCTGCTCGGACAGGAACGCCCAGATCGCGTCGGAGTCGAGGCGGGCGGGATCGTCGTCGAGGCTGTAACCCATCCACCGATGATCACATGGTGGGTGCGCATACTTGTGCGAGGGGTCTTCGCCGGGGAGGCATGATGACGACACCGATCGACGAGCTTATCTGGCGGATCAACAGCCGGGATCCGCTGCGGCCCGCGTCCGACGCGATCGACGACGCCATCGCCGCGGCGGACGCGTCGGTGCTGCCGAGGCTCGTCACGCAGCTGCAGATCTATCTCGAAGACGGCAATGTGGACGGTCGCGACATCATGTGCCAGATGCTGACCGCCCTCGTCGGCATCGAGGCGCTGCCGACCCTGGTCCGGGCCTCCGCGCAGGATCTCGGCGACGACCAGGACGCACTCCAGCACCTCATCATCGAGCTGATCGAGCTCTATCCCGCGCCCGCCGCCGACCTGGTCGAGGAGCTCCTGCGCGACCGCAGCGTCGCGGTCCGCGAGGTGGCGGTGTGGGCATGGGGGTTCGTGGAGTGAGCATGATCGTGCTTGTTCCCGGAAACAGTCCCCTCGGATCGTGCCCGTAGGGCCTGTTTCCGGGAACAAGCACGATCATGCTCGAGGGTAGGGGCATTTTCCCGGAACGTGCGCGATCACCGCCGGGTCCGTGCAGCTCGCGCCGAGCCTGCGCAGCCTGCGCTCAGCGCGCTCATGCCCCGCTAGCTAGTCCAGCAGCCAGACGAGGATCGTCGCCACCGGCGGGGTCAGTGCCGCGGCGAAGACCAGCACTGACAGCACCGTCGTCGCGAGCAGCGTCCGCCACCGGGCGGGCTCGGCCCGCATCCGCGGCGTCGCGAGCCGCACCACCGACACGATCGCCGCGACGAACGCGAAGACCGGGGCGAGCCCGATGGTGAGGATCAGCACCCACCAGACCAGGTAGGCCGCGCCGGGCCAGATGTCGGCGCTGCCCGTGTATTCGTCACCCTGGTGCGGCAGGTAGAGGAAGCCGGACAGCGATGCGGCCCGGCCCAGCGCGATGGCGAGGCAGGCGGCGTATGCCCCGGCGACCACGAGGTGGAGCCTGGTCAGCACGCTGCCGGGCGCCCGCCGGGGCGAGGCCATGGCGAGCGGAGCGGTCGTCGTCATATCGAGGACGTTACTGCGCCGTCAGTCGAATAGCGATGGTTGTAGAACCCGCTCCAGCACCAGGATGCGCCGCTTGAGCTCCAGACCGGGGCCGTAGCCGCCGAGCCCGTCGGAGGCGAGCACCCGGTGGCACGGCACGATGATCGGGATCGGGTTGCTGCCCATGATCTGCCCGACGAGCCGGGCCTCACCGGGCAGGCCGGACCGGCTCGCCAGCTCACCGTAGGTGATGGTGGTGCCGAAGGGCACGGTCTCGTAGAGCGTGCGGAGCACCCGCTCCTGCACTCCGGAGGTGAGCGACCAGTCCAGCGGCGCATCGAAGACCTCGCGGCGGCCGACCGCCCATTCGCGGACCTCGCGGACCCCGTGCGCGAGCGCGGTGTCCGCGGCGGTGCCGGGGCGGACCCGGCCGTGCCCCTCCCAGGAGCGGACGGCGGGTCCCCAGGCGCCGAAGCCGATGCCGACGACACCGGTCTCGGTGGCGGCGACGGTGAAGTCGTCGAGGGGCGTCGGCACGCTGGTCCAGGCGATCACCCGACCACCCTACGACCGGGGTCCGACAAAGGCAGCCGGGCCTGCGGGCGGGCAGGCCCGGCTGCGGTCTCAAGCCGACCGGGCCGGTCCAGGCCGAGCGGGTCCAGGCCGAGCCGGTCCAGGCCGAGTGGGTCCAGGCCGAGTGGGTCCAGGCCGAGCGGGTCCAGGCCGAGCGGGTCCAGGCCGAGCGGGTCGGTCCAGGCCGAGACGAGTCCAGGCCGAGACGGTGCAGGCCGGGTCAGGTCAGGCCGAGGATCGAGGTACCGATCGCCTGCTGCTTCGCCGAGGTCTGCGGCAGGTTGGTGAAGGGGTGGTCCTCCGCCCTCGGGTAGGGCCCCAGCCACCAGCCGAAATTGATGAGCATCGTGATACGGCGGTTGGCGGCGGCGAGGTTGAGGAAGGTCTGCTGCTTCGCCGCGATGGTCGCGTCGGTCGCTCCCGCGCACTCCTGCGGAGCCGACTCCGGTACGAGGAAGATCTGCTGCGCGGCGTTGGGCAGATTCGTGCCGAGCCACGTGATCGAGCTGGTCAGATCCGCCGCCGAGGCGCAGTACATGTCGAATCCGACCCGGTCGACGCCGGTGACCGGAGGCTGGGCGGGGTTGCCGAGGGTCGCATCCCGGCCGAAGAGGGTGAGCGTCAGTACCGCACCCTGGAACACCGCCCGGATCTGGCTGACGGCGTTCTGCAGATCGGCCTGGAGCACTCCCTTGAGGTAGGGCTCGTCGATGAGGTAGATCGAACCGATCTTGTCGATGTTCGATCCGATCTGCGCCCTCAGGCGGCCGAGCTGTCCCGGTGCGTCGCCGCGCGGGCTCCAGACGCCGCCGCTGCCGGGCAGGAACGTCTGCCACTGGGTGTCCACCGCGCACGAGTGCGGGCGGCAGTAGTCGAGGTACCCCTGGGCGACGTCCTCCAGGTAGATGTTGAGGTTGGTGTATCCGGCGACCTCCGGGGAGTGGTCGGCGTGGTCGGCGGGGTCCATCACGTCGAAGTAGCCGTAGTGGTTGAGCCCGCCGAGTTTCGACAACCGCAGCTCGTCGACGGTGCTGACCGGCCCCGGCGCGGTGATGTAGCTGCCGAGCGAGACGTACTCCTGCACGCCGAGGTCGTACCCGAGGGTGAGGAAGAAGTTCTGCCCGTTGACGACGAGCGCGACCTCCCGTCCGGCGACCGTGAGCCCGACCCGGAAGGAGCCGTCGGCGGCGGGCGCCACGGCGGGCTCGGTGGTGAAGGTCGGGGCGCCGCGCCGGTAGAGCTGCAGCCGCCCGCTGGACCGGAGCACCAGTCCCAGGTCCACGTCGGCGTCGGTGACGTAGCCGTTGCCCGTGGCGCTCGGGCTGAGCATCAGCGACAGCCAGTCCGTGCCGGCGGTGTCGCCGACGACCGGGTCGAGCGTGGCACCGACCGCCGCGACGCCGTCGAGCGCCGTCGCGAGCGGCTTGTCGAGCCGGACCGCCGACGGTGCCAGGTGGAAGCTGAGCCGGTCCGGGTTGACCAGGTGGTTCACCTGCGACAGCCACGGCTGCGGCGGGGTCGAGGAGTTCCACAGGCCCGACGTACGCGTGTAGCGGTTGGCGACCACCCCCGGCTGGCGGGCGCGCAGCCCCTGGTTGAGGCCGTAGTCGGTGCCGGAATCCGCGCCGTCGAACGTCTCGGCGAACAGTTCCGGACTCGCCGCGATCGAGGTGTCGACCCGGGACACCCGCAGCGTGTCGAAGGTCGTCACGGCGCTCCCGCCGGAGAGGTAGGCGCCCAGGTAGAGGTAGGCGAGGCTGGGCCAGCGGTGCTGCCCGGCCGGGACCGGCACCGAGAAGACCTGCCCGTTGACGGTGAGCG
The DNA here is from genome assembly GCF_014204945.1 of Allocatelliglobosispora scoriae. Classification (NCBI taxonomy): domain Bacteria; kingdom Bacillati; phylum Actinomycetota; class Actinomycetes; order Micromonosporales; family Micromonosporaceae; genus Allocatelliglobosispora; species Allocatelliglobosispora scoriae. The sequence continues at coordinate 2,105,313 of NZ_JACHMN010000003.1, forward strand.
TCGCCGCGAGCGGCGCGACCGTCAGCGACACCTGGTAGGCGGCGGCCGGGGCGACCGAGCCGGTGAAGATCGGCTGCGCCGCGCGGCGGTAGACGGCGAGCGCACCGGCTGAGCTGACCGTCAGCCCCAGGTCGACATCGGCGTTGGTCGGGTAACCCCAGCTCAGGCGCGACCGGCTCAGCACCAGCGAGCCCCAGTCGGCGCCCGCGGTGCTGCCCGCGACCGGATCGATCAGCGCCGAGACGGTGAACTGCCCGCTTGCGTCGGCGACCGCCGGGGCACCCAGCATGATCGCCGAGGTGCCGAGGTGGAAGCTCAGCCGGTCGGGGTGGGAGGGCTGGTTGACCTGCGCGTACCACGGCTTCGGCGGCACGCCCGTGTTCCACAGCCCGGAGACCCGGGTGTAGGAGACCGGCCCCGAGGTGCCGGTCTGCCGGGTGTCGAGCCCGACGTTGAGCCCGTAGAGGGGATCGGTGTTGGACGATCCGGTGAAGTCGTCGGCGAAGCTGCCGTAACGGAACAGGTCGACGGGGGCCACCGCGGCCCGCGCGGGCGCGGCGGTGCCGACCAGGGTGGCGGCCAGCAGGGTGAGGACCATCAGGGCACGACGGATCATGCTCGCTCCAAGGTCTGCATGGGACGTTAGCGCCGCCGAGTCTAGGAGCGCGGCGCCGAATCACCAGGTGCAGAAGCTGGGGCTGACAGCGTCTCCCGGGCGCTGCGGGCCCGCACCGACCGGAGCCAGGCGTCGACCCGGGCCGCGTCCGGTGCGGCGGGCAGCGGCGTGTGGTCCAGGGCGTCGTCGAGCTCCGCGTGCAGCCGCAGCCGCCACGCCTCGACCTCGGTCCAGGGGACTTCGCCGCGGCGTACCCGCAGGAGTTTTTCCCGGTCGTCGCCCACATCGACCACGACGCGGCCGTGCCGCAGCAGCTCGCGGGCCGCGAGCAGCAGGCGGAGCAGGTGCATCACGTGCTTCCACTTGGGTTCGCCGTCGCGGCGCAGGTCACCCTCGATCTTCTTGAACTGGCTCAGCACATAGCCCGAGTAGGTCTGGTAGACGAGCTGCGACAGGAACGCCCCGCGCAGGTCGAGCAGCTCCTCGCCGAGCGGCGTCTGGGTGATCACGATGGGGGAGTGCAGGACCTCCAGCAGGTTCGGGTTGGCCTTGAGCGCCAGCTCGCAGAAGCGCTCGACCTCCCAGGAGAACTGCTCGGGCGCAGGCCCCTCCAGGTGCATCGGCGGCTTGCTCAACGACCAGAAATCGCTGGTCGGGGCCGCGTAGACCCCGCGCAGATCGGTGTCCGAGCCCGCCACGGCGAGGCCGTAGGCCTGCGACCCGACCACGGCGGCATAGATCGTGTGCGCGGTCACCAGCTCCGTCCCGCCGGTCGCGGGAAGAGTCGATTCCGACTGGTACGCCTTGCGCAGCGCCAGCTCGCCCCGCGCGCCCGGGATCTCCCGCCCGTCGGCGAGCCGGACGAGGTAACGCCCGTCGGCGGCCCGCTCCACGACCCGCCCGGTCGCACCCTTCTGCGCGCCGTCGATGAGGGTCCGCAGCACCACCTGCGTACCGACGGGCAACTCCGGCTCCGCAACCATCCCCGCAGCCTAGAGCTCCCCTCCCGCCCCCGCACCCGAAGATCGCCGCAACTCTTGAAGAGTTGGTGCTTCATAGCACCAACTCTTCAAGAGTTGCGGCGATCTTGGGGGTTCGTTGGGCATGCCCAACGAAGCGACTGCGCGGCTGGGCCCCGTTTTAGCACCAACTCTTGAAGAGTTGCGGCGATCTCGGGGTCTACTAGAAATCTAGTAGAGTGGGGGGATGGCGGCGAAGGCGAAAGCGGGCGGCGCGCCCGTGACGGTGACCGAGCTCAACCAGCAGACGACCGCGGTCCTGCGGCGGGTCAAGGAGGGGCAGTCCCTGCCGATCACCGAGCGGGGCCGGATCGTGGCGTTCCTGACGCCGCCGCCGCCGACCGTGACCGGCAATCCGACGGTCGACCAGTGGATCGCCGAGGGGCGCCTGGTCCCGGCGCTCGTGCCGGGCACCGTTCTCGACCTGCTGCCGCTGCCCGACCCCGACGACGGCGACTTCTCCCTCGCCGACGCCGTGATCGCCGAGCGTGACCGGTGATCTATCTCGACACCTCGGCGGCGGCGAAGCTCGTGCAGCACGAGCGGGAGTCGCAGGCGCTCGCCGTGTGGCTGGCGGCGAGGATCGGCCGGCCGCTCGTCTCCTCGGCGCTCATCTATCCGGAGCTGATCCGCGCGGTCACCCGGCACCGGCCGGGCCTCGCCGACCGGGCCATCGCCCTGTCGCAGCGGATCATGACGGTGCCGATCGCCGCCGACATCGTGGCGAGCTCGGCGACGGTCGGCAATCCGGGACTGCGCACGCTCGACGCGATCCACCTCGCCACGGCGGTGGCGATCGGGGCCGAGCTGGAGGCGTTCGTGACCTATGACAAGCGGCTCGCGGCGGCGGCCGCGGAGATCGGCCTCACCGTCGCCGCACCCGCCTGAGAGCACCCGCCGCTCGGCGGCGCCGTGCCATCGGCCGACCGGCGGGCGCTCGGTGCAGCGCGTCAGCCGATCCGGATCACGACGGTCTTGGCCGCCTTGTCGTGCAGGCACTGCTGCAGCGGCTTGTCCCAGAGCTGCCACAGCCCGTCGAGGTAGGAGAAGAACGGCACGATCGTCCCGACGACCTGGCTGACGGCCCAGCGCTTGGCGAGGTCCGACCGGGTGAGCACGGTGACCGCGGGGTCGGCCGGCACGATCTTGATCTTCAGGACCCGCTTGCCGACCGTCTGCCCCTTGCGGAGCTGGTACTCGACGAAGTAGAGGTACGAGAAGATCATGACGACGCCGATGATGGCGAGCTCGATCAGCAGGAAGATCCAGATCGATGCGAAGGGCATCGCCGGGTCGTAGGTCGAGCCGTAGGTGTTGGCGTTCGCCTCGAACTCCTGGAAGAAGTAGATCATCCAGATGATGAGCGCCGGAATGGCGACGACCATGGAGATCGCCCCGACGATGAGGCCGTCGAGCATGTAGGCGCCGAGGCGGTACCAGAAGTCGGCGAGCGGCGCACCGTTGGGCGCGGCCGGCACGAGGCGGACCTGCATCGGCGGCGCACCGTAGGGCGCACCCGGCCCGTACTGCTGCTGCGGGGGCGGTGTCCAGCCACCGGGGATAGGGCTGGGCGGTTGCTGGGGTGTCGTCATGGTCGACATCCTCGCACTGCCGTGCACGTCGTGCAGCCCCAGCGTGGCAGCCTGGGACCGCCGAGGGGCCGACCCGATCCTGCGCGGGGGCGGTCCGCTTTCTGTCACAGGCTCGGCAGGGGTTGCGGGGGTGCCTACGGTGTGGGGCATGAGCATCAGCCGACACGAGGGCAACCAGGTCGACGTCGCCCTGACCTACTCGCCGAAGGACGTGGTGATCAAATCCACGCCCTATGGCGCACTGATCACACTGGACGGCGCCGCGGGCGTCGGCGAGCCCGGGGACCCGGCGCTGCCCAGGGCCGTCGTCCGCGTCGCGCTGCCCGAGGGGGCCATCGCCGTCAGCGCCACCGCCGAGGTGATCGAGACACGGCAGCTCTCCAAGGAGCCGGTTCTGCTCGCACCCGTCCAGCCGCTGCGGGCCGGGATCAAGGAGTCGCTGCGGCGTACCCGGCTCGGTGGTGAGCGCGAGGCGGCGCCCGTACCCGCGATCGTCCTTCCGAACCTGGAGCGCTACGCGCGGCTGATGGCCGAGCCGCGACCCGTCGCGCGCCTGCTCGCGGTCGGTGACGGGCAGGCACCGGTGGCGACCGTGGAGATCAACCCGCTCGCTCTCGACGAGGCCGGCCACCTGATCCTGCACGAGCAGATCACCGTGACGATCGGCTACCGGTTGCAGGACGAGGTGACCCGGGCGCAGAAGTGGCGCGACGTGACGCAGGGCCGGTTCACCTCGGCCACGCAGGCCGCCGACCACTTCAACCTGCTGCGCAACCTCGTGCTCAACCCCGACGACGTGGTCCGCGTGCCGCCGTGGCTCGACGAGATCGTCGTCATCCGCAACGCGGAGTACCTCGTCATCACCGACCGGCACTACTGGAACGCCGAGACGATCACGGCGGTCGCGTCGATCGCCGACGGCGACCCGGTCGCCGAGTTCGAGCGGCTCGCCGCCTGGAAGCGGGCCCGTGGCCTCAGCGCCCGGGTCGTCACGGTCACCGACATCGTCGGCGGTCACTACGGCGACTTCCGCACCGGCGCCCGGGACCTGCCCGAGGTGATCCGCAACTTCGTCAAGCACGCGCGGCGCTCCTGGGGCACCCGGTGGCTGCTGCTCGGCGGCGACACCGAGATCGTGCCGACCCGCATCGCCGACGGCGGCTTCCTCGCCGAGGTCACCCCCGGGTCGGCGAACCCGCCCGCCGCGGGCGGCTCGCACTGGGCCGGGACCGAGCTGCACATCAACACCACCGGGATGGCGATCTGGTGGGGCGCGGACAGCGAGAACACGCTGATCCGCCCCGACACCGGCCTCGTCGTACCCTACGACCCGACCGGCACCGCGGCGCTGGGCTGGCACTTCACCACCGACAACAGCTACGCCACCGCCTGCGGCTACCCGACCGACTTCGTGGTGGCGAAGGGCAGCGCCGCCCAGCTCAACACGACGCTGCGCTTCCTCTACCACTGGAACAAGATCCCGACCGACTTCTACTACGCGAGCCTCATCGGCACCGGCTACGGGGTGAGCGGGCGGCACGACTGGGACTTCCGCGGCAACGGCGTCTACGGCGAGCACGGTGTCGCCGACGTGGACGACCCCGACGTGATCACCTGGCAGGCGCACGTCAGCGTCGGCCGGGCACCCGTCAACGGCGCGATGCAGGCGCGGACCTTCGTCACGAAGGTGCTCACCTACGAGCAGATGCCGCAGGCGGCGCTGCCGTTCGGGCCGTCCTACGAGCGGGGCATGGTCGTCGTCGGGGACAGCTGGGGCGGCCGGATCGGCGTGTGGCCCGCGACGATGAGCGCGCTCGGCGAGAACCAGTATGTCCACCCGGCCCGCGCCGACCACAGCGTCATCCAGCTCACCGCCGCCGAGATCCCGATCAGCTACCACCTCTTCGCCCAGGTGGCCGATAACGACCTGCGGCAGATCCCCTACGACGCGGCGGTCCGCTCGGGCGGGCGGGGCTGGCACTACTGCCTCAGCGCCACGGACGTGACGCCGTCGACGCGTACCTTCGACTTCGGCCCGGGGATGCGCTTCCGCCTGCCGGTGCCCAGCGGGTTCATCGCCGTCTACAGCGACCGCGCCGAGGAGCTCACCCCGACGCTCTACATCCTCGACGAGCCGGTCGCCGACGGCAGCATGCTCGACCAGGAGCAGGTCGTCGACATCGCCCGCGCGTCCCTGCACGGCATCACCACGATCGACCGCCTCTACACCGACGAGGTCGACCTGCCCGCGGGCCGCCCGGCCGGTGCCCGCCACCTCCACCGGGCCAGCCTCACCGAGGCGCTCAACAAGGCGCCGCACCTGGTCAGCCTCTCCGGACACGGCAGCATGGACGGCGTCGCCTACCTCGACGGGGCGATGGCGAGCACGCTCAGCAACGGCCTGCCGGGCTTCATCGCCTATGCCGACTCGTGCCTCACCGGCGCCTTCGAGTGGGGCGAGGCGATGAGCGAGCAGCTGCTCACCAACCCGGACGGCGGCGCGGTCGCCTACATCGGCAACAGCCGCTTCTCCTGGATCGGGGTCGGCGACGACTTCCAGCGCCTCTTCTGGCAGCGCCTGAGCACCACCCGCAACCTGGGGCTGCTCGCCGACAGCCGGTGCGAGCTGGTGCACACGGCCGGGCTGCACCCGACCAACACCAAGTGGGTGGTGCTCAGCCTCAACCTGCTCGGCGACCCCGAGATGCCGATCTGGACCCGGGCGCCGCGCAAGGTGCGCATCCCCCGTACCATCCCGGTGATCAAGGAATGGGAGTGGCCGATCCGCGACGACCTGCGCCGCCTGGTCCCCGACGCGGTGCTCACGATCATCGCGCACGGCCAGACGGTCAACGTCCGGGCCGACGCGGGCGGCATCGTCCGGATCGACACGTCGACGCTGGTGGCGCCAGGTGCGACCGTCGAGGTCGAGGTGATCGTGACGGCGCCGGGCCACGCGCCGGACCGCGGCCACGTGACGCTCGTCGGCGCCGCGCCGTCGTCGCCGGTCAGCCTCCTGGCCGGGTACGCCGACAACGCCTACGCCGACGACCAGCCCACGTCGATCCTCGGCATCCCCGCGTCCCAGTCGGGCATCGACCCGGCAAACCTGACCCGCGACTTCCGCTTCGTCGCCGAGTAACCTCGCCCGCCCACACCCCGAAAATTCGCGTTGATCAAGGGAAGACTCGCCGCATATCGGACACCCCGGATGGTGAGTCTTCCCTTGATCAACGCGAATTTTCGGGGGTTACCGCGAGGGCTGGGGGGAGAGGTCCTCGCTAGGAGGTCCATGAGGAGGCCGTCGTGCCAGCCCTTGCCGTCGGTGTCCCGCTCGTATTGGCGCAGGATGCCGACGGGGCGGAAGCCGACCCTCGTGTAGCAGGCGATCGCCGCCGCGTTGTCGGCGGACGGATCGATGACGAGGCGGTGGAAGCCGCGCTCGGCGATGAGGTGGCGCGCCAGCGTACGCACGGCGTCGGTGCCGAGGCCGCGGCCGTGCACCGCCGGGTCGAGATAGATGTCGATGCTGGCGTGGCGGTAGATCGGATCTTCCTCGGCGCCCCACTGGATCGCACCGACCACCGTGCCCCCGTGCTCGACGACGAGCGTCGCGAGCTCCGGGTCGACGAGGTCCTCGGCGAGCTCGGCGGGCAGGTCGCCATCGGTGTGCCAGTGCGCCAGCACCGCCGGTGTCGCCCGGATCTCGGCCAGCCGGGGGATGTCGGCGGTGGTGGCGGGCCGGAGCAGGACGGTGTCCCCGGTCAATGTCGCAGTCATGGTCACACGGTAGGCCGGGCACCCGCTTCCCCGGCGAGGATTTTCCGGCAAAGAACGCCGAGCTGGTGGGCCTCGGCACTGGTGAGCGGGTCGAAGATCCGGCGCCGGACCTCCTCGACGTGGCCGGGTGCGGACTCGACCAGGGCGGCCAGACCCGCATCGGTGAGGACGGCGATGTTGCCGCGCTTGTCGGTGGGGCACGGGTCGCGCCGCACCCAGCCGCGCTCCTCCAGCCGGGCGACGGCGTGCGACAGCCGGCTCTGCGAGTAATTGTTGATCGAGGCGAGCTCGCTCATCCGCAGCGCGCGGCCGTCGGCCTCGGAGAGCATCGCGAGAATCATGTAGTACGCGTGGGGCATCTCGGAGTCGCGCTGCAACTGCTTGTCGAGCGACTCCTCGACCAGCCCGATCGTGGCGATGAGCGCGCGCCACGTCGCCTGTTCGTCGTCGTCGAGCCACCGGGGTGAAGCCATACCCCCAGTGTACCGCGATAGTTGAGCGCTCAAGTGACTATGTATCTCCCGCGAGCCCGCCGACCGGGTGGGTCCGGCGAGCTGAGGGACTGTTCCTGGTGCTGGCGGGCCCCGGGGGCGACGGTGGCGTTCGGCGCGGTGTATCGAGTGGCGTAACCATATATCCACTCCGCGTGCCTCTGGTGATCTGGGTCACGCCGATGTTACTGTGCCGTAGCGATATTAACCCATCGTTAATCATCGCTTTCCGCGATGCGTTGAGCAGCTCTAACGGGCTTCGTCGGCGCATGCGCGGATCCACATCGTCCCCCGCTCCCACGTCCCCCACACGAAGGATGGACACACTATGCGGTACGCGCGAACGTCCCTCGCGCTCGTCGGCGGCCTGGTTGCCGCGCTGCTGCTGGCGGGCGCGCCGGCAGCAGCGGCGGATCCGGGTCCGCCGCCGAGTTCCATGGCGAGCCTGGGTGACTCGATCACCCGCGGCTTCAACGCCTGCGGCTGGTACTCCGACTGCGTGTCGAGGTCCTGGAGCACCGGCGACTACTCGTCGATCAACAGCCAGTACCTGCGGATCCGGGCGAAGAACTCGGCGATCAACGGCAAGAACTACAACGACGCCCGGTCCGGTGCCAAGGCCGCGGACATGCCCGGCCAGGCCGCGACCGCGGTCGGCCAGGGCGCCGGATACGTGACGATCCTCATCGGCGCCAACGACGCGTGCACCAGCAGCGAGGCGTCGATGACGTCGGTGGCGGCCTACCGCGCCTCCATCGACTCGGCACTGTCGACGATCAAGAACGGGCTGCCGAACGCCAAGGTGTTCCTCGCCTCGGTGCCCAACGTCAAGCGGTTGTGGGAGGTCGGCAAGGTCTCCTCGTCCGCCCGCTCGGCGTGGTCGCTCTTCGGCATCTGCCAGTCCCTGCTCGCCAACCCCACCTCGACCGCCCAGGCCGATGTGGACCGGCGCAACCGGGTCCAGCAGCGGGTCGCCGACTTCAACGGCCAGCTCGCCCAGGCGTGCGCGGCCTACGGCGCCAACTGCGACTTCGACGACAACGCGGTCTTCAACTACCCGTTCGCGTTGAACCAGATCTCCACCTGGGACTACTTCCACCCCAACAACGCGGGGCAGACGGTCCTGGCGAGCGTCACCTACGCGGCCGGCTTCGGCTGGTAACACCTCCTCCACGGATGCCGTGGCCGGGACGGTCTCCGTCCCGGCCACATCGACGTCTGTTGACATCTTTGTTTCGCGGGTGTTTCCTGTTGTCACGAACCGAAGAGAGCGCTCTCGCGGAATACCGGCAGCGTGATCGTGAGCCGTGGACGCGCTCCATCACCCTCTTCGAGGAGGCAACGGCGCATGAGACTCCGCTCCCGCGTACTGCCGATCGCCCTTGCTCTGACCGTGACCGGCGTCGTCGCCGTGACCGTCAGCGCGAACGCCGCGGTCCCGTCGACGCCCACCGGCTGGACCCTCGCCTTCAGCGACGACTTCACCGGCGCGAACAACACCCTCCCCTCCGGTGCCAACTGGATCATCGACACGGGTACGAGCTACCCCGGCGGCCCGGCCAACTGGGGCACCGGTGAGGTGCAGAGCTTCACCAACAGCACCAGCAACCTCAAGCAGGACGGCGCGGGCAACCTCGTCATCACGCCGATCAAGAACGGCAGCTCCTGGACCTCGGCCCGGATCGAGACCCAGCGCACCAACTTCACCGCACCCGCCGGCGGCATCCTGCGCATCGAGGGCCGCATCCAGATGCCGAACGTCACCGGTGCCGCGGCGGCCGGCTACTGGCCCGCGTTCTGGGCGCTGGGAGCGCCCTATCGGGGCAACTACTGGAACTGGCCCGGTATCGGCGAGTTCGACATCATGGAGAACGTCAACGGCATCAACGCCGTCTGGGGCGTGCTGCACTGCGGCGTCAACCCCGGCGGACCCTGCAACGAGACGACCGGCATCGGCGCCAACCGGGCCTGCCCCGGCACGACCTGCCAGGCCGGATTCCACACCTACCGCTTCGAGTGGGACCGCAGCAACGAGAGCGCCCAGCAGCTGCGGTGGTATGTGGACGGAACGCTCTTCCACACCGTGAACCAGTCGCAGGTCGGCTCCTACTGGGGCCAGATGACGAGCCACGCGGGCTACTTCATCCTGCTCAACGTCTCGATGGGTGGAGCGTTCCCGAACGCGCTCGCCGGCGGCGCCACGCCGACCGGGAGCACGGTCTCCGGCGTACCCATGAAGGTTGATTATGTGGCGGTCTGGACCAAGGGCGCGGGGACGCCGCCGAGCAGCCCGCCGCCGAGCAGCCCGCCGCCGGGCGGCAACCGCGACGCCTACACCGCGATCCAGGCCGAGAGCTACAACGGCAACAACGGCGTGGTCAACTCCGGGACCTACATCTCGGCGTTGCGCAACGGTGACTGGGCCCGCTTCGACGGCGTCAACTTCGGCTCCACCAGCCCGAAGGACTTCGTGGCCCGGGTCGCGTCGGGTGCCGCCGGCGGAGTCAGTGGATTGATCGAGGTACGCATCGACAGCGCCACCGCGACCCCCATCGGCTCCTTCGCCGTGGCCAACACCGGCGGCTGGACGACCTGGCGGGACGTCCCCGGCAACGTCGCGGCGGTGACCGGCACCCACGCCGTCTACCTGACCTTCACCAGCGGCCAGCCGTCCGACTTCGTGAACGTCGACCAGTTCCTCTTCCGCCACTAGCCCGCAAATTCGCGTTGATCAAGGGAAGACTCACCATCCGGGGTGCCCGATATGCGGCGAGTCTTCCCTTGATCAACGCGAATATCGGGGCGGGGCGGGGGGCGGGGTGGGGGGTCAGAGGGCGAGGAGGGTTGCTGCCGCCGCCGTCGCGACGGCGGCGTAGGCGGCTATCGCGGCGCGGACCGCTTGGACGCGGCGGGGCTCGGTCCAGCGGGTGCGGATCAGCCACGCCAGCAGCGGCAGGACCAGGACGGCGTGCATCGTCACCGCGTGGACCGGCTTCAACGTGCCCAGCGCCGCATAGGCGGCCTGCTGGTTCTCGCCGAAGACGGTGCGTACGCCGTTGAAGATCATCACTGCGCCGGTGAGCAGGGAGACGTCCAGGATGAGCAGCCCCGCCCGCACCGCCAGCCGCATGCTCGGCGCGACGGTGGGGTGGGGCCGCAGCGACACCACCGTCAGCGCCGCGATCACGGCGATCAGCACGAACCCGCCACCGGCGAGCACCCGGGCGATCATCGAGTCCGTCGCCGTCTCGAAGTTGATGTGCGACGGCACCCCGCGCCAGGCCTGCACGCTGATCAGGCCGACCTCCACCACACTCGCCCCGGCGAGCAGCCCGAGCAGCCACCCCCGGCCGCGGTCACCCAGCGGCAGGAAGGAGGCGACCCACGCGATCGTGATCAGCGTCAGCCCGAAGGAGACGCCGAAGGTGGCCGGCTTGCGCAGCGAGACCGGCCCGGACCAGGAGCCGCCGGTCACCACCAGCACCACCGCGTGGGCCAGCCCGGCCGCGATCAGGCCGAGGCCGAGCAGGTAGCAGAGTCGTTCGACGGGGCGCACAGTCATCCCCACAGGGTGCCGGTCGGGGGTGCCCCGGTCGTCGTCCCGGTGGCGGCACTCCGACTACGCCCGGGGGAGTAGGCGGCTCAGTAGCCGTACGGGGAGGGCGTGGGGTCGATGAGGCCGGCCATCCCGGCGGTGCCGCAGATGCCGACCATGAAGACCCCGTAGCAGAGGCAGATCGCCACCGACAGGCCGGTGAAGACGTAGCCCAGGATGAGCCCGGCGGTGGCGAGGCCGTCGCCGCTCTCGCCGGAGACCTTGATCTGGTTCTTCGCCATGTGGCCGAAGACGATCGCCAGCGGGGAGAAGATGAAGGCGAAGACGATCGCCAGGATCGCCATCGTGTTCGTCGGCGGCGCCACGACATACTGCGGGCCGTAGGGCTGCGAGCCGTACGGCTGCTGACCATAGGGCTGCTCAGCGCCGTAGGGTGGCGGCGGGCCGTAGGGCTGGGGCTGGCCATAGGGCCCCGGGCCCTGGTAGGGCTGCTGCTGATAGGGGTCGGGCGGGAGCTGCGGCTGTTCGCCGGGGTTCCCGGGCGGCAGGTCGGTCATACGGGCTCCTCTTCAGCAGGTACGCCCGAAGGCTACTGCATCGGCGCTCGTCCCGGGTGGGTACAGTGGCAGGCCCCTCGACCAGGAGAAACAGTGACTGAGCCCCTGCCCGCCGGCCCCGGCTGGCACCCCGCGCCGAGCCCCGTCCGCGGCGGGAGCGCACTGCGTCCGGGTCGGCGCCACCGGGACGGCGAGGGCTGGTCGAACCGCACGATGGCCGCCGGCGCGCTCATCCCGCCCGCCGACCTGGCCCTGTCGCCGTCGACCCCGCCGCGGTCGTCGGCGGCTCGCAACGCGCTGGCGCTCGCGATGTTCCTGCCCGCCGTCGGCGCGGGCTACGGCGTCCACCGGGGCGTGGCGTGGCTCACCGGCCTCGACCGGGCCGGGTACGCCGCCACCGCCCTGTTCGTCGCCGGGCTCGTCGCCTGGCTGGCCCCGAAGGTCTCCTACCGCCGACGGGACGCCGTCTGGGTCGCCGCCGTCCCGTACTCCGCCCTCTACCTCGGCTGGCGGTTCGCCCGTCGGCTCGCCTACCTGCCGCACCGGGACTGGCCGCCCCGCGACGACGAGGCACCGGGGTGGATCCAGGTCAGCCACCCGACCGAGCCGGGTGCCCTGCTCTATGTGCAAGCCTGCGACACCGCTCCCGCCGCTCAACTGGTAGGAATGCAGGATGAGCGACGTCGTCGAGCTGTGCCGTGACCTGATCCGCATCGACTCCACCAACACCGGTGACCTGGCCACGAGTGCCGGGGAACGGGCCGCCGCCGAATACGTGGCCGGCGTGCTCGGCGAGGCCGGGCTCGAACCGGCGGTGCTGGAGACGGCGAAGGGGCGTACCAATCTGGTGGCCCGGATTCCCGGCCGGGACAGCTCGCGCGGCGCGCTGCTGGTCCACGGCCACCTCGATGTCGTGCCCGCCGACGCGAGCGAGTGGTCCGTGCACCCGTTCTCCGGCGAGCTGCGCGACGGCTACGTCTGGGGCCGCGGCGCCGTCGACATGAAGGACTTCGACGCCATGATGCTCGCCACGGTGAAGCAGTGGCACCGCGAGGGCTACGTCCCGCCGCGCGACATCGTGCTCGCCTTCACCGCCGACGAGGAGGCGGGCGGCGACTACGGCGCCCACTACCTGGTCCGCGACCACCCGGAGCTCTTCGACGGCTGCACCGAGGCGATCGGCGAGGTCGGCGGCTTCTCCGTCTCCATCGGCGGTGACCTGCGTCTCTACCTGATCCAGACGGCCGAGAAGGGCATCGACTGGCTGCGGCTGCACGCCACCGGCCGCCCCGGGCACGGCTCGATGATCAACGACGACAACGCCGTCACCGCGCTCTGCGAGGCGGTCGCCCGGCTCGGCCGCCACCGGTTCCCGCTGGAGGTGACGCCGACGACCAAGGCGTTCCTGGAGCACATCTCGGAGATCCTCGGCATCGAGCTCGACCTGGAGAACCCGGAGGCCGCGGTCGCCAAGCTCGGCCCGATCGCCTCCCTGGTCGGCGCCACCCTGCGCAACACGGCCAACCCGTCGCGGCTCGCCGCGGGCTACAAGGACAACGTCATCCCCGGCCGGGCCAGCGCCACCATCGACTGCCGCACGCTGCCGGGCTTCGAGGAGACCTTCCGCGAGCAGCTCCGCGCGGTCATCGGCGACGGTCTGGAGATCGAGACCGTGCACCACCAGGAGGCGCTGGAGACCACCTTCGACGGTCCGCTCGTCGACGCGATGGCCGCGGCGCTGCGTGCCGAGGACGCCGGTGCGCGCCCCGTTCCCTACATGCTCTCGGGCGGCACCGACGCGAAGGCTTTCGCGACGCTCGGCATGCGCTGCTTCGGTTTCTCGCCGCTGAAGCTCCCCGCCGACCTCAACTTCGCCGCACTCTTCCATGGCATTGACGAGCGGGTGCCGGTCGAGGGACTAGAGTTCGGCGTGCGGGTGCTCGACCGGCTGCTCCGTAACAGCTGACGTCTCGCCCGAATCTCGAACACGTCCGAAGGGGACCACTCATGAGCTACACCGACGCACAGGTCGACGCCGCACTGGAGGCGGTCGTGAGCGCGCTGCGCACGCACCTCACCGCGGTCCGCGCTGCCGGTGGCAAGATCGATGACGACGATGTGTGGCGCAGCTACGTCGCGCTCAACAACGCCTCGGTCGCCTACGATGACCACCTGCTCGATGTCTACGGCGAGGTCACGCCGTGGCAGGTCGACCCGATCGACCCGGAGAAGGCCGATCAGTTCTTCGATTCCTCCGCCGAGGACTCCGACGACCCGCACACCAAGGTGATCTCGGTCCGGCAGCGCCGCGACTACAAGATCCCCAGCGTCTCCGCGCTGCTCAAGGCCGGTCAGGAAGCCCGCGACGCGATCATGGAGGAGGGCGAGAGCCCCGACCCGGTCGAGACCATCAGCGAGGCCCTGATCGAGCTGCTGCAGTCCGGTGACGGATCGCTCGCCGCCCTCGACATCCCGGAGCTCGAGCCGCTCGACGGCATCGTCACGGTCGCCGAGGTCGAGAGCGCGCTGGACCCCGAGGCCTACGAGGAGACCGACGCCGACGGCCCGTTCTCGCTCGGCAGCACCGACCGCCTCATCGGCCGCATGGACGAGCACCTGCACCTCGAGGACCACGAGGGTCACGAGCACTGAGTCATGGCGTCACCTCCGGTGACGCTGGCGGTGTCCCTCGGGACCCGGTCGTTCGCGATCCTTCTGCTCCTTCGGAGCAGCAGAATCCCGAACACCGGCGGGACACCGCGACGTGGGCGCGGCCCTTGTCGGTCGCGCCCCTTGTCGGTCGCGGCCCTTGTCGGTCGGCCTTTTCTTCAACCTTTCGATTGTTACGCCTTGCGGGGCTCTCTAGGTCGAAAGGCCTGGCAGCGGGGCTCGTTGGGGGCGGCGGAGGAGGACCTGCCGGGTGCCGTCCTTGAGCAGGCGGACCCGGGCGAGCTCCCAGCCCGCGAACTCGGCCTGGATCGCCAGCCGCACCGCGGCGGTCACCCTGTCGACATCCGGTGGTATCCGCAGCGGTGCGTATTCGTAGTCCATGTCGATAATGGTGCTCCCGACGGGCGACGTTTTCCAGAGTGTCTCGCCTCTTACGTGACGGATTCTGCCGATACGTCGTCCAGGGCTCGACTGATCTCCGGTGGCAGATCGATCCCCTCGACCGGGAGCGCCTCCATGAGCTGATCGAGCGTCCGGGCGCCGATGACGGGGGCGGTCACGCCCGGCCGATCGCGTACCCAGGCGAGCGCGACCAGCCCCGGGCTCACGCCGAGGCCGCTCGCGGCGGTCATCACCGACTCGACGATCGCCGAGCAGCGCGGGTCCAGATAGGCGAGGACGAACCGGTCGAAGGTGCGCGACGCGGCCCGGGAGTCGGCCGGACGGCCATGGCGGTATTTGCCGGTCAGGACGCCGCGCCCCAGGGGCGACCAGGGGAGCACCCCGATCCCCATCGCCGCGCACGCGGGCAGCACCTCGCGTTCGATGCCCCGCTCCAGCAGCGAATACTCCACGCCGGTGGCGATGATGGGTGCCCGCTGCGGCCAGGCCGACTGCCAGGTCGCCGCCCGGGCCATCTGCCAGCCGGTGAGGTTGGCGACCCCGGCGTAGCGGGCCTTGCCGGTGGCGACGGCGTGGTCGAGGGCGGAGAGGGTCTCCTCCATCGGCGTATCGGGGTCGTAGCCGTGCACCTGCCACAGGTCGACGTAATCGGTGCCGAGGCGGCGCAGGGTGACGTCGAGGCTGCGCAGCAGGTGGCCCCGGGACGCGTCGTGACGGCGGCTGCCCCGGGCCCGTACGCCGGCCTTGGCGACGATGATGAGGTCCTCGCGGGCGACCATCGCGTCGAGTAGGGTTCCCAGGACTGCTTCGGCCTCGCCGTCGGCGTAGACATCGGCGGTGTCGATCAGCGTGCCGCCGGCGTCGACAAAGGACTTCAGCTGCGCGCCCGCGTCGTCGGGGTCGGTATCCTGACCCCACGTCATGGTGCCCAGGCCCAGCCGTGAGACCGCCAGTCCGCTTCGGCCGAGCGGTCGCTGCTGCATGCCTGAACGATATTCTTCGTCGGCGTGTCGCGAAAAGCGTCCGTGTGTCGTGATCTTGACTGCTGTTTGGTTGCGCTTCGGGGTTTCCGGGGCGGATCGACCCGCTCTGGGCGGTCAGGCGTGATCACGACGCGGGTCGATCCGCCCCGGAAACCCTGTCCCGGTGCAGGTGGCAGGAGTCCTACCGGTGGGTAACACCGCAGCACGGTTGCCCGGTAGGGTGGAACCACTCTTGTTGCGTGGTGATTGGTGGCTTTGTTATGAAGCTTGGGCTGAATCTTGGGTACCAGACTGCTTGGACTTCTCCTGGGGACCACCTTTTGCTGGCGCAGGAGGCCGATCGGCTGGGGTACTCGGTGGTGTGGGCGGCTGAGGCCTATGGATCCGATTCGCCGTCGATCCTCGCCTGGATCGCCGGGCAGACGTCGCGGATCGACGTGGGGTCCGCGGTCATGCAGATCCCGGCCCGTACTCCGGCCGCCACGGCGATGACTGCGGCGACCATCGATGCCTGCTCGGGCGGGCGGTTTCGGCTGGGGCTGGGGGTGTCGGGGCCGCAGGTGTCGGAGGGCTGGCACGGGGTCCGGTTCGCCAAGCCGCTGGCGCGGACGCGGGAGTTCGTGGAGATCGTGAAGCTGGCGATCGGGCGGCAGACCGTGGAGTTCCACGGCGAGCACTACGAACTGCCGCTGCCCGGCGGACCGGGGAAGGCGCTGCGGTTGAGCTTCCACCCTCCGCGGGAGCACATCCCGATCTACCTCGCCGCCGTCGGACCCAAGAATCTGGAGCTCGCCGGGGAGATCGCGGACGGCTGGCTGGCGATCTTCTACTCGCCGGAGTACGCGTCGGAGTCCCTCGCCACGATCGCCAAGGGGCGGGGGAAGGCGGGGCTGACCCTCGACGGGTTCGACGTGGTGCCGAGCGTGCCGGTGGTGATCGGCGACGACGTCGAGATGTGCGCCGAGCTGGTGCGGCACTACGCGGCGCTCTACATCGGCGGGATGGGCAGCCGGGAGAAGAACTTCTACAACGAACTGGCCGTCCGGATGGGCTACGGCGAAGCCGCGGCGAAGATCCAGGAGCTCTACCTCGCCAAGCGGCGCGAGGAGGCGGCGGCGGCCGTACCCATGGACTTCATCGACCAGACCAGCCTGCTGGGGCCGAAGGAGCGGGTCGCGGCGAGGCTGCGCGACTTCGCGTCGGCGGGGGTGACTACGCTCTGCGTGTCGCTCTTCGCGCCGGACCCCGAGTCGGGTGCGCAGACGCTGCGGGACGTGGCGGACGCACTGACCCTGTCCGGGGTCGGCGACCTAGGGGAGTAGGTAGTACGTGGAGATCTCGATCTGGCAGGCCATCGTGCTGGGCATCGTGGAGGGCATCACCGAGTTCCTCCCGATCTCCTCCACCGGCCACCTCACCATCGTCGAGGAGCTGATGGGCCTGTCGATCGAGGACTCCGGTGTCACCGCCTTCACCGCGGTGATCCAGGTGGGTGCGATCGCCGCCGTGCTCATCTACTTCGCCAAGGACATCGGGCGGCTCGCCGCGGCCTGGTTCAAGGGCCTCTTCTCCGCGCAGGCCCGGCAGAACCACGACTACCGCTTCGCGTGGTATGTCATCGCGGGCTCGATGCCGATCGCCCTGGTCGGCTTCGCCGCCAAGGACTTCATCACCGGGCCGCTGCGCAGCCTGTGGGTCGTCGCCGCCGGTCTGATCATCTGGAGCGGCGCGATGGCCTTCGCCGACCACGCCGCCACCCAGCTCAAGGACGAGAAGGCGCTCACGCTCAAGGATTCGCTGATCATCGGCTTCGCCCAGTGTCTGGCCCTGGTCCCCGGCGTCTCCCGGTCCGGCGCCACGATCACCACCGGTCTGCTGCGCGACTTCAACCGGGTCACCGCGACCCGGCTCTCCTTCTTCCTCGGCATCCCGGCGCTGACCGCCGCGGGCATCTACGAGCTGCCCGACGCGCTGAAGTCCGACTCCGTCTCGATGAGCTCGCTCGCTGTCGGCACCGTCGTCAGCTTCGTCGTCGCATACGCCTCCATCGCATGGCTGCTGAAGTTCGTCGCCAACCACACCCTGAAGGTGTTCATCTGGTACAGGGTGATCCTCGGCGTGGCGATCATCGGGTTCCTGCTCTGGGGTCCACAGGCCTGAGAGGCTGACCACGATGGGCACCGTCATTCTGCTGCGCCACGGGCGTACCACCGCTAATGCCGCCGGGATCCTCGCCGGTGACACGCCGGCGGAGCTCGACGACCGCGGCCGCGCGCAAGCCGCCGCGGCGGGCGAGCGCCTCGCCGACCTGCCGCTCGCGGCGGTCGTGACCAGCCCGCTGCTGCGCTGCCGGCAGACCCTGGAGTTGGCGTTGCCGCAGGCCACGCCGGAGGTCGAGGCCGACCTGACCGAGTGCGGCTATGGCGATTGGACCGGCCGATCGCTCAAGGAGCTGGCCGAGGATCCGCTGTGGACGACGGTCCAGCAGCACGCCTCCGCCGTCACCTTCCCCGGCGGCGAGTCGATGTCGGCGATGTCGGCCCGTGCCGTCAACGCCGTGCGCCGCCACGACGCGGCGCTCGGCCCGGACGCGGTCTGGCTCGCCTGCTCCCACGGCGACATCATCAAGGCGATCGTCGCCGACGCGCTCGGCCTGCACCTCGACCAGTTCCAGCGGATCAACGTCGAGCCGGCCTCACTGACGTTGATCCGATACACGCCGCAGCGGCCCTACCTGCTGCGCCTGAACGACCTGGGCGGGGACCTGAAACCCCTCGTCACCCCGACCGTCGGCGGAGCCGCCTGATACGCCTGGAGTGCGCCCTCAGCGAAGCTGCGCAACGCTGAACCACCGGTCCTACTGATGGGCCCGATTGAGGAGATAGGGTTTCGGTATGACACATCAGGTGTTCGCCTTCGAGCCGCCCGAACGGTTCGTCGCCGGCACCGTCGGCCCGCCGGGAGAGCGGGCGTTCTTCCTCCAGGCGCGCGGCGGCGGCAGGCTCGTCACGGTCGCCCTGGAGAAAGTGCAGGTCGCGCTCCTCGCCGAGAAGCTGGAGGAGCTGCTGACCGAGGCTCACCGGCGCTTCGACATGCCGATGCCCGGCACCGAGGTGAGCGACCCCGACAACGAGCCGCTGGACGCACCCGTGGACGAGGAGTTCCGGGTCGGCACGCTCGGGCTGGCATACGACGTCGACAGTGAAACCGTGATCATCGAGGCGATCGCCGTCAACGAGGCGGAGCCCGACACCGAGCCCGACGACAGCCTCGACGAAGAGGTCGACGAGGACCTCGACCGGCTCCGGGTCCGGCTCACCCCGGGCGAGGTGCGGGCCTTCATCGCCCGGGCCCGTCGCCTGCTCTCGGCCGGTCGCCCGCCGTGCCCGCTCTGCGGGCAGCCCCTGGACCCGGCCGGACACCTGTGTCCGCGTCACAACGGTTACCACCGCAGGTGAACCCGCTGCAGGCCACCGCCGCCATCGAGCTCCTGCGCCGGGGCGAGATGGAGATCGAGGGTCGCCTCGTCGACGCCTCCAACGCGACCCTGCGGGTCGAGCTCACCCTCGACGGCGAGACCGCCCGCGCGGTCTACAAGCCGATCCGGGGCGAGCGCCCGCTGTGGGACTTCCCGCCGGGGCCCGGCCCCGGCGGCAACCTCGCCGGTCGCGAGGTCGCGGCCTACGAGGTGAGCGCCGCCGCCGGTTGGGGGCTGGTGCCGCCGACGATCCTGCGCGACGGCCCGCTCGGCCCCGGCTCGGTGCAGCTGTGGCTCGACGACCTCGCCGAGGAGCAGCTCGTCGACTGGGTCCCGGCCGGATCGATGCCGTCGGACTGGTGCACCATCGCCGCGGCGCAGGACGAGGACGGCGCCTCCTACCTGCTGGCTCACGCCGACGATCCCCGCCTCGCCACGCTCGCCCTCTTCGACGCGCTGATCAACAATGCCGACCGCAAGGGCGCCCACGTGCTGCTCGCGGCCGACGGGCACCTCGCCGGGATCGACCACGGCGTCTGCTTCCACGCCGAGCCGAAGCTGCGGACGGTGCTGTGGGGGTTCGCGGGCCGACCCATCCCCGCCGAGCTCGCCGAGCGCCTCGACACGCTCGACCCGGGCTCGCTCGCCGAGCACCTCACCCCGGCCGAGCTGACCGCGCTGATCCGTCGGCGGGACCGGCTGCGCGAGATCGGCCGCTACCCGCAGCCGCCGAGCGATCGCCACATCATCCCGTGGCCACCGATCTGACGTTCGATCACGCCGCCGGATACTCTCGGAGGCATGGAAACGTGGTCCGGACATGACATCCCCCGCCTACCCGGTGCTGGCCAGCAGCTCTACCTCTACGACTCGGCGCGGCAGAGCACGCATCCGAGCGCGCCACGGGGACCGGCCGGGATGTACGTGTGCGGCATCACCCCTTACGATGCGACCCACCTCGGCCACGCCGCCACCATGATCACGTTTGACCTCATCAACCGGATGTGGCGCGACGCCGGGCAGGAGGTCCTCTACGTGCAGAACGTCACCGACATCGACGACCCGCTGCTGGAGCGCGCCGCTCGCGACAACGAGGACTGGATCGTGCTCGCGATGCGCGAGACCGCGCTGTTCCGCGAGGACATGGAGGCGCTGCGGATCATCCCGCCGGCCCACTACGTCGGCGCGGTGGAATCGATCCCGCAGATCGTCGAGAAGATCGCCGAGCTGCTCGAACGCGGCGCCGCCTACCGGCTGGAGGACGGCACCGGCGATGTCTACTTCGACATCGCGTCGGCGCCCGCCTTCGGCTACGAGTCCAACCTCTCCCGCGAGCAGATGCTGGTCTACTTCGCGGAGCGCGGCGGCGACCCGACCCGGGCCGGCAAGCGCGACCGCCTCGACCCGCTGCTCTGGCGCGGCATCCGACCCGACGAGCCGAGCTGGGACGGCGGTGCCCTCGGCCCCGGCCGCCCCGGCTGGCACATCGAGTGCTCCGTCATCGCCCAGCTCCTCATCGGCGACACGATCGACGTCCAGGGCGGCGGCAACGACCTGCTCTTCCCGCACCACGAGTGCTCCGCCGCGCACGCCGAGGTCCTCACCGGCCGCTCGCCGTTCGCCGCGCACTACGTCCACGCGGGCATGATCGGGCTGCACGGCGAGAAGATGAGCAAGTCCAAGGGCAACCTCGTCTTCGTCTCCCGGCTGCGCGCCGACCACACCGACCCCGGTGCGATGCGCCTGGGCCTGATGGGCGACCACTACCGCGCCGACCGCCAGTGGACCGACGAGGTGCTCAAGGCCGCGGAGCAGCGCCTGGCCAAGTGGCGCCTCGCCGCCGCGTGCGCCACCGGGCCGTCGGGCGCCGATCTCCTCGCGGGGGTACGCGCCGCGCTCGCCAACGACCTCGACACCCCCCGGGCGATCTCCCTCGTCGACACCTGGGCGGAGGACGCACTCGCGGGCAGCGGCACGGACCCGGCGTCCCCGGCCCTGATGGCGACCACGGTCGACGCACTGCTCGGCATCAAGCTCTAGCCGTCTGCGCAGCCCCACGATCGCCGCAACTCTTCAAGAGTTGCGGCGATCTCGGGTGCGGTCACGTTCGCGCCCCGTCACGCTCGCGCCCCGTCCCGCTTGCGCCCCGTCACGTTTTGCAGCAAAGCGTGGCCATGTCGCGCCACGAGGCCACGCTTTGCTGCAAAACGTGACGGGCGATAGGACCAACTCTTCAAGAGTTGCGGCGATCTTGGGGTCAGTCGTCGCCTGCGCGGCGGTGGCGCTTGATGTCGCTGCGGCGCTTCTTCGCCGAGATGCGGCGCTCGACCGAGCCGCGGGACGGCCGGGTGGGGCGGCGCGGTGCCGCCGGTGGTGCGATCGCGTCGGCGACCAGGGCGATCAGCCGCGCCTCGGCGGCCTCGCGGTTGCGCAGCTGGGCGCGGTGCTCGGAGGCCGCGATGGTGATCGTGCCGTCGACGAGGCGACCGGCCAGCCGCTCCATCGCCCGGGCGTGCAGGGCCGGGGTGAGCGCGGCGGACGCGGCGAGGTTCCAGGAGAGCTCGACCCGGGAGTCGGCGGTGTTGACCCCCTGGCCGCCCGGTCCGCCCGACCGGGAGAAGCGCAGGCTCAGCTCGGCCTCGGGGATCCCCACACCGGGCCGGATCGTCAGCGGTCCCGGCACGCCGCACCTGCGCTCGTCACGCGCTCAGGCTACGCCAGAGCGATCTTGCCCGCCCAGGTCGGTGGTTCGCCCAAGATCGCCGCAACTCTTCAAGAGTTGGTCCGA
The DNA here is from genome assembly GCF_014204945.1 of Allocatelliglobosispora scoriae. Classification (NCBI taxonomy): domain Bacteria; kingdom Bacillati; phylum Actinomycetota; class Actinomycetes; order Micromonosporales; family Micromonosporaceae; genus Allocatelliglobosispora; species Allocatelliglobosispora scoriae. Next base: position 2,127,245 of record NZ_JACHMN010000003.1, read on the forward strand.
TGAGAGGCGGCGCGGCACCGCCACCGGCTCACCGGGGGCGGGGCGACGGGCGGCGGGACGGAACGCGGGGAGCGGCCACCCGGGGCGCGGGTTGGCGCGGTGCGGGCGATTCGGCCATTGCACGGGCACGGCGGCGGTAGAGCAGCGTCGTCGCACCGGCGAGGAAGACGCAGAGTGCACCGACGACGACGAGACCGGCGCCGCCGGTGCCCTGGACGATCGCGGTCACGAAGACCGCCAGCGTCAGGGTCAGCAGTCCCAGGCAGATCACGGCGCCGACGGTGGTCGCGACAGTGGAGGGGCGAGGGCTCATCAGCCCATCTTCACCCGGAAAGGGGCGCATCGGGCGCAACCCAGCGTGTCGCGGACCCGACAGATCACTTTCGGCGGCCGAATGCGCCCAGCTCACGGGGTGTGGATCAGGTCGACGGACCGGGGTCGATGTCGATGAGCGGGTCCACGTCCGGGCGTGGCTCGGGGATCTTGTACTCCTCGGTGAGCGCCGTCATCGGCCCAGGCCAGGTGGCCTCCGCGACCTCGATCGGGCGGTGCTCGGCGTCGAACGCCACGTGCAGCAGGTGCAGCACCGGCGTGTCGGCGCGGATCTGCAGCACCTCCGCCTCGTCGCGGGTGGGCAGCCGGGCGGTCACCTGGTCGGTCGCCGAGACGTAGCGTCGGCCGGTCACCTCCTCCACCTCCTGGTAGAGCGGCCGGCCGAACGCCTCGAACCGCTCCACCGACGAACCGCGGATGTCGGCCGGGCGGAACCAGGACGCGCCGACCTCCACGGGCGACTCCTGCGTACGCACGATGTGCCGACGGCACAGCAGGGGAGTGCCGTCGACGACGCCGAACGCATCGGTGATCTCCGACGGCGCGGGTTCCGTGCTGACCGAGACGAGGTGCTGGCGGTAGCGGGCGGCGAGATCCGCGTGGTAGCCCCGGTGCGTGCCGTAGCGGCCCCGGGAGAGCCGGTTGAGGCGCCGCCGGGTGCCCCGGACATAGGTGCCCGAGCCCGGCTTCGTGATCAGCAGGCCCTCGAGCCGGAGCTGGTCCACGGTGCGCTGGATCGTCTGCTTGGCGACACCGAACATCGTCGCCATCGCCGGGATGCTGGGCAGCCGCTCGCCCGCCGCCCAGTCGCCGCGCCGGATCCTGGCTCGCAGGTTGGTCGCGATCTGGCGGTGGGGGGACTCCGCCGCGCCCGGGTTCACCCCGGTCGAGGTCTCCGCGTCACGTAGAGGCATGAACATGAGTATGCGTGCCCCGATGTCCGAAACCTAGCTTCCTAGGCCGACCTACGCGGTGTGTCGCGCCCGAGCCCTACCGCGCCACCCGCCCGACGTGTCCTTTTCCGCACCGGTCAGCGGCCGTCTCGTTTCGCGGCAAAGCATGGCCTCGCCCCGCGAAATGGCACGCTTCGCCGCAGACGCAACCAGGGCCCGCTGCCGAAGCAACGAGCCCTGTGTTGGAAATCCGACTAGAAGATGGAGGCGCTGCCGCCGCCACCCCGGCGGCGCAGGTACTTCTCGAACTCGCTGGCGATCTCGTCGCCGCTCAACGGCTGAATCCCCGAGTCGCCGGCCCGCTCCTCCAGCTCGCGGAGGTATTCGCCCAGCTCGGCGTCCTGCTCGCCGGCCGCGCGGACCTTCTCCTCCCACTCGGCCGACTCCTCGGCCAGGTCACCCACGGGTACGGCGAGGTCGAGGACCTCCTCCACCCGGTGCAGCAGGGCGAGCGTCGCCTTCGGGCAGGGCGGGTTGTTGGCGTAGTGCGGCACGTGCACCCAGAAGGAGAGTGAGTCGAAGTCGGCCCGCTGGGCGGCGTCGTGCAGCACCCCCACGATGCCCGTGGGCCCGTCGTAGCGGGTCGGGGTGAGCCGGAACCGCTCGATCACCTCGGAGCCGTTGGCGCTCCCGCTGATCGGCAGCGGCCTGCTGTAGGGGACGTCGGCGAGCAGGGCGCCCAGCAGCACGACCCGGCTCACCTCCAGGCTGTGGCAGAGCTCCAGGATGTCGGAGCAGAAGCCCCGCCAGCGCATATTCGGCTCGATGCCCCGGATGAGCACGACATCGCGCTCGGCGCCGGGCGGCGAGGCGACCAGAAAACGTGTCGTCGGCCACTCGATGCGGCGGGTGTCGCCGTCGACGAGGCTGATCATGGGTCGGGTCACCTGGAAGTCGTAGTAGTCCTCCGGGTCGATGGCGGCCACCTGCTTGGCATCCCAGACCTGCTCGAGGTGGTCGAGGGTCGAGGACGCGGCGTCAGCGGCGTCGTTCCAGCCCTCAAAGGCCGCGATCGCCACGGGGGAACGGAGAACGGGCAGTCCGTCGAACTCACTCACACCGACAGCCTACGTTGGTCCGCGTAAGACGCCCGGCGCTCGGCGACCGTGGCGCGTCGCCGCCGTCCGTTCCGACCCCGGTGGCCCGAACGGTTATCGGCACTCATCATCCGGGACGTGCCCCTACCGCAGTAAGCGAGCTCGGAGCTCAGTCAATTAGGCTGGGAGGGTGACGAACGCTTTTCTTGCCGCCCTGCGTGACCGCATTCTCATCGCCGACGGTGCCATGGGCACGATGCTTCAGGCCGCCGACCCCACGATGGACGACTTCGCGGGCTACGAGGGCTGCAACGAGGTCCTCAACGTCACCCGCCCCGACATCGTCAGTTCGGTCCACGACGCGTACTTCGCGGCGGGTTCGGACTGCGTCGAGACCAACACGTTCGGCGCCAATCTCGCCGCGCTCGGCGAGTACGAGATCGCCGACAAGATCTATGAATACTCCAAGGCGGGTGCGGCGATCGCCAAGGAGGTCGCGCACGGCTACTCGACCGCCGACCGGCGGCGGTTCGTGATCGGCTCGGTCGGCCCGGGAACGAAGCTGCCGACGCTGGGGCACATGCCGTACGCGAAGCTGCGCGACGCGTACCAGATCAACTCGGCGGGTCTGATCGACGGCGGTGCCGACGCGATCCTCGTCGAGACCTGCCAGGACCTGCTGCAGACCAAGGCCGCCGTCATCGGTGCCAAGCGGGCCATCGCGGCGAGCGGGCTGGAGATCGCCCTCGTCTGCCAGGTGACCGTCGAGACGACCGGCACGATGCTGCTGGGCAGTGAGATCGGTGCGGCGCTGACGGCACTGGAGCCGCTCGGCATCGACCTGCTCGGCATGAACTGCGCCACGGGACCGGCGGAGATGTCGGAGCACCTGCGCTACCTGTCCAAGCACGGCCGCGTACCCATCAGCGTCATGCCCAACGCCGGCCTGCCGCAGCTGACCGCGGACGGCGCCCACTATCCGCTGACCCCCGCGGAGCTGGCGGAGGCGCTGGACCGGTTCGTCAAGGAGTACGGCGCGCAGCTGATCGGCGGCTGCTGCGGCACCACCCCGGAGCACATCCGCCAGGTCGTCGAGAAGCTGCACGGCGCCACCCCGACGGTGCGGCAGCCGGAGCGCGAGCCCGGCATCGCGTCGCTCTACCACCACGTGCCGTTCCAGCAGGACGCCAGCGTGCTGATGGTGGGGGAGCGGACCAACGCCAACGGTTCCAAGGCGTTCCGGGAGGCGATGCTCGGCGGTGACTACAACGCGTGCATCGAGATCGCCCGCGACCAGGCCCGCGACGGCTCCCACCTGCTCGACCTCTGCATCGACTACGTCGGCCGCGACGGCGCCGACGACATGCGCGAACTCGCCGGGCGCTTCGCCACCGCCTCGACGCTGCCGATCATGCTGGACTCGACCGAGCCCAACGTCATCGAGGCCGGCCTGGAGATGCTCGGCGGCCGGTCGATCGTCAACTCGGTGAACTACGAGGACGGCGACGGCCCCACCTCGCGCTTCGCCCGGATGATGCCCCTGGTCAAGGAGCACGGCGCGGCCGTGGTCGCGCTCACCATCGACGAGGAGGGCCAGGCCCGCACCGCCGAGTGGAAGGTGCGGGTCGCGACCCGGCTCATCGAGGACCTGACCGGCAACTGGGGCATGCGGATCGAGGACATCCTCGTCGACTGCCTGACCTTCCCGATCGCCACCGGCCAGGAGGAGACCCGCCGCGACGGCATCGAGACGATCGAGGCGATCAAGGAGATCACCCGGCTGCACCCCGGCATCAACTTCACGCTGGGCGTCTCCAACATCTCCTTCGGCCTCAACCCGGCCGCACGGCAGGTGCTCAACTCGGTCTTCCTCAACGAGTGCGTCGAGGCCGGTCTGACCAGCGCCATCGTGCACGCGAGCAAGATCCTGCCGATGGCCCGGATCCCCGAGGAGCAGCGCACCGTCGCCCTCGACATGGTCTACGACCGCCGCGAATACGATGCGGACGGCCAGGTCACCTACGACCCGCTGACCCGCTTCCTCGACCTCTTCGAGGGCGTCGACGTCGCGTCGGCGCGGGCCTCCCGGGCCGAGGAGCTGATGCAGCTCCCGCTCGACGAGCGGCTGGCCCGGCGCATCGTCGACGGCGAGCGCAACGGCCTCGAGGCCGACCTCGACACCGCGCTCACCCAGCGCAGCGCCCTGTCGATCATCAACGACATCCTGCTGGAGGGCATGAAGACGGTCGGCGACCTCTTCGGCTCCGGCCAGATGCAGCTCCCGTTCGTGCTCCAGTCGGCCGAGGTGATGAAGACCGCGGTCGCCTACCTGGAGCCGCACATGGAGCGGGCCGAGGGCGAGGGCAAGGGCACGATCGTGCTCGCCACGGTCAAGGGCGACGTGCACGACATCGGCAAGAACCTCGTCGACATCATCCTGAGCAACAACGGCTACACGGTCGTCAACATCGGCATCAAGCAGCCGATCAACGCGATCCTCGACGCCGCCGAGGAGCACCGCGCCGACGCGATCGGCATGTCCGGCCTGCTGGTGAAGAGCACCGTCATCATGAAGGAGAATCTGGCCGAGATGCTGGCCCGCGGCCTGCACAGCCGGTTCCCGGTGATGCTCGGCGGCGCCGCGCTGACCCGCTCCTTCGTCGAGGACGACCTGCGCGACCTCTTCGAGGGCGGCGAGGTGCACTACGCCCGCGACGCCTTCGAGGGCCTCGCTCTGATGGACAAGGTGATGACCGCCAAGCGCGGCGGGGTCGCGGTCGTCGACGAGGAGCGCGAGGCGAAGCTCGCCGAGCGCCGGGCCCGTCGGGAGAAGCACCGCGCGCAGGTCACGGCCGATCTCCCCGATCTCTATGACGCGACGGTACGCAGTGATGTCGCCCTCGATGTCGAGGTCCCGACGCCGTCCTTCCTCGGCAGCCGGGTCGTCAAGGGCCTGGTCCTCAGCGACTACGCGTCGATGCTGGACGAGCGGGCTCTCTTCCTCGGCCAGTGGGGCCTCAAGGGGGCCAGGGCAGGCCAGGGCCCGTCCTATGAGGAGCTGGTGGAGACCGAGGGCCGTCCCCGGCTGCGTTACTGGCTCGACCGGCTCGCCTCCGAGCAGGTGCTGGAGTCGGCGGTGGTCTACGGGTTCTTCCAGGCGTACTCGGAGGGCAATGACCTGGTCGTGCTGCACGACGGCGGCCAGGAGACCCGGTTCACCTTCCCGCGGCAGCGGCAGGAGCGGCGGCTGTGCCTGGCCGACTTCTTCAAGCCGAAGGAGTCCGGCGAGCTCGACGTCGTGGGGATGCAGCTGGTGACGGTCGGGCACCCGGTCAGCGAATATGCCAACAAGCTCTTCGCGGCGAACGCCTACCGGGATTACCTGGAGGTGCACGGGCTCTCCGTGCAGTTGACCGAGGCGCTCGCGGAGTACTGGCACCAGCGCGTCCGCCGGGAGCTGGCGCTGGCCAACGGCCGGACCGTGGCGTCGGACGACCCGACGGACCTGGCGGGGATCCTGAAGAACGACTACCGCGGCTGCCGGTACGCGTTCGGCTACCCGGCCTGCCCGGAGCTGGAGGACCGCGCCAAGATCGTGTCGCTGCTGGACGCGGGGCGGATCGGCGTGGAGCTGTCCGAGGAGTTCCAGCTGCACCCGGAGCAGGCGACGGACGCGATCATCGTCCACCACCCGGAGGCGAACTACTTCAACGCGAAGTAGGAGTTGGACTCGTACCGAAAAGAACGCCGTCAAGAAATCTTGACGGCGTTCTCGGTCAGTGTTGCCCGTGTCGAATCGGCTAGGCGGCGCGCTGCTGCGGCTCCCACGGCTTCGGGATGGCCTCCAGGCGGGTGAGGTGCTCACGGTGCCGACGAGCGCTTACCTCGTCCCCGGCAGCCACGGCCTCGGACAGCCAGCCCTGGATCATCGCCACGAACTCCTCGTGATCGCGGCGCTCGATCTCGCGCAGTGCCGCGAAGTGCTCCTCAACGGTCATGCCGCCTGTCCTCCTCCCAGCCGCTCATCCAAGCGACCTAGCTCATACCGAGTATCCTCTAGCTGGCGGCGATAGAACGCCAGCCCCTCTTCATACTGGCTGATGAAACCGCGCGCCCGCTCAACTGCCGCAGTCAGCTTCATCCTCTGGAACTCGTCCTTGATGTGCTCATCGTCCACGATCTCACCTCTTCCACCAGCTACCTATAGTTGTCATGCAATGTATATCCACGATGGACGGCGCGGCAATCCGGAGGTGCGGTCTCGTGGCACCGCTGCCGACGGCAGGACCGCCCAGCGAAAATCGTGCAAGAACGCGTTGTGAGCCGGCCCGGGCAGCATCCCGGCGGCAACGCGATCACGCGAATCGTTCCACCCAGCGCTCGCTCTGCAGCGTGCTGTCGTGCTCCGGGCCGAATGCCATGCTCCGGTCGGTGGCGACCGCGCGCATCAATCGCAGTCCCTCCGCCCGATCGCCGGCCAGCCCGACGTTCACGGCGAGCAGGTGCCGGGAGTCCAATGTGTAGGCGTGCGCCGCCCCGAGCGCCCGGGTGGAGTCCGCCACGAGGTCCCGTAGCAGCGTGACCGCCTGGGCCCGGTCGCCGCTCTCCCCGACGTGGTGGGCATGGCCGTACCGCGCTTCCAGCGCGCTGCGGTGATCGGCGCCGAGCACGCGGCTGTAGTCGTCGGCGAGCTCCCGCAGCAGCCGGGCGGCCTCGGCGTGATCACCGCTCCCGCCGACGTTCTGGGCGAGGGCGTAGCGGGACCGGAGAGTGGCGTGGTGATCGGCCCCCAGGACCCGGGTCCGGTCGGCGATCACGCCGCGCAGCAGCCGGATCGCCTCGGCCCGGTCGCCGGTGGACCCGATGTCGGCGGCGAGGGCGTGGCGGGACGACAGGGTCCTGCTGTGGTCGGCGCCGAGGACCCGGGTCTGGTCGGCGACGACGCCTCGGAGCAGGCGCGCGGATTCGGCCGGGTCGCCGCCGTTGCGGATCTGCACCGCGAGCAGGGAGCGCGAGCTGAGCGTGAGGACATGGTCGGCGCCGAGGACCCGGGTCCGGTCGGCGACCACGTCCGCGAGGAGCTCGATCGCGCCGGCCCGGTCGCCGAGCCTGCCGATGGTGAAGGCGAGCTGGTGCCGCGCGAGCAGGGTGTCCGGGTGGTCGGCGCCCAGCGTCCGGGTCGAGTCGTCGACGAGCCGCCGGTAGAGTCCCGCCGCCTCGGCGTAGGCGCCTCGATCGAGGGACTTGTGTGCCTCCCGGTGCCGGGTCCTCAGCCGGTCGACCTCGGGGCTCTCCACCGGTGGTGCCTGGTGTGCGCGGAGCCGGTCGAGGAAGGCGGCCGAGGGCATCCGCCCGCCGGTCACCGCCTCGAACTGGACCGTGCTGAGCCGGAAGAAGACATCGCCGCTGAGCAGCAGCGGCAGGATCGGCCGCCGCATCAGGGCGGCCCGGTTGATCTCCAGGGCGATCCACTCCGACTCCTCGGCCTGCGGAGTCATGACGACGACGAAGGCGGCGCAGGTGTCGATCTGCTCGCGGATGACGCGCTCCCACCGGGCGCCGGTGATGATGTCGCGGTCGAACCAGGTCGGGATCCCGGCCGCGATCAGGTGGTCCGCCAGCTGGTGCACGTAGACCGAGTCGCTGGCGTGGCTGTAGCTGAGGAACACGTGGCCCGTCACGCCCGGCACGTTACCTGACGGCTGTCGATCCCCCCGGATGGCTGAGGGCCGCGGCGGCAGGCGACGCGGCGGCGGCCAGCATTGCCAGCCGCAGCAGGTCCCGGTCGCGTTTGTGGGCCACGCTGTCGTCCCGGTGGCGGCCGGGACGACGCAGCCGTTCCTGCAGCTCGGCGATGCTGTCGAGCAGCGACCGCTGCTGCTCCGGCGTGAGCGAGCCGTCCGACGCGAGGGCCGCCGCCGCGCAGGTGAGCACGGCGGCGCCGGTCCGGTCGGGCGTTTTCGGGTCGGGTACGAAGGGGCGGTGCCACGATCCGAGGGCGTGCAGTGCGGCCTGCTGCGGTGCGCCGTACCAGTGGTCGGGGGTGTGATCCGGGTTGCGGTCACCCGGGCGGGGACTGCGCCGGCCCTGGCGTTTCGCCTGCCGCCGCGTCTCGGCGTAGGCGCGCACGTCGGCCTGCCAGGCCCGCCTGCTCACGATCAGGATCTCCAGCGCGCGCAGCAGGGCGGCCTCATCGCGCTGGTAGGGCCCGGCGACGTCGGCGAGGAACGCCAGCGTCGCGTGGAATCCGATCGGCCGGTAGAGCTGTACGCAGCAGCGAAGAGCCGCGACCCGCCACGCGTGCGGGAGCGAGGGGTCACGCACCTTCCGGGCGAAGCAGCCGAAGCTCACCGGGGCAGGTTAACCGCTCTCATCGCAGCGCGGGGATCACCGTGTGCCCGTACACGTCGAGGGTGTGGTCCTTGTCGTCGTGCTGGAGGTAGACGGCGAACTGGTCGACGCCGATGTCGCGGAGCGCGGTCAGCTTCTCGACGTGGGCGGCGGCCGGCCCGAGGACGCAGAACCGGTCCACGATCTCGTCGGGGACGAACTCGGCGTGCGTGTTGCCCGCCCGTCCGTGCTCGGTGTAGTCGTAGCCCTGCCGGCCCTTGATGTAGTCGCTCAGCGCCTTCGGTACGGCACCGGACGAGTCGCCGTAGCGGGCGACGATGTCGGCGATGTGGTTGCCGACCATGCCGCCGAACCAGCGGGTCTGGTCGCGCTGGTGCTCGAGGTCGTCGCCGACGTAGGCGGGCGCGGCGACACAGAACTTCACCGACGCCGGGTCCCGCCCGGCTTCGGCTGCGGCGCGGCGAACCGCCGTGATCATCCACTCGGCGATGTCGAGGTCGGCGAGCTGCAGGATGAACCCGTCGGCCACCTCGCCGGTGAGCTTGAGCGCCTTGGGGCCGTAGGCGGCGACCCAGACATCGAGCCGGGAGTCGGCGACCCAGGGGAACCGCAGCGTGTTGCCCCGGTAGGTGATCTCGCGGCCGTTGGCGAGCTCGCGGATCACCTCGACCGACTCGCGCAGCTCGGCGAGCCCGACGGGGGGCAGGCCGAGCGTACGCAGAGCGGAGTCGCCGCGGCCGATGCCGCAGATGGTGCGGTTGCCGAACAGCTCGTTGAGGGTGGCGTAGGTGCTGGCGGTGACGGTGAGGTCCCGGGTACCGGGGTTGGTCACCATCGGGCCGACGATGACGCGTTCGGTGTGGGCGAGGATCTGGCTGTAGATGACGTACGGCTCCTGCCACAGCAGGTGCGAGTCGAACGACCAGACGTGGCTGAACCCGGCCGCCTCGGCCCGCTGGGCGTACTCGACGATCTGCTTGGCGGGCGGGTCGAGCTGGAAGACGACGCCGATGTCCATTCCAGATCCCCTTTCTCAGACCAGGTAGGTGGACAGGCCGCGGGGCAGGTAGCGGCCGTGGCCCTTGCGGCCGTGGTATTCGCCGCCGCTGACGACGACGGTGCCGCGGGAGATGACGGTGTCGACCTTCCCGGCGATCTCGTAGCCCTCGTAGGCGGAGTGGTCCATGTTCATGTGGTGGGTCTCGACGCTGATCCGGGTCCGCCCGGCGGGGTCGTAGAGCACGATGTCGGCGTCGGAGCCCGGCGCGATGACGCCCTTGCGGGGGTAGAGGCCGAACATCCGGGCCGGGGTGGTGGCGATCGTCTCGACCCAGCGCTCCAGCGACAGCTGCCCGTCGACGACACCCTGATAGAGCAGGTCGACGCGGTGCTCGACGCCGCCGATCCCGTTGGGGATCTTGGAGAAGTCGCCGAGGCCGAGCTCCTTCTGGTCCTTGAAGCAGAAGGGGCAGTGGTCGGTGGAGACGATCGCGAGGTCGTTGCTGCGCAGCCCGCGCCACAGGTCGCGCTGGTGCGGCTCGTGCCTGCTGCGCAGCGGAGTGGAGCAGACCCACTTGGCGCCCTCGAAGCCGGGCGCGCCGAGCTGGTCCTCCAGGGTCAGGTAGAGGTACTGCGGGCAGGTCTCGGCGAAGACGTTGCGCCCGGCGTCGCGAGCTTCCGCGACGGCCGCGAGCGCCTCCGACGCCGACAGGTGCACGATGTAGAGCGGGGTGTCCTGCGCGACCTTGGCGAGGGAGATGGCGCGCCGGGTCGCCTCGGCCTCCAGCTCCGCCGGGCGGGTGATGCCGTGGTAGATCGGGTCGGTCTCGCCGCGCGCGAGCGCCTGCTGGACGAGGACGTCGATGGCGATGCCGTTCTCGGCGTGCATCATGATCATCGAGCCGTTGTCGCGGGCCTTCTGCATCGCTCGCAGGATCTGGCCGTCGTCGCTGTAGAAGACGCCGGGATAGGCCATGAAGAGCTTGAAGCTGCTGATCCCCTCGGACTCGACGAGCGCGTCCATCGCCGTGAGCGACTCGTCGTCGACGCCACCGATGATCATGTGGAAGCCGTAGTCGACGTGGCACTCGCCGTCGGCCTTCGCGTGCCAGGCGGCGAGCCCCTCGTGCACGTTCTCCCCGGTGCGCTGCACGGCGAAGTCGATGATCGTGGTGGTGCCGCCGAACGCCGCCGCCTTCGTGCCGGTGTCGAAGGTGTCGGAGGCGAAGGTGCCGCCGAAGGGCAGCTCCATGTGCGTGTGCGCGTCGATGCCGCCGGGGATGACATACTTCCCGGTCGCGTCGATGACCTGCGCGTCGGCGATCTCGGGGGCGCGGCCGGGTGCGAAGAGCGCGGTGATCGTCTCGCCCTCGACGAGCACGTCGGCGGGGTAGGGTCCGGTGCTCGTGACAACGATTCCACCGGTGATGAGTATGGTCACGGTGCTCCCTCTGCGGTGGGCGGTCAGGCCTGGGTCAGCGGTCCGTAGGCGTCGGGCCGGCGGTCGCGGTAGAACGCCCAGCGGTCCCGCACCTCGGCGAGCAGGTCAAGATCAAGATCACGAACAACGAGCTCCGCCTGGTACGCGTCCGCGGGCTCGCCGACGAACTTGCCCTCCGGGTCGACGAAGTAGCTCGTGCCGTAGAAGTCGTCGTCGCCCAGGTCCTCGATGCCGACCCGGTTGATGGCGCCGATGAAATACTCGTTGGCGACCGCCGAGGCGGGCTGCTCCAGCTTCCACAGGTAGGACGAGAGCCCCCGGCTCGTCGCCGACGGGTTGAACACGATCTGCGCACCGGCGAGCCCCAGCGCCCGCCAGCCCTCCGGGAAGTGCCGGTCATAGCAGATGTAGACGCCGATCCGCCCCACCGCGGTGTCGAAGACCGGGTAGCCGAGGTTGCCCGGCCGGAAGTAGAACTTCTCCCAGAAGCCCTTCACCTGCGGGATGTGCGTCTTGCGGTATTTCCCCAGGTAGCTGCCGTCCGCGTCGACGACGGCAGCGGTGTTGTAGAGGACGCCGGGCTGCTCCTGCTCGTACATCGGGAGGATCATCACCATGCCGAGCTCCGCGGCGAGAGCCTGGAACCGCTCGGTGGTGGGCCCCGGAACCGACTCCGCGTAGGAGTAGAACTGCGGGTCCTGCACCTGGCAGAAGTAGGGGCCGTAGAACAGCTCCTGGAAGCAGATCACCTTCGCGCCCTGCGCGGCGGCCTGGCGTGCGTACTCCTCGTGGGCTTTGATCATGGACTCTTTGTCGCCGGTCCACGTGGTCTGGACCAGGGCGGCGCGGATGCTGTTCGTCACCGGTGCTCGCCTCCTCGTTTTTCCTGCTCAGCGGTTCGTTCCAGATAACCATCAGGAGCGGTCCGAAGGGCGCAGGGACAGGCTGATAACAGAACATTAATGAGGTGAGTCGAGTGAGACAACGATTCACGGAATCTGCAGTCATCAATGATCAACCCCCCGTGAGCACGAAGATCGCCGCAACTCTTGAAGAGTCGGTGCTTTAAAGCACCGACTCTTCAAGAGTTGCGGCGATCTCGGCTGTTGCGGGCGGGGCGGTCAGCGGTGGTGGTAGGCGAGCTCCCCGGCCCGGATCGGCGCGGCGACCGTGTTCTCCGCCGGGGCGAGCGGGCACGCCCACCGGTCGTCGTAGGCACAGCTCGGGTTGTATCCGTAATTGAAGTCCAGCCGCACCCGGTCGCCGTCGAGCACCGTCACGCCCCGGCCGAAGGTGCCCTTCGCGGTGTCGGTGAGGTAGCGACCGCCGCCGTAGGTCTCGTTGCCGCAGGTGCCGTCGCGGAACGGCAGGAAGAGCCCGCCGGCGTAGGCGTTGATCCACCACAGGGTCAGCGGGCCCCACGGCGTGGGCGCGATGGCGACCCGCCGGTAGCGCACCACCCCGTCCGGCCCGCCGGTGTCGATGCTGGTCTCGCCGTCGGCCGGAACCAGTGCGACCTCCACGATCGCGTCCGTGCTCGCCGGGAAGTAGGACGGCCCCCGCGAACCGGGCGGCACCGGCGACTGGGGGTGGGTGGCGAAGAGCTCGTCACGGGCCGTACGGAATCCGTCGAGATCGACGGGGGAGAGGTAGAGCCGGGCAACCTGCTCACGCCAGTCGGCGAGATCGAGTGCGTCCACCAGGCCACCGTAACCCGTCCCCCCTCCTGAATTTTAATGCTGGACACGCCGGCAAAAGTGCAACAAAAGTCAGGATCACGTTGCGTGAGAAGTCGATCCTGACTTTGGTTGCACTTTTGCCGGCGTGTCCAGCATTAAAGTTCAGGTTAGGGTCGGCGGGTGACTCAAGCGGTGGTACGGCGGGCCAGCGGATCCATGTTCGGGCTGGCGTACGGGGATGCGCTCGGCAAGCCGACGGAGTTCCTGCGCTACGAGGAGATCCTCGACCGTTACGGCGTCGGCGGGCCCCAGGAGCTCGACGGCGACCCGGCCCTCGTCACCGACGACACCCAGATGGGGCTCGCCGTCGCCGATGCGCTGCTCAGCGCGCTGGAAGAGCGACCGCTGACACCGCAGCGGCTCGAACCGCGGACCCGGGGCAGGTTCCTGCACTGGGCGGCGTCCGACGAGAACAACCGGGCACCCGGGATGACCTGCATGCGCGCCATCGGGCGGCTCGGCGACGGCCGACCGTGGGTGCTCGCCACCGAGCAGGGGTCCAAGGGGTGCGGCGCCAACATGCGGGTCACCCCGGTGGGGCTGGTACCGGGGCTCTCCGGCGCGGAACGGGCGGGCGCGGCACAGCTCCAGGCAGCCATGACGCACGGGCACCCGACGGCGCTGGCGGCGAGCGAGCTCACGGCGTACACGGTGCATCTGCTCGTGAACGGGCTGGCGCCCCGGGAGCTGCCGCGCGCGTTGCGCGAGCGCTGCCGCGAGCAGCGCGAGGTCTACCGGGGCGACTGGCTCGGCGACCTGTGGCAGCGGCCGGGGGAGACGAGCGAGGCGTCGTTCATCGCGCGCGGCTGGGACGAGTGCCTGGGCGTGCTGGACCGGCTCGACGCGGCGCTGGCGGCCCCCGACCGGACCGCCGACCCGTGCCTGGCGACCGGGGCGGGCTGGATCGCCGAGGAGGCGTTCGCGACCGCGCTGCACTGCTTCCTGCTCTTCGAGTCCGAGCCGGTGGCGATGCTGGGGCGGGCGGCGGCGACCTCGGGTGACTCGGACTCGATCGCGTGCCTGGCGGGCGCGTTCGCCGGAGCCGCCCACGGCATGGGCGCGTGGCCGGCCGAGTGGGCGGAGCGCATCGAGTACGCCGCCGAGCTCGACCGGATCGGCCGCGCCTGGGACTGAGCCGGTGTCGGTGGGTGGCGTTAGGCTGCGCGGGTGGCTGCAGATGACGACCTTGAGCTGGCCCGGGCACGCGGGAGGCGCTGGCTGCCCGCGCGCCGCCTGGCGTCGGTGACGGCCGCCTCCCGGTTCATCGAGAGCGTGGGGTTCGCCCTGCTCTTCCCCGCCGCGGGCGTCGTCGCGCCGTCGCTCTACGAGGCGGTCGCCGGTCCCGACGCGGTCGCCTGGTCCGGCGGCATGGGCGAGGCCGAGTCGACCTGCTGGACGTGGAAGGACGCGCTGCCGCTCGCCGGGGCGGCCTGGTCGGGCAAGTTCCTCTTCCGCCGGGCGTCGCTGCTCTCCCCGTCCGTGCTCAACCTGCTCTACCCGGGCGACGGCGACCTCGACGACCACCGCCGCTGCGACCTCGGCCGCGAGGCGCACCGGATCGCCGACGCGCTGCTCACCGGGCCGCTGCCGTCGTCGGTGCTGCGCGAGCTCGTCGGCGACCGCAACCGCTACGACCGGGCCATCACGGAGCTGCACCGCCAGCTGCTCGTCACCGCCGCCGGTGTGCACGAGCAGCGCAGCGGGTGGCCGGCCACCGTCATCGACCTCACGGCCCGCCGCTTCGAGGTCGGCGGTGGTGCCGACCGCGTCGAGGCCGCCGGCGTCTTCGTGGGTACGGTGCTGGCGGCTCGACCGGCACAGCTCGCCCGAGCCTTCGGCTGGGATGCCGGATCGGCGCGGGCGGCGCTGGACGCTCTCGTGGCGGCGGATCGAGCCCGCCTGACCGACGGCGTCTACCGGATCTAGGAGGTGCTCGCGACGCGCGGTGCCGGAGCGGGGATGACGAGCATGGCCGGGGTGCCGTCGCGGTTGAGCGTCGGCGGGATCGCCGGGAAGTCATAGCGGGTCGGCGGCTGCCCGGCGACGAGGGCCCAGGCCTCGCCACTGCGCCCGCCGTGCGCGGCACTGTCGACCGTCGCGGCGATGTCATCGGGAGTGAGCAGCGGAAACTGCTGGTCCTCCAGGAAATGCCGGGTCGTGCCGAGCATCGGTGTGTCGACAAAGGCCGGACAGATCGCGTTGATGGTGATGCCGTGTTGACTCAGCGGGATCGCCATCGCCCGCACATAGCCGAGCACCGCGCTCTTGGTGAGGGTGTAGACGGGGTTGCTCTGCTCGGGGGCGAGCGCCGCCAGCGAGCAGGCCACCACGATGGCGCCGCCACCGGCCATGAGCGCGGGTGTGGCTGCCTCGATGCCGAAGACCACGCTGTCGACGTTGACCGCGACGGTCCGGCGGTAGCCGACGGGGTCCAGCGGCGTGTGGGCGGGCTGACCGGAGTTGATGCCGACGGTGAGCGCGGCGAGGTCGAGCCGGCCGTGGCGTTCGACGGCGTGGGCGAAGAGCGCGCGGTTCTGCTCGAAGTCGCTGGCGTCGGAGGTGACCGCCGTGCCGCCGATCTCGTCGGCGAGTGCCCGCGCGGCGTCACCGTTGAGATCCGCCACGACGACGGTGTATCCCCGGCTGCTCAACCTGCGCGAGATGGCCGCGCCGATCGCACCGGCACCGCCCGTCACCACTGCCACACGATTCATTGATCATTCATACAGTCGGATCGGTGGATCCACAACGACCGCGAGATTACGGTCGGAGAACATCATCGATGAAGGCGGAGAGCCTCGCCGTCAGCTCCGTTCCCCGCTGCGCGATCGCCGCCGACGGGTCGGGCATGGCCCGGGTCGGCTGCAGCTCCGCCCGCAGATTGGCGGAGCAGGCGAGGTCGGCGCAGATGTAGGTGCCGACCGTGTTGCCGTTGCGCCCGGCGGCACCGGGGCGGCGGGCGGTGAACAGCGACACGTTGTCGGCGGTGACGACACACCGGCAGAGGAAGCACATCGCCGCCCGGCGCTGCGACATCTTCGACTCCGCGGCCTTGAGGAGCAGGCCGACCGGGGCGTCGCCGTCCCAGCCGACGACGTAGCCGCGCTGCGGGATCTTCGGGTCGCGCCAGCCCAGCATCTCCAGCTCGGCCCAGTCGAAGTCGCCGAAGCCCTTCGGCAGGGTCATCGCGTTCGCCTCGCCCCTGGTGCTGTTGGTGAGGCTGCGTCGCAGCTCCGGCTCGGTGAGGGGTCGCATGATCACGACGATACCCACCCCACCTGCTCGGCTCGACCGAATTACAGGTAGCGGACGGCGATCGACGCGAACACCTCCGAGTCGGTGCCCGGCCGCCGGAACAGGTTGCGCAGCCCCTGGATCGCGGTGTCGCGCGGGTCGAGCCCGGCCGACTCGATCGTCTCCGACCAGCGGTCGTCGTCGCCGCACGCGTCGAGCAGCTCCGCCAGGATCGTGCGCCGCGCCGCCACCTCCTCGCCCCGATGCGCGCCGAGCGCGTCGAGCAGCCACGGCCAGCGCACCATCAGCTCCACGAACCGGGCCATCTCGATGCTGTGCTTCTCGATCGCGCTGAGGCTGCTGCTGAGGTAGCCGGTGCGGTAGTCGAGGACCATGTAGAAGCGCCACAGGTTGATGAAGGCCTTGGTCTGGCGGGGGTTGCGGGCCGGCAGGGTGAGCACGGCGGTGCGCAGCGCCAGGCGTACCGGCGGGAGTTTTTCGAGTCTCTCGGCGAGCTGGACCCCGGCGGCGCCGTCGCCGCCGACGTCGAGATCGAGCTCCCCGTCGGCGAGCCGCGCGGCCTTGCGCTCGGCGCGCGTGGCCGGTTTCGGCGGGGTGGAGACCGGGCTGGGGCTGATCGGCGGCGCGGTCGTCGGCGGGTGGTGGCCGTTGGTGGAGTCGAGCAGCCGGTCGAGGTAGGTCGAGATCGCCTGGTCGCGGACGCGCGGCAGCCGGATCGGCAGGTCCAGGATCTTCTCCATGAACCGCCAGCCGGTGTGCTGCAGGTGGCCGAAGCTCGACGGGTCGTCGTTGGCGCGCCGACGGATCGAGTCATAGACCGTCTCCAGCTGCGCCGCGACGGTCGCCGGGTCGAGGGCGATGACGAAGTGGCACGGCCCGAAGGCCTTGTTGAGGAAGAGGTTGACCGCCTCGACGGTGTCGGCGACGATCGGCGGCCCGCAGCGGTCGAGGTCGTCGATGAGGATGACGACGGGCGAGCGCCGGGTGGCGAGGTCGAGCACCTCGCCCACGTCGTGCTGGAGCATGTAGAGGTAGCCGCGCTGGCCCGACTCCATCGGGTCGCGGGTCGCCTTCCACTCGCTGTCGCCGTGGTGCGCCGCGGAGACGCCGTGCGCGGTGGGCCGGTTGAGCACGCCGGGCGCCATCCAGCTGCGCACCTTGCTGAAGCTCGACATGGTGATGTTGGCGAGAAATCCCAGCACCGTCAGGATGATCACGGCGGAGGAACCGATCAGCGCGGTCAGGTCCAGCGTCCGGACGGCGGTGACCGCCATCGCCGAGACCGCGACGACCACGATGACCGTGGCGATGAGAGCCACGACCATTCCCAGGAGGGTACGCGGGATGTAGCTGGCCAGGATCCGTTTGCGCATCGATGCGGGGTCGGTGCGGCGCAGGTTGAGGTCGAACCAGAGCCGCTCGCGCTGCGGTGCCGGGAGCCGGTCGGTGATGCCGGTCAGGATCTCCCGGGTGAGGCCGGCCCAGACCTGCTCGGGTGTCTCGTACATCCAGGGGTTGAACCAGATCGTGATCGCCGACGGCGCCGTCAGATCGGTGCGGGGGCGCATCTCGTAGCCCAGGGACTGCTTGCCCGGCGGCTTCTGCACCTGCCGCCACGCCCACGCCCGGGTCAGCCGGGTGCGGACCGGTCCGCCCCAGAGCCGGCGCCGGATCCGGCCGGGGATGTCCTTGCCGATGGGGACGAGCTCGTGGGTGTGCTCGGCGAGGTCGCCCTGGCCCTGCGCGTGGTCGGGATCGGCGCCCGCCGTCGGGTCGAGCCGGTAGCGCAGCTGCCGCAGCACGCTGGACTTGCCCTGGCCCCACGGCGCGTGCACGCCGATCACGACGGGCGGCTTCGTGCTCGACGACATCAGCACGTCGTGGATCGTCTCGACGAGCTCGGCCCGCGACAGCGAGTCGATGTCGGTCGGCTGGTCCTGCAGCAGGATCGACGCGGGGTGGACCTCGGCACCGATGGAGCCGCCGGACCGCAGCAGGCTGCCGGTGGCGATCGGCCAGATCCGGACCAGGCCGTCGTCGTTGGCGGCGAAGACCGCCGGGACGTTGATGGTCCCGCCGCTGCTCAGCGGGGCGAATCCGACCTCGGCGATGCCCATCGAGCGCACGGTCGAGTTGCCGCAGCGGGCCGGTTTGCCCACGAGGGCGCCGTCGATCTGCCAGACCAGGATCTGGCCGTCGTCGCAGCCGCCGAAGATCAGCACGTCGTCGCCGATGCGGGCGGCGGCGAGCGCCGATACCTGCGTACTGGAGTGGGTGTAGCGGAAGCTCGACGTGATCGCGCCCGCGACCGGGTCGATGATGTCGATGACGCAGGTCTCGCCGTGCGGGCGGGCGGTGATGACGAGGTGGCGGTTGCCGTCGAAGACCTCGCAGGCGGCCGAGACCTGGATGGTGGAGACGGTGTGCAGCGTCGTCGAGGCGAGGGCGGAGATGACCCGGACACCCCGGTTGGAGGCGACCGTGAGCAGGGTGTCCTCGCCCGCCGGGGTCGCCACGATCGCGTTGACGGCGCCCGCGTCGGCGGCGAGGATCGTGGGTCCGCCGCTGGTGAGCGGGCACATCCGGACCGTGCCGTCGGCGCTGCCGCTGGCGGCGTACTGGGTGCCGCGCATCAGGAAGGTGGTGAGCGCCCACACCTCGCCCTGGTGGCCCAGCGGCAGCTCGCGGCGCAGGTCCCCGGTGAGCGGGTCCCAGTCGATCACCCGCCGGTCGGCGCCGCCGCTGATCAGGTGCGGGTCCAGGGCGTTGCCCGCCGAGGCGAGCGAGCGCACGGTGCTGATGTGTCCGTGCATGTCGATCACCGGCGCGGTCGAGCCGGCATCGGGGCCCAGGACGTGCACCATCTGGTCCACCCCGGCGCACGCGATGTAGGCGCCGTCCGGGGTGACGCCGGACGCGGCGACCCAGGCGGTGCCGTTGGCGCGGTAGAGGTCCCGGCCGGTCCGGTCGCTGATCGCGTCGGTCCGCAGCTGGGTCACCTCGACACCGCCGTGCATGTCGCCGGAGGCGATCACCATGCCGCCGTCGGCGGTGACGGCGGACGCCAGCGACCACGCCTCGCCGAGGTGCTGCACGAGCGGCCGCATCGGCTTCTCGGTCGAGCCGTCGAACCGCCACAGGGCCACGGCACCGTTGGCGGCCGCGGTGACGAGCATCGGCACTTCGCCGTCGTTGATGCTGCTCAGGCGGCGTACGGTGGCGCCGACGGTGAGGGTGCGGGCCAGCAGCAGTCCGTTGCCCTGGATCGGCCGCCACATCCGCACCGTGCCGTCGGCGGAGCCGCTCGCCACGGCGTAGTCCGAGCCGGGGCCGTCGATGGCGATGAGCGACCAGATCTGCCCGGTGTGCGCCCGGGTCTGCCGGGATGTCGGGCCGTCGCCGGGGTCGCCGAGGTCCCACACCGCGAGCGACTCGTCGCTGTATGCGCAGGCGAGCCACTGCGAGTCGAACGCCCGGTAGATGCAGAGCTTGTAGCCGCGGGCCGTGCCGAGACCCGCCGACTGGGGAAGCTGCGTGACCCGCCCGGCGGCGGTCCAGATCGCGACGCCGCCGTCGTGGATCGCCGCGACGTCGTTGGTCCCGTCGTCGTGCAGGACGATGCCCAGGTCGGAGACCTCGCCATTGCCGACGTCGACGGTGGTGACCGGTTCGCCCGTGTCCGGCTCGAAGATCCGGATCCGGCCGTCGGCGCAGCCGACCAGCAGGTGGTCGTTGTCCTCGTCGATGGGAAGAGCCTCGACAGAGGTCGCGTTGACGGGCAGGCTGATCACGTGCTGGACTTCGCGATTGCGGACCCGCCGCAGCTCCACGCCGTTGCTGCGGGCGACCGCGAGGAGCAGCTCACCACGGGTGCGGACGAGCTTCATGTGGGCGGCGGCCCCACCGAGCCTTGCTTCCTCCGGCATGCGCTCTCCCCGTGATCCATGGTGTGTGGCACAGCTGCGGTACGTTCTGGCGAAGCAATACGTGAATATCATGTCCTATTAGTGCGATGAGTGTCCGATTGGCGACGGTGAGGTTAAGGCGTATCCCTCATCGGGACGAGGTGTTGGGTAAGTGAAGGTCAAGACGACAACCGCACGACGGCGCCGCAAGGTGGACATTGTGGACGAAGCACCCTCGGTGGCGGAGCCGCCGCCGCTGTTCCGGCGCGTGCTCGCCAGGCTGGAGTTCCTGGACTGGCTCGCCATCGGCCTGCTGGTCGCGGGCGGGCTCGCCGTCGCCACGGGGGCGCTGCCCACCAGCGTCTCCTCGGTGACGCTGGAGCGGATCGCGCCGCTGCTCGCCTTCCTCGCCGCCGTCATCGTGCTCGCGGAGCTCACCGCGCAGGCCGAGGTCTTCGACGTCATCGCCAGCCGGATCACCATCTGGGCCGGCGGCAGCAACGTCGTGCTCTTCGGCCTGTGCCTGGGATTCGCCGCGCTCACCACGATCTTCCTCAACCTGGACACGACGGCGGTGCTGCTGACGCCGGTGATGCTGGCGACGGCCTATCGCGCCGGGGTGGACCGGCTGCCGCTGGCGATGACGACCGTGTGGCTCGCCAACACCGCGAGCCTGCTGCTGCCCGTCTCCAACCTGACCAACCTGCTCGCCGCCGACCGGATCGGCCTGCGCCCGCTGGAGTTCGCGGCCCGGATGGCGCTGCCGCAGGTCGCGGCGCTCGTCGTCGTCGCCGTCTGCCTGTGGGTCTTCTACTGGCGGCACAACGCCAAGCGCTACACGCCGCCCGCCCCGCACACGCCGAGCCACCGCAACCTCTTCATCGTGGCCTCGATCAGCTGCCTCGTCTTCATCGTCGGCATCCTGGTCGGCTGGGCGATCTGGGCCATCGCCGCCGTCTGCGCGGCCGTGCTCGTCGTCGCGTTCGCCGTCTGGGACCGCACACACCTGCGGTGGAGCCTGATCCCGTGGCGGCTGCTCGCCTTCGTGACCGGGCTCTTCCTCGTCGTCGACACGATCTTCGAGTGGGGCCTGTCGCACGTGATGACGGCGCTCATCGGCACCGATCCCGGCGCATCCGGGGTGTGGCGGGCCGCGACCACCGGCGGGGTGCTCTCCAACCTGCTCAACAACCTGCCGACCTATCTCACCGGCGAGCACGTCATCCCGGTTGCCAACGGCGATCAGCTCTTCGGGCTGCTCATCGGCACCAACGTCGGTCCGCTGATCACGCCGTGGGCGTCGCTGGCGACCCTGCTCTGGCTGGAGCGCTGCCGCTCCGCCGGTGTCGAGATCAAGTGGGGCCGCTTCCTGGCCACGGGCGCCATCACCGCCGTGGCTGTCCTGGTCGCGAGCATCGCCAGCCTGCTCTACCTCTAGCCACCGCTCAAGATCGTCGCAACTCTTCAAGAGTTGTGCTTAAGGCCTGGCGGCCTGAAGCAACAACTCTTGAAGAGTTGCGACGATCTTGAGTCAGAGGTCGAGGATGTCGTCGTCGGGGAGTTCGCGGCGGGCCTCGTCGCCGAGGTAGGTGGCGAGCACCGCGTGGTACTTCCCCGCCTCCGCGACCGCGTGCGCCAGGCCCTGTTCGATCGAGGCCGCGGCGACCGCGAGCACGTCGTCGGCGAGCAGCGGCAGCAGGATCGTCGGCCCGTCGGGCGTGGTGGCGAGCTCGATGAGCCGACCGCGGTCACCGCCCCGGCTCTGCCGCACGGCGGCGACGAGGCACAACGCCGGTACGCCGGTGACGTCACCGTCCTCCGCCACGGTGGCGATCAGCTCGCCCACGGCGACGGACCGCAGATCGGCGGCGGCGTAGGCGAGCAGCGCGGACGTGTCGAGGATCAGCCGGACGCTCACGCGGCTTCGGCGCGGGCCCGGCGGCGGGCCTCGAGGTCGAGCAGGCGCGTCTTGGCGGCGGCGACGCCCTGGTCGGTGACCGGGATGCCGTGGCGGCTGAGCATGTCGCGGGTGGTGTCGCGGCGGCGGCGGAGCTTGATCGCCTCGGCGATGTAGGCCGACGCGTTCTCCACGTGATCGAGGTGCTCGGCGACATCGTCGGGGAGACTGATGCTCAACTTCCTGGTCATACCGGGGAGTGTAGACCGGTCGCATAAGATCATCAAAGGGCCTTCCGTGAATTGCCTGCTCAGCCGACGTGTCGCTCATAAGGTGGCGGGATGAGCGCGAACACGGGGTTGCCGGGTCGACTGGGATCCGTCGTCATGGACGGTGAACTCCCACGCCGGGAGGAGATCGCCACGATCTTCGACGAGCTGGACTACCAGCTCGCCACGCAGGCGTACCTCTGGGCGCTGCCGCTCGTCTCCTACGCGCAGTGGAGCGCGGTGCACCGGGACACCTTCGGGGCGGGGCCGGGCGACCTGGTCCACTACTCCGGGTACGCCGACCGGCTGGGGATCATCACGGCGAACGCGACCACGCCGTACATCCTGAACTTCTTCGACCTCGCCGAGACCGGGCCGCTCGTGATCGAGCTGCCCGCCGGGCCGACCGCGGGCGGGGTCTCCGACTTCTGGCAGCGCGAGTTCGGCGTGCTCGGCGAGATGGGTCCCGACCGGGGCGAGGGCGGCAAGCACCTGATCGTGCCGCCGGGTGAGCAGCCGCCCGCCGACATCGCGGGCTACCACGTGCTCACCTCGACCGGGATGAACATCATGTTCGGCTTCCGGACGCTGGATCCCGATCCGGCCAGGTCGAAGGCGCTCGTCGACGGCGTGCGCATCTATCCCTACGCGCGGCG
Source organism: Allocatelliglobosispora scoriae (assembly GCF_014204945.1). Taxonomy (NCBI): domain Bacteria; kingdom Bacillati; phylum Actinomycetota; class Actinomycetes; order Micromonosporales; family Micromonosporaceae; genus Allocatelliglobosispora; species Allocatelliglobosispora scoriae. Next base: position 2,150,080 of record NZ_JACHMN010000003.1, read on the forward strand.
CGACGACCCGCCGCCGACCCGGATCGTCGCGCCGGACGGCAAGCGGTGGTCGGGCGGCCAGCCCCGGGGCATCGACTACTGGGCCAGGCTGCACGAGATCTACCAGTCGGAGATCGTCGACGAGCGGGACCGGTTCCACCTCGCGATGCTGCACCAGCTCGGCATCGAGAAGGGCAGGCCCTTCGCGCCCGACGAGCGGCTCACCTGCATCCTCACCGAGGCCTCGGCGGCGGGGGAGCTGATCGCCCAGGCCAACAGCTTCGCCAAGCGGTTCCCGGGTGCCCGATGGTGGCCGGACCGGAGCTGGGACCACGTGCTGCAGCTGGAGAACTCCGCCCAGCGCGCGGAGCACTACGACGAGCTGCTGGAGCGGGCGGCCTGGTTCTACGAGGCGGTGACCTTCTCGGCGGCGATGAACAGCCAGACGCCCGGGCTGGGCCAGGCCTACCTGGGCGCCTATACCGACGCCGCCGGGGCGTGGCTCGACGGCGGCAGGGACTACACCCTGCACGTCCCCGCCGATCCGCCGGCGAAGAACTTCTGGTCGATCACCGTCTATGACGCGGCGACCCGGTGCCTCATCGACAACCCGCAGGCGCGAGGCGATCGCGGCTCCCGGGACGCGGAGCTGCTGCGCAACGACGACGGCTCGGTCGATCTGCACTTCGGGCCGCAGGCCCCGGCGGGGCGGGAGGCCAACTGGGTGCAGACGCTGCCGGGGAAGCACTGGTTCAGCTATTTCCGCCTCTACGGTCCGCTGGAGCCCTACTTCGAGAAGAGCTGGAAGCTCGGCGACATCACCGCGGTATGAGACCTGGTTCACCGGCCAGATCGGTTGTGCACAATTCAATTGGATGCAACCATCGAGTGGTGGATGACGAACTGAAGCTGCGCCACCAGGTGTGCTTCGCGCTCTATGCGGCCTCCCGGGCGGTCACCGCCCGCTACCGGCCCATCCTCGACCGGCTCGGCCTGACCTACCCGCAGTATGCGGCGCTGCTCGTGCTCTGGGAGCACGGCGACACCAGCGTCAAGGAGCTCGGCTCCGCGCTCATGCTCGACTCCGGCACCCTGTCTCCGCTGCTCAAGCGGCTGGAGGCGGCGGGGTTCGTGACCCGCACCCGCAGCAGCGCCGACGAGCGCTCCGTCGTCGTCGGGCTCACCGACGCCGGGCGCGGCCTGAAGGCGCAGGCGGTCGGCGTACCGGGCGAATTGGCCCACGCGACCGGCCTCGCGCCGACCGACCTCGCCGCACTCCGCGACACCCTGGCCGCCCTCACCGCGGCCCTGACCGAAGGGAAAGACCTGTGAAGATCTTCTACACCGCCTCCGCCACCGCGACCGGCGACGGCCGCGACGGCAAGGTCCGCTCGTCCGACGGCAACATCGACCTGGCCCTCGCCGTCCCCACCGAGATGGGCGGCGCCGGTGGTGCGACCAACCCGGAGCAGCTCTTCGCCTCGGGCTACGCGGCCTGCTTCCACTCGGCGCTGCGCCGCGTCGCGCAGACGGCCAAGGCCGATGTGGAGGGTTCGCAGGTCACCGCCGAGGTCGGCATCGGTGCGTCCGGCGGCGGCGCCTTCGGCCTCGCCGTGACCCTGCGCGTCGCGCTGCCCGGCGTCGACGCCGACACCGCGGCCGCGCTGATGGCGCGGGCCCACGAGGTCTGCCCCTACTCCAACGCCACCCGCGGCAACATCGATGTCCACCTTCAGCTTGTCTGACCTGGGAGCGACCGTGACGAAGACCCGTGAGATCCACCTCGCCGCCCGCCCGAACGGCGCGCCGACCCCCGACGACTTCGCCCTCGTCGAGGTCGACCTGCCGCAGCTCGGCCCCGGCCAGGTGCTGCTGCGCAACCTGGTGATGTCGGTCGATCCCTATATGCGCGGCCGGATGAACGACGTGAAGTCCTACGTCCCGCCGTTCCAGCTCGACGCGGTCCTCGACGGCGGTGCGATCGGCGAGGTCGTCGAGTCGCACCACCCCTCGCTCGTCCCCGGCGACGTGGTCCTGCACGGCCTCGGCTGGCGCGACCACGCGATCACCGAAGCCGCCCGGGTCCGCAAGGTCGACCCGTCCCTGGGTGCCTCGTCCTACCTGGGCGCGCTCGGCATGCCGGGGCTCACCGCCTATGTCGGCCTGCTCGACATCGCCGCGATGAAGCCGGGCGACACCGTCTTCATCTCCGGCGCCGCGGGTGCCGTCGGCAGCCTCGCCGGACAGATCGCCAAGCAGCGCGGTGCCGCGCGCGTCATCGGCAGCGCCGGCTCCGCGGCGAAGGTGGAGCGGCTCACCGGCACGCTCGGCTTCGACGCCGCGTTCAACTACAAGGACGCGCCGGTACGCGACCAGCTGCGCACCGCCGCACCCGACGGCATCGACGTCTACTTCGACAATGTCGGGGGAGACCACCTGGAGGCGGCGATCTCCGCCCTCAACGTCAACGGCCGGGTGGCTCTCTGCGGCGCCGTCGCGCAGTACAACGCGACCGACGCGACCCCCGGTCCGCGCAACCTGGCGCTCGCCGTCGGCAAGCGGCTGACGCTGCGGGGCTTCATCGTCAGCGACCACAATGGACGGATGGGCGACTTCCTCGCCGAGATGGCGCCGTGGCTCGCCTCGGGTGCGGTGCGCTTCGACGAGACCGTCGTGGAGGGCCTGGAGAACGCGCCGTCGGCCCTGATCGGGCTGCTCAACGGTGAGAACACCGGCAAGATGATCGTCCGCCTCTGATCCTTCGCCGTTCACCGATCGGCCGCGACTCCGCTTCCCGGGGCCGCGGCCGATCGGCGTCGACGGCCACGGTCGTGATCTCGGCCACGGCGTCCACCGGAGGGTGGCGGTGGCCAGGCATGATCGGTCCGTGACGCTCGCCGCGGTGCTCTTCGACATGGACGGAACCCTGGTCAACTCCGAGCCGCTCTGGGAGGAGACCCTCCACGAGCTAGCCGCGGAGTACGGCGGGACGCTCAGCGACGCCGCCCGCTTCTCGATGGTCGGCACCGACATGGTGACCTCGATGACGATCCTGCACGCCGACCTCGGGCAGCCGTGGCGCGACATCGCCGCCAGCGGACTGCGCATCACCGAGCTCACCGAGCGCCTCTTCGCCCGCGGCCTGCCGTGGCGGCCCGGGGCACGGGAGCTGCTCGCCGAGTGCCGGGCCGCCGGGCTGCCGCTGGCGCTGGTCACCTCCACCGAGCGCCGCCTGGTCGAGGTGGCGCTGGAGACGCTCGGCCGGGACACCTTCGCGGTCGTGGTCTGCGGCGACGAGGTGGGCGGCCACACGAAGCCGCATCCGGCGCCCTACCTGCGCGCGGCGGAACTGCTCGGGGTCGACGTCACCCGCTGCGTGGCGATCGAGGACTCACCGGCGGGGGTGCGCAGCGCGGTGGCGGCGGGGGCGGCGGTTCTCGGCGTACCCGGCGATGTGGTCTTGGCTCCGGAGCTGGGCGCGACGCTCGCGCCCAGCTTGACCGGCGTCGATCTGGCGTTTCTACGCCGACTTCTGGCAGAGGATCTCGCCGTGCAGGATGGTGAACCAGCCGTCCTCGGCGGTCGACCACGCCCGCCAGCCCTCGGATAACCGCGCCAGGTCCGCCTCGCTCGCCTCGCCCGCGCTCAGGGCCTGACGGGCCATGTCGGAGTGCACGATGCGGTCCGCCCACATGCCGCCCCACCAGGTCCGGGTCTCGTCGTCGGCGTAACACCACGTCGACGCGGTCGCCTCGACCTCGGTGAAGCCCGCCGCCCGCGCCCAGGAGAGCAGCCGCCGCCCGGCGTCGGGCTCGCCGCCGTTGGACCGGGCGATGCGCTGGTAGAGCGCCATCCACTCGTCGAGCTCGGGCAGCTGCGGGAACCAGGCGAACGCGGCGTAGTCGCTGTCGCGGGCCGCGACGATCCCGCCGGGCTTGACGACGCGCCGCATCTCGCGCAGCGCCCGGACCGGGTCCGCGACGTGCTGGAGCACCTGATGGGCGTGGACGACGTCGAAGGTGTCGTCGGGGAAGTCGAGCGCGTGCACGTCGGCGACGGCGAAGTCGACCGTCTCGACACCGTGCTTCGCGGCCTCGGCGCGGGTGAGCGCGAGCGCCTCCTCGGTCACCTCGGCGGCGGTGACCCGGCCCGGCGCGACCAGCGCGGCGAGGTCCAGGGTGATCGTGCCCGGCCCGCAGCCGACATCCAGCAGCGACAGGCCCGGCTTCAGCGACGGCAGGAGGTAGGCGGCGGAGTTGGCCGCGGTCCGCCAGCGGTGGGACCTCAGGACCGACTCGTGGTGTCCATGCGTATAGCGCGTCATGAGCTGGAACGCTATCAGCGCTTCTCGTATCGTAGGAAAATTGTATCGAATAATGAGACACCGTTGGGCGCGAAAAAGGGGGGACCCGGATCCCCCCTTTGTGGAACGCGGTCAGCTGTGGCAGTTGCAGCCGCCGCCGCTGTCGTGCGAGTGGGCCTCGCCGACGAGGGTGAGGGTCTTCGGCGCGGTCGCCGGTGCCGGGTAGTCCGGCGCGGCCGGGTACTTGTCGTGGTGCAGGAACCGGCCGATCTCGGTGCCCTGCTCCTGGCGGCCCAGCGGCGTCAGGTCCAGCAGGTGGTAGGTGCCCAGCGGCATCTCCGGCCCGCGCCCATAGGTCGAGTAGGTGTGCAGCACCGCGTCGCCGTCGCGGGTGAAGACGCTGATGCCGTGCTGCTCGCCGGCCTCGTGGTAGAAGAAGCCCTTCGCCTGCAGCGTCGCGAGGTCCTGGTAGTTGTAGTTGACCGGGGTGACCGCGGGGTCCATCGTCACGCCGAAGTCGTAGTTGAACGACGTGCCGTAGGACGACAGCCACGGGAAGTCCCAGCCCATCCGGGCCTTGAACGCCTGGATCTTCGCGAACGGCGCGCGGGAGACCGCCACCAGCGAGGTGTCGCGCTGGTGCAGGTGGCCCAGCGGAGCCAGGTGGTCCACGAAGAACGAGCAGCTGGTGCAGCCCTCTTCCCAGGCCGGGTCGAACATGAAGTGGTAGATGATGAGCTGGCTGCGCCCCGCGAAGAGGTCGATCAGCCGGGTGTCGCCGTTCGGGCCGTCGAAGACATAGTCCGTCTCGACCTTCACCGCCGGCAGTTCGCGGCGAGCGGCGTTCAGCTCGTCGCGCAGGCGGGTGAGCTCCTTCTCCTTCTCCAGTAGGTCGAGCCGAGCGGCGAGCCACTCTTCCCGGGACACAACGGCGGTGTTCTCCATGTCGCACTCCTTCTTCAAACGGGCTGCGACATAGATGCTAATCGACTTATGGTCATTGGTCAGTATCTAATTTTAAACTCACCGCTGACCTGCTATTTCTTGCCCAACGCCTCGGCGAGGAGATCCAGGAACGCCGGACCTGGCCGCTCCGGCTCCAGGATCAGGTCATCGATGCCGAGCCCGTCGAAGGCGGCGATCGCGGCGGCGAGCGACTCCGGGTCGGTCTGGTCGGCGAGCATCCCGACGGTGACCCGCAGCGACGAGTGCTCCCGGCCCGCCGCGTCCAGGGCGGCACGCAGGTTGCCGAGGCGCTCGTGCAGCCGCTCGTCCGGCGCCCGGTGCCAGGCCGTGTTCCAGGCGTCGGCGTCGCGGGCCACGAGCCCGAGCATCCGGGGGCCCTGCCCGGCGATGAGCAGCGGGATCCGCCTGGTCGGCGCCGGCAGCAGGATCGCGCCGTCGACCTCGTGGAAGCGGCCCTTCACCGTCACCTCGTCGCCGCGCAGCAGCCCGGAGATGATCTCCAGCGCCTCGGCGAACCGGGTCCCGCGGTGATCGGTGGGGAAGCCGAAGTCGGTGTACTCCCGGTCGTACCACCCCGCGCCGATGCCGAGCGTGATCCGGCCGCCGCTGATCTCGTCGGCGGTCACCGCCATCTTCGCCAGCAGTCCCGGGCTGCGGAACGAGACGCAGGTGACGAGCTGCCCCAGCTCCACCCGGGTCGTCACGGCGGCGAGCGCGCTCTGCAGCGTCCAGGCCTCGTACATCGGCTCGGGCGGGTCGGCCTTGGCGTAGAGGTGGTCGAAGAGCCAGATCGAGTCGACCCCGACGCCCTCGGCGTGCTGGGCGAGGTCGCGGATCGCGGGCCACCCCGGCATCTCCCTGGCCGGGCCGGACTTGAAGATCGGGATCGTCACACCGATGCGCATGGGGTGCACGCTAGCGCCTCAGTCTGACACTCGCAGTCCGCGGGCCACCTCGGTCGCGGTGAGCTTGCCCGACACGTTCTCGGGATCACCGGCGGCGAGCTCGGAGCGGGCGATGGCGGCGTACACCTCGGCGAAGCCCTCGAAGAGCGACCCGGACAGGCCTGCGGCGGCCTGCGCCGACGCGATCTCGCGCATCTCCGCGACGTAGCGGTGCGCTTTCGTCGCGGCCCGCGCCACGTCGGGCGGCGTGCCGAACTCGCCGCCGAGATCGGCCATGACGGTATCGAGCACGCCGTAGTGCTCCGCCGACGCCATCGCCTGCGCGAGCAGCCCCATCAGTCCCTTGTAGACCGACGCGGTCGACATCTTCACCGCGCTCGCGGCTCCGGCGGGCCCGGCGACGACGATCGGGGTGACATCGCGCCAGCTCAGCGCCGCGACCTCGGTGGCGCGGGGGCCGGAGAGGTAGATCCGCGCACCCGGCTTGACCAGCGGCGGCGGCCCGGAGATCGAACCGTCCACCAGGTCCAGCCCGGCTTCGGCGAGGATGCCGACCAGGTCGGCGACGGTCGCGGGGGAGGTGGCGTTGAGGTCGGCGATGAGCGGCCGGGCGCCGGTGGCGGTCGCGGCCACCGCGATGCTCCGGGCCGCGTCGCGCGCCGCGCCCGGCGGCGTCACGACCAGCACGACCTCCGCGCGTTCGAGCACGTCGGCGAGGTGCGGCAGCACGGTGATCCCGGCTTCCCCGACCAATCCGGCGGTACGCCGGGAGCGCCCCGCCAGCGACGTCGCCACCTCATGCCCGCCCCGGCGCAGCACGGCGCCGAGACTGGACCCCATGTGCCCGGCCCCCACCAACCCGATCATGCCCGCCATCATAGGCCCGCCGCCCGTCGTCACGTTTTGCAGCAAAGCGTGCCCATTTCCCGCGGCGAGGCCACGCTTTGCTGCAAAGCGTGACGGGTCGTGGCGGTCAACGCTGCGGCGATCTTGCATGCCTGACCAGGTCCAAGATCGCCGCAACCCGTGAAGAGTCGCGGCGATCTTGGCTGCCCCCACCGGAACGCTAGTCGTGGGCGATGGCGCCCAGGACGTTGATGCGGGCGGCGCGGATCGACGGGACCACGCCCGCGATCACGCCGATCACTGCTGCCAGGCCGACATACACGCCCAGCTGGTCCCAGGGCAGGGCGAAGGTGCTGAACCCGTCGTCCTTGAAGGCCCGCACCGCCGCCGCGCCGAGTCCGATGCCGACACCCATGCCGAGCAGCGCGCCGAAGACCGAGATCAGCACCGCCTCGGCCGTGATCATGCCGGTACTCTGCAGCCGGCTCAGACCGACCGCCCGGAGCAGGCCCAGCTCCCGGGTCCGCTCCAGCACCGACAGGGCCAGGGTGTTCATGATGCCCAGCGCCGCGATGAGGATCGCCAGCGACAGCAGGATCTGCACCATGCTCAGCATCGTGCCGATGTCGCCGGTCTCCTGCTGGATCATGCCGGCCCGGTCGACCGCGGTCACCTCGGGCGAGTCGACGAGCAGCTGCTTGACGAGCGGCAGCGTCTGCGCCACGGTGGCACCGGGCAGCAGCGTCAGGTACGCCTCCCGCGGCTGAGCGGTGTCGAAGGAGCTGCGCGCCGCCGACGGCAGCAGGTAGCCGTTGACGTACTCGGTCGCGGTGTAGACCCCGGCCACGGTGTAGGTGACGGGCTCGCCGCGTGTGGTGACGACGGTGATGGGAGATCCGACGTGCACCCCGGCTGCCGTGGCGGTCCGGTCGTCGACGAACGCCTGCTTCTCGCCGAGCGCGTCGAGGCTGCCCTCGGTCACGGCCAGGTCGAAGACCGTCTTCAACGCGGCGACGTCGCTGATCGCGGCGAGGCCCTCCCGCTCCCCATCGACCTCGCCGCCGCCGTACCAGACGCCGAGGACCTGGCCGATGCCCGGCACCGTCTTCGCCTTCTCCAGGACCGCCGCGTCGAAGGTAGGTGGCAGCGGACCGTTCTGGTCGCCGCCGATGTAGAGCTGGGCGTGGACCGTGTCCTCGGTGGTCTTGGTGAAGCTCACCGTCGCCGACTCCAGCACGACCCCGACGCTGGTGACGAGCGCTACGCCGATCATGAGCGCCGCGGCGGTGATGCCGGTACGCCGGGGGTTGCGTCCCGCGTTGCGCCGGCCGAGCTTGCCCGGCAGCCAGGTGCCGGTGAGCCGCCCGAGCGCCGCCACGACCGGACGGCTGATCAGCGGCGTGAGCAGCGCGACGCCGAGGAAGGTGGCGAGCGCGCCGCCGAGCACCGCCCAGAGCGTGTCGTCGCCGAACTTCCCGGCGAACCCGATGCCGAGCACCGTTCCGCCGGCCGCCATGACCACGGCACCGGCGATCGAGATCTTGGTGAGCGGCCGGTCCGGGGTCGCCACCTCCTGCAGGGCCGCCATCGGCGGGATCCGCGACGCCCGCAGCGCCGGCATCACCGCCGCCGCCATGGTGACGACGAGCCCCACGGCGAAGGAGCTGATCACGGCGCTCAGCGGCAGGTTGACTCCGGCGAGCTCGAGCCCGTCGGCGCCGTACTCGCCGAAGAGGTAGGCCATGAGCCGACCGACGCCGAAGCCGGCGGCGAGCCCGAGCACCGATGCGATCAGGCCGATCGCGACGGCCTCGGTGAGCACGGACCCGATCATCTGGCGGCGGCTGGCGCCGACCGCCCGCATCAGCGCGAGCTCTTTGGTTCGCTGCGCGACGACGATCGAGAAGGTGTTGAGGATGAGGAACGTGCCGACGAACAGCGCCACCCCGGCGAAGCCGAGCAGCACGTTGTTGAAGATGTCGAGCACCGAGGCGAAAGCCGCAGCCGCCTCGGCGCCCAGCTCCTCGCCGGTCTTGACGGAGTATTTCGGGCCGAGCTTCGCCGCGATCGCGTCCCGCAGCGCCGCCGGAGTGGTCCCGTCGGCGGCGGTGACCGTGATCGAGGTATAGACGCCCTGCTCACCGAGCATCAGCTTCTGCGCGACGGGCTCGGTGAAGGAGACCGACTGGCTGCCGCCGAGGGTGTCGCGGCCACCGCTGTAGCCGTAGATCCCGACGAGCGTGAAGACCTGCTTCGGCTCGCGGGTCAGCACGCCGACCTGGTCACCGACCTTGATCCCGGCCTTCGCCGCGAGGTCGGCGTTGACCGCGATCTCGTTGTCGGCGGTCGGCCCGCGACCTTCCCGCAGCTTGACCAGCTCGTTCTCGCCGGTCCAGGACTCGCCGATGCGCGGCGGGCCGAAGGAGTTGACGACCTTGCCGTCGGAGCCGATGACGCGGGCGCCGTCGGCTCCGACCTCACCGACCGCCTTGGCGACGCCGGGGACCGACGTGACCTCGGCGAGGGTGCTCATCGGGATGGAGCGCTGGCCCACCATGCCGCCCTCCTCGTCGTCGGGACCGCCGGCGCTCTGACCGGCCGCGCCGACCTGGACGTCGACCGTGGAGTAGATGCCCCGGAAGAGGTCGTCGAAGGAGCGGCTGAGGGTGTCGGTGAGCACGAACGAACCGGAGACGAACATGACGCCGAGCACCACGGCGAGCGCGGAGAGGGTCAGGCGCAGCTTGCGGGCGAGCAGGCTCTTGAGGGTGGCGCGCAGCATCACTGCTCCCCGGAGATGCGCTTGATCGTGTCGAGCACGCCGGAGGCGGTCGGGCTGGTCAGCTCGTCGACGATCTGGCCGTCGGCGAGGAAGATGACCCGGTCGGCGTAGCTCGCCGCGTTGGGGTCGTGGGTGACCATGACGATCGTCTGGCCGAACTCGCGTACGGACTGCTGGAGGAACTTCAGCACCTCGGCGCCCGACTTGGAGTCGAGGTTGCCGGTCGGCTCGTCGGCGAAGATGACCTCGGGGCGGCTGACCAGTGCCCGGGCGCAGGCGACGCGCTGCTGCTGGCCGCCGGAGAGCTGCGACGGCCGGTGACCGAGCCGGTCGCGCAGGCCGACGGTGTCGATCACGGTGTCCCACCACTGCGGGTCGGGCTTGCGTCCGGCGATGGCGAGCGGGAGCAGGATGTTCTCCTCGGCCGTCAGCGTGGGCAGCAGGTTGAACTGCTGGAAGATGAAGCCGACCTGCTCGCGGCGGAGTTTGGTCAGGCCCTTGTCGCCGAGTCCGGTGAGCTTCGTTGCTCCGATGTGGACGTCGCCGCGGGTGACGCTGTCGAGCCCGGCGAGGCAGTGCATCAGGGTGGACTTGCCGGACCCCGATGCGCCCATGATCGCCGTGAAGCGACCGCGTTCCAGCTCGACGCTGACCCCGCGCAAGGCGATGACCTGGGCCTCGCCGGAGCCGTAGACCTTCCATACGTCGACGGCGCGGGCAGCTGCGGTGGCCCTGGTGGCGGCGGCCTGGGGTGCGAGTGACGGTGCAGTCGTCACGGGTGTCACCGGTCCTTCACGAAGTGGTGGTCCTGCCGAGCGGGAATCGTTCGGCAGGCCCTCACATCGTGCGATTCAGTGCACCCCAGAAGCATCGGGAAAGCACCCCGAGCTATCCACGAGGAGGCGCCTCAGGGTTGCCCCTGACTGCTAATGCGGCAGATCCACACCCTCCACCGCTACTCGTACGCGATGGCGTCCAGCACGTTGAGCCGCGATGCCCTGATCGCGGGCAGGATCGCCGCGATCACGCCGGTCACGATCGCCAGGATCAGGGTGATCAGCAGATAGCCCCACGGCACCGTCAGCTTGAGGAAGTCCGTGTCCAGGATCTTGATCAGGGCGAGCCCGATGAAGGCGCCCAGCACCACCCCGAGAAGCGCGCCGAAGACCGAGATGAGGACGGACTCGACCGTCACCATCCACGAGGTCTGCCCCCGGGACAGGCCGATCGCCCGGATGAGCCCGATCTCCCGGGTCCGCTCGTAGATCGACAGCAGCAGCGTGTTGATGACGCCGAGCACCGCCACCAGGATCGCGAGCCCCAGCAGCACCCAGATGATCGCCAGCAGCACGTTGAGGAAGGTGGTGATCTGGCTGAGCTGCTCCTCCTGGCTGGTCACCGTGAGCTCCGGGTTGTCGGCGAAGAGCTTCTCCAGCTGCGCCTTCACGTCGTCGACGCTCGCACCGTCGGCGACCTCGACATAGGCCTGCTGCGCCACCGGCGAGCTGAACCCGGCCGCGTCGTCGGGGTTGAGCAGCGGCGATCCCTGGACCACCGTGTTGGGCTGGAGGATCGCGACGACCTTCTCGGTCTGCGGCCCGCCGCGGGCGGTGATGATGTCGACCGTGCCGCCGACCGTGGCGTCGAGCCGCTTCGCGGTGTCGGAGTCGAGGATGATCTCGCCCTTGGTGAGCGGCCGGATCGTGCCCGACTGCGGCTTGAGGGTGAAGAGCTCCTGCATCGCGACGGGGTCGCCGGAGAGGATCTGGGCATCGGCGCCGCCGACCTTCGCCACGTCGGCGCGGACGGCTGCCGCCTGGCGTACCCCCGGGATTGCTCTGATCTGGGTTTGGAGGGCGGGATCGAAGCCGGCGGTGAAGCCGCCCGAGAAGCCGCCGGAGACGATGAGCTGGGCCTTGACGTCGCTGGTGAACGCCTCGGTGAGCCCGGCCTTCGCCGACCAGGCGAAGATGCCGGCCGCCGTCGCCAGGGTCACGCCGATCATGAGCGCGGCGGCGGTGATCGCCGTCCGCCGGGGATTGCGCCCGGTGTTGCGGGCGCCGAGCCGGCCGGCGACGCTGCCGCTGAAGACCGCGCCGAGCGCCCGCGTGATCGGCCGGGTGAGCAGCGGAGCGAGCATGACCGCGCCGATGAAGGCGAGCAGCGCGCCGCCGCCGACGCTGAGCCACAGCTGCCCGTCGATCGCCTTGGTCATCTTGAGGACGAGCAGGAGCACGCCGAGCGCGAAGAGCACCCCGCCGATGATGCTCATCGTGCGCAGCGACTTGTCCGGCGTCGACGCCTCGCGCATCGCCGCGATCGGCGGGACCTGCGCGGCGCGCAGTGCCGGGACCAGGGCGGCGACCACGGTGAAGAAGGTGCCCACGAGCAGCGTCACGATCACGACATAGGGCTTGATCACGACGCCGCTGACCGGCAGATCGGTGTTGGCGAAGCTCTGCAGGAGCTGCTTGAGCAGGTAGCCCAGGCCGATGCCGATGATCAGGCCGATCAGCGACGAGGCGAGCCCGAGCAGCAGCGATTCGGCGAGCACCGCCCGGTTGACCTGGCCCTTGGAGGCGCCGAAGGAGCGGTAGAGCGCCAGTTCCCGGGTCCGCTGCGCCACCAGCATCGAGAACGTGTTGAAGATGAGGAACGCGCCGGTGATCATGCCGATGACGGCGAAGACGGTCAGCGCGGTCTTGAGGATGTCGGTGAAGCCGCTCGTCGCGCTGGCCTGGTCCTTGGCGGCCTCGTCGCCGGTCTTCACGTCGTAGTCGGGTCCGGCGACGGCGACGACCCGCTGCTTGAGCTGGTCCGGGCTGACCCCGTCGGCGGCGGTGAGGTCCACGCTGGTGTAGACGTCGGGCTTGCCGAGCATCAGCTTCTGCGCCGTCGGCATCGTGAACGCCACCGAGGTCTCACCGGCGAGGCTGTCGCGGTCGCCCTCGTACCCGAAGATCCCGACGAGCGTGAACGACTGCCGGGGCTCCAGGGTGATCACGTCGACGGTGTCGCCGACGACGAAGCCGGTCGTCTTGGCGAGGTTCGCCGAGATGGCGATCTGCGACGGTGTGGTGGGCGCGGCACCTTGGCGGATCTGGGCCAGCCCGCCGTCGGTCCAGCCGATGCCGAACCGTGGCGCGCCGGTCGTCGGCACGACCTTGCCCTTCTTGTCGATCACCCGGGCGCCGTCGGAGTTGACCTGCGGGGTCGATGTCCGCACGCCGTCGACCTTGCCGACGGCGTCGGCGACCGACTGCGGCACGAAGGTGCTGATGACGTTGGTGCTGTCGGCGGCGGCGTTCTGCTTCGCGGTGACCTGCACGTCGATGTTCTGGTTGATCGTGGTGAACAGGTTGCTGAAGCCGGCCGCGATCGTGTCGCCGCCGACGAACGCCGCCGACATGAACATGGTGCCGAGCACGATCGCGAGCGAGGAGAGCAGCAGGCGCAGCTTGTGCGACAGGAGCCCGCGCAGCATCGCCCTAAACATCGGCGCCGCCGTTCTCGGCGGCGCGGTCGGCGGCCTCGGCCTGGATCCGGTCCATGTTGCGCATCTTGTCCAGCACCGCGTCGGGGGTCGGTCCGGTGAGCTCGTCGACGATCTGCCCATCGGCGAGGAAGACGACCCGGTCGGCGTAGCTCGCCGCAGCCGGATCGTGGGTGACCATCACGATCGTCTGGCCGAACTCGCGTACCGAGCGCTGCAGGAACTTCAGTACCTCGGTGCTGGAGCGGGAGTCCAGGTTGCCGGTCGGCTCGTCGGCGAAGATCACTTCCGGGCGGCTGACGAGGGCCCGGGCGCAGGCGACGCGCTGCTGCTGGCCGCCGGAGAGCTCGGTCGGGCGGTGCTGGAGGCGGTCGCGCAGGCCGACCGTGTCGAGCACGATGTCGTACCACTCCTTGTCCGGCTTGCGTCCCGCGATCGCGAGCGGCAGCAGGATGTTCTCGTCGGCGGTGAGGGTGGGCAGCAGGTTGAACTGCTGGAAGATGAACCCGATCTTCTCCCGGCGCAGCTTCGTCAGGCCCGCGTCGCCGAGCCCGGTCACGACGGTGTCGCCGATGGAGACCTGGCCGGCGCTGACGGTGTCGAGCCCGGCGAGGCAGTGCATCAGGGTCGATTTCCCCGACCCGGACGGTCCCATGATCGCCGTATAGCGCCCGCGTTGGAAATCCGCGCTCACCCCGCGCAACGCGTGGACCTGCGCTTCTCCGGTCCCGTAGACCTTCCAGACCTCGCTGGCCCGGGCCGCCACTTCCGGCATGGTCGTGCTCTGCGTCATAGAGCCGATCATGCCCCAGCGAGCTCCCAGACCAGGGCAAAAAAGACAATTCCTAGTTGGTACGCGACCGAGCCGCCTCTGCCGAACGCCTCAAGATCGCCGCAACTCTTGAAGAGTTGGTCCTAACGGGGTTCTTAGGACCAACTCTTCAAGAGTTGCGGCGATCTTGGGTCGCGGTGATCTCGAGTGTGGTGGCCCTGATTCGGCTAGTGGTCGCCGGAGATGCGCTTGATGGTGTCGAGGACCGTGTCGGCGGTGGGTTCGCGCAGCTCGTCGACGATCTGGCCGTCGGCGAGGAAGATCACCCGGTCGGCGTAGCTCGCCGCGTTGGGATCGTGGGTGACCATGACGATCGTCTGGCCGAAGTCGCGGACCGAATCGCGCAGGAACCCCAGCACCTCGGCGCCCGCCCTGGAGTCGAGGTTGCCGGTCGGCTCATCGGCGAAGATCACCTGCGGGCGGCTGACCAGTGCCCGGGCGCACGCCACCCGCTGCTGCTGGCCGCCGGAGAGCTGCGACGGCCGGTGACCCAGCCGGTCGCGGAGCCCGACGGTGTCGATCACGGTGTCCCACCACTGCGGGTCGGGCTTGCGTCCGGCGATGGCGAGCGGCAGCGCGATGTTCTCCTCGGCCGTCAGCGTGGGCAGCAGGTTGAACTGCTGGAAGATGAAGCCGACCTGGTGGCGGCGCAGGCGGGTCAGCCCGGCGTCGCCGAGCCCGGTGACCCGGGTGTCGCCGATGTGGACCTCGCCGCGCGTGACCGTGTCGAGCCCGGCGAGGCAGTGCATCAGCGTCGACTTGCCCGACCCCGACGGCCCCATGATGGCGGTGAACCGCGCCCGCTCCAGCTTGACGCTGACCCCGCGCAGGGCGATCACCTCGGCCTCGCCGGAGCCGAAGACCTTCCACACGTCGGTGGTCCGGGCGGCGATGACGGTCTCGGTCGACGTAGCGGTCACGGCGCCGACGATAGCTCAGTCCTATGGCTCCGTGCGGGCCGCCAGCTTCATCGTGCGGGCGTCCACAGCCGAGCCGTCGGCCTGCACCGGATAGGGCGGGGGAGTGCCGCCGAAGGCCGGGCAGAGGGCCTGATGGGCGCACCAGCCGCAGAGCTTGCTCGGCTTGGGCTGGAACTCCTGCGCCGCCTTCGCCGTCTCGATCGCCCGCCACAGCGCGATGAGGGTCTTCTCGAAGCGCTCCAGCTCCTCGGCGTCGGGGGTGTAGTCGCAGATCTCGGCATCCTTGAGGTAGAGCAACCGCAGCACCCGGGGCACCACACCCCGCGTGCGCCAGAGCACGAGGGCGTAGAACTTGAGCTGGAACAGCGCCCGCGCCTCGAAGGCCTCGCGGGGCGCACCACCGGTCTTGTAGTCGACCACCCGGAGGTCGCCACCCGGCGACACGTCGAGACGGTCGATGTAACCCCGGATCAGGAGCTGGTCGTCGAGGACCGCCTCGATCAGCGTCTCCCGCTCGGCGGGCTCCAGCCGACGCGGATCCTCCACAGTGAAGTATCCGCCGAGCAGGTCGCGAGTGGTCAGGATGAACGAGTCGTCGACCACGAGGCTGCCGAGCTCGGGCTGCTCCTCGACGAGCGCCTCCCAGGCGGGGGTCACCATCTCCTGCGCCGCCTCGGGTGTGCGCCGCTGCGCCGGGATGTCGAAGAGCCGCTCCAGCACCGCGTGGACCAGCGTGCCGCGCGCCTGCTCGGGCGTGGGCTGCTCGGGAATGCGGTCGATGCTGCGCAGCCGATAGAGCAATGGGCACGTTTTGAAATCGGCCGCACGCGAGGGCGACAGGGTCGGCAGGGGGCGCGGCTCACTCATGGCCACAGGGTAGATGAGTCGTACGACGAAACCCCGGAGCGCCGAGTGCGTAGCATGGCGGCGATGGAGACGGAACAGAAGGTTTCCCGCCCCGGCGTCGCGCTCGGACGGTTGTTTGGCTTCCCCCTGAGCCTGAGCCCCTCGTGGTTCATCATGGCGGCCCTGATCATGCTGAGCTGGGTGCCCGTCGTGCAGCGCCGCTTCGACGTCCCGGTCACCGCCGCGTTCGCCGTCGCGGCCGGCCTTGTCCTCTCCTTCTTCCTGTCCGTCCTGCTGCACGAGCTCGGCCACGCCTTCGTGGCCCGCCGCTACGGCGTCGGTGTGCGCGGCATCACCCTCGACTTCCTCGGCGGATACACCGAGATGGATCGGGAGGCGCCCCGGCCGGGCGTGGAGGTGGCCTACTCGCTGGCGGGTCCGGCCGTCTCCTTCATCCTGGGGCTCGGCCTCGGCGCCGCCTGGCTCGTCACCCCGAGCGGCAGCATCACCGGCCTCGTCGTCGGCCAGCTCGCCTTCAGCAACCTGCTCGTCGCCGTCTACAACTCGCTGCCGGGCCTGCCGCTCGACGGCGGCCGGGCGCTGCGGGCGATCGTCTGGGCGTCCAGCGGCAACCAGCACACCGGCACGATCGTGGCGGGCTGGGCCGGCCGGGTCGTCGCCATCGGCACGGTGCTCGCCGCGTTCTTCATGTACCAGGTGCTCGGTTGGTCGCTCACCTGGCTCCTCGTCGCCGGCCTCATCGCGCTCAGCCTGTGGCAGGGCGCGAGCGCCGCGATGGCGTACGCGAAGATCGCCTATCGCTATCCGCTGATCGACCCGGTACGCCTCGCCCGGCCGCTCTATGTCGTCCCGTCGGGCACCTCGCTCGCCGAGGCGTCCCGCCGGGCCGGGGTCGACGGCCGCTCCGCCGCCGCGCTCGGCGTCGCCGACAGCTCCGGCAAGCTCGTCGCGATCGTGCTCGCCGACGCCGCAGCGGCCGTTCCGGAGCAGCGCAGGCCCTGGGTGTCGGTGGAGACGGTCGCCAGATCGGTCGAGGGGATGCCGGTGATCGCCTCGGCGCTGCGGGGCGAAGAGGTGATCAACGCCGTCCGGGCGGACCCGGCCGAGGAGTTCCTCGTGACCACGGGGGAAGATGTGGTCGGCGTGCTGCGCCTCGCCGATCTCGTCCACCTGTTGGACCCACGCGCAAAGTGAGCAATTCAGTGACTGTTGAGACGACCTACCCTGCCCGCCGCGGTGCGTTCGCCCCCGGCGATCGGGTCCAGCTGACCGACCCCAAGGGGCGGATGCACACGATTGTCCTGGAACATGGCAAATCGTTCCACACGCACAAGGGAATCCTGGATCATGATTCTATGATCGGATTGCCCGACGGCAGCGTGGTGAACTC
The DNA here is from genome assembly GCF_014204945.1 of Allocatelliglobosispora scoriae. Lineage (NCBI taxonomy): Bacteria > Bacillati > Actinomycetota > Actinomycetes > Micromonosporales > Micromonosporaceae > Allocatelliglobosispora > Allocatelliglobosispora scoriae. Next base: position 2,167,363 of record NZ_JACHMN010000003.1, read on the forward strand.
CAGCGGCGGCACGGCCTACCTGGCCCTGCGGCCCCTGCTCGCCGACTACGTGCTCTCGATGCCGCGCGGCGCCCAGGTCATCTACCCCAAGGACTCGGCGCAGATCGTCTCCATGGGCGACATCTTCCCCGGTGCGAAGGTGCTGGAGGCCGGTGTCGGCTCCGGCGCGCTCACCTGCTCGCTGCTGCGCGCGGTCGGCGAGCGCGGCGAGGTGCACTCGTTCGAGCTGCGCGAGGAGTTCGCAGCGGTCGCCCGCAAGAACGTCGCCGCCTTCTTCGGCAACGAGATGCCCAACTGGCACCTCACCATCGGCGACGTCGCCGACAACGGCACCGAGGGCTTCGACCGGATCATCCTGGACATGCTCTCGCCGCAGGACGCGCTCGACATGGTCGCCAAGTCGCTGCTGCCCGGCGGGGTCTTCATCGGCTACATCGCCACCACCACGCAGCTCTCCGACCTCGTCGAGGCGCTGCGCGAATACGGCGGCTTCACCGAACCGCTCGCCTGGGAGACGCTGGTGCGCGACTGGCACGCCGAGGGCCTCGCGGTCCGTCCCGACCACCGCATGATCGCGCACACGGCGTTCCTGGTGCGGGCACGCAAGCTCGCCCCGGGGGTCACCGCACCGCTGCGGCGTCGCAAACCCAGTAAGGGCATCGAGGCGTACCAGGCGAAGAAGGCCGTGGCTGCGGCCGGGGCCGCGGCGCTGGCGGCGGCCGAGCCGGTCGAGCTCGCGGAGATCTCGGAGTGAGCGGCGGCGCGGTCTTCCCGGACTGGTCGCCCTACCGCGACCTGGACGCGGCTGCCCGCGCCTACCTCCGCGACCCCGAGCTGGCGCTGGATTCACTCGACGGCGCCCTGCGCGGAGCGGAGGTGCTCGGGTTCACGCTGGAGCGCTTCGTCAACGAGTTCAACGGCGTCTGGCAGGAGGTCGTCGTCTGCGACGGGCAGCGTCTCATCCTGTGGCACGGTGAGGACACCGCGCCCGGTGACGGGCCCGTCGGATCGATGATCTCGTCGCTGCGCGTCGTGCCGCTCTCGGTCGTCACCGAGGTGGGTTGCCGCCGGCGCCTCACCCGCTCGGCCGCCGGCCAGCCGCGGGTCGACGCGGTCGACGTGTACGCACTGCTGAGCTCCCTCGACGAGGGCCAGGGCGACACCGGCGGATTCCGCCATGACGCCCTGCGCTTCGGCAAGACGCTCGAGGACGGCGGCGCGGGACAGATCGCCCGGCTCGAGGAGTTCGCTCTGCTGATCGCCTCGCTGACCGGTCGACCCCTGCTCTAGTCCCGGTCGAGGATTATCTCGATCGTGCTCAATTTATGCGGCGATCTCCGCGCGCAGCGCCTCGCGGTCGTCCTCGGCGAGCGGCGTGGCGTCGCCGTCGGCGCGTCGCAGGTGGATGCACTCGCCCGGGCAGTCCTTGATCGCGTCGAGCACGTCGAGGCGCAGATGCACCGGGACCGGCACCGTCGCGCCCGTCGCGAGCTGCAGTTCCCCGGCGTCGTTCTTGACGTAGGCGAGCCCGTCGACGTCGAATTCGAAGACCTCAGGAGCATACTGAGCGCACAAACCATCGCCTGTGCATAGATCTTGATCAACCCAGACGTGAAGCTCGTTGTCGCTCGCCATGCCCCGACCGTACCGCACTGCGAGATCACAATTGTTGACGGCCGTGTCGGAGGGGTTTCCTTAGGGCTAGGAGCGGCTAGTGTTAAGGCAACGCACAACCAGCTCAACCCCCGGGGAGGTGGGACGTGGCACGTAGCGACGACGCGGATGCGCGCGCCGCACGGTGGGAGAAAGAGTCCAACGATCTCTCCGCCCAGGTCGCGTTCCTTCAAGAGGAGCTCGCCCTACTGCGGCGGAAAGTGTCCGAGAGCCCGCGTCACGTGCGGCAGCTGGAGGAGCGGCTCGCCGCGACTCAGGCACAGCTGTCACGCCTGACGGAGAACAACGAACGACTGGTCGCGACGCTCAAGGAAGCCCGCGCCCAGATCGTGACGCTCAAGGAAGAGATCGACAGGCTCGCTCAACCGCCGAGCGGTTATGGCGTGTTCCTGAGCCGGCACGAAGACGGCACAGTCGACGTCTTCACTGGTGGCCGCAAACTCCGGGTGGCGGTTTCGCCGTCGCTCGATGTCGATGAGCTGCAGCGTGGGCAGGAAGTCCTGCTCAACGACGCGCTCAACATCGTCGACGCGTTCGGATTCGAGCGCACCGGCGAGGTTGTCATGCTCAGGGAGATCCTCGACGGGGGTGACCGCGCGCTGGTCATCTCGCACGCCGACGAGGAGCGCATCGTCTACCTGGCCGAGTCTCTGGCCGGTCAGCCGCTTCGCGCGGGTGACTCGCTGATGATCGAGCCTCGCTCGGCATACGCCTACGAGCGTATTCCGAAGAGCGAGGTCGAGGAGCTCGTCCTCGAAGAGGTGCCCGACGTCAACTACGAGGACATCGGTGGCCTCCAGCGGCAGATCGAGCAGATCCGCGACGCGGTGGAGCTGCCGTTCCTGCACGCCGACCTCTTCCGGGAGCACCAGCTGCGCCCGCCGAAGGGGATCCTGCTCTACGGTCCGCCCGGATGTGGGAAGACGCTCATCGCGAAAGCGGTCGCCAACTCCCTCGCCAAGAAGATCGCCGAGCTGCGCGGCCAGGAGAAGCACACCAGCTACTTCCTCAACATCAAGGGCCCCGAGCTGCTCAACAAGTTCGTCGGTGAGACCGAGCGGCACATCCGCCTGATCTTCCAGCGCGCTCGTGAGAAGGCCAGCGAGGGCACACCGGTCATCGTGTTCTTCGACGAGATGGACTCGATCTTCCGGACCCGTGGCTCCGGCGTCTCCTCGGACGTCGAGAACACCATCGTCCCGCAGCTCCTCAGCGAGATCGACGGTGTCGAGGGCCTGGAGAACGTCATCGTCATCGGCGCCTCCAACCGGGAAGACATGATCGACCCCGCGATCCTGCGGCCGGGCCGGCTCGACGTCAAGATCAAGATCGAGCGCCCGGACGCCGAGTCGGCGAAGGACATCTTCTCCAAGTACATCCTCACCGGGCTGCCGCTCGCCGCGGACGACCTGGCCGAGCACGGCGAATCCGCCGACGCGACGGTGCACGCCATGATCGACTCGGTGGTGCTCCGGATGTACTCGGAGACGGAGGAGAACCGGTTCCTGGAGGTCACCTATGCCAACGGTGACAAGGAGGTCCTCTACTTCAAGGACTTCAACTCCGGTGCCATGATCCAGAACATCGTCGACCGCGGCAAGAAGATGGCGATCAAGGAGTTCCTCTCCTCGGGTCGCAAGGGACTGCGCCTCCAGCACCTCCTCGACGCCTGCGTCGACGAGTTCCGGGAGAACGAGGACCTGCCCAACACGACCAACCCCGACGACTGGGCGCGGATCTCGGGCAAGAAGGGCGAGCGGATCGTCTACATCCGCACGCTGGTCTCCGGCGGCAAGGGTGCCGAGGCCGGCCGCTCCATCGAGACCACGACCAACACCGGTCAGTACCTATAGGCGCGACGTGACGAGGGCCGGCACCCGATGGGTGCCGGCCCTCGCCGTGTTCCGGGGCGCGCGTGGTGCGGTGCGCGCGGCGCGCGCGGCGCGCGCGGTGTGATCGCATTGTTTCTCGGAAACTGGCCCTACGCGGGCGGGGCGAGGGGCTTATTTCACGGAAAGTGCGCGATCTTGGAGCGCCAGCGGCGTTGGCGGGAGCGGTCAGCGGCGGCGGTTTGCGCCCGCCTGAGCGGGTGCGTCGGTCTCCGCCTCGGCGTCGGGCTCCGCGCCGCGCTGGGACGGCGGGCGGGCCTCGACGGTGTCCTCGCTGATGAAGTAGGCCGGCCGGGCCTGGAGCGCCTGGAAGATGCGCCCGACATACTCGCCCAGCAATCCCAGGCAGATGAGCTGCACGGCGCCGAAGAGCAGCACGGCGAGGAAGAGCGAGGTCCAGCCGGGTACGACGGTGCCGTTGGCCCAGGCGATCAGCGTGGTGGCCGTGAGGACCACCGTGGCGCCGACGCCGAACGCGCCCAGCCACAGGGCTGCCCGCAGCGGCGCGGCGGTAAAGTTGATCACGCTGTCGGCGGCGAGCCGGATCATCTTGGTGAGCGGGTATTTGGTGCTGCCCGCCGCCCGCTTCTCGCGGACGTAGCTCACCTCGCCGCTGGGGAAGCCGAGCCACGGCACGAGCAGCCGGTAGACCGGGGTGTGCTCGGGCAGCGAGCGCAGGGCCTCCACCATCGCGCGGCTGAGCAGCCGGAAGTCGCCGGCACCGTCGGGCATCTTCTTGCCGACGATCTTCCGCATGACCGTGTAGTAGAGCCCGGCGGTGTTGCGCTTGAAGACGGTGTCGGACTCGCGGTCGCCCCGCACGCCGTAGACGATGTCGAGCTGCCGCGACCGGGCCAGCTCCAGCATCTCCGGAATCACCTCCGGCGGGTCCTGCAGGTCCGCGTCGAGGCTGACCACGTAGTCGCCCCGGGACCGGTGCAGACCGGCCGTGAGGGCCGCCTGGTGCCCGCTGTTGCGCCGCAGCCGCACGAGCCGCAACTCCGGCCAGTTGCGCCGCAGGAGGTGCAGGATCGCCGCCGTGTCGTCGGCGCTGCCGTCGTCGACGGCGACCACCTCGTAGGTCTCGCCCAGACCGTCGAGGACCGGTCGCAACCGCTGCACGAGCAGGGGCAGGACCGCCTCCTCGTTGAACATGGGAATGACGACCGAGAGCGCGAGCTCCCCTCCAGCGGTCATCGTGACGTCCTTCCAGCTCAGCGACGCGGGCGGGCTGAATCCTACTAGTGCATCGATCGAGTCCGCGATGGCACGCCACGCCGTCCCACGTCGCCATGCATGCCTCGTCGGACGTGGGAGTGGCCGAGTAGCGCGTCATGGGGGCTAGGCTCGTCACATGAGTGTGCGCCGGATCATGGGGACCGAGGTCGAATACGGCATCAGTGTCCCCGGCCAACCCCAGGCCAACCCCATGGTTACCTCCTCCCAGATCGTCAACGCCTACGGGGCCCGCCCCGAGCTCGTCAAGGGAGGCCGGGCACGCTGGGACTACGAGGAGGAGTCGCCGCTGCGGGACGCGCGCGGCTTCACCTACACCGGCGCGGTCTTCGACCCGGCCGAGGCGCTGGCCGACGAGGACCTCGGTCTCGCCAACGTCATCCTGACCAACGGAGCCCGGCTCTACGTCGACCACGCCCACCCGGAGTACTCGTCCCCCGAGTGCACCAACCCGCTCGACATCGTCAAGTGGGACAAGGCGGGGGAGCGGGTGATGGCCGAGGGCGCCCGCCGCGCCGCGACCATCCCGGGCACCCAGCCGATCCAGCTCTACAAGAACAACACCGACAACAAGGGCGCCAGCTACGGCTCCCACGAGAATTTCCTGATGCGCCGGCAGACGCCGTTCGCCGAGATCGTCTCCTTCCTGACGCCGTTCTTCGTGACCCGGCAGATCGTCTGCGGCGCGGGCCGGGTCGGCATCGGCCAGGACGGCTCGCAGTCCGGTTTCCAGATCTCCCAGCGTGCGGACTTCTTCGAGGTCGAGGTGGGCCTGGAGACGACGCTCAAGCGCCCGATCATCAACACCCGGGACGAGCCGCACTCCGACGCCGACAAGTACCGCCGCCTGCACGTCATCATCGGCGACGCCAACCTCTCCGAGATCTCGACCTACCTCAAGGTGGGCACGACGGCGCTGATCCTGGCGATGATCGAGGACAAGGTGCTCACCGCCGACCTCGGCATCGCCGACCCGGTCGCCGAGCTGCGGGCGGTCAGCCACGACCCGACCCTGAGCCACCGGGTGCGGATGCGCGATGGACGCCGCCTCACGGCGCTGGACGTGCAGTGGGCCTATCTGGAGCGTGCTCGCTCCTACATGGACAGCAAGGGTATGGACCCCGAGACGGCGGACGTGCTCGACCGCTGGGAGAGCGTGCTGGACCGGCTCAGCCGCGATCCGATGCTCTGCGCCGACGAGCTCGACTGGGTGGCGAAGCTGCGGCTGCTCGAGGGCTATCGCGAGCGGGAGAACCTGGGCTGGTCGTCGCACAAGCTCCAGCTCGTCGACCTGCAGTACTCCGACGTGCGCCCGGAGAAGGGCCTCTACCACCGGCTCGTCGCCCGCGGCTCGATGAAGACCCTCATCCCGTCCGACGACGTGCAGCGGGCGATGGTGGAGCCGCCGGAGGACACCCGGGCCTACTTCCGCGGCCGTTGCCTCGCCCAGTACGCGTCCGAAGTGGTCGCCGCCAGCTGGGACTCCGTCATATTCGACGTGGGCAGGGAGTCGCTGGTGCGCGTACCCATGATGGAGCCGGAGCGGGGCACCAAGCGCGTGGTGGGTGCGCTCTTCGACCGATGCGCGAGTGCGAAGGACCTGTTGGAGGCTCTATCCAAGGGCTGACCGGCCGTGTCCGCTCTTAGCTGATCGCGTTTGTCGGTCCGGCGCGGTAGGTTTTAGGCACCCGCCGGACCGGCGAAACGGCGGGTGCGACGCCCACACGCAGTGTGGGTCGACGCGATCCGGCGGTGTGCCGCCGGATGCCACGAGGGACAAACGCGGGAGGCAGCCATGGCCAGTCAGGACACCGGTGGACAGGGACAGTCGGGCAAGCGGCGCGAGTCCGAGACCGACGAGCCTGTCGCGCCTGAGGTCAACCCCGAGGTGGCCGAGCGGGTCGAGAAGATCGGCGAGGACGTCGACGACCTGCTCGACGAGATCGACTCGGTGCTCGAGGAGAACGCGGAAGAGTTCGTGCGTGGATACGTTCAAAAGGGCGGACAGTAAGACTTTGTCCGATTCAACATACTTGAAGGAGGCCTCGTGACCTCGGGCTTTGAATCACCCGGACGTCTGCCAGCGGTCTACACCACTCCGGGGATGAGCTCGTTCACGGAATTCCTCGGCAAGGCCGCGCCGGAGCTGCTGCCCGGCCGCAGGCACCTGCCGGCCGGACACAGTGCGGACATCGCGCCGCACGCGACCACCATCGTGGCGATCGCCTGCTCCGACGGCGTGGTGATGGCCGGTGACCGCCGGGCGACCATGGGCAACCTCATCGCCAGCCGCGACATCGAGAAGGTCCACCCGTCCGACGCCTACTCGCTGATCGGCATCGCCGGCACCGCGGGCATCGGCATCGAGATGATCCGGCTCTTCCAGGTGGAGCTCGAGCACTACGAGAAGATCGAGGGCGCGATGCTCTCGCTCGACGGCAAGGCCAACCGGCTCGCCACGATGATCCGGGGCAACCTGGGCATGGCGCTGCAGGGCCTCGTCGCGGTGCCGCTCTTCGCGGGCTTCGACCTCGACGCCACCGACCCGGCCAAGGTCGGCCGGGTGTGGAGCTTCGACGTCGCGGGCGGCATCTACGAGGAGACCGGCTACGACTCGATCGGGTCCGGCTCGCTGTTCGCCAAGTCCGCGCTGAAGAAGCGCTACCGTCCGGGGATCAGCACCGGCGACGCGATCAAGCTCGCGGTCGACGCGCTCTACGACGCGGCCGACGACGACACGGCGACCGGTGGCCCCGACGTCATCCGGCGCATCTTCCCGGTCGTGATGACCGCGACCGCCGAGGGCACCCACCGCCTCAGCGACGCGGAGACCGGCGCGATCGCCGACGCCATCATCGCCGAGCGGCACTCCCAGCCCGGCGGCTGACCGCGACCGGGCCGCTCGCGGGCGGCCCGGCGGCACCAGCCCAGACCCGAGTAGTTCAGCCAGTCCGGAAGGAGCAGGTCAGACCGTGGCCATGCAGTTCTACGCCTCACCCGAGCAGATCATGCGCGACCGCTCGGAGTACGCCCGCAAGGGCATCGCCCGAGGCCGCAGCGTTGTCGTGCTGACCTACGCCGGGGGAGTGCTCTTCGTCGCGGAGAACCTCTCCAGCACCCTGCACAAGGTCAGCGAGATCTACGACCGCATCGGATTCGCCGCCGTCGGGCGCTACAACGAGTTCGAGAACCTTCGCTCGGCCGGTGTGCGCATGGCCGACCTGCGGGGCTACTCCTACGACCGCCGCGACGTCACCGGGCGGGCGCTCGCCAGCGCCTACGCGCAGACCCTCGGCACGCTCTTCTCCGAGCAGGGCAAGCCCCTGGAGGTGGAGATCTGCGTGGCGGAGGTCGGCCTGACCCCGGCGACCGACCAGCTCTACCGGCTCACCTATGACGGCTCCGTGCAGGACGAGCCGGGCTTCCTCGCGATGGGCGGCCAGGCCGAGGCGATCGGCGCCGTGCTCAAGGCTCAGCACAGCGAGTCGCACACGCTCGGTGACGCGCTCAAGCTCGCGCTGGAGGCGCTCTCGGGCGTCGGCGGCGAGGGCGGCGGCAAGCGGGTCATCGCGCCCAACCAGCTCGAGGTCGCGGTGCTCGACCGGTCCCGTCCGGGCCGCACGTTCCGGCGGATCACCGGTGCGCCGCTCACCGCGCTGCTGACCCCGGCGGCGATCGAGGCGGCCAAGCCGGAGGCGAAGCCCGACGCCAAGCCGGACGCCAAACCGGCGAAGCCGGCCGCTGAGGCGAAGCCCGACGCGAAGCCCGCGGCCGACCCGAAGCCGACCGACGAAGCGAAGTAACAGCGATACACACGAAGGGCCGTGCGCGAGGCGCACGGCCCTTCGTCATGTCCCGGTCCACCCGGCGGGAGTGCCGTGCCGGGCTTCCCGCGCGGTCACCGCTCGCACCGGCGCGGAGCACCCTGGTGCGCCGGTCAGGCCACTCCGCGAGTCAGCGCCTCGGTGAGCTGCGCGTGCCAGCCGGGCTGGGCCTTCACTCCAGCGGTGTTCCAGCGCTGGTGGCCCAGCACGCTGTAGGACGGCCGCCGCGCCGGGCGGACGAACGCGGCGGAGGTGGTCGACCGGATCCGCTCCGGGTCCAGCCCGGTGGCGGCGAAGGCGGCTCGGGCCAGCCCGGCCCAGGTCGTCTCCCCGCCCGAGGTGCCGTGGTAGATCCCGGCGGTGGCGAGCCCGGCCTCGGCGGCGTGGACCAGCTCGACGAGCTGCTCGGCGAGCGCGACGGTCCAGGTCGGCTGGCCGAACTGGTCGTCGACGACGTCGAGGGTCTCCCGCTGGGTCGCCAGGCGCAGCATCGTGCTGACGAAGTTGCGTCCGTGCTCGCCGTAGAGCCAGGCGGTCCGCACGACGTAGCCGTTCTCGGGCAGGATCGACAGCACCGCCTGCTCACCGACGAGCTTGCCCCGCCCGTACGCGTTGACCGGCGCGGTCGCCGCGTCCTCCGGCCACGGCACCGCGGGCGTGCCCGGCGCGATCTCGCCGGGCAGCACGTAGTCGGTGGAGAGCTGGATCAGCCGGGCTCCGGTCGCCGCGCAGGCCCGGGCGAGGTGGCCCACGGCGACACCGTTGATCTCGGTGGCAGCCTCCTCGGCGGTCTCCGCCCCGTCGACATCCGTCCAGGCCGCGGCATTGATGACGACATCGTGCCCGGCGACCATGTCGTGAACGGCGGCCGGGTCGCGGATGTCCAGGACGGTCCGGTCGGCGGCGGTCAGGGTGATCGTGGGGTCGGCGGCGAGTGCGCGGACCAGGTCGACGCCGAGCATGCCGCCCGCGCCGGTGACGAGGGCCCTCATCGCGTCACATCATTCAAGACAAGTCTCACGAATTCGGAGCTTACCGGGGGCCTGAGCGGTGCGGTCCGCGCCGGTTGTTGCCGAGTCGTGACGTCGATATATAGCCCGATGGGCGTTTTTGCTGCTCGGTCCGGTGCCTCCTCGATCAACCGTCGAGCGAGGCCCCCCGGTCGCCGGGTAGGCTCGCGCGGTGCGTGGCATCCTCCTCGCCGGTGGAACCGGCTCCCGCCTCTGGCCGATCACTCGTGCCGTATCGAAGCAGCTCATGCCAGTCTTCGACAAGCCGATGATCTATTACCCCCTCTCTACGCTGATCATGGCCGGCATCCGCGAGGTGCTCGTGATCACGACCCCCGAGGACCAGCCGCAGTTCCGGCGGCTGCTCGGCGACGGGTCGCAGTGGGGCCTGGAGCTGAGCTATCTGGCCCAGGAGCGCCCGGACGGCATCGCCCAGGCCTTCGTGCTCGGTGAGGAGTTCATCGGCGACGAGCCGGTGGCGCTGATCCTCGGCGACAACATCTTCCACGGCGTCGGCCTCGGCCGGCAGCTGGCGGCGGCGGAGCAGGTCTCCGGCGGGCGGATCTTCGCCTACCCGGTCGCCAACCCGCAGGAGTACGGCGTGGTCGAGTTCTCGCCGTCCGGCCGGGTCATCTCCATCGAGGAGAAGCCGACCCACCCGAAGTCCCGCTACGCGGTGCCGGGGCTGTACTTCTACGACAACAAGGTCGTCGAGATCACCCGGGGGCTGAAGCCGAGCGCCCGGGGCGAGCTGGAGATCACCTCGGTCAACGAGGCCTACCGGCGCGCCGGGGAGCTCTCGGTGACCGTGCTCGACCGGGGTACGGCGTGGCTGGACACGGGCACCTTCACCTCCCTGATGCAGGCCGCCGAGTTCGTGCGGGTGATCGAGGAGCGTCAGGGGATGAAGATCGGCTGCGTCGAGGAGGTGGCCTGGCGTGCCGGGTTCATCGACGACGCCGCGCTGCTGGCCCTCGCGGAGCCGCTCACCAAGAGCGGGTACGGTGACTACCTGCTGCGCCTCGTCGCCGACGAGCGCGGCAACTAGCGCCGGAACGCCGAAGCGAGGATGACGTGAAGCTGCGACCCCTGTCGATCGAAGGCGCCTGGGAGATCACCCCGGCCCAGCACTGCGATCCCCGTGGCGTGTTCCTGGAGTGGTACAGGTTCGACGCGCTGGCGGAGGTGGTCGGGCACCCGCTCAACCTCGCCCAGGCCAACATCTCGGTCTCCTCGGCCGGCACGATCCGCGGCATCCACTTCGCCGACGTGCCGCCGGGGCAGGCGAAATACGTCACCTGCGTGGCCGGCGCCCTCGTCGACATCATCGTCGACATCCGGGTGGGCTCGCCGACCTTCGGCGCGTGGGAGGCGATCCGCCTGGACGATGTGGACCGACGCGCCGTATATGTCCCGGAAGGTCTGGGTCACGGATTCTGCGCTCTTACGGATAATGCGACACTCACCTATCTCTGCTCGGCCACCTACAACCCCACCGGCGAGCACACGATCCACCCGCTAGATCCTGAATTGGGCATCAAATGGCCGGTCGAGGCGGGTCTGGAGCCGGTCCTGTCGGCTCGCGACGCCGCCGCGCCGAGCCTCGCCGAGGCGCGCGAACGGGGACTTCTTCCGTCCTATCCGGACTGCGTTGATTACACCGCGTCGCTTCGTACGTGACCTTGCGTCCCGACTCGCGTAGGCTCTAAGGATGGACCGGCGGATCTTCGGGATCGAAACGGAGTACGGCGTCACCTGCACCTATAAGGGGCAGCGGCGTCTCTCTCCGGATGAGGTCGCACGTTACCTGTTCCGGCGGGTCGTGTCCTGGGGGCGTTCGAGCAACGTGTTTCTGCGTAATGGCGCTCGCCTCTACCTGGACGTCGGCTCGCACCCTGAGTACGCCACGCCCGAGTGTGACTCCCTGACCGATCTCGTCGCCCACGACCGTGCGGGCGAGCGGATCCTCGAGGGTCTCCTGGTGGACGCGGAGAAACGCCTGCATGACGAGGGCATCGCGGGCGAGATCTACCTGTTCAAGAACAACACCGACTCGGCCGGCAACTCCTACGGCTGCCACGAGAACTACCTGGTCTCCCGGCACGGGGAGTTCGGCCGTCTCGCCGACGTGCTGATCCCGTTCCTCGTGACCCGGCAGCTCATCTGCGGTGCCGGCAAGGTGCTGCAGACCCCGCGCGGCGCGGTCTACTGCCTCTCGCAGCGGGCCGAGCACATCTGGGAGGGCGTCTCCTCGGCGACGACCCGCAGCCGGCCGATCATCAACACCCGTGACGAGCCGCACGCCGACGCCGAGCGCTACCGGCGCCTGCACGTCATCGTCGGCGACTCCAACATGAACGAGGCGACCACCCTGCTCAAGGTGGGCACGGCCGATCTCGTCCTGCGGATGATCGAGGCCGGGGTCGCGATGACCGACCTGTCGCTGGAGAACCCGATCCGGGCGATCCGGGAGGTGTCGCACGACATCACCGGCCGCCGCAAGGTTCGCCTCGCCAGCGGCAAGGAGGCGACCGCGCTCGAGATCCAGCAGGAGTATTTCGAGAAGGCGAGCGAGTTCGTGGCGCGCCGCGGCACCGACGCGACGACCAAGCGGGTCGTCGAGCTCTGGGGCCGGGTGCTCGCCGCGGTCGAGTCGGACAACCTCGACTCGGTCGCCCGTGAGATCGACTGGGTCACGAAGCTCAAGCTCATCGAGCGCTACCAGGCCCGGCACGACCTGCCGCTGGCGTCGCCCCGGGTGGCCCAGCTCGACCTCGCCTACCACGACCTGCGGCGCGGCCGCGGCCTCTACCAGCTCATGGAGCGGCGCGGTCAGGTCGATCGGGTCGTCCAGGACCTGCGCATCTATGAGGCGAAGGAGACTCCGCCGCAGACGACGCGGGCCCGCCTGCGTGGCGAGTTCATCAAGCACGCGCAGGAGAAGCGGCGCGACTTCACCGTCGACTGGGTGCACCTCAAGCTCAACGACCAGGCGCAGCGCACCGTGCTCTGCAAGGACCCGTTCCGGGCCCACGACGAGCGGGTGGATCGCCTGATCGCGAGCATGTAAGCTGTCCCGCACCATGGCTACCACTGATGATCAGCTCGATCCCAAGCCTGACCGGCACGATCAGGACGAGATCCTCACCGAGGGTTTCCGCGAGGCTCGCAAGCCGCGTTGGGAGCGTCGACGGGCCAAGATCCGCGAGGAGCTCGACCGCAACGCCCGGGGGGACTACAAGGTCCCGACGTGGGTGATGGTCGCGATTCTCGTCGTGATCGTGGTCGCCTGGGCCTCCCTGATCATCTGGGCCTAGCGCGTCCGCCTACGTCGTGATCGCCGCCGCCGCGTGCCTGCCGGCCGCGGCGGCGGCGACGAAGTAGGCGGTGTCCTCGGCGAGCCCTCGGCCCATCGTCGACAGGCGGACGGGCGAGGCGGCGAGCGCCTCCATCAGGCCGGTGCTGTCGACGGTCACCAGCCGGTGCCGCCCGGCGAGCGGCGCGAGCGCGGTGGCCACCGTCTCGGCCAGGTCCGGTGCGAGCCCGCTGGGCACGACGAGGTCCGCCGGGCAGAGCGCCACTCGTCCGTACGCGGTGATGCTGTGATGCGACACCCCGCGGTGCCGATCGCGCGGGTCGGCGTCCGAGATGCGTACCGATCCGATCGCTCTGCCGCCGAGCACCCCGACGGCGTTGACCGCCTCGCCCACCGCGACCCCGGAGTAGCCCCAGGCGGTGCCGGTGCCGAGGTTGCCGGGCCCCTGCGCGACGACGGTGATGTCGGCGCCGAGCACGTGGCGCGCGGCGAGCAGCCCGCTGTGCACGTTGACCGATTCCAGATCGCCGCCGAAGGCCTGACCGGCGGTGATGACACCGGCCAGCGCCGGGGCGAGCGCGTCGAGCGAGCGGGAGAACCAGGCCGGAAGCGCGCCCCCGTCGGTCATCACGTACGCGATGCGCGCCCGCGGTGCGTCGGCCCGGATGCCCGCGATGATCGCCGGAAGCGCGGAGTGCAGGTCGGCGGTGACGACGGGCATGCCGCCCAGGTCGTGTGCGGCGAGCATCGTCTCGCGGTGCGGCGAGGCCTCCTCGTCCACGGAGATCGTGATCGCCTGCAGCGGGGTGTATCGAGCCTTGACGATGTGACCGGGGCTCTCCGGGTCGGCGGGCAGCCGCTCGGGGATCGCCACGACGAGCGCGTAGCCGCCGGTGCCGAGGCCCATCGCGAGCGCACCGGTGTTGAGCAGCACCTGGTCACCGACGTGCGGCTCACCCACGAGCTGCGGGTAGGCGAGGGCGAGCATCGTCTCGGGATCGGCGTCGGCGCGCCGGTGCAGGCGTACCTGTAGCTCCATCGCGCCCTGCCAGCGCTTGCCGTGCCCGACCACCACCGCGGTACGCCACCGAATCATGCGCACCATCCTTCCGTACCGTCCCGTCCTTACCCGGTCGGGTCGAGGAAGACATACCGGATGCCCGGGAAACGTTCGCGCAGCCGCCGCTCGGCCTCGTCGGCGGCGGCCTCGACCTCGGCTCCGGAGATCGTGTCGACGAAGTCGACCTTCGCGGCGACGAGCAGGGAGCCCGGGCCCAGCAGCATGGTGAGCAGCGTCGGGACGCCCTCGATGCCCGGGACGCCCGCGAGCTCCGCCTGGATCTGGTCCTGGAGGCCGGCGGGCGCGGCGAGGCCGATGAGGTGGGCGATGTTGGCCCGGGCCAGCACACCGGCGACGGCGAAGAGCAGCAGTCCGATCGCGATCGAGGCGAGCCCGTCCCAGACCGCCGAGCCGGTGAGCACCGAGGCGCCGAGGCCGAGAGCTGCGAGGACGAGGCCGATCAGGGCGGCGCCGTCCTCCAGGGTCACCGCGACGACGGTGGTGTCCGAGGTGATCCGCAGGTAGCGCAGGGGCTTGATGCGCCAGCGGGCGGCGGCACCGCGTACCTGCCGGGTGGCCTGCCGGAACGAGATCGCCTCGATGGCGAAGGAGATGGCGAGCACGGCGAAGGAGATGCCGGTGTCGCTGAGCTCCTCGCCGTCGATGAGGGTCTGTACGCCATGCGTGATGGAGAACCCGGCTCCGGCCACGAAGGTGCAGACCGACGCGATGAAGGCCCAGAAGTAGGCGGCCTTGCCGTACCCGAACTGGTGACGCTCGTCGGCCGGCTGGGCGCCCCGGCGCAGGGCGACGTAGAGCAGCACCTCGGTGATGGTGTCGGCGAAGGAGTGCGCGGCCTCGGAGAGCATGGAGGCGGAGCCGCTGATCAGACCGGCGACGGTCTTGGCGACCGCGATGCCGAGATTCGCCGCACCCGCGATGATGACCGTGCGCAGGCTCTCTTCGCTCGACATGGCATCAGGCTAGGGTCGCGACAGGTCGGGCGCCCTGTTCAGGGTCGTTTTGCCTGGAAAAATATGTTTAGCGAGTTATTCTCCGAACGCTCGTGCTAATAACACCCCTACCGGGGACGACGTTCCACGGCAACGCTGCTAGGTTGGGCGGGTGTCGCGCAGCCGCACCGAACGACTCGTCAATCTCGTGATCTGCTTACTCTCCACCAGGCGTTTTCTCACCGCCGCGCAGATCGCCGCGACCGTGCCCGGATATGAGCACGACGCCACCGATGCCCGGGACCATGAGGCGTTCCAGCGCAAGTTCGAGCGTGACAAGGCCGAGCTCCGTGATCTCGGTGTGCCGCTCGAGACCGGCACCGCCAGCGCTTTCGACGCCGAGCCGGGCTACCGCATCGCCCAGCGTGACTACGGACTGCCCGATATCCCGCTCGGTCCGGATGAAGCCGCCGCCGTCGGTGTCGCCGCCCGGCTCTGGCGCCATGCCGGGCTCGCCGCCGCCGCCACCTCGGGGCTGGCGAAGCTGCGGGCGGGCGGCATCGAGGTCGACGCGCAGGCGACGCTCGGCGTCGAGCCGGTCGTCGCGGTCGACCCCGCCTTCGCCCCGCTGACCAGCGCCGCCCGGGAGCGCCGAGCGGTCACCTTCGACTACCGGGTGCCCGAGGAGGACACCACGGTCACCCGGCACGTGCAGCCGTGGGGCGTCGTCTGCTGGCGCGGCCGGTGGTATGTCGTGGGGCACGACACCGACCGGGGCGCCACCCGCTGCTTCCGCCTGTCCCGCATCCGCGGCCAGGTCAAGGCGGTCGGCCGGGCGAGTGCCTACAGCCCGCCGGCCGAGCTCGACCTGATCAGCCACGTGGCCCGGTGGTCCGGTCCGCTGGAGCGCAGCAACACCGCGCGGGTGCTGGCCCGCCCCGGCCGGGCCGCCGGTGTGCGGCGCTGGGCGATCGACGTCGAGCCCGCCGCCGACGGCGACGTGCTCACCCTGCGCTATGCCGAGCCGGGCGGCTTCGCCAACTGGCTCGTCGGATACGGCGCCGACGTGACCGTCATCGAGCCGGTCGAGGTCCGCGAGGCGGTGATCCTGCGGCTGCAGGAGATCGTCAAGGAGTTCGAGCCCGTGGAGGTGGTCCGGTGACGGTCACCCGCCCCGGCACCTCGGCCGACCGGCTGGCCCGGTTGTTGAATCTGGTGCCCTACCTGCTGACGCGGCCCGGGATCCTGATCACCGAGGCGGCCGCCGATCTCGGGGTCACCCCGGCGCAGCTCCAGGACGACCTGGAGCTGCTCTGGGTGTGCGGGCTGCCCGGATACGGCCCCGGTGACCTGATCGACATGGCGTTCGACGGCGACCGGGTCACCATCACCTACGACGCGGGCATCGACCGGCCGTTGCGCCTGACTCCCGACGAGGCGATGGCGCTGGTGGTGGCGCTGCGGATGCTCGCCGAGACGCCGGGCATCGCCGACCGCGACGCGATCAGCCGGGCCCTGTCGAAGATCGAGAAGGCTGCGGGGGAGTGGGCCGACGCGCCCGTCGCCGTCGGCACCCGGGGCAACGACGACCGGCTCGCCACCGTGCGTGCCGCCGTCGAGCGCGGCCGGGCGCTGCGCATCACCTACTACACGGCGACCCGCGACGCGACGACCGAGCGGGTGATCGACCCGATCCGGGTGCTGATCGTGGGCGAGCGCTCCTATGTCGAGGCCTGGTGCCGACGCGCGGCCGACGTGCGGCTGTTCCGGGTCGACCGGATCGATGCGCTCGTCGAGCTCGAGGAGCCCGCGGTGCCGCCGCCGGGGGTTCGCAGCGAGGTCCTCGACGGTGCCGTCTACCGCCCGGCGGGGGACGCGCCCGAGATGGTGCTGCGGATCGGACGCGGGGCGCGGTGGATCACGGAGTATTACCCCGTCGAGGGGATCGAGGAGCTCACTCCCGAGGAGTGGCTGGTCACGATGCGGGTGACGGACCTGGACTGGGCCCGGCGGTTCGTGCTCGGACTCGGGCCGGGCGTGGGCGTCGTCTCGCCCAGTGAGCTCGCGGCATCGGTGCGCTGCTCGGCGCAGGAAGCGCTCGCGGCGTATTCGGCGTGATTAAATCATTCGTGTATGCGGATGTCGTGATGTTAGATTCCCCAGCGTAACGCTCACGGGGGCGGTGTCCTCGCGTGACCTGTAGCACCGCTCTCGGGGAGGAAACATGGCAAGGATCAAAGCTCTGCTGGTCGCGTTCGCGGCCGTCGTTCTGGTCATGGCCAACGGTTCCCAGGGAAGCATCAGCGATGCCAATGGCAGCGCGGCCGGGTGCAGCTCGGCCTATCCGGGCACCTCCGTCTACCCGGTCACCGCGGTGCAGGTCTGTCTCGATCTGTCCGGCGGCGACGTGTGCCGGGCGAAAGTGACGATCACCTAATCGGTGCGGCGGAGATCCCCGGCCCAACGCCATCGAGACGTGGCCCGGGGATCTCCGTTTCGGCCCGGGTGGGCTTGACGTGCGGTTCGTAACGGCACCGGTAGGCTGACCTCATGACAGGGTGGATCGTGCTCGGCGTGGTGTTGCTGGGTCTGCTTATTCTCCTGCTGGCAGTGCGGGCGCTCGCGGTCAGAGTGCCCCAGCTGCTGGCGGTGCAGCAGGATCTCCAGGTGACGCTGGAGGGCGCGCAGGCGCTGCAGGCCCGATTGGAGGGCACCCAGGAGCGGATCGCGGCGCTGCAGGAGCGCGTTGCGCTGGCCCAGCACCGCCAGGGCATCCTGCAGGAGCGGATCGCCCTGATCAAGGCCTCGTTCAAGCGATAGCTGCTCGATTCTGCTCGATACCCGTCCATTGCAAGCAAATCTTGGCGGAATCGCTGCTTGACGGGTGCTCGGTCGGTGGTCAAGACTGCACCGGCGGGTGACGCAAGAGCCGGACGCAACGTGGCGATTGCGGAAAACGCACGTACTATGGGGCCGGACACCCCTCACTTTGATCAAATTTGGAGCAAGCAATGGGCGCCCTTAAGCCATGGCACATCATCCTGGTGGTGGTAGTGCTCGTCCTTCTGTTCGGTGCGAAGCGGCTCCCCGACGCTGCTCGTTCGCTCGGCCGCTCGATGCGGATCATGAAGGCTGAGACCAAGGGCCTCATGGAGGACGGCAAGGAAGCCGACAAGGGTGACCTCGCGGGCAAGGCTGAGGCCAACGCCGCGCGCACGCCGCTCTCCGGCGAGGTCCAGGCGCCGGCGGCGCCCGTCGCTGATCCGGTGCAGCGCGTCAACGAGCGCTGAGCGCTCACCGCGACGTGAACACCCCGGCACGTCGGTCCAAACCGACCAAATTCGAGCGTGCTTCCGAAGGCTCGATGACTCTCATCGAGCACATTCGGGAGCTACGTTCCCGGCTGACCCGGGCGACTCTGGCGATCCTGGTCGGCGTCATCGTTGGTTACTTCCTGTCGACCGACATCTTCAAGCTCATTCAAGAGCCTTACTGCAGCCTGCAACCCGATCCGACGAACTGCCAGTTCGTGTCGCTCGAGGTCACCGCGCAGTTCATGTTGAAGCTGAAGCTGGCGCTCTGGGCCGGACTGGTGCTGTCGTCGCCGGTCTGGCTTTACCAGCTCTGGGCCTTCATCGCGCCGGGACTGCACCGGCACGAGCGCAAGTGGGCCTACATCTTCGGCGCGATCGCCGGTCCCCTCTTCATGACGGGTGCGGTGCTCGCCTACGTCGCGGTCCACCAGGGTCTGAAATTCCTGCTGGAGCAGGGCTTCGCCAACGTCGCGGTGACGCTGGAGATCGGCGCCTACACGTCGTTCATCACCAACTTCGTTCTGCTCTTCGGCGCGTCGTTCGAGTTCCCCGTGCTGCTGCTGCTGCTCAACTTCTCGGGTGCCGTCACCGGCAGGCGGATGCTCGGCTGGTGGCGGATCGCGATTTTCCTGTGCTTCGTCTTCGCCGCGATCACGACGCCGGACCCCGGTCCGTTCGGCATGACGCTGCTGGCTCTGGCGCTGTCCCTGCTCTTCTTCGGCTCCGTCGGAGTCGCGCTCATCAATGACAAGCGGCGTGCTCGCAAGGAGCGCAAGCTCTACGGTGACATCGGCGATGACGAGGTCTCCAAGCTCGACGACCTGGAGCTCGACGAGGTCGAAGCCGGTGAACCGGTCGCCGCACCGAAGCCGATCGAGCGGCGCTACGACGAAATGACGTAACCGTCATACGATGACGGCTCGCACCCACCCGGGTGCGGGCCGTTCGTCGTTTCTGAGAGGTCGCACTGTGATCGCGGTGCTGGTCAACCCGACCGCCGGGCGCGGTCGCCACCGTGGGGTGCTCACGGAGGTCGTCGAGCGCCTGCGCGGCGCGGGCGAGCAGGTGGTGCAGATCGCCGGTGAGTCGGCCGAGCAGGCCCAGCAGGGCTGCCGCGACGCCGTCGCCGACGGCGCCCGCGCGCTGGTCGCGATCGGCGGCGACGGGACACTGCACCTGGCGCTCCAGGCCGTCGCCGAGCGCGGCATCCCGCTGGGAATAATCCCGGCCGGTACGGGCAACGACGTCGCCACTGCCGTCGGAGTCCCCGCCGACCCGCTCGCCGCGGCCGACCTCATCGTGGCGGCGCTGCTCGCCGACCGCACCACCACCATCGACCTGGCCCGGATCGACGGCGCCGGCGGCGAGACCCGCTGGTTCGCCGGGGTGCTCGGGCTCGGCTTCGACGCGATCGTCAACGAGCGCGCCAACCGGATGCGCTTCCCGAAGGGCTCCTCGCGCTATGACGTCGCGATCGTCCTGGAGCTGGCACGGCTGAAGGCGCGCCGCTACGCGATCACCGTGGACGGGGTCCGGCACGACCAGGATGCGGTACTCGTGGCGATCGGCAACACGCCGTCCTATGGCGGGGGGATGCGGATCTGTCCGGCCGCGGTGCCGACCGACGGGCTGAGCGACCTGGTCATCGCGGGTCCGGTCTCGCGGGCGACCCTGATGCGGGTGAAGCCGCGCATCTACGCGGGCACCCACGTGAGCCACCCCGCCGTGCGCCAGCTCCGCGGCAAGGTGATCACCATCGACGCCGAGGGCATCACCGGGTACGCCGACGGCGAGCGCGCGCTGCCCCTGCCGATCACGGTGACCGCGGTGCCGGGCGCACTGACGCTGCTGCGGTAACGCGGCCCTGCCGTGCCCGAAATTCGCGTTGATCAAGGGAAGACTCGCCATCCGGGGTGTCCGATTCGCGGCGAGTCTTCCCTTGATCAACGCGAATTTCGGGCAGGCTCAGTGCTGCTGGACGGCTAGGGCGAGGGCGGCGGAGAGGCCGTTGGCGCTGCCGACCGGGGCCGACGGCAGGATGATCGCCCGGCACCCGGCCGCCACGGCACCCGCGTCGGCGGCCGTGTCGCCCACCATGATCGTGCGCTCCGGTGGCGTACCGAGCAGGGCACAGGCGCGCAGGAAGATCTTGGGATCGGGCTTGATCAGGCCGATCTCGTAGCTCAACATCACCGGCACGTCGCCGAAGCCCCAGACCTCCAGCATCGGCCGGATGTCGAAGCCGATGTTGCTGACGACGCCGACCGCCACCCCCGCCTCACGGAGCGCGTTCACCGTGGGCAGCGCGTCGGCGTAGGGCACCCAGCCCTCGGCGAGCAGGACCCGCTCGTAGACCGCTTCGGCGAAGCCCTCGATGTCGCAGACGACGGTCGCGGCGAGCCCGGTATAGGCCTCGCGGTGGGCGTACTCATAGAGGTCTCGGTTTGCCCAGACCTCAGCCAACTGCGGCGGGATGCGGACCGGCCGCCCGGAACCGGGCAGGCCACCCGCGGCCGCGAGCCGATCGGCGAGCACGGTCGCCCGGCCGCGATCGATCGACGCACCGCACGCCGCGGCGGCCTCGGTCACCCAGAGCACCGGGTCCACCGTGGTCGCGAGCGTGCCGTGGAAGTCGAAGAGGACGGCGTCGGCGCCTCGCGCCGGGTACGCCGTCGGCGTGCCCTCATCATCTGCCACCCGTGCACCCTATCTAACGGACAGTTACCCCTTCGCGCCCTCCCGTGCGGTGTCGCGCGGTTGATCTCCCGGGCAGGTGACTCGCGGGCGGGGAGGCTCTACCGTTGCGCGGTGTGACTGACCCCCTCGGCACCGTCGCCACCGCGATCGGCGTCTTCGCCGGTACCAACATCGACGACCTCATCGTCCTGACCGTGCTCTTCCTCGCCGCGCGGGCGACCGGTCGGCCCCGGCCGTGGCAGATCTGGGTCGGCCAGGCAACCGGGATCGCGCTGCTCGTCACCGCCTCGGCCGCGATGGCACTCGGGCTCGCCGCCATCCCTGACGAATGGGTCGGGCTGCTCGGCCTGGTGCCGCTCGGCCTCGGGATCTGGGGGTTCGTGCAGGTGTTCCGCGGCGGTGACGAGGCCGAGCCGCCCGTCGTGGCGGCCGGTGCGCTCGCGGTCGCCGGGCTCACCGTGGCGAACGGGGCGGACAACATCGCGGTCTACGCCCCCGTCTTCCGTACGCTGGGGCTGACCGGCACCCTGCTGACGATCGGGGTGTTCGCGCTGCTGGTGGCGGTGTGGTGCGCGGCGGGGTCGTGGCTGGGGTCGCACCGGGCGGTGGTCGCGGTGATGCGCCGGCACGGCCACTGGCTCGTACCGGCGGTCTTCGTCGCGATCGGCGTTGTGATCATCCTCGAGTCCGGCGTCCTGGCCCGGCTGCTCTGACCCCGCCCCGCCCCGCGCCGCCACTCGCCCTGACGGTCTGGTCACGTAGTGCAGCACAGCGTGGCCTCGCGCAGCGATGTGGCCACGGTGTGCTGCACAACGTGACGGGAAGTGCGGCTGGCGCCGGCTGTCGGGAGTGCGGCTCGCCTGTGGGGGCGCTAGCCGGGCCATGATCGCGTTGTTTGTCGGAAGTTGGCCCCTCCGCAGGCGCGGGAAGGGCTTGCTTCCCGGAAACAACGCGATCATGGACCGTGCATTGGCGCCGGGTGTCCCAGCTTGCTGTGCGCGCGCACGCGTTGAGCGGGCCCGCGTACCCGGGCGGGCCCGCGTACCCGGGCGGGCCCGCGTACCCGGGCGGGCCCGCGTACCCGGGCGGGCCCGCGTACCCGGGCGGGCCCGCGTACCCGGGCGGGCCCGCGTACCCGGGCGGGCCCGCGTACCCGGGCGGGCCCGCGTACCCGGGCGGGCCCGCGTACCCGGGCGGGCCCGCGTACCCGGGCGGGCCCGCGTACCCGGGCGGGCCCGCGTACCCGGGCGGGCCCGCGTACCCGGGCGGGCCCGCGTACCCGGGCGGGCCCGCGTACCCGGGCGGGTAAGGACCGGTGCCGCAACTCTTCAAGAGTTGCGGCACCGGTCCTTACCCGCCCGGGCCAGGTCAGGAGAGGGGCGCCGTGAGGTCGTAGACGGTCTGGCCGCCGACGGTCTTCGCGGTGTAGTTCTCCGCCACCCAGGCGCTGATCGCGCTGCTGCTGCCGCCGCCACGGCCGCCACCCTGGCCGCCGCCGATGAGGTAGCCGATCTGCCCGTCCTGCACCCACTGCTGGAACTGCGCCAGCGTCGGTGCCGGATCGCCGGACCAGCCGCCCATGCCCATCACCGCCTTGCCCGTGGCGAGCTCCAGCGTCGCCGCGCTCTGCGCACCGGAGACCGCCGCCGCCCAGGTCGTGTCGGTCGCGGTGAGCAGTGCGGTGAGCTCGGCGGAGGTCGCACCGCCGCCACCGAATCCGCCGCCACCGACCATTCCGCCGGCTGCCCCGCCCGAAGCCGCCCCGCCCACCGCTGGACCACCCGCACCGCCCGGCAGAGCGGAGCCGGGAGCAGCGCCGATACCGGGAGCGGTGCCGGAACCGCCGCCGAACCCGCCCCGCCCGCCGTCCGGCCGGCCCGCGCCGCCCGCGCCGCCCGGACCACCCATCCCGGGCATGCCGCCCATGCCGCGGCCGCCCGCCGACGTCGCGGGTCCGGCGAGCGGCGTACTCCCGGTGTGCGCGGTTCCGGCGGTCTGCAGCGCATACGCCGCCGGAGCCGCGAGTAACGCCCCCAGCGCCCCGATCGCACCCGCGAGCGCCAGACGCCGAGCCGGGACCAGCAGCCCCGCTACGGCGATCACAGCCGCCGCAACCACCACCCACGCCAACCACGGCTGCCAGTCGGCCCGGCCGAGCAGCGTGACCGCCCACCAGGCGCTGACCACGACCGCGGCAGCCAGGATGATCCGGGCGGTCCAGCCGTCCCGCGCCCGCCACAGCAGCACGCCGCCCCCGCCGATCAGCGCGCCGAGGGCGGGTGCCATTGCGACGGTGTAGTACTCGTGGACGATGCCCTCCATCAGGCTGAACACGAGCGCGTGCGTGATCAGCCAGGTGCCCCAGAGCAGCAGTCCGGCCCGAGCGGCGTCGGTCCGCGGCCGCCGCGCGGTCACCCACAGCCCGCCGCCGAGCGCGATCAGCGCCGCCGGGAGCAGCCAGGACGCCTGCGCGCCCATCGTGTCGTTGAAGAGCCGCAGCAGCCCGGCCGCGCCGCCGAAACCGCCCCCGCCGCCGCCGAAACCGCCGCCGGGGCCACCGCCCTCACCGCCGGTGATCCGGCTCAGCCCGTTGTAGCCGAGGGTCAGCTCCAGGATGGAGTTCCCCGTCGACCCGCCGATGTAGGGCCGCGATCCGGCGGGCCAGAGCTCGACGAGCGCCACCCACCAGCCCGCGCCGACGATCATGGCTCCGGCGGCGGCGAGCAGCTGCCGGACCCGCTTCCAGACTCCGACCGGCGCGCAGACCAGGTAGACGATCGCGAGCGCGGGCAGCACCAGGAACGCCTGCATCATCTTCGTCAGGTAAGCGAGTCCGACGAGCCCGCCCGCGAGCAGCAGCCACCGGGTCAGCCCCCGCTCCAGGGCCCGCGTCACCGCGTAGGCGGCGGCGACGAGCAGCAGCGTGAGCAGCGCGTCCGGGTTGTTGAAGCGGAACATCAGCGCCGCGACCGGGGTCAACGCCAGCACCACCCCGGCGATGAGCCCGGCGGTGCCGCCCGCCCAGCGCCGCACGGCCGCATGGGTGAGCGCGACGGCGGCGACCCCGCAGAGCGCCTGCGGCACGAGCACGCTCCAGCTGGAGAAGCCGAAGATCCGCGCCGAGATCTCCATCAGCCACAGCGACGCGGGTGTCTTGTCGACGGTGATGAAGTTCGCCGAGTCCAGCGAACCGAAGAGCATCGCCTTCCAGTCCTGGGTCCCGGCCTGCACCGCCGCCGCGTAGTAGCCGTTGCCCCAGCCCGACGCCGCGAGATTCCACAGGTAGAGCAGTCCGGTGCCGACGAGCAGCGCGGCGAGCGCGATCCGCTCGGTCGTCGGCCGCCGCGAGCTGCGCGGTGTCTCGACAACCTCGGCGGGTACGCCCGCAGCCGCCCGCTCGGTCTCGAAGTCCAGCATGGTCATGCCCTTTCTCCCGGGACGACAGTGACGGTGGAACCGAAGACCCACGACCGCAGCAGCGTGAAGCGCAGCAGGGTGGCGGTGAGGTTGGCGGCGATCAGCACCGCGAGCTCGGTCGAGCGGGACGGGTCCGGTGCGAGCGCGTGCAGCAGCCCCAGCGAGCCGCTCGTCACCACCAGGCCGAGCACGAAGATCAGCATCCCCTGGGCCTGGTGGCGCAGCGCGTCGGCGGACCCCCGGATGCCGAAGGTGAGGCGCCGGTTCGCCGCCGTGTTCGCGACCGCGGTGACCGCCAGCGCGGCGAAGTTGGCGCCCTGCGCACCCAGCACCGGCCGGGCAAGCGCGAAGAGCACCAGGTAGGCGAGGGTGCTCGCCACCCCGACGAGCCCGAACCGGACCACCTGCCGCAGCAGCGTCCCGTGCCCGGCCTGCTCGTCGAGGAGCTGGGGCTCCCGGCCGAGCTGCTCGCGCAGCCGTTGCAGCGGCAGGGCGCCGGTGAGCAGTGCCGTGCCGAGCCGGGCGATGCCGCGCAGGTCGGCGGCGACGGTGGCGCGGATGTCGACCCTGCTGTCGGGGTCGTCGACCCAGTCCACGGGTACCTCGTGGATGCGCATCCCGCTGTTCTGCGCGAGGACCAGCAGCTCTGTGTCGAAGAACCAGCCGGTGTCCTGGACCAGCGGCAGCAGCTCCCGCGCCACGTCGGCGCGGATCGCCTTGAACCCGCACTGCGCGTCGGAGAAGGACGCGGCGAGGGTGCCCCGCAGCAGCAGGTTGTAGCCGCGCGAGATCACCTCCCGCTTGGCGCCCCGGACCACCCGCGACTGCCGGGCGAGCCGGGTACCGATCGCGAGGTCGGAGTGGCCCGAGACGAGCGGCGCCACCAGCGGCGGCAGCGCCGCGAGGTCGGTGGAGAGGTCCACGTCGAGGTAGGCGAGGACCGGTGCGGGCGAGCCCAGCCACGCGTGCCGCAGCGCCCGTCCCCGGCCCTTCTCGTCGAGCCGCACCACCCTGACCTCCGGCAGCTCGGCGGCGAGCCCGGCTGCCACCGCGGCGGTGCCGTCGACGCTGGCGTTGTCGGCGATCGTGATCCGGAACCGGTAGGGCAGGTTCGCGACGAGGTAGCCGTGCAGTCGGCGTACGCAGGGGGCGAGGTCGGCCTCCTCGTTGTAGACGGGCACCACGACATCGAGGACGAGCTGCGTCGCCGCGGTCTCGATCGGTTGCCGTCGGGATCGGGCCGGTGCGGTGATCATGAATTCTCCTTCGTCAGGTCGTAGACGGTGACGCCGCCGACGGTGCTCGACGCGTAGTGCTCGGCCACCCAGGCCGTGATCTGCTGAGCGACGTCGCTGCCGCTGCTCGCCCCCATGCCGAAACCCGAACCGCCGATCAGGTAGTGGATGCGTCCCTGCGCGACCCACTGCTGGAACTGGGCGAGGCCGGGCGCGGCGTCGGTGCCGTTGAACCCGCCCAGCGCCATCACCGGGAGCTGTGTGGCGAGCTGGTACCCGGCCGCGTTGTTGGCGCCGGTCGTCGCGGCCACCCAGTCATAGGCGTCGGCGTCGGCGGTGAGGAGTGCCTGGAGTTCGGTGCTCGGGGTGGTGGCGTTGAGCAGGCCGCCCATGCCGCCGCGTCCGCCGCCGCGGAAGGCGCCGGTGCCCGTACCCCCGCCGGTTCCCCCCGGTGCCGTGCCGTCAGGGGCCATCGGACCGGTGGGGCCGGCCTGGCCGGTGCCCTGTGCCGGACCACCGGGGAGCGTGCCCTGGCCGCCGGGCATGCCGCGCCCCGCGCCGCCCCGGTTGCCGCCGGGGCCGCCGCCACCCGGGCCGCCCATGCCGCCGGTCGCGGGACCGGCCGTGGGGATCGCGCCGGTGTGGGCCGTCGCGGCCGTCTGGAGGGCGAAGGCCGCGGGTCCGGCGAGGGCGACCACGAGGCCGGCGAGTGCCACGGTGCGCTGGGTCCAGCCGGGCAGCAGCCGGGCCGCGAGCAGCGCGGAGGCGATGGCGATCGCACCGACCAGGATCGCCTGGCGCAGCCACGGGTAGAAGGTCGCAGCCTGGCCGAGCAGGGTGAAGGACCACCAGCCGGTGCCCGCGAGCGCCGCTGCGGCGGCGGCCGCGGCCCAGGCGTGCTCGCGATTGCGCCACAGCAGCGCCGCGCCCGTGCCGATGACCGCGCCGATCGCCGGGGCGAGGGCCACGGTGTAGTAGGAGTGGAAGATTCCGGCCATGAAGCTGAAGACGAGCCAGGTCGTCACGAGCCAGCCGCCCCACAGCAGGAATCCGGCCCGGATCCGGTCCGTGCGCGGC
This sequence comes from Allocatelliglobosispora scoriae, assembly GCF_014204945.1. Classification (NCBI taxonomy): domain Bacteria; kingdom Bacillati; phylum Actinomycetota; class Actinomycetes; order Micromonosporales; family Micromonosporaceae; genus Allocatelliglobosispora; species Allocatelliglobosispora scoriae. Next base: position 2,194,065 of record NZ_JACHMN010000003.1, read on the forward strand.
CGCCGCCAGGTCGCCGCGATCCCCACGGCGAGCAGCACCAGCGCGGTCGGCAGCAGCCAGGACGCCTGGCTCGCCATCTCGCTGCCGAACAGGCGCTGCCAGCCGGTCTCGCCCCAGCCGTTGCCGCCGCCGACGCTGCCGGTCTCGTCGCCGGTGAGGCGGCCGAAGCCGTTGTAGCCGAGCGTCAGCTCCAGCACGCTGTTGTCCTGCGTGCCGCCGATGTAGGGGCGCGAGCTCGCCGGCCACAGCTCCACGATCAGCACCCACCACCCGGCCGCCGCGACCATCACGCCGGTCGCCGCCGCGAGCTGCCAGGCCCGCCGCCCGAGGCCGCGCGGTCCGAAGATCAGATACACCAGGCCGAACGCGGGGAGTACGAGCAGCGCCTGCAGCATCTTGGCGAGGAAGGCGAAGCCGATCGCACTCCCGGCGAGCAGCAGCCACCTCGTCTGCCCGAACTCCAGTGCCCGGGTCACCCCGTAGGCGGCCGCGATCAGCAGCAGCACGAGCAGCGCGTCGGGGTTGTTGAAGCGGAACATCAGCGCCGCGACCGGGGTGGTGGCGAGCACGGCACCGGCGATCAGCCCCGCACCCGGCCCCGACCAGCGGCGTACGGTGGCGTACAGCAGGCCGACCGAGGCGATTCCGCACAGCGCCTGCGGCAGCAGGACGGCGACGGAGTTCAGCCCGAAGAGGCGGACGGATATCGCCATCAGCCACACCGCGGCCGGGGCCTTGTCGACGGTGATGAAGTTCGACGAGTCCAGGGAGCCGAAGAAGAGCGCCTTCCAGCTCTGCGATCCGGCCTGGGCCGCGGCGGCGTAGTAGGGATTGGCCCAGCCCGATCGGGACAGCCCGATCAGGTAGAGCGCCGCCGTGGCGGCGAGCAGCAGGGCCACCGCGATCGTGCCGGCTCTGGGCCGCCGTCGGCGGGGAGCCGCGCTCGCGTCGACCGGTGCGGTGGTGAGCCCGGGAGCAGGCAGGATGCTGGTCATGGCGGTGAGCCTGACAGCGGCGTGTCTGCACCGACTCGGACTTGGCTGGGTGTCACCTGGGGGTATGTCCGTAATTCGCTGGTCTGAAAGCCGACGCCGCCCCGTTCTGCGCAGCCCCCGAGCCGCAAACTGTCGCCTCTGCGCTATAGCCTGTGAATCATGACGAGCCCCGCCGAGAGTTATGCCGATTCCCAGCGACGCGGGGCACAGGCCGCGGAGTTCCCGGCATTGACGGACTTCATCGGCGAGCTCTCGTTCGAGCTCGACGACTTCCAGCTGCAGTCCTGCCAGGCGCTGGAGCGGGGCTCCGGCGTGCTGGTCTGCGCGCCGACCGGTGCGGGCAAGACGGTGGTCGGCGAGTTCGCGGTGCACCTGGCCCTGCGGCAGGGTCGCAAGTGCTTCTACACGACCCCGATCAAGGCGTTGTCCAACCAGAAGTTCCACGACCTCATCGACCGCTACGGTCCGGAGAAGGTCGGCCTGCTCACCGGCGACAACGCCATCAACGGCGACGCGCCGATCGTGGTCATGACGACCGAGGTCCTGCGCAACATGCTCTACGCGGGATCATCCACTCTGGAGGGTCTCTCCTTCGTCGTCATGGACGAGGTGCACTACCTCGCCGACCGCTTCCGCGGCGCCGTCTGGGAAGAAGTGATCATCCACCTCTCCCAGTCGGTCACCCTCGTCTCCCTCAGCGCGACCGTCTCCAACGCGGAGGAGTTCGCCGAGTGGCTCAAGACGGTGCGCGGCAAGACCGAGGTGATCGTCAGCGAGCACCGGCCCGTCCCGCTGTGGCAGCACATGCTCGTCAACAAGCGGATGTTCGACCTCTTCCACGACGCTGACGCCGCCCGTGCTCACGACGTTCACCCGGAGCTGCTGCGTTACACCCGGGAGTCGCTGCGGCGGCTGGAGCTCAGCGGCGGCCTCGACAAGCGCGGCCCGCGCGGGCGGGGACGCCGCAACGTCGGCCCGCCGCGCCAGGACATCGTCGAGCGCCTCGACAACGAGGGCCTGCTCCCGGCGATCCTGTTCATCTTCAGCCGGGCCGCCTGCGACGCCGCCGTGCAGCAGTGCCTCCAGGCCGGCCTGCGCCTCACCAGCCCCGACGAGAAGGTCGAGATCCGGGCCCTCGTCGAGCGGCGGATGAGCTCGATCCCGACCGAGGACCTGTCGGCGCTGGGCTACTGGGAGTGGCTCGACGGGCTCGAGCGCGGGCTCGCCGCCCACCACGCCGGGCTGCTGCCGATCTTCAAGGAGATCGTCGAGGACCTCTTCGTCCGGGGCCTGGTCAAGGCGGTCTTCGCCACCGAGACGCTGGCACTCGGCATCAACATGCCCGCCCGCTGCGTCGTGCTGGAGCGCCTGGTCAAGTTCAACGGCGAGGCGCACGTCGACCTGACCCCGGGGGAGTACACGCAGCTCACCGGCCGCGCCGGCCGCCGGGGCATCGACGTGGAGGGCCACGCGGTCGTCGTCTGGACGCCCGAGGTCGACCCCCGCCACGTCGCCGGTCTCGCCTCCACCCGCACCTACCCGCTGCGCTCCAGCTTCCGGCCGTCCTACAACATGGCGGTCAACCTCGTCGGGTCCGTCGGCGCCGACCGCGCTCGCGACCTGCTCGAATCGTCGTTCGCGCAGTTCCAGGCCGATGCCTCGGTCGTCGGCGTCGCCCGCCAGGTGCAGAAGAGCCTGGAGACGCAGGCGGCCTACGCCCACGAGGCCTCCTGCCACCTCGGCGACTTCTCGGAGTATTTCGCGCTGCGTGTGGCGATCGGCGACCGGGAGAAGGCGATCACCCGCCAGTCCCAGGCGAGCCGCCGCGACCAGGTGGCGATCTCGCTCAGCGCGCTCAAGGTGGGCGACGTGATCCGGGTTCCCGCCGGTCGGCACGGGGGCCTCGCGATCGTGCTGGAGGCGGGCACCGCCGGATTCGGCGAGCCCCGGCCGCTGCTGCTCACCGAGGACCGCTGGGCCGGGCGCCTCGCCGCGGGGGAGTTCCCGCACCCGGTGGAGGTGCTCGAACGCGTACGCGTGCCGAAGAACTTCAACCACCGCAACCCCGGCGAGCGGCGCGACCTCGCGGCGAGCATGCGCGGCCTCGGGCTGGAGCGCGGCGCGGGCCGCCGGGCCAAGCCCAAGTCCGGCGGCGAGGACCGCGAGCTCACCCGGCTGCGCCACGACATGCGCAAGCACCCCTGCCACCAGTGCCCCGACCGCGAGGACCACGCCCGCTGGGCCGAGCGCGCCCACCGGCTGCTGCGCGAGACCGATGCGCTGCGGGAAAAGGTCGCCAGCCGGACCGGTTCGCTGGCCCGCACCTTCGACCGGATCTGCTCGATCCTCGCCGACCGGGGCTACCTCGCCGCCGACGGCACCGTCACCGCGGCGGGCAAGATGCTCGCCCGGATCTGGACCGAGGCGGACCTGCTCGTCGCCGAGTGCCTGCGCGACGGCGTCTTCGAGGGTCTGCCCCCGGCGGAGCTCGCCGCGGTCGTCTCCACCGTGCTCTACGAGGCGCGGCGCGAGACCGACGAGCGGATCGGGCTGCCCCGGGGACCGGTGACCACGGCGGTCGAGGAGATCCTGGCCCGGCACCGCAACATCGCCGAGGACGAGCTGGAGCGGGGACTCGACGCGACCCGCGAGCCCGACCTGGGCTTCGTCTGGCCGATCTACCGCTGGGCGCGCGGCGAGACGCTGGCGAAGGTGCTGGCGAGCGGCACGATGGACGGCGAGATGCCGGCCGGTGACTTCGTCCGCTGGGCCCGTCAGGTCGTCGACCTGCTCGGGCAGCTCGCCGAGGCGTCCGGGGTGTCGGCGGAGGTGCGGGGGTCGGCCCGGCAGGCGATCGCGCTGGTCAACCGGGGAGTGCTCGCCTACACCGCGATGGCCTGACGCCCGCGCTGCTATTCACGATCACACGTCATTCGGGGAACCAGACGTGATCTCCACGGGTGCCCGGATTCGCTGCGCGTGCACGTCCCGGCGAGGCGCCAGCGTCGCGGCACCTCCGCACGCCGGCGTCTCTGCACGTCAGGAGATGCGCCGCCGCCCGGCCCGATGCCACGATCCCGGAGAGGGATCCACCGGCGGGTCCTGATAGGAGCGGTGGCAGATGAGTTCCGGATTGGCGATCGTCCTCTTCCCCGTAGCGCTGGGCATCGTCATGCTCGGCCTCGGCCTCACCCTGACGATCGAGGACTTCCGGCGGGTGGTCACCTATCCCCGCGCCGTCCTCATCTCGCTCGCCTGCCAGATGGTCCTGCTCCCGGCGATCTGCCTGGGGCTCGTCCTGCTCGCGGACCTGCCGCCCGAGCTCGCGGTCGGCATGATGCTGCTCGCCGCCTCGCCCGGCGGCAGCACCGCCAGCCTCTACAGCCACCTCTTCCGCGGCAACGTCGCGCTCAACGTGACCCTCACGGCGATCAACTCCGTCCTCGCGCTCTTCACCCTGCCGCTGATCGTCAACTCCTCGATCGCCGGGTTCATCGGCTCGGACACCTCGATCGGCCTGCAGTTCGACAAGGTGCTCCAGGTCTTCGCGATCGTCCTCATCCCGGTCGCGGTCGGCATGACGGTCCGCGGCCGCTTCCCCGCCTTCGCCGAGCGGATCCAGCGCACGGTCAAGATCGCGTCCGTCGTGGTCCTGGTCTTCGTCCTCACCGGCGCGGTGATCGGGATCAAGGACGAGATCGCCGAGACGATCGGCGCGGTCGGCGTGACGGTCCTGCTCTTCAACATCGCAAGCCTCCTCATCGGGTACGCCGTCCCGCGCCTCGCCCGCGTCGCGCACCGCGAGTCGGTGGCCTCGTCGTTCGAGATCGGACTGCACAACGCGACGCTGGCGATCACCATCGGTCTCAGCCCGACCCTGCTCAACAGCAGCGAGATCGCCCTACCGTCGGCGATCTACGGCACGCTGATGTTCGCCACCGCCGCGGTCTTCGGCTTCATCACGGCCCGCCGCGGTCGGCGTACCTCCGAGGATCTCCCGGCCTGACCCTCCGCGGCCCGGCGCCGAAGATCGCCGCAACTCTTCAAGAGTTGGTGCTAACCCCTGAGCACCAACTCTTGAAGAGTTGCGGCGATCTTTGGTTTGATGAGCGTTATCCATCGGCGGTGGGATTTAATCGCCGCAAAGTATTGACCTGTCTGAGCGGGCATGGTCTTATCTAGCCGAATACATTCTATTCCCATGGGTTAGGTAGGATATTGATGTCCCGACTCCGTCCCCCGGTGCTCGTTGCCGTGTTCGCGCTGGTGCTCGGCTCGTTGGCCGGTCCCGTCGTGTCGGCACCCGCCGCGCAGGCAGCGCTTCCCACCGCCGCCATCTCCATCGGCGACAGCTTCATCAGCGGCGAGGGCGCCGGCGCCTACACCGCCGTCACCGACCTCAACGGCACGTCGCAGGCCTTCCCCGGTTGGTCGGCGCCGAACAACAACCCCTACTTCTGCCACCGCTCGGCGAACGCGTCGCTCTTCAAGGCGGACCTGCCGGGGATCCAGAACCGGTTCAACCTCGCCTGCTCGGGCGGCCAGCCGTTCGACATCGCCAACAACTCGATCAACCGCACCAAGGGCCGCAACGTCGCCGCGCAGCTCACCCAGCTCCGGCAGGTCGCGCAGACCAACGACATCGACGTGGTCCTGGTCGGACTCGGCTCCAACAACAGCTCCTTCACCTTCGGCGACGTGGCCGTCCTCTGTGCCAACCGGTTCATCGCCGACGCGTGGACCGGCTGGTGGGAGTTCTGGGCCTACCTCAACGGTCCGGTGCCGCAGGAGCCGTGCAGCAACGCCGACCTCGCGACCGCCGCCGAGGTCTCGGCCGCGACCGCCGAGACGATCGCCGCGCTGCGCCTGCTCGTCAACACCCTCAACGAGGTCGACGCCGACGGCCAGCACCGCATCGTGTTCCAGGACTACACCAACCCGATGCCGACCGACTTCGACGTCAAGTTCCACACCGAGGACGGCCGCGCCGACGACCGGGACAAGTTCCGCGACCTGGGCGCCGAGCGCTACGCGGGCGGCTGCCCCGTGCACCGGGCGAGCCTGGCTCCCGGCCACTACTTCTCGGCCGCGCTCGGCACGATCGTGCAGAACAGCTTCAACACGATCTCGGCCGAGTACCCGGGCCAGGACTTCGTCTACCTCAACGTGCAGCACGCCTTCGACGGCGCCCGGCTCTGCGAGAAGGCCGACAGCCCGGCGAACACCCTCGCCACCCCGATCCGCCTGATGGACGGCCCGACCGGCGTCTTCCTGCAGAGCCTGTCCGGCTACGACAAGATCGCGATCCAGCGGATCGCCAACTCCTGCGTGACCTACTTCCAGACCTGCCAGGAGTCGTGGCACCCCAATGCCTCGGGCCACGCGGTGCTCGGGCAGTGCCTCGCGGGTGCGGCTGCGACGGCCGCACGCTCCGTCTCCTGCGTACGCCAGAGCAACGGCTCGATCGTCGTCAGCTGACGTGACGCGGTGCCCGGGATCGTCCTCCCGGGCACCGCGTTACACCGCCCACGGTGGAGTGCCGACGACCGTCCCGTCCGCCATCGTCGCGGTGAAGCCCGCCTGGATCACGACGTGGGCCGTGGCGGGCTCGGCCCCCGGGTTGACGAGCTGGATCGGCTCGCCGGCCGGCACGACGGCGGCGTCCCCCGCGTGCAGCGGATCGCCGTCGGGGGAGAGCCGCAGGGTGCCCGAGGTGACCATGAAGACCTCGTCCCGGTCGAGGTGGTGCGGCTGGTCCGAGACGAGGCCCGCCTCGACGGTGATCCGCCAGGTGCAGACCTCGCCGGAACCCCGGCTGGGTGAGGCGAGCCCGGTGAACTCGACGCCGGGCAGCTGGAAACGCGGTGCGGTGGTCGCGGTGATGAGGTGCATGGTTCGTTCCCGTCCGAGTAGACAAGCTGGCTTGTTCAAGCTGACTTGTCTATCATGGGGTCCATGGACGCCGAAGCGCAACCGATCGATCTGGGGATCCTGCTGGGCCTCGCCTATCAGGAGTTCGTCCGCGAGCTGCGGGTCGCGCACGAGGAGGCCGGATTCACCGACGTGGGCAGGTCGGACGGTGTCGTCTTCCGGGCGATCGCCGGGCGGCCGATGACCGTCAGCGACCTCGCCGTCCGCCTGCAGATCACGAAGCAGGGTGCGGCGCAGATCATCGAGGAGATGGAGGCCCGGGGGTACGTCGAGCGCCACCCCGACCCGTCGGACGGCCGGGCCCGCCTCGTCCACCTCGCCGAACGGGGGCGGGCGGCACTCGCCAGCGCCCGCGCGTTCCACCGGTCCTATGAGGAGCGTCTCGCTGCCGCCCATGGCAAGGCCGCTGTCGCCACGCTGCGCGGGCTGCTCGCGGAGATCGCCGGCGCCGAGCAGACCGTCGACCCCCGCCTGCGCGCCCTCTACCTCTAGCCCTCGGGTCACGGTGCCCTCGGGTCGCGGTGCCCCGGTCGCGTTGCCCCGGTCACGTTTTGCAGCAAAGCGTGGCCTCGCCGCGCGGAATAGCCACGCTTTGCTGCAAAACGTGACGGGGACCAAGATCGCCGCAACTCTTCAAGAGTTGGTCCTATCGACCGCGCCGCCGTGCCGCCGCTCGCCGTGCCGGGACTTGATCGCGCTGTTTCCCGGAAGTAGGGCGCTCGGGCATTGCCGGAGGGGACTGTTTCCCGGAAACAACGCGATCACGCGCGATGGGAGCGCTTCCATTCGCGCTGCGGGCCGGTATGCTGACGGGGCATTGAGGCCGGGAGGGACCATGGCGCGTCAACCCACGATGGGGGATATCGCGCGCCGTGCCGGGGTTTCCCGGGTCGCCGTCTCCTACGCGCTCAACGGCCGTCCCGGTGTCTCCGAGGAGCTGCGCCAGCGCATCCTGCGGATCTCGCAAGAGATCAACTTCAGCGCCAACGGACCGGCCCAGGCGCTGCACGGCGGCGGCGTGCACGCGATCGGGCTCACCATGCGGCGCCCCGCCACGGCGTTCGCCATCGAGGTCTTCCGCCGCGAGCTCATCAGCGGCGTGCAGATGGAGCTCTCGGCGCGCGGCTTCGGCCTCGCCCTGCAGTTCGTCGCCGACCTCGACGACGAGCTCGCCGTCTATCGCCGGTGGAACGGCGAGCGCCGGGTCGGTGGCGTACTCATCTGCGATCTCGGCACCGACGACCCGCGGGTGCCGGTGCTGGAGGAGCTCGGCCTGCCTGCGGTCGTCGTCGGCGGCCCGACCGGTGTGGGGCGCCTGACCAGCATCTGGAACGACGATCGGGCGGCGGTGACCGAGTCCGTCGGCTACCTGGTCGGGCTGGGGCACCGGCGGATCGCCCGGGTCAGCGGGCCGGGCGAGATGCTGCACACCGCCGAGCGGACCGGGGCGTTCCTCGCCGCCTGCGCGAGCGCGGGTGCCGAGGGGATCGTCGTCGGCGCCGACTACACGGGTGAGGCCGGGGCGACGGCGACGCGGCGGCTGCTCAGCTCGGCGCGGCGGCCCACGGCGATCGCCTACGACAACGACGTGATGGCCGTCGCCGGGCTCGGCGTCGCGATGGAGATGGGTGTCGGGGTCCCGGCCGAGCTCTCCATCGTGGCGTGGGAGGACTCGCCGGTCTGCCAGGTCGTGCGGCCGGCGCTGACGGTGCTCCACCGCGACATCCCGGCCTTCGGCGCGCACGCGGCGCGGCTGCTGCTCGCGGTCATCGAGGGTGCGGAGCCGCGGAGCGTCCAGGACCACACCGCCCAGCTCGTCGTCCGGGCGAGTACGGCGCCACCGGCCTGATGGCGTCCGGAATATAGGCTGAGCCGATGAGCTTCAGCGATGAGATCCGCCGCAGCAAGCAGGTCAACCTCACGACTTTCCGCAAGGACGGCACCGGGGTCGCCACGCCCGTCTGGCACGTCGTCGACGGCGATGAGCTCTTCATCATCTCCGAGGCCGAGGCGTGGAAGGTCAAGCGGATCCGCAAGAACAGCCGGGTGCTGATCACGGCCTGCGACATCCGCGGCAAGGTCGCGCCGGGCGCCGAGCCCATCGAGGGCCGGGCCCGCCTGCTCGACGACGCCGGGACGCAGGCAGCGCGGAAGCTGGTCGCCCAGCGTTACATCATGTCGCGGCTCGGCAACTGGTTCAGCCGCGTCCTCCACCTGCGCAAAGCGCCCGTCATCGGCATCGCCGTCACGATTTAGGCGGTGCGGTGCTGCCGCGCGGGGTGAGGTGCGCGGGCTCGTCGTGCATGCTCGTCACCGGCTTGCCGTCGATCGCCGAGAGCAGCAGCCGGGCCGCGTGCGTGCCGTACGCGGAGATGTCGCGGGTCATCGCCGTCAGCGGCGGGTGGACGAGGCGGCAGATCGGTGAGTCGTCCCACGCGATGATCGACAGGTCGCCGGGGACGGCGAGCCCCATCTCCTGCGCCACGGCGAGCCCGGCGATCGCCATGATGTCGTTGTCATAGATCAGCGCGGTCGGCCTGCTGGGCGAGCTGAGCAGGCGGCGCGTGGCGCGGGCGCCGTCCTCACCGGTGTAGTCGGTCGGGACCGTGACGGTCGTCAGGCCCAGCCGGGTCCCGGTCGCGGCGAAGGTCTCCGTGCGGATGGCGGTGTGCACGAGGCCGGAGATGCCGCCGACCCGGGCGATCCGCTTGTGCCCCAGCGCCGCCAGATACTCCACCGCCTCGATGAGCGAGACGCCGTCGTCGGACCAGATGCTGGCGAGCGGCCCGCTGGCGCTCGGCGGGCCGATCACGACGGCGGGCAGCCCGAGCCCGGCGAGCGCGGCGATCCGCTCGTCGCCGGTCCGCACGTCGCAGACGAGGACGCCGTCGACGCTGCGGTCGCTCCACCAGCGCCGATAGGCGGCGATCTCCGAGTCGTGGTCGGTCACCATCTGCAGCAGCAGCGCGTAGGAGTGGATCGACAGCTCGGCTTCGAGGCCGCTGATGAGCTCCATGAAGAAGGGTTCGAGACCGAGGGTCTTGGGCGGCCGGTGCAGGGTCAGGCCGACCACCTTGGAGGCGGCGCCGGCGAGGGCCCGGGCGGCGCTGTTGGCGCGGAAACCGAGGGAGTCGGCGGTGGCGAGGATCCGCTGCCGGGTCGTCTCGGAGACGCCGGGCAGGCCGTTGAGCGCGTAGGAGACGGCACCCTTGGAGACACCGGCCTCCCGCGCGACGTCGGCGATGGTGGGTCGTTTCACGCGGTCTGCCTCCGGCGGTCGTCCTGAACGAGGATGCTGTCCCGAACAAGGCTGCGCTGCTTTCTCGGTTCACCAATCGTAGCTGATCCCCGTGCGCCGGCCGGATACCGTGCGGGCTGCGTACGCAATCGACCGTTGACAGTCGCGAAACCGGGTCGTAAAGTCCGCCCGCTTACTCGGTTCAGTAGGGTGCCCGCAACCACTCGACCGTCACGTCGTGCAGCGAAGCGTAGCCATGCTTCGCTGCACGACGTGACCGGCTAGGCGACCAGCTTGAGCATCATCTCGATCTGGGCGGTTCGCGACTGGTCGATGCGGGTCGCGAGGTCCAGCGAACCGGGGTGGGCGCCGCTCGTGAGCTCCATACGGGCGTACTCGACGGCCTGGTGCTGGCGCCCGATCAGCAGGTTGAGGAAGGTCTTGTCGAAGTCGGCCGCCTTGCGCAGCGCCTCGACCTCGGACTTCCCGCTCGTCGGCAGGCCGCCGTGACCGGCGTGCAGGGACGGCTCGGCGGCGGCCGCGGTCGGCAGCGACCAGGCGGTCAGCCAGTTCAGCATGGTCTTCGCCTCGTCGGCCTGCGTCACCGCGACCGCGGCCGCGAGAGTCTTGACCTGCGGGTCGACGGCGCGTTCCTGGGCGAGTGTCAGGATCTCGGCGGCGGGACCGTACTGCGAGACCATCATCTGCAGGAACATCACGTCGGTGTCGTTGTGCGGCGCGGTCACCGGGTCGATCCGCTGGATCTGCTCCGGCGACTCGGGAACGCCGTTGGCGGAGCACCCCGCGCTCAGCGTGACGGCCGTGATCAGGACGGCGATTGTGGTAAGACGCTTCATCGGGTCTCCAGGATGGACGGTAAAGGGTCCGCACCCCGTCGGGGCGGTGCGGACCCGTTGTGCGGTAGGTCAGATCCTCTGCCAGAGCGCCGGGACGTTCGGCGGCTCCCAGCCGGCGATGGCGGTGTGACCCTGCAGGCAGCGGTAGCTGAGACCGCCGTAGGTCACGGTCGCGCCGACCGCGTAGGTGGTGCCGGCCGCCCAGGTGCCACCGGCGGGCGGCGGCGGGCTGCTGCTCGGCTGAGGACTCGGCGACGTGGGAGGCGTCGACGGGGGAGTGCTGGGCGGCGTGGTTCCGCCGCCGCCGACCTGAAGGTCGACACAGGAGTAGAACGCCATGGCCGTGTCGTAGACGTTCCACCGCGCCAGCAGCAGGATGCGGCCGGTCCGCCCACCCAGGCTGACGTTGTGCGTCACGGTCGGTCCTGGCTGCGCGCCGTGGTCGTCGAAGACGGCGATGCGAGTGCCGCCGACGAAGTACTCCCACGTGCTGGTGCGGTGCCGGGCCGTCAGGACCCAGTTGAACGTGACGTTGTTGCCGACCGATGCGGCGGGCCACGCCTTGCTGTTGTCGTTGAGGACGGCGAAGCGGCTGCCGCCTCCGTTGCACTGCATGGAACCCTTGGGCGCTTCCACGCTCTGGGGCTCCCAGACGATGTCACCGCAGTTGGTGACGCGTCCCTGTGCGCAGTTGGCCTGGCGGCTGGGCGGGGACGAGATGTACCCGTGCGCTTGCGCGGGGATCGTCACCAACAGCGATGCCAGGACGGCGATTACTGAGGCCAGGGTGATGGCCATCCGTTTTCGCATGAGCTACTCCTCGCTTCCGGGTGCGGGATGTAGTGCTATTTCGAGCCCTGCACTCGGTCGGAGGGCGGACCTAGCCGGCGCTCACCTGACGACTTTAATGTAAAGAAGCATAACAGTAAATATAGTTTATGAATGATCCGTTAAGGTGGCATGGCGTGTGTCGGAGCAACTGTCCTGCTTGGACGACCTCGTCGACTCGGTCGCTGAGCGCCGCGGAGAGCGCTCGGGACCACCGCCTATGACCGCCGCTGGGCCAGGAGGTGGGCGCGGCGGGATGCGTGCTCGTTCGGCCACGGCTCGCGTACCGCCGAGACCTTGACCTCGAACCCGGCGGCCGCCACCTCGGCGGCGACCCGGTCCGGGTCCAGGTAGTGGAAGTCCAGGGCGACGTCATGTCCCCACCAGCTCGCCAGCCGCTGCACCTCGCCCGCCGCGTGGTCGGCGTCGCTGACGTGGAAGGAGAGCAGCAGCCAGCCTCCCGGCGCCAGCGCGCGGGCCAGCTCGGCGAAGGCGACCGGCCGCTGCTCCTCGGCGAGGTGGATGATCGAGTAGGCGCAGACCGCACCCGCCCAGCCGCCGTCGGCCACCGGCAGGCTCAGCAGCGATCCGACCGTGAATTCGATCGACGGGTGACGCTGCCGCGCCACCGCGACCATGCCCGGGGAGAGGTCGACCCCGACCGCGTCGACACCGAGCCGGTGCAGGTAGGAGGTGATGTGCCCGGGTCCGCAGCCGACATCGGCGACGACGCCGAGCCCGGCCGACTCGGCGAGGATGGTGAGGAATGCCCGGTCGACGGGCTTGCCGGGCAGCTCGTCACCGATCTCGGCGGCGTACCGCGCCGCCACCGCGTCGTAGCCGGCGGCTGTGGGGTCCGTCATGCCGCGATCCTGCCATGCGCGGCACTCGGAGGGCTGACGGTGCACGATCCTGCCCGATGCCGGGGGCCTCCGGGGCGGCCGCCGACCATCGCCGATAGCCGGGAGCCCGCTCCGTCTGTCATGGTGGTGCCTTCCATGGTGGGGGTCCGCAGATGGTGGCACACCGAGTCGGGCTTACGCTGCCCCTGGTCATGGGACCGGGGCAAATGTGGATCATGATGGGGGTTTGTGATGAGCGACGACGTGCTGGGGCACATCGAGAGCCTGCGCACCAAAGCCGGCCAGGAGTGGCAGGCGGATGTCGCCGTGGCGTTGCGGCAGGCCGTCCACCTGGCGATCCCGGATGTACGGGAGCGGCTGCAGTACGGCAAGCCGCACTTCCTGAAGGGCCAGAAGTACGCGGCGGTCATCTCCGCGTCGAAGGCCGCCCTGTCGTTCACCATCTTCAACGCGGCGGAGCTCGCAACGCCCGGCGACGGATTCTTCGAGCCGGGTCCGGCGGAGCGCAAGACCATCAAGATCAAGGAAGGTCAGCAGCCCGATTACGCGCTGCTGACCACGCTGGTTCGTGAGGCCGCCGCCGGACTCTGACGACGGCCTCGGGGAGCGGTCACCCCCAGATGGCGGTGGCCCACTCGGGGTGGTCGATGAACGGGTTGCGGTTGCCCTGCCACGAGTCGTAGATCTTCTGGTTGCGCGTCTTCTCGAAGGTCGACGGCGGGTCCTGCAGGTTCCACTGCAGCAGCACCGACAGCTTGCCGATGTAGGGCGCCGAGCCGTTGCTGGTCGAGGAGTTCATCTCCAGGTTGGGCCAGCCGTCCTCGCCCTCGTAGCGGATCGCCATATACATGATCATGCGGGCGACGTCGCCCTTGTCGGCGTTGCGGGGCTCGAAGGAGTCGGCGTCGGTGTAGTTGCCGGGTGCGCCGCTGACCGCGCTGCCGCCGATGTCGAAGTCCTTGTTGCCGCGGGTGGAGTTGACCGACACATTGGACGGACGCAGGTGGTGCACGTCGGTGCCGGGCCCGGTCGCCGTGCCGAAGTCGCCGTGCGACTTGGCCCAGACGTGCTCGCGGTTCCAGTCGCTGACACCGCCGCCGTTGGACGACTTGCTCTGCGACACGCCGGTGTAGAGCAGGATCACGTTGTTGGCGTTGGCGGGGTCCTGGTCGGTCGACTTCAGCGCGTCCCACACCTGCTCGTAGGTGAGCTTCGTCTGCACCTTGATGATGGTGTGCAGCGCGGAGCGCAGCGCCGAACCGGACTTGCCGACCGCGTTCTTGTAATAGGTCTGGTCGTAGGGGCCGCCGGGCGGGGTGCTCCCGGTCGGGCTCGGGGTCGGGCTCGGCGGCGTCGTGCCGCCGAGGACCATCGCGGTCGGATCCTTCAGGCCGCCATGGGCGAAGTACGCCGTGAGCGTGCCCGTCACCGTCACCGAGCGCCCCAGCAGCCCGGGGTTGCTCTGCAGGCCGAATGCGCTGCGGTAGGCCGCGGTGACCTGCACGTAGAGGATGCGCGCCGTGTTCGTCTCGGTCACCGCGTCCGCGATCGCGATCGCGGTGTCAGCGGTGAAACCGGAGCGGATGACGGTGCTGGTGGCGGTGGGCTGGCCGACGATGAAGCCGGTCACCGCCGCGGAGCTGCCGTTCTGTGTGGCCAGCGCGGTGGCGACGGTGATGCCCGGAGCCGCCGAAGCTGACCCGGACACCACGGACGCTCCAATGACGACAGCGACACCGAGGGTCGCCACCAGCCTCCGTAGGCCGGACGATGCCAGCTTCTCGAGATTCATACCAAGCGATGGTAATGGTGCCGGGGATCACTGAGAAGACCGCGAAAGTGCCGTCCGCGTAAACATTTACCGTTGGCACTATCCCAGGTCGCGGGGCACGTGGTCGACCATGGATTGACGGGTCCGCCTGGGCTGCATAGGTTCGCGGGCATGGTCCCCCGCATCAGTCTGGTCGTGCTCGTCGCCGCGCTGGCGTTCCTCGGCGGCTGCGGCGACGGCGACGAGTCCGCGACCCCGCCGGCCGGCAGCGGACCGGGGGCGGCCGACACCTGCGGCGGTGCCGCGGCCACGGTGGGCCGGCGGGTGCAGCGGCCCGAGGTCACCTCGGTCACCGTCGTCGGCGAGTGCACCACCGTCATGATCGACACGAAGCTCGCCGACAGTGACATCGACGCGGCGCGGGAGATCTGTGACCGGGCCGGTGAGGTCGCCTACGCGGGGGGCGTCACCTCGGTCCGGGTGCAGGGCACCTCCGGCCGCGAGCTCGCCAACGGCATCCCCGGCGGGAAGTGCCTGGGCGGCTGACCGGGCGCGGTGCCGCGCGTGCGGGACCGGTGCGCACTACGGTGAGGCGGTGCGCCTGGCGACCTGGAACGTGAACTCCGTCAACGCCCGACTGCCCCGGCTGACGCAGTGGCTGGAGACGGTCGGACCCGACGTGGTCTGCCTGCAGGAGACGAAGACGGCCCAGTTCCCGCTCGCCGAGGTGCAGGCGCTCGGCTACGAGGTCGCGGCATACGGCACCGGGCGGTGGAACGGGGTGGCGGTCCTGTCCCGGGTCGGGATCGACGAGGTCGCGCAGGGGTTCCCCGGCGAACCGGGCTTCCCCGATCCGGAGGCGCGTGCGGTCGGCGCCACCTGCGGCGGGGTGCGGGTGTGGTCGATCTACGTGCCCAACGGGCGGACGCCGGACGACCCGCACTACGCGTACAAGCTGGAGTGGCTGGCGGCGTTGCGCGCAGCCCTCGCCGCGGAGCTGCCCGCCCACCCGGAGCTGGCGGTCTGCGGCGACTTCAACGTGGCGCCGACCGACGCCGATGTCTGGGACCCGACGGTCTTCGCCCACTCCACGCACGTCACGCCGCCGGAGCGGGCGGCCCTGGCGAGCCTGCGCGAGCTCGGGCTCGCCGATGTCGTGCCGACGCCGATGAAGGGCCCGCATCCGTTCACCTACTGGGATTACCGGGCCGGGATGTTTCATCAGGACAAGGGGATGCGAATCGACCTCGTCTATGCGTCGCAACCACTCGCGAGTCGGGTGGCCAGTGCGTATGTGGACCGGGAGGCGCGCAAGGGCAAGGGCCCGTCGGATCACGCCCCGATCGTCGTGGAGATCGCGTAATCATCCCGAAAGATGGGAGGGGGTGCCCTTCCGGCTCCACGTGGTGCAGTCTGGGACCGAGCGCAGCGTCGGGCTCCGCGGCGACACCCGCCGCACCTCAGCGGTCGTGCCGTGATCCGGCACACCGGTGCGACGCCCCCATGGAGCCCTCCCATGCAGCCCTCGCTCTCCGCCCGGATGCGTTCCCAGCAGCTCATCGCGCGGACCGCGGCCGGAGTCAGCGCGGGCCTGCCGCTGCTCGGCCAGCCCGCCCGCGCCGCCGCCGCGCCGCCGCCCGTGCCGCTCGCGCTCCCCGCCCACTGGCGCCCCGTGCCGGGCGCCGAGATCATCACCGCGTCACAGCGCTTCACCGCCTACGTCCCGGCCGCGGGCCAGGAGATCCACCTCCACACGGTGTACGGGCTGGGTTTCGGCACCGCCCACCGGCGCATCGCCTGGGTGACCCTGGGCACGCAGCGGGTCGCCGTCTACGCCGGGGACACCGAGGGCACCTTCGAGGCCCGGTGGGGCACCGACCTGGCCCAGCACCGCCTCGCCGCGACCGCCACGACGCTCGCCCGCTTCATGGAGCTGCTGCTCGGCCTCGACTGGGAGTAGCCTCGAACCTTTGGGTTCGCCCGCGGGTTCGCCGAGTCAGGAGCGGTTCATGCAGTTCGGGGTCTTCACCGTCGGCAGCATCATCCTCGATCCCACCACCGGCGAGAAGCCGACGGAGCACGAGCGGATCAAGTCGATGGTGGCGATCGCGCTCAAGGCGGAGGAGGTCGGCCTCGACGTCTTCGCCACCGGTGAGCACCACAACCGCCCCTTCGTACCCTCCTCCCCGACGACGATGCTCGGCCACATCGCGGCGCGGACGACGACGCTGCAGCTCTCGACGGCGACGACGCTGATCACCACCAACGACCCGGTGAAGATCGCCGAGGACTACGCGATGCTCCAGCACCTCGCCGACGGCCGGGTGGACCTGATGCTCGGCCGGGGCAACACCGTCCCGGTCTACCCGTGGTTCGGCCAGGACGTCCGCAACGGCATCCCGCTCGCGATCGAGAACTACGCCCTGCTGCACCGGCTGTGGCGCGAGGACGTGGTCGACTGGGCCGGCCGGTTCCGCACCCCGCTGCAGTCGTTCACCTCGACGCCGCGCCCGCTCGACGGGGTGCCGCCGTTCGTCTGGCACGGCTCGATCCGCAGCCCGGAGATCGCCGAGCAGGCGGCCTTCTACGGCGACGGGTTCTTCGCCAACCACATCTTCTGGCCCAAGGAGCACACCCAGTCGATGGTGGCGCTCTATCGGGAGCGCTTCGCCCACCACGGTCACGGCGGCGCCGACCAGGCGATCGTCGGCCTCGGCGGGCAGGTCTTCATCCGGCGCAACTCCCAGGACGCGGTGCGCGAATTCCGCCCCTACTTCGACAAGGCCCCGATCTACGGCAACGGGCCGTCGCTGGAGGAGTTCACCCGGGACACGCCGCTGACGGTCGGCAGCCCGCAGCAGATCATCGACCGGACGCTGGGCTTCCGGGACTACGTCGGCGACTACCAGCGGCAGCTCTTCCTCGTCGATCATGCCGGGTTGCCGCTCAAGACGGTGCTGGAGCAGCTCGATCTGCTCGGCGAGGAGGTCGTACCGGTGCTGCGCCGCGAGTTCGCCGCACTGCGCCCCGCGCACGTGCCGCTGGCGCCGACCCACGCCTCGCTGCTCGCCACCGCGCAGAGCTAGCATTCGCGGCATGTCGCTGTGGGAGACGGACCGGCTGATCATCCGGGACTGGACCGAGGAGCCGGCCGATGTCGAGCGGATCTTCGACATGCTGTCGCGCTGGGAGGTGGCCCGCTGGCTCGGCGCCACGCCCCGGGCCCTGACCGATCCGGCCGAGGCGGTCGGGGTGGTGCGCCGCTGGCGGGCCCGGGGATCGGCGGACGGCCGCTTCGGGATCTGGGCGATCGAGGTCCGCGCGACCGGCGAGGCCGTCGGCACCGTGCTCGTCATCCCGATGCCGGGGATGGGCGGCGCGACGACCGAGGACATCGAGGTCGGCTGGCACCTGCACCCCGACGCGTGGGGCAACGGCTACGCGACCGAGGCCGCTCGCAGCGCCGTCGACCGGGCCTTCGCCGCCGGCGTACCGGAGATCTTCGCCGTGGTCCGCCCGGGCAACGCCCCGTCCGTCGCGGTCACCCGCCGTCTCGGCATGTCGCCGCTCGGCCCGCAGCCCGACCGGTGGTACGACGGCGCCGAGCTGGAAGCGTTCGTCCTCACCGCTCCGTCGGCCTAGCCCCACGATCGCCGCAACTCTTCAAGAGTTGGTGCTTCGACGGCCAGCCCTCCGCCACGCTTTGCAGCGAAGCGTGCTCATTCGGCGTTGCGAGGGCACGCTTTGCTGCAAAACGTGGCCGGGGGGCGATAACACCAACTCTTCAAGAGTTGCGGTGGGTGGTGTGGGTCGGGGGCTGATCCGGGCACGGTAGGGTGCGCCAGCGATACCGCCGAAGGGAACCGTTGTGCTGAGCCGCTTCTATGGCCTGACCGTCACCGCCGAGACGGCCGCCGCCGTCAGCGAGGGTCTCACGACGCCGGACGTGGACGACCTGGTCGAGGCGCATCTCGCGACCAACTACGCCTACTTCGGGGCGATCGACAAGACACTCGCCGGGTTCGTCGTGCTCGACGACGAGGGCGACAACTACACGCTGCTCGACCTGCGCGGCGACGGGCGGATCTGGTGGCAGGACCACGAGACCCGCGAGCTCTACGCCCGGTTCGACACGCTCGCCGACTGGACCGCGTTCCGCGACGAGGTGGGCCAGGGCGGTGACGAGAGCGAGCTGCGCGACGCCTACCAGGGCGGGCTCGGCAACGGTGTCGAATCGGTCGGGCCGTCCACATCGGAGCTGGCGGAGCGGTACCAGTGGCTGGTGTGGTTGCTGGCACAGCCGATGCGCGACCGGCAGGGCCGGGTGACGCAGGACGACGACCAGCTGGTCCGCAGCGCGATGGGGCACCTGCGGTCGGTCTTCCCCACGATCGCCGCCGAGGTCAAGGCGTTCGAGGCGGAGCTGCCGCTGACCGCCGACGATCCGCACCTGGCGGTCTACTGGCTGCTGCACACCGCGATGCTCGGTCGCGTCGAGCTCCGGTCCCGGCTGACGCAGCAGGTGGGCGGGGTGGGCGTACCCCTCGTGGTGGCTTTTAGAGGTGTTTTCGGCGACCTGCCGGCGGCGGGCGACGTGGCGGTGGTGCCCGGGTTCCGGGCCCGGCGGTCGCTCGCGGTGCTCTACGCGGGAGCCGAGGGCCCCACGGAGCAGGCCGGGGTGGCGCTGGCGTCGCTGGAGATGGCGCCGGAGGTGCTGCCGCTGGTCAAGGTGGAGCAGATCCGGGCCGGGCTCGCGGGCGGCGACCTCGCCGACGCCGACGCCCGGGCGGTCGGGGAACGGCTCGCCGTCGGGCTCGGACGATCGGTGCTGCTCGCGACGCTCGACGAGCGGTCGGGCGCCGCCGCGAGCGCGCACGCCGACGACACCGCCCGGCACTCCACGGCGAGCACCGAGAGCTGGCCGTGGGTGATGCACACCCTGTGGCAGCTGCACCCGCTGATGCGCGACGGCGACGCGCTCGCCGACGCCGTGCGGCCGTTGCTCGCCGCCGACCCGCACCACCGGCGGATCCTGCTGCTCGCCCTGCACGCGCAGGAGCTCGCCGGACGGGAGATCTTCACAGCCCCGGCGGAGCTGACGGCCGCCGCACGGGTTGCCGAGGCCTCCGCCGCCGTGCTGCAGCGGCTCACCGCCGAACCCGCCGCCCGCGCCGAGGTCACCGACCCCGAGCTGCGCCGGGTCATCGCGCGGCGGGTGCTCTTCCGGTCGGGGCTGGAGGACTACCCGGCCGAGGTGATGAGCTGGGCGGTGCACGAGGTGCTCGCGTCGGACGATCCGGACCGCGGCGAGCTGATCGCCCGCGGCCTGGCCCGGCTCCCCGACGACGAGCACGGCAGCGTCGTCGACTCGCTCGCCGCGGGCATCGACTCCGCCGAGCACCCGCACGTCGCGGTGCTGCTCGGGCTGCTCGGCGCAGCAGCCGAGCCGGACGAGGCCGACTTCCTCGCCACGATGAACGCCGAGGACCAGTCCGACCGGCTGCTGCACGCCCTCGCCCCGGTCGCCCACGAACCGGCCGTCTTCGACGCGCTGATGCGCCTCGCCGAGCTGCCCGCGGGCCGCTCGGTCATCGATCCACTCTGGAGCGAGCTCTTCAACCCGTTCACCCGGGAGACCTTCATCGTGCCCCGGCTCGCGCCGGAGCAGGCGGTCCGCGCCGCTCAAGCCATGATCGACACGAAGCTGTCGCACCCGAACATCCACGCGCGCAACGCCGCGGGACACCAGCTCTACCGCTTCCATCACGCCGGTGCCGAGTCCTTCCTGATCAATGCCCTTGAGGTGTACGCCGACCGCTACGCCGCCGGCGTCAAGGGCGGTGGCCGGGTGCTCGACCACGGCCAGAACGAGGACACGCTGATCGAGGACGTCGTCGCCAACCTCTACGCGGCGGTCCGCGGCCTCGGCACCCCCGGTGCGCGGGCGGCCCTGGTCGAGCGGCTCTTCACCGAGCGGCGTTCCTACTGGCGGATGGGCAACGCGTTCGGCGAGGTCTTCGGCGCCGAGACCGAGGCGCAGGTGCTGGACCGGCTGCGGGAACGCCGCGACGGGCAGGCCGCCGGCTGCTACGCCTTCGCCCTCGCCGACTTCGTCAAGCAGGCCGCGCCCAAGGTCACGCTCCTCGCCGAACTGGTCACCTGGCCCGTGCCGGAGCCCGTGGTCGACCGGCGCTTCTTCAAGTACGCCCTCGTCGTCGGCGTCGAGGCGGCGCTCGCCGCGCAGCGGTTCGACCTCGTCCGCGCCGGTCACGCGCTCGCCGAGTCGATCGCCGAACCGGCGCTGGAGCCCGACAACCACGCCCGGGGGACGAGCTGGAGCAACCCCCTCGACGAACCCGCCACCGCGAAGCTGCTGCTCGCCGTCGTCACCGGTGCCGCCGACGCGAAACGGCGCAAGCTCCTGGACCGGGGCGCCGCCGACCGCCGGGCCGACCGTCCCCGGCTCGCGATCTCCGACCGGGACCTCGGCGTCATCGCCGGAGCCGTGGTGGCGCACCGCGTCCTGCACGACCGGCAGAGCGGCGAGGCGTGGTTCCTCGACCCCGACGGCGGCCTGCACCGCTTCGACGGCTTCGAGATCGCCCCGTTGACCTTCACCCCGCGACCGGTCGGCCACGGCCGGATGGCCGAATTCCTGGCGGGCACCACGGGCATCAGCGAGCGGGCGCTGTGCTGGGACGCGAAGGCAGAGCACTTCACCGAGGTGATCCGCTTCGACGACCGGGTCACCGTCACCTTCGGCCGCGACAACAGCGCCGGAACCCAGCTCGGCCTCGTCTTCCCCGCGGTGGCCGGTGCGGCCGACGCGTTCGCCCGGCTCGTCGCGAGTGCCGTCGCCGACGGGATGGCCCAGACCACGCCCTGGTATGTCCCCGGCCGGGGCGCGGTCCAGCGCAGCTACTACACGCCGCTGCCGGACGGCGGGTACAACTCCGACGGGCGCTCCTACCTGACGCTCTTCGACCGGCGGATCGATCGTGACTCGCCGCCCTTCGCCACGCAGGCCGAGGCGGTCGCGGCACACCAGGACGCCGAGTTCACCGCGATGCGCGACCGCAACGCCAGCCTCGGCTGTCTGGAGTGGACCTCCCGTATCCGGGTGCCCGAGGACATGATGCTCGCCGAGTGGCTGCGGGACCGGGTCCGCGACGACTCCCGCGACCCCGCCTGGCACGTCCGCGCCCTGACCGAGATCGCCGAATATCTCACCAGCCACGGCTTCACCCCGGAACTGCCGGGACTCGCGGTCACGGTGGACCAGCCCGCGGTCTCCGACGCCGCGCCGCCCGGTGGTTCACTGCCCGGTGATCCGCTGCCCGGTGATTCGCGGCCGCATGGTTCACTGCCTGGTGATCCGCGGCCGCATGGTTCGCGGCCCGGTGGTGCGCTGGACGGTAGTTCGCGGCCCGGTGGTGCGCTGGACGGTGGTTCACTGCCCGGTGGCTCGCTGGACGGCGGTTCGCGGCCCGGTGGTGCGCTGGACGGTAGTTCGCTGCCGGGGCGGGAGCATCCGCTGCCGGAGCCGCTCGCCGGGCTCTGGCGGGAGGTCGGCGGAGCGTCCTGGACGCTCGGCGGTGCCGGGATGCGGCTGCTCGGCCCGGCCGAGGTGCCGACGCGGCGGCCCGCGCTGCGGGAGTGGGCCCGGCTGCGGCTCGACGGGCTGCGCCCGGCCGCGGCGGCGGCCGCCGCACCGGCGCTGGCCCGGCTCGACGTGCTGGTCGAGCTCGCGGACGGCACCCCGGTCACGGTCCTCGACGACCGCGCCGCCGATGACGGCCGGGTCATGGCCCACCTCCCCGACGCCCGGCAGGACTTCTGGTGGGAGAAATCCCTGTCGTGGCTGCTCGCGACCCGTTTCCTCGGCATCTTCGTCGAGGCGGTCCTCGCCACCGCGCCGGTCACCGCGCAGCTCCGCTACGGCCAGCCGCTGCGGCCGGAGGCGGAGCGGCGTGCCTTCGAACTCCGCGTGCCCGGCACACCGGCCAGGGCCTGGTCGATCTTCGCCGACCCGGGGCTCGGGGTGGTCTCCACCCGCTCCGGCAAGCCCGGGGCGCTCGGTACGGTCCGCGTGGAGAACTTCACCGACGAGGCGAAGGCCGCCGCCCGCGCCGCGAAGCTCATCGCGGCGAAGCTGGCCGACGGCTACGTCGAGCTCAGCTGACCGCGCTGCCGCCGTCGCTGCCGCCGTCGCCGTCGCCGCCGCCGTCGCGCAAGATCGTGCTCGTTCCCGGAAGTAAGCCCTTCCGACACGCTCCGAGGGGACTACTTCCGGGAAAGAACGCGATCATTGCACGCAGGTAAGGGTGATTTCCCGGAACGTGCGCGAGCTGCACAGCGGAGTCAGGCTGGGGCGAAGAACCTGGTCAGCTCCGCGTTGAGGGCGTCGGCGTCCTCGGTCGGCATGGTGTGGTGGGTGGCGCCGGGGATGACGACCACCTCGACGTCCGGCAGCAGCCGCGCACCCTGTGCCGCCGCTGCGACGTCATGGTGCCGGGACCGCTCCGCGAGCAGCACGAGGGTACGGGTCGGCAGCGCGCGCAGCACCGCAGGGTCTGGCCGCTTCGGCCACACCAGACCGGTACGCCCACCCGGGCGCCCCGCCATCACCTCCAGCCAGCCGGGGTCGATGGTGCGTCCGCCGGCCTCCCAGGCGAGGAATTCCCGCATCCGCGCCGGTGAGCCGAGCAGGGCCCGGGCGCCCCGCAGCGCGTATCGGGCGGACTGCCCGCAGAAGCACTTCGTCGGGTCGAGCAGGGCGAGTCCGCTGACCCGCTGCGGCGAGTGCAGGGCGAACCGCAGCGCGATCCAGGCGCCGTAGGAGTGGCCGACGAGACCGGTCTGCCGCACGCCGAGGCCGTCGAGCGTGGCGCCGAGCCACTCCATCAGGTCGGCGAGGCCGGTCACCTTGTCCCCGTCGTAGCTGCCGCGCCCGCCGTCGGTGAGCAGGTCGATCGCGTAGACCCGGTGGGTGGCGGCGAGCGCTCCGACATTCGCGAACCACACGGTGGAGGTCGCCCCGCCGCCGTGGAGCAGGACGAGCGGTGGCGCGTCGGGGTCGCCGCAGGCGTTGACGCGGGTGGTGCCGAAACGGCCGGCCAGGTCGATCCGCTCGACCGGCACCGGCCAGCGGGCCAGCACGGCGTCGTAGGCGGTGAGGTACGGGTCCATCATTCCCCCAGGTGTCTTGATGGTCTATTATCTTGATGATCGAGATAATAGACCGCCTGCGGCGGCGGAGGGAAGTCGGATGATCGACGAGGGCACCATGCGGACGATTCACCAGCTCCGGCGGGTGACGGTCGCGCTCAACCTGCGCGGGGCGGAGTTCGCCGCGGCGCAGGGGCTGCACACCACCGATCTGCGGGCGATCATCAGCCTGCTCGACGCCGATCGCGAGGGCATCGCCGCGACACCGGGCTGGCTGGGCGAGCAGCTCCAGCTCAACTCGGCGTCGGTGACCGCCCTCGTCGACCGGCTGGCCCGCCTCGGGCTGGTCCGGCGGGACCGCGACACCGCCGACCGGCGGCGGGTGCTGCTCACGGTCGAGCCCAGCGCCACGGAGCTGGGCTGGGCGTTCTTCGGCCCGCTGATGGGCCGGATCGCCGAGGTGGCCGGGGCCTTCGACCAGGCCGAGCTGGCCGTGGTCGACCGCTTCCTGGCCGGGGTGCTGACCGCCGCCGGGAGCGAGGGCGCCGGGGATGAGGCCGCCGGGGATGTCCGGGGCACCTGATTCGGGGATTCGCCGTGCCCGGGCGGCCCACTGATGATCGGCTGGTAACCGGCGGGACCGTCCGTGTCCCCCGGCGAAGGGAACGATCATGGGGTTCATCACGGCAGCGGACGGCGCGCAGATCCACTACAAGGAGTGGGGGAGCGGCCGGCCGGTCGTCTTCAGCCACGGCTGGCCGCTCAACGCCGACTCCTGGGAGGCGCAGCAGCTCGCGGTCGCGAGCGCCGGTTACCGGGCCGTCGCCCACGACCGGCGGGGGCACGGGCGCTCCACGCAGACGTGGGACGGCAACGACATGGACACCTACGCAGACGACCTGGCGGCGCTGATCGAGGCGCTGGACCTGCGGGACGTGACGCTGATCGGCTTCTCGACCGGCGGCGGCGAGGTGGCCCGCTACATCGGGCGGCACGGCACGCAGCGGGTGGCCCAGGCCGTCCTGGTGTCGTCGGTGCCGCCGTTCATGCTGCGGACCGAGGACAACCCCGGTGGCGTACCGGCCGAGGTTTTCGACGGTCTTCGGGCCGGGTCGCTCGCGGACCGCTCGCAGCTCTATCGAGACCTCGCCGACGGGCCGTTCTTCGGCGGCAACCGGCCCGGCGCGAAGCCGTCGCAGGGCATGCGCGACTCGTTCTGGAGCCAGGGCATGCAGGCCGGGCACCGCAACACGCTGGAGTGCATCACCGCCTTCTCGGCCACCGACTTCCGGCCCGACCTCGACGCCTTCGACGTGCCGACGCTCGTCGTGCACGGCGACGACGACCAGGTGGTGCCCTTCGAGGTCGGCGGGAAGGCCTCGGCGGAGCGGATCAAGGGTGCCGAGCTGAAGGTCTATCCGGGCGCGCCGCACGGCCTCACCGACACGCACAAGGAGCAGCTCAGTGCCGATCTGGTCGAGTTCCTGACGGCCTTCGACCGGGGGCGGTGACCGGGCGCGTCACCCGTCGGGATTTCGCCGGGGTTGAACAGCGCGGCTATCGTCGCTGACATGGCCCATCCCGTGATCATTGCTTTGGTCGGCATCGACGGATCGGGCAAATCGAGCCAGGCCCGCGAGCTCGCCGCCTGGCTGACGATGATCGGCACCCCGGCGATCTCGTTCAAGGCGCCCGGCGGTCGGCTCAAGGTGGACCGGATCGCCCGCCGCCTGCGCCGCTCCGACGGCATCGACCTGCTCGGCCGCATCCTGTTCGCGTTCGTCGAGGCGACGGTCCGCTGGCTCGCCATCGCCCGGGCGCTGCTCGTCTCCCGCCTCACCGGCCGGACGCTGGTGATGGACCGCTACACCTACTGCCAGTTCGCCGTCATGGCCGCCCGGGGTGATCGCGGCCGCCGACTGACGCGCTTCTTCTACGCGCTGTTCCCCACCCCCGACCTCGTCTGCTTCCTCGCCGTGGACCCGGTCCGCGCCAAGCGCCGGATCGAGGCCCGGGGCTACGACACCGAGCCGCTCGACTACCTGCGCGCCTTCGACGCCTCCTATCGTGCGCTGCCGGAGTTCGCCGGATTCACCGTGATCGACGCCGACGGCACCGAGGCCGAGGTCGAGGCCGCGCTGCACACGCACGCCGCCGAGCTGCGTCGGGAGGGCCGGGCGCGTCGCGCTGGACTCTCGTTCTGAAAACGACTATCAAGTTCATTATGAAAATGGCATTCGTCGGCAAGGGCGGCAGCGGCAAGACGACCCTCGCCGCCCTGACGGCCCGGCGCATCGGCGCCGCCGGACCCGGCACCACACCACTGCTCGCCATCGACGCCGACATCAACCAGCACCTCGCCGCAGCCCTCGGCGCACCCGAGGACGAGGCGGTGATGCTGCCCGCCCTCGGCGACCAGCTACCCATGATCAAGGAGTACCTGCGGGGGGCGAACCCGCGTATCGCGAGCGCCGACGCCATGGTCAAGACGACCCCGGCCGGGACCGGGTCGCGACTGCTCACGGTCGCCGGGCCCAATCCGATCTACGAAGCGCTCGTCCGCGACGTCGGCGGCGTCCGGCTCGCCGTCACCGGGCCCTTCGCCACCGAGGACCTCGGCGTCGCCTGTTACCACTCCAAGGTCGGCGCGGTCGAGCTGCTCCTCAACCACCTCGTCGACGGGCCGGACGAGTACGTCGTCGTCGACATGACCGCCGGCGCCGACAGCTTCGCCTCCGGCCTGTTCACCCGCTTCGACGCGACCTTCCTCGTCTGCGAGCCCACCGTGAGAAGCGTCAGCGTCTACCGGCAGTACATCGGTTACGCCCGCGACTTCGGCGTGCGGGTCCACGTCGTCGGCAACAAGGTCGACGACGCCTCCGACGTCGACTTCCTCCGCGAGCAGGTCGGCGACGACCTGCTCACCTGGGTCGGCCGGTCCGACTTCATCAAGGCCGCCGAGCGGGGCGTCGCCCGGCCCATCGCCGACCTCGAACCCGCCAACGCCGCCGCCCTCGACCTGATCCGGGCCACCCTCGACGGCTGCGTCAAGGACTGGGAGCTCTACACCCGGCAGGGCGTCGAATTCCACCTGCGCAACGCGAGCGCCTGGGCCAGCGCCAAGACCGGGCAGGACCTCAGCGAGCAGGTCGACCCCGGCTTCGTGCTGGGACCGCAGGCGCTGCACCTCGCCGATCGCTGATCCGGGCGTGCCCCTGGACGCGTTCCTGACCAGCCGGTTCGGTCCGGCCGCCGCGCTGGCGCACACCCGCGCCGCCGAGGCGGCCGGGCTCGGCGGGGTCTGGCTCGCCGAGCACCACTTCGTCTCCTATGGACAGTGCCCGTCGGCGACGCTGCTCGCCGGGCACCTGCTCGCCGCCACCGCGCGGATCACCATCGGGACCGCCGCCTGCGTGCTCTCCGCCCGGCACCCGGTCGCCCTCGCCGAGGAGGCGTCGGTGCTGCGGGCGCTCGGCGGGGACCGGTTCGTGCTCGGGGTGGCGCGGGGCGGGCCGTGGATCGAGGCCGAGCTGCTCGGCGGGGGAGCGGAGCGTTACGAGCGCGGGTTCGCCGAAGCCCTCGACGTACTGCTGAGCCGGGTCTCGGGTGTCTCGCCGGTCGGTGCGGACGGCGAGTTCTTCCGGTTCCCGCCGCTCGCCGTGGTGCCGAACGTACCGGGGGTGCCGGTCATGGTCGCCGTCACCTCGGGTGCGTCGGCGGAGCTCGCGGCTCGGCGGGGACTGCCGCTGCTGCTCGGGGTGCAGGCCGGGGACGACGAGGTCGCCGGGGTGGTGCGCCGGTGGCGGGAGGTCGCCGAAGCCGAAGGGCACGATCCGGACGGCGGCGGGCACGCGCGGGTGCGGGTGGCGTACCCGGCGAAGGATCGTGCGACCGGGGAGCGCGAGCTGCGCGCGGCATTGCCCGCGTGGCTGGCCGGGATGGGGGAGGCCGTGCGGATCGCGGGCGGCACGGCGCGCGACCCGCGCGAGCACGTCGAGGCGATGCTGCGGCACCACCCGGTGGGGCGGCCCGCCGAGGTCGCCGAGCGGCTCGCCGAGAGTGCCGCGCGGACCGGCGTGCGGCGGCAGCTCTGCCTGGTCGAGGCGGTGCCGGACGCCGCCGCCGCGACCGATCTGATCGCCTCGCTCGGCGCGCTGCCCGACCGGTAGGGTCTGCTGATGGGCGCCGGTCACAGCCACACACACGCACCGATCGAACCGTCGCGGCGCGGCCTGCGCGTGACCCTGGCCGTGCTCATCCCGGCGGTGCTGCTGACGATCGCCGCCCTCGCCTGGCTCTGGCCGCCGCCGGTGCAGCGCGAGGCACCGACCGACGGATACCAGCAGGTCAACGGGGTCGTCCTCGCCATCGTGGAGCAGGCGTGCCCGCAGGTCCCCGAGGAGGAGCCCGGCATCGAGCTCGGACCCTGCGGCACCGTCTCGGTGCGGCTCGGCGACGGACCCGACGCCGGGACCACGATCGACGTCGACCTGCCCGCCGGGCCGGGTGCGCCGATCGTGCACGCGGGCGACGACGTGGTCCTGCAGTATCTCCCCGACGCGACCTTCGGCGACCCCTACCAGATCGCCGACCATCAGCGGTCGACGCCGCTGTGGGTGCTCGGGATCGCGTTCGCGCTGGCCGTGGTCGCGTTCGGCAGGCTGCGCGGGCTCACCGCGCTCGCCGGGCTCGGCATCACCTTCGGCATCCTGCTCTGGTTCATCGTCCCGGCCATCCTCGCCGGGAAGCCGCCGCTGCTCGTCGCGATCGTCGGCGCGGCGGCGATCATGCTGACGGTCCTCTACCTCACCCACGGGCTCTCGGCGACCACCTCGGTGGCGGTCGCGGGGACGCTGATCGCGCTCGCGCTCACCGGAGTGCTCTCCGCCGTCGCGGTGAGCGCGGTGCACCTCACCGGTGTCGCCGACGACAGCTCGATGTATCTGCAGCTCAGCTCCAACGTCAACATGCAGGGGCTGCTGCTCGCGGGGATCCTGATCGGGGCGCTCGGCGTCCTCGACGACATCACCGTCACCCAGTCGATGACGGTGACCGAGCTCGCGCGGGCGAACCCGGACTACGGGTTCCGCGATCTCTACGGCGCCGCGGCCCGGGTGGGGCGCGCCCACATCGCGTCGGTGATCAACACCATCATCCTCGCGTACGCCGGTGCGTCGCTCCCGGTGATGCTGCTGATCGCGGACAGCGACACGCCGGGCGGGGAGGTGCTGACGAACCCGATGATCGCGACGGAGCTGGTGCGGGCGATCGTCGGGACACTCGGTCTCATCGCGGCGGTGCCGGTGACGACGGCGCTGGCGGCGCTCGTGTCGGTGCGGTCGCGGTCGTCCTCGCCCGACTCCTCGCACGATGCGGGGCGGGGCGGCTCGCACCGGCCGGCCGTGCCGGAGCAGCAGGGCTGGGAGCCGGTGACCGCCGACGGCGCGACGTGGCACCGCCCGGACGCCCCCACCCACTGGGCTCCCCACGACTAAGGGCTCGCCCGCAAGATCGTGCTGTTTCCCGGAAACAAGCCCTACCTGCCCACTCCGAGGGGACTCCTTCCGGGAAACTGCACGATCTTGCCCGATTCCGGCACACCTCTACTTATTGACATCGGCATATCTTCGCGTGTATCTATTAACGGCGGCAAATAACGTTATAGAGCATCGCGCCGGACCTCGCGGCCCGCCCTGGCCGCCCCACCCGGCACGCCGATCCCCGCTCTTTCGCAGCCCGTCCCGCCCCTGCCAAGGAGATCCCCATGCGACAAGATCGCCATCGACGGCGCCTCGTGCGCTCGACCCTCGTCGGTGCCCTCACCCTGCTCCTCGCCGCCACCGGCGTGACCGTCGGGGCACCGCCCGCCACCGCCGCCCCGGCTCAGCCGTCCCCGCTGACCACGCCGTGGACCGCGCAGGCGCTCAACGGCACGCCCCTGCCGGAGTACCCCCGCCCGCAGATGACCCGGCCGGACTGGCAGAACCTCAACGGCGAGTGGCAGCTCCGCCAGTCGACGACCAACGACAACCCGGTCTTCGGTCAGACGCTGCCGGAGCGGGTCAACGTGCCGTTCCCGGTGGAGTCGGCGCTGTCGGGGATCAAGCGCCCCGCCAACGACAACCGCTACTACCTGTTCTACCGGCGTACGTTCACGGTGCCGGCCGCCTGGAGCGGACGTCGGGTGCAGCTGCACTTCGGCGCCGTGGACTGGCAGGCGACGGTCTGGGTCAACGGCGTGCAGGTCGGGGGCCACACCGGCGGCTACGACCGCTTCGAGTTCGACATCACCCCGCAGCTCAACGGCGGCACCAACGAGCTGATCGTGCGGGCCTTCGACCCGTCCGACTCCGGCGTCAACGGCGCCAATCCGGCCCGGGGCAAGCAGGTCCGCAACCCCGGCGGCATCATGTACACGCCGTCGTCGGGCATCTGGCAGACGGTCTGGATGGAGCCGACGCCGACCTCGTCGATCTACAGCGTCGACTTCTACCCCAACCTCAGCAACAACACCCTGCGGGTCCGGGTCTTCACCCGCGGCGACGTCACCGGCCACTCGGTGCTCGCGGAGGCGTTGAACGGCACCACCGTCGTGGGTACGGCGACCGGCGCCTTCACCGACTTCAGCGTGCCGGTGCCGAGCGCGCGGCGGTGGACGCCGGACGACCCGTTCCTCTACAACCTGCGGATCTCGCTGCGCAACGCGGCCAACACCACGGTCGACCAGACGATGCACTACTTCGGGATGCGCGAGGTCGGCAAGGCCATCGTCAACGGCCGGTTGATGCCGACGCTCAACGGGCAGTTCCTGATGCACAACGGCGTACTCGACCAGGGGTTCTGGCCCGACGGCCTCTACACCGCGCCGACCGACGCCGCGCTCGCCAGCGACCTGCAGAAGATCAAGGACCTCGGCTTCAACATGGTCCGCAAGCACATCAAGGTGGAGCCGCAGCGCTGGTTCTACCACGCGGACCGGCTCGGACTGCTGGTCTGGCAGGACATGCCGGCGATGCACGGGGTGCCCGGCACCGCCGCGGACCACGCGCAGTTCGAGACCGAGCTGCGCGAGATCGTCGACGAGCACCGGTCGGCGCCGTCGGTCGTCGTCTACGTCCCCTTCAACGAGGGCTGGGGCGAGTGGAACCTCGCCGACACCACCCGGATAGCCAACAACGTCAAGGCCCAGGACCCGACCCGGCTGGTCAACCCGCACAGCGGCTACAACTGCTGCAACTCCAAGGGCGACCCGAACGCCGGGGACATCCAGGACTGGCACGCCTACGTCGGCCCCGACTCACCGACCCCGACCGGCACCCGCGTGGCGATGCTGGGGGAGTACGGCGGGCTGGGCCTGCGCACCCCCGGGCACGAGTACAGCCCGAACGGCAACTTCTTCGTCTACGAGCTGCACACCTCGATGCAGTCGATCACCGACCGGTTCGTCGGGTTGATCACCTCCTCGACGAACCTGATGTACACCCGGGGCCTCAGCGCGCTGGTCTACACCGAGCCGTTCGACGTGGAGGGCGAGGTCAACGGGTTCTGGACCTATGACCGGCAGGTGCTGAAGTACGACGGTGCCCGGGTCCGGGCGGCGAACCAGCAGATCATCGCGGCGTCCAAGGCGCTCAACACCGGACCGCCGCCGGTGACCGGCCAGCCGATCAACGGCCCCGGCGGCAAGTGCGTCGACGTGGCCGGCGACGACGTGGGCGTCAACGGTACGGCCGTGCAGCTCTGGGACTGCCAGGGCTTCGCCGTCGACCAGCGCTGGACGTGGAACGGCACCGCCCTGACCACGCTGGGCCGCTGCCTCGACGTCTCCAACAACGGCACCGCCAACGGGTCCCTGCTGCACCTGTGGGACTGCAACGGCGGCGGCGCGCAGCAGTGGGTGCCGCAGGCCAACGGCACGCTGCGCAATCCGCAGTCCGGCCGCTGCCTCGACTCGCCCAACGGCGCCACCGGCAACGGCACCCGGCTGCAGATCTGGGACTGCAACGGCTCCGCCGCGCAGCTCTTCCGGGTCGGCGGCGGCGCGACCGCTGCCACGCCGATCATCGGCCCCGGCGGCAAGTGCGTCGATGTCGCCGCCGACGACACCGGTGGCAACGGCGCGGCCGTGCAGCTCTGGGACTGCCAGACCACCTCGCAGGACCAGCGCTGGACCTGGAACGGTTCGACGCTGCGGTCGCTGGCCCGGTGCCTCGACATCACCAACAACGGCACCGCCAACGGCGCCGTGCTGCAACTGTGGGACTGCAACGGCAGCGGAGCGCAGCAGTGGCTGCCGCAGCCGAACGGCTCGCTGCGCAACCCGCAGTCCGGCCGCTGCGTCGACTCGCCCAGCGGCGGCACCGCCAACGGCACCCGGCTGCAGATCTGGGACTGCAACGGCTCCGCCGCGCAGACCTTCCTGAAGCAGTAGCTCCGAACGGGGCGGGTGCGGCAGTCACCCCTGCCGCACCCGCCCGCCATCCGGTGCAGATTTGCGGGTTGTTCGCGATGATCCGGCTCGATATCACAGGGGGACGACCGGGCGAGCCGTCCGGTCCCCGGCGAGAGGATCACCCCATGCCATCGCGTACCCCCCTGATGGATCGCGTGCGACGCGGCAGATGGCGCCCCGCGCTGCGTCGGCTCGCCGTCGTCGCGCTGCTCGTGCCCCTCGCCGTCGCGGTCGGTCCGGCACCGGCCGAGGCCGCGGCGCCGGTTCAGAAGGGCATCCAGTTCGGTCAGGCGCTCAACGTGGAGAACTGCAGCCGCAACCCGGCGACGATCCGGTTCCTCGCCGACCCGGGTGTGCTCGCGAAGACGTCCTGGGTCCGGA
This sequence comes from Allocatelliglobosispora scoriae, assembly GCF_014204945.1. NCBI lineage: Bacteria > Bacillati > Actinomycetota > Actinomycetes > Micromonosporales > Micromonosporaceae > Allocatelliglobosispora > Allocatelliglobosispora scoriae. The sequence continues at coordinate 2,226,549 of NZ_JACHMN010000003.1, forward strand.
TCGACCTGCGCGGGGCAGGCGGCGACTACAGCGACCACGCCAAGCCCTACTGCGCCACGCTCGCCACCGCATACCAGCAGCTGTTCGCCGCGATCCGGGCGGCGGCGCCGCAGATCCAGATCATCGGCCTGCTCAGCCACGACTTCGTGTGGGGCGGGACGGTCGGGGTCTCGCCCCAGCGCTACGGCGACCAGATCTACGCGGCCGCGTGCGACGCGAGGTATCTCGAGGTGGACGTCTGGGAGGTCTGGAACGAGCCCAACATGCCGCCCGGCGTCGAGGCGGGCATCACCGCCCAGGCCTACGGCGACCTGCTGGAAGCGGCGTCCTTCGCCGTGGACTCCTGCAACCGGCCGGGCAACATCGACAAGGTCATCTCCGGCGGGCTGCTCGCGAGCCCGGACACGATCCACGCGGTCCTCGCCTACCTGCTCGACGTGGACACGCGCATGGGGGTCAACGGCATCGGGCACTACGCCTCGCTCGCCGAGGCGATCGACGGCCTGGGCATGCATCCCTACCTGAGCCCGGTCGACATGGAGACCTTCCTCCTCGATCTCTACGACGACCTGCTGGACTTCGATGTCAAGGCGACGTTCTACCTCACCGAGTTCGGCTGGGCCGTCGGCGACGGCGGCATGAACGAGCCGCTGCAGTGCCAGTGGCTGATCGACGCGTTCAGCAGGATCGCCCAGCACAAGTCCGAGATCCCCGCCGCCACCTTCTTCACCCTGACCGACTTCGGGTTCGCCGACAAGCGCTTCGGTCTCTACGACGACTACGGCAACGCGCGGCCGGCCCGCAACGGCTACATCACCAACGCCTGCGTGGCGGTGCCTCCGATAGCCCCCGGGGACCTGCAGGTCTGGGCCACCAGCCCGACGTCGGTCATGGTGTCCTGGGCCGACCGCTCCTTCAATGAGAGCGGCTTCCTCATCCGGTCGGGATCGACGGTGCAGTCGGCCGGCGGCGGGATTCTCGCCGTGCCGTTCGTCAACCTCACCCCCGGCACGACCCACTGCTTCACGGTGGAGTCCGTCAACGGCAGCGGCTCCTCACCGCGCAGCCTTCCGCGCTGCGCGGCGACCCCCGCGGCCGGCACGCCGCCGCAACCGCCGGCCACCCCGGGCAAGCCGGTCGTCACGGCGACCAGCCCCACGAGCGTCCACATCACCTGGCAGGACAACTCGGGCACCGCGGACCGCTTCTGGATCGACACCACCGTGGAGACGCACTCGGAGCCGGGCAACCACCCCTGGCACGACTGGAACGGCCTGACTCCGGGCCTGTGGACGTGCTTCCACATCATCGCCATCAACGCGGCGGGCTACTCGAGCTGGTCCGAATACACCTGCCTCTACATGCCGACAGCCTGAGGGCTGGCGAGCCGACGGCAGCCGCGCCGGGTCACCCGATCCCGGCGCGGCAGCCATCGGTGGCCCTGGAGGAGGCCGCGGTGGTCCGCTGCCTTCGAGGCTATGAGGCGGCGCGCCCCGCATCAATGACGGGGAGATCAGATGACAAAGGTGTCATCTACGGGTGCGGGTCCGGCAGCGCCGCGCGTACCCGGAGCTCGATGGCGTGCAGGCCCACGACGGCCCGCAGGTGGGCCGCGACCTCGGGATCGGCGGCGGCCGGTCCGGGCCCGGTCGAGCCGCAGCCCATGCACGTGACCCGGATCGCGTCAGCCGGGCACTCGACCGCCCGGCCGCAGGTCCCGCACGCGCAGCTGCTCTCCTCGGGCAGCACGTCGCCCTCGGTGATGTCGGCCTCGTGGCCGCACTGGGCGCACTGCCAGGCGACCGGCTGGTCCCAGTCGACGTTCTCGCCGAGGACCCCGATCGTGTAGTCGAGCCGCTCCGGCGGCCCGACCAGCGAGCAGCGCGGGCAGCAGACATAGAGCTGGGGCCTCACCGCGCGCACCCGTGATCAGCCGGTCCGATGTCCGGCGTGCGGCGCGAGCGGGTGGCGAATGTAAACACACTCGAAACAATAGAGCGGTGCCGCGGCACATGTCGCCGGTAACCGCACCGTCGAGTTAGGAATCGTTACGTTCGGTCGCCTGGCGCATGAGATGACTCACGCCGTCACGCGTGCCGACGATCGTCAGCCGATCCCCCTCCCGCAGCCGCCGCTCCGGCGACGGCTTCCAGAGCGGCCGGGGCTCCCCGAACTCGGCGAGCGCGATCACCCGGAGGTGTCCCGGCTCGTCGGCGTCGGCGATCCGGGCACCGTCCAGGGCCGAACCCGCCCGGATCCGCACCTCGGCGATGAGCAGCACACGGCGCTCGACGGAGATGGTGCCGATCACCTCGCGGCCCATCAGCGCCTCGGCGAAGGCCGGCGCCGCCAGGTAGGAGACGCTGCGGGAATAGGGCAGGTCGAAGGTACGCCGGACGTGCCGCGCCAGGTCCCCGTCGAAGACCCGCAGCACCACGTGCAGCCGGGGCTGGAGGTTGCGGCCGTGCAGCGCGGTCTCCAGATTGGACGCGTCGGCGCTGGTGATCGCCATCAGTGCCCGGCACCGGTCGACCCCGGCCGTCCGCAGCGTCGTCTCCCGGCTCGGATCGCCGATGACGAGCGGGATCGCGAGCTCCCGGGCCAGCTGCACGCCCCGGTCCTGCTCGTCCCGGGCGATCGCCACCATCTTCAGGCCCCGGTCGTGCAGCAGGCGCAGGACGCGGGTGCCGACGCCGCCGAGCCCGACGACGACGATGTGGTCGGACTGGGGCTGCCGCAGGCGTACCTGGGCGACGGCGAGCCGGGCCCGGACGATCCCCTCGACGACGAGCGCCGTGATCAGCGGCAGCAGGGCGAGACCGGCCGCGCCGAGCACGAGCTGCAGCGTCTTCTGCCAGTGGGTGTATGTCGTCGTCGCCTGCGGCCCGCCGAGCACCACGGTCATCACCTGGTAGAAGGTCCCGGCCGGGCTCAGCCTGAGGCTGATGCCGAGGGCCGTCCCGGCGGCGGCGATGAGGCCGAGCACGACGGTGACGGCGATCCGGGCCTTGCGGGAGAAGATCGTGGCGACGAAGGTGCCGATCACGCCCGCCCACGGCTTGCGCCGCCGCCGCGGGGCGCCGGGGACGGGGGCGGCGGCGAGGCCGGGCCGATGGTCGGCGAGGACCAGGTCGCCGCCGGCGGGCAGGACCTCGGTGCCACCGGCGGCGGTCGTGTCGGCGAGGGTGCAGACGACGTGCTCGGGTGGCACGTCGTCGCGGCGGGCGACGATCAGGGTGCGCTTGGCGACGACGACGGGGTTCGCCGCGACCTCGCGCAGCGCCGAGGCGACGAGCGCGGGTGCGGCGATCTCGGCGTCGGAGAGCACCTTGCAGTTGCCGAGCAGCGGCTCGATGCTGTGCGCGAGGCTGGTGTTGTACATCCGCACGACCAGGCGCAGCCGGGGTGCCGCCTCCCGGGCCTGCAGCGCCAGGTGGATGTTGCCGACGTCGTCCTGCATCGTCAGGGCGAGCCCGGCGGCGTCGTCGAGCCCGGCCGCGCTCAGCGTCCGGGCGTCGAGCCGGTCGACGACGGCGATCCGCACCCGGGCGAGCCCGTCGAAGCCCCGCGCCGCCTGCTGCTGCTCGGCCGTCATCAGCACCACCACGTCCGTGGCGTATCGGCCGGTGAGCTGCTCGGTCAGGCGCAGGGCCAGACCGTCGAAGCCGCAGATCACGAAGTGGGAACCGGTCACGCGCCGATGGTGCGCCGTCATCGGCGGTCGCGAACCCCGAGCGGGTGAAGTCGCGGCAAACAATCGATGAATAGACGGGTGTCGCGGGTCAGGTGAAGCGCTCGATGGTGACGGGGATGAGGCCGTGGCGGCGTACCCCCTGGCGGAGATCGTGCAGCAGGTCGCCGATCGCGCCGGACGGCGCGTGCCCCAGGCGGACGGTCGCGTCGATGCACCACGCGATGCCGGGGCCGATGCTGCGCAGGGCCCACTCCACCGCGTGGTCGGCGACGGTGACCCGGGCCCGGCCCGCGAGGCGGGGGTCCTCGACCGGCTCCAGACCCCACTCGGCCTGGAGCGCGGCGAGGTTGCTCTGACCGAGGTGGTTGGCGAAGAGGATGCGGTAGACGCGCTCGTCGCTCTCCGGCCCCCACCGCAGCGGCTCGCCGCCGGGCAGCGGCTCGCGCTCGCCGAAGTGGCCGCGCAGCGCCGCCTCGTCCGGCAGGGGAGAGCCGGTGAGCTGCTGGAACGCGTCATCGGCGGCGTCTCGCCGGACCGGCACGACGAGAGTGCGCACGGCCGGGTCGGAGCGCAGGGCCCGGCTGAGCCAGCCGCCGGGCAGCCACTCCCGCTCATCCACCGTCCACACCGCACTGTCCAGCCCGGCCGCGGTGAAGTCGTCGCGGAGCGCGAACTCCTCGACCAGGACGCCGTCGGGGCGGCTGCGGTCCCGGCCGGGCGGGTAGGTGAGGCTGTAATCGAGCCGATCCATGTGATCAGACTAGATTGCCGGTCAGCGGGTCGCGTGCAGGCACACGGGCATCGATGCGCTAGGACGCCTCCCGCAGGCTGCGCGGGCGCAGGTCGGTCCAGACCAGGTCGATGTGGTCCAGGCACTCCTGCCGGGTGCCGCTCGTCCCCTCGGGGAGCCACCCGCCGGGCAGGTCGGCACCGGCCGCCCAGATCGAGAGCTGGTCCTCGTCGTTGCGCACCACCACGAAGGCGTCAGCGGGCATGGTCTCCTCCGGTCTGCAGGCGTTGGCGTACGGCATCGAGCCCGACCGCGTCGTCGGGGATGGCGTCGGGGACGTTCTCGTCGAAGCGGGCGAGCACCGGCACCCGCAGCGAAACCACGGCCAGCAGGCCGATGACGAGGGCGAAGGCGACGTAGAGCAGCGCGATCCCGCGTCCCGGTCCGGTGCCGATCACCGCGCCGACGCTGCCCGCGAGCGCACCGCCCGGTGCCATCAGCGCGTCGAACCACGCCACGGCGAAGGGCCCGACGACGGCGATGCCGATCGGCAGGGTCGACCAGGCGACCATCATGTTGAGCGCGAAGACCCGGGCGTGGTAACGCTGCTCCACCTTGACCTGCACGATCGTGGTGTAGATGCCATTGACGACGGTGAGGCAGAAGGTCATCGCGAAGGTGCCCGCCGCGACGACGGCGACCGAGGGGTAGAGGCCCGGGACGGCGCAGGCGATGCCGAGCAGCCCGGTCATGACGAGCATGCCGGTCATCCGGCGCCGCTGCGGCCCGCCCCAGATCGTCATCAGCAGCCCGCCGCCGACGACCCCGACCGCACCGGCCGTGCTGACCTGCGCGACCTGGGCGAGGGTGCCGAAGCCGAGCACCAGCGGCGCGATGAGGTTGGAGAGCGGGGAGAAGAAAAGGTTGAAGACGACGAAGAAGACCACCATCGCCCGCATCCCCCGGTGGCCGACCGAGTAGCGGAACCCGCCGACGATCTCCTGCCGGAACGTCTCGCGCCGCGTCGAGCCGAGGGTCTTCGGGAAGGTGACGAAGGCGAGCAGGGTGATCGCGGCGGCGTAGCTGACCACGTCGATGAGCAGGATGCCGCCGAGGCCGATCCCGGCGAGCAGCCCGGCCGCGAAGAGCGGCACCATCAGCAGCCCGGCGCCGTTGAGGGCCTGGCTGATGCCGTTGGCGTGGCCGAGATAGCGCTTGGGCACGAGCTGCGGCACCGCCGCCTGGTAGGCGACCCGCTGGAACGGCAGCACCGCCGAGAGCACCGCGAGCAGGACGTAGACGTGGCCCACCTGGATGGCGCCGGTCCAGAAGAGCACACCGAGGGTGAGCTGGACGGTTCCGGCGGCGGCGTCGGCGGCGAGCATGACCCGGCGCCGGTCGAAGCGGTCGGCGACGGCACCGGCGATCGGTGCCGCGAGCAGCCCGGGTACGACGCCGACGGCGAAGAAGACCGCGAACTGCACCAGCGACCCGGTCTGCAGGTAGATCCAGATCGGCAGGGCGAACTCGGTGAGCGCCGAGCCGGTCATCGAGATGAGCTGCCCGATCGCGACGGCGAGGAAGCGGCCCATGCTCGGTGCGACCGCCGGGGGTTCCGCCTCGGTTGTGGGCTGGTGCACCGCCCGCAGCCACCAGCTCGCCGCGTCGTCGCGCTCGACCGGCTGCGCCGTGCCGTCGGCGAGGGCGGTATGGGTGCCGGTGACGATCTCGGCGAGCTCCTCGGCCCGGTAGCGCAGGAAGTAGTGCCCGGCCTCGTCCAGCACGACGACGGCGGTCGGCGCGGTGGTGAGGAAGCCCCACTCGGCGAAGCGCTCGGCGTAGAACTCGGTGCTCGGGTCGCGCTCGCCGACGACGGAGATGATCGGTGCCTGGATCGGTGCCGCACCGCTGTGCAGCAGCTCGGTGAAGTAGCTCTCGGCGAGCTGCGCGTCGGTGCGCATGGTCCGGACCAGGAACTGCACCTGCTGCTCGTCGAGGCCGTCCAGGTCCGCGCCGAGCACGCGCAGCCAGTTGGCGTGCACGCGGTCGTTGCGGAAGCGTTCCAGCCGCGTCAGCCGGGCCAGGGGTCCCAGGATCTTCCCGTCGGGTACGGCGAACGGGAACACCCCGCCCAGGTAGACGGCGTCCACCACCCGCCCGGCCCGCTCCAACCGCTGTGCCAGCTCGACGGTGAGCGCACCACCCGGACCGCAGTGTCCATAGAGGACCAGTGGCCCGGCGACCCGCTCCAGGATCTCCTCGACGCACCGCGCCGCCACCTCGCCGAGCGGCTGGTGCTCCTCGGCGAGCCCGATGTCGTGCCCCGGCACCGCGACCGACAGCAGCCGGTGCCCCGCGGGCAGGGCGTCGGCGAGCGGCTGGAACACCACGGCGCTGCCGCCGCCGTAGGGTACGCAGACCACCGTCGACACGGCCGTCCCGGTGCCCGCCGGGGTCAGCTCGTGCAGCAGTTGCCGGGGCGTGGTGTCGCCGGAGCCGACGAGGGCGGCGAGACCGGCGGCGGTGGGCCACTTGAAGAGGTCCATCACGCTGACCGCTCGGGACCCGTCGGGCAGGCGCCGCCGCAGCCGGGCGACGACGCCGATGGCGAGCAGCGAGTGGCCGCCGCTGTCGAAGAAGTCGTCGTATGCGCCGACCCGCTCCCGCTCCAGGACCTCGGCGAAGACGGCGGCGATCAGCGTCTCCAGCTCGGTCCGCGGCGCCACGTACTCGCCCTCGGCGACCTCGCGGTCGGGCTCCGGCAGGCGGCCCCGGTCGACCTTGCCGTGCGCCTTGAGCGGCAGCGCGTCCAGCCAGACGAAGAACGACGGGATCATGTAGTCGGGGAGTCCGGCGCCGAGCTCCAGCCGTAGCTCGGCCGAGGTCCGGGGGGCGGTGCCGGGCTCGGCGACGAGGTAGGCGACGAGCCGGGTGGCGCCCAGCGGTCCCCGGGCGTCCACGACCGCCTGGCTCACCCCGCCGCAGCCCAGCAGGGCGGTCTCGATCTCGCCGAGCTCGACGCGGTAGCCGCGTACCTTCACCTGCTGGTCGCGGCGGCCGAGGAATTCGACATCGCCGCTCGCGAGCCAGCGGCCCTGGTCGCCGGTGCGGTACATCCGGGACCCGTCGGCGGTGAACGGGTCGGGCAGGAACCGGTCGGCGGTGAGCCCGCCCCGGCCCAGGTAGCCCCGGGCGAGCCGGTCCCCGCCGAGGTAGACCTCGCCGACGACGCCCGACGGGACGGGCCGCAGCTGCTCGTCGAGGATGTAGACCCGGGCGTGCGGCAGCGGCCGCCCGATCGGGGTGAGCACGGCGGGCGCGGTCACGTCGGGATCCACGCGGAAGGTGGTGACGCCGACCGTCGTCTCGGTGGGCCCGTAGTGGTTGACGACACCGCAGGTCCCGGCCTGTGCCAGCGCCCGCGCCCAGGTGAGGCTGGACGCCTCGCCGCCGAGGATGAGCAGCCTGCGGGGCAGGATCGCGGCCACGTCGTCGACCTCGCCCGCGAGCGCGGCGAGGTGCGACGGGGTCAGCTTCAGGTAGTCGATCGGGTGCGCCGCGAAGAGCTCCGCCAGCTCCGTCCCGCCGGAGCGCTTGGGCAGCAGGCGCAGGCTGCCGCCGGTGAGCAGCGACAGGTAGAAGACGGTGATGCCGAAGTCGAAGGCGAGCGACTGGATCAGCCCGAACGCCGACCCGGGCACGACGGCGAAGCGCTCGCGGACCCCGGCGAGGTAGTGGAGGACCTGCCGGTGCGCGACGCCGACGCCCTTGGGCCGACCGGTCGACCCGGAGGTGAAGATGACGTAGGCGAGCTGCTGCGGATGGATCTCGACACCGGGGTCCTGTGTGGACTCGGCGTCGATCGCGGATCGCGCGGTGTCGAGCTGGAGCAGCGGAACGCCCGCGTCGGACACCTGCGCCGACACCTCCGATTCGGTGAGCACCAGGACCGCGCCCGCATCGTGCAGCATGTCGGCGAGGCGCCCCGGCGGCTGTTCGGCGTCGAGGGGCAGGTACCCGCCGCCCGCCTTGAGGACGCCGAGCATCGCCACCGCCACGTCGGCGTGCTGCGGCAGGCAGATCCCGACCGGGGTGTCCCGGCCGACCCCGTGCCGCCGCAGGTGGTGCGCGAGCTGGTTGGCACGGCGGTCCAGCTCGGCGTAGGTGAGCACGGTGTCGCCGTCGAGCACCGCCGGTGCGTCCGGGGTCGCGGCGACGTGCGCGGCGATGATGTGGTGCAGCGCGGCCACCGGTGGCGTCACGGGCGCGACGGTGTTGTGCCCCTCGATCATCGCCGCGGCGGCCGTCGCGTCGAGCAGCGGCAGGTCGAGCACGGGGCGGTCGGGCTCCGCGACGATGGCGCGCAGCAGGACCAGCAGGTGCTCGACCATGCCGTCGATCGTGGCAGCGTCGAAGAGGTCGGTGTTGTAGGCGAGCGACCCGTCGATGCCGCCCGGCCGCTCGGTGAAGTAGAGCCCCAGGTCATAGCGGATGAAGCTGGTCTCGCCCCCGCCGAACGGGGTCACGGTCAGCGGTCCGGCACTGCCGTGCCCGGATCCGACGGCTGTTTCCTGCGCGCCCTGCGGGGCTCCGGTCGCTGCGCTCCCTGCACTCCTCGTGCCGGCGCCGTAGTTGTGCAGGGCGAAAACGGCCTGGAACAGTGGCGACCGGCTCACGTCGCGGGTCACCTGGAGTTCCTTGACCAGCACCTCGAAGGGCAGGTCGCCGTGGGCGTAGGCGGCGAGCGCCGTCTCGCGGCACCGGCGCAGCAGCTCGGTGAAGCTCGGCTCGCCGTCGAGGTCGGCGCGCAGCGTCAGCATGTTGATGAAGAGCCCGGCGAGCCCCTCCCACTCCGGTCGCGACCGGCCCGCGACCGGCGAGCCGATCGCGAAGTCGACCTGCCCGGTATACCGCTGCAGCAGCGCCTGAAAGCCCGCGAGCAGGGTCATGTAGAGCGTCGCCCCCTGGCCGCGCCCCAGCAGGTGCAGCCGGTCGGTCAGGTCGCGGTCGAGGACGAAGTGCCGCATCGCGCCGGGAAACGTCTGCTCGGCCGGTCGCGGCCGATCGGTCGCCAGATCCAGCGGGGGTACGCCGTCCAGCCGCTCCCGCCAGTACTCCACCTGCCCGGCGAGTGCGGGTCCGGTCAGCTTCTCGCGCTGCCAGGCGGCGTAGTCGGCGTACCGGGCGGGGAGGGGTTGCAGGGGTGAGCCCTCGCCCGCGACGGCCGCCGCGTAGAGCCGGTTCAGCTCGTCGAGCAGGATGCCGGTGGACCAGCCGTCGCTGGCGATGTGGTGCACCGCGAGCAGCAGCACGTGGTCGTCGGTGTCGAGCGCCACGAGCAGCGCCCGCGCGACCGGCCCGGCGGCGAGGTCGAACGGCGTCGCCGTGGTGCGGGTGAAGAGGCTCTGCGCAGCGGTCTCCCGCTCGTCGGCGGGCAGGTGCGTCACCGAGGCGGTCGCGAGCGCCAGCTCCCCGTCCGGTTCGACGACGACCGTCGGCATCCCGTCGGCGTCGACGGGGAACCGGGACCGCAGCGGTTCGTGCCGCCGCACCAGGGCGGTCAACGCCGCACGCAGCGCCGACTCGTCGAGCGGTCCGCGCAGCCGCACGCCGGCCGCGATCGTGTAGGCGGCCGTACCCGGCGCGAACTGGTCCATGAACCACAGCCGCTCCTGCCCGAAGGAGAGCACGGGCGGCGCGGCCGGGTCGGGCTGCCACGTGTCGGCCTCGGCGCCGGTCTGCTCGTCACGGGCGGCGGTGAGCGCTGCGGCGAGCCCCTCCAGGGTGGGATGGGCGAAGAGGTCCCGCATCGGCAGGTCGACCCCGGTCGCGGCGCGGAGCCGGGCGAGGACCCGGGCGGCGAGCAGCGAGTGGCCGCCGCGCTCGAAGAAATCGTCGCCGACACCGAGGTCGTCCACGCCGAGCACCTCGGCCCAGGCGGTGGCGACGAGCTCCTCGGCGGTGGACCGGGGCGCGACGCGTTCGCGCTGCTCGGCGGCGGCGAACTCCGGTGCGGGCAGCGCGGCCCGGTCGAGCTTGCCGTTGGGGGTGAGCGGCAGCCGCGGCAGCGCCACGAACGCCGCCGGGATGAGGTGCGGCGGCAGCGACGAACCGAGGAACGCCCGCAGTTCGCCCGAGTTCACGCCGGTGTCGACCGTGTAGGCGACGAGGGCAGGCTCGCCCGCCCGGTCCGGGCGGACCACGACGGCGGCGACCGAGACGGCGGGGTGGGCGGTGAGGGCCGCCTCGATCTCGCCCAGCTCGATGCGGTGGCCGCGCAGCTTGATCTGGTTGTCGACGCGCCCGATGAACTCCAGCTCCCCGGTGGCGTCCCAGCGGACGCGGTCGCCGGTGGCGTAGATCCGGTGCCCGCCGCCCCGGAACGGGTCCGGGCGGAACCGGTCGGCGGTGAGTCCAGGCCGGTCGTGGTAGCCCCGGGCGACGCCGTCGCCGCCGATGAAGAGCTCCCCGGCGAGTCCATAGGGGACGGTGCGGAGGTGCTCGTCGAGGACGTAGACCCAGGTGTTGGCGATCGGGCCGCCGATGCCGACGCGCTGTGCCCCGGCGGGGACGCCGGCAGCCGTGGACCACACCGTGGTCTCCGTCGGGCCGTAGACGTTGATGAGGGTGTGCGAGCGCGCGGCGAGCTCGGCCGCGAGCGGGACCGGCAGCGCCTCGCCGCCGACGAGCGCGGTGATCCGCGGTTCGGCGAAGCCGGCGGCGAGCAGCAACCGCCAGCCCGACGGCGTGGCCTGGACGTGGGTGACGCGCTCGCGCCGGATCAGGGCGAGCAGCTCCTCGCCGTCGCGGCCCGCGTGGTCACCGGCGACCACCACGGTGCCGCCGAGGACCAGCGGCAGGAAGAGCTCCAATGTGGAGATGTCGAAGGAGAGCGAGGTCTGCGCCAGCCAGACGTCGTCCGGGCCCGCGGCCAGCCGTTCCCGCATCGCCGCGATGAAGTTGCCGAACGCCCGGTGCTCCACCATGACGCCCTTCGGCCGCCCCGTCGACCCCGACGTATAGATCAGGTAGGCGAGGTCTCCCGCCCCGGCCCCACCCGCCCCCCAAGACCGCCGCAACTCTTCAAGAGTTGGTCCTATATAGGACCAACTCTTGAAGAGTTGCGACGATCTCGGGGTTGCGACCGGTGCCGCGGCGACCGGTGCTACGGCGTCTGGTGCCACGGCGTCCGGCGTCGGGTCGAGCAGCAGGGTGGGGGTGGTGGTGGGGAAGCGGGCGTGGTGGGCGGGCTCGGTGACGAGCAGGCGGGCGCCGCTGTCGGCGAGCATGTAGGCGAGCCGGTCCGCCGGGTAGGCGGGGTCCAGCGGCAGGTAGGCCGCACCCGTCTGCCAGATCGCCAGCAGCGACGCGACCAGCTCCGCGCCCCGGCCGAGCCCGACCCCGACGATGTCGCCCCGGCCGACGCCGTGCGCCCGCAGGATCTCGGCGAGCCGGTCGGCCGACTCCCGCAGCTCGGCGTAGGTGAGGCGGTGCTCGCCGCCGACCAGGGCCGGTGCCGACGGCGTGGCGGCGGCGGTGGCGTGCACCAGGTCCAGCACGGTCCCGTCGGGCAGCGGCAGGGCTGGTCCGGCGGCGAGGGCCAGCAGTTCGTCGCGCTCGCCCGGCGCCATCAGGTCCAGGTCGGCGAGCGGGGTCGACGGGTCGGCCGCGACGGCGCCGAGCAGCGCGGTGAGGTGCCCGGCGAGGCGTTCGACGGTCGCGGGGTCGATGAGGTCGGTGCGGTACTGCAGGGTCAGCTCGACATGGGATGAATGCGGGGTGGCGACGAGGGCGAGGTCGTACAGGACATCGTCGATCTCGTGCGCCCACGGCGACTCGGAAAGGCCCGGCCAGTCGCGCCGCTCCTCGGCGAAGTTGTGCAGGTTCAAGGCGATCTGGAAGAGCGGGTGCCGGTGCGGGTCGCGGGCCTCGGCGAGGTGGTGCACCACCCGTTCGAAGGGCACCTCCTGGTGGGCCAGGCCGCCGAGCGCGCTCGCCCGGACCCGGCGCTGGGCGGCGAGGAAGCCCTCGGCCGGGTCGAGCCGGGTACGCAGGGCCAGCATGTTGACGAAGTTGCCGATGACCGGTTCGATCTCGCCCCGGTGGCGGCCCGCCAGCACCGTACCGATGGTGAGGTCGTGCTCGCCGGTGTGCCGCAGCAGCACCGCCTTGAACGCGGTGAGCAGCGTGACGAAGAGCGTCGTGCCCGGTTCGGCGGGGATCCGGTCGAGCACCGCCCGCGGCACCCGGAACGTGTGCTTGCCGCCGCGCCGCCCACCCTCCGATGTGGACGAGAGCGAGGCGGGCGGCAGCTCCAGCACCGGCCGGGGTCCGGCGAGCGACTCCCGCCAGTACGCCAGATCGCCGTCGAACCGTTCCCCGCCCAGCTCCCGGCGTTCCCAGACGGCGTAGTCGACCGGCTGCACCGGGACCGGCACCGGCGGCGCGACGGCCACCCCCAGGCGCCTGGCGTAACCGGCGGCGAGCTCGCCGATCGCCAGCGCCACGGACCACCCGTCCATGATGATGTGGTGCGCGACGACGAGCAGCGCGTGCTCGCGTTCGGTGATGCGGCACAGGGTGATCCGCAGCAGCGGCCCGGTCGCGAGGTCGAACGCCCGCCCCGACTCCTGCGCCGAGACGAGCCGGGCGGCCGCCGCCGGATCGTCCTCGCCGCGCAGGTCCAGCTCCCGCACCGGCACGTCGAACGTCTCGTGGACCACCTGCCGTGGCTCGCCGTCCACCTCGGTGAAGGTGGTCCGCAGGCTCTCGTGCCGCCCGACGAGATCCGCCACCGACCGGCGCAGTGCGGCGGGCTCCAGCGCGCCGACCAGCCGCAGTCCGAACGAGGTGTTCACCGCCGTGCTCTCCGGGTCGAGCAGGCCGGCGAAGAGCAGCCGCTGCTGTCCCGAGGAGAGGGGATAGGTGTCGGCGGTCCGCGGGACAGGCACCGGCCCGTTCGCCGTGGCGGCGGCCCGCTGGGCGAGCAGCTTCGCCAGGAGCTGCTGGCGCTGGGGGGAGAGCGCGGCGGCGCGGGTCGCGGCGGCGGTCATGATCGAGCCTTCCCAGGTGTGGTCACGTTTTGCAGCAAAGCGTGGCCTCGCGAAGCGAGATGCCACGTTTTGCTGCAAAACGTGACGAGGGTGGGGCGAGGTCAGAGCAGGGCTTCGAGTTCGGCGGCGACCCGGTGGGCGGACCGGTCGGCGTCGATCGTGGCGCCGAGCCGCGCCGCGCGCCGGGCGTACGCCGGGTCGCCGAGCAGCTGCTTGAGGAGCACCGCCGCCTGCGCCGGGTCCCACTGGGTCGACGGGAGCCACTCGGCCACCCCGAGCCGGCGCAGCCGGGCACCCGTGTCGGGCTGGTCGAAGCTGTGCGCGAGGACGAGCTGCGGCACCCCGGAGACGAGGGCGCGGCCGAGCGTACCGATGCCGCCGTGGTGGATCACCGCCGCGACCCGGGGCATCACCTCTCGGTAGGGCAGGCGCGAGAACCAGTGCACGCCGTCGGGCAACCGCTCGGGCAGCAGCTCCGGAAACGGGCTGACCAGGATCGCCTGCCGCCCGGCGACCTGGCACGCGTGCACCGCCGCCTCGTAGAACTCGTCGAACAGGATCGTGCCGCTGCTGCCCGCGATGAGTACGGGTGCCTGCTCGGCGTCGAGCAGCTCGGCGAGCCCGTCCGGGAAGGCCCCCGACTCGGCGTCACCGGCGAGCACGAAACCGGTCCGCACCACCTCGGCCGGGGTGGCGGTGCCGGAGCGCTCGAACCACTCCGGCCAGAGCCCGAGGTGGCTGTCGGCGGAGCGCAGCCACGCCGACCAGTCGGTGACCGGGCCGAGGCCGAACTCGTCGCGCAGCGCGTTGAGCGGGGCGGCCAGAGCCGTGCGGTGCAGGTATTCGGTGATCGGCAGCAGCAGGTGCTGGGCGGGGGTGAGCGCCACCCAGGCCGCCGGAGCGCCGAGGAACTCCGCGGCGATCAGCGCGGCGAGCCCGGAGGTGTGCCGCCCGACGATGACGGTGCCGCCCTTCTCGAAGCGGTCGGCGGCGGCCCGGATCGCGAAGCGGATGTGCTCGAACCACCCGGTCCGCTCGTAGTGGGCGAGCAGGTCCGGCGGGCTCGGGTTGCCCTGCCGGGCGAGCAGCACGTCGCGGGCGTCGTCGAGGTAGCGGGTGTACTCCGCCTCGGTGTCCAGCGGCACGAACTCCGCGCCCGTCGCCGCCGCCGCGGCGCCGAAGACGGCGTGGCTGATCAGGGTGACGTCGTGGCCGCGTTCGCGGAGCACGGTGGCGAGCTTGAGGAAGGGCAGCACGTCGCCGTTGGTGCCGTGGGTGATCAGGATCATCCGGCTGCGCCGGACCGGCCCGGTCACCGGCGGTCGCCCGTCTCCTCGGCGGCGAGCAGCGCCTCGAGCTCCTCCTCGGAGAGGGCCTCGATCTCGTCGAGCAGGTCGGCGGAGATCGAGGTGTCGAGCTGGTCGAGCTGCAGTGCCAGGATCGCGGCGCTCACCTCGGCGACGGTGAAGGCCGGGGTGAAGAGCAGGTCGACGGGGAGCTCGACGCCGAACGCCTGCCGGGCCCGGGCCATGAACTGCACCACCTGCAGCGACTGGCCGCCGAGGGCGAAGAAGTTGTCCGCCACCGTGGTCGGTGCCTCGCCGAGCAGCTCGGCCCAGAGCGCCATCACCTGAAGCTGCAGCGGCGTGGCCTCGGCGCTCGACGTGGTCGGCCGGACCGGGCCGCCCATCGCGGCGAGGACCGCTTCCGGGGTGCCGAGTTCGGTCGCGATCCAGGCGACGAGCTCGGCGTCGGAGCGCGGGGCCGCCGACCTCGGCGCGTCGGTCAGTGCGGAGGAAGAGGCGTCGACCGGAATGGCCTGCGTGGCCACGACAGGCCTGGCCTGCGCCGCGTCGGCTGCGGCCAGGGTGTAGCCGGTCGGGCCGGGTGCGGCCACCGAGGCGAGGAAGTCGCGGGCGGGCTGGTTGCGGTCGCCCTCGTGGAGGACGAGCTCGACCGTCTCGGCGCCGAGCTGCTCGGCGAGGGTGCCGAGGTGGGCCAGGACGCGGTGCTCGACACCCCGGCCGAGCACGCGGCAGCTCAGCATCAGCGCCTCCACCCGCAGCACGCTTCCGACGAGCCGGTAGCCGATGAGGCCGGTCATGCCGTAGTCGCCGAACCGGTCGGTGACGTGCACGGCGAGCCACGTGGCGGTGGAGTGTGCCAGGTCGGCGGCGGTGGTGCGTACCAGGCTGAGGTTGAACTGGTTGGTGCGCTGGGTGAGCTGCGCGGCGCGCTCGAGCTGGTCGGGGCGCGGCGGGGTGATCTCGACCGCGAGGTCGAGGCCGGCGAGGAAGTCGGCGAGCGACGGCGCGCTCGCCCGCAGCTCGCGGCGGTCGCGTTCGGCCTGGTAGCGGGCGGTGCGCTGGGTGTCCTCGGCGGTGACCCGGGCGATGTCGAGCGGCCAGCAGTGGCGCAGGAAGTCCAGGGCCTCGGCGGCGTCGCCGGGCAGCCGCAGCGTCAGCACCTCGGGCAGCGCGGCGGCGACCTCGGCGCACTCGACCGGGGAGTCGTCGAGGAAGACGAAGCTGTCGAGGCCCAGGTCGAGCTCCGCGGCGAGCGAGGCGATATTCGCCGACTTGGGCAGCCAGTTGATCCGGGTCGCGGTGAGGTGCTCGCGGCGCAGCGGCAGGTCCGGGTGGCGGTCGAGGACCGCGAGCACGTCGGCCTCCGCGTTGCGGCTCGCCAGGCAGATCAGTCGCCCGGCCTGCGCCTGCGCGGCGAGCAGCGCCATGATCGCTCTCCGCTCCGCGCCGATGTGTACGCCGTCAGCCCCCTCCTCACCGACCGCGCCGTCCCACAGCGTGTTGTCGCAGTCGACGACGAGGACCTTCGGCCGGGGCGTGCCGATCGCCTGCCCGGTGCGGTGAAGGGCGGTGCCGAGCGCGGCGAAGTAGGCGGGGGAGTAGGGCACCCCGCCGAGCTGCTCGGCGTAGGCGTCGTGGGGGTCGGGCACCCGGTACCAGCCACCGACCGGCACCGGGTGGATGTTGGGGACATCGGCGACCGCGTCGAGCAGCTCCCGGGCGGCCTGCTCGTCGGCGGTCTGCCGGGCCGGTGACGGCGGGCAGACGGCGAGCAGGACCGGGGTGGCGGCCCGCTGCGCGGCGGCGCGCAGCGCGGCGGCGAGCTCCGACACGGCACCGTCGAGGTCCTCGATCCGGACCAGGACGGCGGCGACGCCGGTGGCGGTGGCGAGGGCGCTGGCGGGGTCGAGGAGCTGCTGGAAGACCTGTCCGAAGGGGGCGAAGACCGGCTCGATCGGCTGGCCGAGGCGGTCGCCCCAGAAGGCGAGCGGGGCTGCGACCGGCTCGGCGGTGAAGGACGCGGCGATCACCCACCGCATCGGCACGGACTCCATCGACATGCGAACCTCCCAGCGCCACAACGGGTTCGGTCACCGGTGACCGTCGGCTACGTTATTGACCGGAAGGCAAATAGTCAAGATTATTAACAGTAACGGGAGAGAATGTGTCCCGATGTCTGAATGGATCGCTGAGGAGCGGATACATTGATCATTAAAATCGACCACATTGGACTTGCAACCATCGATATGGCGAGCGCAGCGGCCTCGCTGGAGCTCCTTTCGATGGTGAAATTCGACGAGGGAATCGCCGAGACCTACGGCGTCGACTGCCAATTCTGGGGCGTCGGTGCCGAACCCGGCGCGGCGGCGATCGAGCTGGTCGCGCCGAACCGTGACGACGCGGCCATCCACGGCCATCTACGCAGGTCGGGCGCCGGGCTCTACCACGTCGCCTTCGAGGTCGACGACATCGACGCGGAGCTGCGGCGGCTGCGCGACGGCGGCGCCACCCCCGTCGACCGCGGCCCGTGTGCGGGCGCCCGGGCGGGGATGCGCGTCTGCTTCGTCTATCTCGGCACGGCGACCGGACTGCTCGTGGAATTGGTTCAATATGACGCTTGATCATGCTATTTCCGAGAAGTAGTCCCACCGGGACTCCGTGACGGGATTGCTTCCCGGAGATGGCGGGCCGCGCTGCGAGTGGTGCAGATTTGGGGGTTGTTCGGCGATCTCGGCGCAATGAGTATCGACACTGCTGCAGCTATCGATATTCATCCAGCGAGAGGACTCCTGTGAGATCTACTCCGCTCTTCCGGCGCGGCCGCGGCGGCCTGCGCCGGGCCCTGGCGATGCTCTGCGGCGCGCTGCTCGTCACACCGCTCGTCGTCGTCCTCACCGGCGCGCAGACCCCGGCCCTCGCGGCCGTCCGGCGGGATGTCCAGGGCATCCAGGCCGGCTGGGTGCTCAACCTGCCCGACTGCAGCTGGACCGACTCGGCGGGCAAGCTCTTCGCCGACACCGAGGTGCAGTCCCGCAGCGGCTGGCTCCGGCTGGACTTCCGCGGCGCGCTCGGCACCTGCTCCAACGGCACGTCGGTGCACGACAAGTACGTCGAGTTCATCAACAACCTCGACCCGGGAATCCAGATCCTCGGACTGCTGACCAGGGAGTTCTTCGGTGGCAACGCGGTCGAGTTCGCCGATCACGCCGCCGCCTTCGCCTGCGACGCGGCCTTCGACCGGGTCGCCGCCTGGGAGATCCTCAACGAGCCCGACCTCGACGACGCCTTCGGCCACCTCGCCTTCGCCGAGTACCTCGGCCGGTCGTCGCGCAAGATCCACGATTGCAGCGCCAATGAGAAGGTGGTCAGCGGCGGTGTGACCGCGCGCTACCCGGTCTCCTACCTCAACGACGTCAGCGCCGACCTCGCCGCGAATCAGGACTTCGGCGGCTGGGCCCGGCTCACCGACGCGGTGCAGGGCATCGGCGTGCACCCCTACGTCGACGCGCTGACCAATCTGGACACCAAGGAGAACAGTCGGCACGCGATGCTCAAGGCGTACCTCGACGCGGTGCAGGGCGCCTTCCCCAACGAGCCGTTCTACATCACCGAATTCGGCTGGCGCGCCCCGGACGACGACGGCGTGCACCAGAACGACGAGGTCACCGACGAGCTCCAGTGCGCCAACCTCATCGACGCGTTCGCCATGCTCGCCAACCGCTACAACCTGGTCGCGGCGACCTGGTTCACGCTCGCGGACTTCGGCGACATCCACCGCAACTACGGGCTGTCGACGATGCCGCCGGAGAACCGCTTCCGCCTGGCCCACCAAGGCTACATCACCGGTGACTGCGGCGGTCCGACGGCCGGCGCCTACAACCCCGAGACCGACGAGCTCCAGTGGCAGACCACCGCGCTCGCTCGGACCGGGCTCGCCGGGGCGGGGCTCGCCGCGGTCAGCTACGAGGTGAAGCTGGCGCCGCAGGGGTCGCCGGTCTACACGATCTTCAAGACGGTGACCGACTCCAAGGTCCAGCTCGGGGCCTTCTACCCGCCGCTCGCGGTGGGCACCTACGTCTGGACCGTCACCAAGATCGTTGACGGCGTACGCTACCCGGCCGCCGACTTCTGGACGCTCAACTTCACCGGCAAGCCCAGCCCGCCCGCCTACGCCAACGTCGGCATCGTCAACGGCACCTCGCTGCGGATCTTCTGGTCCGACACCGCCAACAACGAGTCCGGGTTCGAGATCTCCACCGGCTTCGAGACCCGCACGGCACCGGCGAACACCAGCACCTTCGTCTGGACCGGGCTCACCCCCGGCGTGAAGGAGTGCTTCCGGGTGCGCGCCTACAACGCCTTCGGCGCGTCCTACTGGGCGACCGAGGTCTGCGGCACCCCGCCCACCCCGCCGCTCGCGCCGAGCAACGTCACCGCCACCGTGGTGACCGGCACCAGCGTCCGGGTGAACTGGACCGACAACTCCACCGACGAGGCCGATTTCGAGGTCTCCGACGGCACGACGAGCGTGATCGTGGCACCCAACTCGACGAGCTTCGTCTGGACCGGCATCGCCAACGGCGCCACGAAGTGCTTCCAGGTGCGCTCCCGCAACCTCGGCGGCAACTCCGCCTGGGGCGGCAGCGCCTGCGCCACCACGCCCGCGATCCCGGCGGCGCCGACCGGATCGAGCGCGACGATCATCACCGGCACCAGCGTCAAGGTGAGCTGGACCGACAACTCCGCCACCGAGTACGGGTTCGAGATCTCCAACGGCGTGACCTCCAACGTCGTCGGCGCGAACTCGACCAGCTTCACCTGGACCGGCCTCGCCCAGGGCAGCTACACCTGCTTCCGGGTGCGCTCCTACAACCTGGCCGGATACTCCGCCTGGACCCCGGACGTCTGCGTCACCACGCCGACGATCCCGCTGAACCCCAACGGGCAGACGGCTGTCGCGCTCAACGGCACCAGCGTCAAGGTGAGCTGGGTGGACCGGTCGCCCAACGAGATCGGCTTCGAGATCTCCAACGGCGTCACCTCCAACGTGGTCGGTGCCAACACCACCACCTACACCTGGACCGGGCTCGCCCAGGGCACCTACATGTGCTTCCGGATCCGCGCCTACAACCTCGCCGGATACTCCGCCTGGACGACGCCGGACGCGTGCCTCACCACCCCGGTGATCCCGGCCGCGCCGACCGGACCCGCGGTACTGATCCTGAGCGGGACAGCGGTGACCTTCACCTGGCAGGACCGGTCCGCGAACGAGACCGGATTCGAGCTCTTCAACGGCGTCAGCTACGTCAACGTCGGGCCCAACACCACCGCCTACACCTGGACCGTGGGGATGGGCAGCTACACCTGCTTCTCGGCGAAGGCGTTCAACCTCGCGGGGAAGTCGGCGGCGACGCCCTACGCCTGCGCGACGACACCGACGATCCCGGCCGCCCCGGCGGGCCAGGCGGCGGTGGCGCTGAACGGCACCCAGGTGCAGATCACCTGGCAGGACCGGTCCACCAACGAGACCGGTTTCCAGATCTACAACGGCGTGAGCTACGTCAACGTGGGCGCCAACGTCACCAGCTACATCTGGACCGTGGCGATGGGCAGCTACACCTGCTTCTCGATCAAGGCGGGCAACCTCGCCGGGCAGTCGGCGGCGACGCCCTACGCCTGCGTGACGACGCCGACGATCCCGGCCGCGCCGACCGGGCAGGCGGCGGTGGCGATCAGCACCTCGCAGATCCGGGTCACCTGGCAGGACAGATCGGGCAACGAGACCGGGTTCCAGATCTACGACGGCGTCTCCTACTTCACCGTCCCCGCCAACACGACCACCTTCGTCCGCTCGGGCCTGCCGTCGAAGAAGTACATGTGCTTCTCGATCAGGTCCTACAACCTGGCCGGGCAGTCCTCGGCCACCCCCTACGCCTGCGCCACGACCCTGTAACGGGATCGTGACCAGGTGAAACAGGCGGGGACCCGCGCGACCAGGCGCCGGGTCCCCGCTCTGCCGTACCGTGCCGGAGCCGACGCGCCTGAGGATGGGTGGATTCATCCCTTCGGGGGAGTTTGCCCATCCGCGCCCACCCCCGCCACCGAAGCACCCGTCGAGCGCGCCACCCCGGGCGCGCCGGACGGAAGGTATGCGCAGATGACCTTATTGGTCGATGAGAGGCAGCTCCGGGAGTTGATGGCGAACTCCGGTGACCTGCACGCCGACGCGATGCGCTCCGGTCGGGCCGACCTCACCGCGTTCGTCGAGGCTGCCCGCGCCATGGGCACCGAGACCGACATCATGGCGCTGCAGACCGCCGCGTCGCTGGAGAACCTCGCCGTCGCGACCTACAAGACCGCGCTGACGCTGCCCTTCATCGGCGGCAGCAGCGCCAACAAGGTGGTGCAGGCCTTCTCCACGAAGACGATGGCGCAGCACGTCGAGCACGGGCAGGCGTTCAACAACGCCGTCGTCGCGCTCGGCGGCAAGGCGCAGACGGCGGCGAACCCCAAGTACGCCCCCATCGTCAAGGCGGCCGTCCCGACGATCAAGGGCCCGGGCGACGTCGTCGGGCTCGCGATCACGCTGGAGGACGTCGCGGCGCAGACCTATGTCGCCAACGTCAGCCAGGTCTCCACGCCGGAGCTGCGGCAGCTCTTCGCGTCCGTCGCCGGTGTGGAGGCGCAGCACAAGGCGATCCTCCTCGCCGTACAGGCGCTGTTGAAGGCCGACGCGGCCAAGCTGATCGCCCTGCCTCCGAACGCCGCGGCACTGCCCGCCGCCGCCGGCAGCGTGGGTTTCCCGGACGGGTTCTACCCCGTCGCCAAGGCTTCGCCGGTGCAGGAAGGGGCGGTCAAGTGAGCCGCGACCAGTTGCAGATCTCCGAGGCCCAGCTCTCGGCCATGACCACCGACCTCGACGACCTGCACCGCAGCACCTTCCCGGAGGTGCTGGCGCGGGTCGCCGACTTCGCCTACCGGCCGTCGAGCCGCCGCTCGGTCCTGCTCGGCGCGGGCGGTGTCGCGGTGCTCGGCGCCGTCGCCGCCTGCGGTTCGTCCGACGACACGGCGACGCCGTCCACCTCGTCGGCGGCGAGCCCGACGAAGGCCGCCGGAGCCACCTACGAGGGCGACCTCAAGATCGTGGCGCTCGCGGCGGCGCTGGAGAACCTCGCGGTGACCGCTTACGGCGGCGCGCTGGCCGCGGCCGGCAAGGGGACCCTCGGCACGGTGCCGAAGGCGGTCGCCACCTTCATCCAGGTCGCGATGAAGCAGCACACCGACCACGCCGCGGTCTGGAACAGCGTGCTCACCAAGGCGGGCAAGCCCGCCGTGACGGGTGCGCCGCTCTCGATCACCGCCGACCAGGTCGCCAAGCTCGGCCAGGCGAAATCCGTCGGCGACGTGGCGACGCTCGCGCTGAACCTGGAGAACGCCGCGGCGCAGACATACACCTTCGCCACCGCCAACGTCTCCGACCCGGGCGGCATCTCCGTCGCGTCGACGATCCAGCCGGTGGAGGCGATGCACGCGGCGATCCTGTCGTTCGTGCTCGGCAAGTATCCCGTACCCGACGCGTTCGTCGGGGTCTCGGGCGCGGTCGGCCCGGACGCGCTGACGCTGTAGCGCACCCGATCCGCGGGCGGGAGCCGTTCCCCAGTCGGCTCCCGCCCGATCGCCTCGGCCACGTGGCGCCGGTCCTCGCAACCCGGCACCGCGGCCGGGGCTCGCGGTCGTCGCCGTCGCGGGTGGTCAGGACCCGCGACGGCGACGACCGGTCAGCTGGCGCAGATCGCGTAGACCCGGGTGAACCAGTCCCCGGCATAGCCGTCCACGTCCTCCGAGGTCACCGCCGTGGCGCTGGTCAGCGTCGACGACGGGGTGAGCCCGGTGTAGTGGGCCTGCCCGTCCGGCGAGCTCATCAGGCCGCCGAGCCCGAGCAGCTTCTTCGTGCCGGTGCAGGTGGCGGTGACGGTGTCGCCGGTCGAGTCGGTGACCGCCGTCGCCGACTTGAACTCCAGCCCGGCCGGTGTGTCGGCGCAGACGCCGTAGCTGTAGAAGCTCCAGTTGCCCGCGTAGCCGTCCTGGTCCTCATAGGCCGTGGCGGTCGTCGTGTACATCTCCGACGACGCGATCATGTCGTCGAGGAAGACCTCGCCACCGCCGTTGACGATGCGCGCACCGGTGCTGATCAGCTTCCGTTCGCCGGTCCCGCCGCAGATCGCCGTCGCCGACTTGCTCGCCGACGAGCTGGACGCCACCGAGAAGCCGATGTACTCGACCCCGGTCAATCCGGCCGAGCAGATCGCGTAGGCCTGCACCCGCCAGTTCGGCGTGAAGGTGCCGTGCTCGGCCGCGGTCACCGTGAACTGGTCGGTGTTGCCGAGCGGCTGCAGCCGGGTGAGGTGCACCTGGGCGCCGCCGCCCGTGATCGAGCCGCCGCCGCCGATCACCCGGGTGTTGTTGGGGCAGGTGGCGGTGGAGGACTTCTCCGCCACCGAGTCGTTCGCGCTGGCGGTGCCGCTGACGTAGACCGGGTTCACCGCGGCCGAGGCGGGCGCCGGGATCAGTACGCCGAGCCCCGCCACCATCGTGACGGCGAGCGCGAGACGTCGTTTCATCGTGTTCTCCTCTCACAGGGGATCTGTGTCGGCTAGGAGCACCGGGCTTCGCCGGGGACAACACTTTTATTTACTGTGGCGAATGTGGATGACGCGGCGGTTGCGGTCGGCCTGGCGGCGGGGGACCCCGGGGCGCTCGACGAGGCCTATCGCCGGTACGCCTCCCGGCTCACCGCCTACGCCGTGACGATCGTGGGGGACCGGCAGAGCGCTGCGGACGTCGTACACGACACGTTCGTCCTCGCCACCGAGCACGCCGCGGGGCTGCGCGACCCGGACCGGCTGCGGTCCTGGCTCTACGCCATCGCCCGCAGCGTGGGCCTGCGCGTGCTGCGCCAGCGGGCCCGGGTGCGCGTCGTCGACGCCGTCGCCGAGGCGGCCGCCGAACTGCCCGACCCGGCGGCGACGCTGCACGCCGCGACCACGGTCGAGCTGGTCTGGGCGGTCTACGGCGGGCTCGCGGCCGCCGACCAGGAGATGATCGAGCTCTCGGTGCGGCACGCGCTCGGCTCGGCCGAGATCGCGGCGGCCCTGGGGATCTCGGTGAAGCACGCCAACGCGCGGCTCTCCCGGGCTCGGGCGAGCTTCCGCGACGCGCTCGGTGCGCTGCTGGTGGCCCGGGCTCCCGGCGGCTGCGGGGAGCTCGCGGCGCTGCTCGGCGGGTGGGACGGCGCGCTCACCCCGCTGCTGCGCAAGCGGCTGCACCGGCACATCGAGGGCTGCGCCGTCTGCGCCGCCGAACGAGCGGACCGGATGGACCCGAGCGACCTGCTCCCGGCATACGCCGCGCTGCCCTTCGCCGCGCTGATCACGGGTGCGACCGGGCATCCGGCCACGGGAGTGACCGATCCTCCCACCGCGGCGGTGGCCGAGTCGCCGGGCGGGGTCGGGGCCCTGCACGGCCGGCGTCGCGGGCGGGAGGCGGGGCGCGTCGGCGGTCCGAGACCGAGCCGCCCGGCGGTGCCCGGCGACCACCGGACGGTGGAGATCCGCTGGGATCCGGCGACCGGATTTCCGCACCTCGCCGCGGCGTCTCGGCGGCGCCGGGTCTGGGCCGTCGCGGTCGCGGTGCTGCTGATCGCGGCGTGTTCCGGACTGGCTCCGGCGGTCTTCGGCGACCCCGCGTCACCGGTCACCGCGCCGCAGCCGACCGGCGGCACGCTGCCGATGGGCGAGGGCTCGTCGGAGCCGGGCCTGGCGGCACCGTCGTCCGCGCCGTCCGGACCGGCCCCGTCGCCGTCGGCGCGCCGGGTGACGCCGTCGCCGAGGCGGCCGTCCCCGTCCGGTGCACCGCGGTCGGCCTCGCCGCCGCCGGTGGGCACCGATGTCACCGCCGACCTCTCCTGCACCGCGGCGAACACGTTTCGGCTGGTGGCGCGGCTGCACGTCGACACCGCGCTCGCCTCGGCGACCCTGCGGTGGCGGTCGGTGCAGGCGATCACCCGACGCGCGACGATGACCGTCTCCGCGTCGGGTGATCAGGCGGTCGGCACCGGCACCGGTCCGGGCTCGACCCTGCGGATCACGTGGTGGATCACGGCGGTCGCGACCGACGGCCGGACGGTTCGCACCGCCGAGACCGTGGTCGACAACCCGTGCGCCTGAGGGATTACTGCCAGGGTCCGCTGCGGCAGATGAAGGAGCTCTGGTCGCTGTAGACGGTCGTGCCGCCGCTGACATAGCTGTAGCTCGCCCGGACCTGCTTGCCGATGCTGGAGTAGGGGCAGGAGGCGAACAGGGTGGAGCCGGCGGTGGTGAAGGTGCCGACGCTGCCACCCCACCAGGTGATCGACCAGGTGGTCGTCCCGGTGCTGTCGGCGTCGCAGAGGAACTGCGAGGCACCGGACTCGCAGTAGGGCGCGGGCGCGTTCGCCATGGCCGGACTGGCCGCGACGGTGGTCAGCCCGAGAGTGATCACGGCGGCGGCGATCACGGCCTTGAGGGCAGTACGCATGGGATCCTCCTGTTGCGTAGTGCGTCGATGACGTTCGGTGATCGCAGCCTAACCAGGAAATAGGTATTTACAAATGCCATGATGTGCCGGACCGTCCTAACGAGCCGGACCCGGGCGACGGCTCACCCTCCACAGAGGAGTATCGGCTGCGTCACGTTCGCTGCGCCCGTCACCGATCGGCGGTATGGTCGTTCGGTGACCATCGCCGCCCCGACGAACCGCTTGCGGTGGCTGGCTCGCCTGCCCACCCGCATGCTCGCCGGCTGGCTGCTGGTCGCGGTCCTGATGGGCGGCGGCGAGACCGCCGCGACTGAGACTCCGCTGCAGGTCACCGCCTCGGCGACGACGATCGCCACCACCACGGCGCGGCCACCGCTGGCCGAGACCGTGCGCGTGCTCAACACCGAGCTCGCACAGGCCGGCCCGGTCACCGAGGCCGCCGTCGTGGTCTGGCGCCCGGCCGATCGGCCGCGAAGCGCGACCCTCCCCGGCGGTCTGGTCCAGCGGGGCCCGCCGCGCGGCTGACGCGTCGGCTCAATCGCTCCCCGAGCGCGATGCGCGGCCACCCTTCCCCTGCCGCGCACCGGCCGGCGCAGACGGATTCCCCTCGTTGCGTCGATCGCGAAGGTCACCTCCCATGCGTTTCTTCACCGATTTCATGATCACCGGCGTTCTGCAGGTCACCGCGATCTGGTCCGCCCTCATCGCCGTCGCGGCGATCGCGTGCCTGCTCATCCTGCGGCCCGTGCACACCCACACCGCGAGCCTCGACGAGGCCCGGGCCCAGGCGCGCGCTCGGCTGCGCCTGCGCCGACAGGTCAAGGACCTCAGCCGGTACGCCGAGGAGGTGCACGTCGCCGCCGACCGCGCCACCGTCATGGCCGACCGGTTCCGCAGCCGCTGGCTCGCCGCCCACGACATGGTCGAGCGGGCCTTCGACCGGGCCGAGCACGCCAACGCCGCCGAGCGCAGGCTCGCCGTCGCGGCGCTGCTGCCCCTGCCCGAGCCGACCGAGGACCCCGCCGAGCTCGCCGACCGGGCCCGCTTCCTGCGCCGTGCGGTGATGGCCTCCTGCGCCCGCAACGAGCTGCCGCTGTTCGAGCTGAGCGAGGCGCTGGCGCACCGCAACGGCTGGGACCCCGCCCGGCACCCGGTGGAGCAGGAGCTCGCCGTGCAGCGAGCGGTGCTGGCGGCGATGGAGTCCGAGCACGCCGCCGCCCTGGCCCGGGAGCGGGAGCTGTGGGAGCAGGCGCAGGCGGCGCTCGCCCAGGCCCGGTCCCTGCGCGGCGAGGCGGCTGCGGCGGCGCTGCGCTGCGGCCGCCAGCGGGACCGGCTCGCCGAGTCGACCCGGCCGCGCCGCATCGCCCGGAAGGCTGCGATCCGGGCGGCGGCTCCCGTCGCGGCACGCCCGGCCGAGCAGCGTCCGGCCGAGTGGCGGGCCCGCTGGAACGGGCCCACCACCGTCATGCGCGTGATCTCCAGCCGCACTGCCTGAGGGTGCCGTCGGCGGAGCGCGGCCCCCTCGCGCGAGGAGGCCGCGCTCCGCCGCACACCGTGTCGGTCAGCCGGCCAGGCGCCGCACCGCCGCCAGCAGCACCGCCACGTCCTCGGCGCTGTTGTAGTGGTAGATGCTCGTGCGCACCGCTCCACCGCTGTCGCGCAGGCCCATCGCGGTGAAGTACTCGTAGGCGTAGTAGTCGCCGGAGAAGGCGCAGATGCCCTCGGCGCCCAGCGCCGCCGACGTCTCCGCCGGGTGCTGCCCCTCGATCCGGAAGGCGACGGTCGGGCAGCGGTCCTCGGGCGCCGGGCACAGCCACACGCCGTCGATCGCCGACAATCCCTGGACCAGCTCGGCGAAGAGCCCCTGCTCGTAAGCCTCGGCGGCGGTCATCGACGCGGTGAGGCGGGCGCGGCGGTCACCGGTGGCGGTGCCGTCCAGCCCGGCGAGGTGCTCCACGGCGGCGGTGACGGCGGCGAGGGAGGCGAAGCTCGGCGTACCGAACTCGAAGCGCTCGGGAACGTCGTCGCTGGAGGGGCGCAGCTTCTGCGGCTGCAGGCCGGACCAGCGGGCCGGGCTCGCGACACAGGCGGCGAGGTGCGGCCCGGACCACTTGTAGGCGCTGGTCACGTAGAAGTCGGCGCCGAGGGACCCGACATCGACCGGCTGGTGCGGTGTCGAGTGCACGCCGTCGACGTAGCAGGCCGCGCCGACCGCGTGGGCCAGTGCCGCGATCGCGGCCACGTCGGGGCGGGTGCCGATGGCGTTGCTCGCGGCGGTCACCGCGACGACCCGGGTGCGCTCGGTGATCAGGTCGGCATACTGCGCGACCGGCAGCTCGCCCGTCTTCGGGTCGAACTCGGCCCACCGGACGACCGCACCGGCGTCGGCCGCGACCTGCACCCACGGGCGGATGTTGGCGTCGTGGTCCAGCCGGGAGACGACGACCTCGTCGCCCGGCTGCCAGGACCGCGCGAGCGTGCGCGCGACGAGGTAGGTCAGCGACGTGGCGCTGTTGCCGAAGACGACGCCGCCGGGTTCGCCGCCGACCAGGTCGGCCACGGCCGCGCGGGCGGCATCGACGATCTCGACGGCCCGGCGGCCGGGCGCGAAGGCGGTGCTGCGGTTGGCGACCGCGCCGGTGAGCACGGTGTGGGCGGCGTCCGCCACCGGACGGGCGACGAGCGACCCGGCGGCGGCATCGAAGTGGCGGAATCCCTCGGCGAGCGCCGGATAGGCGGCGCGGACGGTCTCGATCTCAAAGGCCATGGTCCACCGTAACGCCGTGTCGGCTGTCGATCTCCACCTGGCCGATCCGGCAGGTGAATGGCCTGGTTATCCCCGCCAACGCCGCCGATCGGTTGAAACTTCATCGACCGGATGGGGCTGTCCTAGTCGTGAGTTATCCTCGCAACGTCCGCTAAATGATCTAGCTACGGGGCGTACCTGAGGGGGAACTCAACGTGTCCGAGGTGCAACACTTCGCCTACGGGCCCATCACGCCGATCCTCGCCTACGCGGTCTCGGTGCTGGGCTCCCTGCTCGGCCTCACCTGCACCAAGCGGGTACGCGAGGCGACCACGACCGGGAGCAAGATCTGGTGGCTGCTGCTCGCCGCCTGGGCTCTCGGCGGTACCGGCATCTGGACCATGCACTTCCTGGCGATGCTCGGCTTCGACGTGGTCGGCTCCCCGATCCGCTTCGACATCGGCACCACCGCCCTCAGTGCCGTCGCCGCCGTCGTGGTGGTGGGAGCCGGACTGCTCTTCGTCGGCCTCGGCCGGCCCACCGCAGTCAAGATCATCGTGGGTGGCTTCTTCACCGGGCTCGGCGTCGCCGGCATGCACTACATCGGTACCGCGGCGCTGCGGGTCGACGGGGACATCCAGCACGACCGGAGCCTGGTCATCGCCTCCATCGTGATCGCCGTCGTCGCCGCGACCGTGGCGCTGTGGTTCACCGTCATCGTCAGCAAGCCCGCCTACCTCTTCGCGTCGGCGCTGCTGATGGGCCTCGCCGTCTGCGGCATGCACTACACGGGCATGGCGGCGATGTCGGTCAGGGCACACGAACCGACCTTCGGTATGCACGGCGCGACGGCGAGCACGATGCTGCTGCCGATCATCGTCCTGGTCATCCTCGTGGTGATCGCGCTCTTCTACGCCCTGCTCTCGGGGCCGAGCGGAGAGGACGTGTCGGCCCGCGCCTACCTGGCGCAGACGCAGCAGGACCGCCTCGACGAGGAGCGCCGCGCGGCCGAACCGATCGCGGGTCGCCCCTACCGCCAGCGTACGCAGCGCTGACCCTGAATTTTAATGCTGGACACGCCGCGAAAACTGCAACAAACGTCAGGATCGACTCCGACGCGCCGGCGAGTCAGCATTAAAATTCAGGGAACACGCCGCGCGCCTGCCCGCATGCGGTCGCGATCGGGTTACTCCGGCAGGGCTGCCCGTGCGGCCAGCGCGTCCACCAGGCGTTTCGCCGCCCCGGCGAGGTTCCACTGCTCGGCCAGGGCGATCAGCGCGTCCGGGTCCGCCGGAGCCGCCGGGAGCGCGTCGTCCACCTCGGGCAGCGGCACGTCGGTGGCGACCTTGCAGACCGTCGGCGCCACCGCGAGGTAAGCCGAGGCGTCGCGCAGCTTGGTCCGCAGCCCGGGCTTGATCTCGGCCTTCGGGTCGTCGAGCGCCGCCATCAGCGTGTCGAGGTCGCCGAAGCGGGAGATCAGCCCGGCGGCGGTCTTCTCGCCGACCCCGGGCACCCCCGGCAGGCCGTCGCTGGCGTCGCCGCGCAGGGCGGCGAAGTCGGCGTACCCGCTCGCCGGGACGCCGTACTTCGCCTGGACCGCCGCGTCGTCGCAGACCTCCAGCTTCGCCACGCCGCGTCCACAGTAGAGGAACAGTGACCTCCGGTCGTCGTCCACGAGCTGGAACAGGTCGCGGTCGCCGCTGATCACCTCCACGGGGGCAGCGCGGGTGGACCGGGCCGCGAGCGTGCCGAGCACGTCGTCGGCCTCATATCCGGGTACGCCATAGGCCGGGATCCCGAACGCGCGCAGGAAGTCGAGCAGGATCTCGACCTGCGGGGACAGGAGGTCGGGGATCTCCTCGACCCCGGCGACCGGATCGGCGACCCGGTGCGCCTTGTAGGACGGGATCAGGTCGACCCGCCACTGCGGCCGCCAGTCGGCGTCGAGCGCGCAGATCAGCCGGGTCGGCCGACGGGTCTTCACCAGCGTCGAGATCATGTCGAGGAAGCCACGCACGGCGTTGACCGGCGAACCGTCGGGCGCCTTCGCCGCCGACTCGGGTACGCCGAAGAAGGCCCGGAAATAGAGGCTCGGTGCGTCGACCGCCAGCAGAGTCACACCGACCACCCTATTACGCCGGAGTGCTCGATCCCGCCTGCAGGTGCTCGCGGGCCCGATCGGCGAGGCCCCGATGGTCGTCGGCGAAGAAGCGCAGCTCGGTGACGGGCTCGCTGGTGCCGCTGGGCAGCCGCAACGCCATCGGCTCGCGCAGCACCACGTCGAGGTTGGTCTGGCTGGACATCGCGACGCTCAGGATCGAGGCGTCGGCGGCGTCGAACTGGAGGGTCTTGCCGGTGGGCAGCGACCGCATCCGGGTCCGGATCTCCGCGATCGCGTCCCAGGGCAGGTGGATCTCGATCGACGAGCCGTTGGCGATCCGCAGCCCGCTCGCGCCGACGACGTGCGGGTGGACCCGCAGGCTCGCCAGCAGCCCGATCATCCACAGCAGGCCCTGCACGCCGAGGACGAAGAGGATGATCCGCGCGCCCGACCAGGGCAGGATCAGGTGCATCACCGGGATCTCGATCGCGCTCACCACCAGGAACCCGATGAGGACGGGCGTGACGACGCCGGCGTAGCTGAAGGCGGTGGCGCCGGGCTCCAGGCGCAGCGGCCGGCGGAAGACCCAGCGGTAGAGGCTGCGCCACAGCCGCAGCTCGAACAGGGCGACCCGCTTGGCGAGGGCCAGGACGTTCATGTCTTCTCCTCCTCCGTGCTGGACAGGTGCACGCCGACCTCGCGGAGCCGGGCCAGGACCTCGTCGAGGCCCGCAACGAAGCAGTCGAATCGATGCTCGGACATCTGGCCGAAGAGCAGCGTGGCGAACCCCTGCTGGTCCCGGGCGAGCGTGGCGGCCGTGGCCGCCCCGTGCTCGGTGAAGGAGACGAGGGTCGCCCGGCGGTCGGTGGGGTGCGGCTCGCGGGTGACGAACCCGGTCGCGACGAGCCCGTCGACCAGCCCGGTGATGTTGCGGGCGCTGACGCGCAGGGCGTCGGCGAGGTCTCGCTGGGTCAGCGGCCCGCGGTGCTGCAGCTCCCACAGCACGTGCGCCCGGGACATGGTGAGGCCGTCGCGGGCCAGGCTCCTGGTCATGTCCTCGTTGAGCACCACGACCAGCTCCAGGATCCGGTCGAGCGCGACACCGTGACGTTCATTCATTGGTTACTGCCTTCATTGTGATGCATATTCACTATGTAGTGACATCACAAAGTTTCGCACACGGCGGTGCCAGGCCGCAACGGAGTGTGACGGACGCTCTCAGACGCGCCAGATGTCGACGCAGCTGCCCTCGTCGGAGCTGGAGCAGGCGAGCAGGTGCTGCCCGTCGGCGCTGAACGCCGTCCGGACCGACCGGGCCGAGCTCAGATCCGCCCGGAAGAGCTCCTGGCCGGTCTCGGCCTCCTGCAGCGAGACCGCCACCGCGCCCGCGGACTGCCGCGCCGCCGCGAGCAGCCGCCCGTTGGGGCTGCGCGTCTCGGCGGCGAACCCGTCGGCGCCGCTGTGATCGGCGAAGCCGCCGAAGCGCCGGTGCAGGTCCTCGCCGACCATCTCCTCGACGACGGCGCCGGTGCTCAGGTCCCACATCATCGCCACGTCGCGGCGGTAGCGCCCGACGTGGACCACCTTGTCGAGCTCGGAGATGAGCCGCCACATCGTCTCGTTGACGAGCACGGTCAGCGGTTTCGCCCCCGCCCGGAACTGCGAGCGCAGCAGGCCGGAGGCGATGTCCCAGACGAAGAAGCGGCCCTGCGGGTCCCACGCGACGAGGGTCAGGCTGCCGTCGGGTGCCACGAAGACGCGTCCGTGCTCGGGCTCCGGGCCCGGGTAGCTCGGCCGCAGCTCGCTCAGGACGGCGCCGGTCGCGATCGAGCGGGTCCGCACCCAGGCGCCCGTGCTCGGGCACTCCACCAGCACACTGCGGTCGGGGCTGAGCAGCCACTCGCCGTCGACGCGGAGCTGCACCCGCTTGTTGGGCCGGTCGCCGGAGATCACCTTCACCGAGCGGGCCATCCCGGCGATCACGTCGGAGTCGAGGAAGGAGCCCGGTCGGACCCGGTGCTCCGCCATGATCCCCTCGCGGGCGGCGGTGAGGTCGAAGATGCGGTCGTCGTCGCTGCGCACCTGGGCGAGGACGGCACCGCCGGGGTAGGACTCGCCCGGCCCGACGGTCCAGCGGACGAGCCGGGCCCGGCCGGTCGGCAGCGTCCAGGCGAGGGGTTCCAGGCGCCAGGCGGGCGGCACGGCGGCGATCCGGCGCCCGCTGGCCCGGTCGGCCCACCGGGCGGCACCGCGGACCACCGCGAGCTCGGGCTCGGCGGGCTGCCAGACCGGTCGCCCGAACTCCAGCCGCAGCGCCTTGCCGACGCCGGGCAGCTTGGCGGCTCCCCCGACGAGGGCGATCCCGGCGACCTCGCCGGGAGTGAATCCCGACCGGGCGATCATCGCCCGGCAGCTCGCGAGCAGCCAGCGCACCGACGGCTCCGCGAAGCGGTCCAGCGCCGCGCGGTCCAGAGAATAGGGGGGTACGCCGGCCGCGAGCCAGTCGGAGGCCTGCTCGTCAGCGGCGAGCCGGTGCTTGAGGCGGCGGACGAAGTCGGCGGCGGTGAACCGTGCCCGCAGCCCGTCGTCGCCGGGTGCCGAGAGCGCGGCGGGCACCCAGTCGGGCAGGGTGGCGGCGAGGTCCTGCAGCAGGATGGAGTCGAGGCTCTGCCCGCCGGAACAGGTGTCCTCGGCGAGCTGGATGGGGTGCTCGGCGTGCATCCGGTGCAGCGTCACCGTCCAGGAGGCGCCGAGGTCGCAGACGAGGACGATCGCGCCCTCGGCCGGATCGGCGCGCAGGAGCGGATCGCGCAGGGCCGCGACGGCGTCGCTGACGAGCTCGGCGGCGGGGAAGCCCGCCTCGGCTGCCATCGCCACCATCGCCTCGCGGCGGGGGTCGAGCGGGCCGTAGCCGGCCGGGACGGTCATGGCGAGCCGCTCGATCCGCTCGCCGTGCTGGCGCTCCGCCTCTGCGCGGACCACCGACAGGTAGCGGGCGAGCAGCTCACCCCCGGCGACCTGCCCCTCGCCGAGCGGGAGGGGAGTTCCCGTGTCGACGGAGGAGCGCAGGCCCGATGCGTACCACCGGGGTCTGGTGTCTCGGCGCTGCTGCGCGGCGGCGCCGATGAGCAGGGTCTCGTGATCGAGGAAGACCGCCGACGGCCAGCGCGGAGCGCCGGTCATCGGGCAGAGCACAGGCGTGACGACGGGTCCGGTGGCGACGACGGCCGACGTTTCATGCGTGCCGAAGTCCACGATCAACGTCGGTTGGTGAGCGGGCGTCGATTCAGCCATGCGTGCCTCCGGTGCCGTGACCGTGGACTATGCGCACCTCGTCGTGTGTGTCCTCGAACATAAACCGCAGTCATTGCCAGCCGGTTACGCCACCGTTCGGATGTGTTAAGCCTTCCCACTAGTCGCCGCCCTCTCCCCAATCGGCCCCCCGCCCCTCACCAATTCGCGTTGATCAAGGGAAGACTCGCCATCCGGGGTGTCCGATACGCGGCGAGTCTTCCCTTGATCAACGCGAATTTTGGGGGTTAGAAGGCGCTGACGAGTTTGACGAAGGCTTCGTTGATCTTCGTGGGGTCCTGGGCGTCGAAGGCCTTGCCGCCGGTTGCCTTCGCGATTCTCGTCAGGGTTTCCAGGTCGGACTGGTCGTCGAAGGCGATGCAGAAGATCTTCACCGGACGGTCGGGGTCCAGGGTGATGTCCTTCAGGAGCTTCTTCAGGTCGTTGTCGGGGGGATACTCGTTCTTGCCGTCCGTCAGGACCACCACGGCGTTGATGCGGTTGCGGTCGTAGTGGTCCAGGACGTACTGGTGGGCGGCTCGGACGGTGGCGTAGAGCGCGGTCCCGCCCTCCGGTTTGAGGGTCTTGAGCTTGCCGCCGAAGGCGCGGCTGTCGAAGCGGCCCAGGGTGATCTCGTTACTGTAGGGGGTCTTCCCGCGTCTGGGCGTCACCGAGGAGAAGGACCACAGGCCCACCCGGTCCTCGTCGTTGAGCAGGTTGACGCCGTTGGTCGCCGCGCCGACCGCGACCTGCAGCCGGGTCTGGTTGCCGATCATGCTCGTCATCGACCCCGAGGTGTCGACGGCCATCAGGATGTTGGCCTTCTTGCGCAGCGTGCTCCAGCCGCCGAGGATCGCCTGCACGACGGTCGGGTCCGGCGCGTCGAAGTAGCTGAGCTCGGCGTTGTCGCGTCCGCGCAGGGACTCGAACAGCGACTTCGAGGCGGTGCGCTCATGGTCGCGGAAACCGATGTCGGCGAAGCTGCGCTGCTGCTCGGGCTCCTGCAGGAAGGCGAGGAAGTCCTTGGCCGCGGCCTGCTGGCGGGCGTCGGCGGTGGGCAGCACCACGTAGGGGTGGTCCAGGTTGAAGGTGCCCTCCTTCGGGTAGAGCGCCACGAGCGGCACCTTCGGCTTCTCGCCGTACTTCGGGCTGAGCTTGCCCTCGTTGTAGAGGTAGACCAGCTCCTCCTGCATGACGATCGCGCTGACGTCGGTCTGGGGCGCGTCGGTCTCCACCGTGGTGAGATCGTTGGCGGCGAGGTTGCGCAGCAGGTCGACCACGTCGTCGCTGTAGTGCGAGACGTTCGCCTCGATCTCCCGGACGAACTTCGTCACGCTCGGCTTGGCCAGGTCGACCGTCATCAGGTCGCTGGAGGTGCCCATCGCGGCGTAGTAGGTGGCGATCGTCGCGGCGAGGCCCGAGGTCGAGAGGGTCGGGTTGTCCTTGCCGAAGGTGAAGCGGCCCCACTCTGGCTTGCCGAAAGCCGCCCAGCCCTGGTCGCCGGAGAGGCCCAGGATGTCGTTCCAGCCCAGCGCGCCCTTGCCCTGCACCAGCTCGCCCTTGGGCTGCTTCATCGCGATGACGAGCGGGCTGTTGGCGATCGACTCGAACTTGCCCGGCGTCTGCGCGGGCCGCCCGGCCGCCTTGTCGCGCAGCTGGAGCTGCCCGGTCCACAGGCTCGAGGTGGGGAGCCAGACCTGGGGCTGGGGGATCTTCGGCTGTGCTGCCGCCCAGCCCTTGTCGAGCGACTCCATCGCCTTGCCCGAGGTGACGCCGTCGACGGTGATGCTGGCGCAGAGGCCGTCGTCGAACTCGCGGTCGGCGGCGCCGTAGCGCTGGGCGAGCTCGCGGACGAGCACGTCCTTCTCCGTCGAGGAGACGACCTCCAGCTGTACGCAGTGCGACCGGTCGGCGCCGAACGTATCGGTCTTGACCACGACGTAGGCGGCGCCCATCACGGCTATCCCGGCGATGATCGCGATGGTGTAGGGCAACCATGTGCGGGATGACGACGGGCCCGAGGCCATGATTTTTCCTCCAGGGGGTGGACGGCGGACTCCATCATGCCGGTTGCCGTCCACTCCGCGACCGGTGGCCGCCGACACCCGGGCTATCCGGTGGTGTCCTCGCCGCTGTCGAGCAACGCCGCGGCGACCGCGCGGACGGCGTACACGATGGTGAACGTGGCGCCACCGACCAGCGCGGCGGTGCTGACCACAGTGGACGCGATGTAGCCGGTTGCGGCGCCGAGCGTACCGACGAAGATCGCGGTGGAGATGCCCCACGGATCGCCGAGCTGGCGGCCGAGCCGGGTCCCCAGCGATGCGGGCGGCCGGGCGACGGCGGTCGCGGCCCGCTCGGCGGGCGGCGCGGGCGGCGCGGGCGGCTCGATCGTGGCCCGGCGCTGCTCGCGGGGCGCGGTGACGGCCGTGACCACGGCCTGGTCGGTGCCGCGCGGCGACGACGGGGGTACGCCGACCGGCGCGACCGCGGCGGAGCCGACGACCGGCCCGGCGACGACCGGCCCGGCGACGACCGGCGGCGGAGCGGACGGCACCGGAGCGGCCACCGGCGGAGCCTGGACCGGGAGGGTCGGCAGGATGCTCGTCGCGGCGTCGGTGCCCTCCTGGAGCATCGTCTCCAGCGGCAGCGTCGCCGGGAGCCCGCCGCCGTGCCCCAGCAGCCGCAGCAGCACCTGCTGCGCGGACGGGCGGCGGTGCTGGTCCTTGGCGAGGCACTCGGCCGCGAGGTCCCGCAGCGGACCGGTGAGGCCGCTCAGATCGGGTTCGTCGTCCATGACGCGCCGCATCACGTTGGCGAGGCCGTCGTTGCCGAAGGGCGGCTTGGCGGCGGCGGCGAACGCCATCGTCGCGGCCCAGGCGAAGACGTCGCACTGCGGTCCGACATCGACGTTGCGGAAGCGCTCCGGCGCCATGTAGGGAACCGTGCCCATGACGTTGGTGTTCATCGAGTCGCTGCCGAAAGCCCGGGCGATGCCGAAGTCGATCACGCGGGGCCCGTCGGCGCCGAGGATCACGTTGTCGGGCTTGAAGTCGCAGTGCACCACCCCCGCCTGGTGGATCGCGGCGATCGCGGTGGCGGTGCCGACCGCGAGGCGGTAGAGCGAGTTCGCCGCGAGCGGGCCGTGCTCCTTGACCTGCCGGTAAAGGGTGTGCCCCTCGATGAACTCGCTCACCACGTAGGGCTGCTCGGCATCGAGGTCGGCGAAGAGGACCTGGGCCGTGCAGAACGGCGCGACCTGCTGGGCGGCGGCGATCTCCTTGGCGAAGCGGCGCTTGGACTGCGGCGTCCCGGTCAGCTCCATATTGATCATCTTGACCGCGACCCGGTGCCCGGCATCGTCCTCGCCGAGATAGACGATGCCCTGACCACCCGCGCCGAGTCGGCCGAGCAGGCGGTATCTCCCCGCCGATCGCGGCTCGTGAGCCGCCAGGGGGGTGACTCTCGGCATCGCTGCCCCTACCGGTCCTGACATTGCCACTCCACGCGTTTCACCAGGCCACCCAGCGAGCGGGGCCGACGGCGGGGGTCGGCCGACACGCGTATCGTGCCACGGTCGCGCCCGCCGTGCCGACAGCAGGACACCCCGGCCGGAGCCGGGTGGGACGCGATCGGGGGAATTCGTCCGGGTCCTTCGGCCCGTAAACTGGGATGGCCCTGGTCATCGGCTCGCCGACGGGCGCTTCGAGGCCAGGCTGGCGCATGAGCGGAGCGCACGATGGGCGGACCTCACCGGACCTTCACCCAGCACGACGCGGCGACGGGCACCACCTATACGCGGGCCGAGGACGCCGGTCCCGGACTGCGGCACGTGATGGAGCTGACGACCTACGCCAACGGCGACACCACGGTGGTCGCCACGACGGCGACGGGGCGCTACTGGACCGAGCACCGCACGGAGACCCGCCAGGGGCAGATCACCTGGGAATCGACCCGGCGCTACGACGCCGAGACCGGCTCGCTGTGCAGCCGTCGAGAGTGGACGGACATGGCCGGGGAGCGGCACGCGGAGGAGCTGACCGGGCACGTGCCGTGCCTCGGTTCCCCGATCGAGGGGCTCGCGGCGGGCGTCGGATATGTCGGATGAAAAGCGCGGCATGGGGACCTATCCTCCAGAACCCAAACGACCGTTAAACTGACCGGGTGTTCACCGATGAGATGAGCGGCCTGCCGGAGACCCCGGAGATCGCCGCGCTGATGGAGCTGACCTGCGAGCTCGCCGACAAGGAGCTCGCACCGAGAGCAGCCGACCACGAGGAGCGCGGCGAGTTCCCCCGGGAGCTGGTCCGCACCCTCGGCCGCAGCGGGCTGCTGGGGCTGCCCTACCCGGAGGAGTTCGGCGGGGCCGGGATCGCCTACACGGCGTACCTGCGGGTGCTCGAGATCCTCGCCTCGCGCTGGCTGGCGGTGGCCGAGGCCGTCAGCGTGCACACCCTCGCCTGCTACCCGCTGGCCCATCACGGCACCGATGAGCAGCGGCGGCGCTGGCTGCCGGAGATGCTCGGCGGCGAGCAGCTCGGCGCCTACGCCCTCTCCGAGCCGGCCGGCGGGTCCGACGCCGCCAACCTCACCACCCGGGCGGTCCTCGACGGCGACGCCTACGCGGTGACGGGGGTCAAGGCCTGGATCACCCATGCCGGGGTCGCCGACTTCTACAACGTCTTCTGCCGCACCGGCGGGCCCGGCAGCGGCGGCATCTCCTGCCTGCTCGCCGACGCCGACAACCCCGGCATCCAGCCGCAGGCCCGGGAGCGGACGATGGGGCTGCGGGCGTCGCCGGTCGCCCAGGTCGTCCTCGACGGCGCCCGGGTCGACGCCGACCGGCTGATCGGCCCGCTCGACGGCGGCTTCGCCATCGCCATGGGCGCCCTCGACAGCGGCCGCCTCGGCATCGCTGCCTGCGCGGTCGGCCTGGCCCAGGGCGCGCTCGACTACGCGATCGGCTATGCCCGCGACCGCCAGCAGTTCGGCCGGAGCATCATCGACTTCCAGGGCGTCGGCTTCCTGCTCGCCGACGCCTCGACACAGATCGCGGCGGCCCGGGCGCTGGTCCAGTCGGCGGCGGCGCTGCGGGACGCGGGCAAGCCCTACTCGCTCGCGGCGGCGCAGTCGAAGCTCTTCGCGACCGACGTGGCGATGAAGGTGACGACCGACGCCGTGCAGGTGCTCGGCGGGGCCGGCTACGTCACCGACCACCCGGTCGAGCGCTACATGCGTGAGGCGAAGGTGCTCCAGATCGTCGAGGGCACCAACCAGATCCAGCGGTTGGTGATCTCGCGCTATCTCGCCAAGGGCGCCGTTTAAGCTGGTGGCATGCGCGCCACTGTGATCTACGCACCGAAGGACATCCGCATCCAGGAGGTGCCCGACCCGCAGATCACCGAACCCGGTGACGCGATCGTCCGGGTCACCCACGCCTGCATCTGCGGCAGCGACCTCTGGGCCTACCAGGGCGTCGCCGGCCGCGAGCCGGGGCAGCGGATCGGGCACGAGTTCCTCGGCGTCGTCGAGGCGGTCGGACCGGGTGTCGCCACGCTGCGCCCCGGGCAGACCGTCGTGGCGCCCTTCGTCTGGTCCGACGGGACGTGCGAGTTCTGCCGGGAGGGGCTGCAGACCTCGTGCCCCGTCGGCGGTTTCTGGGGGCAGGTCGGCTCCGACGGCGGTCAGGGCGAGGCGGTCCGGGTCCCCGTCGCCGACGGCACCCTGGTGGCGCTGCCGGACGGGCTCGACGACGCGACCCTGGTCAAGGTGCTCGCGCTCGCCGATGTCATGTCGACCGGCCACCACGCCGCGCGGGCGGCCGGTGCCCGGCCGGGTGCCACCGTCGCCGTCGTGGGGGACGGTGCGGTCGGCCTGTGCGGTGTGCTCGCCGCCCGACGCCTCGGCGCCGAGCGGATCATCGCGCTCGGCCGCCACGCGTCGCGGACGGCGATCGCCCGGCGCTTCGGCGCCACCGACGTCATCGCCGAGCGCGGTGACGAGGCGATCGCGGCGGTCCAGGAGCTCACCGGCGGCACCGGCGCGCACGCGGTGATCGAGGCCGTGGGCACGGAGGAATCGATGCGTACGGCGATCGGCGCCGCCCGCGACGGCGGGTTCGTCGGCTACGTGGGTGTGCCGCACGGCGGCCCGGCCGGTGTCGAGATCGGGCAGATGTTCGACCGCAACGTGGGCCTGCGCGGGGGAGTGGCGCCCGCCCGCGCCTACATCCCGGAGCTCCTCGCCGACGTGCTCGCCGGGACATTGGACGCGTCCCCGGTCTTCGACATGTCGGTGGGGCTGGCCGGCGTACCGCAGGGGTACGCGGCGATGAACGACCGTTCAGCGCTGAAGGTCTTGATCAGGCCGTGACCTGCGCGGCTTCACGCAGTGGCGGGCGGCGGCTATCGTGACGGCCGTGGAGGAGACCGACCGCTCGATCGTGGCAGCCCTCTCCGCTGACGGCCGGATGTCCTACACCGACCTCGCGGAGAAGGTGGGCCTCTCGGTGTCCGCCGTCCACCAGCGGGTTCGGCGCCTGGAGCAGCGCGGCGTCATCACCGGTTACGCCGCGAAGGTCAACTTCGAGGAGATCGGGCTGCCGCTGACCGCGCTGGTCGCGATCCGCCCCTTCGACCCGGCCCAGCCCGACGACGCCCCCGAGAAGCTGGCGCACCTGCCGCAGATCGACTCGTGCTACTCGGTCGCGGGCGAGGATTTCTACCTCCTGCTCGTGCGGGTCGCCTCGCCGTCGGACCTGGAGAAGCTGCTCCAGGAGATCCGCACCTCGGCCAACGTCACCACCCGGACCACGGTCGTGCTCTCCACCCCCTATGAGCAGCGCCCGCCCAGCGTGAGCTGACCCGCGCCGCCGCCCTGACCCGCCTTGATCGTCGCAACTCTTCAAGAGTTGGTGCCATGGCGGTGCAGCGGCCGGGCCGATGACACCAACTCTTGAAGAGTTGCTGTTTTGGGGGGTCGGTAGGCTGCGCTGGTGAGCGCCACCCTTGTCGCCAAGTCCCTCGCCGCCGGTCACGGTGAGCGCGTCCTCTTCGCCGACCTCGACCTCGTCGTGGCGCCCGGCGACGTGATCGGACTGGTCGGCGTCAACGGCGCGGGCAAGTCCACGCTGCTGCGCCTGCTCGCCGGGATCGACACCCCGGAGGAGGGCGCCATCGCGCTGAGCCCGCCGACCGCCACCGTCGGCCACCTGCCGCAGGAGCCCGATCGCCGCGAGGGCGAGTCGGTCGGCGGGTTCCTCGCTCGGCGTACCGGTGTCGCCGCCGCTCAGCAGGCCCTCGACGCCGCCGCCGAGGCACTCGGGGTGGGCGGTCCCGGCGCGGACGACGCCTACGCCGACGCGCTGGAGCGGTGGCTCGCCCTCGGCGGCGCCGACCTCGACGAGCGCGCCGGGACCGTCGCGGCGGAGATCGGCCTCGGCGTGAGCCTGGACCACCCGATGACGGCGCTCTCCGGCGGCCAGGCCGCCCGCGCCGGGATGGCATCGCTGCTGCTCAGCCGCTACGACATCTTCCTGCTCGACGAGCCCACCAACGACCTGGACCTGGCGGGACTGGACCGGCTGGAGCGCTTCGTCATCGAGCTGCGCGCCGGGACCGTGCTGATCAGCCACGACCGGGAGTTCCTCGCGCGGACGGCGACCCGGATCGTCGAGCTGGACCTCGCCCAGCAGCAGGTGCGCGAGTACGGCGGCGGGTACGCCGGCTACCTCGTCGAGCG
The DNA here is from genome assembly GCF_014204945.1 of Allocatelliglobosispora scoriae. Classification (NCBI taxonomy): domain Bacteria; kingdom Bacillati; phylum Actinomycetota; class Actinomycetes; order Micromonosporales; family Micromonosporaceae; genus Allocatelliglobosispora; species Allocatelliglobosispora scoriae. The sequence continues at coordinate 2,267,786 of NZ_JACHMN010000003.1, forward strand.
GGAGATCGCCCGCAAGCACGCCCGCGACGACTACGAGCAGTACGCCGACACCCGCGCCGCCCTCGTCGAGCGCGGCAACATGCAGCGCTCCTGGATGGAGAAGGGTGTCAAGAACGCCCGCCGCAAGGCGCCCGACAACGACAAGATCGGGCGCAAGTTCCGCAGCGAGGCGACGGAGAAGCAGGCCTCGAAGGCGCGCCAGACCGAGCGGATGATCGAGCGGCTGGAGGTGGTGGAGGAGCCCCGCAAGGAGTGGGAGCTGCGGATGGAGATCGCCGTGGCGCCCCGGGCCGGTGCCGTCGTCGCCACCCTCAACGGTGCCGTGGTGCACCGGGGCGGGTTCACCCTCGGCCCCGTGGACCTGCGCATCGACTGGGCCGACCGGGTCGCCATCACCGGCGCCAACGGCTCCGGCAAGTCGACGTTGATCGCGGCGCTGCTCGGTCGCGTACCCGTCGATGCAGGGAGTGCGGCGCTCGGACCGGGAGTCGTCGTCGGCGAGGTGGACCAGGCCAGGGCGCGGTTCTTCGGCGCGGAGCGCCTGCTGGACGCCTTCGGCGCGGCCGTGCCCGACACGGAGCCCGCGGAGGTCCGCACGCTGCTGGCGAAGTTCGGCCTGCGCGCGGCGCACGTGCTGCGACCGGCGTCGACGCTGTCGCCCGGCGAGCGGACCCGGGCCGCGCTCGCGCTGCTGCAGGCCCGCGGGGTCAACCTGCTCGTCCTCGACGAGCCCACCAACCACCTGGACCTGCCCGCGATCGAGCAGCTGGAGTCGGCGCTCGACTCCTTCCCCGGCACGCTGCTGCTCGTCACCCACGACCGGCAGCTGCTCTCGGCGGTGCGCACCAACCGGCACGTCGAGGTCGACGCCGGCCGGGTCACCAGCTCCTGAGCCGCGCCGATCACCAAGATCGCCGCAACTCTTGAAGGGTCGGTGTCATCGGCGCGCGGTGCCGCCGGTGCGGGGAGTCGGCGCCGTCAGGCGTTCCAGCGGAGCAGGACCGGAGTCTCGCGCTCGTAACCGAGCACCGACAGCGTGCCGGTCTCCAACCGGAACAACTCGCCGCCGGCGGGCGGCAGGCCCAGCCACCGGGCCACCAGGACCCGCAGCATGTGGCCGTGGCCGACGAGCGCGACATCCCCGCCCGGCAGCAGCGTCCGGGCCCGGTCCAGCACCCGGTCCGCCCGCGCGGCGACCTGGGAGGGCGCTTCGCCGCCGGGGCAGCCGTCCCGCCACACCGTCCACCCGGGACTCGTCAGCCGGATCTCCGGCGTGGTGATGCCCTCATAGGAGCCGTACTCCCATTCGCGCAGGTCGGTGTCGGTGTCGGTGACCTCGAGTCCGGCGAGCTTCGCGGTGCGCTGGGCGCGGGCCATGGGGCTGGCGTAGATCGCGGCGAACGCCCGCCCGGCCAGCCTCGGCGCGAGCGCGGCGGCCTGCCGCTCGCCCTCGGCGGTCAGCGGCAGGTCGGTGTGGGACGTGTGCCGACCGGCGAGCGACCACTCGGTCTGCCCGTGCCGGATGAGAACGATCTCGCGCATGGCCTCACCGTAGCTCCCCCGGAGGCACCTCGCCGGACAAGCGAGCCGCCTGCCGCTCGGCGAGCTTCGGGTAGGCGGCCTGCCACCCCGCCGCGGCGAGGAGCCCGACCGCGAGCGTCCAGGCCGGCAGCGCGCCGCCCGCCAGCCCCAGCAGCAGCGGCAGGGCCACGGCCGGGACCGAGAAGCCGACGATCCACTGTGCCGGTGCCTTCGTCGCGACACCGGTCGCGAGCAGGGTGGCGAAGTAGAGGGCCATCCCGCCGCAGAGGATCCAGCGCATGCTCGTGCCCATGTGCCCGTCGGGGTGCTCGGCCATCGAGCCCAGCCCGGCAGCGGTGGCGGTGATGCCGAGCGTCATCGCGAAGTGGGCCGGGATGGCGAGCCAGGGCGGCGTCTGCCGGGTGCCGATCGGCACGGCGCTGGAGCCGTAGGCCAGCGCCAGCCACCACAGGCAGACGAGCAGCCCGAAACCGGCGAGAGCGGTGAACCACAGCGCCCGGCTCCACTCGACCTCGGCGGCCGCGCCGACGACCTGGGCGACCGCCTCGCCGAGCACGATGATGATGAAGAGTCCGAGCCGTTCCCGCAGGTGGGAGCCGTCGACGACGGCCGGGATGAGGCGCAGCGGCTCCCGTTCGCGGCGCTGCGGCCGCCCGCGCTGCGCCTTGCGCGCCGCGTTGGTGATCCGGGCCCGCTCGCTGAACTCCTCCTTGGCCCGCGCCTCGGCGAGCAGGTGCGCCGGGTTGCGGCCCTGGGCCATCGAGAGCCCGATCTCCAGGGCGATGCCGACCGCCCAGAGCCAGTAGCGGGCCGGAGGCTCGACCCAGATCGAGATCACCCAGGGCACGAAGCCCGCCCCGAGCTGCGCGGCGGGCCAGGCCGTCAGAATCGTCCCGGTACGCCGCCAAGTGCCCATCGCCAGCCACTTGCACACGACGTAGGCGATCGCGAAGACCGCGCCCCGGTCGTGGGTGACCTCGGGGATCGAGGCGGCCATGACGGCGATCCCGAACATCGCCAGCAGCATCGACCGGGCCCTCGTCCGCCCACCCGCCACATTGGCGTAGAGAGTGAAGCTCGTCCACACGCTCCAGACGGCGTAGTAGAGCAGCACGAACAGGCCGACCTTGCCGATCCCCGGGCCGCCGTGCAGCAGGTGGGCGAGCTGCGCGACGGCGACCACGACGACGAGATCGAAGAAGAGTTCGAGCCAGCTCGCGTGGCGCTCGCTGGTCCCGACGGCGGCTTCGCTCATGATCGTTACTATGCCAGCCGGATCAGCCGCGGGGAGGCGCGGTGCGCATGGGGTGTTCGGGCCAGGCGCGGGTCGGCCGATCGGGTGATGAATTGCTGTCAAATCATCACCAAAGAGCATGATCACGTTGACATCGGAAGTGTCGCTTTCGTTAAAGTCCCACCTCGGCCCGTCGTCCCACCGAAAGGTCACGATCTTGCCAGGCAGACATACGGCTGAGTTCCCGAAGCCCGACTTCGACCAGAAGCCGGCCGACCCGAAGCCGACGTTCGACAAGCCGGCTCCCCGGCACGCCCGCAGTGGACCGCTGCTCCCGCTCGCCTCGGCGGCGGTGGCGACCGTGATCCTCGCCGGCGGCGCCTACAGCGTCAGCCAGATGAGCTTCGAGCCCGACGGCCAGGCCACCCTCGCCATCGACCGGGAGCCCGGGCACGTCTCCCGCAACCTGCAGCGCGACGCGGCCCCGTCGCCGTCGGCATCGGCGTCGCCCACGGCGATCCCGACGCCCTCGGTCACGCCGACGCCGTCGCCGACGAAGGCGGTCGTCAAGCCGTCCCCCACGCCGAAGAGCAGGGTCGTCTCCTCCGGCAGCTGCGAGGCGTCGTTCTACGACGAGCCGCAGGGCACCGCGAACGGCGAGGTCTTCGACCCGACCGCGATGACCGCCGCGCACAAGACCCTCAAGTTCAACTCCCGGGTCCGCGTCACCAACATCGCCAACGGCAAGTCGGTGATCGTGCGCATCAACGACCGCGGCCCCTACATCGACGGCCGCTGCCTCGACCTGTCGAGCGCGGCGTTCGCGAAGATCGCGAGCCTGGGCGCGGGCCACGCGGAGGTCAGGTACGAGGTGCTCGGCTAGCCTGTGCGGCTATGAGCGACGAGCTGATCGAGACCCGGGCCACCTATGACGTGATCGCACCCGAGTTCGCCAAGGTCGTCGCGACCGGCTATCCCGGCCTTCACCAGGACGTGGCCCGCATGCGCGAGGCCGTCGGACCGCAGGCGTGGGTCGCCGACATCGGCTGCGGCCCCGGCCGCGACTCCGCCCTGCTGCGCGAGTCCGGCCTGCGGGTCGTCTCGCTCGACCTCTCCGAGGGCATGCTGCGCGCGGGCGACCTCCGCGGCAAGGTCCAGGCCGACATGCGGGCCCTGCCGCTGCGCGGTGGGTCGCTCGACGGGATCTGGTGCCAGGCCGCGCTTCTCCACATTCCCCGGGGGTACGCCCCCAGCGTCCTCGCCGGATTCGCCTGCGTGCTGCGGCCGGGCGGGCGCCTGCACCTCAGCGTCGCGGCGGGGGAGTCGCAGGGCTGGGAGGTGGCGGAGAACTACGCCTCGCCTCAGCGTCGATGGTTCACCTATCACACCCGGCCGGGCATCGAGGCGCTGCTCACGGCCGCCGGGTTCGCCGTCGCCGAGGTGCGCGAGCACGAGCACCACCGGTCGTGGCTGACGATCGCGGCGCACACCGCCATTTGATCGATGGCCCGCTGTCGGCCACGATGGGCGTCATGGCCGACCTCGTGACGAAGCTCCTGCCCATCCTGCGCGTACCCGACCTCGACGCCGAGCGGCGCTTCTACGACTCGTTCGGGCTGCGCACGACCTATGCGGGCGAGGAGTACCCGGACTTCGTCGCGGTCGGCAACGACTCCGTCGAGTTCGGACTCTCCAAGGGCGCGGGCGCGGATTCGACGTCGTTCCAGTGGCAGCTCGGTGTCAGCGATGTGGACGCCGTCGTCGAGGTCTGCGAGCTGGGCGGCTTCGCCTACCGGGTGGAGGTCGAGGAGCCCGGTGACGGCTGGCTCTACCGCGTCGTCAAGGTGATCGCGCCGAGCGGTGCCGAGGTGTGGTTCGAGGGCGACCGGGAATAGGTCAGCGGTCGCGGCCCTTGGGGATGCCCTTGAGATGGCGGCCCAGCTCCCGGGCGATCTCCCGGTTGGCGTCGCGGGTGGCGAGGGTCTGCCGCTTGTCGAAGTCGCGCTTGCCCTTCGCCAGCCCCAGTTCGACCTTCGCCCAGCCGTTCTCGATATACATCGTCAGCGGGACGAGGGTCATGCCGCCCTCGCGTACCTTGGTGAGGATCTTGTCGATCTCCGACCGGTGCAGCAGCAGCTTGCGCGTCCGCCGGGGCTGGTGGTTGGTCCACGTGCCGTACCAGTACTCCGCGATGTAGAGGTTGTGCAGCATCAGCTCGCCGTCGCGCTCCTGGCCGAAGGCGTCGACCAGCGACACCTTGCCCTGGCGGACCGCCTTGATCTCGGTGCCGCGCAGCACGAGCCCCGCCTCGTAGGTCTTGACGATGGCGTAGTCGTGCAGCGCCTTCCGGTTCGAGGCGATGAGCTTGCGACCGGTCTCTCTTCCCACGGTCCCAGGCTATCGGTCCCGGTCGCCGGAGTTGAACCGCACGTCATGGGCGGTCGCGTCGGCGGCGGCGAAGGCGAGCAGCCGGTAGCCCTCCTCGATCAGCTCGCTCCGGTCGACGGTGGGGATCTGGCTGAACGGCCGGACCACCAGCGTCGCGGCGCCCTTCAGCCAGGTGATCTTCCAGATGGCGCGGACGAACCCGTCGACCAGCACCGTCCCCGGAATCAGGCCGGGAGTCTTGAAGATGGTCCGGTACTGCTCCTGCGTCATGATCCGGCTCGGGTCGTCGTGGGCGAGCAGGATGTTGTCGAAGTCGGCGATGAAGCGGCCCGGTGCCGGGGTCTCCGGATCCGGCAGCGGTGCGTCCGGCAGGTCGAAGAGCTCGTCGCCGTCCTCGCCGCGGTGGGTCACCAGCCTGTCGCCGAGCAGCTCGGTCACCTCGTGCAGGTGGGTCAGGCCCGACCAGGCCTCCATGTCGTCGACCGTGGCCGGTCCGAAGGCGGTGAGGTAGAGCGTGATCAGGTCGGCGACCGTCATCGAGGGCGCGGCGGGCTGGTCGCCGAGCCACGACTCCATCGCCGTGTAGACCGGCTGCCCGACGGCGCCCCAGAGCCCGCTCGGCGGCACCTGGACCAGCGGTACCGCCACCCGGGCGGACGCACCGAGCGCGTTCGCCTTCAGATCCGGCCAGCGCTGCGCGAGCAGGGTGCCGAGCTCGCCGAGGGTCAGCGGCCGGTCCGCGAGGTGCTCCCGGGTCAGCCGGGCCACCTCGGCGAGGTCGAAGCCGGGCAGGCCGCCGTACTGCGCCGCCTGGACCAGGGGTCGGATCGCCACGGCGTCGCGGGCGCTCACCAGGTGCACCGAGGAGCGCATGAGCGCCACCCGGACGGCCTGCCGGCTCTCCAGCAGCCCCGTCAGCTCGCCGAGCTCGAACTGCGCCAGCCGCGACCACAGCCCGACGTAGGGCGGGTTCGGCGACTGCGCCTGGAGCCCGACGAGGTGCTCGATCGCGTCGAGCGGTCCCATCGCCGACCGCTCCAGCAGGAGCTGGCGGGCGAGCAGGGCACGGTTGAGCGCACGACGGGTCAGCATCCAGCGATCCTCCCACCCCCGTCACGTTTTGCTGCAAAGCGTGGTCATTTCGCGCGCCGAGGCCACGCTTTGCAGCAAAACGTGACTAGGCGCCGAACATGTGGCGGCAGGGGGGCAGGTTGTCGATCCGGACCCCGTGGTCGGGGTGGCGCGCCTGCCACTGCGCCCGGGTCATGCGGAGGCGGACCATGTCGTCCGCGCCGGTGCCGCGGCGGTGGCGGGTACGGCCGTTGTCGGCGTACCCGACGGCGGTGGAGACGCCGAGTGACGCGGCGTTGTCGTGCCACGCCTCGGTCTGCGCCGCCTGGGCCGCGAGGCCTTCGAAGGCGAGCGCGAGCACCGCGATGCGCATGCGTTTGCCGAGGCCGCGACCCTGCGCGGACGGGGTGAGCCAGGACGACGTCTCGACCGTGCGCAGGGCGGCGAAGTCGCGGGCCTCCAGCTCCTGCCAGCCGACCAGCGCGCCGCCCGTGAAGACGGCGAAGGGGAGCTTCCAGTCGTCGGGCCGCCAGCCGCCGACCCGCTCCCAGTAGGACTGGAACACCGTCATCGCGTGCCGCTGCGCGGGATCGTCGCTGAGCGCGGGCAGGCCCGGGTCGGTCTCCAGGTCGGCGGGCTGGATCCGGGCGAGCGGCACCAGGTCCGCCTCGGTGACCGGGCGCAGCATCAGGTCACCGGCGGTGAGGCGAAGATCGAAGAGCGGCCAGTACGGGTGCGGCATGGCCGCATCGTCCCAGGAAGCCGCCGACCGGCGCAGGTGATGTACACCCGGGGGACAGTACGATTTTTGCACGGATCCTTTGATTCCTTGCGAGAAGGTGATCTACCCTTCGGCCCATGCTGAGAAGACTGGGGACCGTGGCGGTGGCGCTGGCCGCCCTCGCCGCGTGTAGTTCACCTGCGGAACCTGTGCCGACACCGAGCCCGTCGGCGCTCGCCACGGCCGCACCGGCCGGGCTCGCCTGCCCGGATCTCGTCCAGGGCGGCACCGTGGTCGCCTTCGGCGCGCCCGGCGAGCACAACCTCGCCGGGGTCGTCATGGGCGACGGCCCCGCCGGGGTGATCCTGGCGCACCAGTCCAACGGGTCGGTCTGCCAGTGGCTGCCGTTCGCCAAGACCCTCGCCGAGCGGGGCTTGCGGGCCTTCGCCTTCGACATGAACGGCGGTGCGTCGTCCGCCTACAGCGGCGCGACGGTGGCGCAGGACGTCGCCACCGCCACGGCCTACCTTCGCGGCCAGGGTGTGACGTCGGTGGTGCTCGTCGGCGCGTCGATGGGCGGCGCCGCGGTGATCAGCGCGGCTGCCGCGATCACGCCGCCGGTGGACGGGGTCGTCTCCGTCTCGGGTGCGCCCACGTGGACCGGGATCGACCCGCTCGCGGCGGCCGGGAAGCTGGCGGTGCCGGCGCTCTTCCTCTGCGCCAAGGGCGACGCGGCCTTCGCGGATGCGGCGACCGCCTTCGACGCGGCGGTGCCGAAGGGTGTCGACCACAAGCTCGTCATCGTCGACGACGTCGGCCACGGGGTCGCGCTGGTCGATCCGGCCGGCGGCAACGCGCAGATCCGGGCCGAGCTGCTCGCCTTCATCACGAAGCACGCCCGGAAGTAACGGCAAGATCGCCGCAACTCTTCAAGAGTTGTGGGTTCAGGCCGCCAGGCCTTAACCGCAACTCTTGAAGAGTTGCGGCGATCTTGGGAACTACGCGGCGGTGAGCTGCTCCTGCTTGGCCCACCAGCGGCGGCCGGACTCGGGCAGCGTGTCGATCGGGTCGTAGTAGGCGTAGCGCTTGGTCAGCGCGTCGGCCTCGGTCGCCTCGATCGAGGTGCGGTAGTTCTTCGTCCAGTAGGAGATGCCGTTGTCGCGGTCGTACTCCGTGACCATGTGCACCCAGCGCTTGCCGACGAACGGCACGTCGCAGATGATCCGCGGGGTGGCGTATCCCGGCAGGTAGCCCATGATGTCGTGCTGGAGCTGCTGCGCCTGCCAGACCGCCACCCGCCAGTGCTCGGCGGACGGGATCATGTCGCACATGTAGAAGTAGTAGGGCAGGATGTTCGCCTCGCCCTGCAGCGCGAAGCACAGGTCGAGCAGGTCGGCCGAGGTGGCGTTGACGCCGCGCATCAGCACGCCCTGGTTGCGCACGTCGCGCACGCCCGCGTCGAGCGCCGCCCGGGCCGCCGCCGCGACGAGCGGGGTGACCGAGTTGGCGTGGTTGACGTGGGTGTGGATGGCGAGGTTGACGCCGCGGGCGCGGGCGGTCCCGGCGACGCGGCCGAGACCCTCGACGACCTCGGGCTGCAGCCAGTGCTGGGGCAGCGCGGCCAGGGCCTTGGTGGCGAGCCGGATGTCGCGGATCGTCTCGACCTCGAGCAGCCGCATCAGGTAGGACTCGAGCTGCTTCCACGGCACGTTGGCCACGTCGCCGCCGGAGACGACCACGTCGCGGACGCCGGGCTGCGCCTTGAGGTAGTTGATGTGCGCGTCGTAGCGGTCGACCGGCTTCAGGGTGAGCTTGAGCTTGCTGACGGCGGGCGTGGAGTTGCCGACGAGGTCCATCCGGGTGCAGTGGCCGCAGTACTGCGGGCAGGTCGACAGCAGTTCGGCGAGCACCTTGGTCGGGTAGCGGTGGGTGAGGCCCTCGGCGACCCACATGTCATGCTCGTGCAGCGAGTCGCGGCTGGCGTGCGGGTGGCTGCGCCACTCGGTGAGCCGGTCCGACGCGACCGGGATCATGTAGTGGCGGACCGGGTCGGCGTAGAACGCCTCGGTATCCGGCTCGGCGTGCGGGACCATCGTGTTGATCATCTGCGGCGGGACGAGCATCGACATCGTCGCGGACTGCTGCTGATCGGTCACGAGGTCGGCGTAGAAGCGCTCGTCGAGCAGGTCGCCCATCACCTTGCGGAGCTGGGCGATGTTCTTCACGCAGTTGACGCGCTGCCACTGCGCGTCCTCCCACTGCTCGCGGGTCACGTCGCGCCACCCGGGGAAACGGGTCCAGTCCGGCTCGACGAGCTCGACCCGCCGGTACTGGTAGGGCTGTCCGGCCTCGTTGATGGCGGTGGTCACGGTTCCTCCTCGTTGAGACGGTGACGCGATGTGTGGGTACTGTTGGCTTCGCAGGAGACTACTGGAAATTATCCCGCATACAAACTAGTCTGCCGAAGAATTTGCGAAACAATCACGTTCTGGAAGAAGGATTGACAATGACGTCTCCGGTCGGGTTGCACCGTGTCCTCGCGCCGCAGGGTGTGCTGCCCCAGGCGGCCGCACGGCTCGACAACCGCCCGGAGATCGGGCCGGACGAGGTCCGGATCTCGGTCGAGAAGCTCAACCTCGACGCGGCGAGCTTCCGGCAGCTCTGGACCAAGCACGACGGGGACGGCGCCGCGGTCAAGGCCGAGGTGCTGGAGATCATCGGAAGCCGTGGCAAGATGCAGAATCCCGTCACCGGCTCCGGCGGGATGCTGATCGGCACCGTCGACGAGGTCGGGCCGGAGTCGCCGCTCGGGCTCAAGCCCGGTGACCGGGTCGCCACGCTCGTCTCGCTCACCCTGACGCCGCTCGCGATCAGCGACGGGCTCGCCCGCTGGGACGGCGCCTCCGAGCAGGTGCCGTGCGCGGGGCACGCCATCCTCTTCGGGCGCTCCATCGCCGCGGTGCTGCCGGACGACCTCGACCCCGAGCTCGCGCTCGCGGTGCTCGATGTCTGCGGTGCGCCGGCGCTGACCGAGCGGGTGGTCCGCCGCTACGCCGCGACGCGCACCGATGTCTCCGTCGCCGTCATCGGGGGCGCGGGCAAGAGCGGGTCGCTGTCGCTGGCCGCGGCGAAACGGGCCGGCGCCGTGCGTACCGTCGGGGTGGTTCCCACCGCCGACGAGCGCGACCGGCTCCGCGAGGCCGGACTCGCCGACGAGGTCGCCCTCGCCGACGCCCGCGACCCGGTGGCGCTCGCCGCCGCGATCGGCGCGCCGGTCGACGTCACCGTCGTCTGCGTCGACGTGCCCGGCTGCGAGCACGGCGCGATCCTCGCCACCGGTGAGGGCGGCACCGTCATCTTCTTCAGCATGGCGACGAGCTTCAGCGCCGCCGCGCTCGGCGCCGAGGGGCTCGCCGCCGACGTGACGATGCTGGTCGGCAACGGTTACGTGCCAGGCCATGCCGATGTCGCGCTGGGCCTGCTGCGCGAATCACCGGCGGTGCGTCGGCTCTTCGAGGCACGCCTCGCGGCACACTGATCGTCATGACACCCCGCAGTGATGTGCTCTATGTCAATGCCGACGTCCGGACCCCGGCCGTCCCCGTCGCCGACGCCATGCTGGTCCGCGACGGGCACGTCGCCTGGGTCGGCCCGCGCGCCGAGGCACCGGCCGCGACCCGGACCGTGGACCTCGACGGCGGCCTCGTCACCCCGGCCTTCGTCGACGCGCACGTGCACGCCACCGACACCGGCCTCGCCCTGACCGGGCTCGACCTGTCGTCGACCCGGTCGGCGGCCGAGATCCTCGACGCCGTCGCCCGCCACGCCGAGCTGCTGCCGGCCCAGGCGGTCGTCCTCGGCCACGGCTGGGACGATTCGACCTGGGGTGCCGCGCAGACCCCGCCCGACCGGTCCGCGCTGGACCGGGCCTCGGGCGGCCGCCAGGTCTACCTCTCCCAGGCCTCGATCCACTCCGCGCTCGTCTCCAGCGATCTCGCCGCGCTCGCCGCCGGCTCCCCGGGCCATGACAACAGCGGGTGGGTAAGCCGGGACGCGCACCACGTGGTCCGCGAGCGTGCCTTCGCCGGGATCACCGCCGACCAGCGCCGCGACGCCCAGCGGGCGGCCCTGCGCCACGCCGCCGCCATGGGCATCGCCGCCGTGCACGAGTGCGGCGGCCCCGGCACCTCGTCGGAGGAGGACTTCCTCGACGTGCTGGCGCTGTCGGGTGCCGGGCTGCCGGAGGTCTACGGCTACTGGGGCGAGCTGATGGGCGCCACCAAGGCCCGTGAGCTGGGCGCCGTCGGTGCCGGCGGCGACCTCTACGCCGACGGCGCGCTCGGTTCCCGGACCGCGCACATGCGCCACGCCTACCTCGACGGGGAGTCCGACGGCTGCGGGTTCGGCTACGTCACCGCCGAGCAGGTCACCGAGCACCTGCTCGACTGCCACCGGGAGGGGATGCAGGGCGGCTTCCACGCCATCGGCGACGCCGCGATCAGCACCGTCCTGGACGGGTTCACCGCCGTCGCCCGCAAGCTCGGCGTCGAGGCGGTCCGCGACGCCCGGCACCGCATCGAGCACGCCGAGATCGTCGACAAGGCGATGATCGCCAAGTTCGTCGACTACGGCATCCACGCCAGCATGCAGCCCGCCTTCGACCGCCTCTGGGGTGGCGAGCACCAGATGTACGCCCAGCGCCTCGGCGTCGCCCGCTCCCTGGCGAGCAACCCGATGGGGCAGATGCACGCGGTCGGCGTGGCGCTGGCTTTCGGGTCGGATTCGCCGGTGACGCCGCTGGACCCGTGGGGCTCCGTCCGGGCCGCCGCCAACCACTTCAACCCGGCGCAGCGGATGAGCGTGAAGGCCGCGTTCGCAGCACACACGCGTGGTGGCTGGCACGCCGTCCACAAGGACGGTGAAGGGGTGCTCGCACCCGGCAAGCCTGCCACCTTCGCCGTCTGGGACACCCCCGGTGGACGGACCGGCACCCTGCCCGACCTGCTGCCGGTCCACCCCGATGAGCCGCAGCCCGAATCGCCCCGGTGCGTTCGCACCGTCCTACGTGGAGAAGAAATCTATGCGCAGCAAGCTTGACCTGGATCCGTCGCTGGTCGCCCGTGCCCGTGCGCTCGCCGCGCGGGCCGGTGGACCCGTCGTCGAGATGGCCCGCTCGCACACCACCGCCTCGGTGGAGCGGGCCGTGCTCCGGCTCGCCGGGATCACCGGCGCCGACGCCGAAGGGATCCCCTGGGTGAACCGGCTCGTCGACGCGGTCGGCGCCGACATCGGCCTCGGCCACGGCGTCGCGCTGCCGGTCTTCCACGAGCTGCTGCGCTCCGGCGACACCGATCTGACGGTGCTGGCGCAGAAGGCGGCGGCGGGCTCGATCCGCTTCGAGGTGCCGACGGGCCGTGCCCTCACCGCCGCCCGCTCGGCGGCGAAGAAGCAGGTCAAGGCCGGGATCACCGTGATCGACAAGAACCGGGTGCAGCGCGAGAAGCTGATCCGCAAGCACGGCGATCCGAAGCAGCGGCCGTGGATCTACCTGATCGTCGCGACCGGCGACATCTACGAGGATATCCCGCAGGCCCAGGCCGCCGCCCGGGCCGGTGCCGACGTGATCGCCGTGATCCGCTCCACCGGGCAGTCGCTGCTCGACTACGTCCCCGAGGGCGCCACCCGCGAGGGCTTCGCCGGGACCTACGCCACCCAGGAGAACTTCCGCCTGATGCGGGCGGCCCTCGACGAGTCCTCCAGGGAGCTGGGCCGCTATGTCCGGCTCACCAACTACGCGTCCGGGCTCTGCATGCCGGAGATCGCCACCCTCGCCGGGCTGCAGCGGCTCGACATGATGCTCAACGACTCGATGTACGGCATCCTGTTCCGCGACATCAACCCGATCCGCACCTTCGTCGACCAGCGCTTCTCCCGGCAGATCCACGCCCGCGCCGGGATCATCATCAACACCGGCGAGGACAACTACCTCACCACCGCCGACGCGGTCGACGAGGCGCACACGGTGACGGTGTCGCAGCTGCTCAACGAGTATTTCGCGCACGAGGCGGGCCTCGCCGACTGGCAGCTCGGCCTCGGGCACGCGTTCGAGATCAACCCGGACATCAAGGAGTCGTTCCGGCTGGAGCTGGCGCACGCGATGCTCGCCCGGGAGCTCTTCCCGGACGCACCGCTGAAGTGGATGCCGCCGACCAAGCACATGACCGGCGACGTGTTCCGGGGCAACCTGCTCGACGGCTTCTTCAACCTCGTCGGCGCCATGACCGGGCAGGGCATCCTGCTCGTCGGCATGATGACCGAGGCCGTGGTGACGCCGTGGATCTCCGACCGCGACATCGCGCTGCAGAACGTGCGCTACGTCCTCAACGCCTGCGGCGGGCTGCACGAGGACTTCGTCCCGGCGCCGGGCGGCTTCATCCAGAACCGCGCCCACCAGGTGCTCGACGAGGCGATCACGCTGCTGGAGCGGATCACCGACCAGACGCTGCTGACGGCGATCGCGCACGGCACCTTCGGCATCATGAAGCGCCCCCCGGACCGGGGCAAGGGCCTGGCCGGCGTCGCCGCCCACGAGGCCGGTTACTACAACCCCGCGACCGAGATCCTGGAGAGCGTCAAATGAACGTCGTACGCCCCTACGGGGACACCACCGGGGACGGGATGGTGCAGACGTCGTTCACTCTGCCGATCCCGCACGACAAGAAGGCCGAGGGCGCGGCACTCCAGCTCGCCGCCAAGATGGGGATGGACCCGGCGATGCTGGTCCACGCCAGCCAGGTCGGCGACGGCTTCACCTTCTTCGTCGTCTACGGCCGGGTCAACCACCTCGTCGAGCTCGACAAGGTCGTCGTCGTGGAGCGCGACTTCCCGCTGCTCACGGCGAAGGAGGTCAACACCCTGGTCAAGCAGAAGATGCGGCGCAAGCTCTCGGTCGTCGGCGCCTGCATCGGCACCGACGCGCACACCGTCGGCATCGACGCGATCCTCAACCTCAAGGGCATCGCCGGTGAGAAGGGCCTGGAGTACTACCGCGAACTCAAGGTCGTCAACATGGGCGCCCAGGTCACCGTGCCCGAGCTGGTCGAGACGGCACGCAGGGAGAAGGCCGACGCGGTCCTCGTCTCGCAGGTCGTCACCCAGCGCGACGCGCACCTGCACAACACCCGGGAGATGTCGGCGGCGTTCCGCGAGGCGATGCCCGCCGGCAAGCGGCCGCTGCTCATCGTCGGCGGGCCGCGCTTCGACGAGCTGATGGCCGAGGAGCTGGGCGTGGACCGGATCTTCGGCCGGGGCACGACCCCGCGCGAGGTGGCGAGCTACCTGGTGCACACGTTGGCTGTTTCCAAGAAGGAGAAGGTGTCCCTATGAGCGTCGGACTGACGGTCGTTCATCGGCGCTACGTGCCCTACAGCCATGCGCACTACGCGGGCAACCTCGTCGACGGTGCCTACGCGGTGGCGGCGTTCGGGGACGTGGCGACCGAGGTCTGCATCCGCACCGACGGCGACGAGGGGCTCTTCGCCTCCTACTCCGACGTGCAGTTCAAGGCACCGATGCGGGCCGGGGACGTGCTGGAGATCAGCGCCACCGTGACCCGGATGGGGACGCGGTCGCGCACGATCGACTTCGAGGCACGGGTGGTGTGCCGGGGGCGGCCGGACCGGTCCGAGTCCGCCGCCGAGGTGCTCGATCCGCCGATCGTCGCGGTCACCGCGACCGGCACGGTCGTCGTACCGGCCACGTGATCGTCGGCTGCGTCGATGTCGGGTCCACCTTCACGAAGGTGGCCGTCGTCGACGTGCCCAGCGGGAAGCTGCTCGCCACGGCAGCGCACCCGACGACCGTCGGGACGGATGTGCTGCACGGGCTCGACGCGGCGCTGGCCGCGGCCGGCGTACCCGTCGATGAAGTCAGGGTCTGCTCGTCCGCCGGCGGCGGGCTGCGGCTCGCGGTGATCGGCTATGAGCGGCTCGTCACCGCGCAGGCCGGGCACCGGGTGGGGCTCTCGGCCGGGGCGAAGGTCGTCCACGTCGCCGCCGGGCGCCTGGACCGCGACGCGCTCGCGGCCCTGCGCGCCGCGAAGCCCGACGTGGTCCTGCTCGTCGGCGGCACCGACGGCGGCGACGAGGAGACCATCGCCCACAACGCGCGGCGCCTGGCCGCGGCGCGCTGGCGGGTCCCGGTGGTCCTGGCGGGCAACGCGGGGGTACGCGACGAGCTGGCTCACCTGCTGCGCGACGCGGGTGTCCCGGTCACCGCGACCGACAACGTGCTGCCCCGGATCGGGGTCCTCGCGCCCGGACCGGCCCGGTTGGCGATCCGCGAGGTGTTCCTGCGCCACGTCATCGGCGGCAAGAAGCTGTCGAAGGGGCCCAGGTTCGCCTCGCTGGTCCGCGCGGCCACACCGGACGCGGTGCTCGCCGGGGTGGAGCTCTGGGCCGACGAGATGCGCTGCGACCTGGCGGTGGTCGACATCGGCGGCGCCACGACGGACGTCTACTCGGTCCTGACCCCCGATGCCGAGCGAGCCCAGGTCAACGCCGAGGTCGCCGGGACCCTGTGGCGCGGCCGCACGGTCGAGGGCGACCTGGGCATGCGCTGGAGCGCCGTCGGCGTCTACGAGGCCGCGCTCGCCGAACGCATGATCATCGACGACCGGGAGCTGCTCACCGCGGCCCGTCTCCGCACCGCCGACCCGGACTTCCTCGCCGTCGACGGCGCCGCTGACTTCGACGCGACCCAAGATCGCCGCAACTCTTCAAGAGTTGGTCCTAAGGACGGCGCCGCTGGTGGCGCTGCTGACCGGGGCACCGGTCAAGATCCCACCAACTCTTCAAGAGTTGGTGCTAAAACGGACGAACCGCCGGTGGATGGCGATCCGCGGTCGATCTGGTGGGATCGGCGCATCGCGACCCTCGCCGCGACGATCGCGCTGCGGCGGCACGCCCGGGGCGAGGTGCTGGAGGCCGGCGGGGTCCGGCGGGGCGGGGTGGACCTGCGGGACGTACGCATCGTCGTCGGCTCCGGCGGGGTGCTCCGCCACAGCCCGCCCGACCTGGCCCGGGCCGTGCTCGCCGTGGCCCTGCGCGACACCGCCGGGGGCTGGGTGCTGCCCCGCGACCCGGCGATCGTGATCGACTCCGCGTACGTCCTCGCCGCCGCCGGGCTGCTCGCCGAGGACCACCCCGAGGCGGCGCTGGGACTCCTGCGCGACCACTTGTAGGGTTGCCCGGTGACCACCCTCACCACCAGCGACGATACGGGGACGGCCGGCGTGCCAGAGCTCAACGCACCCGCCGTTCCGGCGCCGAGACCACTGCCCTTCCTCGTCGGGCTGGCGCTCGCCGCCGCCTCGGGGCTCGCCATGCTGCTCGCGTTCCCCTCCTATGACCTGTGGTGGCTGGCGCCGGTGGCCGTGGCGCTGCTGGCGCTGGCCTGTCACCGCCGCCGGCTGCGGACCGGGGCGCTGTTCGGCCTGATCAGCGGGGTGGTGTTCTTCGCGCCGCTGCTGAGCTGGACCAATACGCATGTGGGCAATGCGCCGTGGATTCTGCTGGTGGGGCTGCAGGCGGTGTATTTCGCGCTGCTGGGTGCCGCGCTGGCGTGGGTCTCGGTCGTGGCCGATCGGTGGCGGTGGTCCTGGCCGGTGCTGGTGGGGCTGCTGTGGGTCGGTCAGGAGGCGATGCGGGGGCGGACGCCGTTCGGGGGCTTTCCGTGGGGGCGGGTGGCGTTTTCGCAGGGTTCTTCGCCTGTGCTGTCGTTGGCTGCTGTGGGCGGGGCGCCGTTGGTGACTTTTGTCGTCTGTCTGTCTGGTGGGCTGCTGGCTGGTTCGCTGTGGTCGCTGTCCGGGTGGTTGCGCATTGGCAGGGGGCGTGCTGTTGAGCCGCCGCTGTCGACGTCGTCTCCTTTCCGCGGCGGCTCAACAGCACGCCCCCTGCTTCTCGCCGGTCTCGGGGTGGTGGCGGCCGTAGGGTTGGTTCTTGCTCCGGGGGTTCTTCGGACTTCGGGCCCCGGGGGGCCCGGTGTCGTGGTGGCTGTGGTGCAGGGGAACGTGCCTCGGATGGGGTTGGATTTCAACGCTCAGCGGGCTGCGGTGCTGGAGAACCACGTGCGGGCGACGTTGGAGCTGGCCGCTGATGTGAAGGCGGGCACGGTGCACCGGCCGGATTTCGTGGTGTGGCCGGAGAATTCGTCGGACATCGATCCGTTGCGGAACGCGGATGCGGGCGGTCGGATCCAGGCGGCCGCCGATGCGGTGGGGGTGCCGATCCTGGTGGGTGCGGTGCTGTCGGGGCCGGGGGAGGGCCATGCGCGGAATGCGGGCATCGTCTGGCTGCCGGGGACCGGGGCCGGGGAGACCTACGTGAAGCGGCATCCGGTGCCGTTCGCCGAATACCTGCCGCTGCGGCCGCTGGTGGAGCCCATCGCCAAGGCCATCACCGACAAGGCCGGGCTGCTGCGCACGGACTTCCTGCCGGGGGAGACCGACGGGGTTCTCACCATGGGGCCCGCTCGGGTGGGGGACATCATCTGCTTCGAGGTCGCCTATGACGGGCTCGTGAAGGAGACCGTCGATGCCGGGGCACAGTTGCTGGCGGTGCAGACCAACAACGCGACGTTCGATGTGGACGAGGCCCGGCAGCAGCTGGCGATGGTGCGGCTACGTGCCGTCGAACACAATCGCGACAGCCTGATGGCCTCCACTGTGGGCGTCTCCGCCCTGGTCACCGGCGATGGCGTGGTGCACCGGGCCACCGACTTCTTCACCCCGGCCGTCATCGTTGGCGAGCTGCATCCGTCGACAGCACGTACGCTGGCCACGAGGCTCGGCGCCGCGCCGGAGACCGTGATGGCAGCCCTAGCGCTCGCAGCGCTGGTGCTGGCCGGTATCGTCCGTAGGTCGGCGCGCAGGGCTGCGCAGCATGGAAATTGAGCCAGGAGGCAGTGTGAGCGGCAGCAACGCGACGGGCTACCCCGGTGTGGGCAGGGTGTTGGTGATCATCCCCACCTACAACGAGGCTGACAACGTCCGCGTCATCGTCGATCGGGTCCGCACCGCGGTCCCCGCCGTCGACGTGCTCATCGCCGACGACAACAGCCCCGACGGGACCGGCGCCATCGCCGACGAGCTCGCCGCCGCCGACAGCCAGATCCACGTGCTGCACCGGGCCGGCAAGGAGGGCCTCGGCGCCGCCTACGTGGCCGGCTTCGGCTGGGCCCGCGATCAGGGCTACGACGCCGTCGTCGAGATGGACGCGGACGGCTCGCACGCCCCGGAGGAGCTGCCCAAGCTGCTCGACGCGCTCAAGAACGCCGATGGCGTGATCGGGTCGCGCTGGGTCAAGGGCGGCTCGGTCGTCAACTGGCCGATGCACCGCTTCGTGCTCTCCCGCGCCGCCAACATCTACACCCGGGTCGCGATCGGCATGCCGGTCAAGGACGCCACCGGCGGCTACCGGGCCTATCGGATGCCGCTGATCGACAAGATCGAGGTCGACGAGGTGGCATCGCAGGGCTACTGCTTCCAGGTCGACATCACCCGCCGGGCGCACAAGGCCGGGTTCCGCCTCGTCGAGGTGCCGATCCGGTTCGCCGAGCGGGAGCGGGGCGCCAGCAAGATGGGCTCCAACATCATCGGCGAGGCGCTGTGGCGGGTCACCGTCTGGGGCGCCCAGGACCGGCTCGCCGCTGTGAGCAAGGTCTTCGGCGGCCGTCGCGGCGGCGGCCAGTGGCCGTGACGGGATAGGCTGAGAGTCTCATCAGCCGGTCGCCGGGAGGTCGGGTGGACCCCATCACGGGTGGCAGTGCGGCAACGACGAGTGCGCGCCCCGCAAGCGCCGCACCCAAGCGTGGCCGCCTGCGTTACGTCCCGCTCATCGCCCTCGTCGTCTTCCTGGCGGAGCTCGCCGTCTTCGTCGCCGTCTCGAGGTGGATCGGTGTCGGCTGGGCGGTTCTCGCCGGGCTCGCCTTCACGCTGCTCGGTGCCTACCTGCTCAAGCGGGAGGGCGTGAAGAGCTGGCGTCGCTTCCGCGAATCGGCCAAGCAGGGCGTTCCGGCCGGCAACCAGGTCCTCGACGGGGTGGTGGGGCTCGGTGCGGCGCTGCTGCTGTTCGTGCCGGGTTTCCTGACCGGGATCGCCGGTCTCGCCCTGCTGATCCCGCCCGTCCGGCGGCTCGCCTCGGGCCGGTTGCGGGGGGCGACGGAGAAGCGCGTCTCGTCGCGTACCGCCGGGGATCTGTTCGGACCGCGACAGGTCAAGGTGCAGCGACCCACGAAAGCCTCGACGACCCCGTCGAATGACGAGGTCGTCGAGGGAGAGATAGTCGACTAGCCGCGGCCGCGACGGGTGCGGATCTCCTGCAGGCGCTCGTTGAGGATCTCCTCGAGCTCCTCCATCGAGCGACGCTCCAGCAGCATGTCCCAGTGCGTGCGCGGCGGCTTGACCTTCTTCTGCTCGGGCTCCGTGCCGTCGACCAGCCGCGCGACGCTGCCGTCGAACTTGCACTCCCAGGTGATCGGGACCTCCGCGTCGATCGCGAACGGAACCTCGAACTGGTGCCCGTTGGCGCAGAGATATTCCCTGGTCTGTCGCGGAGCCAGCTCGGTGTTACGGTCCGATTCGTAGCTGACGGCACCAAGACGGCTTCCCCGCAGCATGCGTTCGCCCATGTCGGCTCACTCCTTGAAGATCGCGTGCGATTTGCTCAGGTGTTGCAACGACGCGGCGGGGTGGAAAGATTCCCGGCCGCGACGAAGCGGGGTCCAGCGTAGCCGGAGCTCGGTATTCGTGACTCGCCTCACCCCTGGCCCGAACTGTCGTAATGTCGGTTTATGGCTGATTTGGTGGGCGGTGGCGACCCTTCGCCAGTGACGGGAGTAACGCAGACGGCCGAAGCGATGGGCGATACCGCCTTCTTCGGCCATCCCCGGCCGCTCTCCACGCTCTTCCTCACCGAGATGTGGGAGCGGTTCAGCTTCTACGGCATGCGCGCGATCCTGATCCTCTTCCTGACCGCCACGGTGGCCAACGGGGGGATGGGACTCTCCACCGGTACGGCGACCGCGCTCTACGGCCTCTATGTCGGCATGGTCTACCTGACGGCGCTGCCGGGCGGGTGGATCGCCGACAGGCTCATCGGTGCCCGTCGCTCCGTGCTCTACGGCGGCATCATCATCGCGCTCGGCCACTACGTGCTCGCGGTCCCGGCGAACTGGACGGTCTTCCTCGGCCTGATCCTCATCGTCGTCGGCACCGGGCTGCTCAAGCCCAACATCTCCTCGATGGTCGGCAACCTCTACGAGAAGGACTCGGCGAAGCGCGACGCCGGCTTCTCCCTCTTCTACATGGGCATCAACCTGGGCGCCTTCATCGCGCCGCTGATCACGGGCTGGCTCGCCGACAACTACAGCTACCACGCGGGCTTCGCCGCAGCCGCGATCGGCATGACCTTCGCCGTGATCCAGTACATCGTCGGCTCCAAGCGGCTGCGTGAGAACGGCGCGGCACCGACCTATCCGCTCGTCGGTGCCGCCCGTAAGAGCGCCTTCATGAAGATCGGCATCGGGGTGGCGGTCGCCGTGGTCGTCTTCGCCCTGATGGGGCTGCTCGGCTGGCTCTCCGTCGACTCCGTCGTCAACGTGCTCGCCGGGTTCACCGTCGCCGTCGCGGTCGTCTACTTCGCCCGGATCTTCCTCGACAAGGGCCTCACCGAGGTCGAACGCAGCCGGATGAAGGCGTACGTCTGGCTCTTCATCTTCGCCGCCGCGTTCTGGCTCATCTACGACCAGGCCGGCAGTGTGCTCAACACCTTCGCCGACGAGCAGGTCGACCGGACCGTCGGCGGATACACCTTCCCGGCGGCGTGGCTGCAGTCGGTGAACCCGATCCTCGTCATCATCGGCGCGCCGCTCGCCGGTGCGCTCTGGCTCAAGCTCGGCCACCGGGTCTCCACGCCGTGGAAATTCGCCGTCGGCCTCATCTTCAACGGCCTCTCCTTCATGCTGATGGCGGCGGCCGCCGCGCAGGCCGTCGGCGGCAACCTCGTCTCGCCGCTGTGGCTCGTCGCCGTCTACGCCCTCCAGGTCGCCGGTGAGCTCGCCCTGTCGCCCGTCGGCCTCTCCGCGACGACGAAGCTCGCCCCGGCCAACTACGCCGGGCAGATGCTGGGCCTGTGGTTCCTCGCCACCGCCGTCGGCGACGCGATCGGCGGGCAGGTCGGACGGCTCGCCGAGACCTGGTCGCAGACGACGTACTTCCTCACCTTCGGCCTGGCGTCGGCGGTGCTCGGCCTCGCCGCGCTGATGTTCGCCAAGAGCATCAAGACCCTGATGCGAGGCATCCACTGACCAGCCGGCCGCCGCTGCGGCGGGCCTCGATGCCGCGCATGATCGCGCTGTTTCCCGGAAGCCGTCCCCTCCCACAGGACGCGAAGGGCCAGCTTCCCGGAAACAGGGCGATCATGACGCGCGTGCCGTTCGGCGTGCGCGCGCCCTCCCGGCTTGCCTGAGGAGTGGACCTCCGCCGCTGGTCAGGCCCCGATGCCGGGTGTGATCGCGCTGTTTCCCGGAAGCAGGCCCTACCGACAGCCTCGGAGGGGCCGACTTCCGGGAAACAGCGCGATCACGCGCGTTGGTAGGGGCAGTTTCCCGGAACGTGCG
Organism: Allocatelliglobosispora scoriae; assembly: GCF_014204945.1. NCBI lineage: Bacteria > Bacillati > Actinomycetota > Actinomycetes > Micromonosporales > Micromonosporaceae > Allocatelliglobosispora > Allocatelliglobosispora scoriae. The sequence continues at coordinate 2,289,418 of NZ_JACHMN010000003.1, forward strand.
CGATCACCGCCGAGCCCGCGTCGCGGTGCGGGCTGGGAAGGGCGAATGGCGCAGGGTGCAGTGCCACCCGTGCCCCGACCCTCCCGGGCACCTTCTCGCCGAGCTCTTGATCGTGCCCGCGGTCAGACGCCAGCTGCTGATCACACGGCGCTGCGTGCGCATCCCGCTGCGTGGGCCGTGCGCATGCCGCGGTGCGTGGGCCGTGCGCATGCCGGTGTGCGTGGGCCGCCGTCCGGTGATCACGCGGAGGCGTGCCAGGGCTTGCCGTGCTCGGCCAGGTAGGAGCGGATCCAGCCCGCGTCGAGACCCTCCACATAGGGTCCGCCGGGGTTGTCGGCGGTCCAGATGTGCATCATCTCGGCGATCGTCGTCGTCACCGCGAGCGCCGGGCAGCCGCCGAACGGCGAGACCACCCCGATCCCCGGCGGGAGCAGCGTGAAGCAGATGTTGTGCGAGTGCCACCGGGTGATCGGCCCGCCCGGTGTCGGCCCCGGCGTCCCCGCGTCGGGCATCCGGAAGACCGCCCCGAGCAGCACGGCCCGACCGCCCTCGATGGCGAAGACGAGGGCCTCCGGGCGCTGCGGGTCCAGCACGTGGCCGTCGTCGGCGAAGGCCTTGTTCTCCAGGTGGACGTCGGTGCCGGTCATCGCGGCGTCCGCCTCGTAACCGGCGTCCAGGGCCGCCTGGAGATCGGCGAACCGAGCCACGGCGGCCTTCGTCGCGGTGGCGAGTTCGGTCGCCGCGCGTACCTGCGAGGGGGTTGCGTGGTGGTCCTCGCCGAGGGGACGCATGACGACCCCGGCCTGCGCGCGGGCCGCGTGGTCGTGCTCGTGGCCGTGCGCGGGCGGGGCGGCGGCGCTGCCCACCGTGACGCCCGCCCCGTCCGGGAGGGCGGTGCCGACGTCGGTCGCCGCGTGGGCGGCGAACGCGCCGATCCAGGTGACCGTGCCGACGAGCAGGACCGCGGTGATCGTGCCGGTGGCACCCATGACCCGGGCGAACCGCTTGCGCCGGTCCGGTCGCCGGGCCGGGGTGAGCGCGAAGCCGATCAGCATCAGCTCGTCCAGCGCCGTGACGATGCCGACCTGGTCGGGCTCCTCGCCACCGGCGGTGGTGACGATGAGGTAGGCGATCAGCGTGCCGACGGCGAGCAGGCTCGTCATCGTCTTCCAGGACCGCCCGTGCCGGACCCGCACGGCGAGCCACGCGAACGCGATGCCGCTGATCACGAATCCGGCCGTCAGCCAGGCGTTGTCCCGGTGCCCCAGCGGCAGCCCCACGTGGATCGCGGCGGTGAAGACCAGCAGGCCGATCACGTACCTGTCGTTGAGCGGCACGGGCGGCTGTGTCGACTGTGGAGCCGGGCCGCTGAGGGCTCGGTAGAGCCACCACAGGCCGGGGAGCAGCACCGCCACGATGAGCGCGGGTGCGTGCTCGGGCGCGATGCCGACCCAGAACGCGTCCCACGGGTTCATGACGCGGTCCCGGCGGGCACGCGCAGGATCATCGTGGGCGGCACCAGCGCGGCCTTCCGGCGCCGTGGCGTCGCGCTGAGCAGCCGGGCACAGACTACGATCAGGGCCACCGGCAGCGCGACCTCGGTGATCAGCCCGGTCAGCGTGATCGTGCGGTCGAGCTGCGGGAGCAGGCCGAGCAGGACGCCGATCCAGAAGCCGATCAGGCCGAGCACCTGCACCGCCATCGTGGTGATCATCGCCCAGCGGCGGCAGGCGGCGACCGTGCGGGCCAGCACCAGCAGGAGGGCGGCCTTCGCGATCGGGAGCACGGCATAGATCGGGCTCGCCATCAGTGCGATCTCGCCGAGCATCGCCACCAGCACGAATCCGGCCTGCAACAGCAGGAGCAGCCGGGCCAGGTCCGCGGGCCCGCCGCGCGCGTCATCAGTCATGCCGTTCAGCATCGACGACGGTGGTGATGCGCCGATGAGCCGAGATTAAGAATCGGATGAGAGCGAGCCGGCCGGCAGCTCGATGGTGATGACGGCGCCGCCCAGGGAGTTGGCCGCCGCCCGGATCCGGCCGCCGTGCAGGTGCACCGTCGAGCGGGCGATCGCCAGCCCCAGTCCGGAACCGTCGGAGCGGCGGCCCGGATCGGCGCGGACGAACCGGTCGAAGACCCGCTCCTCCAGGCCCGCCGGGATGCCGGTGCCGTTGTCGGAGACGTGCAGCACCACCCGGCCGGGCGTGGTGGCGACCGCGATCCAGATCCGGCCGCCGTCACCGGTGTGCGCGACCGCGTTGCGGATGAGGATCCACAGCAGCCGCCGCAGGCTCTCGGCGTCGCCGTGCACCGGCGCGGGTTCGCCGCTGGGGAAGAAGAGCCGGTCCGGGTGCGCGCGGCCGGCCTGCCCGGCGACGTCGCGTACCAGCTCGGCCAGGTCCAGGGCGGCGAGGTCGACCGGCTGGCCGCCGTCGGCCCGGGCCAGCGTCAGCAGGTCGTCGACGAGGCCCGCCATCCGCGTGCTCTCCGAGTCGATGTCGGCGAGCGCGGCCTCCCGGTCCGCCGGTGCGGCGTCCGGGTGGGCCAGCAGGAACCCGGCGTTGCTGCGGATCGTGGTGAGCGGGGTGCGCAGCTCGTGCGAGGCGTCGGCGGTGAACCGCTGCTGCGCGGCGAGGGCCGCCGCGAGCCGGACATACGCCTCCTGCAACCGGTCCATCATCGCGTTGAAGCTGCCGGTGAGCCGGCCCAGGTCGTCGCGGTGCCGCACGGCCGGCAACCGCCGCGACAGGTCCGCGGAGCGCCCCACCTCGTCGGCGGTCGCGCCGAACTGCCGCAGCGGGCGCAGCGCCCGACCGGCCGCGAGCCAGATCGCCATCGCCGCCGCCACCAGCGCGACCAGGTCGGAGATGACGATGATGGTGAGTACGCCCACCTGGTCCGAGATCCGCCGCTGCCCCGCCTGCGCCGTCACCACATAGCCACGGCGCCCCAGACCGGGGTGCTGCCACGGCCGCACGTGTATCCGAAGCTCGGCGACGGTCGCCGTCACCGACCCGTCCCGGTCCGCCCGGGCGAGCAGCTCCGCCGGGACGCCCAGCGGCGCACCGTCGACGAATCCGGTCGTCGTGAGGACGGCGCCGCCCTCGTCGAGGACCATGACGACGATGTCCTTGCTGGTCCCGGCATCGACCGGGGTGAGGCTCGGCTGGGCGGAGATCTCGGTGGCGGTCCGCAGGCTCGCCAACGCGACCGTGGCCCGATCCCGGAGCTCCTCGTCCTGGCCCAGCGGCACGCTCCCGGCGAGCAGGCCGCCGAAGAGGCCCGAGACGACGAGCAGGACGAGGCTGACGACGCCGATGCCGTACCAGGTGACCCGCGCCCGGATCGACATCAGCTGACCGCTCGCAGGACGTAGCCCGCGCCGCGGACGGTGTGCAGCATCCGGGGTTCGCCGCCGGCCTCGAGTTTCGCGCGGAGGTAGCCGACGTAGACGTCGACGACGTTGCTGGTGGCGGCTGATCCGCCGCCCCAGACGGCCTGGAGGACCTGGTCGCGGGAGAGCACGTGCCGGGGGTGCCTCACGAAGTAGGCGAGCAGGTCGAACTCCAGGGCGGTGAGGGTGATCTCCCGGCCGTTCCGGCGGACCTCGCGGGCGGCCGGGTCGATGGTGAGGTCGCCGATGGCGAGGCCGGGGGCGGTCGTCGCCGGTCTGCGCCGGAGGAGGGCGCGCACCCGGGCCTGGAGCTCCTCGAAGGCGAAGGGCTTGACGAGGTAGTCGTCGGCGCCCGCGTCGAGGCCCGCCACCCGGTCGGCGGTGGAGTCCCGCGCGGTCAGCATGAGGACCATGGGCGCGGTGTGGTCCCAGGCCAGGCCACGGAGGGCTTGGCAGACGGCGAGGCCGTCGAGGCCGGGCAGGCCCAGGTCGAGCACGACCACGTCGGGGGCGAATCTCGCGGCGTGGGCCAGCGCCGAGGGCCCGTCGTGGGTGACGGTGACGGCGAAGCCCGCGTACTCCAGGGCTCGGCGCACAGCGGCGGCGACGGCGCGGTCGTCCTCGACGACGAGCACGTGTGCGGCGGGCGGCTGCGCGGTCACAGCGCTGAAGATAGACCGTGATTACCGCATGCGCGACAGCCGATCAGCGCCGGCGCTCGGCCCGGCCGGTGCCCCGGTCCCGGCCGGTCGCGTCGCGTCCCGCCTTGTCGCGTCGCAGCGCCGCCCGCATGGCCAGGTAGAAGACGCCGTAGAGGGCGGCGAAGACCAGCACGATCAGGACCGCGAAGCCGGCCAGTAGCTCCCAGCCGCTGAGGTTCTCCAGCATGCGCGCCCCCTACCGCGAGCCGATGATCTTCTCGGCCTCGATGGTCAGGAGGACCCGGACCTGGTCGCGCCCCTCCCACCACGGGTACGCCGTCCCCAGGTAGCGCTGCGCCAGCTCCTCGATGTGCGCCGCCGCCCCCTCGGTGGCGACGTCGAGCACCCGCCCCCGGACCTCGAAGTAGCGGAACTGGTCGGCCGGGTCCGTGACGGTGAGCGCCACCCGGGGGTCGCGCCGGATGTTGCGGACCTTCTGGTGGCTCTCGACCGTGTTGATCAGGACGTGCTTGCCGTCCGTGTCGACCCAGGTCAGCGTGACCTGCGGCGAGCCGTCGGGCATGAGCGTGGCGAGGTAGCAGTTGCTGCGCTGCTGGAGCAGGTCGACGAGCCCATCGGGAAGATCCATGCCGCTACGCTACCCGCGACCGCGGACCGCGGCGCGCTCCCCGTCCCGCTTTGCGGCAAAGTGTGCCCATGTCGCGCCGCGAGACCACGCTGTGCTGCAAAGCGGGACGGATGGCGGCGGGCTGGCGTCAGGCGTACGGGTTGCGGGGCTGGTCGCTGGTGTAGAAGACGACCGCCGAGTGCAGCGCCGCGTCGACGTGGATCGGGCCGCCCTGTGCCGGAACCAGGTGCCGTAGCTCCCCGGCGGCACCCTGCGGTGTGCAGCCCATCGCCCGCAGCATCCGGCTCCATTCGTCGGGGCTGACGCGGCCGTCCCCGTCGGTGTCGGCGATCGCGATGACGCTGCGCGCCCAGGGCCGGACGATGGCCGTGAAGCCGAGCGAGTTGTTGAGCATGCGGCGCGACGCCCCGGCGATGAACTCGGTGCGGCTGATCCCGCCGTTGTGGTCCTCGTCGGTCTCCTGGGCGAGTCCGATGAAGAGCCGGTGCGCCCCGTCCAGCAGGTCGGTGGCCTTGGGCGAGTGGGCTGGGACGGCGTAGGTGTCGAGGATGCTCCGCGCCATCGCGGCGACATCGGCGGAGATGATCAGACCGTCCCGGTCGTGGTCGAAGGTGCTGAATCGATCGGACATCTTGGCCTGGTAGTCGTTGAGGCCCATTGCATAACTCCCGGTGAATAGCCCGATACCGGCAAACTCTACATTTGGGGTGACTCGCGCAGACTGAACATAGATGAACTTATATACTGGACATATACCGGGGCCTGGCGCAATGGGAGGAGCAAGCCAACCCGAGGAGGCTGAAATGTCATCCACCAGAGCACCCCTGCTGGCCGTACTGGCCGTGGGCGCCACCATCATGACCGGGCTGCCCGCCGCAGCCGCTCCGGCGGCCCCGGCACCCGTCGAGGCATCGGCGGTACGGACCGCGTCCGGCGGCTACGACATCGTCGTCAACGGCGTCACGCTCGCGGGCGTCGGCGTCAGCGACCCCGCCTACACCGTCTCGGTCACCCCGCACCCCGGCGGGCGCCGAGCCGCCGTCATCACCGACTTCGACGGCACCTCGGGTGCTGAGCTGCGCCTGGTCGGCCTCGACCTCGCCGCACCGAGGACCCTCCACACCGGACGGATCACCTCCGCGGCGTGGTCCGCCTCCGGGAGCCTCGCCCACGTCGCCGACGGGGTGCTGCGCGTGCAGGGGACCGCCACCGCGATCCGGCTGCCCGGAGTGACACCCCGGCTGCTCGGGTGGGCGGGGGAGCGTGCCCTCTACGCCGAAACCCACCCCGGTGCCGCGAACGAGTCCGGCTACGTCCCCAGCGCCGTCCGGGTCGACCTCGCCACCGGCGCGATCACCACCGTGCTCGCCAGCGACCCGGCCCGGTCGATCGTCTACCGGGACCTGCGGCTCGTCACCGTCGACGGGGTCCAGCGGCTCAGCTACGTGCTGGCGCAGCACGTGCACCCGTGCGGCGGCGCGGTCACGGCGATCGGCCTCGCCGACCTCACCGGCACGCAGGTGCTCGCCGTCGGGGCGACCGGCGACTCCTACCGGTCGGCGGTCTTCAGCCCCGACGGGCGCAGTGTCGCCGCCGAGCGGCAGGCCTGCGTCACGCCCGCCGAGAAGGCGTCCGGCCCGGAGACGGCGCTGGCGAGGGTGGGCGGCGTCAACGGCGTACACATCATCGATGTCTCGTCCGGCGCGAGCCGGCGGGTGGTCGCGGGGCTCGCGGTCAACTTCCCGCTGGCCGGGTGGAGCGGGACCAGCGTGCGGCTCGCGTCGACCCGCTTCGGCGACCGGCGCGTCGACGCCTCGGCCGCGACCCCGGCGGACGCGGCGGCACTCGACGCCGCGGTCGCCCCGCGGGCCTCCACCCAGGCGCGGATCAACCCGAACAAGTTCGTCCACCAGCTCTGGGACACCCGCGACGAGTTCAACGGCAACTCCGCCTGCGGCCCGACCAGCGCCGTGATGGACCTCGCCGGTTACCAGCTGCCCAACGAGTGGGGGATCCAGGTCAGCTCGCCGTCGTCGCACTGGTCGCGGTGGGGGCTCTACATCACCAACACCTTCAGCAACGCGGGCACCACCTTCAACCGCACCCAGCCCGACGCCTCCGGGCGCGGTGCCTGGACCGGCGCCTACGGCTGGATGGTGCGCGACTACCGGGTCGGCACCTACTGGAACGAGATGACCGACTTCCTGCAGCGCAACGGGGCCACCGTCCGGACCGGACTCTATGACGCCGCCTGGATCCGGGCCCGGATCAACGAGGGCTACATGGTCGTCACCAGCGGCATGTACGTCTACGGCCAGTACGGGCACATCGCCCTGATCACCGGCTACACCGACGACGGGCGCTTCTACGTCAACGACCCCTACGGCAACGGCACCGACGCCAGCTTCGACGGCCAGAACTCCGTCTACACGCTCGACTACATCCGGCCCAAGAACTACTGGGCCGCGTGAGACCACGGCAGGGGCGGCCGGATGCCGGTCGCCCCTGCCACAATCGCCCGATGCGCCTCGACGACATCTGGCTCCGCTACGCCCGCGGTGCCCCGTGGGTGCTGCAGGGCGTCACCGCCGCGATCGGCCCCGGCGAGACCGTCGTCGTCGCCGGGCGCAACGGTGCCGGGAAATCCACGCTGCTGCAGCTCATCGCCGGTGTCCTGCGCGCCGATCGCGGCCGGGTCACCGAGCGGCCCCGGGTCGTCGGCTGGGTGCCCGAACGCTTCCCGCTGGGGGTGCCGGGCACCGTGGCGGCGTACCTGTCGGCGATGGGTGCGATCCGCGGCCTCGCGGCCCCCGCGCGAGCCGCCGCCGTCGACGGCTGGGTGGAGCGGTTGGGGCTCGGCGCCTTCCGCGACACCCCGCTCGGCGACCTCTCCAAGGGCACCGCGCAGAAGGTCGGCCTGGCTCAGGCCCTGCTCACGCCGCCGGAACTGCTGATCCTCGACGAACCGTGGGAGGGGCTCGACGTCGCCACCCGCGACATCGTCCCCGAGATCGTCCTCGAGGTCGCCGCCGCCGGCGGAGCCGTGCTCATCAGCGACCACCGCGGCGAGACCGCCCGCCTGCCCGGCGCGACACAGTGGACGGTCATCGACGGCCGCGTCACCACGGCCGCGGCCGCAGACCAGCCGCGCTACGTCATCGAGATCGAGGCCGCGGGCGACGAGGTCCCCGCCGTCGTCGCGCGCCTGCGGGCCGACGGGCTCACCATCGCGCGGGTACGCCAGGAGTCCACCCCGTGATCGCCCTGATCCGGATGCGGCTGACCGCCTTCGCCGCCACCGGCCGGATCATCGCGCCCCTGATCGCCGCCCTCATCGCCGTGGGCACCCTGCACGGCGGCGGGCAGACCGGCACCGGCGAGGCCTTCGGCACCACCGCGGTCGTGCTGTTCCCGCTGCTGGCGTGGCAGACGAAGGCACTGCTCGACACCGAACCCGACGTGCAGCGGCGCCTCGTGCTGGTGGCGATCGGCTCGCCGCTGCGCGAGATCTGGGCCGGTGCCGCCGCCGCGCTGATCGCCGGGCTGGGCACGCTGCTGCTCGGTTTCGCGGCACCCTTCGCGCTCAACGCGCTGTCGGCGGAGTCCTTCGCGACCGGGCTCGTCACCGGTGTCTGGGCGATGCTGCTGGTCCTGCCGCCGGCGGTGGCGCTCGGGGCGCTCGCGTCCCGGCCGATCACCCGGTCGGCGGGGATCGGGGTCGCGGTGCTGGTCGGCGGGTCGGTGCTCGCCATCGTGCTCAGCCTGCCGGTCTCCCCGGTGCCGTGGTTGGCGCCGCCGCTGGTCCGGCTGGGCCGCTACGCCGCCGACGCGGCTCCTGATGCCGGCGGGATGGCCCTGTTCACCATGCATGCGGTGCTCTGGACCGGGGTGGTCGGCGGGGTCTACGCGTACCGCCGCCTGAGCCAAGCCTGATCCGCGCTGAGCTTGACCTGTGTCGGGCCTGGCCTGTGCCGGGCCTGGCCTGTGCCGGGCCTGGCCTTCGCCGGGCCGGAGCGAGCCGCTTCCCGGACGCGCCGGGCCGGGCCGGTGTGTACTGCGCGGAGCTTTGCTCTGCTTACACCCACGCACCTGCGCCAAGCCTGACCTGTGCTGAGCTTGACCTTCGCCGAGCCTGGCCTGTGCTGTGCCTGGCCTGTGTCGGGCCGGAGCGAGCCGCTTCCCGGGCGCGCCGGGCCGGGCCGGTGTGAGTGTTCTGCGCGACGCTTTGCTCTGCTTACACCCACGCACCACCGACTAAATCCGGATTTTCCCGGTGATGCGCCGGTGTAAGCAGAGCAAAGCGTCGTCGCAACCACTCCGGCCCGCCCCGGTGTCCACAGTGGGTGCCGCGCGATCCGGACCGTGGGTCGCGGCGGGCGGGACGGGATGGGAGGATCACGGCCTCGAATCAAGGTGGAGCGCAACCGACAGGAGTCGCCGTGGTGGAGGTCCGCAACGAGGCCGCGCAGGACGATGCGCTGCACCGCTTCTTCTCGACCCAGGTCAGGCCGAAGGAACGGCTCGCGGCGGTGCGGAAGCTCGCGACCCAGCTGTGGCACCGGGGCAGGGACGCGGTCGACGGCGACGACGACGGCGCCGCGACGCTGCTGCAGTGGGTCGAGCACCTGCCGATCCGCGACGGTGCCGAGCTGCGCGCGCACTACGGCACCGACACCGAGGCGACGGCCGAGGCGCTCATCCGGGAGTCGGCGTCGCTCGCCGGCTGGCTCTGGACGGCTGCCGCCGTCGTGCCGGCACCGCCGCCGATCGTCCACACCGTCAAGGTCGCGCTGCACTCGCTGGTGGAGATCCGGCTGATCGGCGAGCTCTACTCGCTCTACGACGACCGCGGGACCCACCGCGACACGGCGTGGCTCCACACGATCCTGCACGCCTGGGCGGTCGGGCACCCCGTGGCGACCGGCCGGGTCTCGGTGATGAGCAGCCGCGACATCGCGGTGAAGCTGCGCCACTCCTATGTCGAGCTCGCCAGCGACCAGAGCCGCCTGTCCCGCGTGATCCACCGGGGCCGCGACGGCGCCGAACTCGTACGCCGGCTGGGCCGCCGCTTCCAGCGCCGGCTGCGGCTCGACCCCAGCGCCTGGCCGAAGCCGCCCGCGATCTCGGCGAAGGAGATCGTCACCGCCGCCGCCGTGGACGCCGTCCGCAAGAAGGTGGGCCTGAGCGCCGCCGCCGAGGCGCCGGGGACCCCGAAGGAGTACCTCGCCGAGGCGTGGGCGCAGCACGACCAGGCGCGGGCCGCCGCCGGTGCGGGGTCGGCCCCGTCCGCCCGGCTCGCCACCGCCCTCGACGCGCAGGAGCGGCACCTGCAGTCGTTCTCCGTGCAGCTCAAGGCCCCGCACATCCCGCAGCAGCGCCAGGGCGAACCGCCCGCGCCGACGACGGCGTACGCGCACATCCTGCGGGCCGATGAGGCGATCGACAGGCTGGAGGCGGTCGGCGCGCAGCCCAAGCGGCTCGGCGACTGGCCGTTGCCCGCACGCAACACCCTCGTCTACACGGTCGTCTCGGCGATCCTGGCGCTGCCGATGAGCTGGCTCGCCGCGAAGACCGCCGGTGCCGCCGACAGCCCGGTGGTGACACTGGCGCTGCTCGCTGCTTCGTTCTGCGGGGTGCCCGCGTTCGCCTACGGCATCGGGATGATCGCGATCGGCAAGCTCTTCCGACCGTGGCTCGGCGGGCAGGTGCCGCGTTCGCCGATCCTGGGGGCGTTCGTCAGCATCGTCGTACCCGCGGTGATCACGGCAGTCGTCGCTGCGCTGCTGCACTACCTCTGACGACCGTAGATCTTGTGCGTTTTCCGTCGCTAGAGCGACGGAAAACGCACAAGATCTACGGAAGACCCTGCGGCGCAGCCGCATGTAGGACCAACTCTTCAAGAGTTGCGACGATCTTGCCCGCGCCGCGCCGCCGCTTACCCAAGCGGGCCAAGCGGGCGGACGCGCCGTGCGGGCGGACGCGGGCTACGCGGGCTGGAGGGGCTTGGCGGGAGCGCGCCACAGGCCCCACAGGCACAGCAGCGCGGCCGCCGCGAGAGGCCCGCCGTCGCGGACCAGGCCGTCGAGGTCGAGCAGCAGCCAGCACAGCGCCAGGTGCAGCGCCAGCACCGCCACCGTCAGCAGCCCCAGCGCCCAGCGGGCCCACCGGTGCCCCCGCAGCAGGAAGATCGCGATCAGCACCATGAGGTTGCTCATGGTGAGCGCCGCGATGAACCACACGATCACCAGCGGCAGCGCACCGACCTCGCCGGAGAAGACGTTCCCGAGCGCGATCACGCTCGCCACGATCATCAGCGGGGCGTAGGTGAACGACGCCACCCGGGCCGTGAGCAGCCACCCCGGGATGGGCGGGCGGGTCGACTTCGCGGGCAGCCACTCGATGCCCTGCTTCGTGACGGTGATCCGGTTGGGTGGGCGGACCAGGTGCTCCTGCAGCGTCGCCGAGCGGTAGAGCAGCACGACTACGGTGAGGCAGAGGACCGTGACCAGCGCGAACCCTGCTATGCCCGGCAGCGCCGGGTAACCGGTGCGGGGCACGACGAGCCGGGCGACACCGAAGATGGTCGTGACGGCGAGGATCAGCCCCAGGGGTGCGGCGCTGCGTCGGCCCTTGCGTACGTGGTAGATGAGGATGAGGAAGCCGAGCGAGCGCAGCAGCGCCCACCCGGTCCGCACGAAGAGCGCCCAGCCGCCGCCGGGGGTCACCCACCAGTTGAGCGCCTCCACCGCCGCGGTCGCGATCGAGGTGGCGATCAGCAGGGCGGTGAGGAGGCGTACCGCCGGGGGTGTGGGTCGGCCCGGGACGGTCATGTCGCGAGCAGCCCGCCGACCCAGACCGCGGCGATCGCCAGGGCGGCCCCGAGCTCGATGAGCATCGAGACACCGGCGGCCTTGAGCGCGTGCTTCGTCGAGGTCCAGGAGGACTTGCCGTCACGCAGGCGCAGCAGTTCGGCGAGCCAGATGCCGAGGACGAAGCCGAGGATCAGGCCGACCACGGGCACCACGAAGAACCCGACGATGCCGACGACCCCGCCGATGAACAGGGAGAGGTTGGGAACGCCGTTCTGCTTGAGCTTCCGTCCGGGCCACAGGTATTTCGCGACCTCGCCGACGATCGCGATCAGCGTGGCGATGCCGAGGATCGCCCACCGGCCCCAGCCGGAGTCGGTGAAGATCGCCCAGACGAGCACGCCGATCCAGCAGAAGAGCAGGCCGGGCAGCGCCGGGACGATCACACCGAAGACGCCGATGACGATCAGCAACCCGGCCAGCGCCGTCATGGTCGTGCTCAGATCACCCAGGTCCACGCTCAATCTCTTTCCCTCGACGATCGCCGCCAAACGTCGGCACGGCTGGCGCGGAGTCTAATCCGGGTCAGATCACACCCGCGGGCCCCCGAACGGGCGGATGATCGACACGTGATGTGATGGGTCCAGGTTCAGAGCCGAACCACCCTGAGGAGTCGAGCCATGAGCAGCGATTTCGCCCACCCAGGCGAGGCAGAGGGGCTACCCGCCCTGGATTTTGCCGCGACGACGCCCTACGAGGACTACGTCCACGCGACGGTCCTGAGCAACCTGCAGGAGCCGCTCTCCGACGATCCGGGGGAGATGGCCTTCCTCGTCACCACCCAGGTGATGGAGCTGTGGTTCATCCTGCTGGTGCACGAGTGGAAGGTCGCCCGCGACGCGCTCGCCGCCGACGACCTGACCACGGCGATGGCCGCCATGGCCCGCAGCACCGTCTCCCACCAGGCGCTCAACGATTCCTGGAAGCCGATCGCCAACCTCACGCCGGTGCAGTTCAACGCCTATCGCACGGCGCTCGGCGAGGCGTCGGGGTTCCAGTCGGCCAATTACCGCCGGGTCGAGTTCCTCCTCGGCGACAAATCGGCGTCGCTGCTGCAGCCGCACCGGGGAGCGCCCGCGGCGCACGCCCAGCTCGTGGCGGAGATCGCCGAGCCCAGCCTCTATGACGAGGTGCTGCGCTACCTGAGCCGCCGGGGCTACGACGTCCCGGCCGAGGTGCTCGCGCGCGACCTGAGCGCGCGCTACGAGGCGAGCGCGGGGGTCGAGCAGGTCTGGCGCGAGATCTACGCGGGTCCCCAGGACGACCAGTTGGTACGCCTGGGCGAGGCGCTCACCGACATCGGCGAGCTGGTGTGGCGCTGGCGCAGTGATCACCTCCTCGCCACCCGGCGAGCGATGGGCGCGAAACCCGGCAGTGGCGGCTCGCCGGGCGTGGCGTGGTTGGAGAAGCGGGCGGCCCGGTCGGTCTTCCCCGAGCTGTGGACGGCGCGTAGCTATGTCTGATCTGTCTGACCTCACCACCGAAGCGGCGAGCCGCGACGCCGCCGACCCCCTGGCCCACCTGCGGGACCGGTTCGACCTGGACCCGGACGTCGTCTACCTCGACGGCAACTCCCTCGGCGCCCTCCCGCGCGGTGTCGCCGAGCGGGTCGCCGAGGTGATCACCAAGGAGTGGGGCCGGGACCTGATCCGCTCCTGGTTCGGCAACGGCTGGTGGACCGCGCCCGAGCGGGTCGGCGACAAGATCGCCCCGATCATCGGTGCCGCGCCCGGCCAGGTCGTCGTCGGCGACTCGACCAGCGTCAACCTCTTCAAGGCGCTCGTCGGGGCGGCCCGGCTGGCGCTGCCGGACGACGGGCCGCCGCCGGGAGGCGCCGAGGCGAGCACGGGCGGCGGGGCGTCGAACGCCCGGACCGAGCTGCTCGTCGACGACGAGACCTTCCCGACCGACGGCTACATCGCCTCGTCGGCGGCGGAGCTGACCGGCCTGGTCCTGCGCCGGGTGCCCGCTGCCGGGCTCGCGGCGGCGATCGGACCGCAGACGGCGGTCGTCCTGGCGAACCAGGTGGATTACCGCAGTGGCACGCTGCTCGACCTCGCCGAGCTGGCCCGGGCGGCCCGGGCGGCGGGCGCGGTCGTCGTGGCGGACCTCTGCCACAGCGCGGGCGCGCTGCCCGTCGGGGTCGACGCGCTCGGGATCGAGCTCGCCGTGGGCTGCTCCTACAAGTATCTCAACGGCGGGCCGGGCGCACCCGCCTACCTGTATGTGCGGGCTGACCTGCAGTCGCGCTTCCGGCAGCCGCTCTCGGGCTGGCACGGGCACGTCGAGCCGTTCGCGATGCGGACCGAGTTCGAGCGGGCGGGCGGCATCGTCGCCGGCCGGGTCGGCACGCCGGAGATCCTCTCGCTGGTCGCGCTCGACACGGCGCTCGACGCCTGGGCCGGGGTGGAGATCGAGGCGGTCCGGGCCAAGTCGATCGCGCTCACCGACTTCTTCCTGCGCTGCGTGGACGAGCTGGTCCCGGCCGGTGCCGTGGCCTGCGTGACGCCGGTCGAGGGGGCCCGGCGGGGCAGCCAGATCGCGCTCGCCTGCGCCGACGCGGAGCGGGTGATGGCCGAGCTGACCGAGCGCGGCATCATCGGCGACTTCCGCCCGCCGGACCTGCTGCGCTTCGGGTTCGCCCCGCTCTACCTGCGCTACGCCGACGCGCTGCGCGCGGCGACCGTGCTCGCCGAGGTGCTGGGGTGATCGTGCAGTCGGAGGAGGACGCCGCGTTCGCCCACGCTCCCGTGCCGCCGCAGGAGACGGTTCGCTACGGCCCGCATCAGGACCAGGTCGTGGACCTCTACCACGCCGGTGACTCGGGTGCCCCGATCGCGATCCTGCTGCACGGCGGCTTCTGGAAGCAGGAGTACGACCGCAGCCACCTCACCCCCTTCGCCGCCCACCTCGCCGACCGGGGCGTCACGGCGGCGCTCGCGGAATACCGCAGGGTCGGCGTCGACGGTGCCGGCGGCTGGCCGAGGACCTTCGACGACGTCGCGGCGGCCGTCGACACGGTCGTCGACCTCGCCGGGGACCGCCCCGTCGTCCTCTTCGGACACTCGGCGGGCGGGCACCTCGCCCTGTGGTCCGCGGCCCGGCACCAGCTCCCCGCCGACGCGCCCGGGCACCGGTCGGGTCCGCTGCCGCTGCGGCGCGTGGTCGCGCTGGCCCCGGTCGCGGATCTCGTCTCCCACCTGCGCCGGGTGCCCTCGCACGCGACGATCGTGGGCCTGCTCGGCGGGGTGCAGGACGGCGCGGCGAACCTCGCTTACGCCGACCCGCTGACGCTGCTGCGCGAGCACGGCTCGACGGGCCTCCCGACGGTCCTGTTGCACGGTGCCCTCGACCGGGAGGTGCCGCCGGAGCAGTCCGAGGTCTATGCCGCGGCCGACGACACGGTGCGGCTGCGGATCCTGCCCGGGATCGGCCACTACGCCCCGATCGACCCCGACACCGCGGCCTGCGAGCTGCTGGTGGCGGAGTTGCGCCAAACGGAGGTGTGATGCCGCAGGCCGATCGCGTAGCTTCATGCCGTGGCTGTCAATCCTGGTAAGGCTGTGCTCGGTCTCCTGCTGGGCCTCGGCGGGCACGCGCTCGCCTTCGCGGGCGGGTTCGTCGCGGCCCGGCTGACGACACCGTCACCCGGTGGCGGCTTCGAGGACCTCGCCAACGTCGTCGGCACCTTCA
Organism: Allocatelliglobosispora scoriae; assembly: GCF_014204945.1. Lineage (NCBI taxonomy): Bacteria > Bacillati > Actinomycetota > Actinomycetes > Micromonosporales > Micromonosporaceae > Allocatelliglobosispora > Allocatelliglobosispora scoriae. The sequence continues at coordinate 2,304,664 of NZ_JACHMN010000003.1, forward strand.
TCCTGATCGAGGTGCTGCTGGTCTTCGCCGCTCTGGGAGTCGGCATCGGGCTGATGCGCCGGGGCCGGGTGGATCTGGGCGGCGGCATCATCGGCGGCTGGCTACTCGGCCTGGCGGCCCTCCTGGTCCTGGTGCAGGTCAACTCCTGACCCCTCACCGCGGTCGGGCGGCGCCGAGCTGATCGGTGAGCACGGTCCGGGCTTCGGCGAGGCTGGGGCCTCCCCAGGTGAGGTGGCGGCCGGAGACGAGCGCGCAGTCGATCCCGGGGAACGCCTCCGGCCCGTCGGCGGCGGTGAAGGCGTAGGGCTCGTCGGGCAGCACCACCAGCTCCGGGGCGAGCGCCAGGATCTCGTCGAGGGACGGCCGCGGATAGCGGTCGGTCCCGTCGAGGAGGTTGCGACAGCCGAGCCGCCGCAGCAGGTCGCCGGCGAAGGTGTCGCCGCCCAGCACCACCCAGGGCCGCCGCCAGACCGGCACCACCACGGTGATCTCCGGTGCCGGCGGCGGCTCCGCCCACGCGTCGCGTGCCCGGGCGAGCCACGGCGGCCGGTCCAGCCCGAGCGCGGTGAGCATCCGGTCCAGCGAGTCCAGGGCCGACGGCAGGTCCCGCGGGTAGGTCACCCAGACCGGCACCCCGGCCGCCTCGATCGCCTCGACGTCCTCGCGGCGGTTCTCCTCCATGTTGGCGAGGACCAGGTCCGGTCCCAGGTCGAGCAGCGCCCCCACGTCGGGGTATTTCGTGCCGCCGACCCGGGGCAGGCCGAGCTCGGCGGGGTGGGTGCAGTAGTCGGTGGCACCGGCGAGCAGCCCCGGCGCGGTCACGGCGACCGCCTCGGTGAGCGACGGGACCAGCGAGACCACCCGCCGCGCGGCGCGGGGCACCGCCACGTCACGGCCGAGGTCGTCGAGCATCGCCCGCTACGCCCCGAGCAGGTCGTCGGTGAAGGGACGCAGGATCTCGGCGCTGCGGTGGCCGGGGTACCAGGTGCAGGCGATGCCGACCGCCACGACCCGGCCCGTCGCCACGATCGCCGCCGCGGCACCCATCACCTCGGCGAGGCTCGGCCCGCCGGGCACCGGGAAGCGCAGCCCGGGCACATCGTCGGGGCTCGCCACGTCGAGGTCGAGGTGCAGGTAGATCGGGCCGTCGGGCAGCACTCCGGCCGCGATCTCGCTGACGGGCCGCACGGTGATCGCCGAGGACTCCAGGTACGCCGCCTCCGGCGGGTCGAGGTCGCGGGCGTCGACGAGCAGCACGTCGGTCTCGGGGACCGGGCGCAGGCCCAGACCGGTCGCGATGAGCTCGGGGCGGTAGCCGGTGAGGACCCGCAGCGGCATCCCGCCGATGTAGCCCGACGCGGTGGTCTCGACGGTCTGCACGTCGCCGTGCGCGTCGAACCAGACGATCGCGGGGGCGATCCCGGCGCGCTGGAGCCCGGCCACCACCCCGAGCGACGTGGTGCAGTCGCCGGAGTAGACCTCCGGGCGCCCGCCGCCCGCGACGATCGTGCCGACCGTCTCGGCGACGTGGTCATAGAGGACGGTCAGACGCTCCCAGATGGAGCCGTCCGGCAGCTCCGCGGTGACCACGGTGGAGGGTGCCGACGGGATGTCGAGCCCGGCCAGGTGCTCGTCGAGGTGGTAGGGGACAAGGATCCGATTCACCGTTCGACCGTATCCGTACAGCGCACGCGGCGGATCGATCGGGGTGGCGCGCCGGAGCGATACCTGTCGGATATCAGCCACAAAAATGTGCATATCGTGCAAATTTGCCATTCGTTGGGCTCTGCGTCAGGAACCGACCGTCCACGAGGGGATATCATGCCGCGTTTTCGATCATCCGCATTCGTCGCGGGGCTCTGCTCGGCGCTCGCGGTGCTCGTCGGCGGCCTGCTCGTCGGTGCGACCACGGGACGGGAACCGGCGCTGGCGAGGGCGGCCGAGCGGGGCGGCCCCGGCTACGGCTCCTCCTCCGGCCCGTCGCCGACGCCGTCGCGCACTCGGTCGCGTACCCCCTCGCCCGGATCTTCGATCCTGTCGCCGAGCGCGAGCGTGACCGCGTCGGTGACACCGCGCGGCACGGCCTCGCCGCTGCGCAAGTCCTCCGCGAGCGTCTCGACCAGCCCGCTCGCCGAGTTCCCGCCACCGCCACCGCCGAGGGTGAGCGGGTCGCCGGGGGAGGGGCTGGCGGATTCGGCGACGCCGAGCCCGGGCCCGGGCCTGCCCGCGACCGGGCGGCCGATCGCCGGGCTCGCCGTCACGGGCGGACTGATCGCGCTGGTCGGAGCGGGTCTGCTGATCGGTGCCCGACGGCTGCGCCGCCGAGCCGACCGCTGACCCGTCCCGTTGCGGCACGGCGTGGCCAGATCGCGATGCCACGCCGTGCTGCACAGCGTGGACTGAGGGGAAAGTGAGCATTTAGGAATATCACGGCATTTTGTCCGTTAGGTTGGCCGCAAGGGAGCCGATCTCACGGAGGTGCTCAGGTGAGCGCAATGGATGTCCCCGCCGACGGCGTCGGGAAACCCGCCGTCGCGGCGCAGGTCAGAGCACCGGCGTTGAACTACATCTCGTGGATCGCACTCGCGATGATGACGACGAGCTCCGTGGCGAGCCTGCGGGCAGCGCCATCGATGGCCGTCTACGGCCTAGCGTGCGTCTTCCTCTACCTGCTGCCCGCGCTCGTCTTCCTGCTGCCGACCTCGCTCGTCTCGGCGGAGCTGGCGTCGGGCTGGAAGGGCGGCGTCTACAACTGGGTCAGCCAGGGCCTCTCGCCGAAGATGGGGTTCCTCGCCGTCTGGTGCCAGTTCGCCATGACGATCTTCTATTATCCCAGCCTGCTGGCGTACGTCGCGAGCACGCTCGCCTATGTCTTCAACCCCAAGCTCGCCTCCAGTGGACTGTGGACGGCCCTGGTCATCATGGTCTGCTTCTGGACCGGCGTCTGGGTGTCGTCGCAGGGCACCAAGTCGGTCGCGGGGCTCGCCAGTGCCGGGTTGATCATCGGTACGCTCGTCCCCGGCGCCATCCTGCTGGTTCTCGGCGCGATCTTCCTCGGCCAGGGCAACACCTCGGCCGCGCCGATGGACGCCGCCCACCTCCTGCCGGCGTGGACCGGCATCGCCAGCCTGGTGCTGATCGTCAACAACTTCCTGTCCTATTCGGGCATGGAGATGAACGCCGTGCACGTGTCGTCGCTGAAGAACCCGGCCAAGGAGTTCCCGAGGGCGATGTTCCTGGCGATGGGGCTGGTGCTGGCGATCTTCATCCTGCCCGCGCTGGTGATCTCCTGGGTCGTGCCGTCGCAGGAGATCAGCCTCACCTCCGGCGTCATGCAGGCCTTCGACGCGGTCTTCAGCCAGTTCAACCTGAACTGGATGACCCCGATCCTCGGCATCATGCTCGTCGTGGCATCGCTCGGCGGCATGCTCACCTGGCTCGCCGGACCGTCGAAGGGACTGCTGCTCGTCTCCCGGGAGAACGGCTACCTGCCGCCCTTCCTGCAGAAGCTCAACAAGCACGGCATCCAGCAGAACATCCTCGTCGCGCAGGGCGCCGTCACCACGGTCATCGCGCTGCTCTACGCCTTCATCCCCGACGTCTCCAGCGCCTACTGGATCCTGTCGGTCATCACCACGCAGGTCTACCTCATCGTCTACCTGCTGATGTTCGTCTCGGCGGTGAAGCTGCGGCGGACCAAGCCCGACCACCCGCGCGGCTTCCGGGCACCGGCCCTGGTGCTGCTCTGCGTCGTCGGCTTCGTCGCCTCGATCGCGGCGCTGCTGATCGGATTCGTGCCGTCGTCTCAGTTCGGCGGGGGCAGCACCATCACCTATGTCGCGATCGTCGGCGGCGGGCTGCTCATCGTGGGCCTGCTGATCCCGTTCCTCTTCTACACGATGCGCAAGCCGTCCTGGAAGACCGCGGATCCCGCGACCACGCAAGCGATCGAGTGAGAGGGGCAGGCACATGTCGTCGACATTCTCCGATCCGCGCAAGCAGCGCATGGTGGCGTACGTGCTGCTCGGCGCCGTGACCCTGATCGCGATCGTCTCCGGGCTGGTGATCTTCAACGGGGCGAAGGCGACCAAGCAGGCCAACACCAAGGCGAGCGAGCTCGCGACCGAGCTGACGGCGGCCGGGCTGCCCGCGCCGGACCAGCAGCAGATCGCCCGGGCACTCGGCAGCGACGGCGGCGCCGCCTGCAGCGATCCGAGCAACTCGCTGAAGCGGGCGATGCTCTACGCCGGCATCACGAACGGCGCCGCGGGACCCGGGCAGCGCCCGGTCATCGGCGACTCGAAGATCGTCCAGGGGCAGCGCCTGATCATCAAGGTCTACTGCCCGGACCAGCTCGCCGACTTCGACAAGCTCGTCGCCGACCTCGATTTCGACGACGTGATCAACGACTGAATAACACCAACTCTTCAAGAGTTGCGGGGATCTTGGGCGCGGTTCGGCGCGGGGTTTGCGCACGGGTTGGCGCACGGTTTTAGGAGCAACTCTTGAAGAGTTGCGGGGATCTTGGGGGAGCAGCGGGATGAGTACGGGGTTGCGGGAGCGGGTGGCCGGGCTGATGCCGGGCGTCAAGGGCGAGCTGGCGGAGCTGGTGGCGATCACCTCGGTCGCCGACCCGAGGCAGTTCCCGGCGGCGGAGTGCGATCGGGCCGCCCAGTGGGTCCTCGACCGGTTCGCCGAGGTCGGCTTCACCGGGCTGCGGCTCGAGCCCACCGCCGACGGGAGCAAGGCCGTCTACGGCGAGCGGCCGGGACCGGCGGGCGCGCCGACGGTGCTGCTCTACGCCCACTACGACGTGCAGCCGCCGCTGGACGACGAGGCGTGGCGGACCCCGCCGTTCGAGCTCACCGAGGTCGACGGCCGGTGGTACGGCCGGGGCACCGCCGACTGCAAGGGCAACATCCTGATGCACCTCACGGCGTTGCGGGCGCTCGGCGATGACGTACCCGTCGGGCTGAAGCTCATCGTCGAGGGCTCGGAGGAGCAGGGCACCGGCGGCCTGGAGGACTTCGTCCCCAAGCACAGGGAGCTGCTCCAGGCCGATGCGATCCTCGTCTGCGACACCGGCAACGCCGCCGTCGGCGAACCCGCCGTCACGTCCAGCCTGCGCGGCCTCGCCAACGTGATCGTCACCGTCGAGGCACTCAGCTCGGAGATGCACTCCGGCATGTTCGGCGGCGCCGCACCCGACGCGCTCGCCGCCCTGATCCACATGCTCGCCACCCTGCGCGACGCCAAGGGCAACACCACGATCGACGGCCTGGACGGCACCGGGGTCTGGGAGGGCACCGAATACCCGCCCGACCGCTTCCGCAGCGACGCCAACGTGCTCGACGGCGTCGACCTGCTCGGCGACGGCCGGGTCTCGGACATGCTCTGGGCCCGCCCCGCCGCGACCGTGCTCGGCATCGACTGCCCGCCGGTCGTCGGCTCGGCCGCCGCGATCCAGCCGCACGCCAAGGCCCGGATCAACCTGCGGGTGCCGCCCGGCATGGACCCCGTCACGGCGCAGGACGCCCTGATCGCGCACCTGGAGGCCGCGGCGCCGTGGCACGTCAAGGTCACGGTGGAGCGTGAGTCGTCCGGCTCGCCGTTCGAGGCCCGCACCGGCGGCCCCGCCTACGCCGCACTCGACGAAGCGATGACCGAGGCCTACGGCAAGGGGTTCACGACGCTGGGGCAGGGCGGTTCGATTCCACTGTGCAACGTCTTCGCCGACGCCTACCCTGAGGCGGAGATCATCCTCATGGGAGTGGAGGAGCCGTTGACCCTCATGCACGCGCCCAACGAGAGCGTCGCGCCGAGCGAGATCGAGCACATGGCGCTCGCCGAGGCCCTCTTCCTGCAAAAATACGCCGAGGGCCGCAGGAGCTTCGCGGAGCGCGCCGCGGCGCCTGGACTGAGGAGCGCAGCGACGAGGGAAGGCGGCGCGCAGGGGCGCGCGGAGCGGAGCGACCCGGGGACTGAGAGCTTCGCGGAGCGCGCCGCGGTGCCTGGACTGAGGAGCGCAGCGACGAGGGAAGGCGGCGCGCAGGGGCGCGCGGAGCGGAGCGACCCGGGGACTGAGAGCTTCGCGGAGCGCGCCGCGGTGCCTGGACTGAGGAGCGCAGCGACGAGGGAAGGCGGCGCGCAGGGGCGCGCGGAGCGAAGCGACCCAGGAACAGGAACAGCAGCATGAGCCCGCGACCCTTCACCGCCGAGGACTACGTCGTCCGGATGGGGCGGGCCACCGAGCAGGCCGCCGAGGCCGGGCTCTCCGGGCTGCTCATCACGCCCGGTCCCGACCTGACCTACCTCTGCGGCTACCAGCCCACCGCCGTCACCGAGCGGCTGACGATGCTGGTGCTCGCCTCCGGGCGTACCCCCGCGATGATCGTGCCCAAGCTGGAGCGGCCGGAAGCCGAGGCCGCGAGCGGGACCACCGTGGAGCTCGTCGACTGGACCGACGGCCAGGACCCCTACGCGGTGACCGCGCCGCTGCTGGCGCCCGGCGGGCGCTACGGCATCTCCGACGGCGCGTGGGCGATGCACCTGCTCGGGCTGCAGCAGACCCTGCCGCAGACCCGCTACGCCGCGCTCACCCAGGCCCTGCCGATGCTGCGCGCGGTCAAGGACGACGACGAGCTGGAGCGGCTCGCCGCGGCCGGTGCGGCGGCCGACGCCGCCTACGGCGACATCCTGGGCGTGCGCTTCGCGGGCCGCCGCGAGACCGAGGTGGCGGCAGACCTTTCAAGACTTCTCCTGGGGTACGGGCACAGCCAGGTCGACTTCACCGTGGTCGGTTCCGGCCCCAACGGTGCGAATCCGCACCACGAGGCGGGCGAGCGGGTGATCGCCGAGGGTGACACGGTCGTGCTCGACTTCGGTGGCCTCAAGGACGGCTACGGCTCGGACACCACCCGCACCGTCTATGTCGGCGACACCCCGCCGGATGAGGTACGCAAGGTCCACGACCTGGTCCGCGCCGCGCAGCAGGCGGCGTTCGAGGCGGTCCGGCCGGGCGTGCAGTGCCAGGAGATCGACAGGGTGGCCCGGCAGGTGATCACCGACGGCGGGTACGGCGACTACTTCATCCACCGCGTCGGCCACGGGATCGGGCTCACCACGCACGAGCCGCCCTACATGGTCGCGGGGGAGACCCACACCATCGTGCCCGGGATGTGCTTCTCGATCGAGCCCGGCATCTATCTGCCGGGGCGCTTCGGCGTGCGGATCGAGGACATCGTCACCTGCACCGCCGACGGCGGCAAGCGCTTCAACAACACGCCGCACGAGCTGAAGACCGTCCACTGAAGTCTCCCCATTATGGGACAAATCCCCTAGTTGGAGAATCGCCGCACCCCTCGGTGAAGAATCAAAAGTCCTGGTCACAAGCCGAGGGGGACATCGTGGAGACAGCACTGCAGCCGGTGGAGGCCTATCCCCGGCGCTGGCTCGCGCTGGCGGTCATCGCGATCGCGCAGCTCATGGTCATTCTCGATGCGACCATCGTCAACATCGCCCTGCCGCAGGCCCAGGCCGAACTCGGCATCAGCGACCCGGACCGGCAGTGGGTCATCACGGCGTACACGTTGACCTTCGGCGGCTTCCTGCTGCTCGGCGGCCGGATCGCCGACTACTGGGGCCGCAAGCGCGCCTTCATCTGGGGCTCCGTCGGCTTCGCCGCCGCCTCCGCGCTCGGCGGTCTCGCCAACACCGGCGGCACGCTCTTCGCCGCCCGCGCGCTGCAGGGCCTCTTCGGCGCGCTGCTCATGCCGGCCAGCCTCGCCCTGCTCACCGTCGTCTTCACCGAGGTACGCGAGCGCGCCAAGGCCTTCGCCGTCTACGGCGCCATCGCCGGTGGCGGTGCCGCGATCGGTCTGTTCCTCGGCGGTGTCCTCACCGAGTACGCCAACTGGCGCTGGTGCCTGCTCGTCAACATCCCGATCGCGGCGATCGCCGTCGCCATGGCGATCCCGTGGGTGCCCGAGAGCAAGGCGAAGGGCAACACCAGGCTCGACGTCCCCGGCGCCGTCGTGGTCACCCTGGGCCTGGTATCGCTCGTCTACGGCTTCACCAAGGCGGCCACCGACGGCTGGAGCGCGGGCACCACCCTCGGCTTCATCGCCGCCGGCGTGGTCCTGCTGATCCTCTTCGTCGTCCTGCAGACCCGGGTCAGCAACCCGCTGCTGCCGATGCGGATCCTGCTCGACCGCAACCGGGGCGGTGCCTACATCGCGAGCCTGCTCACCGGTGTCGGCCTCTTCGGCGCGTTCCTCTTCCTCACCTTCTATTTCCAGCAGACCCTGGGATACAGCCCGCTCAAGGCAGGTCTCGCCTCGATGCCGGTGACCCTCGGCGTCTTCATCTCGGCCGGTGCCGCCAGCCAGCTCGTGCCGAAGATCGGGCCGAAACCGCTGATGGTGACCGGTGCGCTGCTCGCCACGGCGGCGATGCTGCTGCTCACCCAGATCGCCATCGACAGTACGTTCTGGCTGCACATCTTCCCGGCGGAGCTGCTGCTGGGCCTCGGTCTCGGCTCCATCTTCGTACCGCTGTCGAACCTGGCGCTGATCGGTGTCGGCACCCACGATGCCGGTGCGGCGAGCGCGACCCTCAACGCGACCCAGCAGATCGGTGGCTCACTCGGTACCGCACTGCTGAACACCTTCGCCACCACGGCCGCTGCCGCCTATGTCGCCGACCACATGTCGCCCACGGCGAATCCGAGGATGGTCGCGGGGGAGGCGGCGGTGCACGGTTACACGGTGGCGTTCTTCTGGGCGGCGGTGTTCCTGGCGATCGCGGCGGTGGTCATCATGGTGATGGTCAAGGCGCGTAGGGAGGACCTCCCCGACCAGTCCGCTCCAGCCCACGTGGGCTAGCGGTAGCGGGCGGCGGGCTAGCGGCGGCGGGCCTGGGGCCCCGGCTGCGGCTGCGGCTGCGGCTGCGGCTGCGGCTGCGGCAAGATCGTCGCAACTCTTGAAGAGTTGGTGTTATTCCGCGGCGGCGTGTGCATGATCGCGCTGTTTCCGGGAAGTTGGCCCCTCCGCGAGCGGGGGAAGGGATTGTTTCCCGGAAACAGCGCGATCAATCGTGCGTGGGCGCGTGGGCGCGTGGGCGCGTGGGCGCGTGGGATCGCGCAGAGCGCTTGGGATCGCGTAGAGCGAGGTGCGCTGACCAGCTAGTTTACCCTGGGCGCGCAGGGAGGATGTCCAGGTACCAGTGGGCGTCGGGCGCCTAGGTTGCTGGGGTGCCGGGTCCCCCTGGGTGCCGGGGTGCTGGGGTGCCGGGTGCCGGGTGCTTGCCGCTGGCTGCCGCCGCCTGCCGCCGCCTGTCAGCGTTTTGCAGCAAAGCGTGGTCTCGCAGCTCGGAATAGCCACGTTTTGCAGCAAAGCGTGACGAGTATCTGCCGACGGCGCGCACGTCAACTGCACCCCTCGAAGATCGGGTCAACCCAGCCGCTCTAGGCACATCATGATCGCGCAAAAACCCGGAACCAAGCCCCTCCCCGCCTGCCGGAGGGGCCAACTTCCGGGAAACAGCGCGATCATGCATCGCGGCACCGCGCAATAACACCAACTCTTCAAGAGTTGCGACGATCTTGCCGCAGCCGCAGCCCCGCGCGGGGATTACCAGCGGATGGGGAGAGTCACCCGCACTGAGAGGCCGCCGCCTGGGTTCGGGGCGGCCACCGCGTCGCCGGAGTGGGCCTGGGCCACCGCGCGTACGATCGACAGCCCGAGGCCGTGGCCGCGAGCGGAACCTACCCGGTCGACCAGTCGGCGGAACGGCTCGAAGAGCACCGGCACCTCGTGCGCCCCGATCTCCGCCCCGGTGTTCGTCACCGTGATCTCCACGAAGCGCGGCCCGGTGAAGGTGGTCACGCCGACCCGCCCGGACGGCACGTTGTAGCGGACGGCGTTGTCGACGAGGTTGCGGATGAGCTGCTCCAGCAGGATCGCGTCGCCGGTCGTCGCCGCCGGACGCAGGTCGGCCGTGACCGTGATCGCGTGCTCGGCGGCGAGCGCGGCCGTCCCGCGCAGCGCCGATGCCGCGAGCTCCGCGACGTCGACCGGACGCCGTTCGGTGACCTGGTCGTCAGCGCGGGCCAGGGTGAGCAGCGCGTCGATGAGGCGTTCGTGGCGCTGGTTGACGGCGAGGAGGTTCTCGCCGAGGTTGCGTACCTCGACCGGGCTGCCGGGGCGGTTCATCGCCACTTCGACGAGGGTCCGGTTCAGCGCGATCGGGGTCTTCAGCTCGTGGGCGGCGTTGGCGATGAACCGCCCCTGCCCGGCGAAGGCCTCGTCGAGCCGGTCGAGCATGCTGTCGAACGAGTCGGCGAGGCTCTTGACCTCGCCCGGCGGCATGTCGAGGGCGATGCGCCGGTGCAGCGTACGCCCGGCGATCCGCTGTGCGGTCAACGTGATCCGGCTCAGCGGGCGCAGCAGACGTCCGGCGAGGAACCAGCCGGACGCGGTGGCGACGATCCAGACCACGAGGACGGTCATGCCGCCCTTGGCGATCAGGTTGAGCTGCATCGAGTCGATGATCTGCTGCTGGGTGACCTCGTCGCGGGGGAGTTGGTCGAGGACCGCCTCCTTGTCGCCGAAACCCGGAGAGGAGTATTTCTCCTGGTAGACCAGGTTCAGGCTGTACTCCATGCTGTTGCGGACCAGGATCATGCTGCCCGCGAGCACCGCGGCCGCGGCGAGCCCGAAGATCACGCTGAACGCGACGGTGAGCCGGATCCGCAGGTTCCCGCGCAGGCTGTGGTTCATGCGAGGCGGTACCCCACGCCGGTGATCGTCTCGATGAGCTGCGGCTCGCCGAGCTTGCGGCGCAGCCCGCTGATCGTGACGCGGACGATCGTGGTGAACGGGTCCATGTTCTCGTCCCAGACCTTCTCCAGCAGCGTCTCGGCGCTGACGACGGCACCCTCGGCGCGCAGCAGCTCCTCCAGCACGGCGAACTCCTTCTTCGACAACCCGACATAGCGGTCATCGCGGTAGGTCTCGCGGTGGTGCGGATCGAGGCGTACCCCCGAGCGGGTGAGGACCGGCGGCGTCGCCGGGCGCGACCTGCGCCCCAGCGCGCGGACCCGGGCCACCAGCTCGGCGAAGGCGAACGGCTTCGCCAGGTAGTCGTCGGCACCGAGGGTGAGCCCGGCCACCCGCTCGGCGACGGTGGTGGAGACGGTGAGCATCAGCACCCGCACGTCGGAGCCGGAGGCGACGACCTCGCGGCACACGTCGTCGCCGTGGACCCCGGGCAGGTCCCGGTCGAGCACGAGCACGTCGTAGTCGTTGACCGCAAGCCGCTCCAGCGCCGCCGCCCCGTCATAGGCGACGTCGACCGCGAACGTCTCCTGCCGCAGCCCCTCGGCGATGGCGTCGGCCATCAGCTCCTCGTCCTCGACCACCAGAATGCGCACGGGGCAAGTATGCACAGGTCGTGTGAGTTCTCCGTGAGCGTTCGCGCTCTCGATCACCTCACACCCGCCCTGGTGGAGTAACCCCGATGAGCACAGATCTGGCCGAGGCGGTCGTGGACCTCGCGGCCGTCCGGGGCAATCTCGCGACGATCGCGGCGGGTACGCCCGCCCGCATCCTGGCCGTCGTGAAGGCCGACGGCTTCGGCCACGGTGCCGTGCCGATCGCCCGGGCCGCGCTCGCCGCTGGCGCGGCCTGGCTCGGGGTGACCTCCGCCACGGAGGCCCTGGCCCTGCGTGCCGACGGGATCACCGCGCCGATTCTGAGCTGGCTGCACCGCCCCGACGCCGACGTCACCGCGCTGATCCTGGCGGACGTCGACATCTCGGTCTCCACCGTCGCCCACCTGCGCCGGGTCGCCGCCGACGCGGCCCGCTGCGGCCGGGTCGCCCATGTGCACCTCAAGGCCGACACGGGCCTGCACCGCAACGGCGCCACCAGCGACGACTGGCCGGAACTGCTCGCCTGGACCCGCAAGCACGAGCACGAGGGCACCCTCCGCTGCCGCGCGATCTGGTCCCACCTCGCCACCGCCGACCAGCCCCCCAAGACCACCCCAACTCTTGAAGACTTGGTGCTAAACGCCCCCGCCCCCACCGGCTCCGGGCCCATCGCCGCCGCACCCGGCTTCTCCGCATCCGACCCCGCCGCACCCAAGATCGACGCAACTCTTGAAGAGTTGTTGCTAAACGCGGCCGCGCCGGGCGATGCGGGCGCGCCGGGCAGCGCGGGCGTTGCTCGGCAGAGGGCGGCGTTCGTCGCCGCGGTGGCGGAGGCCCGGGCCGCCGGGCTGACGCCGGAGCTGGCGCACCTCGCCAACTCGGCGGCCGCGATGACCGCCCCGGACACCCACTTCGACCTGGTCCGGATCGGCATCGGGCTCTACGGCATCGAGCCGGTTCCCGGTCGCGTCACCGGGCTGCGTCCGGCGCTGACCGTGCGTACCAGCGTGATCAACATCAAGCGCGTGCCTGCCGGGTCGGGTGTCTCCTATGGGCCCGACCACGTCACGACCCGCCCGACCAGCCTGGCGCTGCTGCCGATCGGGTACGCCGACGGCCTGCCCCGCGCGGCCGAGGGCCGGGCGCAGGTCGTGATCGCCGGGCGCCGCTGCCCGATCGTCGGGCGCATCGCCATGGACCAGTGCGTCGTCGACGTCGGCGACCTGCCGGTCGGCCTCGGCGACACCGCGATCGTCCTCGGCACCGGCGGGCCGTCCGCCACCGAGTGGGCCGCCTGGGCCGGCACCAATCCGCACGAGATCCTGACGGGCATCGGCCCCCGGGTGACCCGCACCTATCTGCACGGGGAGTGAGCATGACGATTCGACTGGCGGTCATCTACGGCGGCCGCAGCGGCGAGCACGACGTGTCGCTGGCGTCCGCGACGAGCATCCTGACCCACCTGGACCGCTCCGTCTACGACGTGACCGAGGTGCTGATCACCCGGGGCGGTGAGTGGGTCGTCGGCGGCGAGCCGCTGGGCATGGGGAGCGCGCTGCGCCGCCTCGCCGAGCAGGACGTGGTCTTCCCGGCGCTGCACGGGCCCTACGGCGAGGACGGCACGATCCAGTCGGTGCTGGAGCTGATCGGGGTGCCCTACGTGGGCAGCGGGGTGCTGGCGAGCGCGGCCGGGATGGACAAGGAGTTCACGAAGAAGCTGCTCGTCGCGGCCGGTCTGCGGGTCGCGGCCGGTGTCGTGCTGCGCGGACCGCAGTCGACGGTGGCTCCCGCCGACCGGGAACTGCTGGGCCTGCCGGTCTTCGTCAAACCCGCCCGGGCGGGCTCCAGCCTCGGTGTCTCCAGAGTGGACGACTGGGCCGCGCTGCCCGATGCGCTGGCGTTGGCCCGCCGCAGTGACGGCAAGGTGCTGGTGGAGGCGGCGGTCCGCGGCCGGGAGGTCGACGTGGCGGTGCTGGAGCACCCGGACGGCCGGGTGACGGCCGGTCCGCCGCTGGAGATCCGGGTCTCGGGGCCGGATTTCTTCGACTACGACGCGAAGTACGCCGGGGGCGCGGTCTTCGACATCCCGGCCCGGCTCGATCCGGCCGTGACGGAGCTGCTGCGGGAGCGGGCGGTCCGGGCCTTCGGCGCGCTGGAATGCCGCGGGCTGCTGCGGGTCGACTTCTTCCTGCCGGCGGACGGTTCGGAGCCGGTCGTCAACGAGGTCAACACCTTCCCCGGCTTCACCGCCGCGTCGCAGTTCCCCCGGATGTGGGCGGAGGCGGGCCTGCCCTTCCCGCGCCTGCTGGACACGCTGATCGCGACTGCTCTGCCGACCCGGCAGGTGACGAGCGGAACCTACGCGACCGCACTCCGGTCCTAGCGCTGATAGTGCGGAGGCGGAGGGTGCCGACGGGCCGTCAGGGCGTGCCGGCCTTGTCGCTGAGGTCGACGACGAGGAGGTAGGCGGCGAAGACGCCGATGCAGCAGACCAGCAGGATCACCGCGCCGATGCCGAAGAAGAGTGCCACCTGGCGACGCGATGATCCATTTTCATCCATGAACTGGACTCTACGGTGGCCGTCAACGGCGGGCGGCGAAGGCGAGGGGCGTCATGCCGCGCCCCTCCCGTTCGCCACCGGCGTCCGCGCATCCTGCATCGTGCGCGGAAGGCCAGGTGAACGCATGTCCGCTTCCGAGATGTCAGTCCGTGTCGGTACGGTGACGCGGTGGGTCCTGACGTCCTGATGATGCACTTTCCGCCCGAGCTGGCCATGGATCGGCCACCGCCGGGCTGGCGACCGCGCCCGATCGGCACCGGTGCCGAGATCCGGGCGACCTTCGCGCGCACGCTGCCGGGCTGCCACTACCGCGACGGCGAGCTGCACTACTCGGGGGACGGCTTCACCATCAGCGCCTTCGTCGACGAGTTCGACGACCAGCCGGTTCTCGGCCTCACGATCGTGATCACCCGCGACGGCGGCGACCCGCTGCCGACCACCCTGGCGCTGACGGCCGCCCTGGACGCGGGCGCGACGATGAGCACGGCCCGTGGCTGACGGTCCGCTCGCCGGACTGATCGTCGCCGATTTCTCGCGGGTCCTCGCCGGTCCGCTCGCCGCGATGACGCTCGGCGATCTCGGCGCCGACGTGGTCAAGGTGGAGCGGCCGGGCACCGGTGACGACACCCGGTCCTGGGCGCCGCCGACGACGCCGGACGGCCGCTCCACCTACTTCCTCGCGGTCAACCGCAACAAGCGCGGCGTCGCGATCGACCTGGCGACCGAGGCCGGCCGGGCCCAGGCCCGCGAGCTGGCGCTGGGCGCGGACATCCTGGTGGAGAACTTCCCGCCCGGCACGATGGAGCGATTCGGGCTCGGCTACGACGATCTCCGCGACGCCCATCCCGGCCTGATCTACGCGAGCGTGACCGGCTTCGGCCGGGGCGCCGGGGCCGAGCTGCCGGGATACGACTTCCTCATCCAGGCGGTCGGCGGGCTGATGTCGATCACCGGCGATCCCGGCGGCGAGCCGATGAAGGTCGGTGTCGCGCTCGTCGACGTGCTCGCCGGGCAGCAGCTCACCAGCGGCATCCTCGCCGCCCTCCACGCCCGGACCCGCACCGGCCGCGGCCAGCGGGTCGACGTCAACCTCCTGTCGAGCCTGCTCGCGGGCCTCGTCAACCAGGCCTCGGCCTACCTCAACGCCGAGGTCGTGCCCGGGCGCCTCGGCAACGCCCATCCGAGCATCGCGCCCTATCAGACGCTGCGGTGCGCCGACCGGCCGCTCGCGCTCGCCGTCGGCAACGACGCCCAGTTCCACCGGCTCGCGGCCGTCGTCGGCCTCCCGGTGGGGGAGCGCTTCGCGACCAACCCCAGCCGGGTACGCCACCGCGAAGCCCTCGCCACCGCACTGGAGGAGCGTCTGGGCACCCGCCCGGCCGCCGAGTGGGTCGGGCTGCTGACCGGGGCGGGTGTCCCGTGCGGCCTCGTCGGCACCGTGGCGGAGGGGTTCGCGCTCGCCGAGGCGCTCGGGCTGGATCCGGTCGTCCGGCAGGAGGGAGCGGCCTCGGTGGCGAGCCCGATCGTCCTCTCCGAGACCCCGGTGACCTATCGCCTGCCGCCGCCGGAGCTGCCGGGGTGACGACTGGCGATTGATGTGTACGGTACGGTACCGTACACATCATGGTGACCCGGGGGACCGCACGCGAACAGGCCATCCTCACCGCGACGATCGAGCTGCTGCACTCCGGCGGCTACGCGGCGCTGACGATGGACGCCGTCGCGGCCACGGCACGGGCGAGCAAGACGACGATCTACCGGCGCTGGCGGGGCAAGCCCGACCTGGTCCGCGCCGCCGTCGAGGCCTACCGCGACGAGCACAGCCCGCCCCTGATCGACACCGGCACCCTGCGCGGCGATCTGCTCGCCCTGCTCAGCCGCGCCCGTGACAAGACGCAGGGCGAGTTCATGGCGCTCATGGGCGACCTGATGCAGGCGATGCGCCACGACCCCGAGCTGCGGGCCGCCCTGTGGGCCCGGCTCGTCGACGAACCGGGGCCCTTCGCCGTGATCGTGCCCCGCGCGGTCGCCCGGGGCGAGGCGGCCGCCCACGCCACCGGCGAGCTCGCCCACGAGGTCGCCGAGGCGCTCATCCTCCGGCAGGTCGCCCTCGGCGAGGAGTGGCGGGGCGAGGAGTTCCTGGTCCACGTCGTCGACGACATCCTGCTGCCGCTGCTCACCCACCCCCGCCCGACTGGAGACCCCCGATGACGGTGATGAGCACGCTGATGGCCCGGCAGTTCGGGCTGCCCCCGGCCGAGACGACCGACGTGCGGGTCCAGCGCGACCTCCGCGTACCCATGCCTGATGGTGTCGACCTGCTCGCGGACCGCTATTCTCCGCGCGGCCGCGACCGGGCGCCGCTCGTGCTGGCGCGCTCGCCCTATGGGCGGCGCGGCGTCTGGGGGATGCTCTTCGGCCGGCTCCTCGCCGAGCGCGGCTTCCAGGCGGTGGTGCAGAGCTGCCGGGGGACCTTCGGCTCGGGCGGCACCTTCGACCCCTTCGGCGACGAGCGCGCCGACGGTCTCGCCACCGTCGCCTGGCTGCGCGGGCAGGACTTCTATCCGGGGTCCTTCGCCACCGCCGGACCGAGCTACCTCGGCTTCACCCAGTGGGCGATCGCCGGGGTCGCCGGTGCCGAGCACCGTGGGATGGCGACGCAGGTCACCACGGCCGCGCTGCACCACATGATCTACGCGGGCGGCTCGATGTCGTGGGCCACGATGACGGCCTGGATGCAGGACATGGAGCGGCAGCAGGGGAGCTTCTCGCTGCTGCGGCGGATCGGGGGCAGGAAGCGGCTGGGCCGGGCGCTGCGGACCCTGCCGCTCACCGAGGCGGACCGGGTCGCTTCGGGCCACCGGGTGGAGTATTTCCAGCAGTGGCTGGCGCACCCGGGCATCGACGACGCCTACTGGCAGCCGCGGCAGTTCGCCGACGGGGTCGCCGCGGTCGACACCCCGGTGAGCATGGTCGGCGGCTGGCACGACTTCATGCTGCCCTGGCAGCTGCGCGACTACGCGGCGATGCGCGACGCGGGCAACCCGCCGCAGCTCACGATCGGGCCGTGGCAGCACGCCGACGAGCACTCGATCCGGGGCTGGATGGCCGACCTGTTCCCCTTCCTCGGCGCCGTGCTGACCGGCTCCGAACGGCGGGCCGCCCCGGTGCGGATCTTCGTCACCGGCGCCGAGGAGTGGCGTGAGGACGCGCAGTGGCCCCCGGCCGGGGCATCGGCGCTGTGGTACCTGCACCCCGGTGGGCTGCTCGCCACGGCGCCGCCGGTCGAGAGCGAGCCGGATCGGCACCCCTACGACCCGGCCGACCCCACCCCGTCGGTGGGCGGGCCGGTGGAGCCGGCGGCGCGCCCGCGCGTGGACAACCGCGAGCTGGAGGCGAGGGCCGACGTGCTCGTCTACACCAGTGAGCTGCTCGGCGAGCCCCTGGAGGTGATCGGCGTGCCGTCGGTGGAGCTCTTCGTGACGTCGACCGCCGCGGATGTCGACGTCTTCGCCCGGATCTGTGACGTGGCGCCCGACGGTACGTCGATCAATATCAGCGACGCGCTGTGCCGGGTCCGGCCGGGCCACGAGGGTCCGGTCGGTTTCGAGCTCTGGCCGGTGGCGCACCGGTTCGCGGCGGGCCACCGGCTGCGCCTGCAGGTGTCGGGCGGGGCGTTCCCGCGTTACCCGAGAAACCTTCCCGGAACCACCGGATCGGGTGAATCCTCCGGTTTCGCTGCCTCGGAACGCCAGATTCACCATGATCCGGCCCGGCCGTCCGTGCTTCGCCTGCCGATCCCGGATGGTGGCTCTGAGCTGGGGTGATGCTCGCCGGCTGGGCGTGGGCGCCCCGATCGCCGACGCCTCGGGTGCCCCGCGACACACGGGGGAGATCAGATAGGACGGGACAAGCCGGAGGGGGCGTGTTAGGCTAGCTCCGATGCACGTTTGGTTCCCAGATAACTTTGTAAGCGCCTTGTGGGATAATAGCCCAGGGCGCTGTTTGGTTTGGCCGAGTCTTCTCGGATCAGGGCAATCATCACGGCGACGCGGCTCAATTGGCCGCGGGGTTTCCCTTTCAGCCCGATAAAGAGCGGGCAGAAGTAATCCGTCAAGGAGAAGAAAATGGCCATCGGTACTGTCAAGTGGTTCAACGCGGAAAAGGGTTTCGGCTTCATCACGCCCGACGGCGGCGGCAACGACGTGTTCGCGCACTTCTCGGCGATCGCGACGAGCGGCTACCGCTCCCTCGAGGAGAACCAGCGGGTGGAGTTCGAGATCACCCAGGGCCAGAAAGGCCCGCAGGCGGAGAACATCCGTCCGCTCTGACCGCTCGGACCACTTCCTGAGCTGTAGCACCTAAGAACGGCCCGCGGATATCGCGGGCCGTTCTGCTGTGTGTCGGTCCTCTTGATACTCGGTCGAACCGGGCATACTGGCCGTTGTGAATATCCGTCGCATCGGAGCAGCGGCGTTGTCGCTCGGGGCGCTGCTGACGGTCGCCGTCACCAGCCTCGCCTTTCTGGACAATCACGGATACGTCTACCTGAAGTGGTTCGCCCACCCGTTCCTGGGCCTCGCCGTCGGGGTGGTCCTGCTCGCGCTCGCGGCCCGGGTCGCCTTCGAGCGGGGCATGCTGGTCCTCGGTGTCCAGTGGGTCGCCGCCGTGGTGGCGTCCCTCGCCCTCATCATGGGCGCCCGCTTCGCCAAGCTGGAGCAGCCCTTCGCCGCGACCCGCGGCCCCGTCGTCGCCTCCTCGGACCGCTTCCAGGTCGTGCAGTACAACGCGCCGACCCTCTTCGCCACCGACAGCGTCACCCTGCGACTGCGCAGCCGGGCCGGGATCGCCAGCCGCGAGGGCGCCGTCGACCTCGCCTGTTTCGCCGTCCCCGCACCGGGTGTCGCGTCGGCGTCGCTCTTCGAGAAGGCCGAGCTCAGCGGCCCGGACCGGCTGGAGGTGACGTCGCGGGACGGCAAGACCTGGATCATCACCTTCGATGCGGTGACGCTGGCGCCGTCGGCCAGATTGGACCGGTGCAGCGGCGCGCTGCCGCGGCGTCCATAGACTTGCAGAAATTTGTTTGATTATTGCGCATCGATGTCGTGTTCACTACGATCGCGATGCGCCCGACATCATCCACAGTCGATGCCGAGCGCCATTCGCCTGCTGCCGCCCCGATCGGGTGAGGGTGGGCGGACCTGGTCTTTCCCCACGGGATCATCGAATGGCGGATCATCGAATGAAGCTCAGAGTCCTCGTCGCAACCGTCGCGGCCCTCGCCGCGACCGTGCTCAGCCCGGCCTCGGCCCAGGCCGGTGGCGCGTCGACGCAGTCCTGCTACGGCTACAACTACGCGTTCACGATCAACAGCACGGTGATCCACGTCGTGGCGAACCCGGCGTGTCCGGGGATGGGCACCGCGTGGATGGTGCTGCAGCGGGCCAACGGCAACGGCGGCTGGGACTACCTCGACGACAGCAACGTGCAGTACCCGGAGACGATCGGCACGATCCACTACCTCTGCAACGGTACGGCGCTGAACACCTTCCAGGTCGGACCGCTCTTCACCGCCGGCGTCCCGGGATACACGTTCTACCAGTTCACCGACTACTGCGGCTGACGCACCTCCGCGCCGGCACGTTTGCGCCGGCACGTGGTGCGCCGGCACGTTGTGCAGCGAAGCGTGGCCATATCGCGGAGCGAGGCCACGCTTTGCTGCACGACGTGACCCGGCAAGATCGGCGCAACTCTTGAAGAGTTGGTGCTATCGGGGGGGCGCTCGCCCTCGCGCTTTCGCGGGCTTGATCGCGCTGTTTCCCGGAAACAAGGCGGTCGCGCGCACCCTGAGGGGCTTGTTTCCCGGAAACAGCGCGATCAAGCGGCGGGCGCCCGGCGCGCGAGGCGGGCCCGAGCGGGAGCGCGGGTACGGGTGGGGGCGAACAAATGTGTGGGACGGCGGGACTAACGGGGTGGAAGGTTTCGTCGACAGAGGAGTCCCGTCATGTCCACCCGTTCGTTCCGCACCACGCTCGCCGCCCTGGCCCTGGTCGCCACGGCGGCATGCGCACCTGATCAGAGTCCCCCCGACACCGCCGTAAGGCCAACGGTGGTGTCACCGGTCGACGCAGTGCCGATCACGGTCGCGGTGCCGTCGGCCGCGTCCCCCGCCACGCCGAAGCGCACGCCGAAGCCGTCGTCCGGTACCTGTCTGGGCGCTGTCGTCCACACTGTCGACGCGAGTGCGGACGCACCGCCGTGGCGGCCGGTCTGCATCGCCGTCGGCGGGGTCGTACGCGTCGAGTGGCTCGGCCCGGGCGAACTCACGGTCACCCCCGCCTCCCGTGCCTCCTGCGCCTACGCCGGGGGTGTCCACATGTGCCGCCTGATCGGCACCGGCCCGGCGAGATTCGGCACGGCCACCCGCCGGCTCGATGTCACCGTCGCCGCAGCGGCGTCCCCGCCGAAGCCGTCACCCGCCTGCGACCAGCCGGGAACGATCCGCACCCTGGACGCCGGTGACGGCGGCCCGCCGTGGCCCGCGGTCTGCATGCGGATCGGCTCGAAGCTGCGCGTGGAGCACCTCGGCCCGTGGGGGTTCGAGGCGGCCCCGGCCGGGATCATGTCCTGCTGGTACGAGGCGGCCGTCCGGGAGTGCACCTTCACCCGGCCGGGAACCGTCACGATCACGATCAGCCGGCCCGATGTCGAGCCCCGCCGGCTCATCATCGTCGCCATCAGCTGACCGGTCTGGACGGAGAAGAGGCCCGCCGCGAAAGGTGGCACCGACGCCGCACCCGGGTGAGGCGCATGCTCGAGGGATGGAGACACGGTGAGCACGGAGATCGACGACCTCGCCAGGGCCGCCGCCGGTGGTGACGCGGCGGCCCTGGACGACCTGCTGGTGCTGGTGCGCCCCGACGTGCTGCGGCTCTGCGCCCGGTTCCTGCCGCATCGGGAGGACGCCGAGGAGGCCTGCCAGGACACCCTGCTCGCCCTCGCCCGGGGGATCGGCGGCTTCGAGGGCCGCTCGTCGGTGCGGACCTGGCTGCACCGGCTCGCCGCGAATCGGGCCCGCTCGACATACCAGGCGCTGCGGCGGCGGGCCGATCGGGAGGCCGCGGTGCTGACGTTGCCGGACCGGGCGGACCCACGGCGTACCAGTGTGGTGGCCGGAACGAGGCTGGACCTGCTCGACGCGCTGGACCGGCTCGGGCCTGAGCTCGCCGAGGCGGTCGCGCTGCGCGACGTGCTCGGGCTGAGCTACCGTGAGATCGCCGCGCTGCAGGAGGTGCCGGAGGGGACGGTCAAGTCGCGGATCCACGACGCGCGGCGGCGGCTGCGCGAACGGCTCGACGGAGGTCTGCCGTGATCGGGTCGCGGGTGCTCGCCGTGCTGCTGGTGCTCGCGGTCGCCGGGTGCGGCTCCGACCTGGTGTCGCCGCTGCCCGTGGCGGCGCCCGGCCCGTCACCCTCCACTGTGGTGACACCCGGCCCGGCACCGTCGCCGAGCCCGTCGCGGCCCACGCCCACCAGGGCCAGACCGTCCCCGTCGGCGCGGTCGGCCTGCTGGGGCGCGATCCAGCATGACCTGGACCTGCGGACGACCGAGCTGGCGCTGGTGCGCTCGATGTGCTTCGCGGTCGGCGGGATCCTGCGGGTGCAGGGCATCGGCCCCGGCGAGCTGACGGTGGAGCCGGAGCGGCTCGTCTCCAGCAACTACGAGGCGGGGGTCGTCGACATCCGCTTCGTGCGGCCGGGCACGGTCACCGTGACGATTCCGCAGCAGGGCCGGCTGTATCCGATCACGGTGGTGGTCCGGTGATCCGGACTCCGGTGAGCAGCGCCTCGACGAAGCCCGGCCCCGCGTCGGTCGGCGGTGTGACCTGCACGTAGACGAGGCCCGAGCCGTCCGGAGCCTCCCCGGCGGCCTCGACGATCACCGGATGGCCGGTCGGGCACGACGTGTACCGGGCCACGGTCCACTCGATCTCCGCCAGGCGGCTGGTCCAGACCGGGTCGGCGACGCACCCGGGGTGCTGCCGCCGGGCGACGAAACCGGCCGGGTCGAGGTGCCGCCCGAGGACCACCCCCACGAAGGCACCCGGCCCGCCCTCGGGGGAGCGCCAGCGTCCCGCCGCGGGGGAGACGACCAGCGCCGGAGCGAGGGCGCCGTCGGGATCCGCCCAGCGGGCTCCGGTGCCGCGCCAGCCGTCCGGCAGCAGCACCGTGATCCGGCCCGACGGGTCGGCCGCGTAGCCCCGGTCCGTGCCGTCGGCCGCGCAGGCCCAGATCGCGGCCGCCGCCAGCGCCGCGCCGCCCGCTCGCGTCCACCGTCGCCGGGCCGCCGAGGGCACGGCGGTCGCCCGGTCCAGCGCCGCCGCGAACGCCGCGGCGTCCGGGTGGCGGTCGGCGGGGCGCCGCGAGGTCGCGGTCCGCAGCACGTCGAACACCGTGGCGGGTACGCCGGACCGCGCCCCCGCGGACAGCAGCCGCAGCCCGAGCCGTCCGAGACCGTAGACGTCGGTCCGGGTGTCCACGATGGAGAGCGGATCGTCCTGTTCCGGGGCCATGTAGCCGGGCGTACCGGCGCGGGCGGTCAGCCCCGATGCCGCCGCGAGAGCCTTGGCCAGGCCGAGATCGGCGATGACCACCTGCTCGGCTCCGCCCGGTCCGCTGCGGAAGAGCACGTTGCCGGGGGTGAGGTCGCGGTGCACGATGCCGTGCTCGTGCAGGACGGCGACCCCGGCGGCGATCTCCCGCAGCAGTCGCAGCCCCGGACCGGCGCGCATCGGCCCGGTGCCGAGCCGGTCCCGCAGGCTGCCGCCGTCGGCCCACGCCATCACCAGGTAGGGCCGCCCGTCGGGCAGCTCGTCGAGCGCGTGGACGCGGATGATCCGGTCGTGGTCGAGGTGCCACAGCAGCCGGGCCTCGTCGAGGAAGCGCTCGCGTACCCGCAGGTCGTGGCTCCAGTTCTCGGCGAGCACCTTGATCGCCACCCGCGCACCGAGGACGGGGTCGTGCCCCAGCCAGACCGTGGCGAAGGAGCCGGTGCCGAGCAGCCGCTCGATGCGGTAGGGCCCGACATGCGAGGGGAGGCTCACCGGTCCAGCATAGATGCCCCTCCATGAAATCACCCTAGGATGCTCTAGCGGTTGTGCTCCCTGCCACGCTTTGCAGCAGAGCGTGGTCATTTCCCGGTCCGAGGCCACGCTTTGCAGCAAAACGTGACGGGGGTGGCGGCCTGGTCAGTACGGTCGACGCATGAGGTGGATGGCGGTGGCGGTGGTGGCCGCGAGCAGCCTGGCGACGGGCTTTGCGGTGGGCGTACCCCCGCAGGAGCGGGCGGCGGCCGACTGCCTGGCGGTGTCGCAGGCCTTTCTCGGCAAGCTCGGGATCGCCGAGGCCGGCGCGGTGCGCGCGGAGACCGCGCCCACCGCGGCCGGGGTGGGGCGGTCCGGCACGGTGTGGTTCGTCGCGACCCGCTCCGGCGCGAGCTGGGTGACCGAGATCGACCCGACGGGTACGGGCACCGAAGGCCTGATCCTGCCCCTCAACGACCGTGCCCGCGCCACATCGGACCTGGGTACCGACGCGATCGCCGGTTCGGCGGCCTTCAACGGGCTCACCGAGTCGAGCCAGGGCGCCGTCGACGCGCGGACCTGCGCGGGCACCGCGACACCGACCGCCGCCCCGCCGAGCGCGGCCCGGCTGACCATGCCGGACGTGGTCGGGACGAACGCCGCGGCGGCCGAGGACCAGCTGCGCCGGTTGGGCTTCAAGCGGATCCGGTTCGGGTCGAGCGAGTCCCGTTACGGCGCGGTGATCGTCCCGGCCAACTGGACCGTCACGGCGCAGTCGTTGCAGCCCGGCCACCTCGCCGCCGCCGATGAGCTGATCGTGCTGACCTGCCGGAAGTGACCGGGCCGCCCCGGCCGCTTCCGACAGCGGAGAATCAGGCGGACGTGACGCCCTGGATCGCCTCCGGCTTGCCCAGCGAGCTCACCTTGACCTTGAAGATCCAGCCGCCGCCGGTGTTGGGGTAGATCTTGACGTAGGAATAGCCGTCGATCGTGTCGATGACCGCGTCGGTGTTGTAGTTGTCCGGCTTGGTGCGCGACCTGAAGAAGTCGACGACGTTGTTGCTGGCGAGCCGGTTCATCCGCTGGAGGTTGCCCTCCTGCCACGCGTAGAGGAAACCGCCGACGTAGCCGCTGGCGTCGATGCTCGGCTGCGTCCGGTAGAGCATCGCCTCGGTCGCCGCGGTGGGGTGGCCGAGCTGGTTGTTGTCGAGCTTGATCTGCGTCTCGTCGCCGTGGGCGTTGCGGAAGATGCAGATCGTGAAGCCGGTGTCCGGCGCCGGTTTGCAGCTGATGTAGGTCCAGGAGCTGTTGGGGTAGCCGCCGTCCCTGATCTGCTGCACCGTGGACTGGGTGGCGAGCTGGTCGATCCGGGTGTCGTTCTTGGACCCCCAGGCGGCGAGCAGGGCCTGCGCATAGCCCTTGGCGCTGCTCGGGTAGGTCGGCGCGCCGGATCCGCCGCTGGGGCTCGCGCTCGCCTGCGCCGAGGCGCTCGCGTCGGGAGCGGCGCTCGGCGACTCACCGCCGAGCTGGGTCTCGACCGTCGGGGAAGCGCTGGGTGACTGCTGCTTCTTGGCGCAGCCGGTGAGTGCGGTGGTCGCCAGCAGCAGTCCGATGAGGACAGAAGCGGAGGCGGAGCGCGGTGCCGTCATGGCGGCCAGGATAGACCGGACGGCCGCCGGTGAGTGTCGCCCACTTGCCACCGGTGGAAACACTCACGCCCTGCCCAGCTTGCGGCGGAGCTCGCCCGCCTCGCCGTCGGTGACGCCCAGGTCGTCGAAGATCTTGAGGGCGTCACGCCAGGACTCGACGGCCTCCCGCCGCTCGCCCGCCGACTCGTGGGCGTCGCCGAGGCGGACCAGGGTTTTCGCCTCGCCACTGCGGTCGCCGTCCTCGCGCCGCAGGTCGATGGCGCGCTGGAAGCACCGGGCGGCGTCGGCGTGCTCGCCGAGCTGGTGATGGGCGAAACCGATGCTGTCCCAGGCGTGGCTCTGGCCGTAGCGGTCGCCGATCTCCTCGTGGAGGGCGAGCGCCTGGCGGCAGTGGTCCAGCGCGGCGCGGTGGTCGCCGAGCTGGGTGTGGCACCAGCCGATGCCGTTGAGTGCGTTGGCCTGGCCGACCCGGTGTCCGGCGGCGCGGAACCACTGCAGGGCCTGGGTGTCGTGTGCCAGCGCCTGGGCGTAGTCGCCGCGCTGCTCGTAGAGCCAGGCCCGGCTGAAGTGCGCCCGGGCCCGCCCGGCGTCGTCGCCGAGCCGGGCGAAGATGTCGAAGGCGTGCTGGACGTGCTGGTGCGCCTCGTCGTAGCGCGAGTAGCGGGCGTTGGCGACGGCGAGGCAGTGGTGTGCCCGGGCCTGCCCCGGCAGGTCGCCGCTGATCGTGGCGCTCGCCAGGGCGGTGTGGTGGATCGCGACCATGTCGTTCCAGTGGCCCTGCCGGTCGAGGAAGTCGGCGATGGTCCAGGCGAGCTGGGAGACGTGGTCGTGCAGGCCGGCCGCGGCGGCCTGGTCGATCGCGGCGAGCACGGTCTCCATCTCCCGGCTGAACCAGCCCTTCGCGGCGATGTCGTCGGCGATCGTCTCCGGGGCGACCCAGGTGACCCCGCGTAGGTCGTCGGGGATGTCGATCGGGTTGCGGTGCGGGTTGAGCAGGACCGTCGCGCGGTGGCCGGTGAGGACGTAGTGGCCGAGCAGCCGCAGCAGCGCCTCGCGACGTTCGGTGGCCCGGTCGTGGGCGCCGGTCAGCTCGGCGGCGTAGGCGCGCAGCAGGTCGTGCTGGGTGAAGCGTCCCGGCGCGTGCTCGATGACGAGGTGGGCGCGGGTCAGCTCGGCAAGCAGCGGTCGGATCGCGGCGGAGGTCGTCTCGGTGAGGCTGGCGGCGGCGGCAGCGGAGATGTCCGGCCCGGTGTGCAGGCCCAGCAGGCGGAAGAGCCTGGCGGCGGGCGCGGTGAGGGTGCGGTAGGACCAGGAGAGCACGACGCGGATGTCGGTCGCCGGATCGCTGCCCGCGAGGGCGTCGAGTCCGCCGGGCGATTCGCGCAGCTCCGCGGCGAGCGCGGCGAGGGCGAAGCCGGTGTTGACGGTCGCGCGGGCGGCGATGATGCCCAGTGCCAGGGGCAGCCGGGCGCAGCGCTGGATGATCTCGTCGGTGGCGTCCGGTTCGGCGGCGACCCGGTCCGGGCCGAGCAGGCGGACGAGCAGCCGTCGGGCATCGTCGTGGCTCAGCACGTCGAGGGTGATCGGGCGGGCTCCCTCGGTCGTGATCAGCCCGGTGAGCTGCTGCCGGCTCGTCACCAGCACCATGCAGCCGGGCGCGCCGGGCAGCAGCGGCCGGACCTGGTCGGCGTCGCGGGCGTTGTCGAGCAGCATCAGCACCCGGCGACCGGCGAGCAGGCTGCGCAGCAGCGCGGACTGGGTCTCCACCCCCGGCGGGACCCGCTGCGGTGCGACGCCGAGGGCGTCGAGGAACCCGCGCATCGCTTCGGCCGTCGTCATCACGGCGCCGGTCGGGTCGAAACCCCGCAGGTTGACGTAGAGCTGGCCGTCGGGGAAACGCTGCCGCTGCCGGTGGGCCCAGTGGACGGCGAGCGTGGTCTTGCCGACCCCGGCGGTGCCGGAGAGGGTGGCGATCGCCATCGTCGCCGGGCTGCCGCCGTCGCCGCCGGCGAGCGCGTCGAGCTGCGCGATCTCGTGGTCGCGGCCGGTGAAGCCGCGCAGGTCCAGCGGAAGCTGCGCGGGCACGGCGGCGGCCGGTGCCGCGGGCGTCCTGGCCGGCGCCTCGACCTCCCCGCGCAGCAGCGCCCGGTGCAGGCTGCTCACCTCGTCGCCCGGCTCGACGCCGAGCCCGGTCACGAGCCGGGTCCGCAGCTCGGTGTAGCACTCCAGCGCCTCGGCGTGCCGGCCCGCGGCGTGCAGGGCGCGCATCAGCGCAGCCACGGGCGGTTCGGCGAGCGGGTTGTCGGCGACGAGGTCGGTGAGCATGTCCACACCGGACTGGGGCTCGCCGAGGCGGAGTTCGATCGCGGCGTACCGCAGCACGGCGTCGCTGCGCTGCTGGGTCCAGCCCTCGCGGACCCGGTCGGCCCAGTCGCCCGTGATGTCGGCGAGCGGGTTGCCCCGCCACAGGCGCAGGGCCCGCCGCAGCAGGGCGGCCCGCTGCTCGTCGTCGAGTTGCGGGGCCCGGGCCTGGGCGAGCAGGCTGCGGAACAGGTGCGTGTCGACCCGGTCGAGGTCGGTCTCCAGGACGTAGCCGCGGGAGCGGTGCAGCAGGGCGACCTCCCCGCCGCCGAGCTCGTCGCAGATCGTGCGCAGGTGCGAGATGTAGACGTAGAGCGCGTGCCGGGCCCGCTGCGGCGGTGCCGGTCCCCAGACCCGGTCGATGAGGGTGTCGAGCAGCACCGGGCGGCCGGCGTCGACGGCGAGCGCGGCGAGGACCGTGCGCTGGCGGGGAGGTCCGATGTCGATCAGGGTGTCGTCGTCGGTCCGGACTTCGACCGGCCCCAGCAGTTTGAACCGCACCATGCTCCCACCCGCACCGCTGCCTGCGGATTAAGAAATCGACAGGCTTTTGCGCCACCATCCGCGACAAGACTTCCCGGTAGAAGCTCACCCGTCAATGCCATCCGGGTGAGACGGTGGCCCGTGTGGAGTCAACGGGGGCGGGTCCACCATCGGCGATCCCGGCGGCGGCGTACACCCGCCGCCGGGCGTCGCCTCCGACTTCCCGTGCCGACCCTGAGTCGGGATGATGGCCTCATGAGGCGGGACGCGCACGTGTCGGACGAGAGCGGCATGGATCGGCCGGCACCGGAGCCGCCGCTGCACGACATCGTCGGCGCACACCCCACGCGGCGGCCCGGCGGGCTCGTGCTGCAGGTGGCCGCAGGCCTCGTGGCCCTGATCGTGCTCGCCCTGGGCGGCATCGCCGTCACCGCCCTCGCCTCCGATGACGAGCCGTCGGCCGACGCGTTCGCGGGGCACTGGCACAGCCCGCAGTGGGGCGAGCATTACGTGGTGGTCCGGGGCGGCACGATGAAGGTCGTCTACGACCATGCCGGTGGCGAAGCGGTCGGCGTGATCGATGGCGACACCTTCACGGGCTGGTGGTCCGAGGTGCCCGACCGCGAACCACCGGCCCACGCGGGTGAGGTCAGGTTCACCCTGACCGGCAGCGGCGGTGGGCGGGCACTCAGCGGGGAGTGGCGCTTCGGCGACGACGGCGAGTGGCACGACGACTGGACCGCGACCTGGGTCGACGGCGAGATCTCGGCGGACGCCGTCGTCAAGCTGGCCGGGGCCGGTGCGCTCACCCCGTGATGCCCGCCGGGTGTCGCCGCCGGTCGCGCTTCCACCACGCGACGGGTACGCCGCGAACAGCACGCCTGTCGGCCTGTTGCGGTTGACAGGGATTTCGAACCGGATGTCGACGGGTCAGGGACATGTCCCGGCGTGAACACACTCACATGGAGATTTCGCCGGCGGCTTCTTCCTCACGCCCGAGTCGGTCGCAGCGGTGGTGAGGCCGTCCGCCCGACCTCGCCGCTGACGAGGGTCGGAGTCAGGCGAGCCCGGCCTCGTGGACCAGGATCGCCGCCTGCACCCGGTTGCTCAGCTCCAGCTTCGCCAGCGCCCGGCTGACGTGCGCCTTCACCGTCGCCTCCGCCATCTCCAGCTCCCGCCCGATCTCGGCGTTGGACAGCCCCCGCCCCACGGCGCAGACCACCTCCAGCTCCCGCTCGGTCAGCGCCGCCAGCCGAGCCCGAGCACCCAGCCCCGGCGCGGGCGACTGCACGGCGAAAGCGCTGATCAGGCGCCGGGTCACGGTCGGGGAGAGCATCGCGTTCCCGGCGGCCACCACCCGCACCGCCTCGGCGAGGTCCCGCGGCGGCGTGTCCTTCAGCAGGAACCCCACCGCACCGGCCCGCAGCGCGGCGTGCACATATTCATCGATGTCGAACGTGGTCAGCATGATGATCTTCGGTGCGCCCGGATGGCGGGCCAGCTCCGAGGTGGCGCTGAGACCGTCGCGCTGCGGCATGCGTACATCCATGAGAATGACATCGGGCCGCAGCCGCGCCGCGGCCTGGACCGCCTCGTCGCCGTCGCGCGCCTCGCCCACGACGGCGAGGTCGCCCGCCGCCTCCAGGATCATCCGCAGCCCGGACCGCACCAGCGCCTCGTCGTCGACGAGCAGCACCCGGATCACGAACCGCCCCCCGTCATGTTGTGCAGCAAACCGTGGCCTCGCCCCGCCAAATAGCCACGCTGTGCTGCAAAACGTGGCGCAGGCCGGGCGAAACGCACCGTGGGCAGGGAGAGCGTGTCGGGAGAGCGGTCATGCGGGACCACCGGCGGGGAGCGTCGCCGTCAGGGTGAAGCCGCCGTCCAGGCGGGGGCGGGCCTCGATGCGGCCGCTGATCAGGGCGACCCGCTCGCGCAGGCCGATCAGACCGAGCCCGCTGCCGGGCAGGCGCTCCACCGGGGCGGGCGACGGGCCGTTCTCCACCGTCACCTCGACGGCGTCGGGCAGGTAGCGCAGGGTGACCGCGGCGTTGGCACCGCCGGTGTGCTTGACGACGTTGGTGAGCGCCTCCTGGACCACCCGGTAGGCGGTGCGCTGCACGGTCAGCGGCAGGGCCGGCGCCTCGCCGTGCTCGGTGTGGGTGACCGGCTGCCCGGCGGCCCGGACCTGGGCGACGAGCGCGGGCAGGTCGGAGAGGTCCGGCTGCGGGCGCAGCACCGCGTCGCCCTCGGGGGCGCGCAGCACGCCGAGCACCTGCCGCAGGTCGGCGAGCGCCTCCCGCCCGGTGGTGCGGATCAGCGCCGCCTCCTGGGCGAGCCGCTCGTCGGGCGCGCTCACCTCCAGGGCGCCTGCGTGCAGCACCATCAGCGAGACCCGGTGCGCGACCACGTCGTGCATCTCCCGCGCGATCCTGGCCCGCTCCTCGGCGCGGGCCCGATCGGCGCGGGCGGCCTGCTCGGCCTCGAGCCGCGCGGCCCGCTCGTGCAGCCCCGCGATGACCTGCCGCCGCGCGCCGACCCACAGGCCCAGCGCGTAGGGCATGCCGACCATCGCGGCGGCGCCGATCAACCCGATCACCACGCCGCCCCCGGCGTCGTCGGTGGAGATGTCGAAGCCCAACGCGGTGGGTACGACGACCAGCGCCCCCGCCACCGTCAGGTAGATCAGCGCCGGTGTCCGCCGTTTGATGGTGACCCCGGCGTAGTAGGAGGCGACGACGAGCATCGGATAGGCCGTGAAGGCGATCCAGGTGACGGCGGTGACCGCGATGACCTGCCACGGCCAACGGCGGGCGAATCCGGCGGAGAGCCCGCAGGCGACGCCGACCAGCCCGACGACGATCATGTCGGCGCCGCCGGGGCCGACACCGTAGGCGATGACCGTGACCGGCGGCACACCCGGCGAGAGGCAGGTGAAGAGCCCGGCGGTGATGCCCAGCGCCCAGGGCGCGAGCCAGCGGACGAACCGGGCGACCCGGTTCACCATCACCATGCCCAGCTGCTCCGCCACACGTCGAGGGTAATGCCCGGCCCCGACATCCCGCCTGCGCCGAAAGTCGTCGGGGCCTGCTACTTAGGTCGGGGGTGACGATCGACTCCTGCCGGATCTCAGCGGTCGCGATCCGGGCGAGGGTCCTTCGCATGACGATTTCCAGCGCGGCCGTCCGGGCCGCCGAGTTGACCAAGGTCTACGGGGATGGCGACGCCCGGGTGGTGGCGCTCGCCGGGGTGGACGTGGAGTTCGCCCGGGGCGAGCTGACCGCCATCATGGGGCCGTCCGGTTCCGGCAAGTCGACCCTGATGCACTGTGTGGCGGGGTTGGACAAGCCGACCGGCGGCCGGGCCTGGGTGGGCGATGTCGAGCTGACCGGCCTCGGCGACGACGACCTGACGATCCTGCGCCGGGACCGGATCGGCTTCGTCTTCCAGGCCTTCAACCTGCTGCCCACGCTCACGGCCTGGGAGAACATCACCCTCCCGCTCGACCTGGCCGGGAAGGCCGTGGACCGGTTCTTCGCCGACACGATCATCGGCGCGGTGGGCCTCGCCGACCGGCTGGGGCACCGGCCGAGCCAGCTCTCCGGCGGCCAGCAGCAGCGGGTCGCCTGCGCGCGGGCGCTCATCTCCAAGCCCGACGTGGTCTTCGCCGACGAGCCGACCGGGGCCCTGGACTCGCGCAGCTCCGCCGAGCTGCTCGCCTTCCTGCGGCGCAGCGTCGACGAGCTGGGCCAGACCGTGGTGATGGTCACCCACGACCCGACAGCGGCGTCGTACGCGGACCGGGTGCTCTTCCTCGCCGACGGCAGGCTCGTCGACGAACTGCGCTCGCCCAGCGCCGACCGGGTGCTGGACCGGATGAAGTCCCTGGAGACGGCGACCGCCGGGGTGGGTGCCTGATGCTGCGTGCAGTGCTGCGAGACATGCGGGCCCACCCGGGCCGGGTGGCGATGACGCTGGTCGCGATCGTGCTCGGGGTGGCGTTCGTGGTGGCGACGTGGATCGTCTCCGACTCGGCGGCGGCGACCGTCGGCGAGGGCAACTCCCGGGGCGACCTCGCCGTGCAGGTGACGGCGAAGGAGCACGGCGAAGGGCTGAAGCCGGCCGAGCTCGACCGGCTCGCCGCGCTGCCGGGGGTGGCCCGGGCGAGCGGAGTGGTGGTCGGCAGCACCGGCCTGGTCCAGTCCAACGGGAAGCTCGGCGACACCTACTTCCCGGAGCAGGGCGGCACGAGCTGGGACGGCAGCGAGCGGTTCACGCTCGTCACCGGCCGGGGACCGACGGCTGCGGGAGAGGTGGCGCTGGAGGAGGAGGCGGCGCAGAACGCCAAGCTCGGCACCGGTGACACCGCTCGGCTGCTGCGGGCCGACGGCAGCTCCGCGACGGCCACGGTGGTCGGGGTCTTCACCTACCGCAGGACCGCCGACGACTACACCCCGGCGGTCGCCTACGACCCGGCCACGGCGCTGCGCGAACTCGGCGGCGACTACGCCTGGATCGAACTCTTCGGCGCCGACCCGTCGGCGATCGCCGCCGCCGCCACGAACCCGGCGCTCGCGGTGCGCACCGGGGCCGAACTCGCGGCGCAGCGGCAGGGGGAGGCCGACAGCGAGGCGAAGGTGGTGCGGATGTTCCTGCTCGCCTTCGCCGGAGTGGCGGTGCTCGCCGGGATGTTCGTCATCGCCAACACGTTCACGATGCTCGTCGCGCAGCGCACCCGGCAGTTCGCGCTGCTGCGGGCCGTCGGTGCCCGGCGCCGGCAGGTACGCCGGGCCGTGCTCGCCGAAGCCGCCGTGCTGGGCCTCGTCGGCGCCACGATCGGCGCCGCGACCGGCCTGGGCCTCGCCTGGGTGGCGATGCGGCTGCTGCGGACGACGGGCGAGACGGTGATCTTCGCCGTCTCCCCGTTCGCGATCATCGTCGGCTACCTCGTCGGGGTGGTGGTGACCGTGGTCGCCGCGTACGGATCGGCTCGTCGGGGATCCGCCGTCGCCCCGATCGCGGCACTCGGCACCGATGCGGCGCTGCCGCGCCGGTCGCTGGTGGTGCGGACGGTCGCCGGCGCGGTGATCCTCGCCGGCGGGGTGGCGGCGGTGGCGGCGACATCGGGCCCGGAGCTCACCGACCCGAAACGGTTCGTCGGGATGAGCGGGGCGCTCGCGTCGTGGGCCGCGATCCTGCTGCTGGCGCCGCTGCTCGCCTCCGCCGTCCTGGTCCCGCTGTCCCGGCTGATCAGCCGACGGGGTTCGGCCGTGGCACGGCTCGCCGTACGCAACGCGATCCGGGATCCCCGGCGGACGGCGGCGACGGCATCGGCCCTGATGATCGGGCTGGCGCTGGTGACGGCGTTCGCCACGGTGGGTGCCTCGCTGACCACCTTCATCAACGGGGCCATCCGCGACGAGGTGCCGTCGAGCACGCTGATCGTGCAGTCGGCGCAGGGGTTCCTGAGCCTGCCGCCGAGCGTGGTCGGGCAGGTCGCCGCGGTGTCCGGTGTGGAGAGTCACGCCGCACCGGCACAGAGCTACGGCGAGATCGTGGCGCACGGTCGGCGTACCCCCGTGAATGTCACCGCCGTGGAGCGCGGCGCGCTGGGCCGGACCCTGACCCCCGAGATCGTCGCGGGGACCGCGGACCTCGCGGGCGGCGTGCTGCTGTCGGAGGACGACGCGAAGGAGCTCGGGATCGGGCTCGGCGACGAGGTCACCGTGGGGGACAAGGACCGCAGACCGGTGACCGCGAAGGTGACCGGGATCTATGCCCACAGCCAGTTCCTCGGCGGGGTCGTCATCGACAAGGCGGCCTATCCGGCGGCGGAGGGCGACTACATCGCGGCGGCGTTCGTGGCGGGCGCGGACCGGGCGGTGCTGGACAAGGCGTTCGCGGACCGGCCGGACGTGGTCGTGATCGACCGGGAGGAGCTGCTGCGGCAGTTCACCGAGCCGCTGGACCTGGCGCTCGGCATCGTCTACGCACTGCTCGGAGCCGCCGTGCTCATCGCGGTCTTCGGCGTCGTCAACACGCTGGCGCTGTCGGTGCTGGAGCGGACCAGGGAGATCGGCGTCTTCCGCGCGGTCGGCGCGACGAGGCGGTTGGTGCGGCGGTCGGTGCGGCTGGAGAGCATCGTCATCGCCGGGTACGGCGGCCTGCTGGGCGTGGGTGTCGGCGTGCTGCTCGGGGGAGTGATGCAGCACGTCATCATCGGTACGTCGATCTTCGGCATGACCGTGCCGCTGCCGGTGGTGGCGGGCGCCCTCGCCGGAATGGTCGTGGTGGGAGTCCTGGCGGCCCTGTGGCCCGCCCGCCGGGCAGCCCGCACCGACGTCCTCTCAGCGATCGCCACGGCGTGACGCGGTAACCCCCTAAATTCGCGTTGATCAAGGGAAGACTCGCCGCATTTCGGACACCCGGGATGGTGAGTCTTCCCTTGATCAACGCGAATTTATGGGGGTGGCGTGCAATGAGTTCGGGATTGGGGGGCGTCGTGAGGGGTGACGGGGATTGAACGGGTGGGAGGGGGCTGGGTGGAACGGGGCGACTTCGACGAGTTCGTGGTGCAGCGCTCGCAGCGGCTGCTGCGGACGGCCTACCTGCTGACCAGGGACTGGGCCGCGGCCGAGGACCTGCTGCAGGCGGCGCTGGTGAAGCTCTGGTTCGCCTGGAAACGGGTGGACCGCGATCCGGAGGCATACGCCCGGCGGATCATCGTGACGAGCTACATCTCGCTGCGGCGCAGGCTGTGGACGAGGGAGATCGTTCGGGGCGAGCTGCCCGAGCGGGCGGTGCCCGACGAGATGCACCGCCACGCCGAGCGGGACGCGCTGTGGCAGGCTCTGCGCCGCCTCGGCCCACGGCAGCGGGCGATCATCGTGCTCCGCTACTACGAGGACCTCTCCGACGCCCGGATCGCCGAGATGCTGGGCGTCGCCGTCACCACCGTCCGCAGCCAGGCCAGCCGAGCGCTCGCCGTGCTGCGGAAGGAGTCCGAACTGGATAACGCGCGAGAGCGCACGCTGAGCGGGGGCAGGAAATGAGCTATCCGACCATGGAGGACGATCTGCGGGAACTCCTCGCAGCGCAGGGCGGCACCGGACCGGCCGACACGGGGCGGCTCGGCACGGTGCGGCGGCGCGTCGCGCGACGCAGACGTGCCCGTTTCGCCACGGCGGGGCTGGCGGTGCTGGTGGTCGCGGTGGGCGTACCCCTCGGAGTGGTGTTGGCGGCGCGACCGGAGCGAGCCGCACCGGCGGCCGTCGCCGCGCCGACCGCGGCGGAGTTGCCGACCTATTCGACAGGTTTCCGCAAGCTGACCGAGCGGCGGGTGGACATCGCCACCACGACCTCGTTCGAGCTGACCTTCACCCCGCGGAGCTGGGCGTTCTCCCTCGCCGCCAACTGCCGGTCCACGGCGGTGGCGAGCCTGTCGGTCCGGGTGAAGGGCGCTGCGGCCGGGTCGACCGGTCCGGTCGGCCTCGGCTGCGGCCCCGGGACGGGCAACACGCTGGACCTGTCGCCACAGCGGACCGTCACGCCCGACGACCGGCGCGACGGCTGGCGCCACCACGGTGTCGCCCGGATCGACCGGCCGGTGACACTGATCGCCACCATCGGTCTCGGATCCGGCGAGACCACGGCACCACCGGGGCGCCTGCACGGCGGCGCGGTGCTCGCGGTCTACGAGGAGGTTCCGTTCGAGCAGTATCCGCTGCCCGCGCGCCCGGCCGTGCTGCCCGACCTCGACACGCTGACGCGTGGCCCGGACGGCATGGTCCACCCCGACAGGACGGTGGATCCCGGGCCGCCGTCGCAGCCGATCGGCACGCTCGACTCGCGGACGCTCAGCGGCCCGAACGGGACCTTCGCGCTCCAGGTGCCGCTGCCGTCGCGGCTGCGGTGCGTCGCCGACAGCGTCGCGCCGGGGGAGCTGCGGTTCGCGGTCGCGGGCCGACCGGGTCTCACCTCGACGTTCTGGGAGTGGCGGGGGACCTCCCTCGACGCCGTCGGCTCGGACGACCCAGCCGTGTTCGGACTGCACGCAGGCGACCCGGTGACCATCACGGTGACAGCCCTCCACTTCACCGACCCCGCGTGGCGCCTCCGTTGCTTCACCGTCGACGGTAACGGCTGACAATTTCGCGTTGATCAAGGGAAGACTCGCCGCATGTCGGACACCCCGGATGGTGAGTCTTCCCTTGATCAACGCGAATTTTGCGGGCCGGTCACCGGGCGGGCGGCTGTCGTAGGATGCGTTGGCGGTCGGGGCAACGGGGAGATGCGGGGTGAGTGTGGACGAGCGGCTTCTGCGGGCTCGGGAGCATTACGAGCTGGCCGTTTTCGGCGGGGACCGCGGCATGCTCGCTCGGGCCGACCATGAGTTGGACGGGGTTGAGGCCGACCTCGCGCTGGCCCGGGGGCGCATCCTGCACGCCCGTTTCCTGGAGCACCGCGACCTGGAGGACCCGCGCGAGCTGGCACTCTTCGAGCGCGCCGCGCACCTCTACCACCACCTCGACGACGTGCGCGGCGAGGCCGAGGCCCACTTCTGGATCGGCTGCGTGCACCAGGTCGTCCGGCAGGACGACGAGGCCGCGGTCCCGGCGCTGCGCCGCTCGCGCGAGCTCGCCGCACAGGCGGGCGACAAGCTCACCCTGTCGTACGCGTTGCGCCACCTCGGCTACGCCGAACACCGGGCCGGCCGGCTGCCCGAGGCGAGGGCGCTCCTGGAGGAGTCGACCGAGCTGCGCCGGGAGCTCGGGTTCAGCGCGGGTGTCGCGGCGAACCTGGTCGGCCTCGCCTACGTCGCGACCGCACAGGACCGCCGCGACGACGCGTCGGCGCTGCTGGACGAGGCCGAGGCGCTCGCCGCATCCAGTGGGGCGCACGGCATCCAGCCGATGATCACCGAGGCTCGCTCGACCCGCTCTTAGGAGCAACTCTTCAAGAGTCGGTCCTCAGGGCGGGCGCGCCGCGGCACGGTTTGCAGCAAAGCGTGGCGATCTCGCGAGCCGAGGCCACGCTTTGCCGCAAACCGTGACCGCCGTGGCGGCCGACCTTGGCCCGCAACACAAATGTGATGTGCCGGAAGTCTTGACGACACCTATGTGAGCGTTAACACTGTAGCCCGCAACCCTGAGGCGGAAGGCAGGTCGACGCGGTGCCCCGACGAGAGAACGACCCCGGCACGGAGGCGGCCCGTCCGGCGCGCGCCTCGGTGATGATGGACGTCGCCCGTCTCGCCGGTGTCTCGCACCAGACCGTCTCCCGGGTCCTCAACGAGCACGGCAACGTCCGCGAGGAGACCCGCGACCGGGTGCTGGCGGCGATGCGCGAGCTCAACTACCAGCCCAACTCCGCGGCTCGCACGCTCGTCACCCGGCGCTCCAACACCCTCGGCATCGTCACGGTCGACAGCACGCTCTTCGGCCCCGCCTCCATGATGTACGGGATCGAGCAGGCCGCCCGAGCCGCGGGCTACTTCGTCAGCATCGCCAGTGTCAGCTCCGTCAACCGGGCCTCGGTCGCCGAAGCCGTCAAGCGGCTGCGGGAGCAGGCGGTCGACGGCATCATCGCGATCATCCGGCAGGATGACGGTGTGACGGCGTTCGCGGCGGTCTCCGAGGGGATCGTGGCGGTCGCGGTCGGCGCGGGCGAGGGCGGTGGCGTACCCATGGTGGGTGTCGACAACGTCGCGGGCGCCCGGCTCGCCACCGAGCACCTGCTGAGCCTCGGCCACCGCACCGTCTGGCACCTCGCCGGACCGGTCGGCCAGCCCGAGGCCTGGGACCGGCGGGCGGGGTGGCGTTCGGCGCTGACCGTCGCCGGTGCCCCGGTGCCGGAGGTCCTCGTCGGCGACTGGAGCGCGCGGTCGGGCTACCACCTCGGCCAGCGCCTCGCGGCCGACCCCGAGGTGACCGCGGTCTTCTGCGGCAACGACCAGATGGCATTGGGTCTGCTCCGGGCATTCTCCGAGGCCGGCCGCCGGGTGCCCGACGAGGTGGGTGTGGTCGGTTTCGACGACATCCCCGAGGCGCCCTTCATGATTCCCCCGCTGACCACGGTGAAGCAGGACTTCGCCGAGGTCGGCCGACGCAGCATGCAGCTCTTCGTGGAACTCGCCGCGGGGGAGCACCCCCACGGTCCCGACCGGATCCTGCTCACCCCCGAGCTGATCGTCCGCACCAGCAGCACAGCCACCGCCGACAACCGGTAGCACCGCGTACCCCAGCGGTCCGAATGGAGACGTCACTCATGAATGTTAACGCTAACATAGATCAACTTTATGTCGTTGGCGTCGACTTCGGCACCCTGTCCGGGCGCGCCCTCGTCGTGCGCGTCAGCGACGGCGCGGAGGTGGGCACGGCGGTCCACGCGTACGGCCACGGGGTGATGGAGAGTGTTCTGCCCGCCAGCGGCGCTGCGCTGCCGCCCGACTGGGCGCTGCAGGACCCCGACGACTACCGCGAGGTGCTGCGCCGCGCCGTGCCCGCCGCGGTCGCCGCGAGCGGGGTGGACCCGGCGCGGGTCGTCGGCATCGCGATCGACTTCACCGCGTGCACCGTCCTGCCGACCCGCGCCGACGGCACCCCGCTCTGCGAGCTGCCGGAGCTGCGCGACCGGCCGCACGCCTACGTCAAGCTCTGGAAGCACCACGCCGCCCAGTCCCACGCCGACCGGATCAACGCGCTGGCCCACGAGCGCGGCGAGCCGTGGATCGGCCGTTACGGCGGCAAGATCTCCTCCGAATGGGAGTACGCCAAAGCGCTGCAGCTCCTGGAGGAGGACCCCGAGGTCTACGCCCTCGCCGACCGCTGGATCGAGGCGGCCGACTGGATCGTCTGGGAGCTCTGCGGCACCGAGACCCGCAACGCGTGCACCGCCGGTTACAAGGGCATCTTCCAGGACGGCGAGCACCCGTCGGCGGAGTACCTCGCGGCGCTCAACCCCGGCTTCCCGAGCATCGTCGCCAAGCTGGACCACCCGCTCTCGGCGCTGGGGCAGCGGGCCGGCGGCCTCACCGCGCGAGCCGCCGCCTGGACCGGGCTCCCCGAGGGGATCGCGGTCGCCGTGGCCAATGTGGACGCTCACGTGACCGCGGCGGCGGCACAGGCCCTCGACCCCGGCAAACTCGTCGCGATCATGGGTACGTCGACCTGCCACGTCCTCAACGGCGACCGGCTCGCCGAGGTGCCCGGGATGTGCGGCGTCGTCGACGGCGGGATCTCGCCCGGCGCCTGGGGTTACGAGGCCGGGCAGAGCGGCGTCGGTGACATCTTCGGCTGGTACGTCGACCACGCGGCCCCGGCCGGGTTCGCCTCGCACGAACTGCTCACCGAACTCGCAGCCGCGCAGCCCGTCGGCGCGCACGGGCTGATCGCCCTGGACTGGTGGAGCGGCAACCGGTCGCTGCTCGTCAACCACGAGCTGACCGGGCTCATCGTCGGACTGACGCTCGCGACCCGGCCGCCGGACGTCTACCGCGCGCTGCTGGAGTCGACGGCGTACGGCACCCGCATGATCATCGAAGCCTTCGAGGCGGCCGGGGTGCCGGTGACCGAGGTGATCGTCGCGGGCGGGCTGCTCACCAACGACCTGCTGATGCAGATCTACGCCGACGTCACCGGCCGGCCGCTGCGGCTGATCGGCTCGGCGCAGGGCCCGGCGCTCGGCTCGGCGATCCACGCCGCCGTCGCCGCCGGGTGCTACCCGGAGATCGGCAGCGCGTCGGCGGCGATGGGCAGCCTGCGCGAGGAGGGCTACCAGCCGGACCCCGACCGGGCCCGGGCATACGACGCCCTCTACGCCGAATACCGCACCCTGCACGACCACCTGGGCCGGGGCGGCAACGACGTGATGCTGCGCCTGCGCGCGATCCGCAACGCCGCCCTGGAGAACAGCGCCCGCCCGGAGGGCAGCCCCGCTCCGGAGGGCAGCGACCACCGGGAGAGCGCCACCGTTCCGGCGGGCGGCGCCGCCGCGGGTGGCGACGAGGCTGTGGCGGTGGCCGCGTGACCGCCGTGGCCCGCCTCCGGGAGACCGTCGCCGACCTGCACGCCGAGCTCGTCCGCTATGGACTCGTCGTCTGGACGGCCGGCAACGTCTCCGCTCGCGTGCCCGGCACCGAGCTGATGGTGATCAAGCCGTCCGGGGTCTCCTACGACGACCTCCGCGCCGACGCGATGATCGTCTGCGACCTGGACGGCGTGGTCGTCGAGGGCGACCTCGCCCCGTCGAGCGACACCGCCGCCCACGCCTACGTCTATCGCCACCGGCCCGACGTCGGCGGGGTCGTGCACACCCACAGCACCTACGCCACCGCCTGGGCGGCCCGCGGCGAGCCGATCCCGTGCGTCCTCACCGCGCAGGCCGACGAGTTCGGCGGTGAGATCCCGGTCGGGCCGTTCGCGCTGATCGGCGGCGACGACATCGGCCGGGGGATCGTCGCGACCCTGGCCGGGCACCGGTCCCCGGCGGTGCTCATGCGCAACCACGGCGTCTTCACGATCGGCTCCGACGCCCGC
Organism: Allocatelliglobosispora scoriae; assembly: GCF_014204945.1. Lineage (NCBI taxonomy): Bacteria > Bacillati > Actinomycetota > Actinomycetes > Micromonosporales > Micromonosporaceae > Allocatelliglobosispora > Allocatelliglobosispora scoriae. Next base: position 2,344,767 of record NZ_JACHMN010000003.1, read on the forward strand.
GCCGCCGTGAAGGCCGCGGTCATGTGCGAGGACGTGGCCCGCACGGTCCACCTGGCCCGGCTGCTCGGCGAGCCGGTGCCGATGACCGACGAGCACGTCGGCGCGCTGCACGACCGCTATCAGAACGTCTACGGCCAGCCCGGGACCCCCGGGCAGCCGTAGCGCACATCGCACCACCCGCTCCAGCAAGCACGTGCAGTGAGACGACTCGATGACAGGAGTGCCACAGTGCTCAGGAAGAAGATACTGGCCGTAGGGGCCGCAGCGATGCTCGCCATGGGCCTCGCCGCCTGCGGCAACAGCGACACCGGTGACAAGGCCGCCGACGACGGCAAGATCGTCCTCGGCTTCTCGCAGGTCGGCGCGGAGAGCGGCTGGCGTACGGCGAACACCATCTCGATCAAGGAGTCGGCGACGAAGGCCGGGATCGAGCTGAAGTTCGACGACGCGCAGCAGAAGCAGGAGAACCAGATCAAGGCGATCCGCAACTTCATCCAGCAGAAGGTCGACGTCATCGCCTTCTCGCCGGTGGTGGAGTCGGGCTGGGACACCGTGCTCAAGGAGGCGAAGGACGCCAAGATCCCGGTGATCCTCACCGACCGCGCGGTCGACTCGCAGGACACCTCGCTCTACAAGACCTTCATCGGCTCGGACTTCGTCAAGGAGGGCAAGCTCGCGGGCGAGTGGCTCGTCAAGGAGACGGCCGCCGCGACCGGTCCGGTGAACATCGTCGAGCTGCAGGGTACGACGGGTTCGGCGCCGGCCAACGACCGCAAGAAGGGCTTCGCCGACGCGATCGCCGGTTCCCCGAACCTGAAGGTCATCGCCTCGCAGACGGGTGACTTCACCCGGGCCGGCGGCAAGGCCGTCATGGAGCAGTTCCTCAAGGCCAACCCGAAGATCGACGTGCTCTTCGCGCACAACGACGACATGGGCCTCGGTGCCCTTGAGGCGATCACCGCCGCGGGCAAGGTGCCCGGCAAGGACATCAAGATCATCACGATCGACGCGGTCAAGGACGGCATGCAGGCCCTCGCCGACGGCAAGTTCAACTTCATCGCCGAGTGCAGCCCGCTGCTCGGCCCGCAGCTGATGGACCTGGTGAAGAGGGTCAAGGCAGGCGAGACGATCCCGACCCGGATCCTCACCGAGGAGGGCACCTTCACGCCGGAGCAGGCCAAGGCCGCTCTGCCCACCCGCGCCTACTGATGAAGCCGGTGCCGCCCCGGCCCAGTTGGGGCGGCACCACCCCTCGACCATGAAAGCAGGTGCCATGCCGCAGCCGGTTCTCACGATGGCCGGGATCAGCAAGGCCTTCCCGGGCGTGCAGGCGCTGGCCGGCGTCGACTTCCGGCTCTTCCCCGGCGAGGTCCACTCGCTGATGGGGGAGAACGGCGCGGGCAAGTCGACGCTGATCAAGGTGCTCACCGGGGTCTACCAGCCCGACGCGGGCGGCATCGAACTGGGCGGCGAACCCGTCCGCTTCGGCAGCCCGCTGCAGGCGCAGCAGGCCGGTGTCAGCACCGTCTACCAGGAGATCAACCTCTGCACCAACCTCTCCGTCGCGGAGAACATCTTCATCGGCCGCCAGCCCCGCTCCCTGGGCATGATCCGCTGGGGCGAGATGAACAGGCGGGCCCGGGAGCTGCTGCGACGGCTCGACCTCGATCTCGACGTCACCGCGCCGCTGGGCTCCTTCTCCCTCGCCGTGCAGCAGCTCGTCGCCATCGCCCGCGCCATCGACATCTCCGCGCGGGTGCTCATCCTCGACGAGCCCACCTCCAGCCTCGACCGGGGCGAGGTCGAGCAGCTCTTCCGCATCATGCGCCAGCTCCAGGGCGAGGGCATCGCGATCCTGTTCGTCACCCACTTCCTGGACCAGGTCTACGAGATCTCCGACCGGATCACGGTGCTGCGCAACGGCCGCCTCGTCGGCGAATTCGCCACCCGCGACCTGCCGCAGCTCGCCCTCATCGAGAAGATGATCGGCGGCGAGCTCGCCGTGCTGGAACGCCTGGAGGAGCAGCCCAAACCGGCACTCGACGCGATCGAGAGCAGCCGGCCGTTGATCGAGGCCGTCGAGGTGGGGCGCAAGGGCTCCATCGAGCCCTTCACCCTCACCATCCACCGGGGCGAGGTCGTCGGGCTCGCCGGGCTCCTCGGCTCCGGGCGGACCGAGCTCGCCCGGCTGCTCTTCGGTGCCGACCGCGCCGACCACGGCCAGATCCGCATCGACGGCGATCCGGTCGCGGTCCGCACCCCCGTCACCGCGATGGCGCACAGGATCGCCTTCTGCTCCGAGAACCGCCGCACCGAGGGGCTCGTCGCCGAGCTGACCGTGCGGGAGAACATCATCCTCGCCCTGCAGGCCGCGCAGGGCTGGGCGAAGCCGATCCCCCGGCGCAAGCAGGACGAGCTGGTCGCGCGCTACATCACGGCGCTCAACATCCGCCCCGCCGACCCGGACCTGCCCGTCGCCAACCTCAGCGGCGGCAACCAGCAGAAGGTCCTGCTCGCCCGCTGGCTCATCACCGAACCCCGGCTGCTCATCCTCGACGAACCCACCCGAGGCATCGACGTCGGTGCCAAGGCCGAGATCCAGCGGCTCGTCGTCGAGCTCGCCGGCGGCGGCATGGCGGTGCTCTTCATCTCCGCGGAGCTGGAAGAGGTGCTGCGGCTCAGCCACAAGATCGGGGTGCTGCGGGACCGGCGGCTCGTGGCGCAGCTCGCCAACGACGACGACATGAACGCCGACCGCATCATGCGGGCCATCGCGAGCGGAGCACAGCAATGAGCGAACTCACCACCAGGCTGGCCGTGCTGGCCCGGCACCGGCTCTTCTGGCCGGCCGCCGTGCTCGTGGCGCTGCTCGCCGCCAACGTGGCCTACCGGCCCAGCTTCCTCTCGATCGAGCTGCGCGACGACCACCTCTACGGCAGCGTCATCGACATCGTCCGGCTCAGCGCACCGCTGATCCTCGTGGCGCTCGGCATGACGCTCGTCATCGCCACCGGCGGCATCGACCTGTCGGTCGGCTCCGTCGTGGCGATCAGCGGCGCGGTCGCGTGCCTGTGGATCAGCGAGCTCGACGACCAGAACAGCGTCGGCGGCGTACTCGTCGCATTGGGGTTGGCACTCGCCCTTGCCCTGGTGCTCGGTGCCTGGAACGGGTTCCTCGTCGCCGGGCTCGGCATCCAGCCGATCATCGCCACGCTGATCCTGATGGTCGCCGGTCGCGGGCTGTCGCAGCTCATCACCCAGGGGCAGATCATCACCATCAACAGCGCGCCCTACAAGCTGATCGGGGCGGGCTACTGGCTCACCCTGCCGTTCTCGATCCTGATCGTCGCGGTGGTCGCGGCGCTGGCGGTGCTCATCACCCGGCGTACCGCGCTGGGGTTGATCGTGGAGGCCGTGGGCGGCAACGCGGAGGCGAGCCGGCTGGCCGGGATCCGCTCGCGCCGCTTCACCTTCATGGTCTACGTGGTCTGCGGGCTCTGCGCGGGGATCGCCGGATTCATGATGACCTCCAACGTCTCCAGCGCCGACGGCAACAACGCCGGGCTGTGGGTGGAGCTCGACGCGATCCTCGCGGTCGTCATCGGCGGCACGTCGCTGTCGGGCGGCCGGTTCTCCATCGGCGGCACGATCCTCGGCGCCCTGGTGATCCAGACGCTCACCACCACCGTCTACGCCATGAACATCACGCCGCAGACGTCGCTGCTCTTCAAGGCCATCGTCGTCATCGCGGTCTGCCTGATCCAGGCCCCGGCCTTCCGGGCCGCGGTCACCCGGTGGCGACGAACACCCACACCGGCCGCTGCGCCCGCGCCGGCCGCGACGGAGGTGCGGGCATGACCACCACCACCGCGACCATCGCGCGCGGCGCGGCCGTGAAGCGCTACCTGCCGGTCCTCGCCACGGGCTTCCTGCTTCTGGTCATGTACGCCGTGGGCGTCTCCCAGTACCGCGCCTTCTCCAACGTCCAGGTCGTCTTCAACGTCTTCATCGACAACGGGTTCCTCCTGGTCGTGGCGGTCGGCATGACCTTCGTCATCCTCACCGGCGGCATCGACCTCTCGGTCGGCTCGGTGGTGGCGATGACCGCGATGGTCTCGGCGTGGCTGCTCGGCGAGCACTCCCTGCACCCGGCGCTCGTCATCGTGATCGCCCTGCTGATCGGGCCGACCCTCGGCTTCGTGATGGGCTGCATCATCCAGTTCTTCGAGATCCAGCCGTTCATCGTCACCCTCGCCGGGATGTTCTTCGCCCGGGGCATGTGCACCTTCATCAGCTCGTCGTCGGTCCCGATCACCGACCCGTTCTGGACGTCGGCGGCGCAGGCGCGGATCCGGTTCGGCGAGGACAACTTCATCTCGCCCAGCGTGATCATCGCCCTCGCCGTCGTCGCCATCGCCTGGTACGTCCTCGCCTACACGGGCCTGGGCCGCAACGTCTACGCCATCGGCGGCAACCAGCAGTCCGCGGCGCTGATGGGCCTGCCGGTGGCGCGGACGAAGATCGCGGTCTACACGATCAGCGGCCTCTGCTCCGCCGTCGGCGGCCTGCTGCTCAGCTTCTACACGCTCTCGGGCGCGCCGCTGATCGGCGTCGGGATGGAGCTCGACGCGATCGCCGCCGTCGTCATCGGCGGCACCCTGCTCTCCGGCGGTTCCGGATACGTCCTCGGCACTGTCCTGGGCGTCCTGGTGCTCGGGGTCATCCAGACCTTGATCACCTTCGACGGAACCCTCAGCTCCTGGTGGACCAAGATCGTCATCGGTGGGCTGCTCTTCGCCTTCATCCTCCTGCAGCGCCTCATCGGCACCCGCCGGTCGTAGTCGTCCCCTCGTACCCATCGGAAGGCTCAACCCTATGATCTCCAACGCCGATCCAGCCGAGATCTGGCTGCTCACCGGCTCGCAGGGCATGTACGGCCAGCGCACCCTCGACCAGGTCGCCGAGCAGTCCCAGCGGATCGCCGAACTGCTCGACGCCAGCCCCGCCATCCCGGCCCGCGTCGTGTGGCAGCCCGTGCTCACCTCCAGCTCCGAGATCCTCGCCATCTGCCAGCGGGCCGGTGCCGCTCCGCGGACGATCGGCGTGATCGCCTGGATGCACACGTTCTCGCCCGCGAAGATGTGGATCGCCGGGCTCGACGCGCTGCGCCGGCCGCTGCTGCACCTGCACACGCAGGCCAACATGGAGCTGCCGTGGGGCGAGATCGACATGGACTTCATGAATCTCAACCAGGCCGCGCACGGAGACCGGGAGTTCGGCTACATCCAGACCCGGCTCGGCGTGGCCCGCACGACGGTCGCCGGTCACGTCGACGACCCCCGGGTGACCACTCGGATCGGCTCGTGGGCGCGGGCCGCGCTCGGCTTCCACGAGATGCGCTCGCTGCGCCTGGCCCGCTTCGGCGACAACATGCGCGATGTCGCGGTCACCGAGGGGGACAAGGTCGAGGCGCAGCTCCACTTCGGAGTCTCGGTCAACACCTACGGCGTCAACGACCTGGTCGAGGCCGTCGACGCCGTCAGCTCATCGGCGGTCGACGAGCTCGTCGAGGAGTACGCCGACTCGTACTCCCTGGCTGCGTCGCTGCGTGCCGGGGCCGACCAGCACGAGTCGCTGCGCTACGCGGCCCGGATCGAGGCCGGGCTGCGCACGTTCCTGGCTGCGGGCGGGTTCCGGGCGTTCACCACCAACTTCGAGGACCTGGGCGGGCTGCGGCAGCTGCCGGGGCTGGCGGTGCAGCGGTTGATGGCCGACGGATACGGGTTCGGCGGCGAGGGGGACTGGAAGACATCGGTGCTGGTGCGGACGCTGAAGGCGATGTCCGCCGGCCGGCCCGGGGGAACGTCCTTCATGGAGGACTACACCTATGACCTGACGCCCGGGGAGGAGCGGATCCTGGGGGCGCACATGCTGGAGGTGTGCCCCAGCATCGCGGCCGGCGTCCCCAGCTGCGAGATTCATCCGCTCGGCATCGGCGGCCGGGAGGACCCGGTGCGGCTCGTCTTCGACGCTGCTCCCGGGCCCGCGGTGGTGCTGGGGCTCGCGGACATGGGGGAGCGGTTCCGGCTGGTCGCCAACGAGATCGACGTGGTGCCGCCGTCGGCGCCGCTGCCGAAGCTGCCGGTGGCCCGGGCCGTGTGGAAGCCCCGGCCGGACCTGCCCACCTCCGCCTCGGCGTGGCTGACGGCCGGTGGGCCGCACCACACCGTGCTGTCGCAGGCCGTCGGGGTGGACGAGCTGCACGACCTGGCGGAGATGACGCGGACCGAGCTGCTGGTGATCGACGCCGCCACCTCCGGGCGGCAGTTCGCCAACGAGATGCGGTGGAACCAGGCGTACTACCGGCTGGCCCGGGGTTTCTGATCTTCACTGTTCTGCCCTAGACCCCCCGGCAGGGGCCCATGGTCGGCGCGGCTTTCCAGAGCCGCGCCGACCATGTGGGGATAACGTGCTTTTGGCGGGGCCCGAACGTGCAAAACCCTGACGGCGAACAATCTGGCTTAGTGGCACGGAGCCGACCTGATCTTGTTCCGATGTGATGTCAGGCGGGACGGTGCGGGAATGTAGCCTGCTTTCGTTGTGGCCGGTATCAGCCTTGTCTGCATCAGCGTCGGCTTTGTGCGGTGTTGAATTCCCGCGACCGATTCAGCGCGAGCGGCAGCCTATGAGGCCTTAACTGTGCCCGTGATGGCTACTTCAGCCTCCTAGAACGAAGGCGACTGTAGGAATGGTCTTACCCTGTCCCCGCGATCGTCGGTCCATGGTCGTCAATTGGCCGTTCCATGCGTGCGGAGATCGAGCACCATGGCTTCAAAGACCGGCGAATCCTCGAAGGGCTTCAACCTGCCCAGAAGCCGCCAGCCCCAAGCGGAGTATGCGGACTGCGCTGGAATGTTGTCGGCCTCCACCAGGAGGGTGGCACGTTCCTCAGTTCGATCAATGAGTAACGCATCGTGTAACTGCCTACCGATGCCTTGTCTGCGCCATGGTTCGCGAATCATGATCTCCGCGACGGCTACGGTTCTGCTGCCGGTCTCGGTCAGGAGAGTGGGATCAATCTCGTCGAGGAAACCGCGCCACCAGCGAGATGTCTCAGGAAGGGTGTAACCCAAGGCATAGCCGGTGATTTCGGAGTCCAGATGAGCTATGACGATCCTGAAGCCGGTTCGTGTGGCGTACGCCGTGAGCCGTTCCCAGTATCGAGGCAGCCCGGAGAACGGGTCATCGAGTTCGTCTGCGTAGACCTCGGCGTAGATGTCGAGCAACGGTTCGCGCAGCTCCTCCAGCTCTGAAGCGCCGTGGGTGGTGATGTGTAGGGCGTCGTTGGGGGTGGTCACGTAGAGCTCCTTAGTTCCTGTTCGTGCTAAGCCCTGACCGCGTGCCGTGCAAGGAACTCCGCTGCTGCGTGTTCACGCCTATGCGGCCTGAGCTGCGCAGCGGTGAGATCAAGCTCGCGACTCAGCCGCCAACTTGTGACGGTGCTGCCCATGTCGTCCAGAGCCTTCTGAGCTGCGTCGGCGGCCTGCTCTACGTCGCGCGTAGCGCCGAGGTGAGCGCGGGCGATGCGCGCGCGGTAGATCGCGCGAGTGCGGGTGTACCCGTCTCCATATCCGGCTATCGCGCGTGCGAGCAGATCGACGGCTCGCCGGTTATCCCCGAGATCCAGCGCGCACGTGCCCTCCATCCCGTCAAGCTCAGCGGGGGACACGAACAACGTCCAGGCGTCCGGCTCCCGCTCGGACTCGGCGTCGAAGATGTTCCGGGCGGCTGCCATGGCACGGTCGGAGTCGGCGGGCTCGCCCGCGAGCGCACCTGCTCGCGCGAGTCTGAGCTGAATGAGGATGCGCAACCGCGTGTAGCGGTCAGTGGCAGATGCCGCACGGTCGGCTGCTTCCGCCCACCGCCGAGCCTGGTGCGGATTGCCGGCCATGTTGGCCTGCAAGGCCAGGTCGGATAAGGCGTGATACTCGACCTCCGGATCATCTGCCTGACGCGCGATGCCGAGCGCCTCATGAAGGCAAGCGCGAGCGACATCAAGGTGCCCTGCGTCGGCGGCGAGCCAGCCGGCACACATCTGCATCCTGCTGACAGCTTCCATGAGGCGGTCACCGACCGTGCTGCTGTAGCTCATGTGATCGAGCCAGCCGTATGCCTCCTGCGCATATCCGATGGCAGCCTGCCAGAGACTCTCGCTCCCGTGCAGGTAGTCCATGGCGTAGAGCCGGTCCGCGCGTTGCGTGAGCCGCTCGACGTCGCTGATGCCGAGTCGGGTCCCCGGGGTGATGCCGGGGATCAGGCTGACGAGTGCTGAGCCTGCAGCGCCGGCAACCAACGTCCGTCGTTTCATGTTCTGGGACGCTACCTTCGTTTGCCGAGCCGCCGCTTCTCGTTTCATGATCGTGACAAGCTCGCCATTGGCATTGAGAGCCATGTCGATGGCTCGAATCATCGCCTCGGACGGCCGAGCCTTGCCATTCTCGATCTTGCTTAGCTGCCCGTAGTCCGCCGGTACAACTGTTCCTAGCTGCCGTAACGACATCGCTCGGTCCGTTCGAACGCGCCGAAGTGCCTCGCCAAGAGTCTCACTCATTCTGGCAATCCCGTCCGTCGTGAATGGTGTTGGGAACCCGATCGGGCCAACTGCCAACACTCCATGGATCTGTCGTGCGTCCTGCACGCTGAGTAATGGGACGGGCGGGGGATTGAGATGGCCTCTCTCCCGCTCGTTTCCAAGCCTACGAGGACGAGTAGAGGAGATCAATGACTGTCACCGTGTCGACTGTCGAATCCGTCGATTTGAAGGATCCGCCTGTTCCCCCACCTGCTGGCTGCTCCAACGTGACCATGTGGCGCCGGGCGCGGCGGGCGTACGAGCGGCACCTGCCAACCCAGGCTGGCGCCTGCCCCACATGTCCGCCGTGGCTGACGTGTACCGGCTTGGAACTCGCTCGTGCTGGCATGGCGACCGCGCTGGGTGCGGAGGTCTTGGGTTCAGCGTACTGGCGCAAGTACGAAGCAATGCACTACGCGGAGTCTTGGAGGATCGCGTGAATCGCGGCAAGTGGGCGAGTCTGTTCGGCACGAGTCGTGTCGGCCTCAACGAGGCAGCGGACGACCCGGCGCAGGCAGTCGGCAGTGATCACAACGTCAAGCTCTGGAGCGCAAGCAAAGAGGTCTCGTGGAACACGAGGACGACCACGCTGGTGATCATCGCGAGCGGACTTCGCAGAGGAAGATCTCGACCGAACAATGGGAAATCCGATGACCGATAATCTGACCAAGCCGCCCTTCGATCTGGCGAGTCCGCCGGAGGATCCGCCTGAGGCGTGCGTGGATCCGGTGATGTGGGCGACCGCCCGTGAGCTGCTCGCCGAGCACGAACCCGTCGACGGCTACTGCGAATCCTGCGAGACAACGGAATTCCCGTGCGCCGGTCGCAGCCTCGCCGACCAGGGACTCCAGACATCCTGCGGGGTACGGGCTCCGATGTGGGACTTCTGGACCCACCTGATGCAGGTCAAGGCGGAGCACGCCGAGCACTGACCGCAAAGTGCGGTCGGCGCTGCTTCCAGAGCTGCGCCGACCGCGCGGGGCCTCGCCTGACCTTCATGTGATCGAAGGCAGCAGCAGCGACAGGGTCAATACCCACAGCAGAATGGTCGATGTCAAGATGAACGCGATGATGTAGGTCTCGTGCCAGCGGATGAAATTCCGACGGTTCGGGGGCTTCCGGAACCCCGGATAGACCGCCTCATCGGTCAGCTCGCACTCTTCGCGGCGATAGTCCAGCCAGCTCAGCATCCCCACGAAGATGAGCATCGAACAGAACAGACCCACGAGTGTGAGCAGGCTGAGCAGGCCGATGATGCTCGCCTTCGCTGTGGCTGCCGTCAGCCCCCAGGACGTACGGCTGGCGAAGACGAGCAGCGCGCCGCCGCCGAGCGCAGTCGCCAGAGTCTGGTAGACGGTCAGGTATCGGTGGACATTCTCATTCACCGAGTTCAATTGCTGGAGAATGTAGCGATAGCGTTCGAGCTCGTACTCGCCGCTTCTCGCGGATGTCGACCGTTCCAGGGGCGGATGATTCACATGTCTCCGATCCAATGCCCATGCTGTGCGTATTGGATGATCGAGTGTGGACACTACCGCTTGACGTCCGGCGACGGGTGTGCCGACCACGCGGGATCAGCTGCTGGGCAGGCGGACCGACCCCTCAGGCCAGAGCACCGTCACCGGAAGACCGCGCTGCCGGGCCTGCTCGACGGCGGCACCCGTGCCGCCCCGGTCGGCGGACGGCTGCCCGTCCCACACCGCGATCATCAGGTCGCACGACGAGAGCAGCACCTCGTTGGCGGCCTCGTAGGCCGCCCTGCCCGCCCGGCGGTAAGGCATGGTCCGCACCCGGGATGCCCTGCTGACCAGCGAATCGAACTGAACCGCGTGCTCCGGCTTCACCTTGCGCTCGCGGTAGTCGGCGGACGGCAGGACCACCTCCAGCGCACCGCCCAGCTCCAGCACGATCTCGGCGAAGATCGAGTCGGCCCCGCCCGCGACGCAGCTCACGCCCACAAAATCACTTCCGGTGTACGCCATGAGCACCTCCCTGATCGCGGCCCTGACCAGCACGACCGTCTCCGGCGCCAGGCGTATGTGTCCGGTGATGCCGATGCGTGCCAAAACCTCTCCCAAGTCACGAAGTCAACGCCCGGAGACCGGAGCCGCGCCCATGATCCTCCGACCCTCTCATGATCGTGCTTGTTCCCGGAAGTAGTCCCCTCCGACGGTGTCGGTAGGGCTTGTTTCCGGGAAGAAGCACGATCAAGCACGTTGGTAGGGGCGGTTTCCGGGAATGTGCGCGATCACCGCCGCCCGCGCCGCGCCAGCCCGCGCCGCGCCCGCCCGCGCCTGAACCCGCGCTTAGGACCAACTCTTGAAGAGTTGCGGCGATCTTGGCTTGCGGCGGTCTTGGCGGTCAGGCGGACGCTCGACGGGGGCGGTCGGGGGTGGGGGCCTTCTCGGCGTACATGGCGGCGTCTGCCTGCTCTATCAGGTCTTCTGCCGTGAGCTCGGGGAGGTCGACCGGGCTGGTGACGATGCTGCCGATGCTGGCGCTGATCGTGACCTCGCCGGACGCGTGGCAGAACGGCGGCCGCAGGGCCTCGGTGATGCGGCGGCGTACCCCGGCGACATCGGCCGGCCCGGCGTCGCGGACGAGCATGACGAACTCGTCACCGCCCATCCGGCCCACGATGTCGTTCTGGCGCAGGGAGGAGCGCAGCCGCTCGGCGACGTCGGTGAGGAGGCGGTCGCCGACGGTGTGGCCGTACTCGTCGTTGACCCGCTTGAACGCGTCGAGGTCGCAGAAGACGAGCACGAATCCGTGCTGGCCGCGCAGCTCGGCGGAGAGGAGTTCGCTGAAGCCGCGCCGGTTGAGCACGCCGGTGAGCGGATCGTGCTGGGCGAGGTGGCGCAGCGCGGCCTGGGAGCGGTCCAGCTGCTTGCCGAGCAGGCCGATCCGGACGATCACCAGCCCGACCATGAGGACCGAGAAGAAGATCAGGAACACGCCGTCGACGGGGCGGTGCTGGATGAGCCGGACGCCCGCGACCAGCGGGGCCGCGAGCAGCGTGAACGCCATGAAGGTCAGCCGGCCGGGACCGAGCCGGTCCGGGCGCTCCGCACCGATGCGGGCCAGCTCCACGAGGCCGGCGGAGTCGATGCTCGCGAGCCCCAGCGTGGCGTAGGTGACGAGGAACAGCATCGCCCCGGCCGTCCCGGCGCCGCTGTCCGGCCAGCCGCCGGTGAGCACGGATCCGGCGAGGTTGCAGGCGACCGCGACGAGCAGCAGCCGCAGCACGGGATTGGCGGCCGGGTCGGTGTCGATCAGCCGCAGCAGTGCCCCGGCCGTCCCGGCGAGGACCATCACGACGACGGCCAGCGACGCCGCCTCGGCGCCGTCGCGGCCGATCGACTGCAGCTGCGGCAGCAGCACCATGTTCCACAGCAGCCCGCCCACGACCATCGCGGCGAGCGCCGCGTCGATCAGGCCGCCGATGTCGTTGCGCCCGCGGCGCATGACGACCGCGATCGCCGCGCTCAGCACCATCAGGCTCGCGACGGCGGAGGCCACGTTCAGGGCGACATCCACGACGGGTACGCGGGCAGCCGGCACCGCGAGCACCGTGGTCGTGATCGCGGCGAGCGTCATCGCGGCGACCAGCAGCCGCCATGGACTCCGCAGCCCCGCGGGGATGCCGCGCAGGGCCGCGGCCACCGGGAGGACCACCATCCAGGAGACCCCGACGAACAACCACTGGCGGACGGCGGACGGCAGAAACGGGTAGACCGCGAGGGAGGTGATCGTGACAGCGATGATCAATCCGGCGGCCAGGAGGCGCGGCCGCCGGATTCCCCGCACTTCCGGAGTCACCACATACCTACTTTAATCGGCACCATACGCATAAAAGGCCATGGGGTTGACGGCTGTGACCGAGCAGGCAGAACTGCGGTGAAGGAAACCTTCAGCTACGACATGATCGAGGGAATCTATTGACAATTGCCGGGCCGGGCAGCTTCACTACTCGCCAAGGGCTGACAGTCATCGATATGAGAGGCCGACCCCCATGACACTCAATCGCCGCTCCCTGCTGGGGCGGATCGCGGTCACCGGGGTGGCCGCGGCGGTCGTGCCCACGCTGGCCCTGCCCGGCTCCGCCCAGGCGGCCACCTGGAAGAAGCGCCTCACCGGTGCCGACCTCGACACCAACAGCCGCTGGCGGGTGGCGGGCACGGATCTGGGCATCCCGTACGTCCTGGAGAACGGGTCCATCGGCTACCTCTTCGGGGACACCTTCAACACGCCGTGGCCCGAGGGACCGCCGCTGCCCAACGACTGGCGCTCGCCGGTGATGCTGCGCTCCGCCGTCCACCCCGGCGCCGCCGGCGGGGTGGTCTTCGACAGCGCGGCCCGGGTCGCCGGGAACGGGCGGGCACCCGAACTCATGCACAACGGCCACAACGGGATCGGCATCGACGGGCTGTGGGAGGTGACCGTCATCCCGAACGACGGGATCAGCTTCCCGGAGACCGGACGCCAGCTCATCTCCTACATGAGCATCGAGAACTGGAACTCCGGCGGCCCCAACGGTCCGCAGTGGAAGTCCCGGTACGCCGGACTCGCCTACTCCGACAACGGCAACGACTTCACGCGTACCCCCCTGAAGTGGTGGAACAACGGCGGCAACAGCGACCCCTTCCAGATGTGGACGATGCAGCGCGAGGGCGACTGGGTCTATGTCTTCTCGGTGCGATCGGGGCGCCAGGACGGTCCGATGATGCTGCGCCGGGTCCGCTGGGACCGGCTCTTCGACCAGGCCGCCTATGAGGGCTGGGGCTGGAACGGCAGCAACTGGGGCTGGGGCCGCCCGTGCACGCCGATCCTGACCGGCCGCTTCGGCGAGCCGTCGGTGCGGCGGCTCAGCGACGGCACCTGGGTGATGGCCTACCTCAACTGCGTCACCGGCTGCATCGTCACCCGCACCGCCACCGGCCCGGACCGGGTCTGGACCGCCGAGAAGGTCCAGGTCACGCCGTGGCAGGAGCCGGCGCTCTACGGCGGCTTCATCCACCCCTGGTCCAGCAGCGCCGCCAACGGGCTGCACCTGATGGTCTCCAAGTGGACCCGGAACCCGGACGGCCGGAGCACCGCCTATCACGTCAGCCAGTTCGTCGGCTCCGCCTAACCCCGGCATCAGGCTCTCGCCTACCTGCGTGACGCTCCCGGGTGAGCCGGGATCTCCCGTGAATCCGGATGAGATGCACCAAGAGCCGCGTATTGTTGGCGGGCAGCGGCCTACGTGCTGCGGTGAGCGCGGGCCGTGAAGTGTCGACGGCCACCGGGTGGCGGAGGCGACCGATGGCCGTGACGTGGCGGGGTCACGTGGCCAGGATCGCGACCGACCGGCTGGTCATCGCGCTGGCACTGGGCGCGGCGCTGTCGATCGGGCTGATCGGCGCCGCCGAGGCCGCGACCGGAGCCTCGATCTCCTGGGCCGTGCAGGTCGCGCTCGACGTGGTCTTCGTCCTCCTGGCCCGGCAGGTCGCCGAGCGCTCGACCGGCGCGCCACCGGTGCGGCGGTTCTGGCGGTTGACCGCGATCGGCGGCACGCTCTTCACCGTCGGCGACCTGATCCAACTCCGGGTGTCCTGGGGCGATGCCGACGCCAGCGCCGCGGGCGGCGTCGCGCAAACGATCATGGTGGGCGCCGGTGCCGGCTGTGTCGCCTGGGCGCTGCTCACCTACCCGCTCCAGGTCCAGGGCAGAGAACAGCTGCGGGTACGCCTCGACGCCGCCACGGTGATGTGCGGTGTCGCGGTGCTGACCTGGTCGGCGACCGTCCGGGAGGCCTTCCTGCCCGTCACCTCGCCCGAGCTCGCCAGCACCGTGCTCGGCGCCTGCCTCATGCTCGCGTCGGCGTTCGCCGTGGTGCGCCTGATCCTCAGCGGCTCGGCCCCGTTCACCCTCGCGGCCGGGCTCACCGGCGGCCTCGGCGCCCTGCTGGTCGGCATCGGCACCGCGCTGAACACCGCCGTCGCCGAGGCGACCGAGATCAGGGCGCTGCTGGTGGCGCGCCTGCTGCCGAGCTTCCTCATCGCCGTCGCCCCGCGCATCCAGCTGCTTCAGATGCGTACCGGGGCGGCGGAGCAGCACCGCCGTCGGCCCGCCGCCTACAGCTGGCTGCCCTACGCGGCGATCGCCGGCACCGACCTGCTGCTCGTCGTCCAGCTGTTCCGCGAAGGGCTCACCGTACGCAGCGGTGGCACCCTGCTCGGCGTCGTGGCGACGACCGCGCTGGTGATCGCGCGCCAGCACGTGGCGTTCACCGACAACGCGCAGCTGCTCGCCGACGTCGACCGCAGCATGCTGGAGCTGCGCCACCAGGAGGAGCGGTTCCAGTCCCTGGTCCAGCACTCCTCGGACATCACCATGCTCATCGACCGTGCGGGCCGGGTCGTCTACGCCAGCCCGGCGCTGGAGCGTCAGCTCGGCATCGACCCCCGGCACGCCGTCGGGCGATCGGCGCTGGAGGTGCTGCGGCCCGAGGACCTGCAGGCGGCCAGGGACACCTTCCGCGATCTCGCGCGCGGCCTCACCGGCAACATGGCGCTCCAGCTGGAGGTCCAGCCCGCCGACGGCCCGCCGCGCTGGCTGGAACTGGTCATCACCAACCTCCTCGACGACGCCAGCGTGGCGGCGATCGTGGTCAACGGCCGCGACGTCACCGAGTCGCGGCAGCTCCAGGACCGGCTGCGCCACGAGGCCACCCACGACTACCTCACCGGCCTCGCCAACCGCGCGCTGCTCGACGCCCGGATGCGCGACACGCTGCGGCACGACGACACGGGCGGTCGGCTCGCCGTCCTGATCATCGATCTCGATCGGTTCAAGGCGGTCAACGACCGGCTCGGGCACCACGTCGGCGACCAGCTGCTCGTCATCGTCGGCGACCGGCTGCGCGAGTGCGTACGGGTGCGCGACACCGTGGCCCGGCTCGGCGGGGACGAGTTCGCGATCCTGCTGACCGACACCTCGACCGCCGGCGCCCAGGCGACCGCGACCCGGATCCTGGCGGCGCTCGCCACCCCGGTCCGGGTCGGCGACCACGAGCTGGAGGTCCGGGCCAGCATCGGCATCGCCGTCACCTGCACGCCCGAGCAGTCCGATGCCGGGCAGCCCGCCGACCGCTCGACCGACCAGGTCGACGAGCTGCTGCGCGCCGCCGACGCCGCCATGTACCAGGCCAAGAGCAACCCGTCGGGCACCCGGATGCACGTCAGCGATCACTGCCGACCGTCCACATAAGAGCCGGTCCGCCGGCCGTGTCACGGTTTGCAGCAAAGCGTGGCCTCATTGCGTGAAATGACCACGCTTTGCTGCAAACCGTGACACGGGATAGCACCAGCTCTTGGAGAGTTGCGGTGATGGGGGGTGGCGGATCATCGGCGGCGGCGGGACCGGGTGGTGACTGCCAGGGCGGTGATTGCCAGGGCGGCGAGGACCGTGGCGGTGGCGAGGACGGTCAGGGGGACCGCCGGGCCTGATGCCGCAACCGGGGGCGCCGCGGCGGGCGGGGGTGCGCAGTCGTGGGTCTGCGCGGGGGCGGCGGGGCCGACGGCGAGGGTGGCGGTGCAGAAGCCGACCCCGGGAGCGGCGATGTCGACCGTCACGCTCCACCGGCCCGACGGGAGGGTCGCGGCGTAGGCGAGGGTGGCCGGGTCGTGGGGGAGGGCACGCAGCGGGGCCACCGGAACGGCGTCGCCGGTGCCGCTCGTGGCACTCATCGTGGCGATCGAGGGTGCGTCGATCGGATGGCCGTCGTCCCAGGTCACGGTCACCCAGACGGAGCCGTGGCCGTCGTGGTGCAGCGTGGGGCGTACCCCCTGGTGGGCGTGCGCGGGCGGCGCGAGGGTGAGGACGGCGCAGGCGATCAGCGCGAGGGCGGCGAGCAGCCGGGGCAGGGCGGGCATGGCGGACTCCCGAGACGGGGCGGGGTGGGCAGCCGGGCCCGGTGGGAGCGGGCCCGGCTGCCGCCGGATCAGCTGGTGACCTTGACCTCGAGCAGGCCGACGGAGCCGGCACCGCTGGTGAGGGCGATCCGCAGCCTCGTGGTGCTGAGGCTGGTGAAGGTGACCCGGTTGTACTGGTTGGCCGCGATCGGGTAGCCGCTCGCACCGGTGACGGCGACGTATGCGCTGCCGTTCCAGGCCTGCAGCGTCCAGGACGCGGGCAACCGCACCCCGTTGGCGTCGTCGAAGAAGTAGACGTCGGCGACGCGGACGGTCTGCGCCGACGACCAGGTCAGCTCCGCCCACTGCTGCCCGGTGTTGGGCCAGGTTCCCCAGCGGCGGTTGACCGTGTCGTTGGAGGACGGCGGATCGATGCCGTCGTTGATGGCGGCGACGCTCTCCCACGACGAGGTGTAGGAAGCACTGGGCGTCGCGGTGAGGGCGAGGTTCGGCGACGGCGGGGTGGTGCCGCCGCCCTTGATCAGGAAGAGGTTGTCGGCGACGTTGTAGTAGGTCGCGAGGTAGCTCCCCGCCGGTGGATTGGTGTGGTAATAGTCGTCGTGGTTGCAGTCCAGCCGCTGGTCGAAGGACTGGCTGGGGCAGTTGTACTTCAGGACGACATCGGGTCCGTCCTTGTAGCACATGACGTCGTACTCGTCGACGCAGTGCGCGGCGCCCGAGGCGTTGGGCGCGTTGTTGTTGACCGCGCCCAGCGTGTGGCCGAGCTCGTGCGCGGCGACACCCGCGGTCCAGCAGCCGTTGTCCGCCCGCGCCCACTCGGGGCCGGTGTTGGAGCGGTTGTCGGCCGCCTTGCGGGTGTCACCGGCGAAGCCGCCGATGCCGCAGAAGACGTTGGCGTCGACGAACTGGAGGTACTTGCGGTCCGTGCGGTTGTAACCGGCCGCCTTGACCGCGTTGAGCAGCGGCGCCCAGTCGTTGGCGGTGAGCGCCGAGTCCGCGATCTGCACGTTGCGGACCACCGGACGGCAGGCACCCGCCACGGTCTCGGTGACGTAGCGGACGTGGCGCTCGCCGCCGGTGGCCTTGGCGCTCTCGTTGAAGATGACGTCCACGGCCTCGGCGAGCTGCCGGAACGTCTCCAGGTACTGCGCATAGCGGTTGGTGGTGCCGTGGATGTAGAGCACCTCGACGCGCTTGCCGGTGGTGCCGTCGCCCTCGCAGACGGGCAGCGCCGGGGCGGCCGCCGTCGTGCCGCTTCGCGTCGGCACGGCGGCGATCGAGCGCTTGACCGAGAGTCCGGCCGGTGGCGCGTCCGGCCCGTGGGTGCACATCGCGGGGGAGACGCCGGTGACGCGGAAGAGCCCGGCGCAGGGTCCGGTCCGCTCGACGGCGAGTCCGGTGTAGACCATGCCGTTGGCGGCGTCGTCCGCGGGCAGGGTGCGGATGGATGCCCGCCGGTCGGCGGCGGCCGCGGTCGTGGGAACGCCGACGACTAGGGCGATCAGGGTGGCCGCGGCGATGAGCCATCGTCGGCGGCCGTGATGGGAGGGGGTCATGTGTGTCGTGTCCTTTCGGCGAGCGCGCCGGGCGGCGCGCGTCCGTGGGTGAGCTACGACGGACAGGGATCACGGCAGCAGGCATCGACTCTCGCCGCCGTGGAGATGCCGGGTGGGGGTGGCCCGGAGGATGATCGATCAGTGCCTATCTCAAACGCTTTCGGTACATTGGGCCAGACGCCCCACGAAGTGTCAAGGGCACTTCTACAGGTACGCAGGCAGAAGCGCTCGATGCCGCATGGCATCGAGCGCCGAAAGATTTTCGGTGGTCAGGACCGGGGCAGCGGCCCGGTCGACTCGCGGACGACGAGGCGGCACGGCTGGCGGATGACACCGCTGGGCCGCTGGCCGTCGAGCGCGGCGAAGAGCTGCTGCACCGCGGTCGCGCCGAGCCGCTCCATGTTGAGATCCACGGTGGTGAGCGGGATCCGGCAGTCGGCGGCGAAGACCTCCCAGTTGTCATAGCCGACGATCGCGACATCCTGGGGGATGCGCCGCCCGAGGTCGAGCAGCGCCTCGACGACACCGGTGGCGATCTGGTCGTTGCCGCAGAAGATCGCGTCGACGGTCGGGTCGGCGGTCAGCAGCGTCCGCGCGGCGTGCCGCCCCCAGTGCTGGGACCACTCGCCGAACAGCGGCCGGTCCCCGGCGAGGGTGAGCCCGGCCTCGGCGAGCACCCCGGCGAGCCCGGTGGCCCGGTCGCGGGCGGCCCGGTAGCTCTGCGGCCCGGTGATGTGGCCGATGCGGCGGCGGTTGAGCGAGACGAGGTGCTCCCCGGCGAGCCGCCCGCCGCCCTCGTCGTCGGCGAGGACGGAGAGGTCGGCCGGGTCGGTGGACTCGCCGTAGACGTAGACGACCGGGACGGGGATGTCCTGGGTGAGCGACGGGCGCTGGTCGTTGCTGTCGCCGATGACGATGAAGCCGTCGACCTGGCGGGCGATCATGGTGCGGATGTAGTGCTGGCGCCGGATCGCGTCGCCGCGGGCGTCGCAGAGCAGCACGGACATCTGCTCGTTGCCGAGCGAATTCTCCACACCGAGCAGGATCGGGATGCTGAACCGGCCGCCGAGCTCGTCGGTGAGCAGGCCGATGGTGCGGGTGCGCCCGGAGATGAGCCCCTTGGCCAGCACGTTGGGCTGGAAGGAGAGCTCCGCGGCGGCCTGCAGCACCCGTTGGCGGGTAGCGGGTGCGACCTGGTCCCGGGCGTTGAGCGCCTTGGACGCGGTGGCGACCGAGACGCCGGCGAGCCCGGCGACGTCGGTGAGGGTGACCGCTGATGATCTGCGCCTGCCCACGGAAATCCTTTCGAATGTTTCTGCTGCTCCGAAATGATTGCGGAGCGGTCCGAGCGTATCGCGGCAGCAGAGTTCTTGAAATACCTGGTGAGTTACCGATCTGTAACACGATCGAACCCTTGCCGAAAACCTTTTCGTAATTCATCGTGTATTCCACGCTGGTAGTGACCCAGCTCACCCGTACCTTGGCGCCGGAGGAACGAATGCTAGTCCACACGCACCCCGCAGACCTGACCGGCGGCCGACCCGTCGTGCCGTCTCGGACCGCGCTCCGCCCGCTGGGCCTGGCCGAGGCGAGGATCACCGGTGGGTTCTGGGCGTCGCGGCAGCAGGTCAACGGCGCGGTCACCCTGGACCACCACCGGTCCTGGCTGGACAAGCTCGGCTGGACCGGCAATTTCGATCCCGCCACCGGCTCGACCGGCTCGCCCGAGCGGCGCGGGCGGGAGTTCACCGACTCCGAGGTCTACAAGCTCCTCGAGGCGATGGCCTGGGAGGTGGGCCGCACCGGCGACGCCGACCGGGACCGGGAGGTCGTCGAGCTGACCGCGCTCATCGCGCGGGGCCAGTCGCCCGACGGCTACCTCAACACCGCCTTCGGCCGGCCGGGCCAGCGTCCCCGCTACAGCGACCTGGCGTCGGGCCACGAGCTCTACTGCACCGGGCACCTGCTGCAGGCCGCCGTCGCCCGGGCCCGCACCAGCGGGCCCGACCAGCTCCTCGACGTGGCCCGCCGCGCCGCCGACCACGTCTGCGACACCTTCGGCGAGGGCGGGCACACCGGCCTGTGTGGACACCCGGAGATCGAGACGGCCCTCGTCGAGCTGGCCCGGGTCACCGGCGAGCAGCGCTACCTCGACCAGGCCGCCCTCTTCGTGGCGCGCCGGGGGCACCGGTCGCTGCCGCCGCACCACTTCGGCTGGTCCTACTACAGCGACGACATCCCGGTCCGCGACGCCACGGTGCTGCGCGGCCACGTCGTCCGCTCCCTCTACCTCGCCTGCGGCGCGGTCGACGTGGCGGTCGAGACCGGCGACGCGGAGCTGCTCGGCGCGGTCGTCGCGCAGTTCGACCAGACGCTGGCCCGGCGCACCTACCTGACCGGCGGGATGGGGTCGCGCCACACCGACGAGGCGTTCGGCGACGACTTCATGCTGCCGGCCGACCGCGCCTACTCCGAGACCTGCGCCGGGATCGCCGCGATCATGCTCGCCTGGCGGCTGCTGCTCGCCACCGGGGAGATCCGCTACAGCGACATCATCGAGCGCATCCTCTACAACGTGCTCGCCGCATCGATCAGCGACGACGGCCGGTCGTTCTTCTACGCGCACACGCTGCACCAGCGCACCCGGACCGAGCTGCTGCCGCCCGACCAGGAGCAGCTCGGCTTCGGCGGCGGGCCGCGGGCGCCGTGGTTCGAGGTCTCCTGCTGCCTGGCGAACATCGCCCGGACGCTGTCGACACTCGCGACCTACCTCGCCACGGCGGACGGCGACGGGGTGCAGATCCACCAGTACGCCGACGCGGTGATCCGCACACCGCTGGACGGGGGCCGGGCGGTCGGCCTGCGGATGCGCACCTCCTACCCCGATGACGGCGCGGTCGGCATCGTGGTCACCGAGACCGCGCCCGGGCCGTGGAGCATCACGCTGCGCGTACCGGAGTGGGCGACGGAGGCGACGCTCGTCGACGGGGGCGAGCGTCGCCCGGTGACGGGCCGCACCGCCGTCGTCCGCCGGGAGTTCGCCGTCGGCGACGAACTGCGGCTGGAGCTGCCGATGCGCCCGCGCTGGACGTCGCCGGACCCCCGGATCGACGCCGTCCGCGGCTGCGTGGCGGTCGAGCGGGGCCCGCTGGTGCTCTGTGCGGAGTCGCCCGACCAACCCACCGACGACCTCGACCGGCTGCGGATCGACACCTCCGCCGCGCCCGTCGATGCAAGCGGCACGGTGACCGTCCTCGGTCACTTCGCCGAGCCCGACGACGCGGGCTGGCCCTACGGCCGGACCGTGCCCGAGGAGGAGCCCGCATCGCACCCCGTTGTCCTGGTGCCTTACCACAGCTGGGCCCGGCGCGGGCCGTCCACCATGCGGGTCTGGTTGCCCACCTCGTGACCAGGCCGGAGTCCGGAGATCCCACGTCTTCGGATGATCACCACAACACCCATTCCCCTTGTATTTTCTCCAGGAAGTTCCTGACAAAGGAGTCGGAGTGAAACGTAATCTCGCAGGCCGGACGACGAGTCTGCTGGCCGCGGCGCTGCTCGTCGCGGGGCTTTCGGCGTGTGCCGACGACAAGGCTGCGGACGCCACCAGCGTGGCCGGGGTCGACGACGGCGCCACCCTGACGCTGTGGACCCGGGCGGCGACGGAGTCGGTCACCAAGGCCTACGCCGAGGCTTACAACAAGACGCACAAGAACCAGGTGCAGGTCACGGCCTATCCGGGTGAGGAGTACCCGGCGAAGCTGGCGTCCGCCGCCGGCGCGAAGGCGCTGCCGGACCTCTTCGCGTCCGATGTGGTCTTCTCCGCGCAGTTCGCCTCCGAAGGGCTCTGGCAGGACCTCACCGCTCGCTTCGACGCCTCCGGTTTCAAGGGCAAGGTCGCCCCGGCCCACGTCGCGGCCGGCACCTGGGAGGGCAAGACCTACGCCCTGCCGCACACCATCGACATGTCGGTGATGCTCTACAACAAGGACCTCTACACCAGGGCGGGTCTGGACCCGGAGAAGGGTCCGACGTCGCTGACCGAGTACGCCGAGCACGCCCGCAAGATCGACGCGCTGGGCGGCGACATCAACGGCACCTACTTCGGCGGCAACTGCGGCGGCTGCGTCGAGTTCACCTTCTGGCCCTCGGTCTGGGCCGCCGGTGGCAACGTCATCGATGACAAGGGTCGCAATGCGAAGGTCGACTCCAAGGAGATGGCCGACGTCTTCGCCCTCTACCGCAAGCTCTACGACGATGGCGTCGCCGCGCCGGGCTCGAAGGACGAGGCGGGTCCGACCTGGCTCGGCGCCCTGCAGAACGGCAAGATCGGCATCGCGCCCGGCCCGTCGGTCTGGCTCGGGATCATCGAGAAGGCCGGTGTGAAGATGGGCGTCGCCCCGATCACCGGGCTCACCGGCGGCGAGTCGACCTTCGTCGGCGGCGACGCGATCGGCATCAGCGCCACCACGGCCAAGGGCAACCAGGCCTGGGACTTCATCAAGTGGACGATGTCCGACGAGGCCCAGATCGAGATCATCGCCAAGAACACCGGCGTGCCGTTCCGCACCGACCTCGCCGAGAACAAGTACTCCTCGGCCGACCCCCGGATCGTCATGATCAACAAGTTGATGGCGAAGGGCAAGACCCCCTATGCCCGCAACTTCAACGCCTCCTTCAACGACCCGCAGAGCCCCTGGCTGGCGACGGTGCGCGGTGCCCTCTTCGGTGACGCCGGCAAGGCGCTGACCGACGGCAACATTGCCATCAGCAAGTCACTGCAACAGAGCTGACCAGCGGTGGCCCGGCGTCCCCTCACCGCCGGGCCACCACCGCAGACCGGAGAAATCACATGCCCGTGACGGCCGCCTCCCCCCGGCGCGACCTGCACAGCGACACCGCCGCACCACCGGCGCCGACACCCCGGCGCCGTCGGGCCGCCCGCCGCCGCGCCCTGCTCGGCGCGCTCTACGCCACGCCCAACACGGTGATGGTGGGGCTGTTCTTCCTGGTGCCGCTGGGCCTGGTCATCTGGATGTCGCTGAACCGGTGGCCGCTGCTCGGCGCACCCACCGTCAACGTGCCGGAGAACTTCACCGGTGCTGCCGACAACGCGCTGCTCGGCGGGGCGATCTGGTTCACGCTGAAGTACACGCTGATCATGACGGTCGCGCTCTTCGTGCTCTCGTTCGGGCTCGCGCTGCTGGTGCAGCAGCGGCGGCGGGGGACCGGGTTCCTGCGGACCGCCTTCTTCATGCCGATGGCCGTCGGTTTCGCCAGCGCCTCGCTGCTCTTCCTGGGACTGCTCAGCGACGAGATCGGCCCGGTCAACGACCTGCTCGCCAAGGTCGGCCTGATCGACGGCTACGTCTCCTGGACCAGCGGCAGCGCCGACTCCGCGCTCGGCTCGGCGATCGTGCTGGTGCTGTGGCGCTTCGCCGGATTCAACATGCTCATCCTGCTCACCGGCCTGCAGGCGATCCCGCTGGAGCTCTACGAGGCGGCGCGGATCGACGGCGCCACCCGGGTGCAGGCCTTCCGCTCGATCACGCTGCCGCTGATGCGCCCCACGATCGCGCTGGTCCTGACGATGATGACGACCGGCTCGCTGCTCGCCTTCGACCAGTTCTGGATCCTCACCCGGGGCGGCCCCGACAACTCGACCACCTCCCTGGTGATGGTGATCTACCGCGAGGCGTTCATCCGCTTCGACCTCGGGTCGGCGGCCGCGATCTCCGTGGCGCTGCTCGGCGTCCTGGTCGTCTTCAACGTCATCCAGCTCGGCGTACTGCGCCGGCGGTCCCAGTGAGAGGCACCATGTCCAGCATCAGCTCCGCGTCACGGTGGGGCCGCCACGTCACCGGCGCCGCGCTCGCGATCCTCTTCCTGTCGCCGCTGCTGTGGAGCGGCTGGGCGTCGCTGCGCACCGACACCGGCTTCGGCCTGGAGAACTACGACCGGCTCTTCACCTCCGACAACGGCATCCGGCTGCAGCACGTGCTCAACAGCGTCGCGGTCAGCGCACTCACCGTCGTGGGCACGCTGGTCGTCGCCACCCTCGGGGGGTACGCCTTCGGCCGCTTCACCTTCCCCGGGCGAGACCTGCTCTTCCTGGTGACCCTGGCGATCCTGATGGTGCCCTACGCGACCATCCTCATCGCCCTCTACGTCCTGCTCGGCTGGATCGGCCTGCAGGACTCGCTGATCGGGCTGAGCCTGGTGCTGATCATGTTCCAGCTGCCGTTCTCGATCTTCATGATGCGCAACTCGTTCGAGGCGATCCCCAAGGAGCTGGAGGAGTCGGCCTACGTCGACGGCTGCAACAGCTTCTCGGCGCTGCTGCGGATCCTGCTGCCCGCGGTGCGGCCGGGACTGATCACCGTCGGCCTCTTCGCCTTCCTCACCTCGTGGAGCGAGTTCTTCGCCCCGCTGATCCTGCTCAACTCCACCGACAGGTTCACCACCACCCTCGCCGTGGTCAACATGCGTACGGCGAGCCACGGCTCGATCGATTACGCCGCGCTGGAGGCCGGAGTGGTCTTCATGGCGGTGCCCTGCCTGCTGCTGTTCGCCTTCATGCAGCGCAGCTATGTCCGCGGCTTCATCTCCGGCGCGCTCAAGGGCTGAGGCGGGGCTTCCGGGGCGTGAGGGGCGAACCGTGCCCGCATTGATCGACATGGCTCGATATTTGGAAGGAGTCTTTCCCATGCCCCCGCTATTCCTGTCCCGCCGCGCGCTGCTACAGAGCAGTGCCGCCGTCGCCGCAGGTGCGGCCGTCGGCGGACTCGCGACGGGTGCCCCCGCCCAGGCGGCCCGGCCCGACATCGGCGTCTCGGCCTACCCGTTCCCGCTCGGCGCGGTCGCCCTGCTCCCCGGGCCCTTCGCCGACAACACCGCCCGCACCCACGCCTACCTGAAGTTCCTCGACGCCGACCGGCTGCTGCACATGTTCCGGGTCACCGTCGGCATCGCCTCCTCGGCGACCGCCTGCGGCGGCTGGGAGTCGCCCAGCACGGAGCTGCGCGGCCACTCGATGGGCCACGTGCTCTCGGCGCTGGCCCAGGCCTACGCGAGCACCGGCGACACCGCCTTCAAGGCGAAGTCCGACTACCTCGTCACCTCGCTCGCCGCCTGCCAGGACCGGGCCACCGCCGCCGGGTTCAACGCCGGTTACCTCTCCGCCTTCCCGGAGAGCTTCATCGACCGGGTCGAGGCGCGGCAGCAGGTGTGGGCGCCTTACTACACACTGCACAAGACGATCGCGGGACTGCTGGACGCGTACCGGCTGACCGGTAGTGCTCTTGCTCTTGCGGTCCTGCAGCGCAAAGCGGCGTGGGTCGCGCTGCGCAACAGCCGGCTCACCTATGCCCAGCGGCAGAACATGCTCGACACCGAGTTCGGCGGCATGGCGGAGACGCTCACCAACCTCTACCAGCTCACCGACAACCCGGCGCACCTCACCACCGCGCAGTACTTCGACCACGCGGAGATCTTCGACCCGCTCGCGGCGAACACCGACGCGCTCGCCAATTACCACGCCAACACCCAGATCCCGAAGGCCCTCGCGGCGATCCGGGAATACCACGCCACCGGCACCACCCGTTACCGCGACATCGCCGTCAACTTCTGGACCATGGTCGTCAACCGGCACAGCTACGCCATCGGCGCCAACTCCAACGGCGAATACTTCAAGGCACCCGGCCGCATCGCCGGCGAGCTGTCCGACACCACCGCCGAGTGCTGCAACAGCTACAACATGCTCAAGCTGACCCGGCAGCTCTTCTTCACCACGCCGGGGCGCGCCGACCTGTTCGACTTCCACGAGAAGGCGCTCTTCAACCACCTGCTCGGTGCGCAGAACCCGGCCAGCGCGCACGGCTTCCACAGCTACTACACGCCGCTGCGGGCCGGCGGGATCAAGGCCTACAGCAACGACTACGACGACTTCACCTGCTGCCACGGCACCGGCATGGAGACGAACACCAAGCACGGCGACAGCATCTACTTCGTCAACGGCGACACGCTCTGGGTCAACCTCTTCATCGCCTCCGTGCTCACCTGGCCCGGCCGGTCGATCACGGTGCGGCAGGACACGACCTTCCCCCAGGCGGGCACCACCCGGCTCACGGTCACCGGTTCCGGCACGATCGACCTGCGGGTACGCGTACCCGCCTGGGCCGCCGGCGCGACGATCCGCGTCAACGGCGCCCTGCAGCCCGCGCCCGCGCCCGGCGGCTACGCGGCGATCAGCCGGACCTGGACCTCCGGCGACACCGTCGACATCACCCTGCCGATGGCGCTGACCCGGGAGTCCACACCGGACAACAGCGCGGTGCAGGCGGTCAAGGTCGGCCCGATCGTGCTCGCGGGGCAGTACGGCACCAGCAACCTCAGCGGGCTGCCCACCCTCACCGCGAGCACCCTCACGGCGACGGCGGACCCGCTGCGGTACACGGCGACGGCGAGCACGGGGCAGGTCACCCTGCTGCCGTTCTACCAGACCCACGGGCAGCGCTACAGCGTCTACTGGACCGTCAACGACACGCCGCCGCCGGTGCCGTTCGTGGCGCACTACCCCTTCGACGAGGGCAGCGGTACGACCGCCGCCGACGCCACCGGCAACGGCCGGACAGCGACCCTCGCCGGTGGCGCCACGTGGACCACCGGGCGCACCGGCAACGCCGTCAACCTCACCGGCACCGGTGCGTATGTGCAGCTCCCGCCCGGACTGCTCGCCGGGGCCACCGCCTTCACGGCCGCCTGTTGGGTGCGGCTCGACGCCGTCACTGCCTGGACCCGGATCTTCGACTTCGGCTCCGGGACCGGCGTCAACATGTTCCTCACCCCGCGCAGCTCCAGCGGCTTCCCCCGTTACGCCATCACCACCGGCGGGGCGGGCGCCGAGCAGCGCATCGACGGCACCTCGGCCCTGACCGCCGGGGTCTGGACCCATCTCGCCGTCACCCAGACCGGCAACCTCGGCGTGCTCTACGTCAACGGCGCCGAGGTCGCCCGCAACACCAGCCTCACCACCCGGCCCGCCGCGCTCGGCGCCACGACGAGCAACCGGCTGGGCCGATCCCAGTACGCCGGCGACCCGACCCTGGACGCGGCTCTGGACGGCTTCCGGGTCTACGCCCGGGCGCTGACCGCGGCCGAGGTCGCCAGCCTGCACTCCACCGGCTCCTGACTCGGCATCGGAGGTGATCAGCCCGAGAGTTCCGTTCCGACCGTCCCTTCACCACCCCTCCCCTTGGAGTTGACCAGATGCGACTCTCGTCACTACCCCGCAGGTACCGACCGCTGACCCTGGCCGCCGCGGCCATGCTCACGGTCGGCTGCCTCAACGCGGTGACCCAGTCCCCGGCGCTCGCCGCGCAGACCATCGGTTTCCCGACCTTCTCCGGACCCGCGATCCCGGCGGCCCCGGTCGGCTACACCGCCGGCAACATGATGCAGACGATCTACAACGCGGAGGTCGGCGGCACCGACTTCTGGATGGACCGGCTCCTGGCCCGTCCCGGCAACGACCCGGCCGGCACCTGGCTGATGACCCGCGGCCGGGCGCTGTTCATGAAGGAGCACACCCCCGGCACGCTCGGCTTCGGCGGGAAGGCGGCCTACTGGGAGAGCATCAGCGACGCCAGCGCCTACACCGTCGCGGTGACCCCCGGCACCTTCACCGAGCAGGTCGGCTCCCGGTTGCAGACGCCGAGCTACTGGAAGAGCGTCCACACCTCGGGTTCGATCACGATCACCCAGAACAAGTTCATCACCGACAACAACGTCGCGGTGACGAACCTGTCGATCACCAACGGCGGCAGCGCCTCGACGACGCTGCAGCTGCGGGCCACCTCGCCCTACGCCACCTCGGGCAGCGGCAGCGAGCTGACCGGCTCGACCGGGGTGAAGAACAGCCTGACCACGCTGAGCACGAAGCTCACCGGTGACGGGTTCGCCGTCTCCAGCGGCGGGCTCAACCGGTCGGTGACGATCGC
Source organism: Allocatelliglobosispora scoriae (assembly GCF_014204945.1). Lineage (NCBI taxonomy): Bacteria > Bacillati > Actinomycetota > Actinomycetes > Micromonosporales > Micromonosporaceae > Allocatelliglobosispora > Allocatelliglobosispora scoriae. Next base: position 2,372,869 of record NZ_JACHMN010000003.1, read on the forward strand.
GGCGGGTGCCACGGTCACCGCCAAGGTCGTCATGGGCTTCATCGCCAACGAACTGCCGGCGTCGGCGACGGAGTACACCGCCTACGCCGGATACTCCAACGCGACCGCGTTCGCCACCCACGTGCGGGCATACAACCTGTGGTGGGCGCAGAACGTGCCCTACATCGACGTGCCCGAGGCGGCGATCAAGAAGAACATCTACTACCGCTGGTGGCTGATGCGCTTCAACAACCTCGACGCGGACATCCCCGGGCAGACCTTCCAGTTCCCGACCTCCACCGAGGGCGTGCTGGGCTACAACAACGCGATCGCGCTGACGCAGCCCATGCACATCGACGACCTGAAATACCTGCGCAACCCGATCTACTCCTACGGCGACTGGCTGAGCGTCGGCCAGACCTCCAAGGGCGCGCGCTTCCTCGACAACCCCGGCGACCCCGAGAACTGGTCCAACAGCTACACCCAGTACATCGCCGAGGCCGCGTGGAAGAGCTACCAGCTGCACGGCGGACAGCCCGCCATCGCCGCCAACCTGGCGAAATACGCCGAGGGTGACGTCAAGGGCCAGCTCGCCTTCTACGACACCAACAACAACGGCCTCATCGAGTACGACTGGGGCGCGCTGACGGGCAACGACGCCGACGCTGTGTCGTTCCACTACCGCGCGGGCCGGATGGACCGGGCCGAGTCGGCGTACCAGTACTCCGGTGCGCTCGCGGCAGCGCAGGCGTACGACGCGATCGGCAACACCGCGAAGGCCGCCGAGATGCGTACGCTCGCCACCCGGATCGGCAACGCGCTCACCAGCGTGCTGTGGAACCCGAGCCGGCAGCTGTTCGAGCACCGCTACCCGGACGGGACCTACAACCCGTGGAAGGAGATCAACAACTACTACCCGTTCGCGGTCGGCGCGATCCCCAACACCGACACCTACAAGCAGGCGCTGCGGCTCTACGACAGCCCGCAGCAGTACCCGGTCTTCCCGTTCTACACCGCCAACCAGGTCGACAAGGCAGCGGCGGCGGCGGCCGGGAACCCGGGTTCCAACAACTTCTCCACCATCAACTCCACCGTGCAGTTCCGGCTCTACTCCTCGGTGCTGCGCAACTACCCCAACGCGTGGATGAACGCGCAGGACTACAAGAAGCTGCTCTACTGGAACGCCTGGGCGCAGTACATCAACGGCAACACCCAGTACCCGGACGCCAACGAGTTCTGGGCGGACTGGAACGGGTCGTCGGTGACCTACCGCTCCTGGATCCACCACAACATCCTGGGCAGCAGCAACTGGACCGTCATCGAGGACGTGGCCGGCCTGCGCCCGCGCAACGACGCCAAGGTGGAGCTCTCGCCGATCAACATCGGCTGGACCCACTTCACCGTCAACAACCTGAAATACCGCAACGCCGACCTGACGATCGTCTGGGACGACCCGGCTGACGGCGTGGTCCGCTACCCCGGCATCCCCGAGGGCTACTCGATCTTCATCAACGGCAACCGCGTCGCCACGGTCAACTCCCTGGTCCCCTTCACCTGGGACCCGGCGACCGGCGCGGTCACCACCACGGGCACGGTCGCCTTCAACACGGCCGTCTCCGGTCTGCAGGCCCCCAACCAGGTCGTGCAGTCCGACGCGCGGGTCGTCGACATCCTCGCCAAGGCAGGCGTCGACCTCACCGCCAACCTCACCAACCTGGCCCAGGGCGCGACGGTCTCCGCCTCCTACACCGGATCGGGCTCCACCACGGCGGGTGCCGTGGACGGCTTCCCGATCAACGAGCCCTTCTGGGGCGCGGGCGGATCCCCGAACGCCCAGGACTGGTACGAGGTGAACTTCGGCAGCGCCAAGACCGTCAACGAGGTCCGCCTCTACTTCAAGGACAGCCGCCCGGCGTCGAGCACCTACCGGGCGCCGTCGGCCTACAACATCCAGTATTACAACGGGTCAGCCTGGGTCAACGTCGCCAACCAGGTGAAGAACCCGGCAGCGCCCCGGGCGAACTACAACGTCGCCCAGTTCACGGCGGTCAGCACCCAGCGCATCCGGGTGCTCGCCACCAACGCCTCCGGCGCGAAGACCGGCCTCACCGAGGTCAAGATCTTCAACCGGGGCGGGGTGCAGCCGCCGCCCAACACCAACCTGGCGCTGACCGCGACCCCGTCGGCGTCCTACACCTCCTCGTGGGAGTCGGTCGCCGCGATCAACGACGGGATCGACCCGCCGTCGTCCAACGACACGGTCAACCCGCGCTGGGGCTGCTGGCCGGAGACGAACCAGCAGTGGGCGGAGCTCACCTGGTCGTCGGCGCAGACGCTGAGCAAGGCCGAGGTCTACTTCTTCGACGACGACCAGGGCATCGACATGCCCTCGGCGTGGAAGCTGCAGTCCTGGAACGGCACCGCCTACGTCGACGTGCCCGGTGCCAGCGGCTATTCGCTGACGAAGAACGCCTACAACACGGTGACCTTCACGGCGACGAGCACGACGAGGCTGCGGGTGCTGCTCACCAGCACCGGCACCGCGTCGCTCGGCCTCCTGGAGGTCAAGGCCTACGCCTGACGGTGAGGAGGGAACGTCGGGGCGGGCACTCACCGGGTGCCCGCCCCGACTCCTCACCAGGTGCGGCGATCATGGAGCGGCCGGTGCCGGCAGCGCGCGGACCCAGGTCAGGTCCTCGGTGAGGTAGCCGTCGAAGGTGAGCCCGGCGCTTCGCAGCAGCTCATCCAGGTCCGCCTCGCTGAGCGGGCGGGACAGGAACGTGTGGGTCCAGCGGGCGTCGGGGAAGGCGTACTCCACGACGACCGATCGGACGCCGGGACCGACCTCGGTGGAGCTCGCCACCGTGACCTTCCCCCCGGTCGAATGCCGCACCCGGGGCAGGTTCTCGTGCCAGCTCGCGCCCTCGCGCTGGAGCAGCACGCAGCCTCCCGGCGCGACGTGCCGGGCGCAGGCGGACAGGAGCGCCAGAGCCTGCTCGCCGCTCGGTGCGTGGACCAGGAACGAGCCCAGCAGCACCACGTCGAAGCGCTCGCCGAGGTGCAGGTCCTCGATGGAGGAGTGGACCGTCCGGGCGCCGCGGACCTTCGCCAGCATCTCGGCGGACTCGTCGACCGCCGTGACCGCGAAACCCCGCTCTACCAGCGGGTGGGTGACCCGGCCCGCTCCGGAGCCGAGCTCCAGGATGCTCGCACCGGCCGGGGCGGCCTGCTCGATGACATCGGGCTCGGCGCCGACCGGCATCCGCTCGTAGACCTCGACCGCGCAGCCGTCCGGGGTGAACGCACCCGGTCCGCTGCCGCTGTATCCCTCGCGCACCATGACCTCATCGAAGCACGTCATCGCGAGGGGCGCAGCCCACGACGACGGGCGGGCCCGGCATCTCGACGAGATGCCGGGCCCGCGACCTGTCGGGAGGTGCGGTTACACCGACGGGTTGTGGCGGTAGGCGTTCGCCGTCCACCAGGAGACTGGCCACCTCCCCGGCAGCCGGGAGGCGCAGCGGCTGCTCGTCGAGTGCGGCCCCGGGCGGGGTCAGCCGGCCGCCTCGTCCTCGATGTAGCGGGGGCGGGCCGCGGCGAGCCCGGCGAAGGCCTGGAGCACGGCGGCGCCGAAGAGGAAGGCGAGCGGCATCGTCCAGGCGCCGGTCGTCTCGTAGAGGATGCCGACGAGCAGCGGCCCGAGCGCCGCGATGAGGTAGCCGACGCTCTGTGCGAAGGCCGACAGGGCCACGGTGCCCTCGCTGGTCCGGGCCCGCATGCCGATCATCGCGAGCGAGAGCGGGAAGGCGCCCTGCCCGAGCGCGAGCAGCGCCACCCAGAGCAGCGGCGCGGTGCTCGGTGCGAGCCACAGCCCGACATAGGAGACGGCCATCGCGGTGGACATGAGCAGGACCAGCGCGCGCAGGTTGACGCCGCGCCCGGCGATCGTGGGCATGAGCAACGCGATGGGTACGCCGACCAGCGCCACCCCCGCGAGCAGCAGCCCCGACGTGGTGGCCGGGTAGCCCGCGTCGCGGAAGATCTGCGACAGCCAGCCCATGGCGGCGTAGCCCGACAGTGCCTGGAGCCCGAAGAACAGGGCCATCGCCCAGCCGAGCCCGGTGCGGGCGGGCCGGATCCGGGCGAGTGCCGCGGCCGGGTCGGTGGGGCCGGTGGTGCGGGCGGGACGTGTGAACAGCCACGGGACCAGGGCGGCGACGGCGAGCAGGGCCCAGACGCCGAGCCCGGCCCGCCAGGACCCGAAGGCGTGCGCGATGGGCACCGACAGGGCGGCGGCCGTCGAGGTGCCCGCGATCAGGGTCATCGTGTAGACGCCGGTGAGCAGGCCGGTCCGGGTGGGGAAGTGCTGCTTGACCAGGACCGGGAGCAGCACGTTGCCGATGGCGATGCCGGCGAGCGCCAGGGCGCTGGTGAGCAGGAAGACGACGGTCGAGCCGGTGAGCGCGCGCAGGGCCTGGCCGACGGCGAGGACGCCCATCGCGGCGATGAGCAGCCGGGACGCTCCCAGGCGGCGGGCCAGCACGGGGGTGAGGCCGCCGAACGCGGCGAAGCTGAGCGCGGGGAGCGTGGTGATGATCCCGGCGGTGGTGCCGGAGAGGTGCAGGCCGGTGGTGACCTCGTCGAGGAGCGCGCCGAGGCTGGTGATCGCCGCCCGGAGGTTGATCGCCACGAGCAGGATGCCGACGACGATCAGGGCGCCGCCGGTCGCGGGTCGCGCGGCCAGCGCCGCCCGGGTGGGGAGCGCGGAGGGCAGCGGGGCTGCGATGCTGGAAGGCGGCGACATACTCCCATCGTAGAATGATGGGACGAATTTGAGAACGACCGAGAATGAAGGTGTAACCCATGCCACTGCGCTCCCCGTCGCGCCGCACGCTCGTCCCGCAGGTCGTGGAGGAGCTGCGGACCCAGGTCTGCTCCGGCGAGTGGCCGGTGGGCAGTCGCATCCCCACCGAGCCTGAGCTGGTCGAGGCGCTGGGAGTGGGCCGCAACACGGTCCGCGAGGCGGTCAACGCGCTGGTCCACGCCGGGCTGCTGGAGCGGCGCCAGGGGTCGGGCACCTATGTCATGGCGATCCGGGAGCTCGACGGTGCGGTCTCCCGCCGCCTCGCCGAGGGGGAGATCGACGAGGCGGTCGAGGTACGCCGGGCCTTCGAGGTGGAGGGGGCTCGGCTGGCGGCGGGTCGGCGTACCCCCGGGGATCTGGAATTGCTGGATGCCGCGCTCGCGGCGCGGGAGGCCGCGTGGCGGAAGGGTCGCGTTGCCGCATTCATCGAGGCTGACGTGGCGTTTCACGTGGCGGTGGTCGCCGCCGCCCACAACGGGATGCTTTCCGACCTCTATGCCTCTTTCGGCACCGCCCTTCGGGCGAGCCTGGCCGAGACGATCGGGGGAGAGTTGACCCAGGATCGATATGTCGACCATTCGGCCCTGGTGGAGGCCATCCGTTCGGGTGACTCCACACGGGCGGCGGCGGCAGCTGGGGCATTTCTGGAGCATGTACCCATGTCTGATAGACCCGAAGTGTGACCTTTGACCGGCTCGGATCATTGGGCATCGGCTATCTGAGCTGCCTAAGCTCGGCCAATGCGTGTTAGTCAACGAGGACACATGCGGCGTGAGGCCAAGGCCGACGGCGCATTCGAGGTCGGTGGAGATCACCGCATTACCCCGAACGGTCTCCCCGGTCCCTTCGGTCGACTGAACCTCTCCTTCCGCACCGGAAGGGTGGCTGTCGCCACGGGCCTGCTCGGATGTCTCGGGTTCGCCGCGCTCGGTGCCGTCCCCGCGGCCACCGCCGAGGTAGCAGCAGGCAAGACGACGGTCGTCACCTCCGCCGACCGGGCCCAGGCCGGAGCCGCGACCCGCTCCGTGGACCGGACCGGGCTGACCAAGTCGGCCGCCAAGCCGCAGCAGAAGGCAGCGGCCCAGGCCGCGCCCGTGGTGAAGAAGCAGGTCGCCGGGCTCACGGTCAAGCAGACCGCCAACGCCCGGGCGATCGTCGAGGCCGGCAAGGAGATGAACCTGCCCAAGAAGGCGATGGTCATCGCGCTGTCGACCGCGATGCAGGAGAGCAACCTCTACAACCTCGGCAGCACCGTCATCCCCGAGTCGCAGACGGTCCCCAACGAGGGCCTCGGCTCCGACCACGACTCCGTCGGACTCTTCCAGCAGCGGTCCAGCACGGGTTGGGGTCCGGTCAAGAAGCTGATGCAGCCGAAGTTCGCCGCGACGCAGTTCTACAAGGGACTCGTCAACGTGCCCGGCTGGCAGAACATGCCCGTGACCTACGCTGCCCAGGCCGTCCAGGTGTCCGCCTACCCCTACGCCTACGCCAAGCACGAGGGCAAGGCGACCGCGGTCGTCAACGAGCTGCTCAAGTAGCGCTCGCCGCAACGTTCAGGGCCGGTCCCCGCTGGGGGCCGGCCCTCAGTCCGTCTGCGGCAGGGCGCCCGCCGCCACGAGCAGCTTCGCCGCCTCCCGGTGCCCACCGCGGACGGCCCAACCCAGCGGTGTGGACCCGGTCCCGTGATCCTCGCGCAGGTTGGCGTCGGCTCCGTGGGCGAGAAGTTCCTGCACGGCGGCGGTGTGGCCCCAGCGGGCCGCGGCACAGAGCGGCGTGCCCTCGTGACCGCTCTCGATGTCCGGGTCGGCACCCGCGACGAGGAGCAGCCGCACGATCTCCGCGGAACCGTGCACGGACGCCTGGTAGAGGGGTGTCGTGCCGTGGCGGTCGGCCGCGTTGGCGCTCGCCCCGATCCGCAGGAGGGCGGTCACGCCGGCGGAGTCCTCATTCAGCACCGCATCCATCAGCCGTCTGGTGAGCTTCTTGCGCTGTCGGATGTTCACCGTGGCCATGGTATGCAGCTGCGGCCTGCGGGTGCACCCGTGTCGTGCGCCCTCGCTCGGGGCTTGCCGTCGGTGGGGCGGGCCCGGTTACCCACCGTGGCGGGGGCGGTTGTGGGTGTGCGCGACGCTTTGCTCTGCTTACACCCGCGCATCGGCGGGAATGTCCGGACTTAGTGGCCGGTGCGTCGGTGTAAGCAGAGCAAAGCGCCGCGCACACCACAGTGCCGGGGCGGCCGCTCGACGCCGAAACGCGAGCGAGCGACCCCCCGGCAATGACGGTCAGTGACGGAGCGCGGTGTGAGAGCGCGGTGCGGTCAGACGACGAAGTCCCAGTAGGGGCCGACCTTGTTGAACGCCACGGCACAGCCGGTGCAGGTCGCCGTCGTCTCGGTCCACTCCAGCGGGTCCTTGCAGGTGGGGCAGGACATGCGTGCCTCCAGGCCGGCGTCGGCGGGGACCGGGATGCCCGGCGGGCGGGCCGTGCCCCGGTCGGTGAGCAGGAACTGGCTCGGACCCCACCAGCCCCGGCCCAGGCGCTGGGTCGCCAGCTCCATCGAGTGCACGATCGGCCGGGCCAGCTTCACGGTGGGCTCGGGCAGCACGTAGTCCCAGCGCCGGAAGTTGTTGACGCTCGCGGCGAGGGTGACCTGCCAGCCCCGCTGTTCGAGCTGGCGGCGCACGGCGGGAAGGGAGAAGTTGACGTATTTCTCGTCGGAGGCGCCGGTGATCAGGGGTTTCTCGTCACGGACCTCCCGCCAGCGGCGAGCGCGAGCACCGCGGACGAGGCCGAGCACGTGGTGCTTGATCGGCACGTCGATCAGCCAGCGGTTGCTGACGGTGCGGCTCATCTCGGCGAGCGCGGGCTCGGAGTCGAGCAGGTGGTGCAGCACCCGGATCACCATGGCGGAGTCGAACGCGTTGTCCCGGAAGGGGATCGCGTTGAGGTCGCAGCGCACCAGCGAGAGGCGGCCGGTGGCGATCGCCTGGGCGTGCTGCTCGGCGGCGTTGGTGAGGTTGGTCGCCGAGTAGTCCATGATCACCGCGTGCTGCGCGAAGCGCAGGTAGTGCGGCGCGTTGCGGCCGTAGGCGCCGCCGAAGTCGACGAACCACCTCGCCGGTGCGAGCCGGGGGACGAGCCTGCTCAGGGCCTGGTCCTCGGCCCAGAACTCGTAGTCCCGGCCCTGCCAGTAGTCCCGGTAGTCGTAGCCGTTGGCGTCATAGTCGATGGTTTCCCTGCCGGCCTGCATGCCTGGGAGTTTAGTGGTCGATCACGTGTCAATCTGTGCAAAAGACTCAGTGTTCGGGCGGCGCGTCGTGGCTGCCCGCGATGAGGTCCTGAAACCACTTCTTCGCCTGGACCATCGGCCGGTGCCAGCGGTCGTCGCGGATCTCGGCGCGGCGCAGCTTGCGCTGCGCCCTGGCGGAGGGGCGGCGGTAGCGCCAGCGGGCCCACGGCGAGTGCGGCCGGGCCAGGCGGGACGCGCCGACGAAGAGCAGCACCGGGATGAAGAGCCCGAGCAGTCCGGTCCAGATCTTGCCCTTGAGCAGCGTGACCGCCGCCAGCGTGAGGGTGGTCAAGGTCAAGAGCCAGGCGACGATGGTACGCCCGACGCCCCGAGCGCCGTTGCCGAGCACGAAGTCGTCCAGGCCGATCGGCAGGATCCCGAGCACCAGCATCCCGCTGAAGGCGATCGCGACGAAGACCGCGTCGATCGAGGTGCGGCCCTGCTCGGACCAGTAGACGTCGCGCAGGTGCAGGATGAGCGCGAACTCGTCGAGCACGAGCGCCGTACCCACGCCGAACAGGCCCGCCGCCGCGACCCGCCAGCCGGTCTGCGCGAACGGCAGGGCCAGCCCGGCGATGCCGCCGAGCACCATGAAGACGACGCCGAAGACGACGTGGTGGATGTGCATGCCGCCGGGGGTGACGTTTCCGGGCCACCACCGCACCTGGGCCCGGATCATGCGGACCGAGAAGCGGATGAAGGCGAAACCGACGACCACGCCGACGAAGAAGGCGAAGATCGGGAGCCGGCCGGTGTCGACGATCGTGCGATGGAACCACTCGCTCATCGGGTCGACCTGCCTGCCTCCATGGAGCTCCAAGGTAACCCAAATATGCTGGTAAAGCGCGTTGTTTGCAGACTGCGCGGTCTTTGGCGGAATATCCGGGAAAGCAGCCGTAACGGAACTTAATCTCAGCCCATGACGACGACACGTTCTCTCCGCCGCCTCGCGCTGGGTGGCCTGCTCGTGACCGCCGCACTCGCCATCCCCACCGCTGCCAACGCCGGTGACGCGACCGTCTCCCCGGTCCCCATCCACCCCGGCGGGACCGTCGACATCGTGGCGCAGTGCAGCGTCAAGGCGACCAGCGCCTCCGTCTCCGCCACCACCCTCGGTGGCGCCTCCAACGTGCCGATGACCGCCTCCAGCCAGCAGCCCGGCGACTGGGTGGTCAGCCTGATCATCCCCGGCGACGCCGCACCGGGGAGCTATGACCTCGGCGGTACGTGCAGCGACGGCGACGGGTTCACGGCCGTCGTCGTGGTCTCCACCAGTACGGGACCCTCGGGCGGCGGAGGCTGGTCGATGGGCGGACCCAACGAGACGCTTCTCGTCACGGGCTCCAGCCTCCTCGCCGCGGCAGTGGTCGGCGGAGCGCTGCTGATGCGCCGGCCACGGCAGTCGATCCCCGCCCGGATCCGCCGGCATGGCCGCTCCTGAGGCCGCACCGAGACAGGGTCCCCGCAGGCAGGGCTTCGGGAAGGCGCTCGTCGCCGTCGGTGTCTTCGCCGGTGCCGGAATGCTCGCACTCGCGATGATCACCGCGCCGGATCCGCCACCGCAGCCCGACGGGGTCGTCGACGCCTATCACGACGGCTTCGGCCGGGTGCTCGCCCGATCGGTGCCGATCGCGATCACGATCCCGGCGATCGAGGTCAGGGCCGAGGTGATCGCGATGGGGGTGGCGGCGAACGGGGCGATCGACGTCCCGCCGCTGGAGATGCCCGGGTCGGCCGGCTGGTACCGCTACGGCCCCAGCCCCGGCGAACCCGGCAGCGCCGTGATCGTCGGGCACGTCGACTCCCGCAGCAGCGGCCCGGCGGTCTTCTACAGGCTCGGTGCGCTGCGCCATGGCGATCTCATCGAGGTACGCCGCGACGACGGCGCCACGGCGGTCTTCACCGTGGACGGCGCGACGACGGTGCCGAAGGACGCGTTCCCGGCGGCGGAGGTGCACACGCGTACCGGTCCGGCCCGGCTGACGGTGATCACGTGCGGCGGCCGTTTCGACCGCAAGAACGGCTCCTACCTCGACAACGTCATCGTCTACGCCACCCTGACCGCCCTGCGCTGAGGCCAAGATCGTCGCAACTCTTCAAGAGTTGTGGGTTCAGGCCGCCAGGCCTTAACCACAACTCTTGAAGAGTTGCGACGATCTTGGGGGTGGTCTGCGGATCAGCCCCCGATGCGGGGCCCGGCCGGCCAGAGGGCTGTGAGTTCGGCGGGGGACAGCGGCGCGCGATAGGCCTCCCGCAGCACCGTGCGGCCCAGCTCCGGCGCCTGATCGGCGAGCGCCACGAACCAGTCCACCCCGGCCGGATAGGACCACAGGTAGGAGCGCAGCAGCGGGTCCACGCTCCGGTCGGCGAGGTTGTCGCCGATCGCCTCGTCGTTCCAGAACGGCACCCGGGAGCGGGCGATCGCCGCGCACTCCGTGATCGGGGTGCCCGCGTTGACCGCCAGGTGCAGCTCCGCGCGGACGAGCTGGAGGTAGTGCGTCAGGCGTACCCGGGCGATCAGGGGTTTGTCCTCGGGGGTGAGGAAGAGCGGCAGCGCCTGCGCGAGACCCTCGAAGAGGGTCGACTGCGGCGCGTGGACCGACAGGATCCGGACCCACGGCACGTCCGCGCCGCCCGCGACATGCGACAGGCTCGCGCCCTGCAGCGCGTGGCCGAGAATCTCGTGCAGCGCGAACTGCCGGGCCATCACCTCGGTGAACCGGGCCTTGCGCAGGTTGAGCCGCAGCCGGGCCTCGCTGCGCACCCCGTCGAGCCAGTAGGCCCAGTAGGCGTCCACCTCGGTCGTCTCGACGGTCAGGTGGAACGGCGCGTCGGTGCCGACGAGCTCGCGCATCGCGGCCTCGTGCTCGGCCGCCGCGGCGCGGATCGCGTCGGGTGCGTCGTCGACGGGCAGCTGCCCCTCCTGGTGCTCCAGCAGGTCGATCGTGGCCGCGTCCCAGCCGATGCCGAGATCGGCGAGGTGCTCGCGAGCCGTGTTGCCCGCAGCCGCGATCTGCTCGTCGCTCCAGCCGTGACCGCCGCAGCCCTGCGTGTCGCGCAGGTAGCCGTCGAGCGGGGCGCGCTCGCCCAGCAGGGCCCGCAGATAGGCCAGGTCGGACGCGAGGCGCGAGGTCAGCACCGGGTCGTCGGTCCTCAGCTCACCGAGGCGGGTGTACGCCTCCAGTCGGCTGCCGATCGGGGCCACCTCGTCCGGGGTCGCCGGGGCGAAGTCGTAGTCGATGACGGGGGTAGTGCCGCGGGCCCGCTCGTAGGCGTCCCAGCCGCGCAGCACATCCTCGATCTGATCGCGGATGCTCATGCGGCCAATGATGGCCCACTGCCGCTGAGATAGGTCGGCGGGACGGTCTCGGTCAGCCAGACGCCGTTGGCGCTGACATAAAACGTGTGACCTGCGGCAACCATCGCGGCGGCATCGACGACGAGCACCGCGGGCGTGCCGTGGCGGGAACCGACCTTCGTCGCGGTGCTGGTCTCGGCGCTGAGGTGCACGTGATGCCGGCGACCCTTGATCAGCCCTTGCTGATAGATCGTTCCCAGATTCCGGGTCGCGGTGCCGTGAAAGAGCACGTCCGGCGGCTGCGCGGGCTCGTAGCCGAGGTCGACCTCGACCGAATGGCCCTGGTTGGCCCGGATCCTGTCGCCGTCGATGGTGAAGCGCTGCTTGTCGTTGTCGGCGACCACCTGCTCCAGGGTCGCCCGGTTGATCCGGGTCCCGTGCGCGTTGAGCGCCGTGAGGAGGGTGTCGATGGCGACCCAGCCGTCGTCGGTCAGCGTGATCCCGATGGCGTCGGGGCGGTGCCGCAGCACGTAGGAGAGGCGTTTGCTCGTCTTGACGATATCCATGTGCTGTGACGGTAGCGGGGCACATACCGTGCCGTCGCCTGGGTTTCACGGGCCGTTCGCCGGTGAGCTCTTGGTAATACATTGATAACTCGATATGAATAGGGTCGCCTGTCACCCCCTGACGTCAGGAGACCCCCATGTCAACCCGCGCTCTGCGCTGGGTCCTCGGCATCACCGTCGCCGCCACCGCGGCCTCGCTGCTCGCCGCCCCCGCGTACGCCGAGACCTACAGCGCCCCACTGCGTACGGCGGTGGCCGCCCTGCCCGTCGCCACCGAGGTACGCACCGGCTACAACCGCGACCTCTTTCCACACTGGATCGACGCTGACTCCGACGGCTGCAACACCCGTTACGAGGTGCTGATCGCCGAGGCCGTAACCGCGCCGTCGGTCGGGTCGGGGTGCACGCTGACCGGCGGGCGGTGGTACTCCTACTACGACAACCTCTACTGGACGCTCCCCGCGGACCTGGACATCGACCACTTCGTACCGCTGGCGGAGGCGTGGGACTCCGGAGCCCGGTCGTGGACCACGGCGCGGCGGCAGCTCTACGCCAACGACCTGGGGGATTCCCGGTCGCTGATCGCGGTGACGGACAACGCGAACCAGTCGAAGGGTGACCAGGATCCGGCGGAGTGGATGCCGACGTATACGTCGGCGCGGTGCCGCTACATCAACGAGTGGGTGGCGACGAAGATCCGGTGGCGGCTGACGGTCGACACGGCGGAGAAGTCGACGCTGACGAATTACGCCAACTCCTGCAGCAACGTGACGATCACGACGGTCCGCGCGTTCTGACCCGCCGCCGGGTCGAGCCCCGGATATCGCGCATGATCATGCTTTTCCCGGAAACGATTTCTACCGATCCTCTCCGAGGGGACTGTTTCCGGGAAAAAGCGCGATCATGCGCGGTCCAGCGCGCGGATCGTGGAGTGCCGACGCGCGTGAACCTGCGGTGGGGGAGCGGCGTGGGGCATGATCGGGGGTATGAGTGAGGCTTGGCGCACCGTCGAGGAGCTCGACGCGGCACGGGACCGGTTCGAGGCGGAGCTGGGCTGGGAGCGGCCGGCCGCCTTCGGCATCGCCTCCGGCCCGGCGGAGGACGTCACGGTGCGGCGGGTCAACGTCGGCGGCGGGTTCCTGCCGGGGGTGGTGCTCGCGACCGTGCTGGGACACAGGGGCGGCACCTCGGCGTACCAGCTGGCGGTTGACGGGCTGGACCGGGCGATCGAGCTGCTCGCGCCCGCGGAGGCCTGCACTGCGGTGCCGCATCCGAACCTCGCCGCGCTGCGCGAGCTGCGCGCGGAGCTGGGGCCCGACGGGTCGGCGACAGTGATCTTCGTCGCCGATCTGGGTGAGCAGACCGACAACCTCTACGTTCGGGCGCTGCTCGACGCGGCCGGCGCAGCCTGATGGCCGCCGTCCAGCCGTCACCGCCGGTGCCGGTAGGCTGACTGCGGTCATAGCGTCAGGTCGAAGGGAGGCAACCGTGGAGCGCGATCGGATCGTCACGATCCCGAATGCCATCAGCTTCCTGCGGCTGCTCGGCGTGCCGCTGTTCCTCTACCTCTTCCTCGTCTCCGACGAGCTGGGCTGGGCCGTCGTGGTGCTCGCGGTCGGCGGCACCACCGACTGGGTGGACGGGTTCCTCGCCCGGCGCCTCGGCCAGGTCAGCCGGCTCGGCGAGCTGATGGACCCGCTCGCGGACCGGCTCTACACGCTCGCCACGCTGCTCGCCTTCACCATCGGCGGTGTCGTGCCGTGGATCTTCACGGCCGCCCTGCTCGCCCGCGACGTGGTGATGATCGGCTGCGTCGCCGTGGTCAAGCGCAAGGGTTTCGGCACGCTGCCGGTGCACTACCTGGGCAAGGCCGCGACCGCGCAGCTGCTGCTCGCCTTCCCGGTGCTGCTGCTCTCCGCCGCCGCCGAGGGCTCGGTCGCCGCCTGGGCCCACGCGATCGGCTGGGGCCTGGCCTGGTGGGGCCTCGTCTTCTACTGGATCTCCGCGATCTTCTACCTCGCCCAGGCGGCGGGGTTGATCCGCGCGTCCCGGCGGGTGGCCGCCGCGTGACGACACCCACACCACCGCCGACCGAGCCGCGCTACCAGGCCGACTTCCTCACCGAACTCTTCCGCGACCCCCTCGATCCCGGGTACGCCGACGCGGCCGCCGCGACGAAGGCACGCGGTTACCGGCGCCGGCCGCTGTGGCTGCGGATCGTCGCCGGTGCCACGATGCTCTCGATCGGGTTCCTGCTCGCCGTCGCCTACCAGCACACCCAGGCCGAGCAGCCGGGCCGGGCCAAGGTCCGCGAGGGTCTGATCGACCAGATCAACGCCCGCCGGACCAGCGTGCAGACCCTCGCCGACCGCGAGGAGAAGCTGGGCGACGAGGTGACCCGCCTGCGCGACGCCGCGATCCCGGGGCCGGAGGCGGCCCGGCTGCGCACGGCGGAGGCGGCGGCGGGCTACCGCAAGGTCACCGGCGACGGCATCGTGGTGACGATCGGCGACGGCCCGGAGAAGGTCGACCCCGTCACCGGCAAGGTCGACCTCACCACCCACGTGCTCGACCTCGACCTGCGCCTCATCGTCAACCAGCTCTGGGCCAACGGTGCCGAGGCGATCTCGATCAACGGCAACCGGCTCACCTCGACCTCGACGATCCGGCTCGCGGGCGAGGCGATCCAGGTCGACTTCCAGCCGATGATCGGGCCCTACGAGGTCTCCGCGATCGGCCCCGGCGACCTCGCCGACGACTTCGACGAGTCGCGGACCGCCGACTCCTACCGCGGCCTGGTCAAGGAGAAGGGCCTCACCTTCTCGATCTCCGAGCGCGACGACCTCGTGCTGCCGTCGGCACCCGACCCGGTGCTGCGGTACGCCACCCCGCTAGTCTCAAAGTCCCCATCGCCGAGCCCGTCCACGTCGCCTTCGGGAGGCCGTAAGTGATTGCCGTCCTCGCGCTCATCGTCGGGGTGGTGCTCGGGATCGTGCTGGACCCGACGGTCCCGGTCGCGCTGCAGCCCTACCTGCCGATCGCCGTGGTCGCCGCCCTCGACGCCGTCTTCGGCGGGGTCCGGGCCAAGCTCGACGGGGTCTTCGACGACAAGCAGTTTGTGATCTCTTTCATCTCCAACGTGCTGGTCGCGGGTCTGATCGTCTACCTTGGTGATCAACTCGGGGTCGGCGGGCAGCTCTCGACCGGTGTCGTCGTCGTGCTCGGCGTCCGGATCTTCGGCAACGTCGCGGCGATCCGCCGCCATCTGTTCCGAGCCTGAGCGCAGAGGGGACGACCAGTGGCAGAACGCGACGAGGAGAAGGCGGAACCCGCCGTCTCCGCCGACGTGCCCGAGGAGCCCGCCACCGAGGCCGTCGAGCTTCCCGGCGACGATGACGCACCCGAGCGGGACGCGGCACCCGGGGACGACGCCGACGAGGATGACGACGGGCCGCCGCCCGCCGCCGTCGCAGCCGCGGCGGCGGCGACGCCGAAGCGCACCGTCGCCGGGGCGATGATCGGCGTCCTGGTCGGCCTGCTCGGCTTCGCGCTCGTCGTGCAGGTCCAGAACAACACCACCGACCCGACGCTCGCCTCCGCCCGCCAGGCCGACCTGCTGCAGATCCTCGCCGATCTCGAATCGCGCAGCCAGCGGCTGCAGGGCGACATCGGCGACCTGGAGACGCTCAAGCGCGAGCTCACCTCCGACGCGCAGGGCACCGCGGCCGCCCTGGAGCAGGCGCGGAAGCGGGCCGACCAGCTCGGCATCCTCGCCGGCACGCTGCCCGCCCAGGGGCCCGGCCTCACCTTCACCGTGCAGGCGAAGACCGAGCCGATCCGGGCCATCGACATCGTCGACGTCATCCAGGAGCTCCGCAACGCCGGCGCCGAGGCGATGCAGATCAGCGGCTCCAACGGATCGAGCGTTCGGATCATCGTCTCGACCTACTTCGCCGACGCCAGTGGATCTCTCAATGTGGATGGTCAGACCCTGACCGGCCCATATGTGATCACGGCGATCGGCGATCCGTCGACGATGGACAAGGCCCTGCGGATACCGGGCGGGCCAGTGGCGTTGGTGACCAGTCATGGCGGTAACGTGATCGTGGGAGAACCGGGGACGGTCACGGTGACGACGCTGCACGCGCCCGCCACCCTGGAGTACGCCGAACCGGTCTCCTGACGCAAGTGGATCCACCCGTCGGCCACAACGAAGCGGCTCGACGGACCGAGAAGACGAGGAGTCGATGTGATCCCTGAGGACCTGCGGTACACGGCCGAGCACGAGTGGGTCACCCCCCAGGCCGGGCCGGTGCGAGTGGGCATCACCCACTTCGCCCAGGATGCCCTCGGCGACATCGTCTATGTGCAGCTCCCGGAGACCGGCAGCACCGTGGCGGCCGGCGAGTCCTTCGGTGAGGTCGAGTCGACCAAGAGCGTCTCGGAGATCTACGCGCCGATCAGCGGGGTCGTCTCGGCCCGCAACGACGCCCTGGTCGACCAGCCGGATCTGATCAACACCGATCCCTACGGTGCGGGCTGGCTCGTCGAGATCGAGCCTGCCGACCCGGAGTCGGTGGCGGCCCTGCTGGACGCGGCAGGCTACCGTTCACTCACCGAAGGCTGATCCGATCGCCCGGCCCGGTCCGGGCACAGGATATCCACAGCGCGTCCGGTTGACCCTTTGTTTCTCTGCTGGCTAGGCTCGCACAACTGCCGTTGTCGCAACCTTGTTGTCACAAGACGGTGGCGCAGCCTCATCAGCAGTTACCGCTAACGATTCGTGAGGTGGTTCCATGACCCGCCCCGGCGACGAGTTCCCCCCGCTCGACGTGACGTCGACCCTGCACCTCGGCTCGCTTGACGAGGTGCTGGAGGGTCCTGACTCCGACGTGGTCCCCAGCCGCGTCGCCGGCCATCTGCCCCCCGGCATGGCCTTGCTGGTGGTGCGGCGCGGCCCCAACGCGGGGGCCCGGTTCCTGCTCGACCACGACGTGACCACGAGTGGCCGGCACCCGGACAGCGACATCTTCCTCGACGATGTGACGGTGTCGCGCCGGCACGCGGAGTTCCACCGCGAGGCCGCGACCTTCACGGTCCGCGACGTGGGCAGCCTCAACGGCACCTATGTCAACCGCGAGCGGGTCGAGTCGGCCACCCTGAACAACGGTGACGAGGTCCAGATCGGCAAGTTCCGGCTGGTGTATATTGCCGGACCGGCGCCTGCGGAGTCGTGACGAACACGGCCCGGCGCCCCGAGCCGGTGGGGGCGTCGGCCCCGATATCGGACCCTGATGCTCTGATGAGCATCGGGGAGGTTCTCGCCGAGCTGCGTGCGGAGTTCCCCGACACGACGATCTCCAAGCTGCGCTTCCTGGAGTCGGAGGGTCTGGTGGAGCCCCGCCGCACCGCTGCGGGCTACCGGAAATACACGC
This sequence comes from Allocatelliglobosispora scoriae, assembly GCF_014204945.1. Lineage (NCBI taxonomy): Bacteria > Bacillati > Actinomycetota > Actinomycetes > Micromonosporales > Micromonosporaceae > Allocatelliglobosispora > Allocatelliglobosispora scoriae. The sequence continues at coordinate 2,390,300 of NZ_JACHMN010000003.1, forward strand.
GCACGGATGTCCTGCGGCTGCGCTATGTGCTCACGGCACAACGTGATCACTACCTGCCGCTGCGGGTCATCCGTGAGCAGCTCGCCGCCGGTGCCGCCGAGGAGGGCGATGACGAGCCGCCCGCGGCGGTGGTGTCGAGCATCCGCCCGGCGCTCGTGGCGCTCGGTCCGCACGACGATCCGCCGGTCATCCCGGCGGAGAAGACGGCGCGCCTGAGCGCGGTCGAGTTGTGCGCCCGGGCGGGCATCACCGAGGCGCTCCTGCGCGACCTGCAGACGCACGGGCTGATCCGGGTCACCCCGGGGGAGTGGTTCGACGCCGAGGCGCTGGCGATCGCCGAGGTCGCCGGGCAGTTCGCGGCTTATGGCGTACAACCTAGGCATTTGCGGGCATGGCGTGCCGCCGCGGACCGCGAGGTGGGCGTTGTGGCGCAGCTGGTGGCCCCGATCCTGCGCCAGCAGGACCCGTCCGCGCAGGCCAGGGCCGATGAGGCGGTGCGGGAGCTGACCGCGCTGTCGCAGCGCCTGCATTCCGCGCTCGTGCGCATTGGGCTGCGCGAGAGCCGATGACCGGCGCGTCAATGATCTCGCCTGCGAGCCTCGCCGAGGCAGCCGTGTACCGTGCAAGCTAAGGGGATGGAACGGAGGCGGCGGTGCGTGAGCTGAACGTGGTCGGAGTCAGGGTTGAACTCCCCACGAACCAACCGATCGTGCTGCTGCGCGAGGTCGACGGGGATCGTTACCTGCCGATCTGGATCGGCGCGGTGGAGGCGACGGCGATCGCCTATGAGCAGCAGGGCGTCAAGCCTGCCCGGCCGCTCACCCATGACCTGATGCGCGACGTCCTGGCGGCGCTGGAGACCCCGCTGACCGGGGTCGAGATCACCGATCTGCGCGACAGCATCTTCTTCGCCGACCTGCTCTTCGGAGAGGTCCGCGTCTCCGGGCGCCCCAGCGACGCCATCGCGCTCGCGCTGCGGGTCGGCGCGCCCATCCACTGCTCCGAGGCGGTCCTCGACGAGGCCGGGATCATCATCCCGGACGAGCAGGAGGACGAGGTGGAGAAGTTCCGGGAGTTCCTGGAGCAGGTCAGCCCGGAGGACTTCGCCTCCTGAGAGTTCTGGGGGCTTTCTGAGCTTGTGCGTGGACACGCCGACGGGCAGTCGGCGGGGACACGCACGGGTCGGCGTGTCGCGGTGTCACACCTTAGCGGCGTGTCCCGCGATTGCCTCCCCGATCGGACCCGCCCTGCGCTATAGGGTGACCCAGACTGGTCCGAATCGTGGCACCGCGTCAGCGCTGCCCGGCCGGAGTGGTCGCCTGAGAGGCGGAGGTTGAGCATGATGCACGAGCCGCAGACTGTCGAGCCGAGCGCTGTCGATCCTGGTGCCGAGGAAGACGGCGCCGTCGGCTACCGCGGGGTGACCGCCTGCCACGCGGTCGGCATCAGTTACCGCCAGATCGACTACTGGGCGCGCACCGGGCTGGTGGTGCCGAGTGTGCGGGACGCGACCGGCTCCGGGACGGCCCGCCTCTACTCCTTCCGCGACCTGGTGGTCCTCAAGGTCGTCAAGCGCCTGCTCGACGCCGGGGTCTCCCTGCAGAACATCCGCAAGGCGATCGAGACCCTGCGCTCGCACGGCGTGGACGACCTCGCCGGGATCACCCTCATCTCCGACGGGACCACCGTTTACGAGTGCCGCTCCGCCGAGGAGGTCGTCGACCTGCTCCAGGGCGGTCAGGGCGTCTTCGGCATCGCCATCGGCGGCGCCTTCAAGGAGATCCAGGGCTCGCTGTCGCACCTGCCCGGGGAGCGTGCGGGCGACGCCGTCGACCAGGCACCGCCGTCGGTCTTCGAGCCGGTCGGCGCCGCCTCGGCGGCCGGCATGGTCGACGAGCTCGCCGAGCGCCGCGCCCGGCGCCGAGCGGTCTGACCTCAACGCAGCGTTTTCCCGCATGATCGCGTTATTTCGCTGAAAGCCGCCCTTCCGCTCCTATCGGAGGGCGCTGTTCCGGGGAGATGACGCGATCATCCAGCCGGTGTTAGGCGGGGCGCCCGATAACGCGCTCATCGGGCATGATGGGCGGGTGCGACGCCTTCTGCGAATATTCACGCTGCGCCGGCTCCTGATGGTCGTGATCCTCGTCGTCTCGGTGGGGTTCGTGAGCGGCCTGTGGGTCCGGGTCAACGCGATCGGGCACGTCTACAGCGAGCAGGACGTGCCGTCCGCCCCCGTCGCCCTGGTCCTCGGTGCGAAGGTCGAGCCGAGCGGCGAGCCGTCGGGGTTCCTGCTGGCCCGGCTCGAGATCGCGCAGCGGCTGCTCGCGGCGGGCAGGGTGCGGGTGGTCCTCGTCTCCGGTGATCACGGTGCCTACGTCTATGACGAGAGCGGCACGATGCGCCGCTGGCTGATCGATCGGGGCGCGCCGGCGCAGCAGGTCGTCGCCGACCATGCCGGGTTCGACACCTACGACTCGTGCCAGCGCGCGAAGCGGATCTTCGGGGTCGACCACGCGATCGTGATCACCCAGAGCTACCACATCAAGCGGGCCGTCTCGGTCTGCCGGGCGGCCGGGATCGAGACCGACGGGGTGGGCGACGACACCGCCCGGGTCTTCACGCCGTACTGGCGGCACGCCTTCATCCGCGAGCAGGGCGCCGACGTGAAGGCGCTGTGGGATGTGCTCTCCCACCGCGATCCGGTCTTCCTGGGGCGTCACGAGACCGATGTCGAGGACGCCCTGAAGGGCTAGTCGATCCAGCCGAGCTTCACCGCGCGGATCCCGGCCTGGAAGCGGCTCTCCGCACCCGACCGCTGCATCAGGTCGCTGATGGTGCGGCTGATGGTGCGCAGCGAGACGCCGAGGGTGCGGGCGATCTTCTCGTCCTTCAGCCCGGCCGCGAGCATCCGCAGGATGACGAGTTCCTGCTGGGTGGGGGCCTGGTCCTCGGCATCGAGCGGGATCGTGTCGTGGCTCTCCGCGTTCTGCCAGCAGAAGTCGAAGACCGAGAGCAGGCTGCGGACGAAGACCTCGCCATCGATCATGATGGCTCCGGCGCGGCCGTTGTCCGGGTCGATCGGGATCACCGCCCGGCGGCCATCGAAGATCAACATCCGCAGGGGTACGACGTGGGCGACCCGGATGTCGTAGCCGAGCGAGTGCAGCCCCCGCAGGTGCTCGGCCATGTAGGGCAGCACCGCGACCCGCCGCTGGTAGAGCGTGCGCAGCCGCAGCCCCCGTTCGGCGAGCTGCCGGTTGCGTTCCTGCCCCTCGACGAGCAGGTGCGGCGAGGGCGCCGGGCCCGGGTGCATCGAGACGAGTTCGGTGCGGGTCAGGTCGGTGGCGCTGTCGAGGTAGGCGGCGACGCGGCGCAGATCGGTCATCACCTCGACCTCCAGCTCGTGCCGGGCACCGACGCCGAGCGGCAGATACTGGGCGACGATCTGCTCCAGGTGCTCGTGCATCCCGGCGATCCGGTCGCGGTAGAGGTCCAGCTCGTGCCGCCCGGTGGTGAGGGCGCGCACGATCGCGACCTCCGGGCTGACGTGGATCGTCGCGTCCGGGTCCAGCTCGGCGGCGGTGACCAGACCCAGCCGTTGCAGGTGCTTCTCGGCGAGGCGGGTCTCCTCGGGGGTGAGGCCGAGCTCGATCGCGGCGAGGGCGAGGGTGTGCGTACCCGGCTGGCGCATCTGGCGATAGAGAGCCACGGCGAGGTCGCCGGTGAGCCGGTCCTCGCCTCGCGTCATCCCCATTGATTCCCCCCTCGCGCGGGCTCAAGAATAGGGGTGTCACGGCCATGACCTGCAACTACTGTGGTTAAACGGACATTGGGGCGCACCACGCGGGCCGGCTCCTGTCCGGTTCACGCCATGGCGCGTTCGCGCAGCTCCACAGGCATGTCAATGCCTGTCTGAGCCCCTCATGATTCAAGCGATCGTCTGATAGCCGCAACGGGGGCTGGCGATCCGGGCAGTAGAGGGAGCTAAACATGTCTCGATTCACGGTGAAGGCCATCCGGGCGCTGTGTGCCGCGTTGTTCCTGGTGGCGCTAGGTTCCGGAGCCGCCGCGGGCACGGGGACCACCGCCCACACGGCGGGCGGCGGCCAGGCCACCACCAACGACGTGTGGTGCTGCTGACATGTCCGCCGTCATGACGCCGCCGCTCGCGGCCGAGACCGCCTGGCTGCCGGGGCTCGAATCGGTGGAGCCGCACGGCGAACCCGACCAGGCCCTCGCCGAGCGGCTGCTCGGCCCGCACAGCGCGGACGTCGTGGCATTTCTGCGGTTGGCGCGGGCGGCCGGCGGGCCGGTTCTGGACCTGGGGTCCGGCGACGGCCGCCTCGCCCTGCCGCTGGCCCGCCTCGGCTTCGACGTGACCGCCGTCGACCGGTGCGAGGCGAGCGTCGAGCGGCTGCGGCTGCGCTTCGACCGGGCTCGGCGCCGCCGCGCGGCCTTCGGTGACGTCACGGCCGTCGCCGCCGAGATGACAACCACCCCGGGGGTACGCCGACCGGGGCTGATCATGCTCGCCGGCGGTGTGATCGCGGCACTCGACGACGCCGGGCGCGCCCGGTTGCTCGCCGAGGCGGCGCAGTGGCTGCGGCCGGGCGGGCTGATCGCGTTCGACCACACCCGGCACGACCCGTGTGCGGTCGAGGCGGACCCGGTCCGGTGGTGGAGCTTCACGGTGCCCCGGTACGACGGGGTGGTGCAGAGCGTCCTGGCCCGGCAGGAGATCGACCCGGGTGCGCGGACGGAGACGATCCACTACGACAGCCACGAGTCCGACGGGCACGGGCTCACCCGGCGGGCGGGGTGGCGTACCACCAAGCATCTCATCGACCCCGCGACCCTCGCCGCGGACCTGCGCCGCGCGGGGTTGCGCGCGGTCCGGCGCCGCGCGGTGACCGTGGGCACCGGCTGCCGCAGCGTCCTCGTCGTCTGCGAGCGCCGCGCGGATTGACCCCACGATCGCCGCAACTCTTCAAGAGTTGGTCCTAAGGGCTATGCTCGTGGTCATGTCAAAGAATTGGCGTGACCATGTCTAGTGCCACCGAGAGTGCGACGGCGACGAGCCCGGTGGAGCTGCTGCGCGAGGCGGGCCTGCGGGTCACCTCGCAGCGCCTCGCCGTGCTCGCGGCGCTCGCCGAGGGGCACGTCGACGTGGAGACGCTGACGGCGCGGGCCCGCGAGCGGCTCGGCACCCTCAGCAGCCAGGCCGTCTACGAGATGCTGCAGCGCTTCGTCGAGGTGGAGCTGGTCCGCCGGTTCCACCCGCCGACCGGGCCGATCGTCTTCGAGCTCGACATGGACGCCCACGACCACGCCGTCTGCACCGCCTGCGGCCGGATCGAGAACGTGCCGGCCACCTCCCGGCGGCCGCCGACCCCGCCCGGCTGGTCGGTGCGGGAGACGGTCCACATCGGCACCTGTCCGGCCTGCCACCTGCACGTCTGAGATGTTGTCGGTGGGCACCCCTAAGCTTCGCGGCCATGGCCATGGTGACGTTTGTCGACGAGACGACATCGGGTGATCGCGCCGAGGCGTGGCACCTGGAGATCTTCGAGGAGCAGCTCGCGCTGCGGGAGGTGATCCGGCGGCGGGTCTTCCAGGAGGTCGCCGAGCACAACGCCGGGTCCGCCCTGGTCTTCCGCGGCCTGGTGCAGCCCACCGCCACCGAGCGCACCCGCAACGGGTTCCAGCTGCGCGAGCCGCGCCGGGTCGACGCCGAGAAGCAGGTCGCGCGGGCGCTGGAGGCATTCTCCCGCAACGGGTTCGTCGTCCTCGTCGACGACCGCCAGGTCGAGGAGCTCGACGCGGTGCTGGACCTGCGGCTCGGCACCGAGATCACCTTCCTCAAGCTCGTCCCCCTGGTGGGTGGCTGATGACCATGACCTACATCGAGCGGCGGGCGGAGATCAAGTCGCTGATCCGCGAGGGTGACCTGAAGCTGCTCGCCGACCGGTTGGTCGCCCTGGCCGCTGTCACCCCGGGCCACTGGGGCGGCCGCACCGACAACATCGCCAAGGAGCTCGGCGTTTTGGCGGAGGCCGACCGCTGCGAGCTCCTCCTGGATGTCGTCGCGCGGGTCCAGGCGATCGACGACCACGACAGCCAGGACGGGCTGGGCCAGCTCATCGACGCCATCGGCGGCACCTTCAGCTCGGCCATGTCGCCGGACGCGGCCGAGGCCCTGCTCGCCATGATCGCCCGGCACGCCGGGCACTACCCCGGCGGTCAGCTCGTTCAGTACGCGGGAGTGCTGCGGCGAGCCGGGCGCCCGCTGACCGACGAGGCGATCGCGGTCATCCGGCGGACCGCCCACGGCCATTACAGCCAGGGCGCCGACCTCGGCAAGCTCGCCGCTTCGCTGACCTCGCCGCCGCTCAACTGCGGCGAGCCCTGGGCCGACCGGGTCAACGCCGACCTGCCGGGGCTCGATGTGGCCTGGATCGGACTGCTCGCCCACGCCGCGACCGCCACCAGCGCGAAGCCGTCGGCCAAGTGGGAGCGGCAGGGGCGGGACCTGCTCGCCATCGTCGGCGAGGAGACCGCGGCGGAGAAGCTGCTGGAGTGGCTCGCCCTGGTCGGCCGCCCGCGCACGCTGCGGTTGATCCGCCGGGAATACGAGGCGGAGATCAATGACGCCTTCGACGCGTTCAACGCCACCGCGCTGCGCGGGCTGATCTGGCTGACCGCCTTCCTGCCGCCGCAGCCGGAGATCGCCCGGACCCTCGGCGGACTCGTCGAGACCTCGCTGCGCAAGGTCGCCGGGCTCGGGCCGCGCAACCCCAAGACCGCCAACGCCGCCGTTCTCGCCCTGTCCCGCATCGAGTCCGACGCGGCGCTCGCCCAGATCGCGCGGCTCGCGTCGCGGGTGACCTACAAGGGCACGCTCAAGGAGCTCAACGCGGCTCTCGACAAGCGTGCGGTGCAGCTCGGCCTCACCCGCGACGAGGTGGAGGAGCTGGCGGTGCCGACCTACGGACTGACCGAGGTGGGGCGCCGGGTCGAGGTGTTCGGCGACGCGAGCGCGGAGGTGATCATCGACGGCGGCGGGGTGGCCGTCGTCTGGCGGTCGGCGGCGGGCAAGACCGTGAAGTCGCCGCCCGCCTCGGTGAAGGCCGACCACGCCGACGAGCTGCGCGAGCTCAAGGCCGCGGTGAAGGACATCGAGAAGATGCTCTCCGCCCAGTCCGACCGGCTGGACCGGCAGTTCCTGGCCCGGCGGGTCTGGGAGCTGCCCGCCTGGCGCGAGCGCTACCTCGACCACCCCCTGCTCGGCACCCTGGCCCGCCGCCTCATCTGGATCGTCGGCGAGGTGCCGTGCGCCTACGCCGACGGTGCGCTGCGCGGCGTGGACGACGCCCCGATCGAGGCGCCCGACGACGCGACGGTGCGGCTGTGGCACCCGATCGGCCGCGAGGTCGACGAGGTGGTCGCCTGGCGGTCGTGGCTGGAGCGGCACGGCATCACCCAGCCCTTCAAGCAGGCCCACCGCGAGGTCTACCTGCTCACCGCCGCCGAGGAGCGCACCGGCGTCTACTCCAACCGCTACGCCGCGCACGTGCTGCGCCAGCACCAGTTCCACGCGCTCACCGCCGCGCGGGGCTGGCGCAACCGGCTGCGGCTGATGGTCGACGACACCTACCCGCCGGCGACGCGGGAGCTGCCCGAGTGGGGGCTGCGGGCCGAGTTCTGGGTGGAGGGGATCGGCGACGACTACGGCACCGACACCACCGAATCGGGCAGCTACCTGCGGATCGCCACCGACCAGGTGCGGTTCTATCCCGTCGCCGCGCCGGAGAACCACGCGCACGCGAGCGGCGGCGGCTACGAGCAGTGGGTGCACCAGGACGCCGAGCCCACCGACCCGCTGCCGCTCGACCGGATCCCGCCGCTCGTCCTCAGCGAGGTGCTGCGCGACGTCGACCTCTTCGTCGGCGTCGCCAGCGTCGGCAACGATCCGACCTGGCAGGACGGCGGCCCCGAGGGACGGTTCCGGGAGTACTGGACGAGCTACAGCTTCGGCGACCTCAGCGCGACCGCCGAGACCCGCCGGGACCTGCTCACCCGGCTGGTGCCCCGGCTCGCCATCGCGGACCGGGCCACCGTGGACGGCCGCTTCCTCGTGGTCCGCGGCGACCTGCGCTCCTACAAGATCCACCTGGGTTCGGGGAACATCCTGATGACCCCCAACGACCAGTATCTGTGCATCGTGCCGAAGCAGTCCGCCGACGCGGGCGCGGGCGGGCTCTTCCTGCCGTTCGAGGGGGACCGGGTGCTCGCGGTGATCCTCAGCAAGGCGATGCTGCTGGCGAAGGACACGGCGATCACCGATCCGACCATCACCCGGCAGCTGCGGATCACCCCAGCCTGAGCCGCAGCCGGGCGCCGGGAGCGGTGAGCAGCGTGGCGGCGTCGGCCCCGGCCAGGTCCAGCAGGAACCTGGCCGGGCCGGCCACCCCGTGCACGCCGGCCAGCAGGTCGGTGACGGTGATGGCGAGCAGCCCGCGTACGGGATGGGTGCGGCCGCCGGTGATCCGGCCGCCGGTGAAGCCCGCGTGGATCGTGTCGCGGTCGGCACCGCCGAGGGCGGCGTCGTGCAGCTCGTCGATGCGCAGGCAGTCGCCGGGCGGTGCCTGATCGCCGTGGCGGGCGAGCATGAGGTTCGTCGCCGGGCCGGTCCTGCCGCGCGGCGGCTGGTGACGGCCCCGGTCGATGAGCAGACGCCGCGCGGTGCGGAAGCCGTCGGTGTCGAATGTGGACGACAGCGGTCCGGTCCGGTGCCACGGGTCGTCCACCAGGGTGACCGCGCTCGCCGGGGCGGGGCGCGAGTGCCCGGCGCCCGGCGCGTCCTCGATCGGCGCGACGCTCGCGGCTGCCTTCTGCTGCTCCCCCGATAGGACCAACTCTTGAAGAGTTGCGGCGATCTTGGGGCCGGGGCCGGGACCGGAAGTTGGAGCGGGACCGGGGGTTGGAGTGGGGGAGAGCAGGCGTGGGGTCAGCAGGGTGAGGAGGCGGGCCGTGGCGGCGGGGGACCAGGTGACGAGGTCCGGCTGAAGGGGACTCGACCAGGGTTTGCCGGTCGCGAGGGCGGCGAGGGCCGCGGCGGCGATCTCGGCGGGATCGAGATCGGCGGGGTGGCGGGCGAAGCCGCCGGTGATCGTGACCGCGCCGGCCGGGGTGGTGAGGCGGGCGTGCAGCCAGGCCCTCGTCGTCTCCTCGACCACCGCCATGCCCGCCGTGTCGGTGCGGCGGGACGTCTCGCGGGCCGTGTGCGCCCGGACCGTCCAGCGCAGATCCGGCACGGTCGCGGCCGCCAGCAGCGAGGCGAGCGCGGTGACCTGGTCCGCGACCTCGGCCGGGGTGAAGGGGCGGGGGTCGGCGAAGTCGTGCGACTCGGCGGTCTCCGGCGGTGCCGGCGGCCGCACCCGGCCGGGCACCACCGCGGCGGCGGCCCGGGTGACGGCGAGGCGCAGCGCGTCGGCACCGGCGTCGGTGGTGGTGGCCCGGCCGGTCCCGCCGGTCGTGGCGACGCCGGCCTCGGCCCGGTGCCGGTGCCGGGTGGTGCTGGTCCGGTGGCCGCCGGAGGTCGCCGTGACCTCGACGATCTCGCCGGTGACGAGCCGGAGCCAGCCGTGGGCGTCCTTCGGTACGCGAGCGAGCGGGGCGGTCATCCGAGCACCCGGCGGCCC